>JAKLFB010000001.1 GCA_022711435.1 Verrucomicrobiota bacterium
TAAATCTCCTTCACCTCTCCGCTCGGCGGCAGACTCGCAACCTGCCGCCCGTTTGTTGTACCCCCCTCCCCACTACCTGCATTTTCAAACCGCCATTTTCACCCCATGTTTACGCCGCCGCCAACATCGGCGCCTAACAGCTCCTGCTGGATCTTCGAGAGCTGATCGGCGATGGCCTTCTTGCTTTCCTCGACGGAGAATATGCCGGCCTTGGTCTTGAGCTTGCGGAGCTCGTCCTCGGTCTGGGCCAGGCGCGTCCGGAGCTCGTCGGTCTGCCGGTTCAGGAATTCATCGGCGAACCCGAGCGCGCGGTGGACTTCGGCGTGCTTGCGCCGGTAAAGGTCGATGGCATGGCGGAGGATTGTCTGGGCCGTCTCCGGATCGGTGTGCTCGAAGGCCAGGCGGATGCTGTTGCTCTTTCGGGGGATCTCGACCACGAGGCCTTTCTGGACCGCGACAGCGGCGGCAACGGGGTTGGTGTTGCCACTCGAGCTGCCCAGGATTTTCTCGGCGCCCACGAGCCCGGCGACTTGCGCGGCCAGGTCGAAGCTGGTCAGGATCTCGACCTCGTTGTTGAGGATGTTCTCGCCGCGCGAGTCGGGGGAGCTGACCTGGGCGGAGTTGGGGCTGGCGTCCATGGTCTTGGAGTCGCGGACATAGCGGACAAGGAGCCTGGCTTCGCTGCGGTAGGTCATCGGCCGGGTCAGGAACAGGTAGGCGGCGGCGCCGATGCCGAGCAGGGTGAAGAAGAAGATCAGCCACTTGTGTCGGAAGAGGGCGTAGAGGACGTCGTCGAGGGTCATCCCGGCGGGCGATTCAGTTCTGGGTCGTGTGTCTTGCACGGGTTGATATTCCTTCAGGCGATGTGTGGATAGAGCATGGCGCCGATCAACCGGCTGATCCGCATGGGCAGCAGCCTGAACACGCGGTTGTGCCAGCCGGTGGCGCGGTCGTGTTCAGTGACGCATTCGTGGCGGCGGAGATCGTATTTGATGTGCTCGATGCGGTGTTCGGCGGCGCCCCAGCCCAGCTTGTAGCGGCGCAGGCCGTCGTTCTCGAGCGATGTCCGCCCGAAATCCAGGATCGTGCAGCCACGTTCGAGGCAGGTCCGGATCGCATGCCACATGGCCATGTTGCTGGCGCGGCACTCCTGGAACGACGCGTCCGATGCCCCATACTTGAACACCGCCTTGGTCCCGAAGTGCAGGATGACCACCCCGGCGACCGGCGCTCCCCAAAAGCTCGCGATGGCCACGAACCCAAGCTTCCGGTCGATGACGTGCCGGTGGAGGCGGTCGAAAAAGGAGATCGGCTGCGGCGGCAGGCCGTGCTTCCTGCGCGTCTGGCAGTGAAGCGCGTAATAGGTCCGGACCGCATCGAGTGTGTCGCCGACCTCGACTTGGACACCGCATTTCTCGGCCTTGCGGATGGCGCGCCGCACCGCGCCGTCGAAACCCGCAAAGAGCTGATCCTCGCCCGCCGCCAAATCGAGCGAATGCCCGAAGTAAGCGAGCGAAGAGGGCATCCGGGTGGCCATGGAGGCGCGTCCGCGGCATTCGATGGACCGCCAGCGGCGTTCCTGGCCCTGGGCGACCAACTCCTCGAGCAGGGCGTCGGACGGGATGCTGTCCGAGCCGAGCGGCGGGCAGGCGTCGGTGAATGGGAGGCAGACGCCGCGGCGGCCGGTGAGCCGGCTGTTGACCTCCATGCAGGGCAGCAGGGCCAGGAGCCGGCCGCCCGCCATCGCCGCCACGTAGACAGGCTCGAACCCGTACGACTCGATCAGCACGCGCGCCCAGGCACTCCCGTGGAATATCGTGTAGTCCGGATGCGATCGCACCAGGGCGTCCCAGTCCGGCACCTCGAGCGGGTTGACCCGCTGGAGCGCGGGCGCGGGTGCGGGCGAGCCCGCTGGGCCCGGCCGCCCGGCCGGAGTCTGGATCGCGCTGTGGATTGCCTCGGGCATGAGCGATTCGGTTATGCGACCGCTACGGTTGGGGCGCGGTGGACCACGGCCTGGACGCACGCCTTGAGCTCGCGCACGACGGCGGCGATCTGGTCGGCAGTCAGCTCGGGGAACATCGGCAGGGACAGGCATTGGCTGGCCCACCGTTCGGCGACGGGAAACGATCCGGGCCCGTAGCCCAGGAAGCGATACGCCTCCTGGAGATGGACGGGGATCGGGTAATGGATGCCGCATTGGACGCCGCGGGCGGCCATCTCCTCGAGGACCTGGTCCCGGGCCTGCGGGTCGGGCAGGCGGACGGCGTAGATGTGATAGACGTGCTGGCCGTAGGCGGCCTCGACCGGGGCGATCAGGCCTTCGATGCCTTCGAGGGCCTGGCCGTATGCGGCGGCATGGGCGCGGCGGAGCTCGTTGTTCCGCTCGAGGCGCTTGAGCTTGATGCCCAGGACGGCTCCCTGGATGCCGTCCATCCGCCCGTTCCAGCCGATCATGTCGTGGTGATATTTGCGGGCCTGGCCGTGGTCGCGCAGGGCCATGATCTTCTTCCGGAGATCGTCGCTGGCGGTGGTCACGGCGCCGGCTTCGCCGAACGCGCCGAGGTTTTTGCCGGGATAGAAGCTGAAGCAACCGGTGATGCCGAGGCTGCCGGCGCGCCGCCCCTTATAAGCCGCCCCGTGCGCCTGGCAGGCGTCCTCGATCACCATCAGGCCATGGCGCCGCGCGATCTCGAGGATCGGATCCATGTCGGCCATCTGCCCGTAGAGATGGACGGGGATGATGGCCCGGGTCTGGCGCGTGATGGCGGGCTCGATCCGGGCCGGATCCAGGGTGCAGGTCCGCTCGTCGACATCGACGAACACGGGTGTGGCGCCGCAGAAGCTGATCGCCTCGGCGGTCGCCAGGAACGTGCTCGGGGAGGTGATGACCTCGTCGCCGGGACCGACGCCCAGGGCGAGCAGGCTAAGCCACAAGGCGTCGGTCCCGTTTCCTACGCCCACCGCATACGGCGCCCCGCTGAAGGCGGCGAAATCCCGTTCGAATTGGGCGACGAACGGGCCGCTGGCAAACGCGCCGCTGTCGATCACTTCACCGATCGCACCGAGGAACTCCTCGCGCAGCGGGGCGTGGTGGGCCTTGAGATCCAGAAATGGAATGGTCATATCAGGGGTTGCTCGGGGCCGATGCCGGCTCGGGCAGAGCCGCCTCCCCTGCGCGCCGCCCGGGCTGCAGAGGGATCCGTTTCAAAACACGAGCCGGGTTGCCGGCCACAACCGCGTGCGGCGGGACATCGCGGGTGACAACGCTGCCGGCGCCGACAAGGGCGCACTCGCCTACCGTGATCCCGCCCAGGAGGGTGGCGCCGGAGCCGATCGATGCCCCGCGCCGGACAACGGTCTTCTCGCAGGCCCAGTCGGCCTCGGTCTGGAGCTGGCCGCCCGCATTGGTGGCCCGCGGGAACCGGTCGTTGATGAAGGTCACATTGTGCCCGATGAACACCTCGTCCTCGATCGTCACGCCCTCGCAGACGAACGTGTGGCTCGAGATCTTGCACCGGCGCCCGATCCGCGCCCCCTTCTGGATCTCGACGAATGTCCCGATCCGGGTGTCGTCGCCGATCTCGCATCCGTAAAGGTTCGTGAAGGCGTAAATGCGGACGCCTTGGCCGAGCTTGACGTCGGGCGCGATCTGCTGGAGCGGATGGGCGGGCGGGTTCATGGGGCCGGTGGATCAGCGGGAAGCGGCCGCTGCCGCGAACGCATTTTCCGAGCGCTCCTCGGCCGCCGGATGCCCGTTGCCGTTGGGCGGGCGTTTGGCCCGGGCCTGGGCCGGGCCGATCGGCGCGCCGTTGCCGTTGCCGGAGAAGGCGATCGACGCGCCGTTCTTCTTGAGAGAGGCGGTCGATGCCTCGAGGATCCGGACCAGCTCGGCGCCCTGGCGGCCGCTGGTCAGCGGGCAGAGCCCGTTCCTGATGCACTCGAGGAAATGCTGGCACTCGATCTTGAGCGGCTCCTCCTGCTTGAGGAAGGGGACGTAGATGTCGCCGTAGTGGTAGGCGTAGTGGAACTCGGCAAAGGTGTCGTAGTGCGGCGGACGCTCGACCCGGGTGTCGTAGATCCGGATCTTCTCGATCTGGGCCAGATCGTCGTAGACGATCATCCGCCGGCTGCCGACGAAGGTGATCTCGCGGGTCTTGCGCGGGTCCAGCCAGCTGCTCTGGATGGTCGCCGAGCGGTCCTTGCTGAATGTCAGATACATCGTGGTCACATCCTCGATCCCGGGCGTCACGTGGGCGTTGCCGTGGCAGTTCAAGGCCAGGGGCGCCTCCTCCATGATGTATTGGATGATCGAGATGTCGTGGGGGGCGAGGTCCCAGGCCACGTTGATGTCCTTCTGGAACAGGCCCAGGTTCAGGCGCCGCGCGCTGATGTAGCGGAGGATCCCGATGTCGCCCGCATCGACGATCTCCTTGATCTTGCGGACGGGCGCCGAGTAGAGGAACGTGTGGCCGATCATGAGGACCAGCCCCTGCTTCTCGGCCAGCTCGACCAGCTCCTGGCACTGCGCGTAAGAGGCCGCCATCGGCTTCTCGATGAAGGTGTGCTTGCCGGCCAGCAGGCTCGCCTTCGCCATCGAGTAATGGAACTTGACGGGCGTGGCGATCACCACCGCATCCAGGCCCGCCCCGTTCAGCATCTCCGGGTAATCCGTGCAGCCTTCGACCTCCGGATAAAGTGTCCGGAAGTGTTTCAGCCGCTCCAGATCCGTGTCGCAGATCATCCGCATGTGGCATTCGGGCAGCGCCCGAAAGTTGCGGACGAGGTTGGGTCCCCAATACCCACAACCGACAACGCCCAGCTTGATTGGTTTTCGCATGATAGCACCTGGATGGATTACGACTTGGGTTTGTGCAGATCCTATTTGCCCGGGACGCATCGGGCCTGCCGGTGCGGCTGGGGGCATTCAAATTGAACGGGGGCCGATGGGGAGCGGCGGGCGGCCCTGCGCCGGGCCCAGCCATCGTAGACCTGGCCGAGAAGCGCCGGGATCGTCTTCAGCAGGATCCGCAGGTCCAGTCCCAGCGACCTGCTCCTCGCATAGTCGATGTCCAGACGGATCATCTGCGTGAACGTGGTCTTGTTCTTGCCGCTCACCTGCCAGAGGCCCGTCAGGCCAGGCAAGGTCTGGCACCGCTCCCTGTGCCAGGGCTGATAGGCCTCGTATTCGTAAGGCAGACACGGACGCGGTCCGACCAGGCTCATCTCTCCCCGAAGGATGTTGATGAGCTGGGGCAACTCGTCCAACCCAGTCGCCCGCAGCAACTTGCCCATCGGTATGATCCGCGGATCGCCCGTCTCATCCGCCTTGATCATCGGGACCTCAGCCCCGATCAGTTGCTGAACGTAAGTCTGGTGGACCGATGTGTCCGCGTTATGGGACATGGTCCGAAATTTCAGGCACTTGAAGCGGCGACCGAGGTAGCCGACCCGCTCCTGGCGGAAGAGGATTGGGCCTGGTGAAACAGTCTTGACCAGGAGCGCCAGCATTCCCATCACGGGGAGGAGAATCGGAAGAGAAAGGGCAATGCAGCCGATGTCCAGAAAGCGTTTCCAGGTCGGAATGGGCCGATCCGCCGGCAAATCGGGGTGGACCTGCCACGCGACATCCCCCTTGGGATCCGGTTCCCGGCCTCGAGGTTTCGCACGCAGTTCCTGGATTTCAGATGCTGAACCGACCATGTGATTTGGCCTTCGGTTTGCCCAATTTTCAAAGCTGCAATGTCCAATTCGCTGACATGCTGGCGTGAAAAGTAGTCATCCGAAGTCCAAAAATGAATCCGTATACCTACGCGATTTCTACTGAGACGGCTACCTGATTCCGGAAAAAATGGCACTGAACGGGGTGTGGGAGGATTTTTTAGCATGCGAAAGGTAGGGTACAACCCTCGGATTCAGGGAAACTGAGCAGTGTGTTCGGAATCCTGGACAGGCAAGGTCCAGGGGGTCAGGAGGGGGTTTCGGCCGATGGGGTGGAATCGCCGGGGACTAAGTCGTGATCGAGGGCGAAGCGGATCAGATCGGCCTGGGTTTTCAGCTGGAGCTTCTTCATCAGGTTGGCCCGATGGGTTTCGACGGTGCGGGGGCTGGTGAAGAGGCGCTTGCCGATTTCGGCGCTGGTGAGGCCCTGGACGACCAAGTGGAGGACCTGGCGCTCTCGGTTGGTGAGGCTGTCGTAGCGGCTCGGGCGATGCCCCTTGCGCTGCTGCAGCATCGCTTTCACTGCCAGGTCGGTCAACGGAGGGCTCAGGAAGAGGCGTCCGGCGCAGGCCTCGTGAATCGCCCGGCCGAGATCGTTCGCGGAGGCCTGCTTCAACACGTAGGCCGATGCGCCGTTCTGCAGGGCGGTCTGGACATAGGCCTCGTTGCTGTGCATCGAGAGGATCACGACGCGGGTCTCGGGGTGGCGCTGCCGGATCTGGCGGGCCAGCTCCAGCCCGTTCAATCCCGGCATCGTCAGGTCCGCCACGACAACGTCCGGATGAAGCTGGTCCACTAGGCGCAAGGCCTCGAGCCCGTCCCCGCACTCCCCGGCGATCGCAAAGTCGGGCTCGCTCTCGATCAGCAGCCGAATCCCGTGCCGGACGAGCACGTGGTCATCGACCAGTAAGATGTTGGTCTTTTTCAAGGCTGGGTGGGGCCGGCCGCCGAGCGGATCGGCAGCTCGACGGTGATGCGGCATCCGGAGTGCACCTGGGTTTCGATCTGGAGGCGGCCGCCCAGCATCGAGGCGCGGCTCCGCATATCCAGCAGGCCCAGCGAGGACCAGCGCGAGCTTGCCTCGGAAAGGCTGAAGCCGCAGCCGTGATCCTCGATCTGGATGAAGAGGCTGTCCGAATCGTGCCGCAGCCGGAGGAGGGCCTGGTTGACCCGGGCATGCCGCGCCACGTTGGTCAAGGCCTCCTGCACGATCCGGTAGGCGCCAGTCTCGATGTCGATCCCGAAACGCCGGCCCGCGACATCGGTCTGCTCCAACTCGACCTGGACGCCGGTCCGGTTCGTGAACCATCCCCGATACCATTCGAGGGCGGGGATCAGGCCCAAGTCATCGAGCATGGTAGGCCGCAGCTCCAGGGAGAGGTTCCGCGTCATCGACAAGGCCTGCTCGGCCAGGTCCTGCGCCTGGCGCAGGTAGCCCAGCAGATTCTCCGGCATGTTCCGCGAAGAGCGATCCAGGTTCACCGACAGCAGCGACAGGATCTGCCCGAGCTGCCCGTGGAGGGCGATGGCCATGTCGCGCCGCTCCGATTCCCGCGTCTGGATCAAATAGCTGGTCAATTGCCTCAGTTGCGCGCTGGCCTCGTCCAGTTTCCGCATGGCTTCATACCGGTCCGTCACGTCCAGCCCGATGCTCCCGAGCAGGGGCGTGTTCGAGTCGTCGATCGCCACCAGGAACCGGCTGACCATCCACGCGCGCGGCCCGCTCTCGCCTCGGACGACTTGGATGGTCTGGCTCTCCTCCGCCTTCGCCCAAGCTCCCTCCTCCGCGCGCGCCGCCTTCTCCAGAAACTCCCGATCCCCCTTCTCCAGACATTCCTGAGCGTGCGATCCCTCGCACCGGGCCTTCTCGCAGTTAGGATTGGCGAAGATGTATCGGCCCGCTGCGTCCTTGATGCAAGCCAGGCCCGGAAAATGGTCCATGAACGCAGCGAAGATCTGCTCGTTCCTCTTCAGTCCCATCTGTGCCATCTTGCGCTCGGTGACATTCTGCCAGAAACCGCCGATGTAGGTCTGGCCGCCGATCCGGATCGGCGCAGCGCTGATGGACACATGGATCTTGGCGCCGTCCTTTCGCAACACAGGCACGTCCTCGGCTAATAGGCATTCTCCCGAAACCACCCGCTCAAAGTCCTCCGTCACCCGGGGAACAACGGATTCGGGGTGGAAGCGGTCGAGGTTCAAAGACAGTGCTTCCTCGACGCTGTAGCCGAGCATCTCCGCCAGCCGGCGGTTCACCAGCACCAGCCGACGGGTCCTCGGATCGGCGATGCCGTATCCCGCAGGTATTGTCTCGAACAAAAGCCGAAGCTGATGGTCGTGATCGCCCCCGAGCTCCTGGGGTTCGGGCGCGCGAGAGGAGATTTCCTGGAGGACACTGAAGAGGTTGGTTCTGCCGATCGCCAGTCCGCCAATGTTGGCGATAAGCTGTAGAAAATTCAGCTCCTCCGGTCCCAGGTAATGGCTCGAGTCCACCAACCCCAGAGCGCCCAAGCTCCCTCCCCGAGCCCGCATCGCCACCATCGTGCACGCTCGCCCAGCAAACAAGCCCCCACTTGGATCTCCCGAGGATGAACTCCCCGATCCGGCCGGCGCCGGCAGACCGCCCGGGATCACCACCGGCTCCGGCGATGTTAGAACCTTTTGGAACAGACCTTGATCGGCAGGAAATGTCCGCCCATCCAACCGCTGGCGCATGAGCTCGAGCGCCTTCGGATCTGAGTGATGCGCCGCAACGACCTGCAGGTCCCGCTTGTTCCCAACCGGCAGATAAATGATGCAGCCGGCACGGAAGATGCCCGCCACTTGCTCGGCAATGTGGCCCAGCGCATCCAGCGGATTCGCAGTCTGAGCCACGCGCGACACCGATTCCGCCAGTGCCACCAGGCGCGATCTGTCTCCAGTGGCGGTTCCGCTCTTTTCTGAAGCGAACATGCTCGGGTTCAACGGTTCAGAGAGACTAGCGAATCACCAGATATGAATGAACTGCGGGAGATCTCAATTTGCTTGCACGACATATAGACACAATTGAAACACAGCAGCGAGACTGAGTGCTCGGCAAACCTATGTTCAGCTTACATATACATAATTCTAAATATTGTTCAAGATAAAACATTTTGCGCCTTTACCCAGGGCGTCTCGCCTGCTGGGGCCTCCGGGCTCCCGCCAACCGACTCATCCCGCCACACGGTGCATGGTGCTGATCCGCAGAACAGATGCATCTGCGATATGCAGCGGCCTTTGGTCGCTCGTGCGCAAGCCGATGGATCGTTAAAAGAACACATCTATTAACGTATACGCATTCTATACCGGTTCTTTGTAAAATATTTCGAGATTCATAGATGGGCTCGGTTCCCCCACCGGTTGCACCGAATACTGTAAAGCTGAACTTACAGCGCACACGTTGGATCGACGATGCGTCGGATCTGCGCCTATCGCCGACCAGGCATGTTCTCAAGAACGACGCAATATCCTGCATTGCAATGCGGTTTGTCCGGTGATGCCATTTTTCGATCTGATCCAGCGCTCCTGATTATACTGTGCATACCGGATCCGCCTAGTCGGACAAAGTACTGATACGCTCTCCAGCTGCACGCTGCTGTGGACGACGACCAGCCTGCGCCGCGGCGGCTCTGGCAGGCAGGTGACCGCGGTCCGGAAGGATTCAGAGCGCGGGCCTCTGGGCCCGCAGCGCCATCGGCTGACGGGCTGCACGCTGCCGATTTGTGCCCGTGGCGTGGAGGGCGGGTCCGTCTTGGGCCGAAAGGTAGGGACGAGCCGCCGGCTCGTCCGCTTGTCAGCCGGCCCTTGGATCCCCTTGCTGGCGTAGCCGCAGCTTTCAAGCTGCGGTATTTCCTCACCACAAAGGGGCATCGAGCTGCATGCTGCCGATTTGTGCCCGTGGCGCAGAGGCCGGTGCGTCGGTGGCCTGGAGGTAGGGCGGCCACTCCGTGGACGCCGCTCGATCTCTCGCTAGCCAGATCCCATTCCCTCGCTCCGCGCCAGCGGGGAGAGGGAAAAAGGGAGAGGGGAACCAGCACCATTTCTTTCACCACGAAGGCGAAGTGGCATCCAGCCGCACGCTGCTGCGTCCGCGGTCCGGAAGGATTCGCAAATGTCAAATATTTAGATGCGACCCCATTGCTTTTTCTCCTGATACGCTCTCCAGCTGCACGCTGCTGTGGACGACGACCAGCCTGCGCCGCGGCGGCTCTGGCAGGCAGGTGTCCGCGGTCCGGAAGGATTCAGAGCGCGGGCCTCCTGGCCCGCAGCGCCATCGGCTGACGGGCTGCACGCTGCCGATTTGTGCCCGTGGCGTGGAGGGCGGGTCCGTCTTGGGCCGAAAGGTAGGGACGAGCCGCCGGCTCGTCCGCTTGTCAGCCGGCCCTTGGATCCCCTTGCTGGCGTAGCCGCAGCTTTCAAGCTGCGGTATTTCCTCACCACAAAGGGGCATCGAGCTGCATGCTGCCGATTTGTGCCCGTGGCGCAGAGGCCGGTGCGTCGGTGGCCTGGAGGTAGGGCGGCCACTCCGTGGACGCCGCTCGATCTCTCGCTAGCCAGATCCCATTCCCTCGCTCCGCGCCAGCGGGGAGAGGGAAAAAGGGAGAGGGGAACCAGCACCATTTCTTTCACCACGAAGGCGAAGTGGCATCCAGCCGCACGCTGCTGCGTCCGCGGTCCGGAAGGATTCGCAAATGTCAAATATATAGATGCGACCCCATTGTTTTTTGTCTGACGCGGGACTATTGATCTCCTTGCCGCTGCAAAGGTAGAGTGGGGAGGATGAGCGTGCGAAAGAAGCCGTTTGTGGTGGCGACTCGAGGGAGCGTGCTTGCGCTGGCCCAGGCGCACCTGGTCGTCGCCGCGTGCCAGCGGGCCCACCCTCGGATGCGATTCGAGATTCGAGTTTTCAAGACGAGAGGCGACGCCCTCGCATTGGCATCGCTGGCGGGCCAGGGGGGGGATTCCCAGAATCCCGGTCCCAGCGAGGCGCCTGGGAGGGATGAAGCGTCTGCGCCCGCCGCCGGCTCACCAACGGAGCCGCGCGGCGAGGGCGGTCCAAGGCCGGCAGAGGACGATGCACAGGGAGAGGCGTTGTCGAAGGGATTGTTCACGAAGGAGCTCGAAGCGGCGCTGCTGGCGGGCGAGGCGGATCTGGCCGTTCATAGTCTGAAGGATCTGCCGATCGACCTGCCGGAGGGGCTTGCGCTGGCAGCCGTCACACCGCGCGCCGACGCGCGCGACGTGCTGATTTATCGGGATCAGAAGCATGTGGCTGCCCAGGCGCTCGCGCGGAGCAAGGAGCCCGAGGATTGGGTTCCCGGGCAGGCGGTGTTCCGCGGGTTTCGGCCGGACCTGAGCCTGGCTGGGCTGCCTTCCGGGGCGGTGGTGGCCACGTCGAGCACGCGTCGTCAAGCCCAGGTCCTGGCTGCCCGTCCGGACATCCAGGTGAAGTCCATCCGCGGGAACGTGACCACCCGGCTTCGCAAGCTGGCGGAAGACCCTGGATTCGACGCGCTGATCCTGGCGGCGGCGGGACTGGAGCGGCTGGGGCTGCGGGCGCGCTCGGACGGCCGGCTCTTCGCGGGGCCGCCCCTCCTGCCGGAATCGGCTCTGGCTGGAGTGGAGGCGCCTGCGGGGTTGCTGGCCAGCCCGATCGACACGGCGGAGATGATCCCGTGCGTGGGCCAGGGGGTAATCGGGATCGAAATCAGGGAGAAAGACGAGGACCTGACGGCCCTGTGCGAGGCGATCAACCATCGGGCGACGATGGTCTGCGTGGCGGCAGAGCGCGCCTTTCTGCGGCGGATGGGCGGCGGGTGTCAGAGCCCGGTGGCAGCGCATGCGCAGGTGATCGGGCATCGGCTGCGGCTGCGGGCGGTGTCATTTCGGACCGGGTCAGCGCGCCGAGTCGAGGCCAGCAAGGGGTGGAGCGAGCCCGTTCCATTGGGGGAGGCGGCGGCGGAGCAACTGCTGGCCGAGGAGGGCGGAGCATGACCCGGCCCGCCACGGTCTATCTGGTTGGCGCGGGCCCGGGCGATCCGTCGCTGATGACTCTGCGGGGCGCCGAGCTGCTCCGGCAGGCGGATGTGGTGATTTATGATCGTCTGGCCAACCCCGAGCTGCTGCGCGGGGCGGCCCCGACGGCCGAGCTGATCTACGGCGGCAAACACGGGCCGGAGCCGGTGCTTCCCCAGGCGGAGCTCAACGCCCTGATGATCGCCAAGGCCCGGGCGGGCAAGCGCGTGGTGCGGCTCAAGGGAGGGGATCCCTACGTGTTCGGCCGGGGCGGGGAGGAGGCGCAGGAGCTTCAGCGCGCCGGCATCGGGTTCGAGGTGGTGCCGGGCGTCTCGTCGGTCGAGGCGGTCCCGAACTACGCCGGGATCCCGCTCACGCATCGCGAGCTGGCGTCGGTTCTGACCGTGGTCACCGGCCACGAGGATCCGGACAAGGAATGCGCGCGGGTCGACTGGGGGGCGGTGGCGCGGGCGGGCGGGACGCTGGTCGTGATGATGGGGATGAAGCGGCTGCGGCAGATTGCGGAGATGCTGGTGGCGCACGGACGGCCGGCGGCCACGCCGGCGGCGGTGATCCGGTGGGGGACCCTGGGCCGCCAGCAGGTGTTGAGCGGGACGCTGGGGGACATCGCGGGCCAGGCGGAGGAGCGGGGTTGGACATCGCCGGCCCTGATTGTTGTCGGCGAGGTTGTGCGGTTGCGGGGCCAGCTGAACTGGTTCGAGCGGCGGCCGCTGTTCGGGCGGCGGGTGGTTGTGACGCGGGCGCGGGCGCAGGCGGCCGAGCTGGCGGGGCCGCTTCGCGAGCGGGGCGCCGAGGTCCTCGAGGTGCCGGCGATCCGGATTGGGGCGCCGGCGGCAGCGGCGCCGATCGCCGAGGCGCTCGCCGGCCTCAATGCCTACGACTGGATCGTCTACACCAGCGCCAATGGCGTCGACGCCTTTTTCCAGCGCTTCTTCGCGCGGTTTCACGATATGCGCGACATCGGCGGCGTGCGGATCGCCGCCGTCGGGCCCGGCACCGCGGCGCGGCTCCGCCAGCTCCATCTGCAGGTCGACGTCATGCCCGAGCAAAACCTCGGCCGCAGCATCGTCCAAGCCCTCGCTAAGTTCGAGAGCCTCGACAATCTGCGAATCCTGCTGCCGCGGGCCGAGCAAGCGAATCCGGATCTGCCGCGGCTGCTCGAGGAGAAGGGCGCGATCGTGGACGACATCGCGTTTTACCGGACGGAGCCCGATCTCGAGGATGGCCCCGATGCCGATCGGCTCGAAGAGGAGGGGGCGGATTGGATCACGTTCACGAGCGGATCGACGGCCGAGCATTTCCACCGGCGGTTCGATCTGCGCGCGCTGTGCGATCGATTCCCTCGGATGCGACTGGCGTCGATCGGGCCGGAGACATCCAAGGCGCTGGCGGCTCTAGGGGTATCGGCTCACGCCCAGGCCGACCCGCACACCGTGGAGGGATTGATCGACGCGCTGGTCAGGGATCAGTCCCAGGTGAAGTAGAGGAGCTGGATATCGCGGGGGTTGTTGCGGCGGAGGAGGCCGGTGTAGAGGCGGCGGTAGCTGCCGATCCGGGCCTCGACCTGGACCTCGAACGTGCCGCTGCGCACCGTGAAGTAGCGGGCCATCTGCGCCACCATCTGCGGCCCCATGCCGGGCACGTTGATCAGCTCGCCCGGATTGCGGAACGGCGTGTCGTCCTCGTTGCCCTCGACACCGTCGGGGCCGGCCCGGAGGCGGATGATGCCCTGGGCGATGACGGGGTCGATGCCGGGGATGAACTGGAGGACGGCGGCGGAGGCGGTGTTGATGTTGACGAGCCGGCCGGAGATCGGGGTGAAGAGATCGATCAGGCCCGCCTGGATTCGGACCTGGCCGGTTTCGTCGATATACGTCGAGGGCGCATCGGAGGCGAGGATGGAGCGGTCGGCCCGGCCCGGCCCGAAGAAAATCTCGCGGCTGATGCCCCGCACCAGGAGGAGCTCGTGGATGTCGTCGATGGGGCCGTTCTTGGCGTAATAGGGCGGCTCGAGCGACAGGTAATACTCGCTCTCGGCCCCCGACAGCAGCGGGTGATCGTCCCCGTCCCGCCAGTCCATCAGGCAATCGACGATGGCCGAGGATTCGGCGGCGTCGACGCCCATCTGGTTGAGGGCCTGCTGGAGGAGGATTTGATCGGACGTGTTGATATTGAACTTGCGTTCCTGGTCGACGATCTTGATGGAGAACGTGCCGCGGCCGAGCCGGTTGTCCTCGAGGGAGATATCCATCAGGTTCTCGTTGGTGCACGCGGAGCCGCCGGCCCATTTCTGGTTGAGGGCGTCGTAGGGCTGGGCCGGCGTCATCATCTCCTGGGCCAGGATATAGCGGGCCAGCTCGATCCCGGAGCGCCCCAGCCACTCGAGCTCGGCCTCGGACTGATGGTTTTGAGCGAGGCGGATCTCGATCTTCATCGAGTAAGCCATCCCGCCTGCCAGGGCGGCGAGGACAAAGATGACCGCCATCACCATCACCAGGGCGATGCCCGACTCGAGGCGCGGCTCGGCGGGGATCTTCATGGGCCAAATCCCTGCGGGTTGCCCCCGGGATAGTAGGGACCGCCCGGCCTCGAGTAGCCGCCGGGCGGGCGCGAGCCCGGCTGGCCCGGTCGGGTCCGGCCCGGCCGGGTGAAATCGGCGGGCGGCAGAAACTGGGTCGGAGGCTGGAGTGCACCAGGCGCGCCCGACCCGCCCGGATAGGCGGCCGGAGGCGCAGTGGGCATGTTGGGGCGAACACCAGGCGCCATGCCGGGCATGCCGCCCATGGGCGTGGCAAACTGGTATTCGCGGGGGATCATGATGGCCGGCACGGCGACGATCCGGGTGACCAGGTCCTGGGGCTCGGCCCGGAGGGTCTTGGACTTGCCCAGCCCCAGCGTGATGCGGACCAGCTTGGGGAGCTGGTTCGTGTAGGTCCATTCGTCGGTCCAATCGTTGGCCCGGGGATTCCAGAAATCCAGCTCGAACAGGCTGACGTCCTTGGCCAGCGTCATCGCGAACGGTTTCTGGCTCTCGGATTCGGCTGCCAGAAGAGGCATTTGGTACATGACGAGCTCGGGCGACTCGTCCCCCCTCTCGACCGTGAACGTGACGCGCCGGATGACCAGCCCGCCGAACAGGCCGCTGGCCGGAAACGAGGAGGGCAGGCGCGCCACGAAGCTCGCGTAGGCGAACTCGGCCGACGTGTCCATCTCGAAGGCGTAGTATCCGGGGCTCGAGGCGAAGTACTGGACGCAGAGGAAGGCGTCCGTGAGGGCGCGCATGGCCATGCGCGCGTGCTGCACGCGCGCGGCGGCCTCCTGGGCCACCCGGGCGGAGCGGAGGATCGCGGTCCAGGTCGAGTAGATCGAGGTCAGCACCATTCCCAGGATCGCCATCGAGATCATGATCTCGATCAGCGTGAATCCGCGGGCGGCGGGGCGGGGCGGGGCCGGCCAAGGCATGAAAGCGCGCGGGTTCATCGGCGTGGCTGCAGGCCGGGGCTCAGGCCGGGGCTCAGGCGGCCGCCGAGCCCGCCGGGGCCGCCGCTCGAGTCGGGGCGGTAGAGGAGGATGCTCATCCGGATCTGGCCGCCGGGTCCGTCGTCGCGCTCGACCAGGAGATCGACCTGGTAGAGGCCGTTGGTGTGGGCGAGCGTGATCTCGCGCGTCCACGTGCAGCCGGGATAGAGATCGCCGAAATCGCCGGACTCGACTCCCTCCTCGATCCGGTTGGTGAGCATGAGCTCGGCGGCGGGCACGCTGGCGTCCATGGTGAACGGTTCGAGGGCGCGCGCGGCGCGGAGGTTTTGCGAGACCAGGCTCAGGATGCTGAAGATGGCCATGAAAAAAATGGCCATGGCCACCATGACCTCGAGGAGGGTGAACGCCCGGTGATCGAGGCGGGTGCGGCTCATCGGATCACCTCGAGATCGGCCAGACCGGTGATGACATCGAGCGAGATCTTGCGGTACTTGTTCTCCCGCGGCCATTGCAGGACGATGGTGAAGAAATCGGTGGTCCCGTTGGGGAAGAACCGCACGCGGGCGATTTCGGCGTCCTTGTATTCCTGGAAATTGACATCGACCATCTCGAGGATGAGGTCGTCGGCGAGCCGGGCTGTGAACACGGATGCGCCCGCGGCGGGGCGGGCCTCGATCTCGGCCGGGGGCGGCACCAGGGGGGCATCGAGGGGCGCATCGGCGTCAGGGGCCGGAGCGCGCTGGGCGCGGACTTCGATGGTGCGGTCCTGGGGGCGGATGCAGAGCTCGGCGGGGTAGCCGTGGAGGACGGCCTGGGCGCGCGCCTCGCTGCAGGCCTCGGTGATGTCGCTGATGGCCTGCTGGAGGATGTTCTTGCGGACGACGCGGAAGGCCGTGGGGACGCCGATGGCCATGATCATGGCGGCGATGCCGATCACCACCATCAGCTCGACCAGGGTGAACGCGGGGCGCGCGGCGCAGGGCGCCCCCCGGGCCGCCCGGGCCCGTGCCGAGGCGGCCGCCATCCGGCGCTGGAGGCTGAGTTGCACTACCGGGCGATGTTGGAGGTGATGGCGAACATGGCCGACAGGACGCTGAAGAGGAGGAAGCCCACGCCCAGGGCCATGAGGATGATCATGGCCGGCTCGATGAGGTTGGTCAGAACCCGCAGGCCGATGCCGAGCTCGTTCTCGTAGGTGTCGGCGATGTTCCTGAGGGCGCCGGGGACATCGCCGGTCTCCTCGCCGATCTGGAGCAGATCGATCATGAGCTGGGGGAACAGCTTGCTCCGCGCCAGGGGCTGGGCGATCGTCTTGCCGTCGGTGACCTCCTCCCGCGTGCGCGCGATGGCCTCGCGGACCATGACGTTGGGCATGACCTGCTCGGAGATCTTCAGGGCGGTGAGGACCGGAACGCCGTTGACGAGCAGGGTGGCCAGCGTGCGCGAGAACTGGGCGAAGAGGTTGAGGCGAATCACCTTGCCGATCACCGGGGCCCCCATCTTCCAGCCGTCGATCGTCCGGCGGCCGGAGCTCGATCCCTGGAACCGCTTGAACAACACCAGCCCCGCCAGGATCATCAGGATCAACAGCCACCAGTACCCATGGAAGAAATCGCTGATCCCGATCAGCAGGCGGGTCGAGGAAGGGAGCTGGACGTTCTTCATGCCCTCGAAGATCACGAGGAACTTGGGGAGCATGAAGCTCATGAAAAAGAAGATGATGACGATGCCAACCGTGGCCACGATGGCGGGGTAGATCAGCGCGGCGACGAACTTGGACTGGACCTCGGCGAAGCGCTCGTAGTGGGCGGCCAGGCGGCGGAGGACGTCTTCGAGTGCGCCGCTCTGCTCGCCGGCGCGGACCATGTTGACATACAGATCGGTGAAGATGTGGGGCTGCTTGGCCATGGCGTCCGAGAGGCTGCGGCCTTCCATGACGTCCTGGCGCAGCTGCCGGCTGACCTCGGGAGGGACGCCTTTCGATTCGAGGTGCGTCATGCTGTTGAGCGCAACCGTCAGCGGCATGCCGGAATGGAGGAGGTTGGCGAGCTGCTGGGTGAACGTGGCCAGCTCCTGCAGCTTGGGCCGGCGCCGGCGCTGGATGATCTCGCGGATCCCGCGCGGGAGCAGGGCGGCCGCCCCCCGGGCCTCCTCGCGAGCGCCCGACGCCGGCCTTTCAGCCCGCGCCACGGCGCCTTTCGGAGCATCGACGGAGATGGGGATCAGCCCCATCCGCTCGATCTCGGAAAGCGCGGCTGCGCGATCCGGCACCTCGAGCCTGGCCTGGATCAGCTCCCCCGACCGCCGCCGCGCCTTATAGGTGAATTGCGGCATATCGAAAACCCACTGTAACCAAAACCTCGATCCGGGGAAAGTTGCATTTCTCCCTCCCCTCCGCGGCAGTGGAGGGTAGGGCCGGGGAGAGGCGGGCGTGCATTTTCTGAAACCCCTCTCCCTGGCCCCCCCCCGCTCGTGCCTCGCGGGGCGAGGGAAGCAGTAGGCGCTACGTCCGTGCGTCGAGGTAGGGACGCGTCGCTGACGCGTCCGGTTGTCAGCCGGCCCTTGGATCCACTTTCTGGCGTAGCCGCAGCTTTCAAGCTGCGGTTGTATCTCACCACGAAGGTCAGGCCGCGAAGGGGCATCCAGCCGCACGCTGCTGCGGACGAGGACCAGCCTGCGCCGCGGCGGCTCTGGCAGGCAGGCGTCCGCGGGTCCGGAAGGATTCGCAAATGTCAAATATTTAGATGCGACCCCATTGCTTTTCGGGCGCGGAGGGTGGCCAGGACGCGCGCGAGGGCGTCGGGACCGCCCACGTTGCCGGGGAAGACGACATAGGGGAGGTCGGGCCACCGGCTCTCGGGGCCGAGGCGCCAGACGGGAACTCCGGGCAGGATCTGGCCCTCGACCAGAGCGCGCCGCACCCCGAGGGCGCGAGTGGCGATGTCGCTCGATGTGATGCCGCCCTTGGCGGCCATCCAGCCCGGGCGGGAATCGAGATGGCGGACCAGGTCCACCAGGGCGGCGGAGACGCGGGCGCCGATGGCCAGGCTGGCGGCCGGATCCGAGCCCGCAACGAGCTCGCGGCTTGTCGCCACGGCGACGTCCCGGCCCGAGGCGACCCATGAATCGATCCGAGCCCGGATCTCGCGCAGGCAGGGGCCGCCTGCGGCCGCCAGGAGAGCGGGCACATCGAGCTCGACGAATTCGAGATCGGGAGCGGATCGGAGCTGCGCGAGCTGAGCGGTGGTCTGGGGCACGAACGATCCGGCAACGATCAGCCCGCCGCCGCCCCTCGAGAGGGGCAGGTCGCGGGCGGTCAGGAGTGGGCGCGGGGATTGGCCGATCCGGGCGGCCACGAACTGTGCGGCGGTCCGAAAGAGGTAGCGGCGTCCAGCCCGCTCGGCCTCGAGCAGGCCGGCCACAAAGACATCGAGGTCGCGCGGCGCGGCGGCGTTGACGATCGCATAGGACCCGGCCGGGAAAGCGAGCAGCCTGGCGGTGACAGCGGCCGGACCGCCTTGCCGCAGGTCGTCCAGGGCGATCGAGCCCACGGCGTCTGCGCGGACGCGTCCGCGGGTCTTCTCCTCGATCCACATCCGGAGGTTCGAGTGGCGGAACCCGAAGGCGGGGTCGCGCGCGAAGGGCGTCTGCGCTGCGGGCACGAGTGCGTCCTGGTGGGCGACGTAATGGACATCGCCGATCGTGTATCGTCCTCCGGCCTCGAAATAGGGGATCAGGATGGTGGCATCGAACGGGCCGAGGATGCCGGCCCAGACATCTGTCTCGAGGGGGAAATGGCCGCGCAGGGTGGAATCGCTGCGGCTGACGATGGAGCAGCGGGAGGCGAACTGGGCGAGGCAGTGAGCGATGCGGGAGTTGAGGGCTCGGGCGTCGTCGGGGGCGAGGCTGCGCGAGTTGGTGAGGATGAAGAAGCAGGGCGGCTGCGGGGCGCCGAGCTCGGCGCGGAGCGATTCGGGTTCCAGATCGGTCAGGACCGGCACGCCGTGGACGGTCTGGGTGCCGGTGGGGTCGTCGTCGAGGACGACGATCTTGTGCGATGGCTGGGCGGCAACGGCGGCGCGGATGGCAGGCTGCAGGTCTTCGGGCCAGACGGGCGGCAATCGGTCCAGACACTCCCGTCGCGAGAGAATGGGCAGGTCATCGCGCATCGGGGGGGATCCAAACAGGGGATCGTGCGAGATTCAAGCCCCGGTGATCTCGACCTGGACGCCCTGGGTGGCGGAAGGATCGAGAAAGAGGGCGCGTTTGCCCTGGGTGCCCTGGTGCATGGCGGGCGCGGTGGGGATGCCCTGGGCGGGGAGATCGGCCATGGCGGCGGCGACGTTGTCGACGCGGAGGCAGAGGTGGTGGAGGCCCGGGCCGTGCCGGGCGAGCCACGCGTGGAGAGGATGATCCGGCGTCAGTGGCTGGACCAGTTGCAGGTGGGTGTTGCCCAGGTCGAGGTGGGTGAGGCGGACGGCGCCGCCGTTGACGTCCTCGGAGTAGAGGACGGCGAACCCGAGGCGGTCCCGCCAGGTCTCGAGGGCGGCCTCGGTATCGGGGACGACGATGGCGATATGATCCAGGGCGGTGAACATAGGAATCAGGGCTGAAGCTCGACGGGCTGCCGGGTTTCGGCGGACCGATAGACGGCCTCCTGAACGGCGAGGGTTTTGAGATAGTCCTCGCCGCTGGTTTCGAACGGCTGGCCGTCGATGAGCCGGTCGATGAAATGGCGCTGCGTGAAGTAGCAGCAGTCGCCGCAGAAATTGCGGTCGGCGCGCTCGTAGGTGATCTCGGCTTCGGGCTCGCCCAGGGGCTGCCGGGTCAGGCGCGAGTCCGGGTAGAGGCGGATCGAGCCGCCGCTCGATTCCAGGAGGAGATCGCCGAAGGTGTAACGGGGGCTGGGGTAGTTGGGCTCGTTGTAGCGGTTGGCGTCGTAGGCGCCGACGGCGCCGCTGGCGAACTCGAAGACGACCAGGCCGCAGTCCTCGCCTCGGATGGCGGGGTTGAGCCGCCGGAGCCAGGCAGTGACGCGCCGGATCTCGCCCGCCAGGAACCGGAACGTGTCGATGAAATGGACGCCGGTCTCGTAGATGAGCAGGCGCGGGTAATCGCGGAAATAGGGCTGGCGGGGGATGTAGGCCTGATCGCCCCAGCCGTCGCCCATTCGCATCCGGAAATGGATCGAGTGGAGCCGGTCGCCGACGGTCCGGGCATCGAGCTGGCGGCGGATCTCGCGATGCCACGGCTGGAACCGGAAATTCTCGTGGACCATGAAGCGGATGCCGGCCTGGGCGGCATCCGCGACGATCGCGCGGGCGTCCTCGAGGGTCGGAGCGAGAGGTTTCTGGCAGATGACATGGATGCCGCGCCGGGCGGCTTCGGCGCAGATCTCGAGGTGGGAAGGGGGCGGGGTGATGATATCGACGAAATCGGGCTGCTCGCGGTCGAGCATGGCGCGGTAATCGGAGTAGAGGCGGTCGATATGGAACTTTTCCTGGATGGACCGCGCGCGGTCAGGGTTGCGGTTGGAGAAGGCGACGAGGTCGACCTCGGGGATGCGCCGCCAGGCCTCGTATTGGAAATGGCTGAAGTATCCGGCGCCGATGCAGACGCCGCGGAGCTTTTTCATCAGTAATCCTCGAGTTTGCGCTCGGGCTGGAGCAGGGCCCAGGCGCCGACCGCCAGGAGGTTCAGGGCCGCGCCGGCGTAGAAGAACGTGGCGGGCCCGCCCGTCCACTTGATCAGGTAGGGAAAGGCCAGGGCGGTGACGAAGCTGCCGATGTTGCCGGCCATGTTCATGGTGCCGGAGACGGCGCCGGAGTGGCGCCGGCCGATATCGACGCAGAGTGACCAGGAGGGGGGGAGAGTCATGTCGGCGCCGAAGATAGCGAGGGCGAGCCAGAACACCTCGGCGCCGGCAGAAGCCATCTGGCGGCTGGCCAGGAGGCCGGCTGCGGCGAGCGCGAACCCGATCATGGCGGGGGCGCGCCGGGAGAGGGTCCATTGGCCGGCGCGATAGATGCGGTCCACGAGCCAGCCGGAGAAGAGATTGCCGATGGCGCCGCCGATGAGGGGCCACATCGAGTAGAGGCCGGCCTGGACGGGATCGAGCGAGTATTTGTCCTGGAGGTAAGGAGGCAGCCAGGTCAGGCAGAAGAAGAACGTGAAGTTGCTGGCGAAATACTGGAGCATGGCCAGCCAGAGATTGCGGGACCGGAACAGGATGGCGGCGGACAGGGCGGGGGCTTCGGCGGCGGTTTCCGCGGCCTGCCGGTGGGCCAGGATGAACTCGCGCTCCTGCGGCGTGATCCGGGGGTGGCGGGCGGGGTCGTCGCGGAACCAGAGCCACCAGAAAACCGCCCAGCCAAACCCGACGATCATCAGGATCGCGAACGCGCGGCGCCAGCCATGCTGCTGGATGAGCCAGGCGACGGCGGGCATGGCGAACGCGCCGCCCAGCCGCATGCCGGAGAAGTTGATGCCCTGCATCAGGCCGCGCTCGCGCAGGGGGATCCAGGCGTAGACGGCGCGGGCAACGCTGGGCATGGCGCCGGCCTCGCCTGCCCCGAAGATGAACCGCACAACCAGGAGCGACGCGAAGTTCCAGGCGGCGCCGGTGAGGCCGGTGAACAGGGACCAGAACGCCACGATGGCCGAGAGGATGCGGCGAGGTCCGAACCGATCGGCCAGCAGGCCCGAGGGGGTCTGGCAGAGCGCGTAGCCGAGCGAGAAGGCCGAGAAGATCCATCCCATCTGCTCGTTGGAGAGGCCGAGATCGCCGGCGATGGGCTTCTTGGCGATCGAGACGCAGACGCGGTCGATGTAGAGCAGGACGGTGAGCAGGAACGTGGCCAGGACGAACAGGTATCTCTGGGGGATCATAGCGGGATTTCGGGGATCCAATCCGCCCAGGGGGCGCCTTCGATGGCCAGGGCGCGCACGGGGGCGCCATCGCCGCGCTCCCATTTGATGGGGAGCGCCATGAACCAGACTTTGGGATGGCGGATCCGGTCGAGGTGGGCGAGGCCTTCGACGATGCCAACCCCTCCGGCCAGGAGGATGCGATGGATCTCAGTGGTCTCGGCGCGATCGGTGACATCGGCGACGGCGGGCGGCTCGACACCGACGATGCGGACCCGGCGGCCGGCGCACCAGCGGGCAAGGCCGGGGGCGATCCGGGGCAGGGCAAGGCGGTATTCGGGCTGCTCGAGGCGCGAGCTCCAGCCGCTTCGGAAGAGGATGCTTTCGCCGGGCTGGAGCTGGCTGGCGACCGTGCCAAGGTGCTGGACGTCGATCAGCCCGCGCGGCTCGATGGCGCCCAGGTCCACGATCCACGCAGGGCCCGCGCACGCCTCGATCGGGATCTGGTCGATGCCCTGGTCGGAAACTTCGTAGTGGCAGGGGGCGTCCATGTGCGTCCCGCAATGAGAGTAGAGGTGGAGCGTCGTGGCGTTCCATCCGTCCTCGGCGACCTTGCAGGCAGGGGTGAACTCGACTCCGCGCATGCCGCGCCGCAGGGTCAGGGTGAGATCGATGAAACGCGGCATGGGCTCTGTGTAGCGATCCCGGGCTAGAGTTGCGAGACAATCAGGTCGCCCATTTGCGAGGTCGAGATGGCGCCGCCGAGGTCGGGCGTGCGGTTTTGGGGCTGGGCGAGCACGCGGGTGACGGCCTGGCGGATGCGCTCGGCGCCCTGGCGGGTTTCAGGGGAACCGAGCCAGTCGAGCATCATGGCGGCGGAGAGGATCGCGGCGACGGGGTTGGCGATGCCGCGGCCGGCGATATCGGGGGCCGTGCCATGGGCGGGCTGGAACACAGCGGCGCGGTCGCCGATATCGGCGGAGGGCGCCATGCCCATGCCGCCGACGAGCCCGGCCGCCAGGTCGGAGAGGATGTCGCCGAACATGTTTTCGGTGACGAGAACGTCGAATCGCTCCGGGTGCTGGACGAGGTAGAGTGCGGCCGCATCGACGTAGACGCATTCGGTGTCAAGATCGGGGTATTGGCGGGCGACCTGCTGGAAAACCTGGCGGAAGAACACCATCGATGGGAGGACGTTGGCCTTATCGACGAGGGTGACCTTGCGGCGGCGCTGGCGGGCCTGGGCGAAGGCGGCGTGGAAGATCCGCTCGGATCCATGGCGGGTGATGCGCATCTGGTCGCTGACGCTGGCGGCGCCGGGGTCGAACCGGGTCTGGCGCGAGGAGAAGAGCCCCTCGGTGTTTTCGCGGACGATGAGGAGGTCGATCGGCCGGGCGCTGCCGTTCTTGAGGGGGGAATCGGCAGGATCGAGGAGCCGGATGGGGCGGAGGCCGCAGTAGAGGTCGAGCCGCTCGCGCAGGTCGATCTGGGGCGTCAGCTCGCGCCCGTCGGGCCACCGGATATTGGGCAGGCCCATGGCGCCGAGCAGGATGGCATCGGCGCTCCGGCAGGCCTCGAAGACCGGATCCGGAAGCGGGTTGCCGGTCAGGCGGAACACCTCGGCGCCCACAGCGTGCTCGGCGAACTCGAAGGAGATCTCGGGCCGGCGGGCGGCCAGGGCCTGGAGGACCTTGACCGCCTCGCGGGTGACCTCGAGCCCGATACCGTCGCCGGGCAGCACGGCGATCTTCCAGGTTTTGGGCGGGGCGGCTACCGGGGTGTCAAACGGGGGCGTTGGCATGAGTGGCAAGACGGATCCAGCCGGAGTGCGCCTCGGTGTTCGATGGGGAACGGGCCGCGGACAGGCATGCGCTCGAGGCCAGGTTTCGTGGGACCCTAATACCGGGTTGGGTTGGTGGTTTTATGGCTGGAGCGTTGCATCAGCCAATCGACGTCGGGATTGCCGGGGGAAGCGACGCCGGTGGCGAGTCCGCCGCTGCCGAGAGAGACGCCTCGGACGGGGGGTTTGGTGCGGGGATCGAGCCATTTATGGACCTCGGAATGACCGTCGGCGAACGCGAGGCCGCCGCCGCCGTTGTGGTAGCTGGCGGGGAAATTGCCGGTCGACCACGCGCCGGGATTGACCGGGTCGTAGCCGTTCATCATCGTGACGAAATAGCCGTCGTTGATCGAATCCTCATGCTCGTCGATGAAGACCCACATCTTGGTGGGGTTGGGGAAGGTGATGTGCGCGAACTTCTGGTAGACCTTGTAGCCGGAGGTTCGGATCCCGTTGTTGCTCATCGGGGGGAACTCGCCCAGGTAGCCGTTCATCGAGAGGCTGCGAACGCGCGGGCGGACGACGCCGTTGATCGTGACGGCGGAGCGGTCGCCGGGGCATTTGAAGATGGCGACATTTTTGCCGACGTAGTTGCCGAGCTGGGCCATCCGGAGGAAATTGAGGTTCGTGTTGGAGGGATTGGCGCTGTAATCGAGCAGGCCGAGCACCCAGGTGTACGGTGCGTTGCCGATGTCATCGGACGAAGTGCTGGCGATGTTGCCGGGGAGATAATCGTTGTTGTCGTCGGCGAACATCCGCCATGCCAGCGAGAGCTGCCGGCTGTTGTTCATGCAGTTGATCTGGTGGGCCTTGCTCTTGGCCTTGCTCAGCGCGGGCAGGAGCATGCCGGCGAGGATGGCGATGATCGCGATCACAACCAGCAGCTCGATCAGTGTGAAGCCCGGCGATCGGGGGCGCGTGCGCATATTCATGATGTCAATGACTCGACTGCATCCAACCACTCGGGGCCGAAGGCGTCCATGAGCAGTTACGTTTTTTTGTTGAGATTTTGCGGCAGGCGAGGCTGGGGGGGTGCGGGCCGGCCGGCGGCCCGGGCCCGGCGCGCGCGCAGAGGCTTGAAATTGGGTGGCGGCTCGATCCGGCCGCCTTTACAGTGCACCCATGCGCGCTCGCCCGAAGGTCGCTCTTCTGATCGAGACCTCGAACGGATACGCCCGCGGCCTGCTCCAGGGCATCCGGGCGTTCGTGCGCGAGCACGATCCGTGGTCCATCTACTTGTCGGAGCACGGACGGGGCGAGGGATGCCCGCGGTGGTTCCGGCGGTGGAAGGGGGACGGGATCCTGGCGCGGGTCGAGAACGAGCCGATGGCGCAGACGATTCAAGCGACGCGGCTGCCGGCGGTGGACCTGAGCTTCGCGCTCGAGCATTCGCCCTTCCCGAGGGTGGTGACCGACAGCCGGGCGGTGACGCGGCTGGCGGCGGAGCACCTGCTCGAGCGCGGCTTCAAGCACTTCGGATTCTGCGGCGAGGATCGGTATCACTGGTCGAAGCTGCGGGCGGCCTTTTTCGCGGCCGAGATTGCGTCGGCGGGGTATCTGTGCCGGATCTACCCGGAGGCGTCTCGGGGCGGGGCGCCGGACTCGTGGGAGGGTGAGATCGACGCGATAGTCGAGTGGCTGCGGACGCTGGAGCGGCCGGCGGGCGTGATGGCCTGCTACGACATCCGCGGCCAGCAGGTGATCGAGGCCTGCCGGCGGATGGGGGTCGGCGTGCCTGACGAGGTGGCGGTGGTGGGGGTGCACAACGACGAGCTGCTGTGCGACCTGTGCGATCCGCCGCTGACCAGCGTGATCCCCAACGCTCGGCGCGCGGGCTACGAGGCTGCGGCGATGCTCGACCGCCTCCTGCGCGGCGAGCCTGTGGCGGTCGAATCCCGCTACATCGAGCCGATCGGGATCGCCACGCGGCAGTCGACCGACGTGGTCGCCGTGGACGACCCGAAGGTGTCCGCGGCGGTGCGCTTCATGCGCGAGAACGCGTGCACGGGGATCACGGTGAGCGACGTGCTGCGGGCGGTCCCCATGTCGCGGTCGATGCTCGAGCGCCGGTTCAAGCAGCTTCTGGGCTGCACGCCGCACGAGCAGATCCTCCGGATCCGGATCCAGCGCGTGAAGACAATGCTTTCGACCACGCCGCTGCCGCTGGCGGTGATCGCGGAGCGGGCGGGTTTCGAGCACACCGAGTATCTGAGCGTGGTGTTCAAGCGGGTGACGGGCCGTTCGCCCCACGCCTACCGCAGCGAGAGCCGCGCAGGCATCCGGGCGGACATTGCGGGGGCGGGCTGAGGGCGCGGGCGGGCGTGCGTCAGCCCGGGAGCGCGCAGCATCGGATCCGGGCGCGCAGGCGGAGCTGGCGGGGATCGATCCGGGCCAGGGCGTCGAGGAGGCGGAACTGGAACGTGCCCGGCCCCGGGCACGCGCGGGCGGCGAGCTCGCCGGCCAGGCCGAACAGCGCCAGCGCCGCTGCGGCCGCCTGCCAGGGATCGTCCGATCGCGCGGCAACGGCGGCGGTCAGCGCGCTGGCGATGCAGCCGGTCCCGGTCAGCCGCCCCATCATCGGGTGGCCGTTGGCAACCCGGGCGGCGCGCCGCCCGTCCGTCACGAAATCCTCCGGGCCGGTCATGCTGACCACCACTCCGTGCCGCCGAGCCAGGCGGGCTGCGGCGTCATGAGCGGACGCGGCCGGGTCGGCGGCATCGACCCCCCGCGTGCGGGCCTTCTGGCCGTCGAGGGCGAGGATTTCGGAGGCGTTGGCTCGGACGATGGCGATGGTGCCGGTGGCCAGAAGGCGCAGGGCGGTTCGGGTGCGAAACCGGGTGGCTCCGGCGCCCACCGGGTCGAGGACGACCGGGATCCGGCGCTTTCGGGCGGCGGCGGCCGATGCGAGCATGGCCCGGATCCAGGATGCGGACAGCGTGCCGATGTTGAGGACGAGGGCGTCGGCCAGGCCGGTCATCTCGCGGACCTCTTCGATCGCGTGGGCCATCACCGGCGAGGCGCCCACAGCCAGCAGCGCGTTGGCGGTCGTGTTCATCACCACGTAATTGGTGATGTTGTGGACCAGGGGCGGACGCTGCCGCACCTCGTTCAGCATTCGATCCAGCGGGATCATCGATCGGCTCATGGGGCATTATCAATGCACGAGTTGCGGCGCAGCGTCAACCGGATCGGGGGTGCGGAAGGCGCTGGCCGCCCCCCTTCGCCTCACACCCCCGGGTTCTGCGCGCCGCTTGGAAGTTTTGACACCGAGATCCGGCTGGGCCAGACTGGATCTCATCTTACATATGAGCAATTTCCAAATTCTCCCGTTTCGAGGCATGGCGCACTGGGTCAGGGGCTGGGGCCGGGCAGGGCTGGTCTTGCTTGCAGGAGGGGCTCTGGCGGTTCAGGCCGCGAGCCCGATCCGGGTGACGGGCTTGCGATGCGAATACGCCGTCAATCCGATCGGCCTGGATGAGCCGGCGCCGCGGCTGAGCTGGATCCTCGAGTCGCCGGTGCGGAATCAGCGGCAGACCGCTTATCAGATTCGAGTGGCGAGCAGCCCGGAGAGGCTGCGCGCGGGCCAGGCGGACCTGTGGGACAGCGGCCGGGTCGGCTCGGACCAATCGATTCAGGTCGTTTATGGGGGCAAAGCGCTGCCATCTCGGATGCGCTGCCATTGGCAGGTCCGCGTCTGGGATCGGGATGGCGAGCCGAGCGAGTATAGCGCGCCGGCGTTTTGGGAGATGGGGCTGCTCGAGCCGCGGGATTGGCAGGCGCGCTGGATCGGCTATGCGCCGGCCGGGGCCGGCGCCGAAGGGTGGCGCATGGCCCGATGGATCTGGTATCCGGAAGGGAATCCCGCCGTCGAGGCCCCGCGCGCCGAGCGCTATTTCCGGCGCGGGTTTGCCCTGCCGGCCCAGGCGCGAGTCCGCCAAGCCACGCTCCGGCTGAGCGCGGACGATCAGTTCGAGGTGTTCCTGAACGGGCAGGCGGCGGGGCGGAGCAGCGGGCAGAGGGACGCCTGGCGGACCCTGGCGGTCCTGGACGTGACCCGGCGCCTGCAGCCGGGCGCCAACGTGCTGGCGGTGGCCGTCACCAACAAGGGATCCGCGGCGGGATTGCTGGCCCGGCTCACAGTCGATCTCGAGTCGGGCGATGCGATCACGGTGGCGACCGATGGCAGATGGCGGGCGGCCGATCGCCGGGCCAACGGGTGGGAGATGGCGGGTTTCGACGATGGATCGTGGGGGGCTGCGCAAGAGGTGGCGGCGGCCGGCGAGGGGCCATGGAGAGCGCTGGAGCTGAGTTCGATGGGGCCGGCGCCGTTCCTGCGCCGCGCGTTTCAGCTGCGGCCCGACATCCGGCAGGCGCGTCTCTATGCGACGGCCCTGGGCGTCTACGAGTGCTATCTCAATGGCCAGCGGGTCGGCGAGGATATCTTCAATCCGGGCTGGACGGATTATCGCCGGCGGGTTCAGTACCACACCTACGATGTGACGGCGCTGCTGGCGGCGGGCGACAACGCCATCGGAGTGATCCTCGGGGACGGATGGTATGCGGGCTACGTGGGTCTGGGCGGGCGGAACCGATACGGCCAGAGGCCGGCTGCGGCAGCCCAGCTCGAGGTCCTCTATGCGGATGGATCCCGGGAATCGGTGTCGACGGATGGATCCTGGAAGGCAGCCGAGGGCCCCATTCGCCAGTCCGACATGCTGATGGGCGAGATCTACGATGCGCGGCTCGAGATGCCCGGCTGGGACCGGGCTGGATTCGACGATGCGGGCTGGAAGCCGGTGATCGAGCAGGAGATCGCTGTGGCTCGGGTGGCGGCGGTGGACGAGCCGGTCCGAAAGACCGAGGAGCTCGAGGTGCGCGAGGTGACCGAGCCCAAGCCGGGTCTGTTCGTGTTCGATCTGGGGCAGAACATGGTGGGGTGGGCGCGGCTGAAGGGGCGCGCGCCGGCCGGCACGGCCGTCACCCTGCGATTCGCCGAGATGCTCAACCCGGACGGGACGATCTACACCGCGAACCTGCGGGGCGCGCGATGCACGGATCAATACGTGTTCAAAGGGAGCGGCGAGGAGGTCTATGAGCCGCGCTTCACGTTCCATGGATTCCGGTATGTCGAGGTGACCGGCCACCCCGGCCGGCCGCGGCCGGAGTCGATCACGGGCGTGGTCGTCCATTCGGACACGCCGGCTGCCGGGACCTTTGTTTGCTCGCACCCGGGGCTCAACCAGCTCCAGAGCAACATCCGCTGGGGCCAGCGCGGCAACTTCCTCAGCGTGCCGACCGACTGTCCCCAGCGCGATGAGCGCCTGGGCTGGATGGGCGACGCGCAGATCTTCATCCGGACGGCCACCTTCAACATGGACGTGGCCCGGTTCTTCACCAAGTGGTGCCAGGACGTCGAGGATGCCCAGCGGCCGGATGGCGCGTTCACGGATGTGTCGCCGGCGGTGGCGGCGGGGGCGGGTACGGCGGCGTGGGGCGATGCCGGCGTGGTTTGCCCGTGGACAATCTACCGGGTGTATGGCGACACGCGGATCCTCGAGCGGCGCTACGAGTCCGGAGCCCGCTGGATCGAGTACATGCGGAAGAACAGCCGCGAGCTGTTGCGCCCGGCCCAGGGGTATGGCGACTGGCTCTCGCTGCAGGCCGATACGCCCAAGGATCTGCTGGCCACCGCCTATTTCGCCGGCAGCACCCGGCTGATGTCCTCGATGGCGCGCGTCCTGGGGCGCGAGGAGGACGCGCGGAAGCACGCCTCCCTCTATGAGGAGATCCGGCGCGCGTTCATCCGCGCCTACTGGGGCGCCGATGGCCGGCTCAAGGGCGACACGCAGACCGCCTATGTGCTGGCCCTCTATTTCGGGCTGCTGCCGGAGGATCGGATAGAGACGGCCGTGCGCCGCCTGGTGGGAGACATCGAGGCGCGGGGCGGGCACCTGTCGACCGGGTTCGTGGGGACGGGCCTCCTGATGCCGGTTCTGGCAGCGGCGGGCCAATGGGACACAGCCTGCCGGCTGCTGACCAACGAGACCTACCCGTCCTGGCTGTTCTCGGTCAAGCAGGGCGCCACCACCATCTGGGAGCGATGGGATGGATGGACGCCGGACCGCGGGTTCCAGGACCCGGGCATGAACTCGTTCAATCACTATTCCTTCGGCGCGGTGGGAGCGTGGATGTACGAGGTGGCGGGCGGCATCGGCCTGGATCCTGCCGCGCCTGCGTTCAAGCATTTCCTGGTTCGGCCGCGTCCGGGGGGCGGCCTGACCTGGGCCCGTGCGGAGTTCCTGTCGATGCACGGGAAGATTGTGAGCGACTGGAGGATCGAGGGCGGGGAGTTTCATCTGCGGGTCGTGGTGCCGGCCAACACCATGGCGACCATCTTCATTCCGTCGCTGCAGGCGGATGCGATCCGGGAGGAGAACCGGCCGGTCGCCGAGTCGGGCGACCTGCAGTATCTGGGGAGCGTCGAAGGCGCCAGCGCATTCCTGGCCGGCTCGGGCGAGTACCGGTTCACGGCGCCGCGCTAGCCCATCGGCGTGGGCGGCGGCGGGATGCGGTCTTCAGTCAAAGGACTCGACGCGGATCATGACCGGCGGCGCGCGGTTGACGGCGAGGCGCTGGATGCGATCGAGGGCGTGGGCGAGGGGGGCGTTGGGCGCCTCGTGGGTCATCAGTATGAGGGGCACCACGTCGCCCGCGTGGCCCTCGGGCTGGATGACCGAGGCGATGCTGATCCGGGCGCGTCCCAGGATGGCGGCGATCTGGGCCAGGACGCCCGGCTGGTCGAGCACCGTCAGGCGCAGGTAGTAGCGGCTCACCGCCTGGGCGATGGGGATGACCGCCCCGGCGCGCTCGTGGGGGACAAACGGCGGCACCCGGCACGGGGTGCCGAACTTCAGATCCAGAGCGGCATCGGCCACATCGCTCAAGACCGCGCTCGCCGTGGCGTCCTTGCCCGCGCCGCGGCCGTAGAAGAGCGTGTCGCCCACGATGTCGCCGCGGACAAAGATGGCGTTGAACACGTGATGGACGCTGGCCAGGACGTGGGAGCTGGGGATGAGGGCGGGGTAGACGGAGACCTGGATCCGGGAGCCGCGCGCGGCGCGGCCGGCGCGGCCCGCCGGCGAAGCGGCCTTGATGATGCCCAGCAGCTTGATCGTGTAGCCCAGCCGCTCGGCAAACTGGATGTCCGCCTGGCTCAGCCCGCGGATCCCTTCGACATGGACCGTCTCGGGGCGGACCCAGAACCCATGGGCCAGCGAGGCGAGGATGCCGATCTTGTGGAGCGAATCGTGGCCGTCGACGTCGAGGGATGGATCGGCTTCGGCATAGCCAAGGCGATGGGCCTCGGCCAGAACCGCCTCGAATCCGGCGCGCTCCTGCTTCATCCGGGTGAGGATGTAATTGCAGGTGCCATTGACGATGCCGAAGAGGTGCGTGATGCGGTTTCCCACGAAACCTTCGCGAATGGCCTTGATGATGGGGATGCCGCCGGCGACGCTGGCTTCGTAGTAGAGGTTGGCGCGGGATTGGCCGGCGGCTTCGAACAGCTCCTCGCCATGGGCGGAGAGGAGGGCCTTGTTGGCGGTGACGACCGGCTTGCCGAGCCGCAGGGCCTCGAGCACCATGTCCCGGGCCACCGTCGTGCCCCCCGCCAGCTCCGCAACGATGTCGATGTCCGGACGCCGAACCATCGAGCGCCAGTCGGTGGTCAGAAGCGATTCGGGGATCGGGTAGGGGCGGGGCTCGTCGAAGGCCTTGACGGCGATCTGGGCAAGATGGACGCGCATGCCGAGCCGGGAGGCCATCAGGGCGCCGTTCTGGCGCCATGCGTGGTAGACGCCGCTGCCGACCGTGCCGCCACCGATGATTCCCAGGTTGACCTGCTTCATAAATGGGCGTCAGATTGCCCGGAAAGGCCTGGAGCGACAAACTAATTCTCAGGCGGAGAGATCGATGCGCAAAGGCGCACAAGCTGCGGCGGCGTGGATCGGCGGGGTTGTCCTGCTGCTCGGGATGCCGCTGGCGGGCATCTGGCTCGCGGGCGCATCGGTGACGCCCTACCTGCAGATGCCGCCCCGGGCGGTTTTTGTCCCGCACGCGCCCTTCTCCTGGCCGGCATTCTGCGGTTTGGGCCTGTTGGTTGGGGCGGCGACCTGGCCGCTGGCGCGGGGCGTGGCCAGAGGATGGCTGCGCCATCGCCGATCCGATGCGCCCGTGAGCGGGTTTCCCTGGTGGGGATGGGCGGCCTTGGTTTCGGGGTGCGGATTTTGGGTGCTGGCTTGGACTCGGTTTTCGTGGTTCCAGCCGCTGCAGCACCACACCTTCACGCCGCTGTGGCTGGCGTACATCGTTGCCATGAACGCCCTCGCTTTTCGGCAGACCGGCCGCTCCCCGCTGACGCATCGGACGGGCGTGTTTCTCGGCCTTTTCCCCCTGAGCGCGCTGTTCTGGTGGCTCTTCGAGTATCTGAACCGATTCGTCGGGAATTGGCACTATGTCGGCGCTGACGCTCTGGGAGCGGGCGAGTATGTAGCGCGTGCGACGCTGTCGTTTTCGGTGGTGTTGCCGGCCTTTGTCGCCACGCGGGCCTGGCTGGCCGGGCGTCCGAGCATGTGGCGGGAATTGGCGGGCTGGAAGCCTGTCGCCGCGGCCAGGCCGGGGCTGCTTGCAGGGGCGGCCCTGGCTGTGGCGGCCTTGGGGTTGGCCGGGATTGGCATCAGGCCGGAGCTGCTGTTTCCGCTGGTGTGGATCGCGCCTTTGGCTGTCGTGGCTTCCATCCGGGCGATGACCGGCCAACGGACCCTGTTGAACGATCTGGGGCAGGGTGACTGGCGGCGGATTGCGATGTCGGCAGCCGCGTCCGTGGTCTGCGGCTTTTTCTGGGAACTGTGGAACTACCATAGCCTGGACAAGTGGATTTACAGCGTGCCGTTTGTCGATCGCTTTCATCTCTTCGAAATGCCGATCCTGGGCTATGCCGGGTATCTGCCCTTTGGGATCGAATGCGCCCTGGCGGCTGAGCTGATCGGGATGACGGGCGGCGAGGCTGTCGAGGCCGGATCCCGGGATTGAACTGGATGGGCGGGGGCGCCCGGCTGGGGGCGTGCAGCGGCGCAAGACGCTCGAAGAAAAACATGCTGATCCGAGCGGCGAAACGGGGGGTGCAATACGATTGGCTTCCGCCCAGGGCGGCTTTGCGGTTGCGCGGAGGGATGGGTTGGGGCAAGATCCGGGAATGCGGAACCGCTTGCCGATCATCCTGGCATTGTCGCTGGGATTGAATGTGCTGCTGGCGGGTGCGGCGTATTGGGGCTGGAGGCATGCGCGCGATGCCAGCCGGCCGGACGCGCCGCCAGCCAAGCCGGATCTGGCGGCTCCGCAACTCCAGCCTCCCGTGGTCGTGCGCCGCCAGTTCATGGATTGGAGCGAGCTGGAGTCGACGAATTACGCGACCTACATCGGCAATCTGCGGGCCATCGGCTGCCCGGAAGCCACCATCTGCGACATCATCGTTGCCGACGTGAACCAGGTTTACGCCGGCAAGCGGGCGGCGGAGTCGGCGCGGATCGACATGCCGTGGTGGCGTGCGGATGCGGACCAGTTGGTTGGCCAGGCCCAGCTCGAGGTCTTGCAGCGTCTGGATGCCGAGCGCCGGGATCTGCTCCAAAGCCTGCTCGGGCCCGGCTGGGAGCAGTGTGAATCGGGCACAGCCGATCCGGTGGGGGTGCGATTGGCGGGGCCGGTTTTAGGGCAGCTGCCGCCCGAGACGCGGCGGGCGGTCGAGGAGATCGCGGCGCGGGCGGCGCTCCGCATGCAGAAGCTTCTGGCCCAGGACCAGGACCAGGACCAGGCGGTCGATCCAGCCGAGCTGGCTCGATTACGGCAGCAGATCCGAGCCGAGCTGGCGCGGGTGCTGACCCCCGCGCAACTGGAGGAGTATCTCCTCCGGTATTCGGAGACGGCGGGGGGGCTTCGATCGCTGCTGGGCAGCTCGGGCTTGAGCGTGACGGAGGAGGAATTCCGGCACTTGTTCCGGAGCCGCGACGCGCTGGACCAGCAGCCCGGCGGCGGGGCGGGCCCCAAGCGCCGCGAGCTCGAGTCTTCCTGGGAGCTGTCGCTCAAGCAGACGCTCGGCGCCGAGCGCTACCTGCAATATCAGCTCGCGCAGGACCCGGTCTACCGCACCACGCGGGCCAGCCTGGCCGACCTGGGCGCGCCCGTCTCGGTTCTGCCTCCGGTTTACGAGGTCAACCGGCTGGCGGCTGCGACGCGGCAGCGCATCGAGAGCGATCGAACGCTCACCGCCCAGGAGCGCGAGCTGGCGATCCGGCATGTCGAGGAAGAGCGGGCGAAATCGGTGCAGCGGATCCTCGAGAGGAACCTCGAAGCGTATCCTGGCGGCGCGGGCGCCGAGGAGCCGGGCCTGCCCCCGCTGCCGTGGCTTCAGACGGCGCCTTAGGGGCCGTCAGAAAATAACCTTTGCACTTTGTCGCCAGCGCCGTGGGGGCAGATGCGAGGCGCAAGGGAGGGAGTGTATCCCCAGCGATACTCGACCGACCGAGCCACAAAGCAGATGGCCCGGCGCCGCCCCGCCCCTGCGGGCTGGGGGTGTTGGGCGCGCTGGCTGTGTTGCTCCTCGCTCACAGACCGCGCGGGTATGCTCGCTCGTCGCGCCTTGCCAGCCCGCCCAATCCCCTCCAGCAAAATCGGAATTAATTTTTGCACAGACCCTTAATCGATCCCGCTGGCTCGGCGGGCGCGCTGCAGGACGACGGTGGCGGTGGCCCGGGCGCGCCGGGCGCCGTCGGCGAGGACCTGGTCGACGTAGTCCCGGTTGGATTCCAGCTCGGCGCGCCGGGCGCGGGCGGGTGCGAGGTAATCCCAATAGAGCTGGAACAGTGCCTTTTTGAGGTCCCCGTAGCCCAGGCCGCCGGCCCGGAGGCGCTCCTCGTAGTCGCGGCCGATTTCCGGGGGGGCGACCAGCTTGAGCAGCTGGAGTGCGGAGTTCTGATCCGCATCGGGCTTGGGTTCGGCGGGGGTGCGGCTGTCCATGACGATGCTCATGATCCTCTTGCGGGCGGCCTTTTCCTCGCCGAACAGCTCGATGGTGTTGCCGTAGCTCTTGCTCATCTTCTGGCCATCGGTTCCGGGGACGACGGCGACGGCGTCCTGGATCCGGGGCTCGGGGACGACAAACGTGTCGCCATAGAGGAGGTTGAACTTGACGGCGATGTCGCGGGTGACCTCGACGTGCTGTTTCTGGTCGCGTCCGACGGGAACCACATTGGAGTCGTAGGCAAGGATGTCGGCGGCCATGAGGACAGGGTAGGAGAAGAGCCCGTGGCTGGGGGCGATGCCTTTGGCGAGCTTGTCTTTGTAGCTGTGGCAGCGCTCGAGGAGGCCCATGGGGGTCACCGTGCTGAGGATCCAGGTCAGCTCCGTCACCTCCGGCACATCGGATTGCCGGAAGAAGACCGCCTGCTTGGGATCGAGCCCGCAGGCCAGAAAATCCAGGGCGACCTCGATCGAATGGCGCCGCCGCTGGGCGGCGTCAAAGAGCGACGTCATCGAGTGATAATCGGCGATGAAATAGAAAGCTTCACCCTGCGTCTGGAGCTCGATGGCCGGCTTCATCATGCCGAAGTAATTGCCCAGATGCAGCGTTCCGGAAGGCTGGATGCCCGAAAGGATCCGCATATATCGGGCGGAAGCTAGCAGGCGGATCGGCGGGGTTCAATGCCGAAGTGCCCGGGCGTTCAGCGGGGCGCAGGCGGATCGGCGGGCGGATCGCGGGGCACGAAGATGCCCTTGATGGTTTTGACGGGCTGGAGGGGCATGAGGAGAAGGCGGGGGACCATGTAGAGCGGCTCGCTGCGGGGCCGTCCCAGGGTCCCGGTCACCTTGTACTCGAAGACCTTGCTGACGGGCAGCATCGCCCACCGAAGAAGAGGGCCGATCACGACCGTGTCGCCGAAGAAAGCGGCTTCGACCTGGGCGTTCACCCGGCCGGCGAAATCGATCGTGCCTTCGTATTTCAATCGAACGGGCGGGGATCGGATTTCGAGGTCGCGGGTATGGAACACGCTATCCTGGATCGTGAACGAGGCGTTGCCTTGATCCGCGCGGCTGTTGCCCAGGCCGGGGATGATCGAGCTGAGGATCGGGGAGAAGAGCCCGAGCATCGGGATGTCCCACAGGAGGCCGTCGCGGAGGCTGACCCATCCCTCTCCCTGCCAGCTGTTCCAGTCGCGCGTGTTGAGGTGGGGGATGGAGACCTCGCCATTGAGGACGCCTTCGAGGCGGTTGGTGTCGGAGAACAGATCGCGCATGAGGGGCGCCATATTGACGCTGGAGACTGCGCATTGGACCTCGAGGTCGCTTCCCTGATCGGTGGAAATGCGAGAGTCGATGCTGCCGGTGATCCGGCCCTGGTAGGCGGCCCCCTGGAAGTCGGTGATCGCCATCCGGTCCCCCATCCAATCCACCTGGCCCCGGACCCGATCGAACTGGAGGCGCCACCAGTGGAACGGGCCGCCCTCGACGGCGAACCGGAGGTTGGCCTGGACCGGCGGGTTGACCTGAAGCGATCCGTCGACGCAGACGGTGGGCGGATTCAGGAAGCGGTAGGGCTCCATGGTCGCCGCGGTCTGAGGGCCAATCGGGCGGAGGATGACGCCGGGATCGATATGGGCGATGGCGTTGGTGATCCAGAGGCATTGGGCGGCGGTGTCGAAGCCCAGGCTGGAGACGGAGACCGATTCGGCGCCCCGAAGGACGCTGACATTGCGGGCCCGGAGCCAGCGGTTGGTGTAGTCGAGCGTCCCGGCGGCATGGTCCAGCGATTCCCCCCGGAACCGGAACGACGCGAGCGAGAGCTGGCCGGCGAACCCGGTCCGCTCGAGTGCCTTCCAGCGGCCCCAGAGATCGCCTTCGATCAGGGGCGGGCCCGAGAGATCGAAGAAGTCGAGCGCGCGCTGCTGGGCGGGGGAGAGGATGGGCCGGAGGGCTCGAGGATCGATCGTGCTGCGGATGCCCCAGTGGTAGTCCTGGGTGGCGATCGGGCATTCGTAGGTCAGATCCAGCCGGCCCTCGGGGCGTGTCGCGTAAAGCATGGGCACTCGCCACACCCCGTTCGACAGGAAGAAATGCACGGCCGCATCGGAATAGGGGACGCGCCGGAAGTCGCCATTTCGAGCCCGGACATCTCCTTCGAGCTGGAGATGGGGCAGGATCTCCGTCCTCCAATCAGGGGAGCGCCGGGTCCATGAGGGCCAGGTTGCGACGGCCTGGCCGGAGATCAGGGGCGGTGTTTGGAAGCCGTATTGGCGGAGCCAGCGGCGTCCGGACTCGGAGAGGAGGGGAGCCACGCGATGCACATCGATGCTGGATTCAGCCTGGAGGGCGATCTGGCGTGTGACGGCGTCGACGCGGCCTGTCAGCAGCAGTTGCCCGGCGTGGAGGTGGGCATCGAGCCGGTCGAGGCTGAGGCGGGGCGCGTCCCAGCGGGCCCGGGCCTGGACGCGGGCGGCATCGAGATTGGGGGAGGCGAGGCGATCGAGGTCGACGGCGGCATCGAATCGGAGGGGGTAGAACGCCTCCCAGAAAGTGCCGCTCACCTCGGCGGGGAGCGGGCTGGCGGGCTGGTAGCCGGTGATCTCGCCGTCCAGGGTGATCGAGGATGCCTGGGCCACGTTCGAGTCCGGCTGCTCGAGCGCCAGGTGGATCTGGGGATTGGAGACCAGATTCGATCCAAGAAGCAGGTCCATCCAGTCGCGGGCGGCCAGGCCGGCGAATGCGCTGGCTTGGGGCCACAGGCTGGCAGAGGCGGCCGCCGCGGCGACCGTCAGGGCCAGATGGCGGGCCGAGCCCGCCGCGGTCCGCACCGGTCCGGTTTCGATCCGGATCCGGCTATTGGTGGGAGTGGTGTCCTGGTCGATCCAGTGCGCGGTGGCGGACAGGCGGTCGATGGCGGCCGAGGATCGGAGGCGAACGGATCGGGCCTGGACGCGTCCAGCGAGGCGGCTGGGGCGGCTGGGGGGGGATGCGCCGGAGGCATCCAGCTCGATGGCGATGTCGCTGCCTTGGAATGGCGGGGTGTCGACACCGAAGGCGGTGGCATCGAGCCGCGCCGTCCAGCCGGGCTCCGGCCGGTTCCCGGCGGGATCGGATCGGGCCTGCAGCCGGAGGTTGAGCTGGCGGATCTCCTGGTTGGACGATCGGGCGTGAGGGGCAGAGAACTCGATCGAGAAGCGCCATGGGCCCGCGGCGTCGGCGTCGGCATGGATATCGACGGCGAGCTGGGGGGCGCCGTCGACGATCCAGCGCTCCCACTGTCCGACGGCACGGCGGACCCAGGGCGCAAAGCGGTCGGCCAGAGAGCGGCTGTCGGTGGGCGCGCCTTCGGACGGCTTCCGCGGCAGGGCGGGCGCGTTGGAGATCGAGCCGCGAAGGATCCAATGGATGCCCAGGCACTCTCCTTCGAGGCTTTCGATCTCCCAGCAATCGGGCGCGGGGCGGAGGCGGCCCTGGACGCGGTCCACCTCCAGGCGCCAGGGCGGGAGATTGGACACGGCCGGCAGGGGCCAAGTGAGGCGGGCATCGCGGATGGCGAGATCGCCGGGCTCGATGCGGCCGCGGAGCAGGGCGCGGTGCCGCAGGCGGAGCTGGATCGAGTCGATCGAGAGCCGCGGGCCCGATGGAGCGCGGGCCTCGTTCATGCGGACCTGGTCGGCGATGATGCCGCGGACGAAATGCCAGCGCATGCGGGCGAACTGCAGGTCCAGGCCGCGGGAGCGGAGCTGGGCCAGAAGGGGGGTCTTGATGAAGGATGGCAGGCCGACGAAATGCACGTAAACCGCAAATCCGATCAGAGGGAGGCAGAGGATGCCGAGGGCGAGCTTGAGCCAGAGCAACCGCCGGATCCAGGGCCGCCACGGGGATGTGCGCGGAGCGGACGGCATGGCTATGGAGCCGGCGGCGAGGGCTGGGCAAACAGCCCCCGGAGGAAATCCACGTAGAGATTGAAGAGAGTGAGTCGGAACTCGAAGATGACCGTTTGATCTTCGCGGTCGATGGCGGCGAAGATGTGCTGGGAGGGGGCCTGGCGGCCGAACCGGATCGAGCAAGAGCGGGCGCGGCCGGACTCCTGGAGGTCGATCGTGAGCGTATGAGCGGCCTCGGGGAAGCCATGGCGGGGGAGCTGGTCGGCTCCGATGGCGGTCCACGCCTCGGCGCGGAGCTGCCCCAGGCGATAGAGCGTTTCCTCGAGGGCCAGGTCCGACGGGCTGGCCAGGGGGGTGTTGCCGGGCGCCTGGACCCAGGCGGCGCCCGGCGCGCGGGAGAGCTTGCGGGTTTGTCCCTCGATGGCGATGGTGACGGCGACGACGTTGGAGCTGTCGAAGCTCCAGACCGATCGATCCCGGAACTGGAAGGCGCGGGTGGGGAGGCCGGCCAGGTTGGTGCGCGGCACGCCATAGACGGAGTCCTCGCCGGTGAGCCGGACGTAGTACTTGTCGTCATAGCTGGCGCCGAGGTTGATCTGGGCGAGGAAGGCATTGGTGGGGCTGGCTGGGCCGGGCTTGGGGCGGAGCGTGTATTGGCGGGCGGGCTTGGTCAGGCCGTAGGGGGCGAAATCGGTCACCACATCCCGGACGTATTCGACGACCTCGAGCGCGGTGAGATCGCCGAGGAACCGCTGCATGGTCTCGGGGTCAGCCGGGAGCCGGGCGGGGCCGGCCACGGTCCATGCGTTCGCCGATTGGCGCTGGAGGGCAAACGACTCTTCGCCGGCGATCTCGATGAGGTCGATCGAGGCGACGAGAGGCGAGATGAGGCGGGGGTCGCGCCAGTAGGCGAGGGGCTTGCGCAGGCTGTCGAGCGGCGCGCGCAGCACCAGGACCAGCCCCGGGTCCGGCGGGCAATGGGCGTAGACCAGACCCGCGTTGTTGGTGGGGCTGAGGCCGAAGTGAGCGGTCAGGAGATCGTTGGAGCCGCGGCTGAAAGTGATGCTGGACTCGGAGGGCTGGAGGCGGAGGGCCTCGAGCTCGACGGCGGAGGGGGCGGGCAAAAACTGCGTGATCTGCCAGAACTCCAACTCCTGGATGAGCCGGTGGATCTTGCGGTTATCGGCGCGGGCGTTCATGGGCTGGCCCAGGCGCCAGAGGTGGGTGGCGTCGTCAACCTTGAACTCGAGGTTCTGGGCGCCGGTGCGGATCTGGAGCCGGTTGTAGCCGAGCCCGCGCAGGCGCAGGAAAGTGGTGTCGCGCCAGTCGTCGGCGCTGCGGGGCAGGCTGTCGAGGAACCCGGCGTCGCAGAAGTAAATGCCGTCGGCGCCGACGAGCTGGATGTAGACCTGCTGGCCGACGGGGGTGGGCCCGCCGATCTTGAGGAGGAACTGGTTGGTGGCCTGGGAAGCGATGACGGTGGCGCGGGGCGGATCGAGGCCGAAGGCGGCGAGGGATGCCTTTTGGCTGGCCAGATCGCGGGCGGTGATGTGGGAGTGGCGGTCGAGCTTCGAGAAGACGCTCAAGAGCCGCTCGACGCGCGGTGCGTGGGCGACGGTTTGGACGGGATGCGTGAGGCGCCAGCGGCCCTCGGTGCGCTCGGCGCGCAGGACGGGGTTGGTCAGCTGGTGGATCTCGACGCCGGTGACCGCATCCGCGCGAAAGCCGGCGAGGACAGGGCTGGATTGGGCGCGGGACTCGGGATCGCGAGGCTCGCGCTCGAACAGCAGGATGAAGGCAAACAAGGCGAGGGCGCTCAGGACCAGGAGCCATGTGCTGCGGGCGTTCATGGGGTGCTCCGGTTCAGTGTCGCCGGCGCCACCAGACGACCAGCCCGACGAACAGGATGGAGCCGGGCAGCGCCAGGAGCAGCAGCCAGCGGACGGCGGTGAGCTGGGCGGGGGTCATCACCACCTGGAATTCGCGGACGGGCCGGGGGCCGATGCCGCCCATGAGCTGGCTGCGATCGAGCAGCCAGTTGATGCTCAGCACGGCGAAGTCGCGGTTGTTGAGGGAGTCGATCATGTAGTTGCCCAGGAAAATCGAGTCGCCCACGACGACGATGCGGGTGGAGGTGGGGTTGATGCTGATGCCGGGGACGCTGCCTTTTTCGACGGCGGCCATGATGGGGATGGGGCCGCGGCGGTTCCGGAAGAGGTTCTCATAGAGGACCTCGTCGCGGATGTCCGCCGTCGCGAAGCTGTTCTCGCCGGAGGCAGCCAAGGGCTCGACACGGGGCGCATCGGCGTCCGGGCGCCCGCCGGGCCGCTTCTCGATGGTTCGGGGCAGAACCAAATGGAGGCGCGAGCGGAGGAGGGGGCGGACGATGGGATGGTTGAGGGCCAGGTAATTCGTGACGACAAGGTTGCGGCTGGCGGCGACCTTGACCGAGCCGGCCCCGCCCGACTCGAGTTCGAGCACGACGTCGTCGCCGACGCGCACGCCCCAGGAGGCGAGCACTCCTTCGAGGCCGGTGCGGCCCAGGTTGTTCATCAGCGCCAGCAGCCGGCCGCCGCGCGCGAGGAATCCGTTGAGCCGGTCCAGCTCGGCCGGGTCGTAGCGGCTTTGGGGGCCGGCGATGATCAGCAGGCTTTCCGGCGGGATCTCCTGGCGCGCCAGATCGATCGTCTGCACCTCGACGTTGTTCTGCTCGAGGATCTGGGCCAGCTTCGAGTAGCCCATCTGCGGATTGTCGCTGCGCGGATCGTGCTCGCTGTGGCCGGCGACAAAGCAGGCTCGGAACCGGCGGGCGTCGGTCACGGCGACGATGGCGGAGGTGAACATGAGCTCGCCCTTGAAGTTGACGCGCTGGAAGGTTCGGGCGCCCGGGGGGCCGCCGGAGGCGGGCCCGAGATCGGAGAGCTCTTTTTCATGGACGATCTTCATGCGGCCGCCGCAGTCGAAGATCACGAGATTGCGATAGAGGGTGTCGTTGTTGGCCTCGGGGAACGAGAGGCGATAGCGCTCCTTGAGGAGCTGGGCGGCGCCCGGGTTTCGCATGTAATCGACCTGCTCGACCTGGATCCGGGGGCAGGCCTGCTGGTATTCGGCCAGGAGGGAGGAGACCGAGCTGTAGAGGGGCGACTGCTGGTCGAAGAAGACCGTGATCTGGATGGCGTTGGTCAGGGAGCCGAGGAAGTTCTGGGTGAGGACGGACAGCTCGTGGGGGTTGGGGGATGCCCAATGCAGCCGGCGATAATGGCGGCTGGAGAGGTAGTTGGCCATCAGCACCAGGGCGAGCATCGCCAGGGCCGACGCCGCCGAGCGCGCGCCGATGACCCATCGTTGGCGGCTCGAGAATCCAGGCGGGGCGGGATCGGCTTTCATGCTATCTCCAGCGCCGGCTTTCGACCACCTTCAGCGTCAGAAAAAGGAAGAAGACGGTCAGGGTGACGTAAAAGGCCACGTGCCGGGTGTCGAGGACGCCCCGGACAAAATCCTGCATGTGCTCGATCATGGAGACGTAGCCGAGGATCTTGGCGGAGCTGCCCAGGCGGGGTATGCCGAAGAGGGATCGGAAGCTCAGGAGGAACAGGCCTGCGCCCAGGACGAACGCCACCACGGCGGCGATGATCTGGCTGCGCGTCAGGGCGGAGGCGAAGCAGCCCATCGACATGTAGAGCCCGCCCAGCAGGAGGATGCCCAGGAACGCGCTGGCCAGCAGCGGGGGGCCGAACGCCGTGGTGTCGTTCGCGTAGTAGCGCACGATCAACACGCACAGGAACAGGGGCATCCAGAGCAGGAGGTGGAACAGCAGCGCGCTGGCGAACTTGGCCAGCACGACCTCGATGTCGCGGACGGGCGCGGTCATGAGGGTCTCGAACGTGCCCGACGATCTTTCATGGGCGAAGGTGCGCATCGTGATGAGAGGGGAGGCCAGGAGCAGGATGAGCCAGAAATACCAGGTCTGATAGAACATCTCGGTCACCGGCACGTCGGTCGACTCCTGGTTGAGGCGCTCGAGCAGGTCGGTGATGGTGAACCCGATCAGGAAGAGCACGCAGGCGATGAGGATGTAGCCGGTGAGCGAGGCGAAGTAGCTCGAGAGCTCGCGCCGGACGATGGCCAGGAACGCGGACATCAGCCGGCCTCCTCCTCCTGGATGTCGCGGGTCATGTGCACGAAGATGTCCTCGAGAGTCGGGCGCGATCGCGTCAGCTCCCGCAGCGTCCAGCCCCGGTCCCGGACGGCGGCGAACAGGGCGGGGCGGAGGTCAAGGCCGGGCAGGGGGGTGAGGGCGCACCGGAGGAACTCGCCGTCCAGGGGCGCGACATTGAAATGGGCCACCCCGTCGAGGCCCTCGAGGAACTCGCGCAGGGCGGCGGCCGGAGCGGCGATCTCGGCGGTGACCTGGCCGCGGCTGCCGACATGCTGCTGGAGGTTCTCGGGAGAGTCGGCGGCCAGGATCCGGCCCTCGTGCAGGATCAGGACGCGCTGGCACGTCATCTCCGCCTCCGGCAGGATATGCGTCGAGATCAGGACGGTATGGTAGCCGCCGAGGTCCTTGATCAGCTGGCGGACCGCCCGGATCTGGTTGGGATCCAGACCGAGGGTGGGCTCGTCGAGGATGATGAGCTCGGGCTCGTGGACGAGGGCGTCGGCCAGGCCGATCCGCTGGCGGTATCCGAGGGAGAGCTGGCCGATCATGGAGTGGCGGACGTCGGCCAGATCGCACTGCTCGAGGACGCAGTCGATTCGCTCGCGCATGCGGCGGCCGCCCAGCCCCTTGAGACGGGCGCGAAACAAGAGGTATTCCCGGACGCGGAGATCGAGGTGGAGCGGGTTGTTCTCCGGCATGTAGCCGATCCGCCGCCGCACCTCCAGGGACTGGGAGAAGACGTCGAATCCGGCGACGCGGGCGAAGCCGGAGGTGGCCGGCAGGTACCCGGCCAGGATGCGCAGGGTGGTGCTCTTGCCGGCGCCGTTGGGCCCCAGGATGCCGACGATCTCGCCGCGGGCCACGGTGAACGACAGGTCGTCAATCGCCGGGTGCCCCGCGTAACGCTTGGTCAGCCCGGATGCTTCGATCATGGCGCCGTCATTCATGGCCTGAGTTTGGACTTTAGGACCGCCCCGACAGGATGCCCAGCAAAAACCTCGGTCATCGCAAGGTCAGCCGGACGGATCCAGCCCGCCGGCGAACGAACAGCTCGTTGCCCTCCTCGACGACCACTCCGAGGGCGACCGTCTCGCCGGCGGCCCGCGCGTGCAGGCGGCGGGCGGCGTCCACCAGGCCCGCCACCGGCTGCCCGTCCAGGGTCTGGATCACGAACCCGTGCCGCAGCCCGGCCCGCGCCGCAGGGCTGTCGGCATCCACACCCGCAATCAGCAGCCCCTCGGAGAAGTTCAGGCCCAGGCTCTCGGCCAGGGCCGCGGTCAGCCATTGCACGCTCGCACCCGTCCTCCGCCGGATCAGGTCCGCGTTGAAGAACCGGTCCTCCGGAGCCAGCCGCAGCGTGAGCGCCAGGGCGTCGCCGCCCCGGCGGATGAGCAGGCGCAGGGGGCGGCGATCGCCGGCGGCGACCAGCCGCTCGACCAGCGGGATCCACCGGGCCGCCGGCTCGCCTTCGAGCTCGAGGAGAAGATCGCCCGCGCGCAGGCCCGCATCCTCGGCCGGGCTGCCCGGCTCGACCGCCAGCACCTCCATCGGCGCCTTGCCCGGATGAAGGCGCGCGCCAAACCAGAGGGACGCGACCTGCTCCGGGCTGAACAGGTCGACCAGGGCGGCGCTGATCTGCCGGATCGGGATGGCGAAGCCGATGCCCTGGCCGGTCCGATAGATGGCCACATTGATCCCGATCACCTCGCCCCGCAGGTTGACGAGCGGGCCGCCGCTGTTGCCGGGATTGATCGCCGCGTCGGTCTGCAGCCAGTCGGGCAGCCGCAGCGGCCCGGAATCGTCGGGGCGCGGCCGCCGGCTCTTCGAGCTGAGAATCCCGCGGCTGACGGAGACGCCCAGGCCAAACGGGTTGCCCAGGGCCAGGACCGTCTCTCCCAGGAGCAGGTCGTCATCGGCCGCAAACGCCGCCGCCGGGAACCGCTGGCCGGCCGGCGCCTTCAGCTTCAGCAGCGCCACGTCCGCTCCCGGCCGCGCCTTGACCACCGCCGCGGCGCACTCCGTCCCGTCGGACAGAACCACCGTGATCTCGTCGGCCCCCTCGACGACGTGGCTGTTGGTCAGCACATAGCCTGACTCGTCGACGATCACGCCGGAGCCGGCGCTGGACAGAGGCGGGAGCTCCTGGACGAAGGGCGCCCAGTTGTCCCGCCACCAATCGTAGAAGAACCCCTGCCGGCGCACCTGGGTGCGCGTGGCGATGTTGACGACCGAGGGCAGGGCGCGCTCGACGGCCTCGACCACCGCGTCGCGGCGCACCTCGGCGGGAGGAGCCGCCGCCGGGGCGCCCGCAAGGGCGCCGGCGCAGGCCGCCCAGGCGCCGAGCGCCGCCGCGGCGACGGGGCCGCGGCCCAACCGACACCGGCCAATATTATTAATAATTGACATACTTAAATTATATGTTATTGATCAACATTGATGAACCGATCATGGCCGGAGTTTTACCGGCGCTGGCGCCGGGAGGGCCTGGAGGCCGGCGCCTGCCGGGAGGCGGGCGGCTCCCCGGCCCCGCCCCCCGAGCGGCTGCTGCAGGCGGTCTGGCGCCACCAGCGCCTGCTGCGCGACCGGCTTCGGACTTTGGACGGCCGCCGGCTCCGGATCCTTCATCCGGGGTTTCATAATGTCGAAGCCGGGCCGGATTTTCAAGGGGCGGTCGTGCAATTCGAAGGGGAGCCCGCCCGCGCGGGGGACGTGGAGGTGGACGTGGCGGCGTCGGGATGGGAGGGCCATGGGCACCATACGAATCCGGCGTATGGCCGGGTGATCCTGCACGTGGTGTGGGAGCCGGCGGCGGCGGCGGGTCCGGGCCGGCCGACGATGGCGCTGTGCGAGTCCCTGGACGCGCCGCTGGAGGAGCTGGAGGAGTGGCTGGGGAGCGAGGCGGCGCGGCGGTGGCCGGAGGAGTGTCGGGGGCGCTGTTTCGACGCGCTGGGGGGGATGGCAGCCGAGGGGCGGCGGGAGCTGATCCGGCAGGCTGCGCGCGTGCGGTTCGAGGGGAAGGCGCGCGAGGTGCGGGCTCGGGCGCGGCAGGTGGGGTGGGATGCGGCTTTGGCGGAGACGATGTTTCGGGTGTTGGGGTACAAGCACAATGCATGGCCGATGCAGCGGCTGGCGGAGCTGGTGGGGTGGGGGGCATTCGAGGGGGGTGTTGCGGAGGCCATGGGGGAGCCGGTGCTGGGATGGCAGGCGCGCCTGCTGGGGCTGGCGGGGATGCTGCCGGAGGAGCTATCCGCGGTTCCGGCGGGGAGCCGCCGGTATGTGAGGCGGCTTTGGGACGTCTGGTGGCGGGAGCGGAGCGGATGGCTGGAGGCGATCCTGCCGTCAGCCTGCTGGCATCGGCATGGCCAGCGGCCGGCCAACCATCCGCACCGCCGCCTGGCGCTGGCGGCGCATTGGCTGGCTCGCCCGGGCCTGCCGGGCGAGATCGAGGCGTGGTTCGTGCTGGGCCAGCCTGCGGCGGAGGCGATCCCTGCGCTGGGCCATCTGCTGCAGGCCGGCCCCGACGAGTTCTGGGACGTGCGGTGCACACTGCGGTCGCGGGGCCGGGGCGAGCCCCAGCCCCTCCTGGGGGGGGCGAGGCTGTCGGGTCTGGCGGTCAACGCCATCCTGCCATGGCTGTGGGCGCGGGCCGACGCCGGCCGCAACGAGGCCTTGCGCGGGCGGGCGGAGGCGCTTTACGCCGCCTGGCCCAAGGGGGAGGACAACCGCGTGCTGGGCCTGGCGCGCGATCGGCTTCTGGGCCCCTCCTCTGGCCGGGAGCTGCGGACTGCGGCCGACCAGCAGGGCCTCCTCCAAATCGTGCGCGATTTCTGCGACCGCAGCAACGCGATCTGTGCCGGCTGCGACTTCCCGGCGCGGCTGCGCGAGCTCGAGAGCCGCGGCTAGCGCCATCGGAGGCCTCTGGCGCCGATCCGCCCAGCGCGCGGGCGCCGGGTTCGGACCTGGAATTCCAGGTCTCCCGCCCCCCCTGTCAATTCTGTCAGTGGCCGCGCCGTTTGGCGTTCCTGTAGAGTCGCGGGCTGGACGATCGACGCGCCCGGCGTTGGAGGAACTTGCGGATGGATGGGCGCCAGCGCCGTGGCGATCTCGACGATCCGATCCAACATATTCGAATCACCAGGAAACAACGCTCGAACCCAAAGGAAACAGATGCCAAACACAGCAACAGAACTCCAGCGCGCCGGCGCCTGCGCCCTGGTGGTTACGGCGCTGGCGATCGGCGTCCTGATGCCGGCCTCGCCGGCGCAGGCGGCCGAAAAGAAGCCCAACATCCTCGTCATCTTCGGGGACGACATTGGCGTCTGGAACATCAGCGCCTACCACCGCGGGATGATGGGCGGGCGCACACCGAGCATCGACCGCCTTGCGGCGGAGGGCGCGCTTTTCACCGACTACTACGGCCAGCAGTCCTGCACGGCGGGGCGGGCGGCCTTCATCCTTGGCCAGAGCCCATTCCGCACCGGCCTGCTCAAGGTCGGGATGCCCGGCGCGAAGCAGGGGATCCAGGCCAAGGATCCGACGATTGCCGAACTGCTCAAGCCGATGGGCTACGCCACGGCGCAGGCGGGCAAGAACCACCTCGGCGACCTGGACGAGATGCTGCCGACCCATCACGGATTCGACGAGTTCTTCGGCAACCTCTACCACCTGAACGCCGAGGAGGAGCCCGAGGACCCCGACTATCCGAAAACGCCGGAGTTCCGGAAGCGCTTCGGCCCGCGCGGGGCCATTCGCGCGTCGGCCGACGGCAAGATGGAGGATACCGGCCCGCTGACCCGGAAGCGGATGGAGACCGCCGAGGAGGAGTTCCTGGCCTTCTCCCTGGACTTCATCGACCGCTCCGTGAAGGCCGGGAAGCCCTTCTTTCTCTGGCACAACACGACCCGCATGCACGTCTGGACGCGCCTGTCGCCGAAGTGGGCCGACAAGAGCGGCTACGGGCTTTATGCGGACGGCATGATGGAGCTGGACGACGTGGTCGGGCGATTGCTGAAGAAGCTCGACGATCTGGGCATCGCCGGCGACACCATCGTCGTGTTCACGACCGACAACGGCGCGGAGGTCATGTCGTGGCCGGACGGCGGCAACACGCCTTTCCACGGCGAGAAGGGCACGACCTGGGAAGGCGGCATGCGCGTGCCTTGCGTGGCCCGCTGGCCCGGCGTCCTCAAGCCCGGCTCGGTCCACAACGAGGTCATGGCGCACGAGGACTGGATGCCGACGCTGCTGGCGGCGGCGGGCGACCCCGATGCGTCGCAGAAGCTGCTCAAGGGCTGGACAGTGGGCGGCAAGACGTTCCGGAACCATCTCGACGGCTACAACTTCGTGCCGTTCTTCAAGGGCCAGGCGCAGAAGCCCCCCCGCCGCGAGATCTTCTACTTCGACGACAACGCCAACCTCAACGCGATCCGGATCGACGACTGGAAGATCAGCTTCAAGATCATGGAAGGGAACATCGCTGACGGCCAGCTCAAGTCCCTCAACATGCCGATCGTGATCAACCTGCGCCAGGACCCCTTCGAGCGGTTCTACTCCGAGTCCAAGATGTGGTTTCGCTGGGGCGGCGACAAGCTCTGGATGTTCGTTCCCGCCCAGATGGTCGTGGGCCAGTTCATCCAGAGCTTCCAGGATTACCCGCCCAGCCAGCGGTCCGGCAGCTTCAGCGTGGATCAGGTGCTGGATTTGCTCCAGACGGACTCGGCCGGCCCCGGCAGGTGAGGGATCGAGGAGCCTGGGACATTCCCCCCTCGAGCCGCCAGCCGGAGAGGCGAGGCCGATCAGACGTCGCAGATGCGGAGCATTTTCTCGAGCGTCTCGAGCGGCTGGCGGGTCGGCGTGTATTCGTGGGCGAGGTAGCCGGTGAAGCCGAGGTCGGCGATGGCCTTGCAGATGGGCGGGTAGTAGATCTCCTGAGTCTCGTCGAACTCATGGCGGCCCGGGTTGCCGGCGGTATGGAAGTGGCCGATGTGCTGGATGTTATCCCGGATGGTGCGGATGATATCGCCCTCCATGATCTGCATGTGATAGATGTCGTAGAGGAGCTTGACGCGGGGGGAGTTGACCTGTTTGCAGACGGCGGCGCCCCATGCGGTGCGATCGGCCATGTAACCGGGGTGGTTGACCTTGCTGTTGAGCAGCTCGATGCAGAGCGTGACGCGCTTGTCTTCGGCCAGCGCCTTGATGTTGTTGAGGAAGCGGACGCTGTTTTCCATGCCCTGCTCGTCCGTGATCCCCTGGCGGTCGCCGGCCAGGACGATGACGTTGGGTGCGCCGGCTGCGGAGGCCGCCTCGATCGCCTCCCGCATCTTGCGGTCGATCTCGGCATGGTTGTTCCGGTCGTTGATCCCGCTCTTGATGCCGCTGCCGCCGGGGACCATGGTAGGGACGAGCCCGTATTTCTTGAGTGTGGGGAAGGCGCTGGGGCCGACCAGGTCGATCCCCTGGATTCCCAGGCGGGCCGCCTCGCGGCACATGCCGTCCAGATCGAGCTTGATCCCCTTGAACACACCCTGGCAGACGGCCTGTTTGAGCCGGCCGGGGCGGGCCGCGGCCCGGACGGAAGGCATCCCCGCGCCCAGAACGTGGAACAGGCCGACGCCGCCCAGCATGCCCAGGAAACCCCTGCGATGAATCGCCGATACATGTTGATTTGACATGCGCTCAGGATAGCGCGTCCTGGTTTCAATGCAAGCGGCGGTTGATCGGCGGATCCGCTTCCCGGGGGCGCGCCGGGCGATCCGCCCTCTCGAGATTCAAGCGGGAAGCCCAAGGGCGGATCGAGGGAGCCAGAATCAGGCGAAGAAAGACCTTGAAATCGAGCCCCGTCTGCAGTTGCATACCAGATCGGAACCCACTGAGAGGACGCGCATCCCATGAATACAAAACTCCCGTGCATTTACTCCCTTGGCGCGCTGCTTGCCGCAGTGCTCCTGAACCCGATCGCATCGGCGGACACGGTATCGTGGACTGGTGCCGGAGGGAACGACAACTGGTCCACGCCTGGCAACTGGGCGGGGGGCGCCCCCGAGCCGGGCAACGCCATTCTTTTCAACGACGATGACGCGACGGGGTTTCCGGGGCTCTTCGGCACGCCGAACAACATTGTCGATGTCAGCGTGGCGATCCAGAGTTTGAAGTATGGGAACACCAACCAGTTGTTCCACACCACGCAGATACCCGCAGGATCGGTTCTGAGCGTCGAGGGGACGGTCAATCCGGTTCTGATGGTGGGGACGGGCCAGGATAACGGGGCCGCCCAGACCGTCTACGCGACCGTTCTGGGGCAGGGCAGCCTTTTCGTGACCAACACCGCCGGCATCATCTCCGTGATCCAGGGATCCGCGACCGCGGGGGCCAAGCTGGCGACGCTCGACATGGAGGGGCTGGAGACGTTTACGGCGTATGTCAGCCAGATCCGGGTGGCGGCGGAGAACGGCGGCAGCAGCACCCCGCAGTACAATCGCCCGAACGCGACCCTGCTGCTGGCGAAGACGAACCTTCTTTCCTGCGCGGGGAATCCCGGATTGCTGGTCAGCCGGACGACCGGCAATGGCGGGACATGCGATGTGCGCCTGGGGCAGGAGAACACCATCTTGAGCGACGGCGGCATCACCGTCGGCGGCCGCAAATCCGTCAGCAGCAAGCTCTCGTTCAACACCATCACCTTCTTCTCGCCGCGGGCCGTGTTTCGGAACCTGGCGGGGACGGGGCGGCAAGGGACATGGATTGTCGGGGACGAGATCGAGCAAACCGGGACGTCGAGCGCGGCGGCTGTCGGGTCCATCGACTTCACATCCGGGACTGTGGATGCCCTGGTGGACACCATCATCGTGGGGCGGGGCTCGGGAACCTCGGGCGGGCAGGGCAGCGGCACGGGCACGATCACGTTTGATGCGGGTGTGATCGATGCGAACACGGTGAACATCGGGATGCAGGCCGTGGCGACGGGCGGGCCGGGCAGGGGCACGGTCAATGTCAACGGCACGGCCCAGCTTGTCGCCAACGGTGTCCTCCGCCTGGCGGCCGGCGGCGCTCCCTCCACCGGGACGCTCAACATCAATGGCGGCAGGGTCCTGGCCCAGGCCATCGAAAATGGCGGGGGCGAGCTCGCCGATGTCTCGATCACGGCCGGCGTGCTGGTCGTGACCAACTCGGCCGGGTCGCCGGACCGCCCGCTCTCGAGCCTGACGGTGACCGATGGCGTGCTGGCGTTCGGCGTGGGGGAGGGATCGACGAACCTCCACGTCGTGAATTTCAGCGATTACAGCGGGAATCGAACCACCATCGACATCCTGTTCCTGCCGCCGATCACGGGCTATCCGGCGCAGCTTCCGCTGATCGGCTACCAGGCCTTCGCGCCGGGCTTCAACGAGCTGGCGCTGGGGAATCTGCCGGCGGCCACACAGGCCTACACGGGCTACATCTCGAACAACGCGGCCCGGAGCAGAATCGACCTGGTGATCACCGGCGGCCCTGCGCCCGTGCGCGCGCTGACCTGGGACGGCAAGGTCGATGGCAAGTGGGACACGGCCACCGCCAACTGGCTCCATGGCGGCGGCTCGACGGCGTATAACCAGGGCGATTTCGTCACCTTCAACGACAGCGCCAGCGGCGTCACCGCGGTCGATCTGACCATGGATCTGGCGCCCCTGACGCTCACGATCGACAACAGCGCCAAGAGCTACACGCTCGCTGGGCCGGGCTCGATCGGCGGCGAGGCAGCCCTGGTCAAGATGGGGTCCGGCTCGCTGATCCTGGGCAACAGCGGCGCGAACACGTTCTCCGGCGGGGTGGCGATCTCGGGCGGGTCGCTTCAGCTCAGCGGCGGCGCCGACCGGCTGCCAACCAACAGCACCGTCACGCTCTCGAATGTTCCGGGCGCGGTGCTGGATCTCAACGGGCAGGACCAGGCAGTGGCGGCGCTGGACGGGGGCGGGGCGCTGGGCGGCGATGTCGCGCTGGGCAGCGCGACGCTGACGATTAGCGGCGGCGGCGGCGTTCATGCCGGCGCGGTGAGCGGCGGTGGCGCGGTGGTCAAGAGCGGGTCCGGCACGCAGGTGCTGGCGGGGGCCAACCTTTACAGCGGCGGCACCGTCGTGAGCGGAGGAACCCTTGCGGTCGCCAACGCGTCCGGCAGCGGCACGGGTTCGGGCGGGGTGCTGGTGGAGACCAACGGCATCTTCCAGATCGGCGACGGCGTCCAGCCGGGCTCCGTCTCGGCCGGGGCCATCACCAACCATGGCATCCTCCGGTTCAACGCGGCCGAGGATTTCACGTTCGGCGCGCTGGTCGTGGGGGAGGGCATTGTGAGCAAGGCGGGCCCGAACATCGTGACGCTGCCCGCGGCCCAGACCTACACCAACCAGACCACCATCACCGGCGGGGCGCTGCGCCCGGCCCATCCGCAAGCCTTCGGCACGACCGACGGCCCCACGGTGATCGGCAACGCGCCCAATGCGCGGCTCGAGCTGGCCGGAGGCATCGTGCTCGACGAGCCCCTGGTCCTCAACCAGAAACAATCCGCGGCGGGCAACGTGCCGGGCATCCGCAATGTCAGCGGCACGAACACGCTCTCAGGCCCCATCGAGCTCATCACGGGCGGAAGCTACTGGATCGTGCATTCGGATGCGGGGAAGCTGATCGTTTCGGGGCCGGCTGCGAACACGACGACGGCTGGGACCCGGGCCCTCTGGCTGAGCGGCGACGGCGATGGCGAATGGAACAGCGGGCTGACCGACGGGGCTGGCGGGAACCTGACGCAGTTCCGGAAAGATGGCGCGGGCACGTGGGTCCTGGATGGCGTCTGCACCTACAGCGGAACGACGGTTGTGAGCAACGGCACGCTCCTGGTCAACACGGCGATCGGCGGCAGCGGCGTCACGGTCGCCGGCGGCGTCCTTGGCGGTCGCGGCTCGATCTCGTCCCCGGTCACCGTGGGCGTTTCGGGGGCGCTCGCGCCCGGCGCCGGGATTGGGAGCCTAGCGGTCCAGAACAACCTCACCCTGCTCGGCGCCGCCGTCATGGAGGTTTCTTCCAGCGGCAGCGACCAGGTGAGCGGGATCCAGACCCTGACCCTGGGCGGAACGCTTCGGGTGGTTGCGATCGGCCCGCTGGCTGGCGGCGAGGTGTTCAAGCTCTTCAGCGCCGCGAGCTTTGCGGACAACTTCACGACCTACGACCTGCCCGTCCTGCCCAGCCCGCTGGGCTGGGATTACAGCTCCGTCCCCGTGGACGGGACATTGAGAGTGACGGGCGGGCTGCCGAAGCTCGAGGTCGAGCGCAGCGGCGACACGCTGACGTTCCGTTGGATCGAGGCGGGGCTCAAGCTCCAGGCCCAGACCAATTCGCTGAGCCTGGGCATCCGCGACAACTGGCACGATTACCCGGGCGGATCCGCCAGCGGCGCGACTGCGACCATCGATCCGGCCAATCCCGCCGTCTTCTTCCGGTTGATCACGCAGTAGAAAGAGCCGGGAGGCTTGACGCCTGCGCCGCAACCGGGTGAAGTCTGGCGGTATGCGGCAACGAGCGAATCGATCGACGGGCCGGCTGCTTCCGGCGTGGGTGTTGGGCAACATGCTGCTGTTCGGGGGTGGGCCATGGGGGCATGGCCCGGGCGGCTGGATGAGCCTCGGGGCGGCGCCGGCATTGCAGGGCGGCGGCGCGGCGCTCCGGCCGCCCGCTGCGCCCCTGATCGCCTGCGACCCGTATTTCAGCGTCTGGTCCTTTGCGGATCGGCTCACGGACGACGTGCCGCGCCACTGGACGGGAAAGACCCATGGGCTGTCGAGCCTGATCCGGATCGATGGCCAGGCCTACCGGCTGATGGGGTCCGCTCCGGCTGAAACGCCGGCGTTGCCGCAGACTGGCCTCCGGGTCTGGCCGACGCGGACGGTCTATGAATTCGAGGGCGCCGGCGTGCGCGTGGCCCTCACCTTCACGACGCCCGCGCTGCCGGATGACATCGAAATCCTGAGCCGGCCGGTGACGTACCTGACGTGGGAGGTTCGATCGACCGACGGGACGGCGCACGCCGTTCAGCTCTATTACGATCACACGGCGGAGCTGGTGGTTAACGAGCCTGCGCAGAAGGCGGTCTGGGGGCGCGAGCCGATGGGCGATCTGGCCGTGCTCCGGCTGGGGAGCGCGGATCAGCCGGTGCTGGCGCGGAACGGGGACGATCTCCGGATCGACTGGGGGTATCTGTATGCGGCCGCTCCCGCGGCGCAAGTCAGCGGGCATGCAGCCACCCCGGCCGCCAGCCGGGCGGAGTTCGCGCGGGCGGGGCGGCTCGAGTTCGAGATGGACAGCCGGATGCCGCGGGCGGTTCGGGACGACGCGCCGGTGGCGGCGTTCACCTTCGATCTGGGGATGGTGGGGGCCGAGCCGGCCTGCCGCTGGCTGGCGCTGGCGTATGACGATCTCTACTCGATCCAGTATTTCGGGCACAACCTGCGGCCGTATTGGCGTCGAAACGGCTGGGAGGCAGCGGACCTGCTGCGGGCTGCCTGCCGCGATTACAGCGCGCTGATCGAGCGCTGCGCAGCCTTCGACCGGGAGCTCATGGAGGATCTCGAGCGGGTGGGGGGGCGCCGCTACGCGCAGATTGCGGCGCTGGCCTACCGGCAATGCCTGGCTGCGACCAAGATCGCCGCCGATGCCTATGGCCAGCCGCTGGCGTTCCCCAAGGAGAACTTCAGCAACGGCTGCATCGGGACCGTGGACATCATCTACCCGATGGCGCCGCAGTTCCTGCTCTTCAGCCCGTCGCTGACCAAGGCGCTGCTGGTGCCCGTGCTCGAGTATTCCGCGTCCGATCGCTGGAAGTTCCCGTTCGCGCCGCACGATCTCGGGCGGTATCCGCACGCGAACGGGCAGGTGTACGGGGGCGGGGAGCGGACCGAGGAGAACCAGATGCCGGTCGAGGAGACGGGCAACCTGCTGCTTCTGGTGGCGGCGCTGGCGGTGTGCGAGGGCGACGCGGATTTCGCGCGCGAGTATTGGCCGCTTTTGGTCCAGTGGGGGGGGTATCTGAAGGCCAAGGGATTCGATCCGGAGAACCAGCTATGCACGGACGATTTCGCGGGGCATCTGGCGCACAACGTGAACCTCTCCGCGAAGGCGATCTGCGGGCTGGCGGCCCTGGCTGACCTGGCCGGCCGGCGCGGAGACAAACAGCTGGAGGGCGCGTTCGGATCCGCGGCGCGCGATTTCGCGGCGCGGTGGGTCCGCGAGTCCGACGATGGCGACCATTCCCGGCTGGCGTTCGACCGGCCAGGCACCTGGAGCCAGAAATACAACCTGGTCTGGGACCGGCTGCTGGGGCTGAACCTGTTCCCGGCCGAGGTCGCGCGGCGAGAGATGGCTTTTTACCGGAAGACGCAGCAGAGATACGGTCTGCCCCTGGACAGCCGCCAGCTTTACACCAAGCTCGACTGGATTGTCTGGACCGCCACCCTGACGGGCAGCCGGGAGGACTTCGATGGGCTGGTGGATCCCGTCTATCGGTTCCTCGACGAGACGCCCGACCGGATCCCGATGACCGATTGGTACTGGGCGAACACGGGCCGGCAGCGGGGGTTCAGGGCGCGATCGGTGGTGGGCGGCGTGTTTCTGCCGATGCTCTACGATCGCGAGCTCTGGAGCAAATGGGCGGGGCGGGACAAGACTCGGTCGTCGGGCTGGGCGCCCATGCCGCGGCCCCCGCGGATCGTTCCGGTGGCGCCGACGGCCGAGAAGCAGGCGGTGACCTGGCGATACACCTTCGAGCAGCCTGCGCTCGAGTGGAGAGACGCGGTCTTCGACGATGCGCGATGGGCGTCCGGGCCGGCCGGTTTTGGGGCCGAGGACACGCCCGGCGCGGTGGTGCGGACGCCCTGGAAGAGCGGCGAGATCTGGCTGCGGCGCGAGTTCCGCCTGCCCCGCCGGCCCGAGGGCGAGGTCCGGATACGGATTCATCATGACGAGGACGCGGAGGTCTACCTGAACGGGGTGGCGGCCCTGAGCGTGACGGGCTACACCGTGGACTACGAGCAGCGGTCTGTCGCGCCCGCCGCGCTCGACACCCTTCGAGCCGGCCGGAACGTTATCGCCATTCATTGCCGCCAGACATCAGGCGGGCAGTACATCGACGCGGGTCTGGTCGAGCTGGCGCCGGCGGCCCCGTGACGGCCGGCCGCGCCTTTTGCGGCTTGCCAAGGGGCTGGGATTCGAGTCTAAACGCGGCCATGGATGGCGTCATGCCCGATTGGGTGGCGGTCATATTGCTGGGGTTGATCGAAGGCATCACCGAGTTTTTGCCGGTGTCTTCGACGGGCCATCTGCTGATCGCGGAGCACTGGCTGCCCCGGCAGTCGGACCTGTTCAACGTGGGAATTCAATCCGGCGCGGTGCTGGCGGTCCTGGTTCTGTTTCATGGGCGGGTGAGATCGATCCTCACCCAGTGGCGCGCGCCGGCCTCGCGCGATTACGGGCTGAAGCTGCTGCTGGCGTTCGCCGTCACCAGCGCCGGCGGGCTGATCCTTAAAAAGGCCGGGTTCGAGCTTCCGGAGACGGCGGCGCCGGTGGCATGGGCGACCCTGATTGGCGGGGGGATCATACTGGGGCTGGAGCGGGCGTTGAAAGGGCGGCCCTTGGGGGAGAGCATCACCTGGCCGATGGCCGTGGCGGCTGGCCTGGCGCAGATCCTGGCCGCGGTGTTCCCCGGAACATCCCGGTCCGGGGCAACCATACTGACCGTGCTGGCCATGGGATTGAACCGGCCGATGGCAGCCGAGTTCTCGTTCCTGCTGGGGATTCCGACCCTGATATCCGCGGGGGCGCTGCAGTGCGCTCACGCTCTTTCGGAGGGAGGGGTGGCGGAATCGTGGTGGCTGCTGTTGCTGGGGACCGTAGTGTCCGCGGTGACCGCCTTTGCCGCAGTGAAGTGGCTGCTGCGCTTCGTCCAATCCCACACCTTCAACGGATTCGGGTGGTACCGGATCGGCCTGGGGCTTCTGATCCTCTGGGCGGCGCGCTAGCCTTGCTTCTCGAGCTCGATCAGGCGGGATTCGAGCTTTTGGACGGCGGCGTGGAAGGCGTGGATGATCTCGCTGGAGGTGACGCTCTCGTTGCGGGCGAGCCGCTCCAGGAGCTCCTCGATATCGACGGTGCTGTGCGGGAGTGACGGCGCGCGAGGGGGCGCGGATGTCGAGTCCGACCGGCCGGCCAGGACATCCAGGACCTGCAGGCACTGGGCATGCGAGATCGACAGCGGATCCTTCGAGGCCAGCGGGTCCGGCCCGGCTTTGCGGTCGGCCTCGCTCACGGAGCGAAGGAGCACGGAGCGGATGGCGGCGGGGATCTCCTGGTCGAGCAGCTCGGTGCGGCCGGTGGCGGTCTGGGTGACATATCGGCTCTGCAGCTCGCGCAGCAGGGCGCCCCACAGGCTGTAACGGGTCGCTGCCGGATCGGAGATGCTGACGGGAACCAGATCCTGCCCTTCGGGCCGGACGGCATAGACTGGCTTGCCCGATGCGTTGCGGCCAGGCACCCAGCGGGATTCCTCGGCAATACACTCGCGGACGGCCAGGATGATCTGCTTCTTGATGGAAGGCGTCAGGGCCCCGATCTGGGGGTGAAGCGACTCGAGAACGGCGGCGGCGCGCTGTGCAGATTTGAACCGGACCGACCGGCCTTTCGGGGGCGCAGCCGCGGCGGGGGGGGCGTCGGGCGGTCCATTGGAGCCGGGCGGGCGGACTGGAGAAGGCGGGGCGTGGGATCCGGCGGGCGCCGAGGGCGTTCGACGGGGCGGATGGGTCCGGTGGGCTGCGGAGGGCGCGTGCCCGGCGGCGCCGGCCTCGGGAGGAGGGGCGGGAACCATGATCGGCAGGCGGCACCCGGGACACTCGATCGTTTGGCCGCTGGCTTGAGCGTCAACCGCGATGCGCTGCTCACAATGAGGACAGGCAAACTTCAATTCGCTCATGCGATTCAAGCTCCTCTATTCCAGCTCCGGACGCAAGCGCGCAGGATGGATTCGAGCGCGGGTCTGCATCCGGAACGGATTATCGACCGGAGGGGGTGTCGTTGCGCCAAAAATCGGCGTGGTAGGTGGGGCCGTCCTTGTTCCAGACCTTGCTGACGATGTCGATGTCGCCGTCGCCGTCCACGTCGCCGAGGCTGGCGTCATGCCATCCCGGGTTGTCCTCCTGGATCACGACGGGCTCGAACCGGGGAGGCTGAGTTCCGGAATGGACCCAGACGACGCCCCGCTCCTTGAGCCCCTTGGGTTTCATGGGCAGCTTCCCTTGCGAGACCATGTAGGCGTCGGGATCCTCCTGCTCGCCGGCGAACACGTCGAGGTGGCCATCGCGGTTGAAGTCGGCGACGCCCAGCGAGTGCCAGGATCCAGTCCCGGGGACGCTGCCGGGCGAGGCGGGCGGGTCGGGCAACTGGAATCGGGTCCAGCGGGCGCCTCTCTCTTCGTTTCGGACCCAGAAGACGTGTCCGAACCCGGTGTCGCAATCGCTGTAGACGATGTCCTGGTCGCCATCGCGATCGAGGTCGACGACCCAGCTTCGGATGCTGGTGCCGTAGGATGCGTTCGGGATGGGGAGGTGGGGCCAGGGACGCCGCGCCCATGTCCCGGCGCCGCGGCCGGGGTTGGAGAACCACGCGCCCGCCACGACCAGATCCCGGTCGCCGTCGCCGTCGATATCGCCGGACCCGTTCGGGGTGATGCCGCCATGGTGGCCGATCTTCTCCGCGACAAGATTGCTGGCCATCGAGCGGGCGGGATTGAACCAGCCGATCGTGTTTCCGTCGAACACCACAATATCCTTCCGGCCGTCTCCGTCGATGTCGGCTGCGAGGATGTCATGGCCGCTGGCGGGGAATGGATGAATCGCCCAAGGGGCATCCGGATCCTGGCGGAGCGCGCCGGGGTTCCGGAACCAGACATGGCTGAACACAAGGTCCGTCCAGCCGTCGTTATCCACATCGAGGCTGGTGCCGCCGAGGGACTGCGGGATCGATGCCGAGTCGGTGATGAGACGCTGGATCCAGACCGCGTCGCTCTTCCGTTCATACCACCAGAAACCGTGGGCGTCGCGTCGGGACAGCGCCATATCCAGGTCGCCATCTCCGTCGAAATCGGCCAGAGGCGTTCCGGCGGTCCCCCAGTTGGTGCCGGGGAGGGGGTTGGCGATGGCAAAATGCGTGAACTTGATCGGGGGGGCGGCAGGGCTGGCGGCCAGCAAGCTCGAGGATGACGCAAAAAGCGCGAGGATAACGAGGGCAAGTGAATTATTCATAAGGCATAAGGGTTTGTGCAAAAATTAATTCCGATTTTGCTGGAGGGGATTGGGCGGGCTGGCAAGGCGCGACGAGCGAGCATACCCGCGCGGTCTGTGAGCGAGGAGCAACACAGCCAGGCCGCCCAAGACCCCCAGCCCTCCGGGGCGGGGCGGCGCCGGGCCATTTGCTTCGTTGCTCGGTCGGTCGAGTATCGCAGGGGGATACACTCCCTCCCTTGCGCCTCGCATCTGGCCCGGCGGCGCTCCCGCCAAAATCGGAAGTAATTTTTGCACAGACCCTAAGGGCCAAAAGGCAGCCGGCCGCGCGAGCGCAGCCAATCGGGCTTTGGGCTGGATTCGGGGCGGGGAGGGGGCCTTGTTAGCGAGCGAGGCGGCCGTGAGGGCCGCCTCGCTGTGACGTTTTGCGATGCCGCGGGAATTGGCCGCGGCGATCGGCCTAGGCTATTTCGCGAGCTGGAAGAACTTCGCGGCGCCTTCCGGCTGGAGGGTGACGGTCATCTGATCGCCGACCTGGACCGGCGCGGTGCCGAACTCGGCCCAGGAGGGATTGGCGAGGTCGCCGCACCATTCGAGCTTGAATCCCGCTGCGGATGCCGGCCAGGAGATGACAAGGGCATCGCCGGACCAGCCGATCGCCATCTCGGGCTGGGGAACGACGATCGTCGGATCGCTCAGGTCCTGTCCGAGGGCGAGGTAGATGTCGTCGAGCCAGAAACCGCCTCCGCTCGAGAGATTGGAGACCGTCTGCTGCGGAGTGTAGATGAAGAACCGGATGAGGTCGTTGGCGGCCACGCCGTTCCGGAAGCTGAATGTCGTGACGCCGTCGTGCGCGGCTGCGACGGGCGCGGGCGCGTCGTAGGCCTGCACATACATTTGCCAGGTGTCGGCCGTATTATCGATCACGACCCAGACCTTGTACCACATGTCCGAGGCGAATGGATGGACGCTGTTGTGGAGCGTGCCGCCGTCGTAGATCCCGAAATTCCGGGTGCCCAGGTTGCTTCCCGTCTGCCGGAGAATGCGGGTTTCGTAGTAATTGGCCACGGCATAGCCGAAGCAGGGCAGGTCGGAGAGGCCGAGGCTGACGTCGTCGCGGCTCCACGTGGTGGAGGCGCAGCGGAAGAAGAGGGTGCCGGTCTGGCCATCCTTGAGCAAGGCCGGGAACGCCAGCGACTGCTTGGCGGTGGCCAACCGGAGCACCTTGTTCTGCGGGTTGCCGCCCCACGCGGCGCCCGTGGGATCCATCACGACCGAGTCGTTTGCGGTGTCGCCGAATGCGCCGAGCCAGCTGCCCTGGTAGAGAATGGGCGCCAGGGCGCGATTCTCGAAGTTGTCGATCAGGGTGAATCCGGAGGCGGCGTTGGCGAAGACAAGCACCTCGCCGGAGTAGCGATAGAGCCCGTCGTTGTCGGTGACCTTGGCGGTCAGCATATGCGAGCCGGGGGCGGCGTTGGGGATGGTGATGGTGTAGGGCGCGCTGGTGGCTGTGCCGACGAGCGTGCCGCTGTCGAAGAACTCGACCTGGGCCACCGTGCCGTCGGCGTCGGCGGCATCGGCGGTGACGACGATGCTCGAGCGCGCGGTGGCGGCGGTGTTGTTGGCCGGAGCGGTGATGGCGACGGTGGGCGGCGTTTTGCCCCAGTATTTGGCCTGGAGATAGGTCTCGATGTGGGCGACTTCGGCCTCCGAGAGCGTGCGGTCGTAGACGAGCGCCTCGAGGATCTCACCGCGGTAATAGTACCAGGTCGGGTAGATCACGCCGCGGCCGAGGTTGCCGCCGTCCTTGTCGATGCCTGCGGTGGCGGGCTCTTTGCCGGACACCGTGGCGACGATCTGCCCATTGACGTAGAGCCACTCGTCGGCGCCATTCTTGAGCACGATGTTCCGTGTGTAATCCCGGGCGATCGAGGCCGGACGCGTGTAGGCGGGGCCGGGGTAATTGGGGCTGCCGCTTTGCGACACCGTGGTGCCGATGCGCCAGTTGACGGAGTCCTGGAAGACGCCCACGGAGAGCGCGCCCCAGCTCAGCGACTCGCTCCAGAACATGGCGGCGGCGCCTTCGCCGCCGGAGCCGGTGGTCTGCGGGACGGTATTGTTGGCGACCAGGACGATGGTCAGGCCGCTCAGGCCGTCCATGGGCATGCTGAAGGTCATGTGATCGCTGAAGCCGTCGAAGCTGACCGCAGGCTTGGCGAGGCCGGACGTGACAAGGGTCGGCCGGCTGGCGGCGGCGGATTGGACGGCGTGGCGCTCGTTGCCGGATTGGTCGGCCCACTTCGACACCAGGTTGTCGGAGGCGGTGATGCCGGCGTCGGCCTTGTACCAGAGGCCGAGCCCATCGAGAACGGGGCCGTCGGTCGGATTCGGAAAGTTGACGCGCGCGACGACGCGTTCGGAGAGCGTATAGGCGCCCTTGTTATCGGTGGCCTTGGCAGTCAGCCCGTAGGCGCCGCTGCCCACGTTGTTCCAGGCGGCGGTGAAGGGTGCGGTGGTGTCGGTGGCGATCAGCTCGCCATCGACGAAGAACTCGACCTGGGCGATGCTGCCGTCATCCGTGGCATCGGCGGCGATGGTGATGCTGGCGGGCGGGTTGAACGAGGCGCCGGCGGCCGGGCTGGTGATGGCGACGGCCGGGGGCTGGTTGGCCAGGTGTTTTTGATGGAGATAGGTCTCGACCGCCTGCCGGTCCGCGTCGGAGAGGGCGGTGGTGTAGACGAGGACCTCGAGGAGATCGCCGTTGTACCATGCGCTCGAGGTTCGGGGGCTGCGTCCGAGCCAGGCAGCGTCGCCGACGCCGGCCAGCGGGAAGCTCTTATCCGAGATCTGCGCGGCCATCGATCGGTCGATATAGAGCGTTTCGACATCGGCGTTCTTCATCAGGGTGGTGATGGTGTATTTGTTGCCGATGGAGGCGGGCCGCGGGTAGCGATGCAGGTTGTTCTGGGCGACGGTGGTCCCGAACCGCCAGTTCACGTTGGTCTGGAACGGGCTCAGGAACACATAGCCCCAGCTGGCGAATTCGGTCCAGCAGATGGCGGGGCTGTCGTAGATGGAAGTGCCGCCGTTCTGGGTGGCGGAGTTGTTGTTGCCGACCAGGAAGATCGTGATGCCCTCGAGCCCGTTGATGGGCATGTTGAACGAGAGGCCGTCGTTGCTGCCATCGAATCGGACCACCGGCAGGCCGAGGGCCGAGGTCGCCACGATCGGCCGATAGGAGCTGGTGCCTTGAGCGGCGTGGTGCCCTTGGCCCGATTGGTCGGCCCATTCGGAGACCGCGCCGTTGACGGCCGTGATTCCAGCGTCGGCTTTGAGCCAGAGGCCCAGGCCGCTGAGCACGGGGCCGTCGGCGGGATTGGCCCAGTTGACGAGCGCCATGACGCGCTCGGAGAAGGAGTAGGCGCCGCTGTTGTCGGTGGCCTTGGCCGTCAGCGAATACGGGCCCGCGGCGACATTGTTCCACTCGACGCTGTAAGGGGCGGTGGTGTCGCTGCCGACGAGCGCGCCGTCGACGTAGAAGTCGACCTGGGCGATGCTGCCGTCATCGGCAGCGTCGGCGGTGATGGTGATGTTGGCGGGGGCGACCAGCCAGGCGCCGGGGGCGGGGCTGGTGATGGCGACGGTCGGGGGCTGAGCGGCGAAGTATTTGTCATGGAGGTACTGCTCGATAGCGAGCCGGTCGGCCTCGGAAAGGGCGGCCGTATAGACGAGGACCTCGAGAATATCGCCGTTGAAATAGCTGGTGGTGGCGCGGCCGAGATAGCCGCTGTCGGAGGCGCCGGCCAGCGGGTAGAGGGTGTCATCGAGCTGCATGGCCCAGGCCCCGTCGACGTAGAGGGCCTCGACATTGGCGGCCTTGATCAGGGTGGCGATCGAGCACTTGGCGCCGATGGAGGCGGGCCGGGCGTAGCGCGGGGCGTATTGCTGGGAGGTGCCGAAGCGCCAGTTGACATTGGTCTGGAAGGGGCCCAGGTAGGTCCAGCCCCAGCTGCCGGTTTCATTCCAGAAGATGGCGGGCGAGTTGGAGCAGGCGGGCCCGCCGTTCTGAGCGGCGGAAGCGCTGCTGGTCACCAGAACGATGGAGAGGTTCGCCAGCCCGTTGATGGGGACGTTGAACGAGAGGAAATCGTTGGCGCCGTCGAATCGGATGCCCGGGTTGCCGGTGCTGGCGGTGACCAGGGTCGGCTGGTAGGAGGCGTTGGTCTGGATGGCGTCGCGCCCCTGGCCGGATTGATCGGCCCAGGAGGAGACGGCGCCTGCGTCGGAGGCGACGCCGGCATCGGCTTTGAGCCAGAGGGCCAGGTTGCTGGTGGGAACGGCGGCGCCCGCGAGCCATTGGCCGAGGGCTGCCAGGCCGGCCAGACAGCCGGCCCATCTTCGAATGGTGGATTGGATTTTCATCGGATTGATTGAGTTGTTTTGAATCGAGATCGTCTTGGATCGGGATCGAATTTACGTGGTTGAACCGCGCGATGGAAACGGAGCCGGCATGGCGTTTGCCCTGAAGCCCGGCCTGCTTACTTCTTTTTCGCCGTGGTCCGCTCGTTGAGCCAGGGCATGTCGATGGGCGAGCTTCCGCCGCTGGCGTAGCGGACGTTTTTAATCACGGGTTTGAGGACGACCGGATCGCGCCATCGATGGATTTCCGCATGGCCATCGGCGAAGCTCAATCCGCCGGAGCCGCCGTGGTAGCTGGCCGGGCAATCGATCATGACGGTGGGCTGGTGGGGGTAGGTGCCGAAAAAGGCGTCGTTGATGCTGTCCTCCCGCTCGTCGAGGATGACCCAGAGGTTGCACGGCTGGGGATCGGTGATGTCGCTCAGCTTCTTGTAGCGGTTGTAGTCCGACCGCGTGAAATCGTCGAATCCGCTGCCGACGACGTAGGCGTTCATGGCGACGCTGCGGACGCGGGGATGCTCGGCGCCGCCGATATTGACGCTGCTGCGATCGCCAGGGCATTTGTAGATGCCGACGTTTTTGGTGTAGGGGCCCAGGCAGGACTTCATGAGCAAGACCAGGTTGGTGTTGTCCCGGTTGTTGCCGTTGAAATCGAGCATGCCATCGACCCATCCGCTGCCCTTCTGGCCCATCTCGTTGGCCCCCCACCGGTTGTTGGGCGGGAGCACGCCCATGTTATCGTCGGCGTACATCATCCAGGCGACCATGAGCTGCTTGAGGTTGTTCATGCACATGATGCTGTGGGCCTTGGTCTTGGCACGGGACAATGCCGGCAGCAGCATGCCTGCCAGGATCGCGATAATGGCGATCACGACCAGGAGTTCGATCAGGGTGAATGCCGGGCGCGAGCGGGCTGCCGGGCGTTGCATCAGAATTTTCATTTCAATGTCAAATAATAGCAGGATCCGCGCCAGAAATAGCACGACCTCGAGGCGAATCCACCCCAAGATACACGAAACAATGGATCTGGCTAGCTCCCCAAATGGGGAGTTTTCGATGCGTGGTATTTGAGGGCGGCCTGGGTGCGCGAATGGACATGGAGCTTGCTGTAGATATGCTTGAGGTGCCAGCGGACGGCATCGACGCTGACGCTGAGCCGGCTGGCGATCCGTTTGTTGTCGAAACCCTCGGCGAGCAGCTCGAGGACCTCCTTTTCCCGCGGGGAGAGCTGCTCGACGGCCGACGCGGCGGAGCCGGGCTGGCGGAAATGGGCGATCACCTTTCGGGCGATCTCCGCGCTCATGGGCGCGCCGCCCTGGCAGGCCTCGCGGATGGCGGCGACGATCTGCTCCGGAGCCGAGCGCTTGAGCAGGTAGCCCGACGCCCCGGCCCGCAAGGCCGCGAAGATCCGATCGGGATCCTCGTAAACGGTGACCATGATGATCTGCGTGTCGGGGAGCCGCTCCATCAGGCGTTCGGCGCACTCGACGCCGGACATGTGGGGAAGCTGGATATCGAGGAGGAGGACGTCGGGCTTGAGGGCGGGGGCTTTCTGCAGCCCTTCCTCGGCGGCGCCCCATGCGCCGACGCACTGGCAGTCATCCGCCATGCCGACGATGGTTTCGAGGCTCTGTCGGACGGTCGGGTTGTCCTCGATGATGGCGACGCGGATCATGGCGATGGCTGGGGGGGGAGAGGGAGGTGGAACGACACGGTGGCGCCCTGGCCGGGGGCGCTATGGATCTGGCATTGCCCGCCGAGGGCGGCCATGCGGGCCCGCATGTTCGAGAGCCCCTGCATGCCGCCCGCGAGGGGGGCGTTATCGAGGCCGCATCCGTTGTCGGCCACGGAGACAATGAGATCCCCGCCCTCGACGGCAATGCGGAGCCGCACCTCGGTGGCGCGGGCATGGCGGACGACATTGTTGAGGGCCTCCTTGAGAGCGAGGAAGAGGCTGTGGCGAACGGTGGATTCGACGGGCGAGCCCGGAAGCGCATCGGAGATTTCGAGTCGGCATTCCAGGGAAGCGAGGCCCAGGAAGCGCTGCGCGTAGAGCGAGAAGTAGCCCGCCAGGCTGGAGACGGTGTCGTATTTCGGGTTCACGGCCCACACGATGGCGTCCAGGGTGGTGACGAGCTGCCGGGCGCGCTCGGTGAGCTGCTGCAGGAAGCCGGACTTCCTGCCGGGATCGAGGCCGGGATCGCTGGCCAGAGAGCCGAGCATGCTGATTTCGGTCAGGCCGCCGCCCAGGTCGTCATGAAGATCCCGAGCCAGGCGGCTGCGCTCCCGTTCGATGGCGCGCTGCTGTTCGACGCGCTGGCGGGCCTGGATCTGCTCGGCCAGGAGGCGCGTGCGCTCCTCGACCTGCCTGCGCAGCACGCCGATCCACGTCAGCGCGATCAGGAGCACCGAGGCCAGAGCGGCGAGCACGGCCAACAGCCGCCGCGGGGTCCACCAGGATGGCCGCGCCAGGACCTCGAGATCGGCCGGCGAGCGCAGGGCGATCGAGAAGCGCTCGATGTCGCGCCCGGCGGCCCAGTCGCCGCCTTCGCCCACATACACGCCTGTCACAGCGACCTGGCTGCCGATGGGGATCGGAGGCAGGGCGCCCATGTTGGTGCTCAGGTGCGCCGTATGCACGTAGGGGCCGGCGCGCAGCTCGAGCACCTGGCTGCCGCGATCGCGCCGGACGTTGACCAGCGACGATTCCACCCGGACGAGGGTGGCATTGTGTGCGCCGCTGAGCAGGTTGGTCTCGGTCAGGGTTCGAGGGGAGGGCAGGGGGCCGGCATCCTGCAGGCGGACCCAGGCCTCATGGAGGGCGGGGGATGCCCCGCTGAGATCGAGGATGCCCACGACATCGGCATGGGCGCCCGGAGGCAGAGTGGCCGGGCTCTTGGGGTAGAACCGGAGCCCGTGGGCGCCGTCCATGAGGCAGAACAACCCCGGCCTCGCAAAGACGATCTGGCCCGAGACCTTGGTCCGCTGAAAAGGGCTGGCCTGAGGATCGAACGATCGCAGTCCGGCCACAGGACGGGCCTCGAGGGCGAAGGGATCGGCAGGCGCGGGCCGGTCGACGGTGATGGAGGGATGGATCATGCGGATCTTGCCGCTGCTGACCAGGCCCGTGACGCGGTCGTAGACGGCCAGCATGCAGCCTCGAACGCGCACCAGGCACTCTTCGAAACGCCTCCACTCGGCGGCGGTTCGGCTGCCCAGGTCGATCTCGATGGAGCCAATCCGGGTGAGGATCCGAACCCCCTGGCCGTCGATCCGGGTCACCAGGCCTTCGATTTCCACATACTGCGAATCGAGGCTGCCGTTCAGAATCTGGTCGAGCGCGGGCCGGACGGGCTCCGGGAGGTGGCCCAGGCCCAGGCGCACGACCTTGTCGGCGCTGATCATCGGGGCGAATGCGCCCGATCGGGTGAAGCCGTGGATCCGGCAGAGATCGCCGATTTGCAGCAGGCTATGCCGGCTGCTCAAGGGGATGGCCAGGTAGATTCCCTGGTCGGAATCCTGGATGACCAGGTTGGGCCCGTTCCCGAAAAGAGCGGTCACGACGCCCTCGACTCGAACGGGGTATCTGCGGTCGGCGTCTTCCTGGCTGAGGCTGCGGACCTGGCGGATCGTGGTCAGGGTTGGCAGCGGAGTGCCGGCGTCATCGGGCGCCGGCAGGGGGAGGAGATGGGCTTCCTTGAGCTGGCCGGGCGCGCCCAGATCGGTTCGCGCGATGACTTCGACCTGGCGTCCGGCAATGCCGGACACGGATCGGGCACACTCGATGGCGGCGCGGCCGGTCGCATCTTCGAGGAGGATCGTGCGGCCGGCCTCGACGGATTGGACCGTGCCGCGCAATCGGACGGCTGCGGTTGCGCGGTTGAGCTCGGCGATGGGGGTGAGGGGCCGATGGCGCCAGGGGCCGGGCGCGATCTCGAGCAGCTGCACCTGGCGGCCGGTGGGGGCCTGGAGCGCGCCCGCGATCGGGGGGCGATCGGGCGGGCCGATTCCCATGCAGATGCCAGCGGCTCGGATCCGGCTGCCGAGCAGCAGATCGGCGGGGCAGCCCGCGGCGTCGACGATCTCGAGCAGGAGGCGGTCCTCGCCGGACGCCAGCTCCAGGCGCAGGGATTCAAAATCTTCATGGACCATTGTGACCTGCCCCTCGATCTCGGACCATGCGAACCGATCGGGCCCGGCCAGCGGTTGTCCGACCGCCAGCCGGCGCGGCGCGGGCGGGGCCTCCTGGCCCAGCCGGACCAGGCGCAGCTGGGAGTCGTCGACGCAGAGGATAGCGCCGTCGTCGGATTCGACCCAGAAGGTGTAGACGCCCGCAGCCGGGATGCGCAGATGTCCGCAGAACTCGAGGCCGACCCTCTCGATCCGAGTGGCTCGCTCGACGTCGAAACTCGCGCTCACTCCCGAGGCGGCGGCCGGCAGGCGGCTGAAATCGGGCAGGAATCCCCACTCGCCTTCCCAGCATTGCCAGGCAAGGCCGGGGAGGAGGCGAGGCTGGTCCGGTGTCGAGGATGCGTCCCGGTGGAACAGGGCGGCTTCGGGGATGGGCTGGCGGGGCAGGCCCGGGCCTTCGTAAGAAACGCGGAGCAGGCCCCTTCCCTGGCTGTTGAACCAGCGGAGCCGGATCGACGGGAGGCCCGGCTCGAGGCGGATCGACGCGGACGCTTCGATCGGGTCGTGGAGGCGGTCGTTATCCACCAGCAGCGGCGGCACCAGGGCGGATCCGAGGCCGCTGCGCTGCGCGCTGCACTCGCCTTCGATCCGGAGCCGCTGTCCCTCGAATGCGGGCGGGGCATCGGCGCCGGGCCGGACAGGCACCGCGCCGGTGGCGTCCGCAAGGATGAACCGGTTCGAGCACGGATCGGCCCAGCAGACGACGCCTTCGATCCGGATCGATCGCCGGCCGTGCTGGCCATCGCCAGCGAACAGGTGGAATTGCGCGATGTTGGTCAGGACAGGCTGGGCGGGCGGGGCCGGGGCGATCGGGGCATCCGCCAGCGTGCAGGGACCGCCGGTTGCCAGCGCGAGCCCTGCCACCCAGTAAAGCGTCCATGTCTTGCCACGGGAACACATGCAGACCTGATGGCATCGAGAACCGTTTCAGGGAATTCTAGGGATCGCCCATCCCATGTGCAACGTTCAAGTGCCGGCGCAGGAACTCGAACGTGCCGGCACCGTGGATCCGATGGGGTCCGTCGAAGTGCTCCAGAACTGCGCGCGTGACAAACACAATTGCATTGGCCACTATCATTGCGCAATGGACGAGGAAAAAAGCCGGCGGCGCAGCTTTCATTCGCCCTGGGCCAGGCAAGGCCATACCCGCTCCATTGAAAGTGGCCGATTATGGAAACGGTTCTCTGCATTTGTTTAGGCATCGGCCTGAGCGCGGCGTGCGGATTCCGCGTGTTCGTGCCGATGCTCGTGATGAGCATCGCCTCGCTGGCGGGCCACCTCTCGTTTTCCCCCGAGTTTCAATGGATCGGGACGTATCCGGCGCTGATCTTGTTCTCGGTGGCGACGGCGGCCGAGGTGGCGGGATATTACGTCCCGTGGGTGGATCACGCGCTGGACGTGATCGCCACGCCGGCGGCGATTGTGGCGGGTGTGATTGTGAGCGCGGCCATTTTCACGGGGATGAGCCCGCTGTTGAAGTGGCCTCTGGCGATCATTGCGGGCGGCGGGGTGGCGGGGCTGGTGCAGGGGGCGACGGTTATGACGCGAACGGCGGCGCTGGCGGGCAGCGGCGGCTTGGCCAATCCGGTTGTCGCGACCATGGAGCTGGGGGGTGCCGTCGCATCGTCCATCGGGGCGATTGTGGCGCCGCTTCTGTTCGCGGCCATTCTGGCGATTGGCTTGGCCCTGGCGGGGCGGAAGCTATGGCGGTGGCGCCAATCCCGGGCATCGGCGGCGATGCCAGGCGGCGCCTGGGCTGCGGAAAACGACAGCACAACGAAATCATCGGCAGCAATCAATCATCCAACAACATGAGAACGCAACGCAATCGATTCCAATGGCAAGAGGCCGGGATCCGGCCGCGGCTGGCGATGCTGGCACTGCTTGTTTCCGCTGCCTGGTCCCTCCAGGGCGAGAACGTGTTCGTCACCAGCTACAAAGGCACCGCGGCCACAGAGGATGTGACTCCCTGTCCCCCGTCGTGCACAACGGGTGCGTCGATCTCGGGCGCAAGCACGGCATCCGCCTCGACCGCCACGCCCACGCCGGTCATTCCGGCCAGCGGACGGCGAGTGGTGTTCGGCAATGCCGCCGGTGCCACCTGGAGCGTGACCCCGACGGACACTGTCCTCACACCGAAAGACAGCGCCACGGGCTACACCTTCACCTCGCTGCAGCACATCGGCGTCTACAAGATCTACGTGACCAAGGGACAATCGGGCAATGCCTCGCCGGACATTCTGGTGAGCATGGCGGCCACCGGCGGCGACCTGGCCGACACCAATGGCCAGCCCGCCGCCTCGATCACCCTGGACCTGTTTCAAGAAAGCAAGCCAAACCATGTCTGGGTCCACGTGGGTTACATCACCAATTCGGTCCCGAGCCCTACCCTGACCTTCACGCATACCAGCGGCACGATCGCATCCACGGGCGGGCGTTGGTACATGGATGCGGTCTGGTTCGAATTCCAGGATCCCTGCACGGGAGTGGCGACCGAGGTCGGCATCGCCGGCCCCCTCGCGCAGGGGCAGACCGTCGTCAATGTCACTGGCGTCGTCGAGGGCGCCACCCAAGTGGTGGTGTATGCGGATGGATCGCAAATTGGCCAGACGACCTCGGCGGGGTTTGCCGCCGGCACGGTCCCGGTGTCGGTGACTCCACTCGTCAAGGGCGCCTCGATCACCGCCAAGCAAGTCAAGGGCGCCTGCTCCGGCACGCCGCCCGGCACCGGCCCGGTGGTCGGCGGCGGCCCGAATTCCAAGCTGAGCGCATTTCTTAGCTGCTGGAAGAACGCCAATCTGGCCGGGCCCATCGGCGCCGAGACGACTTCCGGTCTCACCGAAAACTATTTTATCAACGCCACCGCATTGCGGTCCGCATTCGGCACCGCTCCCGTTGGTGGACGCGAGCTGAATCCCGACGCCTGCTGGAAATTGGCGATCTTCGATCATGCGAGCGATCCGACGATGTATGCCGGCACCGCCACGGTCTTCACCAATCCTGACCGGTTCTGCGCTCTCGAGGGATTGGTGTTCGCGATCGAGACCAACGACAGCGGGCCGTACGACATCTATGTGGATTCGATCATGAACGGGGACGTCGTGGTCGAGGGTTTCGAGGGGTACGAGCCGGACACGATCCAGACATTCACCGCGCCGAATCAGGCCGCCTCGCCCAGCGCAAGCTCGACCTATGTGTCGGCCCCTAATTCAAGCCTGGTCAGCACCAATTACGCCTTTGACGGGACCAACTCGTGCCGGATCCAGTGGCAGTGGGTGGACGGCAACAATATCCGTTGGGCGCACGTCCTGGCCAACGCCGATTCGGGCAAGCATTATCCTCAGCTCGATTTGTCGAAGCAGATCACCGTCCGCTACCTGGTGCTTCCCGCGGGGGTTGCGAAGGATCACAAGTTCTCGGGCACCGTCGGCCCCATCACCGGTCATGCCCCGGCCTACGCGACCGGGAGCAATTACCTGAGCGTGGCGGTCAGCGGCCCCGGGCCATATACCTTCCAATGGAGCTGGAATGGGAGCGTGATCGCCGATGCCACATCGTCCGGCCTCGGCATCGGAACTTACGGCCTGAGCGCGTTTGACGATGGCGCTTACAGCGTCGCGGTCAGCGATGGCGTGTGCACGGAAACACGGAGCGCCACCGTGACGGTAGTCGATCCCATTCCCAGCATTACCAACCAGCCAGCCCACGCCGTGGTCGCAGAGGGCAGCACGGTCAATGCGATGACGGTCGGCGCCGACGGCCACGTCCCATACGGCTATCCCCTCTACTACCAATGGCGATTCAATGGCAATGACATCCTCGGCCAGTTTACCGAAACCCTGCAGATCGCCAATGCGCAGCGGAGCAACGTCGGCATCTACGACGTGGTCGTTTTCAATGCCTACGGGTCGGTCACGAGCATCGTACAGACGCTGGCCGTCGTGCCCGCCGGGATCACCGCCGGCACCGGAACAGGTCTGCGGGGCGACTACTGGAGCACGCACGATTCCACCAACGCATTTGCCGGGTCGCCAGCCCTGACTCGCACCGATCCCATCGTGGATTTCGATTGGAGTGAGAATGCGCCCGGCGCGGGAGTGTCCGCGGAGTATTTCACGGCCCGGTGGACCGGCGAGGTGCAGGCGCTCGGAACGGACACCTACACGTTCTCCACGATCAGCGACGATGGCGTCCGCCTCTGGGTGAACGGACAGAACCTCGTCGATAACTGGACCTTGCATGGACCCACGACCAACAGCGCCACCATCACGCTCACCGGCGCCGAGAAATACCCCATCCAGATGGAGTTTTTCGAACAAACCGGCGGAGCGGTCGCCAAGCTGTATTGGTCCAGCCAGAGCGGATCGATCGGATTCGAGCCGGTGCCAACGTCGCAACTCTATCCCGCAGCGGCGCCGCCCGTCCCCGTGTTCCGCTACGCGCTCGTGTCCGGCACCAACCTGGTGTTCACCTGGGGGCCTGGCAGCGCGAATGTCGTCTGGGCGTCGGACGTCGCCGGCCCTTACACCAATGTGATCTACAGCGGCATCAGCCCCTGCACCGTCCCGGTTGGCGCCGAGCCAGCCCGGTTCTTCCGACTGGAGGTCCGATAATCGGCGCATCGCTCTGCTTGCCCCCCTGCATGCCTCTCGCGGGGGGGGCAAGCGGGCGGGATCGAAGGCTTTGCGCGTGACATTTCGGCTCGCAGGATGCATGCTGGAACATGATGGGCGAAGCCGAAAAGCGATTCACCCTTATGCCGCTGGCGTCCCCCGGCCAGGAGGGGCGCAAGAGGCAGTCTCTTGCCGTTTTGAACCCAACTCCTCCCAACAACGCACCTATGAAACACCAGTTCGAGATTCGGCGAAAGATCCTGATAATCCTGTGCGGCCTGGCCATGGCGGCCTCCACCAGCTTGGGCCTGGCGCAGATCACGAACAACCCGAATGCGTTCAACGACGACGCCAGCGACAATTCCTGGGCTCAGTGGTCGGGTTGGGGCGTCACGTTTTCGAATGTGGTCTGGGACGCGACACGCGATGCCAGCAATAACCCCGCATCGGGATCGCTGCGCGCGGAGATCCCGTTCGTGGGGGCATCGAACGAGCAATTCGCGTTGTTTGGCACGTTTGGGAACCAATCCTATGCCGACTTCAGCATTCATCTCAACGGCCTGCTCTACACCAATCTGAGCTTCGACATCCGGATCGATCCGAGCACGCTGCCGACGGTCAACAACAACTACGGGACGCTGGAGGTTGGTTTCGCGACGCCGAGCTGGGGCCAGGTCTGGATCGGCAGCCGCGCGCTCACGCTCTCGGCCACGAACTGGACGCATGTCGTTCTGCCGATCAACCCGACGCTGGCGGGGCTCAATGACGTGGTGGGCATCGTCTTCAAGCTTTGGTCGAACGGGGCCTACACCCACACGCTGACGTTCAATCTCGACAACGTGTGGGCCGAGCCACTGCCGAGCGACGCCCCGCCTCCGCCGCCTCCGACCATGTCTCTGCTTAGCACCACGCCGGGGCTGCAGTTCATCTCGACCACGGCCGGCGGCGGCAGCGCGCGCTACAGCATACGCTCCGCTGCGCCCAACTGCTCGTGGATCGGCTCATCGACGCCGACAACCTACGAGGTGACCATCAAGGATTATCCGCGGCCCTATGCGTCCTATCCGTATTTCCAAACGCACATGTTCCTGATCCCGGCCGGCAGCCTGCCGTACGGGACCGGAGACAGCTCGCCCGACTGGAATTCGACCAACCTCATCTTCGTTCATATCCAGAACAACCCCAACGGCAGCGCCTACGCGCGATTCATGTACAAGACCAACGTGGCGGGAGGCGGCTGGGGATCGAACCCGCAGCAAGTGTGGGGGCAAAACACCATCGCCGCGCTCAGCAGCCCGTCGATCTTGGGGACGTGGAGCCTGTCGTTCTCGAACAACACCCAGGCGACGCTGGCCGGGCCCGGGGGCGTGTCCACGAACTTCACCCTGCCCGCGGCTGCGCTCCCGTGGTTTACGGATGCAGCCGGCACCTACTTCTACCTGGGCATGCAGCCCAACGGCTCGGCCAATGTCGGCCAGAGCTCCGTGATCGGCGAGGTCAAGATCACCGGGGCGGTGGATGGAGCCGGGAGCCCGGCGGCGGACATCGACGATGCATTTCCGTATCCGCCGCTGGACAGCTCGATATGGGGTGTGGCGGCCAGCGATGCCAACGGCATTCAGGTGATCGGCTGGGACACGCCTTACTGGCTGGTCTGGACCGTTCCGGACACGGATTACACGCTCGAGTACAACCAGAACTATGCCGATCCGGGCGCCTGGTATGACCCGATGCTGACGGCGATCCACCTGGGCGCTCTCAAGCGAGTCCTGGTTCCCATCTGGATGTCCGAGCTTCCGAGCGGCTATTTCCGCCTGACCAATGCCGTCACCGGATCGAACTCGATCAATACCGTCGGCTACAAGCGGTTCGACCTCGCCCAGGGGAGCGCGCCGGTCTCGATCCCCATGATGAAGATGGCTTCCTACCAGATCGGGGAGGTGATCCGCATGGCGCCCGCCAGCGCGCAGGTGGTGACTCCAGCCGCAACCAATAGCTTCACCGCCGCCGGGCAATGGGACGATCCGGCGATGCTGCTGCGGCTTGGATCCGAGTTCCAATTCAACAATCCGGATCCGGCGGTCTGGCCTGTCACATTCGTGGGCGAAGTCGTCACGTCCGCCAAGCCGGTCATCCTGCTCGAGCCGGTCGGAGCGACCGTGAATGCGGGGGACAACGCGCGTCTGACGTCGATGGCTGGCGGCAATCTGCCGCTCAATTACCAGTGGCGGCTGAACGGAGCGAACATCGATGGGGCGACGGACTGCACCTTGACGTTGCTCAGCGTTCAGGCCAGCCAGGCAGGCCCTTACACGGTCGAGGTCAGCAATAGCGCCGGATCGATCGTGAGCACGCAGGCGGTTCTGGTTGTGATCAGTCCGGCTGCCCAACTGGGGGCGCCAGCCCTGGCCGATGGGGTTTTCAGCTTCACGGTTGATGGTGTCGCCGGACACGCTTATGTGGTCGAGGCGGCTGCAGACCTGAGCGGGACGAACTGGATTCCCGTGGCCACCAACCAGGCTCCGTTCACCTTCAGCGAGCCGATCCGGCCAGCCGAGAACCGGTTCTTCCGGGTGACCGACTGAAACGGCCTCCTCTTCCCTCCCCCCGGCTCATGTCTCGCGGGGGAGGGGAGGGCGGACCGGGCAGGAGCCGAAGCCGTCTGCGATCGGTCTTCGGTCGGCGTCCATTCGCACCCAGGGGCTTCGCTCGCAACCAGAGAGCGCCCGGGTCCAGGCGTCGTGCGCCCCGAACGGGACCGCGTGCGGAAAGAGTTGATCTGGGCGGCCTTTGGTGGCAATCTCATGCCCACCATGAACACAATTCCACCCCGAATGGCTGCATCGCATAATTCACCAGCGATCCGTTCGCACACGGCGCCCCCGATGCCCCAGACAGGCATCCCGCGCCGCCACTTTTTGCGCCTGGGCTCGGTGGCGCTGACCGCGACCGTGATGTTCCCGTGGCGGCACCTGGAGGCTCTGGCCCAAGGGGCGGCCGCGCCCGCCGGCGGCCCGGACATGAGATTGGGCGCCGTCGATCTGACCGTGCAGCCGATTTTGATGCACGACAGGCCGCAGCGCGTCGAGGGCCGGAGCTGGCGGAATTGGGGCGGGCTTCAGACGCCGGAGCTGGTGGACGAAGAGGCCGCGCGGATCGAGGGCGAGCTGCAGCGCCTGAGCCGCGGTGCCGGCTTCGGGCTCCGTCTGCTGCCGCTGGCCCGGGTCACCAGCCCCGCCCAGACCGAGCCGTTGAAAGGATCGGCGGCCGACGTGCTGTTGATCTACGCGGCCGGCGCGGGCACGGACACGCTGAACGCTCTGGCCGGCCTGGGCAAACAAATGGTCATTTTCGTCCGATACAAGTCCGGCCCCTACTACCTCTGGCACGAGATCGTCGATTCGCGGTTCCTGCGCAGCCACACGGACACCATCCAGCAGAAGCAGGCGGGCATCGACGACGTGGTGGTGGATGACATGGAGCAGGTGCGGTGGCGGCTCCAGGCCCTTTACGGGCTGAGGAACACCGTGGGCCGCCGCATCGTGTGCGTGGGCGGCCCGGGCGGCTGGTCTTGGCCCACGGCGCCGGAGCTGGCCCGCGCGCGGTTCCAGCTCGACATGATCGACCTGCCTATTCCGGAGTTGAGCGCCCTGATCGAGGCCGGCCGGAAGAACGAGGCGCTCATGGAGAAATGCCAGCGCCTGGCCCGGAGTTACATCGACGCCGAGGGCGTCAAGCTGGTGACCACCGAGAAGGCGGTGCGCGAGGCATTCCTGCTGCAGCAGCTGTTCTACCAGCAGATGGCCAAGTCCGACGCCTTTGCCGTGACCGTGCGCGGCTGCATGAACAGCTACGCCGGCATCATGCCCTGCATGACCCTTACCCTCGTCAACGACGAAGGCTACATGGCCTACTGCGAGGGCGATTTCGTCACCATCCCGTCCGGCATCCTCCTGCATTTCATCTGCGGCAAACCCACGTATTTCTGCAACCCGACCTGGCCGCATCAGGGGAAGATGATGTTCGCGCATTGCACAGCCCCGCGCCGCATGGACGGCAAGACGCTCGCGCCGGTCGAGCTGGTCACGCATTACGAGTCCGACCACGGCGCCGCCACGCACATCCGGTTCCCCCAAGGCCAGCTCCTCACGATCCTCAAGCCCGATTTCGAAGCCAAAAACTGGCTCGCGATGACCGGGCGGATCCTGGACAATCCCTATCCCGACACGTGCCGCGCGCAGGTCGAGGTCGCGCTCCATGCGGACACGCAGGAGGTCATCCGCAACATGCGCGGATTCCATTGCATGCTCGCCTACGGCGATTACACGCGCGAGATCGCCTACGCCGCAAACAAGGTCGGCATCCAGGTCCAGGTGCTCAAAGGCTGAGCCGGCGCCGTCGAATCAACCGTGAACGATCCATCCGCCCGACATCGGGCGCAGCCCGTTACCAACAACGTGTGAAGGCCAGGCGATGAAACTGCTGCGAATATTGCGAGTCGACTTTCTGCCGCACAGCGCGGATGCCGCGCTGCTGATCCTGCGGCTGTGGCTGGGGCTCTCCATGCTCCTCCTGCACGGCTGGAGCAAGCTGGCCGGCTTCGCGGAGATGGCCGGCAAATTCCCGGATCCGCTCGGGGTGGGCTCGAGGGCGAGCCTGGGGCTCGCGGTGTTCGGGGAGGTGGTCTGCTCCGTCCTGCTGATCTTCGGGCTCTTTCACCGCCTGGCCGCGCTTGCGCTCGCCTCCACCATGGCGACCGCCTTTTTTCTCGTGCACCAGGGTGTTCTGACCGGATCCAAGAGCGGCGAGCTCGCGTTCGTCTACCTGGCGGGCTTTGTGACGCTGCTTGTGGCTGGGGCGGGACGCTTTTCCATCGATGCGAAGACGGGCGGCCCCTCGCGCGCCTAATCCCCTCTGGCATTCTCGAAAAATCTGGTACGGGGTGAACAAGGGGGAGCCCGGCATCTCGGGTGAAGGCACGGGCTGCTACAACACCCTGGCGATCTCGGACGACGGCTGCCAGACGTGGAAAGAGATTGCCTATTTTTTGAGGCATCCCTTGCTGAGGTCAGCCCAGGGGAGCTGCTGGCCTGCTTCCGCACCACAGCCGAACAGCACATAACCCGCAGCAGCAATGGCGGCAGGAGCTGGAGCGCGCCCATTCCATTTACCGCCCATCCCAATGCCAGAAATGCCAAAGGGCGAATTTCAATAACAGGGCTGCGCTGGCAAACGAGGAGGGTTCCGGAACCACTTCGATCCTGTAGCCCACTTGGCCCGGCTTACCGCTGAATCAAACCCGCGATGGCTTGGCCATCCGGACCGACGATCCGGGCGCGCGCCGACCAGCCGCCAGCGCCCTGGGTGATCTTGAGGAGGAGCTCGTTCGAGCCTTTGGCCAGGCGGATGGGCGCCTGATCCTGATCCGCCACGTCGCCGCGGTCGACGTTGTTGGCATGGACAAGCTTGCCGTTGAGCCAGGCCTTGACGCCGTCGTCGCTGCCCAGAAGCAGGATCGCGTCCGCATCCTCCGGCGCGATCAGCTCCGCCTTGAGATACGCCGCGCAGTCCACCTGGCCGGGAAAGAGGGCCGCCAGATTGACCTGGTCGGCGGGCGGGACCGCCAGCCATCGGACGGGCTCGCCCGGGTTCTCGGGGCCGAACGGGATGTCGAAGATGGCGAGCGCGCCCGCAACGCCGGGCCTGCGATAGGGGCCGCAGACGAGCCACTCCCGGATGAACGGGCCGGCGAACCCGAGCTTTTGCGCGATCTGGAGGCGGGCGGCCTCGGCCTCGGCCTTGACGGCCGGATCGGCGGCGGCTTTCCGGGCGAGCTCGAGGGTTTGAAGGTTCGGAACGCGCGCCAGGCCGGAAAGCACCCGGCGCTTGTCGTCGACGCTCGAAGCCAGATCGAACGCGGCAGCCAGCGCGTCGGTGCGCTGTCCGATGGCGAGCTCCGCCGATTCTTCAGCGGCGAGACGAAGGATGCCCTGGATCGCCAGGGCGCGCAGGCCGGGATCGGCTGCGCCGCGGGCGGCCTGGATCAGGTCGGGCAGGAGGACGCCATCGCGCGTGTCGCACAGGGCGCGGGCGGCCGCAGCGCGAACACGCCGATCGGGATCGGCCAGCGCGGATCGGAAGGCAGCGCGGAGCCGATCGTCGGCGAACCGCGCGCCGGCGCGCAGGAGGGCCATGCGGACCTCGAGGTCGCCAGCGGCCAGCCCTTGCGCAATCGGCTCTAAATTGGGGCTGGAGCCTCCAGGGAGCCGATCGGACAGCGACTCGAACACGGCGATGACATCCTCGCGTGCGTCGTCGTCGCGGGCTGTCTCGAGGAGCCGGACGAGCTCGGCGATATGGCTGCCGTCGGCCAGATCGCGCAGCGCCTTCAGGGCGGCTTGGCGCGCAGCGGGCTGGCTGCCGGATGCCAGCCGCAGCAGGGCCGGGGCCGCGCTCCGTTCGGCGCGCGCTGCCAGGGCGCGAATCGCTTCAGCTTGAACGGCGGGTGCAGCCCGGCCGAGCTCCGCCACCAAGGCGCCCGCCACGTCGCCGCGGTGGAGCATGACCAGCGCCTGGCGCGCCGCCTTCTGCTCTGTTGCGCCGCCGGATGCCGCCGATTCGGCCAGCAACGGCACGCTGGCGGCGTCGCCGAGCACGCCCAATGCCGCGCAAGCCGCTGGGCGGACGGCGGTGTCGCCGGCCCGCGCGGCGGCCAGCACGGCGGGCAGCGCGGCCGCGTCGCCTCGCTCGCGCATCAGGGCGATCAGCGCGATTTGCAGGGCGGGGGATGCTCGGGGCATAAGGGCTGCAAAGGACCGGGTGGCGCCGGGATCCTGGACCTCGCCCGCCAGCCGCAGCGCGGCGGCCTCGAGCGCCGGGTCCTGGCCTTCGAGCGCGGACAGGATCCGCGCCAGAGTGTCTTGGCCGGAGCATCGGATGAGGCCCGCATAGGCGGCGGCGCGGACGTGATCGCTCTCGGCCGGGGCGCTGAGCAGCGTGTAAACGCGGCTGGCCTCGGCAGCGTTACCGCCGGCGAGGCATTGCTCCGCGCACTCGAGCAGGCCCGCGATCGCGGCCATCCGGACGGCGGGAGCGGCCCGGCGCAGCGCCGATTCGAGGGCGGCCGTCGATCGCGCGCCGCCAATCCGCCCGAGCGCGGCGGCGGCAGCGGCGGCGACGGCGGCGTCCGAGCCGGCCAGGAGCGGCTCGAGCAAGGGCACAGACTGGGGATCGCGCCGCCAGCCCAGCGAATCGATCAAACCGGCTTGGACAAGGCCCGACGTTCGGCCGAGCGCATCTCGAAGAGCCGCGCCCGCCTCCGGGCAGGGCATCGCTTCCAGGGCATACCGCGCTGTGTGGGATGCGCCCTCCTCGCCAAGCAGGGCATCGAGAGCGGGCACGGACCGCGCGGTGCCGATCCGGCGCAGCTCCTGGCAGGCGGCCCATTTCTGCGGCGCCCCGGCCGAGGATTCGAGGATGGCGATCAACGCCTGTTCATCGGCAGCGCGGGCGCCGAGAGCGGGCAGCGCGATCAGGCCGGCCAGGAGAAGGGGGAGATGGGGTTTCATGGGAGGCGGGTTCGGGGATCGCGCTGATCTGTTCACAGCCGCCACGGGGGGCGCGTGCTGTAGGAGCGGAGGCGGTTGGCCTGCTCGTCTCCGATGAACTCGCCCTTGACCGGATCGAGCCGGACGGTCCGGCGCAAGGCCATGGCGATGCCGCCGGCGAGGATGGTGTTCATGGTGCGCACGGCCGCCTCGACGTGGGCGATCGGCTGCCGCCGGGTGCGGACGCAATCGAGGAAATTGCCGGAATGGCTGTCGGACCGCTCGACCCGCGCGTCCGTAGAGCGGATCGGCTCGCGCAGGATCCGATCCGGATCGGCGACGATGCGGGCGCGGTCGACAGCGATCCGGCCTTGGGTGCCGACAAAGCAAGCGCCGCCCTCACCGCCGACCGGCTCGCCCGGAAAGCCGATCGAGTGGACAACGACGCCGTTCGAGAAGCGGATGTGAGTCTGGCCGTCTTCGGGCCGGCCGGCCACGCCGCCCGGATGCGCCGCCCCGGAGGACGCGCCTGCGGCCGGCTCGTAGTCCGCCTCGATCGGGGCGGCGATGTCCGGGTTCACCGTCCACTGGATGAAGTCGTAGTGGTGGGGGCTCCAGTTCAGATCCCCGATGAGCAGGCCGGGCAGGGCATGGCCGGCCTCGCCGCCGAACGGGCGCCAGGGCAGCGGCCCCAGCCACATGTCCCAGTCGAAACCGGCGGGCACAGGACGGGACTCGTTCGAGGTCCAGGCGGACGGGAACAGCGCGCCGGGCTGGCGGTAGGCATAGACTTCCCGGAGCTGGCCGATCCGCCCGTTGCGGACCAGCTCGCAGGCGATCCGGAACTTGCCGTCGTATTCGGAGCGCTGCTGCGTGCCGGCCTGGAACACGCGTCCGAATCGCCGGGCGGTCTCGACCAGGACGCGTCCTTCGCGGAGGGTGATGGCGACGGGCTTCTCGCAATAGACATCCTTGCCTGCGCGCATCGCCAGGATCGACATGGGGGCCGCCCAGTGATAGGGGAGCGCCAGCAACACGGCGTCGATGTCGGGCCGGGCGAGGAGCTCGCGAAAGTCGCTGCAGGCCTCGATGCCGGCGTATTGGGATCGCCCGAGCTTGCGGGCGTACATCTGGCTGGCGCGCTGATGGGCGCTGTCGCGGCGCTCCTTGCGGACATCGCAGACGGCCAGGACCTGGACGTCATTGCGGGCGACGTATCCGCCGGGCACGTAGGTCCAAGCGCCGCCCAGGAGGTGGCCGGCGCCCTGGCCGCCCAAGCCGATAAAGCCCATCGTGATGCGGTCGCTGGGCGCCTTGATGCCCTCGCGGCCCAGGACGGACGAGGGCAGAACGGCCGGAGCGGCAAGGGCGATGCCAAGCGCGGCGGCCCCGCGCCGCAGAAACGCGCGCCGGCCGATTTGGATTGCGGCTGTGTTCATGGTGTCGGGCAGATGCGCTTGAATTCTCAAGCCGGTCCGAGGCGTTCGAGCAGGCGTTCGAGCTCGGCGTCGGTGTTGTAGAAGTGCGGCGAGATTCGGAGATAGCCTTGGCCGGCCCGGTCGTAGCGCAGGGAGGCGGCGATGCCGTCAGCCTCGAGCCGGCTGTGGAGGAGGGGCAGATCTGTGCCGGCGCGATGAACGGAGAGGATGCCGCCGGCGGCGGCGGGGGGTGCATCGGCGTTCAGGACGGACCATCCGCGGCTCTGGAGCTGTCCCTGGAGCCAGGACCGCTTCCGCAGCAGCTCGGCTGCGATGTCGTCGATGCCCGTCTCGATCAGCAGCTCGAGCGCGGCGTGGAGCCCGACGATGCCGAGGAGATTGGCGCTGCCGGCCTCGTAGCGCCGCGCATCGGGCATGAAATCGAGCGTATCCCGCGCGATGTATTGGGGGCAGTGGACGTTGTTCCAGCCGAAGGCGGCGGGGCGGAGATGATCCTGGATCGAGCGCTTGACGTAGAGGATGCCGGCGGCGCAGGGGCCGAGCATCCATTTATGGGCATCGGCGGCCATGAAGTCGACGTGGTCGACGGGGGTGGGAAATGCGCCGAGCGTCTGGATGGCGTCGAGGCAGAAGAGGACGCCGCGCTGGTGGAGGAGGTAGCCGATCGAGGAGATGTCGATTCGATAGCCCGACACAAAATGGCAGGAGGCAAGCGCGACCAGGCGCGTGCGCGGCGTGAGATGCTGCTCGACGATCTCGGGTGTGATGGCTCCGAGGGACGAGGTGCGGATGGGGGCGAGATCGACGCCGGCCTTCGCCAGCGCCATCCATGGGTAGACATTGGACGGGTAATCGTCCGGGTAGAAGAGGATCTGGTCGCCGGGCTTCCATGCCAGCCCCGAGGCGACCTGGCTCAGCCCGGCCGAGGTCGGGCCGACAAACGCAATCTCCTCGGGCGCGGCCCCGATCAGCCGGGCGGCCAGCTCGCGGGTCTGGGGCATCCGGAGGGCGGGCGCGAGAGTCTCCTGGTCGCCCGAGGTGCAAAGCGCCGCGTAGTCGCGGATGGCATCCGATACCCGGCGCGGCAACGGGCAGACGCCGGCATGAGCCAGGAACACCTTCTCGCGCGTCACGGGGAATTCGGATTGGCGCACCGGCTCGAGATCGAGGATTTCGCGCAACGTCATGGGGCGACTGTAGCGGGGATGAAGCGCGGAGGGAAAGCGGAATTGCGGCCGGCTACGGCGCCTGGCGGAGGTCGTCGAGGATGCGGCGGGCGGCGAGGGCGGGGTCGGGCGCGGCGCAGATGGGGCGCCCGATGACGAGCCAGGTTGCGCCCGCATCAAGGGCGGCCCGGGCGCTGAGGGTGCGCTTCTGGTCGCCGGCAGGGTCGGAGCCGGACCGGATGCCGGGCGTGACGAGGACGAACGGCTTGGGCAGGAAGCGGCGCAGTGGCTCGATCTCGAGCGGGGAGCAGACGAGCCCGCGCAGGCCGGCATGGGCGGCGAGCCGGGCCAGGAGCTCGACCTGGGCGGGCAGGGGATGGGGCAGGCCCAGCTCGGCGAGGGCGGCCGGGTCGAGGCTGGTGAGGACGGTGACGCCGAGGATGAGGGGGGGAGGCCGCTGGAGGGCGGCAGCGGTCTGCTGCGCGGAGGTCTCGGCCGCCTGCATCATGGCGCGTCCGCCTCCCGCATGGACGGTGAGCATCTGGACATCGAGCCGGGTGGCTTGGGCGACCGCCTCGGCCACCGTGTGAGGGATGTCATGGAACTTCAGGTCCAGAAAGACCGGCGCGCCCATGGCGCGGAGGCGGTGGACCGCGGCCGGTCCTTCGGCGGCAAAGAGCACGCTGCCGACCTTGAACGCGCCGACGAAGGGCTGGACGCGCTCGGCCAGGCGGAGCGCGGCGTCCAGGGGGACGACATCGAGCGCGGCGATGACGGGATTGATCAAGCTAGCTGCCGTTGGCGATGGGCTCGCCGGTGCTCGAGAGGGCATCGGCGGGCTTGTCCTTTTGGGCGAACGCGAGCTTGTCCTTGGCGAGGGACACCTGGACGGGGAGCCGGGGCTGGAGGTGGCCCTGGAGGAGCTCCTCGGCGAGCGGGTCTTCGAGGTATTGCTCGACAGCGCGGCGCATGGGTCGGGCGCCGTAGGCGGGGTCGTAGCCTTTCTGGATGAGGAAATCGCGGGCGGCGGGATCGAGCTCGAGCCGGAGGCTTCGGGCCTTGAGGCGCTCGCTGAGCTTGGCGACTTCGAGGTCGAGGATGCGGACCAGGTCATCGCGGGTGAGAGAGCGGAACACGATGACATCGTCGAGGCGGTTGAGGAACTCGGGCTTGAAGGTGCGCTTGGCGTCTTCGAGGAGCTTCTCCTTCATCTTCTCGTAGGATGCCTCCTCGGAGGCGGAGGTGAAGCCGATGGTGGTTTGCTTGCGGATGCCCTCGGCCCCGACGTTGGAGGTCAGGAGGATGATGGTGTTCCGGAAATCGACCGAGCGCCCCATGCTATCGGTGAGTTTGCCTTCCTCGAGGATCTGGAGGAGGATGTTCCAGACATCGGGGTGGGCTTTTTCGACCTCATCGAAGAGGACGACGCAATAGGGTTTGCGGCGGACCTGTTCGGTGAGCTGGCCGCCCTCCTCGTAGCCGACGTAGCCGGGAGGGGAGCCGACGAGGCGGGAGACGGTAAACTTCTCCATGTACTCGCTCATGTCGAGCTGAACGAGCGATTTGGAGTCGCCGAACATGGCTTCGGCGAGGGCTTTGGCGAGCAGGGTTTTTCCGACGCCGGTGGGGCCCAGGAGCATGAAAGTGCCGATGGGGCGCCGGGGGTCTTTGAGGTCGGCGCGGGAGCGGCGGAGGGCCTTGCTGATGGCGGCGACGGCCTCCTTCTGCCCGACGACGGTCCGGGCGATCTCGGACTCGATGAGGAGGAGGCGCCGGACCTCGTCCTGCTCCATGCGCTGGAGGGGGATGCCGGTCCATTTGGAGACGACCTGCATCATGTCCTCCTCGTCCACGTGGACGCGCTTTTCCTCGCGGGAGGCGCGCCAGTCGGCGAGGACGGCATCGAGCTTCTCTTTGGCCTGCTTCTCCTGGTCGCGCATGGAGGCAGCCCGCTCGAAGTCCTGGTCTTTGATGGCCTTTTCCTTGCGGGTCTTGATCTCCTCGATGTCGGCCTCGAGGGTTTTGACCTCGGGGGGCCGGGTCATGGCCTTGATGCGGCAGCGGGAGCCGGCTTCATCGAGGACGTCGATGGCCTTGTCGGGGAGGTAGCGGCCGGTGATGAACCGGTCCGAGAGGCGGACGGCGGCCTCGAGGGCGGAATCGGTGAACTCGGCGCGGTGGTGCTGCTCGTATTTGGGGCGGAGGCCGCGAAGGATCTGGATGGCCTCGTCGACCGAGGGGGCCTCGACGCGGACGGTTTGGAAGCGGCGCTCGAGGGCGGCGTCCTTCTCGATGTATTTGCGGTATTCGTTGAGCGTGGTGGCGCCGATGCACTGCATCTCGCCGCGGCTGAGGGCGGGCTTGATGATATTGGAGGCGTCCATGGTGCCCTCGGCGGAGCCGGCGCCGACGATGGTGTGGAGCTCGTCGATGAAGAGGATGACGTTCTTGGAGCGGCGGATCTCATCCATGACGGCCTTGATGCGCTCCTCGAACTGGCCGCGGTATTTGGTGCCGGCGACCATGAGGGCGAGGTCGAGGGTGATGACGCGCCTCTCGCGGAGGAGCTCGGGGACATTGCCGCGGGCGATCTCCTGGGCGAGGCCTTCGACGATGGCGGTCTTGCCGACGCCGGCCTCGCCGAGGAGCACGGGGTTGTTCTTGGTCCGGCGGCAGAGGATCTGGATGACGCGCTCGATCTCGTTCTGGCGGCCGATGACGGGATCCATCTCGCCTTTGCGGGCGATGTCGGTGAGGTCGCGGCCGAAGGCTTTGAGGGCGGGCGTTTTGACCTCGCCTTTTTTCTCGGCCCCCTTCTCGGCGGGCTCGGCGGCAGCGCCTTCCTCGCCGGCGCCGTAGTTGGGATCGAGCTCCTTGAGGATCTCCTGGCGGGCCTGCTCGATATCGACGTCCATCTCCTTGAGGATGTGGGCGCCGACGCCATCGCCTTCGCGGAGGAGGCCGAGGAGGATGTGCTCGGTGCCGACGTAGGTATGGTTGAGGGCTTTGGCTTCCTTGGCGGCGAGGGCGAGGACCTTTTTGACGCGGGGGGTGTAGGGGATGCTGCCGATGACCTTCTGGTCGGGGCCGGTCCCGATGCGTTTCTCGATCTCGAGGCGGAGGGCTTCGAGGTCGAGGTTGAGGCGCTGGAGGACGTTGACGGCGACGCCCTGGCCGAGCTTGATGAGGCCCAGGAGGAGGTGTTCGGTGCCGAGCACGCCGTGGTTGAGGCGGTCGGCCTCCTTGCGGGCGAGGGCGAGCACCTGCTGGGCGCGCGGAGTAAAATTGCTGAGTCCTTCGTCGCTCATACGTTCAACATCCCAATTACATGTGCTACACGGAAGCGGATTTGTCCAGCGAAGGACCGGAGGAACTGCGGCGCGGGGGCATGACGGGGCGGCTGACGGCGGAGAGGCGCTCCCGGAGGAGGTCGGCGCGGCGCTGGTCGCGCTCGTCCGCGGGGAGCTTCTCCGAGCAGCGCTGCTGGAGGTGGCCGGGCTGGGTGACCAGGAAAAGCTCGTCGACCAGGGATCGATCGAGGCCGGGGAACATGCCCAGATCCAGGCCCAGCCGCAGGAGGGAGAGCTGGTTCATGGTCTCCTTCGAGGCGATGATGTGGGCGTGGGCGAGGATGCCGTACGCGCGCCCGATCTGGTTGCAGACGACGGCGGGCTGTTTTTCGAGGAGCAGGGCGCGCGCGTTCTCCTCGCTCTCGATGACCTGGGCCAGGACCTTGATGAGGCGCTCGACGATCTCGATCTCGGCCTCGCCGAGGGTCATCTGGTTGGAGACCTGGAAGATGTTGCCGAGGGCTTCGGTCCCCTCGCCGTAGAAGCCGCGGACGGCGAAGCTGAGCTTGTTGACAGCCTGGATAATCTGGTTGATGTGCTCGGCGAGGACGAGCCCGGGGAGGTGGAGCATGGCGCTGACCCGGATGCCGGTGCCGACGTTGGTGGGGCAGGCGGTGAGGTAGCCGATCTCGGGCGAGAAAGCGTAGTCGAGGAGTTTTTCGAGGCTGGAATCGAACTGGTTGATGGTCTCCCAGGCCTGCCGGATCTGGAGCCCGGGGAGGAGGACCTGCATGCGGAGGTGATCCTCCTCGTTGATCATGACGCTGAGGACCTCATCGCGGCTGAGGAGCCAGCCGCTGCCGGCGTTGCGGGCGGCATGCTCGCGGCTGATGAGGTGGCGTTCGACCAGGATCTGCTTGTCCAGAGGGCTGAGGACATCCATGGATTCGGCGAATCCGTCCTGCAGCGGGGGGAGGCTGGCGACGGCCTGGCGGATGAGGTCCAGCACCTGGAGCCGTTCGGCTTTCTTGGCCCAGCCGGGGAAGGCGAAGCTCTTCAGGTTGCGGGCCAATCGGACCCGGCTGGTCAGGACGATGCGGTCGTGGGGGCCGGTGCGGCGGCTGGCGTCGGCCGGGCTGCTGAGAAAGGCCTGGAGCGGGATGGATTCAGGCATGGCTGGCCGGGTTGAGCTGCTGGCGCAACTGCTTGATCTGGTCGCGGAGGGCGGCAGCGTGCTCGTATTGCTCGGCGCGGACGGCCTCGTCGAGCTCGGTCTGGAGCTTTTGGATCTGGTCTTTGAGATTGGTGGATTGGGGGGTCTGGTGGGGGACTTTGCCCGTGTGCCGCACGCCCTTGTGCATGGACTTGAGGAGGCTGTGGAGCGGCTCGCTGAAGACCGTGTAGCAGCGGCTGCAGCCGAGCCGGCCGGATTTCTTCAGGTCGGCGAGGGTGAAGCCGCAGTGGGAGCACTGGAGCTCGGCCTGGGCGGCGGCGGGCTCGGGCGCAGTGGCGCCGCTCAGCCCCAGGAGGATGCCGGCCAGGGAGAAGCCGGCGGGGTCATCGACCCCCTTGGCCTTGGAGCACGGCTCGCACAGATCGACGGTCTTCATCTGGTTATCGACGATCTGGGTGAGGTGGACGGTCGCCTCGTTTTTATGGCACGCGTCGCAGAGCATAATTGCGTGGCAGCGGGGGGCGGTTAGGGGTTGATGGGCTCGCCGGTGGCCTGGGTCAAGGCGTGGTAATCCTGCATGAGCCGCCGGGTCACGGCGCCTGGCTTGCCGCTTCCGATCGTCCGCCCGTCGATCTTGACCACCGGCACGATCTCCGCAGCGCTGCCGGTGATGAAGCACTCGTCGGCATTGAAGAGGTCGTAGCGGGTGAGGTTGGTTTCGGTGACGGCCAAGCCGGCGTGGCGCGCCAGCTCGAGCACCACCCCGCGGGTGATGCCGTAGAGGGCGCCCGCGTAGAGGGGGGGCGTGGCGAGCCGGTCGCCTTGAACGATGAACAGGTTGTCTCCCGTGCACTCGGCCACGAACCCCTCGGCGTTGAGCATGACCGCCTCCTCGCATCCGGCGAGGTTGGCCTCGATCTTGGCGAGGATGTTGTTGAGGTAGTTGAGGGATTTGATGGCTGGGTTGAGGGCGCTGTGGAGGTTGCGCGTGGTGGCGACGGTGACGATCTCCATGCCGCGCTGGTACATCTCCGGCGGGTAGAGCTGGATTTTATCGGCGATGATAATGAGGGAGGGTTTGCGGCAGCTCTTGGGGTTGAGGCCGAGGGTGCCGACTCCGCGGGTGACGACGAGGCGGATATAGCCGTCGCGGATCCGGTTGCGGCGGCAGGTGTCGATCACGGCGCGGGTCAGGTCGGGCGGGGCCATGGGGATCGTGAGGAGGATGGCCTTGGCGGATCGGTAGAGCCGCTCGATATGCTCGGCCAGCTTGAAGACCCGCCCCCCGTAGGCCCGAATCCCTTCGAATACCCCATCGCCGTAAAGCAGCCCGTGGTCGAACACGGAGACCTTGGCCTGCCCCTCATCCACGAATTTTCCATCCAGATAGATTTTCATGATCTACGCTCGAACCACACTACTTGATTGCATCCTTTGAAAGCAAGTGCTGTTCCAGGCTGGACGCGGCGCGAGCGAATGGATGGAACTGAATGGGTCGGTGATGGTTGGCGAGGGATCGAACGGCGGGGGCGGCGGAGGGGGCGTGCGGCCTTCCGGGCGTCCCTCCTGTGCCAGAAGGGGGATCGGCATGCGCCAGAATGGCGCAATCGAGTCTTGGCGGTTCAGGGCCGGAGGATCCCCTCCGCCAGCTCGAGCGCGCGAGGGGCGGCGGCGGCGACTCTCGAGTCATGCGTGGCGATGATGAGAGTGACGCCCTGCTCGCGCCAGATGGATTCGAGCAGCCGGATAATATCGAGGCCGGTCTGGGAATCGAGGTTGCCGGTGGGTTCGTCGGCGAGCAGGAGCATGGGATGATTGACGAGCGCGCGGGCGATGGCGACGCGCTGCTGCTCTCCGCCGGACAGCTCGGCGGGGCGGTGCTCGAGTCGGTGGCCGAGGCCGACCCGTTCGAGGAGGCTGCGGGCGTGAGACTCGACCTCGTCGGGGGCGCGGCGGGCCAGCCGGCCCGGGAGGCCGACGTTCTCCAATGCATCCAGCTCGGGCAGCAGATTGTAGGCCTGGAAGATGAGGCCGATCCGCCGGTTGCGCTGGTGGGCGGACTGGCGGGGGCGGCTGGCGGCGATGTCCTCGCCCTGGAGCCGGATCACACCGGCCGTGGGGGCGTCCAGCCCGGCGAGAAGGTGCAGCAATGTGCTCTTGCCCGTGCCCGAGGCGCCGCGCAGCGCGAGGAATTCGCCCGCGTTGACCCGGAGATCGACCCCGCGCAGGACCTCGACGATTCGATGGTCCAGGACGTAATTCTTTCGAAGGCCGGCGACCTCGAGGATCGGCGCCGGGCATGGTTCAGGCCGGTCATTCATGGCGGAGGGCATCGACGGGATTCAGGCGGGCGGCGTGGCGGGCGGGAAGGACGCCGGCGAGCAGGCAGAGGGCCAGCGAGCTGCCACAGATGAGCGCGATGTCCTGGGGGACCATGAGGGCAGGGAGCTCGGAGAAGCTGTAGATTTGAGCCGGAAAGAGCTCGAAGCCGGTGAGGCGGTTCATGGCGTGGAGGAACGGGTTGCGGTAGTGGAGGCCGAGCAGGCCGAGGCCGAGCCCGGAGAGGACGCCGGCGACGCCGACGGTGAGACTTTGGAAAAGGAACAGGCCCATGATCTGGGCGGGAGCGGCGCCCAGGGCTTTGAGGATGCCGATGTCCGAGGTTTTATGGACGACGAACGTGAACAGCGCGCTGGTGATGCCAAAGGCGGCGACGATCATGATGAAAAAGAGGATGTAAAACATCACGTTCTTCTCGACCATGAGGGCGTCGAGGATGCCGGAGTTCTCCTCGTACCAGGTGCGGATGCCGACACCCTCGGGCAGGTTCGGCAGGAGGCTGCGGCGGACATCGTCCGCCCGGAACGGATCCCGCAGCATGACAAGGAGGCCGTGGACAGTATCGCCGAGGTCGTAGAGATCCTGGGCGTTGGCGAGGGAGGCGACGACGACCGACATGTTGAAATCAAAATAGCCGACATCGAAGATGCCGCGGACCTCGAAGTCGGCGGGCAGGATGATCTCCTCTTCCTGGCGCTGGCGGCTATCGCGCATTTGCTTGAGGCTGCGGACGGAATAGATGGAGAGGGGATCGCCCACGCGCAGGTCGAGGGCTCGTGCCAGCTCGATGCCGACGAGCAGGCCGTTGCCGCGAACGTCGAAATCTCCTTCCCGAATGCTCGAGGGGAGGATGCTGACCCGGTGTTCGAGGGAGGGATCGATGCCGCGGAGGTAGGGGGCCATGACCTTGGCGTTGCCGGTGGCGGGCTGGGTTTCGATAAGCACCGGCCCCCAGACCAGGGGCGCGACCCCCAGGATATCGGGATGGTCCACCAGGGGAATGATCCGGCGATAATCATCCATTGTGCCGCCATCGGCCACCACGCGCAAATGGGCGTTGAATCCGAGGATTTTCTCGCGAAGCATCCGGTCGAAACCGCTCATCACGCTGATCACGATGATGAGAACGGCGACGCCGAGCGTCACGCCGACCATGGTGATGAGGGTGATGCGCGATACGAGCGTGCGCTTGGGGCGCAGATACCGCAGAGCCAGAAACAGTTCCACCGGCAATCGCGACATGGCGGGGGGATGCTAGGGCATGAGGCCGGGAATGGCGATTGTTTTGTGAGGCGGCGGGGGCGCGCGAATGGGACGGATGGAGATTAATGAGCTGCGAACCGGGCGAAGATCCAGAGTACGTCGCTGAGCCGGTTGAGATAGACCAGCGGGCATAGGCTGGCGATCTGGCCCGACTCGAGGAGCGCGCAGACGCGGCGTTCGGCGCGGCGGCAGGTGGATCGGGCGAAGTCGAGGGCGGCGGAGGAGGGGTTGGCGCCGGGTAGAGCCCAGCCTTGGGAGGGGCCGAGGCGGGGCTCGAACTCCTGGATCCAGCCATCGAGCTGGTCGATCATGGCGGAGTCGACGGGCCGGAAGCCAGCCTGATCGAATCGTGCGCGGTCCTCCTCGGCAGCGGCCAGCTCGCCCATGAGCCGGATGAGCTGCTGCTGGATGATCTCGATGGATTGCTGGATGGCGGGCGGGGGCTGGGCGGCTCGAGCCAGCCCGAGCGCGCTGGTCAGCTCATCGACGCTGCCGCAGGCCTCGACGCGCGGGTGGCATTTGGAGACCGTGCGGTTAAATAGCAGGCGGGTCTGGCCGCAGTCGCCGGTCCGTGTGGCAATGCTCATGGCCCGAGCGTGCCGGGGCGGTGCGAAGGCCGCAAGGGTTTTCACGGACCGGCGGCGGGGGCGGGTGGGGATGGCGCGCGCTGGACGGTGCGCTGGTAGTCGATGATGGCCTGGGTAAGGGTCTGCGCCAGTTCCTTTTTGTATTCGGCGGTGAGGATTTGGGCGTTTTCGTCGGGATCGGAGAGGAAGCCGCATTCGACGAGGGCGGCGGGCATGGTGGCGGAGCGGAGGACAGCGAACCGGGAGCGGCGGACGCCGCGGTCGGCATGCTCGAGATCGCGGACGAGGTGGCGCTGGATCTGGTGGGCGAGGAGGATATTGAACCGGTCGTTGAGGTTGCCGGGGAGTGCGCCGACGCGGCCGCGATCGGCGGGATCGTTGGTGGAGGGCGCTCCGGCGGGGGTGAGGCAGTAGACCTCGAATCCGCGGGCGTCCTTGGATTCGGAGCTGGCGGCGTTGAAGTGGAGGCTGACGAAGAGGTCGGCCTTGGCTTTGCGGGCGAGCTGGGGGCGGAGATCGAGGTCGACGGTATCGTCGGCGGTTCGGGTGAGTAAGACCTTGAAGCCGGCTCCGAGCAGCCGGCGCTGGAGCTCGCGCGCGAGCTGGAGCGTGAGGTGTTTTTCGGACTCGTCTCCGGCGGGGAATCCGGGATCGCGCCCTCCGTGGCCGGGGTCGATGGCGACGGTTCGGATGGCGGCGGGGGGGGGCAGGCGCGGGGGGTGGAGCAAGGGGGAGAGCATCGTGCGGTAGTCGAGCAGAGAGAGGAGAGGCTGGCCCTTATGCGCGAGGAACGGGTAGCAGAGCCAGACAGTGATGCCGTTGATCTCGGAGCGGATGGATTCGGATTTGAAGGCCAGGCGCTGCCACTGGTTGGTGAGGAGCCACTCTTTTTCGCCGGATGAGACGACCTGGAGGCGCTGGCTGGCGGCCCAGGCGCGGACATCGAGGTAATCGCGGCCGTCGACGGTCACGCGCCGCAGCGTCGGGGACGGGGCGGCCGAGCTGGCCGCGGACAGCAGGAGGCAAAAGAGCAGAGTGATGCATGCAGAGCGCATCGGGATCGAATGTGCCCGGCCGCCGGCGCCAGAGCAAGGCAAATGGGCTGGCCGCGAACGTATTGCAGCTTGTGCTTGCCAAAGGGCGCTGGGTTTCCATATTGTCTACCCTTCATAATTGTAGCTGAAATGAACAATTGGACGATGCAAGTGTGGATGGCGATGGCGCCGCCGGCGGGGACGTCGACGAATCCGACGGGCGACATGCTCAAGATGCTGGGCACGATGGCGTTTTTCATGCTCGTGCTCTATCTGCTGATGATCCGGCCTCAACAGAAGAAGGCGCGCGAGCACACCCAGATGGTCAAGTCATTGCGGCCGGGGGACAAGGTGGTGGTCGGCGGCGGGATTATGGGCGTGGTGGTGGGAGTGAAGGAGAAATCCATATCCGTGCGGTCGGCGGAATCGAAGCTGGAAGTGCTGCGGAGCGCCGTGACCGAGATCGTGGAGAGGGCCGAGGCCGGCGGGGAATCGTAATTTTTCAACATGAAACGGAACAATGTGTGGAGGTGGGCGTTTTTGGCGTTCGTGGTGGCATGGTCGCTGCGCGAGGTCTACCCGCCGATGGGACGGAACCTGATCGAGCATTTTCAGGACCGCGCGGCCAACCGCGAGGACGCTCGCTTCACGAACATCGTCGCCCAAGCCCAGGCGCTGCAGGCGGCCAATCCCGTCCGGACGTATGGCAACCTGGTGGATGCAATCGGGACGAACGACATCACCGCTCTGTTTCCGGATCTGAAGCCGGAGCCGGGATCGAATCCGACGCGCTGGATCCTGAGCAAGCTGCAGCAGGAGGCGGCGGGGCGGATCAAGCTGGGGCTGGATTTGCGGGGCGGCACGTCGTTTCTGGTGGAGATGCAGATGGCCAGCGGCACGGACACCAACTCGGTGGACGCCAAGTTCCGGATGGAATCGATGCTGAGCCAGGCGGCGGAGGTGTTGCGCAAGCGGGTGGACCGGCTGGGGGTGGCGGAGCCGCTGATCCAGCCGGTGGGGAGCACGCGGATCCAGATCGCGCTGCCAGGGCTGACCGACGCCGAGAACGAGAGCGCGCGGCAGACGATCGAGAAGGCGGCGTTTCTGGAGTTCCGGATGGTCCATCCGGAGAGCGCGGAGTATCTGGCGCAGGGGATCCCGGCGCCGGGGTATGAGGTGCTGACGATCGCTCCTCGCCGGCCCGAAGAGGGTCAAACCCCGCAGCCGTTCCTGGTCAAGAAGAAGCCCGAGCGGGGCTTGACGGGCAAGAACGTGCGCTATGCCAACGTGGTGCGCGATCCGGTGACGAACGAGCCGGAGATCCATTTCACGCTCGATGACGAAGGCCGGACCAAGTTCGGCGAGATCACGATGGAATACCGTCCGCAGGGGAACAAGTTCTTCCTGCTGGGGATCGTGCTGGATGGCGAGCTGATCTCGGCGCCGCGGATCAACGAGCCGATCCTGGGCGGCCGCGGCACGATTAGCGGCGGGTTCGATCTGGACGAGGCGATCACCCTGGCCAACGCGCTCGAGAACCCGCTCGAGGCCCCGGTGAAGATCGTCGAGGAGCGCCGGGTGGATCCGTCGCTGGGGGCGGACTCGATCCGGAGCGGGGTCGTGGCGTCGATCGTGGGGACGGTCCTGGTGTCGCTGTTCATGCTGGTCTACTACCTGTTTGCGGGGGTGGTGGCGAACATCGCGCTGCTGCTGAACATCGTTCTGCTGATGGGCGTGATGGGGTATATCGAGACGACGCTGACGATCCCGGGCATCGCGGGCATCGTGCTGACGGTGGGCATGGCCGTGGACGCCAACGTGCTGATCTACGAGCGGATTCGAGAGGAGCTGGCGGCGGGCAAGTCGATGCGGGGCGCGCTGGCGGCCGGGTATGACAAGGCGTTCGGCACCATCTTCGACAGCAACCTGACAACGCTCATCTCGTCGGTGATCCTGATCTACATGGGGACGGGCCCGGTGCGCGGATTCGGCGTCACGCTGACCATCGGCGTGATGGTGAGCATGTTCACGGCGCTGGTGGTGACGCGGCTGCTGTTCGATCTCTGCCTGGAACGCGGCTGGATCACGTCCCTGCCGATGCTGCGCTTCGTGAAGGAGACGCGCATCGACTTTCTGAAGTTCGCGAAGCCAGCCTTCGTCATCTCATGGCTGGTGATCGTGATCGGGATCGCCTACGGGGTCTATCGGGGGAAAGACACGCTGGGGGTGGATTTTGCGGGGGGGGACACGCTGACGCTGGGGTTTGCGGAGCGGGTGGAGGTGGACCAGTTGCGGGAGGCGGCGGCGCGCGCGGGGGCGGGTGAGTCTTTGATCCAGTATCAGAAGGAGCTGAGCACGGGGACCGAGACCTTGCGGGTGACGGTGCCGTATGACATGGGCGTGCAGGTGGACCAGGCGTTGCGGGAGGCGTTTCCGGCGGCGAAGTTCGAGCGGCTGGCCCTGGACCGCGTGGGGGCGACCGTCGGGAAAGAGATTCAGCTGACGGCGCTGAAGGCAACCATCCTGTCGCTGTTTGGCATATTAATCTACGTGGCGGTCCGCTACGAGTTCTCGTTCGCCGTGGGGGCGGTCGTGGCGATCATCCACGACATCCTCATCACGATCGGGTGGTTCTGCCTGTCGGGACGCCAGTTCAGCGCGCCGATGGTCGCCGCCATTTTGACCATCATCGGCTTCTCGATCAACGACACGATCGTCATCTTCGACCGGATCCGGGAGGATTTGAGGCTGGGCGTGCGGGGGACGTTCCGCGAGGTGATCAACCAGGCCTTGAACCAATGCTTGAGCCGGACGATCATCACATCGGGGACGGTGCTGCTGGCGACGCTGTCGCTCTATATATTCGGCGGGGGTGTGATCAACGATTTTGCGTTTGCGTTCCTGGTTGGCGTGCTGACGGGGTGCTATTCGACGATCTACATCGCGAGCGCGCTGGTGCTCTGGTGGCACAAGGGGGAGCGCCCGAAGCTGAGCGCGCAGATTGTCGAGGAGAGTCCAGCCGCCGCGAACGCATAGCGCAGCGGGCTGTCCAGGCATGTTCGAGTTGACCGAAATCCAGTGGTGGCATTGGGCCATTTTTGTCGCCTCGATTCTGGTGTGCCTGGCGCTGGATCTGGGGGTGTTTCACAAGCGGGCTCACGAGGTCCGGTTTCGGGAGGCGCTGGCGTGGACGACCTTCTGGTTTCTGCTGGCAATGGTGTTTGCGGCCAACCTGGTGAGCCTGCGGGGGCGGGTGGAGGCGCTGGAGTTTCTGACGGGATATATCATCGAGCTGTCGTTGTCGATGGACAACGTCTTTGTGATCGCGATGATCTTCGGCTATTTCCAGGTGCCGGCGGCCTATCAGCATCGGGTGTTGTTCTGGGGGATCCTGGGGGCGCTGATCATGCGGGGGGTGATGATTGGGGGGGGGGCGGCCCTGGTGGCGCGGTTTCACTGGACCCTCTACTTCTTCGGCGCGTTCCTGGTGTATAGCGGGGTGAAGATGGCGGTGGGCAAGCTGGATGAGGTTCGGCCCGAGAACAACCCGCTGGTGCGTTTGGCGCAGCGCTGGTTTCCGATGATCGGCCATTTTGACGGCCAGAAGTTCCTGACTCGGGTCGACGGCCGGCGGTTTCTGACTCCGCTGGCCCTGGTGCTGCTGATGGTGGAGACGACCGACCTGATCTTCGCGCTGGATTCGATCCCGGCGATCTTTGCCGTGACGACCAAGCCGTTCATCATATTCACCTCGAACGTGTTTGCGATACTGGGGCTCCGGTCGCTCTATTTCGTCCTGGCCAACGCGATCTGCTATTTCCGGTATTTGAAGGTAGGGCTGTCCGTGGTGCTGATCTTTATCGGGGCGAAGATGCTGGCCGTGGACTGGGTGGGGCCGGTGCCGATCGGGGTGGCGCTCGGGGTGGTGGGCGGCATCATTCTGCTCTCCATCGCCGCCTCCGTGATTGCCGGCTGCCGGGAGCGGGGGCGGACGAAGCCGGGGGTTGAAGCGGCGAATCGACCATGAATCCTGACTCCGCCGGTGGAGCTGGCGCGGATCCGCCGTCGCCCGAAGGCGGGGGCGTGAGCCGGGCGGCGAAGCCGCCGCCGCTGTCGAAGGAGATCGAGTTGCTGCTGCAGGGGTCGGCGGGCGAGGGGCGCCGGACCCTCAACGGGATGCTGGAGGGGACAGGGGGGCGCGGGGTTTATCTGCTCATCATCGTGCTGAGCCTGCCTTTTGTGACGCCGCTGCCGCTGCCGGCGGTGTCGACCGTGCTGGGCGCGGCGATCATCCTGCTGGCGATCCGGCAGATGCTGGGGCTGCCGCCGCGGCTGCCGCGGTTCCTGGGCGAGCGGCCCGTGGCCTGGAGCCGGCATCCGAAGCTGGTCCAGGCCAGCATGAAGCTCCTGCGATTCATCGAGAGATGGGCGCGGCCCCGGGGCCCGAGCTGGCTGAGCTGGCGGGCCGCCCGGATCGGCAATGGCGCTCTGCTGGTGCTGATGGCCCTGTTTCTTACCCTGCCGCTGCCCCTGCCGTTCACCAACACCGGCCCCTGCTATGCGATCATCCTGCTCTCGGCCAGCCTGATGGAAGAAGACGGGAAGCTGGTCTGGGTGGCGTACGCATGTGCGGTGGGAACGCTGCTCTATTTCGGATTGATCAGCGGGTTGATCGCGGGTGTTCTGGCGCGATACTACTCGACGATCTACGATTGGGTGTGCCGTCTGTGTGCCTGAAACCGCACTGGAGCATCGATGCGCCTCCGCCGGACAGCGTGGCGGGAGCGGCGGCGGAGCTGGGTGTGGCGCCGTTGGTGGGCCGGTGCCTATGCAACCGCGGCTATCGCGACGGCCCGGCGATCGAGGAGTATCTTCATCCGCGGCTTGCGCGTCTGAGGGATCCGTTCGATCTGCCGGACATGGCGGCGGCGGTCGAGCGGCTGGGCCAGGCGCGAGTGCGGAGGGAGCCGGTGGTGATCTTTGGCGATTACGATGTGGATGGGGTGACGGCGACGGCGCTGCTCGAGGAGGCGATGGGCGCGCTGGGGTGGGCGGTGGACTGTTATTTGCCGCGGCGGCTGGATGAGGGTTATGGGCTGAGCCTGGAGGCTGCCGGGCATTGCCGGGAGCGTCATGCGGCGCCGCTATGGATTGCGGTCGACTGCGGATCGACCTCGGTGGAGGCGATCGGCTGGCTGGGATCGCAGGGGGTGGATGTGATCGTGGTCGATCATCACCAGCTCTCCTCTCCAGCCCCGGCTGCGCGGGCATTGGTCAATCCCCGGCGCATGGAGGGCAGCGGCGGTTCCGGCGAGGCGGCGGGGGATGGGCTTTGTTCGGCGGGTTTGGCGTTCAAGCTGGCGCACGCGCTGGTGAAGGACGGCCGGCGCCAGGGGTGGGTGGAGGCCGTCCGGTACGATCTTCGGTCTCTGCTGGATCTGGTGGCGCTGGGGACCGTGGCCGACCTGGTGCCGCTCAGGGGCGAGAATCGGATTCTCGTGGCGCACGGGCTGGGCCGGCTGGGGCAGACAGATCGTCCGGGTTTGCGGGCGCTCAAGGAGATCAGCCAGGTGGGAAGCCCGGTCAAGGCGGTGCAGGTGGGATTTCAGCTGGCGCCCCGGCTGAACGCAGCGGGCCGGCTGCAGGATGCGGAGGCGGCGCTGCGGCTGCTTCAAGCCCGGGATCCTTCGGAAGCGGCGCGGCTGGCGGGCGAGCTGGATGCGCGGAACCGCCAGCGGCAGGCGATCGAGCAGGAAATCCTGGCGGAGGTCATCCGGAAGGTCCAGGCCCAGTTCGATCCGGAGCGTGACTACGTGATCGTCGAGGGGAGCCGGCCATGGCACATCGGGGTGGTGGGGATCGTGGCGACGCGGGTGCTGCGGCAGTATCACCGGCCGACGATCATCCTGGGCGGGGATGGCGGTCTTTGGCGGGGGTCGGGGCGGAGCATCGAGGGATTCGATCTGGCGGCGGGGCTGAGGGCGTGTGGCGATTTGCTGGTCCGGCATGGAGGGCATGCGCAGGCAGCGGGATTGACGCTGGATCCGGCGAACGTGGATCGTCTGCGGGATCGGCTCAACGCCTATGCCCGGGATCGGCTGCGGCGGGAGGATCTGCGGCGGATGCTGCGGCTGGATGCGGAGGTGACCTTGGGCGAGATGACGCGGGAGCTGGTCGAGCAGCTCAACCGTCTGGAGCCGGTGGGATCGGGGAATCCGCCTGCGCAATTCGCGGCGCTCGGGTTGCGGTGCGTGCGGCCGGCGCAGCGGATGGGGCGGGATCAGCAGCACGTGAAGCTCCAGGTGACCGACGGGAGGGCTGCCAGCGAAGCCGTCTGGTGGGGGGCCGGGGATGCCGCGCTGCCCGAGGGACCATTCGACCTGGCCTTCGCACCGCGGCTCAACGAATACCAGGGCCGCTGCCTGGTGCAGCTTCATGTGCTGGGCTGGAGGCCGGCATCGTGAGCGGGCGCGGGATCGAGGGCGGGCTGGACAATGCGGGCGGAACTGGTATGAGGGCGCCATGACTGGGGCGATCATCGTGGCGGCCGGGCGCGGGTTGCGGATGGGGGCGGGCGCGGACAAGCTCTGGCTGCCGGTGGCGGGGCGTCCGCTGGTGACGCACACTTGGGAGCGAATCGATCGGGCGGATGGAATCGACGAGGTGATCCTGGTCGTCCGGGCCGAGCAGCGGCCGGCGTGGATCGAGTGGGGCGCGCGCCTGCCGCTGCGCAAGCCCTGGCGGATGGCCGATGGCGGCCGGGAACGCCAGGATAGCGTCCGCAACGGGCTGGATGCCTTGGGACCGGGGTGCGAGCTGGTGGCGATCCAGGACGGCGCCCGGCCATGCACGCGGCCCGAGCTGGTGTCGGCGACAATCGCGGCGGCGCGCGAGCATGGCGCGGCGGCGGCGGCGGCGCGTGTGGCCGATACCCTCAAGGAAGCCGACGAGCGCCAGATGGTGGTGCGGACCGTGGATCGGACGCGGCTCTGGGGGATGCAGACGCCGCAGACCTTTCGGGTGCCTGTGATTCGGCGGGCGCTGGAGGCGGTGCGGGCGGGGGGGGCGCTGGTGACCGATGATGCTGCCGCATGCGAGTGGATCGGATTTCCCGTGAGGCTGGTCGAGAGCCGGCACCCGAATCCGAAGGCGACCGTGCCGGCGGATCTGGTGTGGATCGAGTGGCTGCTGGCTCACGAGAGCCCGGCGCCGGAGTGATGCCGACGGCCGGCTTGTCAGACGAAAGAGACCGCCGTAACGTGGAGCGCGGGCGCGGGCGTGCGATGGGATCCGGGGGATTGCGCTCGCCGATGGTGAGCCCGCGAAGCGAGCGAGCGCCGCGCGAGCGGCGGGGAAGGGACGATGATGATGAGGCGATTGGCGTTTGGGATGGTGGCGGGCGTGCTGGCGTTGAACCTGGCATGGGGTGCGCACCTGTATTTGCGGGCGGCCAGGGCGGACGATGCGGACTCCGTTTACCAGCACCTGGAGCTGTTCACGGCGGTCCTGGACAAGGTGCGCAAGGGATATGTGGATGCGGAGAAGACGGGGTATCGGGACCTGGTCTACGGCGCCCTCAAAGGGATGCTGGACTCGCTCGACTCGCACAGCGAATTCATGGAGCCGGTTCAATACGAGGATTTCAGCAAGGACACCGAGGGCGCCTTCGGCGGGGTCGGGATCGTGGTGGGGGCGCGGGACGGCTACTTGACCGTGATCGCGCCGATGGAGGACACGCCGGCCTTCGAGGCAGGGGTGAAAGCGGGGGACCGGATCATGAAGATCAACGGCCGCAGCACGGAGCGGCTGACGCTGCCGGATGCGGTGAAGGTGTTGCGGGGCGAACCGGGATCAGCGGTTCGGATCACCGTCTGGCGGCCGGGCACGCAGCAGACCCGGGAATTCAAGCTGGTGCGCGCGATCATCAAGGTCGAGACGGTCAAAGACATTCGCGGGCGGCGCGAGTTCCAGGTGGAGCCGGACGGGCTGGGGTATGTCCGGATCACGCAGTTCAACGAGCCGACCGGGGACGATCTGGAGGCGGCGCTGAAGAAGCTTGAGGCCAACGGCATGAAGGGGCTGATCCTGGATCTGCGCAACAATCCGGGGGGGCTGATGGATCAGGCGGTGGCCGTGTGCGACCGTTTCGTGAAGCGGGGCACGCTGGTGGTATCGACCGAGGGCCGGCTCGAGCCCAAGCGCAAGGAGTATCGCGCCACGGGCCGGAACAAGCATCTGGACATCCCGATGGTTGTGCTGGTGGACGGCGGCAGCGCGAGCGCGTCCGAGATCGTCGCCGGCTGCCTCCAGGACAACCGCCGCGCCGTGATCATGGGGCAGCAGACCTTCGGGAAGGGATCGGTCCAGACCGTCATCCAGATGCCGGACGGATCGGCGCTGCGGCTGACGACGCAGAAGTATTACACGCCGAGCCACCGGGTGATTCATGGGAAGGGCATCCAGCCGGACATCGTGGTCCCGGTGAGCTCCGAGGATGAAGAGGCGCTGTTTGTGCAGCGGCAGCCGGGCGGCGCGGACGCGCTCGAGACGGTCAGCGAGGCCCGGCGCCAGGCGATTCGGGAGACGCGGGACGTGGTGCTCGAGCGGGCTCGAGATCTGCTGAAGGGGATGACGATCCTGGCGGAGAGGAGCCGGGCGGCCGAGGCGGTGGCCGCCCGGTCCAGCCCGTGAGCGGGCATGGGCGGACGCGCCGCAGGCCAACGAATCCGATGATCATCTGGGCGATCGAGACATCGTGCGACGAGACGGGGTCGGCTGTGGTGATCGATGGGCGGGTGCGATCGAACGTGGTGGCCTCGCAGGTGGCGCTGCATTCGGAGTATGGGGGGGTGGTTCCGGAGCTGGCCACGCGGGAGCATTTGCGGAACCTGATGCCGGTGGCGCGAGAGGCGCTTCGCCAGGCGGGGATCGGTCCGGGGGTTGTCGATGCTGTGGCAGCGACCCGGGGGCCAGGGCTGCCGCAGGCGCTGATGATCGGGTTCAAGGCGGCGCAAGCGATGGCCTTTGCGCTGGAGCGCCCCTTGGTGGGGATCCACCATCACGAGGCCCACCTCTATTCGGCCTGGATCGACGGGGAGAACGGCCGGGCGCGATTCGACGATTTCGTGCCGAACGTGACGCTGGTGGTCAGCGGGGGCCACACCCTGCTGGTGCACGTGCCGGCGGTGCTGGGGCATCGGCTGCTGGGGTCGACCCTGGATGACGCAGCGGGAGAGTGTTTCGACAAGGTGGGGAAGATGCTCGGGCTGCCTTATCCCGGGGGGCCGATCCTCGATCAGTTGGCGGAGAAGGGCGATCCCGGGGCCTACGATTTTCCGCGTCCGCTCCGGGACGATCCCGGCGACGATTTCAGCTTCAGCGGCCTGAAGACGGCCGTGCGCTATTTTCTGGCGCGGCATCCGGATGTGGCGGAGGACGAAGCGGGTTTGCGCGACGTGTGCGCCAGCGTGCGCGCGGCGGTGGTGGAGGTGCTGGCGGTGAAATCGGTCCGGGCGGCGGAGCGGCTGGGCGCGGAGTGCCTGGCTGCAGCGGGGGGGGTGACGTGCAGCCGGGGATTGCGCCGCGAGCTGGCGGATCGGTGCGCGCGGGCGGGTCTGGAGCTGCGGCTGGCGGATCCGGCCTATTGCACGGACAACGCCGGCATGATTGGCGTGCTGGCGGAGCTGAAGCTGAAGGCCGGCTGCCGGCCCGCGGCTGAAGAGGAGGATGTCCGGCCGGGGTGGGCGCTGCCGGAGGTCAGCGGGTCGGAGGGGGCGCCGGCGTGACCGATGGGGCTGGGGGGTTCTGACGGCCTGCCGGAGCGGCCGAAGGCGGCTCGAGCCGGTGGACGATCCAGGCTGTCACCAGGGTGACGGTCGTGCCGATGAGAGTGAACCACGGCCAAAACACCGTCCGGATCTCGGGGCGGCTGCCCACATCGACAGTCCATTTCAGCTGGCTCACCCCGATCATGAACACGAGCGAGACCAGCATTCCGATGACGATGGGACGGGGTCCGCGCAGGCGGGCGAAGACGGCGAGGATGAGGCCGCCGAGGAGGGCGCCGCTGGTGAGGCCGCGCAGCGTGAACGCCGCATTCAGGACGAAAGCAACCTCGCGGCTCAGATAGGCGGTCAATACCAGCACGCCCGCCCAAAACACGGTCGAGTACCGGCTGAACTTCAGGTAGTGCTCCTCGGGTTTTCCGGAGCGGAAGGGCTTCACGAAGTCCATGGTCGACACGGAGGCCAGCGAGGTCAGAGCCGAGCTGACGGACGCCATGGCGGCCGAGAGGATGGCAACAATGAGAAATCCTTTGAGGATGTGGGGCACTTCGGTGAGCATGAAGATGGGAAAGATGAAATCGTTGGCCTGGATGCCCGCGCGGGCCTCGGGGATGGGGATGGCGATGGGATTGAGCTGGTAGTAGACGGCGAGAAACGCGCCCACCAACAGGAACACCAGGAAGAGCGGGAAGATCAGGACTGCGCTCAACACAAGCGCCTTGCGCCCATCGGTGACCGTGCCGCATGCGAGGACTCGCTGGACGATGAGCTGCTCCGCCCCGTGGGAGGAGAGCACCATCACCGTTCCGCCGATGATCCCCATCCAGATGTTGAAGGGCGCGCTCCAGGAGAAGGCGGGATTGAACCAGTGAAGCTTGCCGGCCTCAGCCGCCATTTTCCATGTGACCGGCCAGCCGCCCTCGATCTGGCTGGGGATGTAGAAGAGGGTGAACAGGCCGCCTGCGAGAAACAGGCCGAACTGGACCGCATCGGTCCAGATGACGGCCTTGACGCCTCCGATGTAGGTGTAGACCAGGGAGAGGAACACGAACAGGAGGATGGCGCCCAGGACGGGATCGCCGGCGAAATCGGGCGGGGTGTCAACCCCGGTGAGCCGGTGCAAGGCGAGCAGCGGATACCGGGTCAGAGCGCCGAGCCATTCGCGTCCCAACATGAGCTGGATGGGGATGGAGACGACGTAGACGCGGACGCCGGCGGCGAGGATCTCGCTGATGAGGAACAGCCCGCCGGCGGTCTGGCGCGCGGCCGGGCCGAACCGATCCGAGAAGAGCTGGTACGGCGAATAGATCTCGCCTTTGAGATAGTGGGGCACCATGACGACAGCCAGAATGATGCGCGCGATCACGTAGCCGACGATCATCTGGATGAACATGATGTTGCCGCCGAAGGCCATGGCGGGGACCCCGATGATGGTGAGCGCGCTGGTCTCGGCGGCGACAATCGACAGGCCGATCCCCCACCAGGGCGTGTTCTTGCTGCCCAGGAAATAGTCCCGCGTGTTGCGCTGGTCCTTGCCGAACCACACCCCGAGGGCTACGATCCCCGTCAGGTAAAGCCCGATCACGAGCCAGTCGCTGCTGCCCAGATAATTCATTGCATGCATCGAAGCGCGAGCGGGCAAGCTTGGCCAGAAAATTCCGCACGACGGCCCGGAGGCGGGCAGGCATGGCGCGGCGGCGCGCGCCGCATTGCGGATCGGGATTCGGAAGCCGAAGAAGAGAACATGAATGCAGGCGTGAGGAAGTGGATTCGAGTGCTGGGCATCATGTCCGGGACGAGCATGGATGGCGTGGATTACGCGCTGTGCGCGATCCGGGAGGGCGAGGTCCGGCTCCTGGATCTATGGCACGCGGAGTTCCCGGCGGGGCTGCGTCGGCGCCTGCATGCGGCGGCCCGGAGCGAGCTTCGGACGTATCCGCTGGCGCAGCTGCATCATGACCTGGGCCGGTTCTATGCCCGGCACGCGCGGGGTGGCGGGAGGAAGACGCGGCCCCATTGGATCGGGGTCCACGGCCAGACGGTGTATCATCAGCCGGACGGCCGGCATCCCGCGACGTGGCAGATGGGCGAGCCGGCCTATCTTGCGGAGGCGTTGCGGGCGCCCGTGGTGAGCAATTTCCGGGTGGCGGACCTGGCGGCGGGCGGGCAGGGGGCGCCCCTGGCCACGCTCTTTCATCGAGTTGTGTTTGCGGCGCCAGGGCAGCACCGGGCGGTCAACAACCTGGGGGGGATCAGCAACGTAACCTCCATGGATTGGAGGAAAGGCAGGGAGCCCAGGGTGCTGGCCTTCGACACGGGGCCGGCGAACGTGCTGATCGACATGGCGGCGCGGCACTACTCGAGAGGGCGGATGGACATGGACCGGGACGGCGCCTGGGCCAGCCGCGGGCGCGCGGCTGAATGGCTGCTGGAACGGTGGTTGCGCCACCCGTATTTCCGGCGGCCGCCGCCCAAGAGCACCGGCCGCGAGCTCTTCGGCGAGCCTTTTTGGACGAGGGCGCACGCCGAGGCGCAGGCCGCCCGCCTCGGCGCCGCCGACCTGCTCGCGACGCTGACAGCCTTGACGGCGCGCTCGATCGCGCTGAACTATCGCTGGCATCTGCGCCAGATCCCCGATGAGGTCATTCTCACGGGCGGCGGCGCGGAGAACCCGGTGCTGAGGGAGGAAATCCGGCGGGCGCTGGCCATCTTCCGGCCGGATGTTCGGGTCCGGACCGGCACTCAGATGGGCTGGCCCTCGAGCAGCATCGAGCCGGCCGCGTTTGCTCTGCTGGCCTGGCGGAGGATGATGGGGTTGCCCGGCAACCTGCCCGCCACCACCGGCGCGCGACGCGCGGTCCTGCTGGGCCAGGTGTCCGAGTGCAGCGGCCGCGCTTGATCGGCGGATTCCTCCTTCTTCGGCGCGCAGGATCGAATGTCAAGATGCCTCGCGCGCCATGCATTCGGGGTCGTCGTGCGCGGGAGAATTGACGCGGCGCGAGACGGGAAACCATTCCATCCATTCGGAGGGATACGGCTGGAGGCAGGAGATGAGATCGCCGGCTGCGGCGTCGGGCGCGAGCCAGGCGGCCTCGTGCTCGGGGCGGAGGATGGCCGGCATCCGGTTGTGGATCGAGGATAGCAGCGAATTGGGCGGCACGGTGACGATGGCGGCGGTGCGGAGGGGGGGGCCGTCGGGCGGGCGCCATTCGTCCCACAATCCGGCGAAGGCGAACAGTTCGGCGTCGAGGCGGCGAATGCAGACGGGCTGCCGGGATCGGGCGGGGCCGGTCCATTCGTAAAAGGCATCGGCGGGAATCAGGCAGCGCCGGCGCTGGAAAGGCTGGCGAAAGGAGGCTCGATCCTGAAGGGTCTCGGCGCGCGCGTTGATCGATTGGCTGCCGGCCGAGGGATCCTTGGCCCAGAAGGGGACCAGACCCCAGCGATGGCTGGCGATGTGCCGGAGGCCGTCCTGGTTCCAGATCACGGGAATGAGCTGGCTGGGGGCGATATTGTAGCGGGGCGTCCAATCGAAATGGATCTGCCCGAGGGCAAACCGGTGCGAGATGGCCACCGACGAGTGCTGGAGTGTGTAGCGGCCGCACATAATCGATCGCTCGATGTTCACGCGCAGGAAGCGGCCGGGCAAGGCGATTTTCCCGCCGGGGGCGCGCTGGCCGATGGCTGGTTTTGGTTTGAGCCGATCGGGACGGCTGGAGTATACAGAGCGGATGAAATCAACTGGAGTGCTGCTGGGGATGGCGGCTGTATGGCTGGCTGCGCTGGGACAGCCGATCGCGGCGGAAAGAGATCCGATCGATCTGCCGGATGGCGGGGCGGTGATGGCCCGGCTGAAGGGGGGGCATCCGCGGCTGATGGCCAGCGCGGGGGATTTCGATCGATTGCGGGAAGCAGTGAGCAGGGAGGGGGATCTGGGCAGCGGGTGGAAGCGATTGCGGCAGTCGGCCGACGACATCTGCGGCCAGGCGCCATCGAGATACGAGATCCCGGACGGGCTGCGCCTGCTGAGCACGAGCCGGCGGGTGCTGCAACGGGCCTATACGCTGGCCTTCGCGCACCGGATGACGGGCGATCGGCGATACGCGGACCGGCTGGCGCGGGAGCTCGAGACGGCGGCGGGGTTCAAGGATTGGAATCCGCGCCATTTTCTCGACACGGCGGAGATGGCGCACGCGTTTGCGATCGGGTACGACTGGCTCTGGGATTACTGGACAGCGGAGCAGAAGAGGATGCTCCGCGAAGCGATAATGCAAAAGGCGTTCGAGCCGGCGCTGGGCTTGTATCGGAAGAACTCGGGCTGGACTCGAGCGCGCCACAACTGGAACCAGGTCTGCAACGGGGGGCTGGGGATCGCAGCGCTGGCGGTTGGCCCCGAGATGCCGGAGGCGGCGGGGGAGATCCTGGCAGGGGCGCTGCGGTCGGTCCGCTTGCCGATGGCGGAATTCGATCCCGACGGCGCATGGCAGGAGGGGCCCGGCTACTGGAACTACGCGACGTCGTACAACGTCTATTTCCTGGCGGCGCTCGAGACGGCGCTGGGGACCGATTTCGGCCTTTCAGCCGCGCCGGGTTTTGGGGAGACGGGCTGGTTTCCGATCTACATGACAGGGCCGCTGGGCCGGACGTTCAACTATGCGGACGGGGGGGACAGCCCGATTCGGGCGCCGCAGATGTTCTGGCTGGCGCGGCGGTTCCAGCGGCCCGAGTTTGCGGCCTACCAGGCGCGGATTGCGGCTCCGCATGTTCTGGATCTCGTATGGCGGGGGCCGGATGCGCCTCTCATGTCGGCGGGGCATCCGCCGCTGGACAAGTGGTTTCGGAAGGCCGAGGTCGTCACCATGCGGGATGCGTGGGGCTCGCAAGACGCGCTGTTTATCGGGTTCAAGGGCGGCGACAACAAGGCCAATCATAGCAACCTCGATCTGGGGACGTTCGTGCTGGACGCGCTGGGGGTGCGTTGGGCGGTGGATCTGGGGGCGGGCAACTACAATCTGCCGGGCTACTTCGGGAGCCAGCGATGGACCTATTACCGGCTGCGCGCTGAGGGGCACAACACCCTGGTGTTAAATCCCGGGCCAGAGCCGGATCAAGCGCCGAAGGCGTCGGCGAAGGTGGTCCGGTTCTCGAGCGAGCCTGGCAGGGCGATGGCGGTGGCGGATCTGACCGAGGCGTATGCGCCGCACGCCAGCTCCGTGAAACGGGGGATCGCGCGGCTGGGGGCCGGGCAAGCCCTGGTGCAGGACGAACTGCAGGCCGCCAAGCCGGTGGACTTCTGGTGGTTCATGCACACTCGGGCTGAGATCTCGGTTGAAGGGCGCGAGGCCTGGCTGCGGCAGGACGGCCAGCGGCTCAGGGCGCGGATTCTCGAGCCGGCGGGTGCGCGGTTCGAGGCGCTCGAAGCGGCGCCGCTGCCGGGAACACCTCAGCCGGCGCGCCAGGACTCGAACCGAGGCGTCCGCAAGCTGGCGATTCATCTGCCGGCCGCGCAGGACCTGCGATTGGCGGTTTGGCTGGTCCCGTTACGGCCGGACGAAACCGGGCCGGGCCAGGCGCCGGAAGTTCGGCCGCTGGCCGAGTGGTGACGGCATGGCGCGCCGCGCCGGAGCCCTCGCGGCCATAGGACAGCGCCGGAAGGCCGAAACGCTTACGGATTACCGAGGATCTTCCATTCGAGGATGCCGGCGGAGAATCCGGTCTGGAGCCGGGCTTCGAGGCGCAGGGATTGGGTCTCGATCCGGGTGAACCGCGCTTGGTTCCAGGCATCGGCTTGAACGCCGAAGCCGGCGGACGGTTCGACAGGGCGCCATTCCTCGCCAACGCGATGGAGCACTCTCCACGATGCCGGCACGCGGCACTGCCCGACCCCAGTATCGTCGAACCAGTAAACGGAGACACCTGTCACTGGCCGGGGCTTGTCGAAGTCGAACTGAACCCATTCGGTGGTGCCCTGGCGGTCCCACCAGGTGAACCTCGGGATGGCTTGATCGCCGGACTGGGAGGGCTCGAGCCCGTCATCGAGGGCATCGACGGTGTCGTTCTCGTAACAGTGGGAGGCGGAGATCCGGAACGCGGAACGCCTGGCCTGCGGGGGGGCGATCCACTCATGGGCGGCGGGGCCCGTGCCGATTGTTGGGAAGGACGAGATCCGGAGACGTGCGGCGCCCATCGGGATGAGCGTGACTGTCTCGAGGGGTTCGGCGGAGCGGACGGGGCTGGGCTGGAGCTTGCCGACCAGCCCGAGCGGATCGGTCTGCCAGGCGGGGATTTTGCGGGCATTGACCTTGAGCCGGATGGGGGCATTGGATGGCGTGAACGGCTGCGCCGGCAACGGTTTTCGCTGGCGAACGACTTCGAACGATCCTGCGGGATGATCGGTGTTGAGAGCCAAGCCGTAGTTCCAAGCCGAGCCGGGGAGGACCTCCCATTCGGTCCAGCCGTTGCGCTGGCCGTAGGGCTGCCAGCGCTCCTGGATCTCGAGAGCGAAGGTCAGCGGGCCATGATCGACCGAGACGGCGTTCTGGTTCTTGGCCCATCGGCGGAGCGTGATCTGGCGGGAGAACTCGAGGGTGAGGACGTCGCCGTTCTGCCAGGTGCGATGGACGACGAGCCAGGAAGGCGGCGCGGTCGAGACGGGGATCGATTGGCCATTGATCTTGACGGCGGGGCGACCGCTCCAGCCCGGCACGCGCAGGTAGAGGGGGAAGGCGACGGGCTGGGGTGTGGAGAGGCGGAGTCGGACGAGATCATCGAATGGATAATCGGTTTCCTCGGCGATCTGGACGGGGATGCCGGGGCCGACGCGGGCGCGGACCTCGGAGGCGGCGTAGAGCGAGGCAGCAAGCCCGCGGTCCCAGGTGGCGAGCCAGAGCTCCTCGGCGAAGAATGGCCAGCCGTGGGAGACGTTGTGCTGGCAGCAGCGGTAGACCTCGAACGGGCTGTAGGAGAACATCGTGCCGCGGTTTTGGATGCCGGGCGATTTATTGTGGCGGTCGAGCTGGACCTGGTTGGCGCAGGTCAGGTAATGGAGCCCCTTGAGATCCGGGGTGAGCGCGGCGGGGAAGCTGTTGAAGGCGATCTCCTCGCACCGATCGGACCAGACGGGATTGCCGGAAATCCGCTCGAGAAGCTCGAAGCTGTGCATGAACTCGACAATCCCGCACGTCTCGAATCCCTGCCGCGGATCCGTGAAGCCGGGCCGGCAGTTTTCGTCGCCGGCGAACGTGCCGCCGGGGAACTGGCCGTAGAGGTCGAGGATCTTGCGGTAATTGCGTTCAGCCGCGTAGAGGAGGATCGGGTCCCGGCTCTGGACGTAGAACATCGCGGGGGCGCGGAAGCCCTGGGCGATATTGACGTTGTGCCAGTTGATGATGTCCTGGTCCCAGCGAGCCATGTTGTGGTGGATCTTGCTGGCGAGCTCGAGCAGCCAGGGATGGCCGGTCCGGTGGTAGAGCCAATGGACGCTCTCGATGTTGTCGCCGGCGCGGATCCGCGGCCAGTAGCCCTCGCCGAACGCGGAGGCGGGCAGGAGGTTCTGCCAGGCGCAGTATCGGGTCATGACACGGATGGCGCGCGGGTCGGCGGTGTATTCGTAATAGGATTGGAGGATGTTGAGCATGACCATGTGAGGCCAGAGGTCGGGCTTGCCGTTGATGCCGGCCAGGAGGGCTTGGGGGCCGAAGTAGCCGTCCTCGCGCTGGGAGGCCATGACGGCTTCGATCCAGCGCCGGGTCTCGGCGATGATCGAGGCGTCGTCGAGCACGTAGCCCAGGTCGCCGTAGCCTTTGAGCCAATACGGGAGTTCTTCCCAGCCGCGTTCGCCTGATCCGTCGGGCCGGGCCCAGGCGCTCTGATCGAAACGGAGCCAGGGAGAGATCTCCTGGAGGCGGCCGATCATGCCGTCTCGTTCGAGCTCGAGCATGTGGCGGAGCCAGCCGCGGGGCTGGACGGCGCCCGGGGGCAGCTTGAGAAACGGCGCGGGCTGGATGGGGGCGCGCGGCGCGACATAGAGGCCGTCGCGGCGTTCCGCGACAGCGGTGAGAGCGGATCGGATCTGGGCAGGCTGGCCCGCCGCGGGCGCTGCAGGCGGGGCGGCATCGGCGATATCGGCGATGGCGGCGAGGCCGACGTCGATGTATTGGCCGCCGCCGGTTTGGCGGCAGTGGACGGCCAGCAGATTGGGGCCCGGCCTCAGCGCGGAGACGGCCGCAGCGGAGACGGGGATCGGCTCGTAATCCGTGGTATAACCGGCGAGCGCGGCGGCAGGCTGGCCATTGACGAACAGCTCGGCATCCTCGTCATGGTGGATCATCCAATGGAGGTTCTCGCGCGGGAAATCGGCGGGCAGGTTGACCGTGCGGCGGAGCCACAGGCCGGGTGTCTTCCATTCGGTGCGGACGACGGCGCCGGGCGTGTTGGCGGCGCCGAATCCGGCGGGGCCGCTCTTCCATTCGGCATCATCGAAGCCGGGCTGGCTCCATTGCGGAGGGGGCGGGCTCGTGGAGTATCGCCACGTGGCGGCGGTTTTCTGGGAGGTGGGGATGATCTCGCGGATGACGGGCGGCGGCGGCGGGGGGAGATAGACGGAGCGGTTGGCGCGGGCGATCGCCTCGCCATCGGGCTTCACTTGGGCCCGGTCATACGTCAGGAGGCCGTTGACCTCGATCTCGACGTCGGTGGTCTGGGTGTAGATGGCGGCAGAGAGGCCGTGCGAACCGATCAAGGGACGGAGCTTTCGGATCAGGCCGAGGTAGCCGGCGGTCAATGTGGCGGGATCGGCGAAGCTCCGATAGCCCCAGTTCTTTTCATCCTGCCATGTATGGCCGCGCAAGGGCAGGCCGAGCCCGCCGAACTCGCCGAGGACGCCGGCGCGGGCGGGTTCGGGCGGGGGCGCGCTGGGGCCGGGGTAGGAGTGGATATCGAGGACGTCGCCGACCTTCTTGTCGGTCCAGCCGCTGGCGTTGTTGACGAGCCGGCTGGGATCGAGCTGGCGAGTGAGCTCGACGATGCGCTCGGTGTCGTATTGGCCCCAGCCTTCGTTGAACGGCACCCACATGACGATGCTGGGATGGTTGAAGAGGCCGGCGACCATGGCGCGGAGCTCGGCCTCGAACTGCCGCTGGTCTTCCGGGGTGCGAGGGCGCGCGCTGGGCATGTCCTGCCAGACGATCAGGCCCAGCTTGTCGCACCAGTAATACCAGCGGTCGGGCTCGATCTTGACGTGTTTCCGGGCCGTGTTGAACCCGAGCTGGCGGGTCATCTCGATGTCGAACCGTAGGGCTTCGTCGGTGGGCGCGGTGTAGAGCCCGTCCGGCCAGAAGCCCTGGTCGAGAGGGCCGAACTGGAACAGGGGCTCGTTGTTCAGCATCAGCCGGGTCATCCCTTTTTCGTCCTTGCCGATCGAGATCTTGCGGAGGCCGAAGTAGGTCGTGAGCCGATCCGTCGCGGCGCCGTCCTGGTAGACGGTCAGGCGTGCGTCATACAGGAATGGCTGGTCGGGGGACCAGGGACGCGGGTGCGGCACGGCCATGGTCAGGCGCATGGAGAGGGGAACACGCGGAGGCGCGGAGGTCGTTGTGAGGGTGGAGATCTCGGCTTGCTGGATGATCTGGCCGGCTTCGAGGATATCGACAAGGAGCGTCGTGCTGCGTGTTCCGGCGGGGGCTTGGATCGATGCGTCAAAAGTCACGGCGGCCGCATCGAGGTTGGGGGTGATCCGGAGGGAATCGACGTAGGCGGCCCCGAGAGGCTCGAGCCAGACGGTCTGCCAGATGCCGCTCGATGGCGTGTACCAGATCCCGTGCGGGTTCCGGACCTGTTTGCCGCGGGGCTGGCTGCCGGCGTCGGTGGGATCGCTGACGGCCACGCGGATCTCCTGGCTTCCCTCGGTCCGGAGCGCGTCCGTGATGTCGAAGGAAAAACCGTCATAGCCGCCGCGGTGCTGGCCCAGGAGCTTGTCGTTGAGCCACACGGCGCACTCCCAATCCACCGCCCCGAAGTGGAGGCGGACGCGGCGTCCGGCCCATTGGGCAGGGATCTGGAACGTGCGGCGGTACCACAGCCGGTTGGTTTCGCTCAGGCGTTTCATGACGCCGGAAAGAGCGGACTCGATCGGGAACGGAACGAGGATCTTGCCTTGATATTGAGAGGGCGGCTGCAGGCCCGCAACGGCGCGGGCCGCGGATGGATTTTTAGCAGGAGATGCGGTGTCAGAGATCCCGCCGCGTGAGGGCACGCGGCCTGCATCGCCAGCAACCGTCCCGGTGTAGGCCGGGTCACCTGACCCGGCGTTTGGAACCTTGTCTTTGACCGCGCCGCGCGGTGTGCCGGTGACATCCTCGATCGAATAATCCCAGAGGCCATTGAGGTTGAGCCACTCGGCGCGTTCGAGCTGGGGCCGGGGATATTCGGGATGGGGCTGGGCGGGCGAGACATCGCCGGCCCAGCGGGTCATGAGCGGCGCGCGAGCTGGAGGCCATTCCTGGGCCGCGGACGCTCCGGCAATGGCCAGGCTGTAGATCGCACAGAGACCAACAAGTCGTCGGATGCCACTGTTTTTCATAAGATCAGGTTGGGATCGGATTCGAGTCGGGGGGGGTTAACGGATCGATTGTTCGGGGAGTGCGGACTGAATGCCTTCGTCCAATGGCATCGAATCTTGCTCGAGACCGGCGGTGCGCTGGCATCGGGCGAGCTCGAGCTTGAGGGACTCGAGCTGGCCGGCATAGCGGGGGTCGCGGATCAGGTTGCGGCGTTCCTCGGGATCGTTTTGCAGGTCGTAGAGTTCGGCCAGGTGCCGATCGGGGCCGCCGTCCCCGTGGGGGTAGCGCACGTATTTCCAGCGGTCGGTTCGGACGCCTCGGACATTGGGCGTGTAAGGGAATTGTTTTTCGTAGTTGTACTCGTAGAACCAGGATGTCCGCCAGCCCGGGTCGTTGCCGTGGACGAGATGCCTCCAGGAGCGGCCATGGATTTTCTCAAGGGGCGGCGCGCCGCAGAGGTCGAGGATCGAGGGGGCGACATCGACAGTCAAAACCTGGGAACGGATCACGCGCGGCTGGCTGGGGGGGATCAGGGGAGGATAGCGCAGGACGATCGGGATGCGGATGCTGGGCTCGTGCATGGTGCGCTTATCGACCATGCCGTGCTCGCCGTTGAGGAGGCCGTTGTCGCCCATGAACAGGATCAGCGTGCGATCGAGCTGGCCGGAGATCTCGAGGGCGCGTCGGAGCCGGCCGACGCTGTCGTCGACGGACCGGATCGTGCCCCAGTAGGCGCGGGTCATGGCGGCGAAATCCTTGACGGCCTCGGGGCGGCGGTCGGGGAACGCCTTGCGCCACTCGAACAGCGGGCCATAGATGCCATGCCAGGTGTCGAGCCGCAGAGCCACCCAGAGCGGTTTGTCTTCGAGACGGAAGGCCGTGTCCGGGTAGGGGATCTCGATCCGGTCGAAGCTGTTCGAGTAGCGGGGCTCGGGGATGTAGAAGCTATGGGGCGCCTTGTGGCCGAGCATGAGAAGAAAAGGTTTCGATCGGGGCCGCTCGAGCCAGCGGACGGCCAGGTCGGTCACGGCGCGGGTGTAATAGCCGGGCAAAGCCTGCCGGGCGCCATCGATGTTGAACTCGGTATCGTAGTATTTGCCCTGGCCCTTGTGCGTGACGAAATAATCGAACCCAGGGCGGCGCTCGTCGTTGTTCTCGCCCATGTGCCATTTGCCAATATAGGCGGTTTCATAGCCGGCGGACTGGAGGATGCGCGGGAAGCTGGGGAGATCGGCGGGGTATTCGGTAAAATTGTTGAGCACGCCGTGCGCGTGAGCGTAGAGACCGCTGAGGATCGATGCGCGGCTGGGCGAGCAGAGCGATGTGGTGCAAAACGCGTTGGCGAACCGGACACCTTCGGCGGCGAGGCGGTCGATGTGCGGAGTCTGGAGGTGGGGATTGCCGGCGCAGCTCATGGCATCCCATCGCATGTCGTCGGTCAGGATCAAGAGGACGTTGGGGCGGCTCGAACTGGCGGAGACGACGGCGGCGGACACCAGAGGCGCGGCCGATCCTGCCAGGAAGAGAATCCCGCACAGGGCGGATGCCGTCGAGTCCAGTTTCATCGGGGACAACATAGCGGAAAGCCGAGCAGGAGTGCGAATGGAAAAAGGCGCCGTGAGCCGGAGGGGGTGTAGGACAAAATTCTCTGGCGGGCAACTCGGATCCCGGCCGTCTCCCCGACCCTCCGCGGCAGTGGAGGGCCGGGGAGAGGAGGGCGTGCATTTTCTGAAACCCCTCTCCATGAACCTGCCCACACGAGCGCGGCCTTCAGGCCGCTTCAACAAGCGACAGGCCGAACGCGCGGAAGCGGGCTAAAGCCCGCGCTCGTGCGCCTGCGGAGGTAGGGACGAGCCGCCGGCTCGTCCGCTCGAGCGCGGCCTTCAGGCCGCTTCAACACGCGACAGGCCGAACGCGCGGAAACGGGCTAAAGCCCGCGCTCGTGCGCCTGCGGAGGTAGGGACGAGCCGCCGGCTCGTCCGCTTGTCAGCCGACTCTTGCACCCCCTTGCTGGCGTAGCCGCAGCTTTCAAGCTGCGGCTGTATCTCACCACGAAGGTCAGGAAGAAGTTGCCCACGAATCACACGAATCACACGAATCGGAATGCCGACAGCCGAAAGGTAGGGCGGCCACTCCGTGGGCGCCGCATGATCTCTTGGCAGCCAAGTCTCGATTCCCTCGCCCCGCGCCAGCGGGGAGAGGCTGGGAGAGGGGATCCAGCAACTATTCTCTCACCGCGAAGTGGCATCCAGCCGCACGCTGCTGCGTCCGCGGGTCCGGAAGGATTCGCAAATGTCAAATATTTAGATGCGACCCCATTGCTTTTCTGCTGGAGGGTGTGGACTTCGATTCACGGTGGCTTGCCAAGGAACCAACCGGACGCGGGCTCGGCGGCGCGCCGGGTTTCGCCGATGCTTTTCACCGCGGCGAACAGCACGGCTCCACTTGACTCCTGGGGAGCGGCATGGTGAGGTGGCAGCATGCGCATGGCGGCCATTGACTGGGCGATTGTCGGGCTCACGATTTTGATATGCCTGGTGCCGCCTTTGCTTCTGATGCGGCGGGCGCGGTCGAGGCCGGCAGAGTTGTTCACCTCGGGCCGGTCGGCGCCGTGGTGGCTGATCGGGGTGTCGATGGTGGCGACAACGTTCAGCACGGACATGCCGAACCTGGTGACGAATCTGGTTCGGGAAAAGGGGGTGGCGCACAACTGGGTCTGGTGGTCGTTTTTGCTGACGGGGATGCTGACCGTCTATGCGGCGCTGTTCGGATCGGGATGTGTGCTGTTCGGGCGGTGGCCGCAGGCGGTCTTTTGGATTGCGGTGCTGTTGGTTGCCGGTTGGGGATTGCGACGCGTGCCCCATCGATCATTCGCACAAAGCCATGAATAGGCCATCGAACCAAAGACAGGCGCCGGCTGGATCGGATCAGCGGCATTCGCGCTCGATCGTGTGGATCGGTGTGTTGCTGCTGATTGGGTCGGCGGCGCTGATCCTGATGAAGGAACGATTCATGCCCGCGGCGCCGCCGCCGGCGCCCCAGGATTCGCGCGCCCCGGCGATGGCCGGGCCGGCGCCCACGAACCCGGCGGCGTCGATCCCGCCGGATCCCCGGCCGTTGTTTGCAAAGCTGGTGGGCCGATGGGTGCGTCCGGACGGCGGCTATATCCTCGAGATCCGCCGGGTGGAGCCGCAGGGGCGGGTCGATGCCGGGTATTTCAATCCGCGTCCGATCCGGATTGCGCGCGCGGAGGCCTCGGTGGCGGGCCCGACGGCCAAGCTCTTCATCGAGCTCCAGGACGAGGGATATCCGGGATGCACGTATCGGTTGGCATACGATCCGGTGAGCGACATGCTGGCAGGCGAGTATCTCCAGGCGGCGATGCAGCAAACATTCGAGGTGGTATTTTCGCGCCTGCAATAGCCGGTGCAGGGCATCCGGCCGGTCTGGCAAATGGCAAGTGGCGGCCCCGTTGGCGCCAAGTTGGGATTGCCCCTCGGGACCCGGCCGAGTACAGTCGCCGCAGCCGATCATCAACAGACCCTGAATCACGAACCAGAACATCCGCCATGGCCTCCACCAAACGCAACATCGAACGCGCCTACCTGCTCGCCCAGAAACAATATGCCGAATGGGGAGTGGACACCGAAAAGGCGCTCCGGCGCCTGCAATCCATTCCCATCTCGCTGCACTGCTGGCAAGGGGACGATGTGGGCGGATTCGAGCGTCTGGGGAGCGAGCTGGGAGGCGGGCTGGCGGTGACGGGGAATTACCCGGGCAAGGCGCGCACTCCGGAGGAGCTGCGAGCGGATCTGGAGCGGTCGTACTCGCTCATCCCGGGAAGGCACCGTCTGAACCTCCACGCGTGCTATGCCGAGACCGAGGGGCGGAAGGTGGATCGGGATGAGCTGGCCCCCGAGCATTTCCGGAACTGGATCGGCTGGGCCAAATCCAAAGGGCTGGGGCTCGATTTCAATCCGACCTTTTTCGCGCATCCCAAGGCCGACAGCGGATTCACGCTGGCGCACCCGGATCCCGGGATCCGGAAATTCTGGGTGGAGCACGGCATTCGATGCCGCGAGATTGGCGCGGCCATCGGGAAGGCTCTGGGCACGCCTTGCGTGACCAACGTCTGGATTCCGGACGGGTTCAAGGACACGCCCGTGGACCGGAAAGGCCCTCGCGAGCGGCTGGCGGCATCGATGGACGCCATCTTCGCCCGGCCCATCAACCCAAGGCACAACCTCGATGCCATCGAGTCCAAGCTCTTCGGCATCGGATCCGAGAGCTACGTGGTTGGATCGCACGAGTTCTACCTGGGCTACGCGGTCAAACATAACAAGCTGCTGTGTCTGGACGCGGGCCATTTCCATCCGACCGAGGTCCTCCACGACAAGCTCTCGTCGGTTCTGATGTGGGTTGACGAGGTGTTGCTGCATGTGAGCCGGGGCATCCGGTGGGATAGCGATCACGTGGTGACTTTGACTGATGAGCTCGAGGGGCTGGCCCAGGAATTGGCCCGGGGCGGCTATTTCGACCGGGTCCACATCGGCCTGGATTATTTCGACGCCAGCATCAACCGGGTGGCGGCGTGGGTGATCGGGTGCCGGTGCATGATCAAAGCGCTGCTGCTGGCGCTGCTCGAGCCGATTGACGCCTTGCGGCGGCTCGAAGCGGACGGGGATTTCACCGGGCGCCTGGCCCTCCTCGAAGAGGCACGGACGCTGCCGTTTGGCGCGGTTTGGGATCGCTATTGCGACGCGGCCGGAGTGCCGGCGGGCGCGGCGTGGATGGAGGATGTCCGGCGCTACGAGAAGGATGTGCTGTCCCGGCGATCGTAGGCTGGATCGAGGGGCGAACGTCCGCGGAAGATCAAGGCTGGCTGCCCAGCGATCGATGGAGTTGGTCGAACAGCTCGAAGGCGGGAGGCAGGCATGCGGCGGGATCGTTCGGGTGGGCCTGGAGGATCTGGCGGATTTCCCGTTCGAGGTCGGCAGCGCCAGCCACGCGCCGGTCGCCCCAGAAATTGAGCTCGAGCTCGCGGATGATCCTGCCAATCCGGGCGAGTGCGGGATCGTCGACGGGGTGGCGCTGGAGGACGCTTTCGTAACAGGACATGGACGCGTAGCGGCGGTATTCGCCCTGGGGCATATCGACGGGGGTACCAGGGAGCACGGCGACCTCGTTGGTGAGGAAGAGGAATTGGGCCTCCGGATCCACGAAACGCTTGATCAGCCAGAGCGAGGCGAGCTTGTCCGGCTCGAGCAGGTCGGTGGTGACGTACTGGTGGGCCGGCGGGGGCGGCGCGGATTCTTGAGGGGCGCAGCCAGCCATCAGCGCGACGACACACAAAGCCAGCAGAGTTTGAGAGCCCCTGATCATTTGCCGAAGAGGGTGCCCATCACTTCCCCGGTGACGCGGTCGATAAAGACATAAGCGTCGCCGCCCTTGATCGTGCTTCCTGCAGTTGGCTGAGGAGCGAAATAGATCGCCCAGTAAGAGCGTTCCGCCAGCTTCATGGATTGGACTTGGGGGGATTGGAGCAGCGATGGGATTCGCCGGGTTCGCTGCGTCCAGGCGGAATTGGCGTCATCGGCTTGGCTGACAAGAGGCCGATCGGGCGTGTCGCGGCCGAGGCGGCGGAGCTCCGTCCGGGCGCGCTCGACCGCCTGGCCGAGCGTGAGGGCGGGCTGAGAAGTCCCGGTTCCGGCGGGCGGGCTTCCGCAGCCATCTCCGGCGCACACCAGGCCGATAAGAGCGATAAGCAGGAGAACGGTCTTCATTTCTTGCCTCCATCGCCGTCGCCGCCGTCGCCTCCGTCACCGCCGTCACCGCCGTCGCCGCCGTCGCCGCCGTCGCCGCCGTCGCCGCCGTCGCCGCCGTCACTGCCGCCATCTCCTTCGCCGCCGCCGCCAGTGTCGACATCGCCGATATCGGTGGCGGGATTACCGCTGTCGTGATCGTAGCGCTGCATGTCGCCACTGGGTGTGACAAGGTAACCGTCGGTGTCCATGGAATCGTTCCCGTTGGTATCGGTATCGGAGAAGTTTTCGTCATCGTAAACGCCATGGCTGTCGGCGCCATGGGAGTGGTAATCGGCGGTGGCGTTATCGGGTTTGGGGCCGAGGTCGAGGCTGTCGAGGTCTCCACCTCCGGGTGCTGTATAGGAATAGGTGCCATCGTCGTTTTGGTAGATGTAACCGCCGTACTCCCTGTTGTTATTGACGGAGTCGTTGTAAATGTCGTTGAGAGCGGCGCGGCCGGCGTCATCCTGTGTGGGGTAGCTATCGCCCGGGGCCAAGCCGGAGGGATCGGTCAAGTCGACAGGGTCATTCCGCACGTAGATGTAGGGGTTGGGGGCATCGAGGAAGAGGAATGGATCGGGCTGGAGAAAGCGTCCCAGGAGAGGGGAGTAATGGCGCGCCCCCATGAAATAGAGACCGCTCTCCGAGTCGTATTCCCGGCCGGCGAAGAGGAAGCGTCCGCCTTGGGTGGGAGTGCGGTCGGGCTGGCCGAACACGTCGTAGGCGAACGATTCGGTCTTGGCGGCGGCGGCGTCGGTATGAAACGCGACGCTGCCGAGGCCGTCGTAATGGTAATAGCGTTGGGTGGCGCCGGCGATGGTCTTGAGGGGCTGGTGGCGCCGGTGGCTGACGATGTGTTTGCGGAGGAGCGCGCCCGATCCGTCATACTCGGCGATCAGCCGGCCGCCTGCCCAGACGTAGCGTGTGACGGCGCCGTTGACCGTCTTGGCGATCCGGCGGCCGAAGGCGTCGTAGTCGTAGGTGGCGGCGGTGCCGGCCTTGTTGTATCCGGTGAGGCGGTTTTGCGGGTCATAGGCGAAGGCGGCGGCGCCATCGCCGGCGAGGTTCCCGTTGCTGTCGTAGGTGAGCGCGGCGCCGCCGACCGCGGTGTATTGGTTGAGGGCATTGACCGCATAAGCGGTGGTCACGGTGGCGACGGTCTGGATGCGGTTGCCGAGGGCATCGTAGTCGTAACGGATGTCGGAAAACGGATGTCCAGCCGGGTAATCAACCGCAGTGAGCTGGCCGATCGGGTCGTGAGTGTAGCGATGGACGCCCGGGTTCGGGATGCCCGCGGTCGACATGGTCAGGCGGTTGCCATCGGGGTCGCAGGTATAGTCGAATTGGCCGAGCAGCGCGCTGGATGCGACAACGCGATGGACGAGGTTGGTGAGGCGATTGGCGCTGTCGTAAGCGTAATCGGCGCGGGTGCCATTGCCGTAAGCGACTCGGGTGCGGCGGTTGAGGGGATCGTAGGCGAAGCCAGCGACGGTGGCCGTGCCGCCTTCGGCTATATTGGTCAAGCGGTTGAGGGAATCGTATTGGTAGGCGACCGTGCTGCCGTCGGGGTAGGTCAGGCGGGTCCAGTTGCCGGCCTTGTCGTAAGCGTAACCGACTGCATAGCCGTGGGAATTGGTGACGGCGACGACGCGGTCGCGGGAGTCGTGGGCGATGGAAGTGATGCCGTGCGGGTCGCTGGCCTGGCGGAGGCGGCCGCCGGCATCGTAGCGGAAGGTGTTGGATGCGCCGTCCGGGAACAGAGTCAGGACCAGGCGATTGAGGCTATCGTAGGTATGGCGGGTGATCTGGGCGGCGCGGTTCTGCTGGGTGACGATCATGCCGGCTTTGTCGTACCAGAACAGCTCGAACGAACCGTCGGCGAAGAGGTTGGTGGCCGGGCGGTCATAGGCGTCGCAGACGACGCGCAGCGTGTTGGTGCGGGCGTCGGTGACGGAGGCGAGATTCCCGTTGAGGTCATAGGCGTACTCGATGCGGTTGGAGAGGCCGTCGATGACGCGCCAGCGGAGGTTGCGCTCGTCATAGAGCGTGAGGTTGGTGCGGGAATTGGGGTTGATGACTCGGATTCGATTCCCGTTGCCGTCGTATTCGTAGCGGGTGAGGTTACCGAGGTTGTCGGCGACCGCCGCCGCGCGGTCGAGGGCATCGAAGGAGTAGGAGAGCACCTGCCACGGATTGGCGGGATCGCCGGTTTGCCGCTCGATCCGCGTGGTCTTTCCGGCGGCGTTCAGGGTGTAGCGTGTTTCGTAGCTGAAGGGGGCCGGAGAGATCTCCCGCGTCATCCGATCGAGTGTGTCGTATTCGAACGTGATGGTGCGGCCGAGCGGATCGGTTTTACTGAGTCGGTTGCCGCGGGCGTCCACCCCGTAGGCGTAGGCGGCTGCATCGGGTGTGCCAAAGGCAAAGGTCTTGCCGATCAGGTAACCGGTGGCCTCCTGGTATTCGAACTTGGTCGTGCTCCCGCTGGCGTCGGTCAAAGTCAGGATCTTGCCATAGCGGTCATACGTGCGCGAGGCGGCAGGACGGACGCCATCCACCTCGGGTTCGATGATCTGCATGAGATGGCCGTTGGTGCTGCCGAAGGCGGGATTCTCGTAATCGTAGACGTAGGTGCGCACCCGGCCGAGGGGGTCCGTGCAGACCTTGCGCCGGTTGAAGAGCGGGTCGTAGGTGAACGAGTGGACGATATCGTTGGTGCTGTCGGCGATGTCTTTGGCCTTGCGGCGGATCTCGAGCAGGTTGCCCATGGCATCGTATGTCTTCTTGATGACATTGCCGGCGGGGAAGGTGGTTTTAGTGACTTCGTTGTTGGCGTTGTATTCGAACTTGGTCAGGTAAGAGGCCGGATCGGAGGGGCGGAGGCCGGCGGTGAATTCTTTCCGGCTGAGGACATTGCCTTTGGTGTCGAACACCCGCTCGATGCGGAAGCCATTGCCGTTGGTGACAATCCGGGTGAGGTCGCTCGGATAGCCGAAGTGCCAGGTGGCGCTGCCCCACTCCTGGCGGGCGATGCGGTCTTGGGCATTGTAGAAGTTGCGAAGGTAGGTGCGGCCATCGGGATCGGTGATGGAGGCGAGGCGGTTGCCGTTGGTGGCCGAATAGGTGTAGGTGGTGGTGAGGCCGGCGGGGTAGCCAGGCACGGGGGGCGTGGTGGCCGAGAGCAGCAGGCCCTCCTGCGCGGCATCGTAGGTGTAGGTCCAAGTGCGTCCGGTGAAATCGGCCATCCGGATGATCCGGCCATTGGCGTCATAAGTGAACTCGACGAAGCGTCCGCTGCGCGCGTCGTTGAAGGCGGCCTCGATCCGGGTGATCTGGTAGTCGCGGGCGACGACGATCGCATTGGTGAAATGGGTGAACTGGGAGATGGCGCTGATGGGGAGGCGGCCGCCGTTCTGGTAAGTGATCAGGAGCTGGTTCCCGGAACGGTCGCGGACTTCGGTCAGGCAGCCTTCGGCGTTGTAGATCCTGATGGCGCCATGTTTTTCGCGGAGCGTATAAGTGCCGTCGGGATTGCGGGTGATTCGGTAATAGCAGCCTGCGGGCGGCGAGAAGGTGTTGTCGCCGTTGTTCTTGAACTCCCTGAGCATGGTGTTGTCCGAGCGATGGAGCAAGTTGCCGGTTTCAGCGAGGATGAAGATGCGCTCATTGTACATGAGGTTCCAGCCGTAGCCGAACGATCCCTGGAAACCGGTGGCGGAACGATAGAACCGTTTGACCCGGAGGGGGATGCGGCCGGGGATGGTGACATCGTTGACCTCGAAATAGAACTGGCCCGAGAAGAGATCGACCGGCTCGCCCTCCTTGCCCTCGCCATCTCCATCGGCATCGTCATCCCAGGGGCCGTCGGGATCGGGCGAGGGGCCGCTGTCCCCTCCGCCAATCGGGGTGCCACCGTGGAGGTCGTTGACGCCGTTATCGTAGGCGTGGGCGGCGGGCGGTGCGCCGAGTCCCAGGATAACGCCGAGCGCGAGGGCGGCGATTAAGGCGACAGGGTAGTTCCTACGGTTCATGGGTTGCCTCCTTCGGGGGCTAGATCGACGGTTTGGCTGGCGGTGCCGAGGCCGCCATAGCGGTCAATGACGTTGACCGTGAGCGCATGCCGTCCGGGGGGAATTCCGCGGGTGGACATGCGGTAATTGAACGGCAGGAGACCGCGTTCGTCTTCCATGACAAACATGGCATCCAGGAAAAGCATGATCTCGAACCGCTGATTGAGGAGGCGCGCGCGGTCCTCCGGCCGGCAATTGGCGCGGATCGTGACCGTGCGATCGCGCGGGTTAGGCTCGACGGCCAGATCGATCGGGAAATCGTCGGCGACCGGCATGGCGGACGGGGTGGCGGGCGCCAGCGGCCACGGGGGCGACTTGAGATCGGCTAGAGAGGGCGCGAGGCGATCTTCAGCGAGCGATTGGACGGCAGGCGGGCTGGGCCACGGGATGGTCGCGACCAGGATATTGTCCGGCAAAGCGACCGCCGAGACGATAACTTGGCCCCGGGGGTGTTGATAGAGGTTCTGGAACTGGCCGTTCTGGCATGAGCCATCCCAGGCCACCTCCTGCCAGCCGGCCGGCTGCGGCGTCCACGCCAGGATCGGCGCCAGATAGGGGCCTTCGACAAAGCCGGCTCGGATCCGGACCTGGGCGGCCTTTGGAAGCAAATAGCGGATCTTTTTCTGGCGGGCGTCTTTCTGTGCTTCGGCGATCGAGAGCGTCTGGCCGCCGCCGGGCTGGGCGGGGAAGAGCCCCACACGCGCGCCGGTTTCGTCCTGGGCCACCAGGCAGAACCAGAACATGCCCCGCGCGACAGCCGGGAGGCCCTCGAGGTTGAGCTCGTGCTTGCTGCCGAGGGGCGTTGGAGGACACGCGGCAGCCAGCCTGCCTTGGTGATCGTAGAGGAGCGTGTGGACAAGGACCGGTCTTGAGGTGCGGATCCGGAGGAGAGGCGACTCCTCGATTGGGCGGAAGAAGCGCCGGTAAACGGCGACCTCCTCGAAGACATCCGCCCCGCTCTGGACTCGAGCAGGGGCAAGCGCCGACAGCAGGATCGAGAGGCCAACGACGGCGGCCAGGCCCCGGCGGGCCCGAGCGCTCTGGCCGAGGGCAGAGGCGCAGAACCAGTTGAGCTGGCGCGAACGCGTCCTCATGGGCGGGAGATCTTGAACGTGACGGCCCCGATGCGGTTGTCGGCGGTCACCACCTGGAACGTGATGCGGTGCTCGCCGGGAGCCAGCCCGCGGGTGGACAACCGATAGACGCCGGGCAGATCAATTCGGGTCAGCTGCCAGAGCGCGCCGTCGACGAAACAGAGCAGCGTGTGCTGGCCGAGCCGATCGCCTGCCGCCAGCTCGAACGCCAGGACATGCGGGGCGGTCGCGGCTGCGGCTTTCTGGGTCAAGGCGAAATCCGCCGGGGATTTCTCGACATAGACATCTTTGGCCAGATCGGTTCGTTCCGGCGCAGGCGCGCCCAGAAGGGTGAATCCGAGGCAGGCGGCGAGGATGGTCAGGATCTGTTTCATGGTGGATTCAGGGGTTGGGGCTGGGGAAAACAGCCGGGTAGCGGCAGTCAGCTCCGGGCGGGCTGATCCAGCGGAAATCGGCGCCATCGGGCCGGATCCGCGCGATGCGGAAGTGAAGGCCGTCCCAGGATGCAAAGACGATGAACTGGCCATCGAGCGACCAGCAAGGCTCGGCCTCGAGGCCCGGGCCGGCGTAGAGGGCGCTGGGAGACCCGCCCTCGATCGGGGCGATCCAGAGGTCGATCCCATTGGGTGTTTCCCGACAGAATGCAATCCGCCGGCCGGCCGGGTCGGGAGCGGGATCGGTGGCGGTGGCGAAGGCGTCGCCGAACAGGATCCGGGGGCGGGGCTGCTCGAAGCTGGCACGGCAGATCTGGGACCTGCCCTGGTGCGCTTTGACGAAGAGGAACGCACTTTGGCCGGGAATCCAGCGAGGCATCTCGTTCAGATGCGGATCGGCGATGAGAAGCCGTTTCTCTTGATAGTCGGGGGAGAACCACCAGATCCGGATATTGTCCAGCGCGTTGGGTGCGTACGTGGCGACCAGGCAACCGCGCGCCGGGTCGAGATCGAAGTCCTTGATCACCTCGACATCGGGGAGGCGGACGGGAACGGTTTGCGTCTGCGGCGGGTCCCACTGGAAGAGCCGCCCCTGGTTATCGCGGAACAGGAGGCGGGAGGCGCCGGGAACAGCGCGGAGAGTTCGCGGGTCGTCGACCGAGAGCGGGGCAGGGCGGTGATCCTGGCCTTCGAGATTCGAGGTCCAGATCTGCCAGGAGCCATTCGAGCAGCGGGCATAGGCGACCGATGGGCTTGCCGGCGCGGCGGCCGTCCGGCCGGGCTGGCCGCCCGCCCGCACCAGCTCCAAGAGGAGCAGCAGCGAAATCCAGCGGGTCAGGTTCATCGGACCGTCAGATTGGCGACACGCGTTTCCTGGATGCCGGTGTCCGGATCGATCGCGAGCAGGATCATCTCGTAATCGCCGGTGGCGCGGACCACGGCGTCGTCCGCGTAGGTGCCATTCCATTCGAGCTTGTGCGTCCCGGCCGGGCGGGCCGTCAGGCTGAAGAGCGAGATGTAATTCCCGTTGGGATCGCGCAGCCGCATCTGGACATTGGCTGCCCGGTTGAGCGTGTAATGGATCTCGGAGACCGTCGAGTGGGATGGCACGATGACATAGGCCTCCGCCTGGAGATCGGCGATGATGAGCCCGCGGCGATGGTAGAGAGCCACAGCGTTCTCGGGAAGAATTTGGGTCTTCGTCGAGAGGGTGAACCGGCCGTAATACAGCGAGTGGTCGATGCTGTTGCGTCCATTCCAATAGACGGTGCGGGCGCCGGCGTCCTGGGCTTCGCCCCAGATGATCGGATAGGCCTGGTTGGGCACGGCGAGGAACACGAACGCGGGCGCGAAAAGGCTGAAGGTGATCTCGACGGGCTCGTTGGCCTGGAAGTTGAAATTCGTGTTGACGGTCACGCTGGACACCGTGACGGGGCCGGGCACGTATTCGGGCTGGTAGGCATCGGATCGCCCGTGCTCGGCGGCGGCGCGGACGGTGAACGCATAGATGCCGGGCTCGAGCAGTTGGCCCTGCGGATCGCGGCCGTCCCAGGTGACCCGGCGGGCGCCCGGATCCATGGTCTGGCGAGCCGACCAGACCGTGTTCGAGGTGAACGTGACGCCGACCGATCCCATGAAATCGATGTTGGTTTCGACCATCGAGATGTCGACCGTGACATCGCTGCGCTTGCTGAGGGTGAAGTCGATGCTGACCGCCTCGAGGGGCGGATCGAACACTTGCCGGCTGAGCGCCGCGCCCGAGATCTTCACGTTGTCGACCTGGGCCACCCATTGGGTCTGGACGAGGTTGCCCGCCAGGTCGGCCGTCCGTACCCGGAACACGTAGACGCCGTTGCTGAGCGTCCGCGAGTCGATCTGCCCCAGGGTTCCGTTGATGACGGGGAGCGTGTTGCTCCTGATCGTGATGAAGTTCGTGGGGGCGGCGCCGATGCCGTAATCGACGACGGAAAAGGCGAAGGCATCGTCGCTGGCCGTGCCCTGGAACACGAGCTCGTTGGCGTATTTGCCGTCGGGGAGCGAATTGAGCGCGACGGAGCTGAATGGCGCGGTGCGGTCCAGCCGGATGATCTCGCCGTGGGCGGCCGCGACGCGGCCGTCGCCCGAGTGCGTGGCCACGACGCGCGAGCGGTAGACCCCGTCAGCGGCGGGGGCGCCGGCCTGGCTGGCGCCGTCCCAGACGTTCGAGAGGCTCGTGCCGGCGCCGGCGAATCGGCGGACCACGGCGCCAGCGAGATCGACAATCTCGAGGTTCCAGCTCGAATCGGCGGAGATCGCGCCCTGGATGATCAGCGTGTCCCCGCGTCCGTCGCCATTGGGCGAGAACCACTGGGCGGTATGACGGATGCCGAACGGGGTGAAATTGGGGTTGATAGCGAGCGGATTGCTGAAGTCGACCGTCGGGGAGTATGTGTGGTCGACGCGGTGATAAACGACTCGCTCGATGAGGTTGCTGGCGTCCGTGGCCCACCAGTTGGACTGGGCGCCGATCGTGACGGTGGCGGCCGAGTAGAAATTGTAGGCGTAGAGGTCGTAGTAATTGGCGCCGGAGGTGCCGTTGCCGGTGAGGCTGTTCTGGAGGAGAATCGGATCGGGATTGCGGTCGGACGACCGGGTCGATGCCGTGATGGACAGGCCGTGGCGCTGCTGGAGGGTGACCATGTTGCTCTGGACGATCGGATCGGCGTTGTCGTAGATGTCCAGGCCGGTCTGGTTGAGCTCGACCAGACATCGATCAACCCGGGAGGTCGACGTGTGGAAATAGCCGGCGGTCTGGTTGTTGCGGAACTGGGCGCCGACGATCGCGGGCGAGGCGCTTTCGCAGCTCACGCCTTTGGCGGCGAACTCGATCAGGACGTTCGACAGCACGCACGAGGCGTCATCGGAGGCATCGAGGAACCGGAGCCCTTCCCAGTTGCCCTGGGCGGGCATGTTCTGCGCGCTGGTGAAGACGACGCGATTGGAGGGGTTGCCGAGCGCCTGCAGAGCCCCGCCAACCTCGATCCTGTAATTGCCGTGGAAATAAACCTGAACGCCCGGATCGATCGCGAGGGTCGCGTTGGTGGCCACGGTGAGATGCCCGAGCACCTGGATCGGCGAATCCGAGATCCGCCAGGCGGCATTGGATGACAGGATGCCCTGAGCCGGGGTGCCGGCCACCGCAGGGCCGGTCTCGGACAAATACCAGTTGCCGAAATCCACGACGGGCGAGCGCGTGGTGTTGTCGTTGTAATCGTAGATCATCGCGCTGATCTGGACGGCCTGGACCGAGCCCCACCAGTTGCTGCGGGCGTTGATGACGACACTCTGCGACAAGTTGTAGTTGCCGGCGCGCACCGCCATTTGCTTGTTGCCTAAAAGCTGGTTGAAATGGATCGCGGGCAGGCTGTTCCGCGGCTGGGAGCTGTCCCCGTAAACCTCGATGCCGTCGCCGTCGTTGTTTCGAATCACGTTGCCGAGGATGGAGGGGTGCGAGAGCCATTCGCCGTAGATGCCGTCGTTGCTGTTGGACTCGATGAGGCTGGACTGGATGAGGGGCGAGGATTGCTGCAGGAACACGCCCCGTTCCGAGTTCAGGCGGATGGTGGATTGGACGATGGACGGCGAGGCGCTGGAGCAGCGGATGCCATTGACCGCGTACTCGAGGACGGCGTTCGAGACGACGCACGCAGCATCGTCGCTGGTGTCGTTGAACTGGATGCCGGTCCAATGGCCTCGGGCGGGCGGCTGGCGCCCGCTGGTGAACACGATCGGCGCGTTGGAGGCGCCCAGCACCCGCAAGGCGCCGTTGACGGCCAGACCGTAGCTGCCCATGAACTCGACGCGCACGCCCGGCTCGATCCGGAGGGTGACGTTCGTGGGGATGATGAGGTCGCCGGCGGCGTAGATCGGGGAATCGATCGCCCGCCAGGTCGTGTTGGTGAGCACGGGGCCGTTGACGAAGAATCCCGCGGCGGGAGGCCCGCTCGAGGTCAGCAGGTAATTGCCGAAATCGACATAGGGGCTGTTGGCGTTGTCGACACGGTCGTAGATTGCCTGCTGGATGGCGGGTGGATTGGCCACGCCCCACCAGTTGTTGCGGGCGTTGATGACGGTCTCGTTGGGCTGGTAGTAGCTCTGGGTGAAGAGCGCGTAGCTGCGGCTGCGGTAGATGAGGTTGCCATTGATCCGAGGCAGGCAGTTCTGGTTGGTGGTCGTCTGGGCCGACAGGCGGATCCCATATTGATTGCCGAAGATCTGATTGTTGAAGATGTCGGGCGAGGATCGGTTCACGCAGTAGATGCCCTCGTTGTCGTTGTTCTCGATCACGCAATTCTGGATGAGGGGGGAGGAGTGATCGAGGTAGATGCCCTGCTGGGTGCCGTGGCGGATCCGGCTGCTCACGATGCTTGGGGAGGCGCTCGCGCAATCGATCCCGATCCGGGCGTATTCGACGACGACGTTCGACAGCAGGCAGGTGGCATCGTCGCTGGAGTCCTTGAACTGCAGCCCGATCCAATCTCCGGGCCACGGCCCCTCGAAGCCGCTGGTGAACGTGATCGGGCGGTCGGCCGCACCGGCGGCGGCCAGCGCGCCGTAGGTTTCAAACCGGAACGCCCCCATGAACAGCACGGAGACGCCCGGCTCGATTCGGAGGGTGGCGTTGCTGGCGACCTGGAAATGGGTGAGCACCCTCACGGGGGAATCGGCGGCGCGCCAGACCTGGTTGCTGGCGAGCTGGCCCTGGACGAACAGGCCGGAAAGGGCGGGCCCGACGGATGAGATCCACCAGTTGCCGTAATCCACCACCGGCAAGTTGTTGGGGTTATCCGTGTTGTCGTAAATCGTTTGCGCGATCAAGGCGGCTTCGGCGCTCCCCCACCAGTTGCTGCGGGCGCTGATGACCGTGGTTCGAGGCTCGAAGTAGTTGACGGTCCGCAAGCCGTATTGGGAGTTCTCATAAATCACGTTGCGCGACAGGATCGGCAGGCTGTTCCGGTCCCGGGTGGTGTCGCCGCTCAGCTCGATGCCATCGGATCCGTTGCCCCAGATCCGGTTCCCGGTGACCTGAGGGAACGATCGGTCTTTCGCATAGATTCCGTCCTGGCTGTTGTTTTCGATGACATTGTCCCGGATCACGGCGGAGCTGCGTTCGAGGTAGATGCCGTTCTCGCTGCCGTCGCGGATGATCGATTGGACGATGGCGGGGGAAGCATCGACGCAGCGGACGCCCGTTTTGGCAAACCCGATGACGGCGTTCGAGATGAGGCAGGAGGCATCGTCGCTGAGATCGAGGAATTTGATGCCGATCCAATCGCCGGGCCAGGGGTAGAAGTCGGCGCTGGTCAGCTGGACGGGTTGGGCGGCGGAGCCGAGGATCCGGAGGCTTCCGCTGACGCTGATGCCGCTGTTGGCCTGGAAGAACACTTCGACCCCGGCCTCGATGGACAGGGAGGCGCCGTTTTGGATGAGGATGTCGCGGGTGACCAGGTAGGGGCTCTCGGCCAGGCTCCAGGTGGTGGGCAGGATGATGTCGTTGGTGACCGTGGTGGGCTCGCGGCCGCTCGGCATCTGGCGCACATAGTAGAAGCGCCTCCGGTCCAGGGCGGGGTGCGGGCGGCTTCCCTCGCCCGCATCGATCACGGCGACCGAGTTGGAAACGGCGGTGGTCTCGGTCATGAGCAGCCAGGGCCCCTGGACGAGATTGGATCGCCACAACACCTCGTAGAGCGCGCCGGGCTGGGCATCCCAATCGAGCTGGATGCGGCCGTCGCCCAGGCGCTTGATGCGCATTTGGTACGAATGGACCATCACCGCACCGGCCACCAGTGCGCTCAATCCTGTCCAGAGGACGATGCGGGGCAGCAGACGACGAAACCGGCTATTCATAGATCATCTCCAGGTTGGGGAAAATGGGCGTCGGCATAAAGCAGCGACCAGCGACCTCGCATACCTATCTCTTTATGGATGCTAGTGTTACATCATGCGGCAGCCAAGTCAAAGGAATTCCGCGCCGGCAAGGCGATGGCTTGCGGACAGCGCACGCGCTCTGCCGTCCGCCGCGCGCCGCCGTCGGCTGGCTGCGCGCTGCCGATCGTGTCCGCGGAATGACGGGAATGGCGCGGAAACGTTGTTCCTGGCAAGGACGCGCCGCTGACGCGTCCGCTTGAGAGGAGCGGGCCGCGGCCAAATGTGAAATATGTAGCCCTAATGCCGACCCGATTACCTGTTTGACTGCCTGCCGACGCCGCGCCTGAGGAGCGATTTGAGCTCCTCCAGGTGCTCCTGGTAGACGCCGCGGGGCACGGTCTGGTGCTTCTTGCAGAGAGAGGCCGCCATGCCCACCACCTCGCCCATCATGCCGCCCGTCCGCATCACGCGAACGGTCCCCAGCGCCACATGCGTCACGCTGATGTTCCGGCCCGCCATCATCAGGTTCTCGATGTTGCGCGAATAGAAGCAGCGATACGGTATCGGGTAGGGGCTGATCTTGATGTTCCGGGCCTCCGAGCGGAACGCGTCGCACGCGCACAGAGGCTCTCGCGGATAGTGCAGGTCGATCGTCCACGTCGTCGTGACGGAGGCGTCCGGGAACGGCTTGGCTTCGACGACGTCCTGCTGCCTGAGGACGACGTCGCCGAGCAGGCGCCTGGATTCGCGTTTGCCTCCGATATACGCCACCCACTTCAGCCGCTGGCGCGCGAACTCGTCCCTGAACCGGGGATGGTTCTTCAGAACCGCCCAGTTGCCGAACACGACCCGGAGGCCGTAATCGCGGATCTGCTCGATCTGGGTCGCGTGATTCAGATGGAACCCGGTCTCCCAATCCCAATCGCCTCTCGTGGTTTTCACGCAGCTTTTCTCGTCGAAGCGCACGGCCCAGGGGCATTCCGGAAAGGCGGAAGGCTCGCGATCCTCCTCCGCATACCACTGCACCGAGGTGCCCATGACCATCTCGTCTTTCTGCAGCGGCGCGCTATCCTCGCCATACTCGGCCCGGGATTCCCGCCCATAGGCGAAGTCCGCACCGGCCAGCGCGCCGATGACGCCGTCGCCGGTGCAATCGGCCACGAGCCGGGCCCTGAACTTACGGATCTGGCCGGTCCGGATGTCCTGCGCAACGACCGCGCGGATGCGGTTTCCTTGCATGACGACGTGGTTGGCTCGCATGCCGAGGTGCAGCGCGAGGTTCTTTTCCGCCCAGGCCAGCGCGATTTTCTTTTCATCCTCGTAGTTCGACGCCGGGCCGGCATTGTGAATTCTCTTCTCGGGATGCCGCTGGATGACGGCCAGGACCTCCTTGCTGCGGGGCAGGTCCGGCGCCTGTTGGGCCTGGTACAGGCTCCAGTGGCCGATCGGGCCCAGCTCCTCGACGAGGTCGCCCAGGCGCGGATAAGGCTGCTGATGGATGAGGCCCGAGAGCCCGACGCGCACCTCGGAGCTGTTGTTCCCGCCCAGAACGGGCCGGTCGTGGATCAGGGCCACCTTGCAGCCGAGCCGGGCTGCGCTGACGGCCGCGCAGCAGCCGGCCATCCCGCCTCCGACCACCACCAGATCGTACTCGCCCGCGTCGAGCGGTTCGGCCGGAATGCCGAGCAGCGCGCGGCGCCAGGGGGTGAGCGCGGCCAGATCGTTCGGCGGCGGCTGGGCCCCATCCGCCGTGAACAGCAGCGCATCGCATCGCCCCGCAAAGCCCGTCCGGTCACGCAGCGCGAGAGCCACGGAGCGGCTCGGGATCTCGACCGCGCCTCCGTCCTGCCAGTGCCATTCGGCGCCCTCGTCTCCAAACATCCTCTCGACAGCCTTGCCGTCGATGAGCACCTGGAAGAGCCCCGGCGTGCCCGAGGCTTTCATCCCGGCGCTCGTGTCCGGCGTTTTCCAGGGCGCCGCCCAATCTCGGGTTCGAACCCAGAGGCGATATCGGCCGGGCTCCGGGAAATCGACTTGGGTTCTTGCGTCGGAGACGGGCACGCCCAGGCCGTGAGCCAGAACGTAGGGGGAGCCCATCTGGTCCATGCTCTGTTGGTCGATCACCCAACCGCCGAGATGAGCGAAGCTTTCGCCTTCCACAAGGACGCCCCGCGCGCCGGTAGCGGGCGCGGGCTGAGCGACGCCCCGGGTGGCGCGGCCATACAGGTTGCCGCCCTCATCGAACCAGAGTGGATCGATGCAGATGAACCGGCTCCACTCGATGCGCGCGGTTCGTTTCTGGTGGTAGATGTGCCACCAGCGCCCATCGGGATCCTGAATGGTGCAGCCGTGGCCAGGCCCATACAGCCCCTCGCCGCGCTGGATGATGGGGTTGTGGGGCGCGCGCTTGAACGGCCCAAGCGGATGATCCGCCACCGCGTAGCCGACCGCATAATCGGGCGTGTCCGCTCCTGAACCGCTGTACAGCAGATAGTATCGGCCTCGATGCTTGATGATCCAGGGCCCTTCGGTCACATGGCCCGCGCGCTTCTCCCAATCGGACTCCGGCTGGAGAATCACCTGCGGCTTGCCCTGGGGCTGGGTGGGGCTGGCCATCGGCTGCACGCTGATGCGGAATCCGGGGAGCTGGACGTAATAGAGATACAGCGCCCCATCGTCATCGCGGAACAGGTGCGCATCGATGGCCTGGTCGAAGAACTTGCGAACCGCTTGGAAGGGCCCGCGCGGCCCGCCGGCCTCGGCCACGCCTACAGTCTGGTTGACGGTATAGTAGAGGTAGAAACGACCTGAGGCCGGATCCCGCCAGACATCGGGCGCCCACACGTGCGGCTGGCCTGGCCGGAAGACGACGGGGCCGCGCTCCCAATCCACCAGGTTCGTCGATGTGAAGACCCGCGTCCCGTTGTCGCCGTCGACATCCCCTGTCGCATACAGGTAATAGACGCCGTCATGCCGGATCACGGCCGGATCGGCCAGGTTGCCGGCAAGGATGGGGTTCTGGCAGGTCGGCGCAGCCCCGGCCAGCAGGATCGGGGCGGCCCCAACCACCACCGCCATCAGCGGCAGGATCTTCATCGATGGTCGCATGCTTCTCATGACGATCGATCCTAACCGCCCCGAATGGAATTGGCACCAAAATCGTTGGCCGCCCAACCTGTGCCTCCTTCAACGGATGCGATACCGCAGCGGTTGGCCGGTGATGACGTCGCACGGCACGTGTTCGAGATACCGGTGCGGCAGCGCGGCCAACTCCTCCGGATATCGACCTCATCGAGACCATGCCGCTCCAGAGCGCATCCGGCCTGGGCCAAATCCAACTCGGCCTGGAATCGCGCGAATTTGGCTGCCGCCCTGGTGGGGCTGGAACCTGCCAACTGACTGCCTTTCGGGGCAGTTCCTGACTTTGACAACATGGCACCGCATAGGCAATCATAGGCGTATGGCATGCAAGTTGCCAGAGACAACCCTAGCCGCAAAGTCAGGAACGGATCCGAATCCAAGAGACACTCCCATGCTGGCCAGTTTTTCCATCGTGCCAATCGGCGCGTCCGAAGAGGTCAAACACGAGGTTGCCGCGGCGCTCTCGATTGTCGCCGATTCCGGCCTTCCCTATGCGCTGGGCGCCATGCAGACCACGGTCGAGGGGGACGAAGCAGAAGTCATGGCGCTGATCATGCGCTGCCACCGCCGGGTGCGCGAGCTCTGCCCCCGCGTGCTTACCCACATCGCGATCGACGACCGCGCCGGCGCCACGAACCGCCTCACGGGCAAGGTGGAGGCCGTCGAGCAGGTCCTCGGCCGGAAGCTCCGCCATGAGTGAGCGCACGGTCTCTGGGCCGCCGCCGGGGGCGGAGGCGCCGCGCGTCGGGAAGCTCTCCCCGGCGCGGATGGCGGCGCTGTGTGCCAGCTCGATTGGGCGGCGCGACCCGAGGCTGCTGGTCGGCCCTGGCGCGGGGCTCGATGCCGCGATCCTCGAACTCGCCGACGGCCGCGTGATGGCGGTGGCCGAGGACCCGATCTTTCCGGCGGCTGGCCTCCCGCTCGAGACCTTCGGGTGGTTCACGGCGCACATCGGCGCCAGCGATGTCGCCGTCACTGGCGTGCGGCCGCGCCATATGACCTACTCGCTGCTGCTGCCTCCGGGCTACCCGGAGCGCGACGCCAAAACCATCATCGACTCCGTCTCGGCTGCCGCCGGCGAGCTTGGCATCTCCATCGTGGGCGGACACACCGGCTGGTACGGCGCGGTGACGATGCCGATTGTCGGAGGCATCACCGTGTGGGGGTTCGCGGAGCGCGGCTGCTGGGTCTCGCCGGGTGGCGCGCGCGACGGGGACGTACTCCTCATGACCAAGGGCCCGGCCGTCGAGGCCGCCGCGCTGCTGGCCGTGATCCATCGCCAGCTGCTGCAGTCCCGTTTGGCCCCAAGCCTCCTCGAGCGAGCGCTGGCGCGCACCTCCGAGATCACCGTGGTCGAGGATGCCCTCACGGCTTTCGGCGCCGGAGGCGTCCACGCCATGCACGACGCGACCGAGGGCGGGGTCCTCACTGGCATCTGGGAGATCGCTCATGCCGCCGGCATTCCCGCCGCCTGCGATCTCGACGCGGCGCCCGTGCCCGAGGACATCGCGGCGGTTGCGCGCGAGCTCGGCTTCGATCCTTGGGCGGGGATCAGCGAAGGCACACTGCTGGCTGCCGTTGCGCCCGAGGCGGTCGCCTCGGTCGCGGCCGCGCTGGCCGCCAAGGGCATCCCCGCCTGGACGCTGGGGCGTTTTGACGCGGCTCTCGCCAAAGATTCCGCCACGAGCGCGGGGCTTCTCGTGCGTGGCGGCGTAGCGCGACCGCTGCCCGAGCCGGCCGAGGATCCCTTCTGGGCGCTTTTCGCCGCGCGATGACAGCCAATCCCCGCGAGGGGCGATCGCTCCCAGCGCCTCGCAAGTCCTGAGGATGTCGACGGCTTACCTTGAGATGGCGCACCCAAGAGCCAACGCACATGGTGCCAACGATGGAATCTTCATGCCGGATTGCTGGTGATTGCGCCCCATCGCGCCTCGAACCGCGATGGGGCGCCGACCTCAGCCGCGCTGTTCCGGCTCGCGCGGATGTTGGGCCGGCGGCCGAGCCTTGCGCCGACCGGCAGGCTGCGAAATCTTGCCAAACAGTGGGCGGCGATCCACAGGGCTGGCTTGCGCAAACCGGCGCCGGATGACTAAATGTCCGCGATGGTCCAATCGAAAGCAGAATCGCGGCGCGCAGCGTTCACGCTGATCGAGTTGCTGGTCGTCATCGCCATTATCGCGATCCTGGCGGGGATGTTGCTGCCCGTCCTCGGCCGGGCCAAGGAGGCCGGGCGGAAAACCAAATGCTCGAGCAACCTCCACAACATGGGCCTGGCGATGATCATGTATGCCGACGACCATAACGGGTTCATCCCCCGGGGCAACGACCCGGTTTGGTGGCAGGTGCTGACGCCCACGCTGGGCGGCCGAACCCGGCGCGATTATGGCAAGGTCCAGGTCTACACATGCCCCAGCTATCCGGACAAACGGCAACTGATCTGCTACGTGGTCAATGCCTGGACGTTCAGCAGCCCCCGCGACAAGATCGGTTCCGAGCAGATCGGTCTCACCCGAATGAACAAGCTCCAAGCCCCCTCGGAAACGATCTACTTTGCCGACAACGAGAATGGATCATGGCGTCCGATCATCACCGCGCTGGGCGCGAGCGGATCGATCGATCTGAACGACGTCTGGAGCCCGTCGCATCTCCCGTATGCGCCCGGCGGCGCCGTTCTCAATGGGGAGCGCCGTGTGGCTCGAGCCCGCCACGGCCAGGGACCCAACCTCCTGTTTTACGACGGCCACACGGGCTGGAAAAAGGCCTCGCTCATCGTCGTCGACGACTGGCGCGAGCAGCGGCACTGACACGCTCCTTTCGATACAGAACCTCGTCAGTCTCGCCGCATGAGGGCATCCGGCGCGATGCAGCAGGCCGGCTCCCCCGATCCGGCGCTGTGGATTGATTGCGCACTTTCTCGAATCAATCCCGCTGCGGTCGAACAACAGCTCCGTCGTCGCGGGTCTTGCCAGCCGCATGGATTTGATCATTGATCCCCAGTCCTGATCGGCCTTTAATCTCTCGAGCAACCACAAATGCGACGATGAAAACGAATCAAGTGATCGGCCGGCGGCAATTCCTCCAAAGCAGCGCCGTGCTCATCGCCGGCATGGGATTTCAGGAGGCCCTGCCGGCCATCGCGGCGCAGGTGAAGCGCGGCACCCCTGCGATGGAGAAGCTGGGCTGGCAGCTCAGCGTCCAGCTTTACACCTACCGGCGATTCCCGCTTTTCGAGGCGCTCGACATGGTTGCGGCCCTGGGCATCCGCCATATCGAGCCGCTGACCGCTCTCCAAGTGGATGGCCGGCGGCCGGATGTGCGCGCCAACGAGGAGATGCCGGCCGATGTGCGAAGCGAGCTTAAAGCGAAGCTCGCCGATCGGGGCCTGTTCCTATCGAGTCTCTTTGCCCAATTCACGGGTGCGCCTGACCAGGCGAGACGCCTCTTCGAGTTCTGCAAAGAAATGGGCGCCGGCACGATCGTGGCCGAGCCGCCCGCCGACGCTTTGGACCTCATCGAGAAACTCTGTGACGAGTACCGAATCAACGTGGCCTTTCACAATCATGCCCGCGGCCAATCGCCCTACTGGAAACCCGAGCAAGTCCTCGCCGCCTGCCGCAACCGGACCGAGCGCATGGGGGCTTGCGCCGACGCCGGGCAATGGGCGCGCTCCGGACTCGACCCGGTCGAGTCCCTTCGCAAGCTGAAAGGGCGCATCCTCAGCTTCCATCTGAAGGACATCGCGAAGAAGAACGAACCGAGCTCGCGCAACACAGTCTTCGGGGAAGGAGAAGGGGATTTTGCGAAGGCCCTCCGGGAGCTGAGGCGCCTGGGCTATCGCGGCCTGACCACGATCGATTTCGAGCATGACACCCCGGCCCTGCAAAAGGATATGGCCCGGAACGTGAAGTACGTGGAAATGCAGGCCAAAGAGATCCTCAACGCAGAGCGAGAAACTGGCTCCGCCTGAGCCGATCCGCCCTGTTTTTTTCGATTTTTTGCACAGACCCTAAGGAAGAGCGACTTCGACGACGAAAAAGCAGACTGGCCCTTGGAGGGCATCGGCGGGGTTCTCGATGATCACGCGCTCCCATTCGGAGTCGATGGCGGTGACGGTGGTTGTGCTCGTCATGGGCGCCCACGAATCCGAGCTCAGCGCGATCGATTGTTTGGGGGTGTAGGTGAGGTCGCGGTTCTTGCGCCGAACGAATTCGAAGCGAGCGACCGGCGCAGGACCTTGCCGATCGAGCCAAAGGACAGGCAGGCCCGAAACCCCCGTGCCGGGAGTTAGCCGGCGGTCATCCGGGCCGCTGCCGTTCATGTTGAAAGCGTATTTCAGTGCGTTCGGGATGCCGTCGCCATAGGGCGCCGCTGACGGGAGCGCATGGTTGCCGGTGAGGCCGGCTCCCTCGATCCATAGCTGCCATCCATCGTTGGTGAGGCCGGATGCCAGGCGGAAGAACACGGCTTCGCACCAGGAGATGGATGGCAGGATGTCCCAGGCGCCATCGCCTAAAAAAGTGCTCGTGATATAGACCTGATCGAGACGGCTGTGTCGTCAGGCGGTCCCGGGATCAGGCTGCTGAGATGGCTGTTCAAGCCGTCCAATCCGCTGTAGAACAGGTTGGTTCCGGGATAGAACACACGATTAATGTAACCGATCTGCGCTGTACACGTGGCGTGTGCAGCGAGGAAGATCGGGGCAATTGCGAACCAACGAAGAGCGGTCCGGATGCGCATGGCTGATTGGATTGGGATCTGATCTTGACCGTATTGGCCGCCAACATGTACTCGAAGGGCTTCCAGTTCGGGAGCGCAATGGGATCGAAACAATGGATCAATATGTCAAATATTTAGATGCGACCCCATTGGCCATTGGCGGTTCTTCAGATCTCGGTCCAGGCGCCCGGGACGGGGGCGGGGTATCGGCCTTGGGCGTCGGCCTGGACGGGCGCGGGGCTCGATGGGGCCAGGCTGTCGACATTCGAGCAGAACTGGAATCGCGAGGCCAGCGCCTCGTCCCAGGTGACGATTCGGCCGGTGTGGACGGCGGCGCGGCCCATGATGGCGCCCAGGTTCGACAGCGCGGCGCGCCGGGCTTCATTGTGCGGACGATCCTGGCGGATGGCGCTCAGGAGGACATCCCACTCGGCCTGCCATGGATTGACGGTTTCCTTGGGCGGTCTCCAGGCGACGTTCGGCGGCGCGATGCGCTGGTCTTTGTAGAGGCAGGAGGTTGGGGCGTGGACATTGCCGGAGAACTGCGCGGCGCACCGGGTGCCATGGACAAAGGTCGAGAAATCCTCGTGGCACCTGGGGATGTAGCGGCCGGTGACGAGCGCTTTGGCGCCGTCGGCGAACGTGTATTCGATCGAGTAGCTATCGAGGTTTTGGCTGCAATCGGCGCTGCCGGCGAACCGGCCGCCGACGCCGTGGGCGGAGACGGGCCAGGCGTCTTTGATCCAGAAGCACTCGTCGATCTGATGGATCATGAGCTCGATGAAGACGCCGCCGGAGGCCCAGAGGAACTGGTAGGGGTGGCCGGGGCTGAGCTGCCAGAGCAGCTCGTTCTGCCCCCGCGGGAACGGCCCCATGAAATACCCCGAGTCCATCCGGTAGGCGCGGATGAGCTGGATCTCGCCCATGGCGCCGTCGCGGATCTTCCCGATCAGCGCCTGGCGGGCGGAGGAATGCCGGCACATGAGGCCGGCAGCGATCTTCAGGTTCTTTTTCTCCGCGGCCTCGCCCGCGCGCAGGATTCGCTGGATGCCTCCCGGGTCGGAGGCGAAATCCTTTTCCATGAAGACATGGATGCCTTTCTGGACGGCGTACTCGAGGTGGGGGGGGCGAAAGGCGGCGTGGGTTGCCAGGATCGCCACGTCGCCCGGCCGCAGGCAGTCGATGGCGCGCCGATAGGCATCGAAGCCGAGGAACCGGCGCTCGGGCGGGACATTGACGCGGTTGCCGAGCCGGCGGCTAAGGACCTGGTGGGATTGATCGAGGCGATCCTGGCGCAGGTCGGCCAGGGCGACCAGCTCGATCGGGCCGCCCGCCCCTGTGCCCAGGGCGCGAGTCGTTCCGCCGTCGTCTCCGAGCACCAGGCCGCCGGCAGACATTGCGTTGCCCACAGCGCCGTTGCCGCGCCCGCCGCAGCCGATCAGCGCCAGGCGGATCGTGTGATCGTCGGCGGCGTGGACGTGCGGGATGGTCACGCCCGCCAGCGCGGATGCGGCGGCAAGCTGGCCAGTGGTCTTGATAAAATCGCGGCGCGAGGTGGCCGAGGTCCGATTCGAGTTCATGGTGGCCATGCTCGTCGGGGGGGTGAATGGATGTCAATCCCCAAGTGCCGCAGCCGGGACGCAAGGGAGACCGAGGCTGGCAGCCGGGAGCGGAACCGCCTCGCGGCCTGGGCGGCTACAACCCGAGCGCCTCGAAGACTCGAAAGTAGATCCAATGTCCGAAATCGTTCGGATGATTGATATTGTTGCCGAGGAGATCCTCCGGCTTTTTGCGCGCCGAGAGAGATTGCCAGCTGGCGAACACATCCGCATAGGCACAGGTCATGCGGGCCGCCACCTGGCGCGTTGCCTCCGCGTAATCCTCCATGTGATGGGAGCCGAATTTCCAGTGCGGGTTGGGCGGGAATGCGGAGAACAGGACGATCTCCGCTCCGGTCATGCTCCGAATCTGAAGGATCATCCGCTCGAGGTTGAGCTCGAACTGGCGGATCGGAACGCCGCCGACATTGTGGTCGTTCATGCCAAAGCCGATGAGGACAAGGTCGGGTTTGAGGTCCAGGACCTTGGTCTGGAGGCGCTGGAGTCCCTGGGCGGTGCTGTCGCCGCCGGTGGCGCCATTGATGGCGTGGATGGAGGCGCTGGGGTACTTGCGCTGGAGGCTGTCCGCCCAGCGCTGCCAGAAAATCAGATCCGGGCGGGAGGCGTCTCCGCCAGCGGTAATGCTGTCTCCAAACGCCACGATCTTCACTGCCTGGCCTGATTCGAGCTTTGTCCGGGTGCGCGGCAGAAGCCGGGCCTGAGGGGCTTGGACGGGCCAGGGCGCCAAGGCCGCGTAGGAATAATCGATGAAGGCGAAGTAGCCCTTGTTGCCGAACCCGGGAAATTTTGTGTGATCGAACTCCTGCTGTCCGAACAGCTGATTCTGGCGGAAATCGGGCAGGGGTGAGGCGGGCGTGCGCCGGATGGTACCGCTGGCGTAATCCACGACAAAATCGCGTCCTTCGACGAAGGCGGCGCCATCGGGTTCGGGCCGATAGGTGTTCCGGACCGAGAGAGGCTTTCCGGGCAGGGGGAGATGAGCCAGGGCGGCGGGCTCTTGGCCGATGAAGACGACAGACTCGCCGGTCTGGCTCTGGATGCGGGCGGCGGGCCGGGTGGCGCAGCCCGCCGACAGGAGGGCGGTTGCGGCAGCCGCCAGCAGGGGCAAGCATGACTGGCGAAGGATGGACAAGAGCGGATAGGGGCTGCGAGCCCAAGGCCCTGCTGTCATAACTGGCTTTCGCTCAGGGTGAACGTGTCGCCTTGGTTCAGGTCGCCTGTTTCGAAGCCGCGTCGGAACCATCGCACCCGCTGCTGCGAGGTGCCGTGCGTGAACGAGTCGGGGACGACATATCCCTGGGATTGCTTTTGGATGTTGTCGTCGCCGATGGCGGAGGCGGCGTTCAAGGCCTCCTCGAGGTCGCCGGATTCAAGCACCTGTTTGGCCTTCTGGGTGTGGTGGGCCCAGACGCCCGCGAAGAAGTCGGCCTGCAGCTCGAGGCGGACCGAGAGTCGGTTCATCTCCTCCTCGCTGACGCGGCCGCGCGCGCCATCCACTTTTTCCATGATCCCGAGCAATTTCTGGACATGATGGCCGACCTCGTGGGCGATGACATAGGCCTGGGCGAAATCCCCGGGCGCACCGAACCGCTTCTGCAACTGCTCGTAGAACCGCAGGTCGATATAGACCTTGTAATCGCCTGGGCAATAGAAGGGGCCGGTGGCCGCCGAGGCCAGCCCGCAGGCGGAGCTGACCCGTTCGCTGAAGAGGACCAGCTTGGGCTCCTCATACGATCGGCCCATCCGGGCGAAGAGCTGGTTCCAGACGTCCTCGGTGTCGGCCAGGACGACCGCGACAAATCGGGACAGAGGATCGTTGGTGGCGATTGTGCCGGCCGATTCCTCGAGGCCGGCATTCGGCCCGACGGCCTGCTGGAGCAGGGCGGTCGGATCCCCGCCGAGAAGAAAAGTGAGCACCGCGACGACGACCAGGCCAATCCCGCCTCCCACCACCGGCATGCTCACTCTCCGGCGATCCTCGACATTCGAGCTCTCTCTGCGTCCTTCCCATTTCATATTTCAACGCCTTCCAGCATGGATGAATAGCGATTTGCTTCACCATCCACTCAACCAGATCGGGTCCGCGCCAGTCAAGGGCCAAGACCAGCGCCGTGATCGCCGGCCATGCGACTTTCTCTGGCTGGGGCAGAGGCGGGGGGATATGCTATCGGACATGAGCCAGCGGGTGTTGATCGTGCCGGACAAGTTCAAGGGGACGCTGACGGCGGCGGAGGCGGCGGCGGCGATCGCCCGGGGCTGGTCCCGGCGGCGGCCGGGGGACGTGCTGGAGCGGCTGCCGATGAGCGACGGAGGCGACGGGTTCGGCGATGCGATGAGCCGGTTGGCGAATGCCCGGCGCCGGATGGTGTGGACCGTGGACGCCGCACATCGTCGTTGGCGGAGCGCCTGGTGGTGGGAGCCGAAGGCGCGGACGGCGATCATCGAGTCGGCGAGCTCGATCGGGCTGGCCCTGCTGCCCCGGGGCCGGTACCACCCGTTTGATTTGGACACGGCGGGATTGGCTGCCGTGCTGCTGGCTGCATCCAGAGCCGGCGCGCGGGAATGTCTGATCGGGATCGGAGGCAGCGCGACCAACGATGGCGGGTTCGGTGTCGCGCGGGCGCTGGGATGGGTGTTCCTGGATGGAGCAGGGGTGAGACTGGATCGATGGACCGACTTGAGGCGATTGCGGCGGATCGAGCATCCGGCGCGGGAGCTGGGATTCGATCGCGTCCGTGTGGCGGTGGATGTGCGGAACCGGCTGCTGGGGCCGGCGGGCTGCAGCAGGGTCTACGGACCCCAGAAGGGGCTGCGTCCCGAGGATCTTCCCCTGGCCGAGGCGAGCTTGAGCCAGTTGGCCCGAGTCGTCCGCCGGCAATGGGGGATCGACATCGCCCGGGAGCCGGGCGCGGGCGCGGCGGGAGGATTGGGCTTTGGTTTGCGGGCGTTTCTGGGGGCGCAGATCGAGTCCGGATTCGATCTGTTCGCGCGGGAGGCGCGGTTGGTATGGCGGCTGGAGGGGGTAGATCGGGTGATAACCGGCGAGGGATCCGTCGATCGTTCGAGCTTGATGGGCAAGGGAGTAGGCGAGGTGGTGCGGCTGTGCGAGGAGCGCGGGAAGCCATGGCTGGGGCTGGCGGGCCGGTTGGGGGAGGGAATGGCTCGGAAGAGGATGTCACGACGATTCATGGCCATCGTGCCGGACCTGGCTGACGAGAAGGACGCGATGGCGCGGGCGGGTTACTGGCTGGAAAAGCTGGCCGAGCAAGCAGCCGAATCAACCGAAACGGCGGGCGCAAAGCGGGCTGTGGCGCTGGCGCCACCGACGTGCGATGAGCCTCGGGCTAGAACACGCGCCGAGGCATCTCGAGGACGCTCGGCATAGGCTGGACGAAAGCCGGTTGGGGCGTGAGGATGGCGGGAGAGAGGCTCGATTTGCCGAGGAACTTGACGTTGGGATCGTCGAGAGGAATGCGGGTTGAATCAGGTGCGGCAGGCGTTTGGGGTATGCCGAGGAGGTTTCTTGCCGTCGATCCGTAGGTGTTGGCGAGGTCGTTGAGCCGCGGGCTGGTGACGGGCTGGAGCTCGTCGCGAGTGGAATCGCGCAGGAGATTGATCGGATCGCGAGCGCCGGCGGCGCCTGAGAACGAGCTGGAGGGACGCAGGAGCTGCCGGATCCGATCGTCGGGCTGCGCGAACTCAAGCGGCGATCGATCGATAGGGCTGTCCCAGAGGCGTTTATTAGCGAGGGAGAGATCGCCTAGAGCGGAGCGCGGGCCGGCTGCGCCCAGCGAGTTGGTGTCGCTGGCGCGGCTGTAAACGGGCTCGGCGAACGGCTCGGTCCGGATCACATAGCTGGCGTTGGCATTGGGATCGGATTTGGCGGACGGATTGGGATCGCCGGCGTTCGAATTGGATTGGGCGGCGCTGTTGGTTTTGGATTCCTGACTCGAGTTGGTATTCGAGCTGGATTGGCCCGCGTTGGGATTGGATTGGATCAAGTAACGTTCCACAACGCTCTTGGGCCGGTCGAGCGAGGATTCGAAAGCGGATTCGGCCGCTTCGAGGCTGTTAGCGAAGGGGGAGGGCTCCATTTCCGGCGTGACAAAGATCCAGTTGCGCCTGCGATCGAGCAACTGCTGGAGCTTTTGGAGGTTGAGCCGGGTGGGAGGGGCGGACGGGGGGATGGCGAAAGGGGCGTTGGGATCCAGCCGATCGGGGCGGAGCTGGAGATTGAGATTATCGGTATTGCGGGTTTCGGGGGCGGCGGGCATGACATGCTTGGGCTCGGGTTTGGAAAACACAGCCCGATCGTCGGCGGCAGGAAGCCGGACGATTATCAGTGTTGCGGCCAAGGGCACCAGGAGCCAGCGGCGCAAAGCCCAAAAGTGGAGCGAACCACCCATTATCTTTCCATTATACGCGATTGCATGCGCGAGGTCAAAACAGGAATCGATTCCCGCGGCCTTGCTATACAGAAGGTCGTGAGTCTCGCCGCGTCAGGCCTGCTTGCTGCAGCGGTGCAGCCAGGACAGGCGGCCCGCACCGATATGCCTCCGGCGCCTCCTCGATCCGGCATTGTGGACCTGTGACACTCTGTATAGGGAAACAGACACGCCTCGGCGGCCCGCGTTCAATATCGAGCAGGATTAACCATAACGGTAGGGAGGGGAGAGGCTGAACGAGTTGCGGAGATGTCGGACTTGGGCGACCTGGCCATTGCGCAGGATGACTTCGACGATATCGAATCGGATTCGGATGGGCGGATTGCGCAATTCGCGCAGGTAATCGAGGGCGGCGAGGGAGAGCCGACGGCGTTTGCGGGCATTGACGGCGGCGGCGGGGCGCAACCAGGCGCCCTGGGATCGGGTTTTGACCTCGACGATGACCAGGCAATCGTGCTCCCGAAAGACGAGGTCCAGTTCGCCTCGATGGGACCGGTAATTGGCGATCAGGAATTCGAGCCCGGCACGGACGAGGTATTGGCGGGCGGCATCCTCGCCCAGGCGGCCGCGGCGGATGTGGACGGGCAAGTCCGGCGGAGTCCGCCAGTTGTGCCACCAGGCTCTGATCGCCTCGATCATCCGTCAACGCCACAGCTCCAACTGGCCGCCTTTCAGCGGGGCGAAATTGCGCCGATGGATCGGGCACGGTCCGTGGCGGGCGATGGCTTCGAGGTGGCGGGCGGTTCCATAACCCTTATGCTGGGCGAATCCGTATTCGGGGTATAATCGATCGCAGGCCTCCATGAGGCGGTCGCGGGTGACTTTGGCGATGATGCTGGCGGCGGATATGGAGAAGGAGAGAGCGTCGCCGCGGACGATGGGGGTGTGGGGTGTGGGCAATCCCTGGACGGGGAGCCCATCGACGAGGACATGGTCCGGGAGAGGATCGAGCTTGCGAACGGCCTCCGCCATGGCCTGGTGAGTGGCGCGCAGGATATTGATGCGGGCGATGAGCTCGACGGATCCCTCCGCCGTGGCCCAGGCCAGATCCGAGGACTCGGTCAGGAAAGCGAACAGACGATCCCGCTGGGCGGGCGTGAGCTTTTTGGAATCGTCGAGGGATGCGAGCCGAGGGGGGATGCCGTCGTGGATCCAGCGGGCGGGCAGGACGGCGACGGCGGCCAGGACGGGTCCGGCGAGCGGGCCGCGTCCGGCTTCATCGACGCCGGCGATGCGGCGCGCGCCCTGGGCGAGGCACTGTCGCTCGAAAGCCCAGCGATCCACCGGCGGATCAGGTTTTCGGGGCCGGTTCGGCGGCGGGGGAGGCTGTCGAAGCCCCGCGAGCCACACCGTGCTGAGCGCTCTTTTCCTTGACAGCCGTGGCGCTCTTGCCGACGCGCTGGCGCAAGTAGGTGAGCTTAGCGCGGCGGACCTGGCCGCGGCGTTCGACCTCGACCTTGTCGATGCGGGGCGAGTGGACGGGGAAGATCCGTTCCACACCTTCGCCGTAGCTGATGCGCCGGACAGTGAAGGTCTCGTTGAGGCCGCGCCCCCGGCGGCCGATGACGACCCCGGCGAACACCTGGATGCGCTCCTTATCGCCTTCGATGACTTTGGTATGGACTCGCACGGAGTCGCCGACGCTGAAGTCGAGCGGGCTCTTGCGGAATTGCTCCGCCTCGATTTTATCCAATAACGCTTGGCTCATAAATTAGCTTTCACCTGTCGGCAGTTTCAGATCCACCGCGTCCGCGGCGCGGTCCAACAGATCGGGCCGCCGCCGGAGCGTGCGTTGCCGGGACTGTTCCCGGCGCCATTTCTCGATCTCCGCGTGGTGGCCGGAGAGGAGCACGTCGGGCACTCTCATGCCGCGGTATTCGGCCGGCCGGGTGTATTGGGGGTATTCGAGCAAGCCCTCAGAGAACGACTCGTTTCCGGCGCTATTCTCGTCGCCCAACGCCCCGGGGATGAGCCGGGTAACCGCGTCGATTACCACCATGGCCGGCAAGGCCCCGCTGGTCAGCACGTAATCGCCGATCGAGATCTCGTCGTCGATCAGCGCCTGGCAAACCCGTTCATCGATCCCTTCGTAGCTGGCGCAAACCAGCAGCAGGTGCGGCTCTTGGGCCAGATGGCGGGCTGTCGCCTGGCAAAAGGTCCGTCCCGCCGGCGCCAGCAGGATCACGCGCGTGTCCTCGCCGGCCAGGTGCTCGATGGCCTCGAACAGGGGTTCGGGCTTGAGCAGCATGCCCGGCCCCCCCCCGAACGGGCGGTCGTCCACCGTCTTGTGACGGTCGTGGGTGAAATCCCGGAGATTATGGATCCGGATTTCGACCAGACCGGCCTGCCGGGCGCGCTGGACGATGCTTTCATCCAGAGGGCCGGCGAACATGCCGGGAAACAGGGTCAGCACGTCGATTTTCATACCACCGTCACCGGCGCGCCGGGCCCGACCGTCCGCGATCTATTCCGCGGGGGGCGGGGGCTCGGTTTTCGCAGGCTGATCCTCGACGATCTCGACCGTGCAGCGCGTGCCTTTGCGGGCGCTGCCGACAACCAGGAGAGACCGGATGGAGTTGATGGTGGTCCCTTGGCGGCCAATCACCTTGGCAACGTCACGCGAATCCACCCGCAACTGGTAAACGGTCACTCCATTTCGATCCGCCGGCGAGATGGCGACCGCCTCCGGATGATCGACCAGGTTTTTGATCACGTATTCGAGAAAATCCTGCATTTAGGCTCCCGCGGTGCGTTTTGCCGACTTGATAAAACTGGCCACGGTATCCGTGGGCTGGGCGCCGCGCTCGATCCAATAGGCGGCTCGCTCGAGGTTCATCGTGACCTTCTTTTCTTTGCGGCCGGGCAAATAGGTGCCGAGCTCCTCAATGAACCGGCCGTCGCGCGGGCTGCGGCCATCCGTCACCACAATGCGAAACGCGGGGTCGTTCTTGCCCCCAATTCGTTTCAAGCGAATTCTGACCATAAGTTACACTCGCGATCTGCTCCTGTCGCCGCCGGGATTCCTGCCCGCCGCCACCGGGAGTCTTTTCTCTATCCAAAGGGCAGGGAAATTATAGCCGGTTTGTCCGGTTGGCAAGCCCCGATTTTCACGGCGATGCGGAGCGGAGGGCGCACCCCCATGAGGGGGGCGGGTTCCGCAGGGTTCGAACGCGGTACCGGTGGGGCAGATGGGCATCGAGCCGGTGGCTCCCGAACGGCTGGGGCAGCCTCGATCGCAAGGCCTCACGGCTCGCGCAGCCGGAAGAACCGGGCGCCTGAAGGCGAGGCCGGCATGTATGGGCTGGAACTCCCCACTGGCAACACGTCCTGCCATGGCCCCGGAGGGCTGTCGGCTTCCTGGACCACACCCAGGGGCGCATCCCACTCGATGACTATCCCGCTGTCGGATCGGGCAATGCCCAGCTGCGGCGTCGTTCCAAAGAGCACATACAAAGCGTCCAGGCCGAAATCGGCCAGGTCTTCTTCGGGCGCAAAGGCGGAAACCAGGGCGAGGTTGGGGCTAACGACATAGCCCTGGTCGCTGAGCAAATCGCCCGGCTGGATGCGTCCCAGCACGCCATCCACGAACCCTTCCTCGAGCGAGAACCAGATCTCGCCGTCGGGCGGCTCGGTTTTCCCGAGCCGGCTGGGCCAGACATGGAAAGCATCGAGCCCGTAGTCCAACGGCAGGGGCCCCACGGCGGGCGGCGGGTGAAATCGGGAAAGCAACTGCTCATTGCTCCTCACCACGAGACCGCGGCTGGACAGCAGGTCGCCGCGGCCGAGCATCTTGGCGGTCCCGGAGAAAACGGGCGTCTCGATCGAAAACCAAACCTCCCCGTCGTCCCGGACCTGGACGGCGTCGAGTCCAAAATCGGCGACGGGCGGCATGATCATGAACGCCCGGGTCAGGTCGCGGTTGCTGGCGACCCGGCGGCCCCGATCGGAGAGCAAATCGCCATGCTGGATCGTGCCGAGCATTCCGCTCACGACGTCTTCGTCGAGCGAAAATACGATCTCGCCGTTGGCGAGCACGTCCGCGGCATCCAGCCCCAACGACGAGGCTGTCGGGACAATGCCCAGATTCCGCATGAGATCCTCGTTGCGCCTGACGATCCGGCCGGCCGACGAAATCCAGTCGCCGGCGCTGACGGTGTTCGGCGGGGCCGGCAAGCGCATCGAAGTCATGTCGCGGGCGGTCGAAAACCAGATCTGCCGGAGCGGCGCGGCCCTCCACTCCATGTGGTAGGTCTCCGCATCGGTTCCATTGGTCTGGATCATCGCGATCTGGATCATCGGCCAGAGACGATCCACCGCGCGGGCCTGGTTGGTGAACCAGCAGAGCGTGTTCGTGATCCCGTCGTCGATCGTCGCCACGAGCTGCATTTCCTGGATTCGGGCCACTTCACCGCCCATTTGATACAAGCCGCGGCCGGTTACTTTGTAGCTAGAGCCCGCAGGCGACTCGGCCTTGAACTCGATGTTTTCGACGGCAAAGGTGGTGAACAGCGGGTTCTCCTCGAGCAGGCGCAACTGGAACGTGCCGCCCATGGGCGCCGGGATCGGAATCACATCGCAGACGGGGCAGTCATCCAGCAGCTGGCTGCCGGGCAGCAACGTGTATTGCCAGACCGGGCTCGGCGGCGGCGCCGGGGCGTCGGCTGACGGCGCGAGGTCGATTCCAATGGCGCCGAACGGGTCGATTGCGTCTCGAGCGGGATCGGCGTGGCCCGCCCCGAGAGCGATGCCGACAGCGCAGGAGAGAGCCAGCGCACGCAGACCACGAACGGCTCCGGTCTTCATAGGCTATTCGAATGCGACCTGGAATACTGCAGCTCACTATACCATTCCGATTCGATACCTGCAAAACAGGCCGGCCCGCCTGGCGCCGCACCGCTGCGAGGAGGGGAGGGCGGCCGAAAGCGCTATGCTTCGTCTGGAGCCTCGTCCGCCTTCGGCGCGGCAAGCCCGAGAGCCATCTCGCGGAGAGTTCTCCAGTCGGTTTTGCCGCTGGCCAGGCGCGGGAATGTCTCGAGGCGAACGAACTGGTTCCGCCGCGGAATCCAGAGGTTGGGCAGGCCCATGAGCGGAAGCCTCTGGACGACCTCTGCGATGCGATCTTCCGGCAGCGTATGGAACACCAGAAGCCGTTCCCCTTTCTTCGGATCGGGCACCCCGCAGACGACAAAGGCGATTTCGGTCGCGCCGGCAGCTTCGTGCAGCTTCTCCTCGATCTGGACATGGGGCACCATCTCGCCGCCGATCTTGCTGAACCGGCTCAAGCGGTCGGTGATGTGCAGGAAGCCATCTGCATCGAGCGAGGCGATATCTCCGGTGACGTACCAGCCGTTGCGGAGCGCCTCGGCTGTCTTTTCCGGCTGGCCGAGATAGCCGCGCATGACATTGGGGCCTTGCACCATCAACAGCCCCGGCTCGCCGGGAGGGACCGGGGCGCCGGTCTCGGGATGCACGATGCGCACGCTCATGCCGGGCAAGGGACGGCCCACGCTGCCCTGCAGCGCCTGGCGCGTGTTGGCGGCAATCACAGGGGAACACTCGGTGCAGCCGTACCCCTCGACGGGCCGGATGCCGAACTTCTGCTCGAATGCGGTGGCGAGCCTCTCGGGCAGCTTCTCGGCGCCCACCATCACGAGCCGCAGGCTGGCAAAATCCGCCGGCTCGCACCCGCGCAAGTAGAGCTGCAAAAAGGTCGGCGTGGCCATGAGATAGGTGGCGCGATAGCGCCGGGCCAGCGATCCAATGGGTTTGGCATCGAGCGGGTTGGGATGGTAGGCCACCCCCACGCCGAAGAGGGCGGGCGTGATCAGCGTAGCGGTGAAACCGAACGAGTGGAAGAATGGCAGGACGCCGAGGAACCGGTCCTGCGGGCCGAAGTGATAAGTTTGATCGAGCTGCTCGGCGTTGGAGACGAGGTTGGAATGGGTGAGCATCACCCCTTTCGGATCTCCGGTGCTGCCGCTGGAGAAGATGACCGTGGCCAGATCGTCGAGCGAGGCGGGCTGGAGGCGTCCGACGGCCCGTTCCAGGCGCCCTGCTGGCGCCAACCAGGCCAGCGCCATGGCCAGCAGCGTCTCGCCCAACCGCGGGCGAGCGGCCATCTCCTCCACGAGCAGCGCGCGCGTCGGGATCTTGACCTTGATCCGATCGAGAAACACCCGTGAGGTGAGGACGGTTTCGAGACGGCACCGGCGGGCGCAGGCGGCCAGCAGCTCTTCCGAGAGCGTGTAGTTGAGATTGACCGGGATTTTGCCCATCAGCATGGCGGCGAAGTTGGCGAGGGCAGCCGCGACCGAGGGCGGCAGCAAGATGCCCACCATCTCCTGGCCAGCCCAGTGGGAACGAAGCCTGCGCGCCAGGAACACGGTCTTGGCCAGCGCGGCTCCGAAGCAGAGCCGAGGCACGCGGGCATCGGCCCAGGCCAGGCGCAAAGGGCATCGTCGGGCGCGGCTCACGAAGGCTCGGTGGAGCGGTTTCATCATTCCCCTTTCGGTTGGCGGGTGAGGGCATCGGCGGGCACTTGCCAGCGGGCGGCCTCGATCTCGGCGATGAGCGCCTCGCGCATGGCCCGCAACCGGCGCGCGGCGATGGGCGCGTGAAAGATCACCCACAGCGAGCGCGCGCCCAGGGCGATCCGGACCAGGCTGCGCAGATAATAGTGCGTCAGGAGGCTGGCTGCGGGCAGGGAGAGCGCATACCAGAAGCTCGCCGGCAGGCCAAAGAAGGCGTGGAACAAAATGACAAAGGCGCCGTAGATGACGCCGAAGCTGATCAGGCCAGCCAGGATCGCGATCGTGGAGATGCGGGTCTTGTTCGCGGATGGCTGGGCGAACCGCCGGATGGCCCGCCGCACGACCAGGAGCGGCAGCAGGCGGTGCAGCCAGCCAAACAGCGCGACAGGGAACAGCGCCACGCCCAGCAGCGTCCATCCAAGGCCGTGCCAGACCCGCCATGCTGCAGCCGGCAAGCGCGCCAGCTCCGCGTCCGACAGGTTCAGGCGTTTGAGCCAGCCCTCGTAGCGGTCCAGCCTTTGCGCAAACCTGGCAGCGCGCTCAGGATGTTGCTCGCAGGTGAACTCGACGGCGCGGGCGATCGCCTGCGTCAGCATCAGCTCGCCGGCTCGAGGCGGAACCGGCTCATGGATGACGCGGTTTCCGACCAGGAGGCGGTCGAGGTACAGGCGTCGGACTGCATCCACGATGCGGGCGCGTTCCAGCGTGGGCAAATGGAGCATCAGCTCCTCGATGCGGTGTTGGATTGCCTGGCTGAGCGCATGGATGCACGCGTGCTTCTTCTCGGGGTAGTCCGCCAGAAAATCCGCCGCGAGAATCGGCTCGCCAAAATGGACCAGCACCTCGCTGCGGAAACGCTCCTTGGCCGAGAACGTCAATCCGGCCGGCGCGATGCGCAGGCCGAGCTTGCCGGTGTGCCGGTGCTCGAGCTCGAGCGCCATCCGGGCCGCCCCGCTCTTGACGGTCTTGAGCTGGGGATCGTCGTGCGTGATGCCTTCCGGGAAAAGGCCGACCGCCTCGCCCTTCTCGAGCGCGCCAAAGCAGGCGTCGAAGGTGTCCCGAACGGTGCGCATGGCGCGCGGGTCGTCTCTCACGCGATTGACCGGGATCACGCCGCAGCGCGTCAGAAGCCATCGGATGGGCGCCAGGCGAAACAGCTGGACCGTCGCCACGAAGTTCACCTTCTGCGGCACGGACACGGCGATGATGAACGCATCGGTGATCGAGTTCGGATGATTGGAGACGAACAGGACCGGCCCTGTGGGCGGGACGCGTTCCCGGTGAAAGCGCTCGATGCGGGCAAAATAGAATCCCAGCGCCGCCCGCAGCAGCCAGCGGCCCAGCCGATACAATACGGGAATCGACGCTCTCACGGGATCAAGGCAGGCCGCGCCCCATTGAAGACACCCGAGCTCCGCCGGCCCTCCTCTTCGAGCACGGGATCGACGATCCCCGATTGAGACGCAGTGTCACACGTCTCGCCGTTCGCGGCCATGATCCGCTCGACCTGATCGAGCAACCTGCGCGCCTGGCAGGCGGTCCGGTGGCGCGCCGAGAGCAATGCGGCCGCGAACTTCATCGCGCGCCCCTGGCGCCCCACGCGCAGCACGCGGACCACGGAGTCGCTGGTCATTCGGTCCAGCTCGGACGCGAGCTTCAGCGCCCAGTATTGAAGCTGCGTCGGGCTCAAGCGGCTGTGCTGGAAATGGACCCGCAGGTAGCCGGGCAAGATCGGATTCGTCGGCACGGATTCCTTCGCCAGCCACCAGGCGTCGGCCAGCTGGCCGCGCGAGAGCATTGGATCGTAGAGCGGCGCGCCGGGATAGATCCGCAGGATGCGGACATCATACAGCGAGCATGACATTCGCTCGAGGGCGCGCTGGGCGCGCGCGAGCCGCTGCGGCGCGTCGTGAGGAAGACCGAGCATGATCAGGGCGCACACCTGGATACCGAGCCGATTGGCGCGGCGGACGGCGTCTGCGATCGGCAGCCCCGCGTTGTGGCGCTTGTTCACGGCAATGCAGTTGTCGTCATCGACCGATTCGATCCCGACGGCGGCGCCGAGGCAGCCGGAGGCGGCCATCTCCTCGACGAGCGAGCGATCGCAGAACTGGTCGGCGGTGAGCATGGTGACGAAGCGCCGCTGCTTGCGCCGCAGCAGGTCGAGCAGTCCGGCGGCGTAGCGGCGGTCCGCCAGGAGGTTGTCGTCCGTGAACTGAAGATAGGCTCCCGGGTAGAGCGCGTGCAGCTGGTCAATCTCCTGCTCGAGGACGTCCAGCGGCTTGGCGCGGCACGGTCCCATATAGCTCGAGCTGACGCAGAACGAGCATCGGCGATTGCAGCCTCGAGTCGCAAAGAGCGACGCGGGCGTCCGGTAAGACCGATCCCCAAAGAAACGATAATCGACCGGTCTCATCCTTGAAGGCGGCGTGGGGGAGCCGTCGTATCGCTGCTGAAGCCTGTCCGCCAGAAGGTCCTCACAAACGGCGGGCCAGAGCAGCTCGGCCTCGCCCGTCACGATGGCGTCGGCATGGCGCATCGCCTCCTCCGGACGGATGGTGACGTGGATGCCGCCCAGGATGACCCGCTTTCCAGCCGCGCGCAGTGTGTCTGCATAACCGTACACCTTGCCCGCATACTGAGTGGCCAGGGTGAACGCAAAGACGTCGCCGTCGAATCGGACCGGATCCGTTTGCTCGTCCAGCAGGGCCGTCTCGATCGTTCGCGGCGTGACGCCATTCAGGACGGCGAGCGGCACCGGCGGCTGGGAGATGATGGCCGTCGAATCGAACCGATGCAGCTCCTGCATGACGTTGACAAACACCAGCTTCATTGGGACGTCTTCTTTCCTCGATCTGATTGGGAGCCAGGCATTGCACCGAGAATGCTGCGAATCGTGGAGGCTGCGTCCTCCGGTTTTGGATTCGATTGCTGGCGGAGCTCCTGGAGGCGCTGCTGGGCGATCGAAAGCTGGCCGGCTGTCAATTTCTTTTCCAGGCGCCGGGCGTCGATGGCCGCGAGCTTCTGGCCTTGTTCCGCCGCCAAGGTGAACCAGACCCACGCCTCGGCGTAATCCGGTTCGAGGACGATGCCGTCGCTGAAAAGCTCGCCCAGCCTCGATTGCGCCTGGACCGATCCGCTGCGGGCGGACGCGCGCAGCCAGCGGATGGCCTCGTCGTGGTCTGCGGGCGAGGCGCTTTCCCGAGTCAGCAAGCCCACCGCCAGGGCGAACATGGCGGTCGTGCATCCGGCCTCGGCCTCGCGTCGGAACCATCGAGCCGCTTCATCCAGGTTCTTGGGGACTCCCGCGCCGTCCCGGTAGAGCCTGGCCAGCGTGCAACCGGCATGCGGGAAGTGTTGCTCGGCGGCCTGGCGGAGCCAGTGGGCTCCGGCGGCCGGATCTCGAGGAACGCCCATGCCCTCCAGGCAGAGCTGAGCCAGGAGCATTTGCGCCCTGGCATTGCGTTCGCCGGCCGCCTTCTGAAGCCAGCCGGCCGCCTCGGCGGCCTGCGCCCCCCTCTGTCTCGGCGGCGACATCTGCAGCGCGCTCAAGCTGCGTTCGGCAAAGGCGGTCAAGAGCCGCGGATGAAGGTTGTTCGTCCAATGGCGTTCGACCACCGGGCGCAACGCCTCGTCGGGGGGCTGGTTGGAGGTCGCGGTCAAGGCTGTGAAGCTGTCCAGGATCAGAGGCAGGTTGTTCGTGCCGAGCAGCCTGGCCAGAGAACGCGCATCTCGGTTCTCGAGAAGGGAGGCCTGCCGCAACGCGCCACGCAGGAACCGGGGTCCGGCTGTCTGGCCCCGCAACAGAACGCGCAAATCATTCTGGAATGAAGCGATGGTCGCGCGGGCGCCTCCCGCTCGGGCAATGTGCGCTGCCAGGGCCGGATCGAACCGGCCGACAGCCTGCGCGGCGACGAGGCAGCCCACGGGGCCGATGTCGTTGGCCTGCGCCAGTTGCGGGAGATCGTTCGTTATCGAGCCGGATTGGCCGCTGGCCAGGAACACCGCGGCGCGCGTTGTTGCCCACGGCCAGGAACCGCGCGGCCAGAGGCTGTCGTTGCCGCGCAGGATGAAGCCTCCGGCCAATCGCGCCCAGTCGCCAGCCGTCTGCGTGTCAGGCAGCGGTCCATCGAGAAGGAGCGGAAACGGCTCCCCATCGTCCTCCGGGGGCGCGGCGTTCGAGCTGCGGTCGAATGGTGCAAGCAGGTCGTCCCACGGCATCTCGGCGAGCGCGGACACCAACCCGAGCGCTTCCTCCAGAGTCAGCCCGCCGCGGAACTGCGAATCCAGCCGATCCAGAACGCCCGGAAACGCCCGCAGGAACTCGCGCCCGAGAAACGCCAGCGAGCTGCTCCACGGATGGGCCGGATCCAGCGCGTTGGTCAACGCGGAGCTGCTCGCATCCACCTCGCGGACCATGCGGGCAAAGGCCCCTTCCTCGCTCCGAACCGCCAGCGACCATCGATCCAATTCGGATGGCTGCGTCGCGGAGAATCGAATCAGCCGCCCCGTGGCTGCGTCCGCCATCAGATCCATTTCTCCTTCGGTCCCGGAGCGGCCGCGGATGGACAAGACGCCTTGCTCGACGCGGCAGACGGCCTGTTTCAGATGGGCCAAGTGAACGAAGGCGACGGGGGCCAGTTCCAGCCGCAAGCCAAAGGGTGCGCCCGCGGATCCGCTCCGGGATGCCGTCTGCCAGCCGCCGCCCAGCGAAAAATTGAAACCTCCGTCATCATCTGCCGGCTGGCTCGGAAGGCTGTTCAACAGCACAAACGCAGTCAGCTGGCCCCTCCAGTGGTTGCCCGCCCACTTGCTCCGCTGCGATTCGGAGCAAAGGAACACCAGCCGGGGTGACGCCACCAAACCGCGATCGAGGCGTGACGGATGCGCTGCCTGCCTCTGCCGGTGCACGGCGGCCAAGCCCTCCGAGCCCAGGACAAGCTCGACGCTGTCGCGGCGATCGCCTCGCATGCCATCCAGCTCGACAACCCAGTCCTCCGCGCGGGTCTGCCATTGCATGATCCAATCGCGCAGCTTCAGGCACGCCTGTTCTTCGGCAGTCAATGGCTGGTGGAGGGGCGGTGCATTGGCATACTCGACCACCTCGACATCGAGCCTGAATCGCCCAGGCTCGGAAAGCGGCGAAAGCCTCGCTCGCTGCGCGCGGAACCGGCCCGAGTCGTACAGCTGCCGGACGGCGTCGTTGGTCACGCTTCCGGCCAGGGCCATGCCGGGGTGCAGCTCGAGAAAGGCCAGCAGGTCGTCGCGCGAGCTGGCTTGCAGGCCGGCCACCTCGATCTGGTCCAACACGCCAGCCACCCCGGGATTCTCCACCTCGATCCTCAGGTCCGCCCGCCGGCGGGTTTCGTCCAGGTCGAGCTCGACTCGGACTTTCGCCTGGTGACGATTCAGCTCCGTCAGCGCCGTCACAACGCTCCGCTGCAGGGCGGCCAAGCTTGCGGGGTTGGCCGGCACAGGGTCTCCCTCCCTCCAGGGCCAATCGAATCCGGGGCCGCCAATCCGCGGGGGAGATTCGAGGATTGCGGCTGCGGCGCGCAACCGGTCTTTCAACGGCTCTGCGAGCGCAGGTTCGAGACCGGAAACCCGGATGTCCCCGCACAGGAACCGGGGCCCTTCGTCGATGCGCACCCGGATTCGCTTCTCCTGGCGGTCGGCCTGCGCGGTCACGGTCGCTTTCGCGAAGCCGCGGTTCTGATAGCCGCGCGACATGGTTTGCTCGATCCAGGCGAGGTGGTCGGCCAGCGGTGCGGACGGGTGCGATCGTGCATGGAACTCGAGGCTCATCGCCAGCGTGCGCAGGATGCCCTCCCTCGAGAACGCCTGGGCGCCATCGAAAAGCAGGCGGTCCTCGCCTCCGAGGCTGCCGACACGCTCCGCTCCAGACGAGGCTTCGGCGGCCGCCGCGTTCGTCATCGCGATCTCCAGCGCCAGCAGCCAAATCCAGCAGTGCTTTTTCATGAGATCAAGGATTCTGCCTGAGAGCTTCCAGCGCGGCCTGGGCGCTGGCGTGAGACAGCCGCTGGCGGACTTGCGGGCCATCCCAGGATGTGTTCACCAGGCGGCTCAAGTGAAATTCGGCAGCCGACCATCGGCGCGCCTGCTCGCTCTGCGCGGCATGGTGCAGATGCCAGAGAGCCACCTGGTTGGTTTCGACGCCGAAAGCCTCGGGCGCAGCTGCGCGCGCTGTGTCCCAGAGGCGGCTGAGCCGGGCGGGCTCGATGGGCGTCAGGCTGCCCGAGGCATCGAGCTCTCGCGCCGCCAGCAGCTGGACATGCCGGGTGATTTCCTCCAGCGGGCGCCGGTCCCGGTCCAGCGGCCAGATCTGCAAACCGGCGCCGCTCAGACACAGAATCCCGCGCCCGCCGGGAAGGATCCATTCTTCACTCCAGGAAAATGCTTCGCCCAGCCCCGCGCCCAGGACCGGTGTCACGGGCTCGCCTGAGGCGGTTTCCCACAGACGCCATCCGTTCGGGGCCGAAGCCAGCAGCCATCGGCCTTCCCGGTCAATGTCCTGCAGCCGATATTCGCTGGCCCAGGGCTGCGGCGCCACAATTGCCGCGCCTTGCGCCACGTCCCACACCGTCAGATTGCCGGAGCTGCTCCCCAGCAAGAACAAACGCGCCGAGTCAGGACTGAATCGCAGCCGGCCGGCTGGCTCGCGCAGCTCCAGGAGTTGATCCGCAGCAATGCCGGTGCGGGTTTCGAGGATCTGCACGCGCGCGACCAGGCCGCTGAGGTTCTCTGAAATCAATTCCGCTGCCGCCGTGGCGCTGATGGCCAGCCAGCGCCCATCGGGGCTGAAGTCAAGCCGGGGTTGCGTGCCGAGGACCTCCCTCGCCGGGGCAGCGGCATTGCCCGAATCCGCCCGCCAAACCTGCACCTGCCAGTTGCTCTTCAGGCTAAAAGACCGCGGGGACAGGCCAGCGGAAGTCGCGATCCATTGGCCGTCCGGACTGAACACCAGCTCGCGAACCGACTCGATCCCTTTCAACGGCAAGGGCTCCGGCTTGCCCGACGCTGCATCCCACATCCGGGCACCGTCCTGGCCCGACGTCACCAGCCATCGGCCATCCGGATTGAAAGCGACGCTGTTTACCGGGCCGCTGCAGGCCAGCGCCGGTGTGATTGGCTTTCCGGTGGCCGCCTCGTAAACCCGGGCCCAGCCGATCTCCCATCCACCGCCGATGGCAATCCGTTTGCCGTCCTGGCTGAAGGCAGCCGTCGCCGAGGATTGGCCGTGGTGGATGGCCGGCGACACCGGCTGGCTCGAGGCCGTGTCCCAGACGCGTGCGATCCCGCCCCGTTCCAGCGCGATCAGACGGCTTCCGTCCCGGTTGAAAAATGCGGCGGGATGATTCTCGAAGTGCGCAGCATCCCCCGGGGCTTTCGCCGGCGCGCTCCAGTCGGCGAGCGGCGGAAGCGGCGGAACGCTCGCCGCCAGGTTCCACACCCTGGCGCATCCATCGAGGCCGGCGGTCAGCAGCAAGGCGCCGTCCGGATTGAAACATGCGCTGACCACGGCGCTTCCGTGCGGCAAAGCGGGGCCGGCTGCCTGGCCGCTGTCCACATCCCATACCCGCGTCTCGCCGCTCCCGCTCGAGGTGGCCCGCGCCACGGCGACGCGCCGGCCGTCGGGGCCGAACACCGCCGATGCAGCGCCGGGGATCGGCCTGGCGAGATGGCCTGCCGCTTCACCGGACGGCACGCTCCAGAACACCACGGCGCCGTCTCGGGAGAGCGCCATCAGCCGGCGACCTTCCGGGCTGAACGACACCTGCAGTGTTTCCGCACCCGATCCTGTTTCCCGATCGCTGGCAGCGCGCAGGCTCCGCAAGAGGGCGCCGCTGGCGAGGTCCCAGATCAGCACCGAGCCGCTGGCCGACGCCGTCGCCAAGCGCCTTTCGTCCGGGCTGAACGCCATGTCGCTGAGCCGCCCCACATCCGCCGGCAGCCGCACTCGCTTGTCGGGTTGCAGGCGATCGTCCAGGAAGCAGATCTCGCCATCGGAATAGGCAGCGGCGATCCAGCGACCTGCCGGACTGCAGGTGATTTGGATCAGGCTGGTGTCCCGCCAGTAGTTGGTCTGAGATCCGCGGCCGGAGATCGGGTCCCAGGCCTGGATTTCGCTTTCGGCTCGTTGCACTTTGAGTTTGAACTGGCCATCGTCCGACCACGAGAACACGTCGCGACCGCTTGCCGTGATCACCTGGTGGTTGTTGCGGCGAAAGAGCGCGCGCTCAAGGGGCAACCGGTGCACCAACGGAGGCGAGACTGCCCTGCCCGAGGCTCCGTCCCAAACGCGGGCGGTTCGGTCCTCGCATGCTGTCACGACATAACGCCCGTCGGAGCTGAACTCGGCGCCCAGGACGGCGCCGGCGTGCGGCATGGAGGCTCCCAGCGGCCGGTCGCCGGCCAAGTCCCAGATCCGCACCGCGCCGTCGCGGCCGGCCGTCAAGACCCGCTGGCCGTCTGGACTGAAGCTCGACTGGCTGATGGGCCCGCCATGGAACCACATCCGGACCAGCCGAGGCGCATAGGCAAGATTCATCCCGAGCCTGATGCGGTTGATTTCGGCGATGGAGGCGTTGGCGCCGGCTCGGCTCAAGGCATCGCAGAACCAGAGGGAGGCGCCCAGCCAATCGCCGCGATCCATGAGATCGAGGCCTTGGGCGGTGTGGAGCTTGACCAGTCGCTGGAGGCTTTCCTGGGAGCTGGCTTCGGCCATCGCGCGTTGAGCCGCCTCGGCCTGCTGGGCCTGACAGGCCTTGTCGCGCTCGGCATCGGCCATTTGCCGCGCCTTCCGGGCGGCAAGCGCCGATTGCAGGCTGATGGCGGTCGCGGCGACAAGGGCAGCGGCGATTGCCAGCGACATCCCCGCGGCGAGGCGATTCCGACGCACGAATTTTCCCAGGCGATAAGCGATCGAAGGCGCCGCGGCCGAGACCGGCTCGGCCCGGAGATGCCGCTCGACATCCCGAACCAGCGCAGCGGCCGTCTCGTAGCGCCGGGTCCGGTCCTTCTCCAGACACTGCATGACAATCCAATCCAGGTCGCCGTGCACCAGGCGGCCCAGCCTGCCCGGCTGCTCTCTCCGCCTGCCGGCCACCGCGCTGAGTTCCTCCTGGCTGAGCGTGCTGAGCCGGGTGCTGGGCTTGGGCGGTTCTTCCTCGCGGATGGTGTGCATCAGGGCGTCGTAGCCCGCCTCGAGCAGCTTGGAGGTGTCGAAGGGCGTCCGGCCGGTCAGCAGCTCGTAGAGCAGCACTCCCAGCGAGTAGATGTCGCTGCGCGTGTCGACATCGGCGCTGCCCAGGCCCGCCTGTTCCGGGCTCATATAGGCGGGCGTCCCGATGAGCTGGCGAAACCGCGTGAACATGGTCTTCTCCGTGAGCCGGGCCTGCGTCGCCTTCGCCACCCCGAAATCAATCACCTTGGGCGCCGGCCGCTCGTCCTGGCGCGTGACCAGGATGTTCGAGGGCTTGAGGTCGCGATGGATGATCCCTTTCTGGTGGGCATGCTGGACCGCGCACGCGACCTGCATGAACAGCTCCAGCCGCTCGCGCGTGGACAGCTTCTGCTCGTCGCAGAACCGGGTGATCGGAATCCCCTTCACGAGCTCCATCACGAAATAGGGCCGGCCCGTGTCGGTGGCGCCGCCGTCGAACACGCGGGCGATATGCGGGTGATCCATCATGGCCAGCGCCTGCCGCTCGGCCTCGAATCGCGCCACAACCTCGCGAGTGTCCATGCCCAGCTTGATGATCTTCAGGGCCACGCGGCGCCGGACCGGTTCCTCCTGCTCCGCCATCCAGACGATCCCGAAGCCACCCTCGCCGATCTGCTCGAGCAGCTTGTAGCGCCCGATGCGGGTGCCCGCTTTCTCGGTCAGCGGGCCTCGGGCCGGATCCTGGATTTCCCGCAGCACTTCGACGGCCCCGGCAGCAGGGGATTCGAGAAACGTGCCGGTGCGGCCGGCGGCGGCCAGCAGGCTCTCCACTTCCTGGCGCAGCCCTGGATTGCCCTCGCAGACACGGTCCAGATACGCCGAGCGCTCTCGGGGATCGGCCATGGCCTGAGCAGCGGCAAAGACTTCATCGGTTGAGGGGAACGGGCTCATGGAGCCTGTCGGTTGTGCGGGCTCGCCAGAGAGCACATTCGAGTTGTCGATTCCGTTTCCATCGCCGCGCCTTTCGGTTGCACTGGTTCCACTCGATCACGCGCAATTCCGCCCTCCGATGGATCAGGAGTTTTGACAGCTCGGGAAAGAGCGGCGCCCCAACAGGAAGCCGTTTCCGGTAGAATCGGAGTTCTCGGCGGGGGTCACGGCGGCATTCGATCCCTTTCTGCCGCAAAATGCGAGCCCAAAAGGCCGCCAGCCAGCGGCAGGCGGCCATGGCTCGCCCGGTGCTCCGGCCCGCGTCACGACGAACGGCGGCTCAAGCGGAGGTGTCCAGTTCAGGGCCGGGCGCCGGCCCTTCCTCAGTGTCCGTGCTTTCCTCGAATGGGGATGGAGCAGAGAGGATGGATTCGGCCGATTGGAGCCGGTGGAGGAGGCCGGAGTGGCGGGCTTCGGCGTGTGCGTTGCGGATGGCGATGGAGAGTGCGCGGGGCTGGCCGACGATGACGACGAGTTGGCGGCCGCGGGTGACGGCGGTGTAGAGGAGGTTGCGCCGGAGCAAGAGGTAATGAGCCGTGGCCAGGGTGAGGACGACGGCGGGGAACTCGGATCCCTGGGCCTTGTGGATGGTGAGTGCGTAGGCCAGAGAGAGCTCATCCAGCTCGCCGAAGTCGTAGACGACGCTGCGGCTGTCGAACTGGACGCGGAGCTCCTGGCTGTCGGCGTCGATATCGGTGATGCGGCCGATGTCGCCGTTAAAGACCTCTTTGTCGTAGTTATTTTCGGTTTGAATGACCTTATCGCGGAGCTGGAAGGACCAGCCGAAGCGCTGGACGGGGATCTCGTTTGATGCGGGCGGATTGAGGCTGGCCTGGAGGGCGAGGTTGAGCTCGCGCATGCCGAGGGCGCCGCGGTTCATCGGGGTCAGGACCTGGATATCGCGGACGGGATCGAGATGGAACCGGTTGGGGATGCGATGGTGGACCAGGTCGCGGATCGTCCGGACGATGTCCTCGGCGGTGTCGCGTTCGATGAAGAAGCAGTCGGCGGATTCGCCTTTGCGGGGCCAGCGGGGGGAGCGGCCGTGGTTGATTTCGTGGGCGGCGGTGATGATGCGGCTTTGGGCGGCCTGGCGGAAGACCTCGGTGAGGCGGGCGACGGGGATTCGGCCGCTGGCGATGAGATCGCGGAGGACGTTGCCGGGGCCGACGGACGGCAGCTGGTCGGCGTCGCCGACGAGCAGGAGGCGGCTGGAGGGGGGGAGAGCCTGGAGCAAACGGTGGGCCAGCGGCAGATCGACCATCGACATCTCATCGACGACCAGCAGATCCAGGTCGAGCGGGCGGTCCGCATTTCGATGGAACATGTTTTGTCCGGGGCGGTATTCGAGGAGGCGATGGATGGTTTTGGCTTCGTGGCCGGTGGTTTCGGTCAGGCGCTGGGCGGCGCGGCCGGTGGGGGCGCAAAGCTGGCAGCGCACCTGAAGGGGATCGAGGATGGCGAGGAGGGTTTGGACGATGGTGGTTTTGCCGACGCCGGGGCCGCCGGTGAGGATGAGCAAGCGCTGGGAAAGGGCTTGGCGGAGGGCGTCGCGCTGGCTGGGCGCGAGCGCGGCGCCGGTGTGGGATTCGGCATTCCGGATGGCGGAATCGACGTCGCGAATCGGGTAGTTGGCGGACTGGTTAGCGAGCTGGCGGACGCAAGCGGCGACGATCTGCTCGGATCGGAGGAGCGCGGGGTGGAAGACGAGGCCGTCGGGCGGGATCGGATCGAGGATCAGGCGGCGGCGGGAGAGGAGTTCGTCGAGAGCGGATTGAATCGAAGGGGCAGGGACATCGAGCAGGGCCTGGGCTTGCTGTTCGAGCTCGGGGCGCGGGAGGGCGCAGTGGCCGGCCTGGGTGGCCTGGAGGAGGACATGGGTCAATCCGGCGGCGATACGGGTGGCGGAATCCTTGGCGACACCCAGCCGCGCTGCGATCTGGTCGGCGGTCTTGAAGCCGATGCCGGGGATATCGTCGGCCAGGGCATAGGGCTGGGCGCGCACGCGATCGATGGCCTGGTCGCCGTAGGTGCGGTGGATGCGGATGGCGCGGCTGGTGCTGACGCCGTGGCTGTAGAGGAAGAGCATGATGGCGCGCACAGCCATCTGGTCGTTCCAGGCTTTCTTGATCCGCCGCCGCCGCTCGGGGCCGATGCCGTCGATCTCCTCGAGCCGGGCGGAGGAGTGTTCGATGATATCGAGCAATTGGGGGCCGAACCGGGCGACGAGTTTGCGAGCATAGACGGGTCCGATCCCTTTGACGAGGCCGCTGGCGAGGTAACGGGTGAGGCCTTCGCTGGAGGTGGGGGGGCAGCAGCGGATGGATGTGGCTTGGAACTGGGGCCCGTGCTCTCGGTCGTTGATCCATTGACCCTCGGCCTGGAGCCACTCTCCGGCATGGACAGCGGGGATGCGGCCGACGACGGCGACGAGATCGCGGCGGCCTTTGACCTGGACGCGGACCACGGCGAAACCGTTTTCCTCGTTATGGAAGGTCACGTGCTCGACCATGCCTTCGAGAGGCTGGTCAGGCGAGGAATTGAATGGCGGGGCAGATCTCACAGGACAATCCAGCGCGCTGGATGTTGCGGAAAGAGGAGAGGATCAAGGGGGGGCGTGCGCAGGCGGATCGGCGGCAGCGAGGAGGCTGATGCGATGGCGTTGTGCGAGGGCCTCGACCTCCGGCTTATCCAGGAGCAAGGTCAGGCCGCTTTCGAATGCCAGGACAGCGATGCCGGCGGCGGCGCAGGTTTCAAGGGTTTGGCGGCCGAGGCAGGGGATGTCGAAACGGAGATCGTGGTGCGGTTTAGCGACTTTGACGGCGACGGCGGCGCCCTGGGGGCGGGCGAGCTCGCCGCCGCGCATCAGGCAGCGGTCGGTGCCCTCGAAAGCCTCGATGGCGAGGGCGATGCCGTTTCGGACCACGACGGTCTGGCCGATGTCGAGGCGGGAGATCTCTTTGGCGAGGCGGAATCCGAATTCGACGTCGGCGCATTGGGCTGGAGAAGGGGCGGGGCCGGCCTGATATCCGAGGGTGGGCATGAGGGGGCGGAGCCAGTGGGTGGCTTCGACGAGACGGACACCGTCGCGCTCGAGCTCGTCGGCGATCGCGCCGAAGATCGAGTGGGCGTTTTTCCTGGGCAGGCGCATGAGGAGAGCCAGGGCGCGGAGATCGGGGCGGACGGTGAAGAGGTTGCGGGGGGCGATCTGGCCGACCATCACGCACTGGCGAATTCCGCGCCGGCTGAACGCGGCGATCATCTTGCTCAACTGACCGACTCGGAGCCAGACGATCTCGTCGACGAGATCGGCGAGAGCGGGATCGGTTTCATCCTTGAAAGCGACGGCGACGAGGCGGGCGACGCCCTGGGCGCGGGCCTGCCGGGCCAGGAGGATCGGCAGGGAGCGGTTGCCTGCGATGATTCCGAGAGAGGCGGGGGGATCGGCCGGGGTCATCGAGGATCCTGAGGCAGCCGGCTCACGAACTGCTGGGGGGTGAGGCCGGACTCGTTGAGGTGGGTGACGGGCGCCCAGCCCTGGGGGCCGGATCCGGTCGCCAGCTGGAGGAAATCGCGGGCGACGGCGGATCGGGAGGCGGGCAAGGGCCAAGGTTGGGCGGCGGAATCCAGTTCCTGGCGAAGGCGATCCCACTGGGACAGCCAGACGTAGCGGAGGGGCAGGCGTGCGATCCGGACGCGCCAGAGGTGATCGGGATTGGGCGCCGCGGCCTGCTCGGCCTGGTTCCAGAGGGTCTCGGCCGCAGCCAGCGCCGGACCGTTGAGGAAGGGCGCCCTCGATGGCGAAAAGCAGGTGAGCTTGAACCCGCGGGCGCGTTCGGACATGAGCTCCAAGTATTGGCGGATGAATGGGGCGGCGGGCTTGCCGTAATAGCCTTCGAGGAATTCCTGGATCAGCTTTTGGTCGTCCTGGTAGGGGTTCCACATCAGCTGGGCCAGAACCCATGCGCGCAGCTCCGCCATCTCCGCCCCGTGCGACTGATAGGCGCCCTGCTCGAAAAGGCCGCGAACGTGGTGCTCATGGAAGAAGCGGACATTGGGTCCCAGGACGAACCAGTTGGGGTGCGGCTGGAGGTAATGGGCGAAATCGGTGGTGTAATCCCAGACGTAAAGGCGTTGGCAGATCCGGGACCAGTCCCTGATATCGCGAGCGAAATCGGCGTTCGAGGGGGCATCGAGGGGATCGGCAAAGTTGCACTCGATCGAGCAGAGGCGGATGATGACGTTGGGTCGCGGGCGGAGGGTCTTGGGGGCCTTGCGAGTGTATTGGTAGGCGAGAGTATCGATGGCGACGCCGGGATGGTCGGGCTCGATGCGGGCGGCGATGTCGTTGATGAAATCGAGGAGTGAGCCAGCGGGGGTACCCTCGGCGTCATCGATGGCCTTGCAGGCGTCGCACTGGCACTGGCCATGCCAGTCGTTTTGGGAAACGGAGACGATCCGGGCGTCAGGTGTTTCGCGCAGCCATTGGCGAACCCGGCTGGCGACGAAATCGCGCAGCGCGGGGTTGCTGAGGCAGAGCTGAGCGCGCTGGGCGGTGCGTTTGCCCTGGATGAGGCTGTACCATTCGGGGTGCTGGGCGAAATGCTGATCGGGGGGTACCAGGGGATAGAAGGTATGCACAAAGCCCCGGTAAACGATCCGGCCGCCGCGGTCCTCGTCGATCCGAGAATGCTGGCTGTTGGAGAGGTTGCGGACAGCCCAGTCGCGGTCGAAGGCGGCGAACCAGAATGGGTCGCGGGCCTCGAAAGCGGGCTGCGCGCGGAGGTTGAGCGGGGGGATGGCGAGCGGGTCGCGGCGGGGGACATGGGTGGCCCAGGGGGTCCACCAGCGCACTCCACATGGTTCATGGAGGAACCGGTAGGCGGCATAGAGCGTGCCCCGGGGCCGCCCGCCGGCCAGGAGCAGTCGCTGGCCGGAGGTGCGGATGACGAATTCCTCGGGACCGAGCTCATCCCACGGAACACCCGGGAACAGGCGGGCGGCGTTTGTGCCGGGGCCGACCAGGATGGCGGAGGCGGGCAGCGGGCCGTCGGTTTCCGTCACAGCGAACGGGGCCGAGGTGATCTGTTGGAGGTGATCGGCCAACTCGCGGGCGGCGTGCCGCTCGGGCGCGGACGCTCCGGTCGAAATGAAGATGCCGGCGGCTGCCCTGCCGGAGGAGGCCAGGGTCAGTGGCGGTTCGTCGGCGGAAGCGACGATCGACGAGGCGAGCAGACCAGCGAAGGTGCGGAACCAGAACGCATGCATGGTCGGATCATGCCATGGGGAGGCGCTCTCAGCGAGAGAAAAAAGCGGCCGCAAACGGCGTTACGGGCATCGGACGTCGGGAACAGAGGAGCGGGCCAGCGAAGCTCCGCGGGGCTCGCCCCAGCGGGCCCAGACCGATGAGGTCAAGGCAGGTGGGCAGAGGAAGTCAGCTGGGGGATGGTTTTTGTTTCAGGGAGCGGAGCTTGGCTCGGAGCTGGCGGTAGAGGGGGTGTTTGCGGAGGTTTTTGAGGTCGGGATCGCGGGCGAGCCAGCGGAAATCGCGGTAGCCGAGGCGGATGGCCTGCTCGAGGGCGGAGGCGGCGCGGTCGCACTGGCCGGTGAGGGAGTAACTGCAGGCGAGGTTATAAAGGATCAACGGGTCCTGGGGCCGGAGGCGGCAGAGCTGCTCGTCGATGTGGAGGCCGTCGGCGACCCGGCCCCGCCGGGTGTAATCGTCTCCCAGAATCCGCAGCGCCTCGAGGTACTGCGGATCTCTCCGGATCAATCCCTCGAGAAAGGCAATCTCGATGTCCAGGTCGCGTTGTTCACGCCGGCTCAAGCGGCCGGATTTGGCATCCTCTTTGGGCATATCGACACCGTGCGATTCATCATTGCAGACCCCGGCGACAAGTCAAGCGAGGGGAGCGGTATCCACAGCGACGGGGACCTTGGGTTTGGCGGTTGTCTGGGGGGAGCGAGGGTGGCGAAGGTGGTGGCGGAAGAGCCGGTGACGGTTGCGGAACAGGTAACAAAAGATGAAGATATTGAGGATGAGGATGATGAGGACCGTGGTGGAATAGGCGTGGTGCAATTTCTGGATCTCGATGGGGATGAAGAAGAGGGACTCGCCGATGGCAAGCCAGCCGGCCCAGCTGACGCGGAGGATGAGGCCGAACCCCTCGACCAGGGAGAAGAGGCTGTAGAGGCCGGTGCCGACGGCGACCCATCGGATGTTGGCGGGCGTGATGGTGCTGACCTTGTGGGCCAGCTGGACGAAGAACTCCTTTTCCGGATCCAGCCGGATCAGGCGCAATGCCTGGTCGTAGAGTGCGGGGAGATCGTCGCCGGCGAGGCGATAGACGCCCAGCGCCAGCGCAAGAAGGAGGAATCCCTTGAGGAGCTTGAAGCCGACGATGGCGTACAGCGTGGGGGCGCGTTGGGGGCAGGTTGGGTTCAACGGATCTTTTCCAGGAGCAGGGGGAGCAAATCGGCGATGGGAATGCGGGTCTGCTGCATGGTGTCGCGGTCGCGCAAGGTGACGGTATCGCGCAGGGCGGGGGACTCGCCGAGGGTGTCGAAATCCACGGTGATGCCGAAGGGCGTGCCGGCCTCGTCCTGGCGGCGATAGCGGCGGCCGATCGCGCCGGACTCGTCGTAGAAGACCGTCATCCACGGGCGGAGCATGGCCTGGATCTGGCGCGCTTTCTGGACCAGCTCGGGCCGGTTCTTGAGGAGGGGGAACACGCCGGCCTTGATCGGGGCGATCCGCGGGTGGAACCGCATGACCACGCGCAGCTCGGGCTTGCCCTTCTCGTCGGGAACGGATTCCTCGTGGTAGGCGTGGCAGACGAGCGCGAGGACGAGGCGGTCGACGCCGGCGCTGGGCTCGATCACGTGCGGCACGTATCGGGCGCGGGTTTCCTCGTCGAAATACTCCATGGACTTGCCGCTGAACTGCTGGTGTTGAGCGAGGTCGAAATCGCCGCGCGCGGCGATGCCTTCGAGCTCCTGAGTTCCGAAGGGGAACTTGTAGAGGAGATCGACGGTGGCTTTGGCGTAGTGGGCGAGCTCGTCGGATTTCTGCCAGTAGATCTCGATGGAATCGCGGGACAGGCCGATGTGCTCATACCAGCGGATGCGCTGGTCGACCCAGTATTGATGCCATTCGCGCCAGCCCCACCAGGGCAGGGGGTTGGGGGAGGGCGCGAGGCTCTCTCCCGAGGGCCGCCCAGGGGCGCGCTGGGCGATCTCGTCGGGCCGGATGAAAAACTCGAGCTCCATCTGCTCGAACTCGCGCGAGCGGAAGGTGAAATTGCGGGGGTTGATCTCGTTGCGGAAGGCCTTGCCGATTTGGCAGATGCCGAACGGCACCTTCTGCCGGGAGACCTCGAGCACGTTCTTGAATTGGGCAAAGATGGCCTGGGCAGTCTCGGGGCGGAGATAGGCGATGTTCTCCTCGCTCTCGACCGGACCGACGAAGGTCTTGAACATGAGGTTGAACGGGCGCGGCTCCGTGAGGAGGCTGCCGTTCTCGGGATTGTATCGGGTGGTCTGGCTGACGGACTCGCGGCGTTCGTCCAGGAGGGACGGGTTTTGGACATTGCGCCGCTGGTAGAACTCGCGGGCGATCTTGCGGGCGTATTCAGGGTGTTTTTGGGGTGGGATGAGGACCGAATAAGGTTCGGCGCAGACTTGGCCGGAGGACTCATCCCGGGCGCCGGAGTAGGAATAGACGTCGCCGGACTGCGGTTCGATCTGGTCGGCCCGGTAGCGTTTCCGCGTGAGGAGGCAATCGACCATGGGATCGCTGAACGTGCGGGTGTGGCCGCTGGCCTCCCAGATCCGCGGGTGCATGATGATGCTCGCCTCGAGGCCGACGACGTCATCGCGTTCCTGGGTCAGGGAGCGCCACCAGCATTCCTTGACGTTTCGTTTGAGCTCGGCCCCCAGCGGACCGTAATCCCAAAAGCCGTTGATGCCTCCGTAAATCTCGGAGGATTGAAAGATGAAGCCGCGCCGTTTGCAGAGGGAAACAATCTTCTCCATCCGCTCGTTGGCCTGGGATTCGTTTTGGACCGACATAAAGTGGGTAAATCATTGCGAATGGGCGGATAAAGTCAAGCGACGTATGCCCTTGCCGATCAGGCCAAGGCGGGCTACAGTAAAGTTACTGGTGTCGGTTCAATTGAAAACAATGCCAGGATGCGCCGGGTTGGGATGCGTTTGCGGCCCGGGAGGAGGGGGTATGTGTTCCGACGGCGCCCGAGAAAGGTTCTTTATGCAGATTTGGACGACAATGAAGCGATCGAGCATGTACATGGCCGGGGTTTTATTGGCTGTGGGCACAGGGCTGCCCGCACAGGCTGAGCCGGAAACGGATGCGCCGGCCCCGGATCGAGTGATCGTGAAGTTCAAACCGGTGGGGATTGCCGGACAAGGGGCCTTGAACGCCGAAAACGCGCGCCGGGCCGTCGGGGCACGTTTTCTTCGGAAGTTTCACCGCATTCCGAACCTCGAGGTCTGGGAGTTGCCGCCGCAGCAGGGGGTGGATCAAGCGATCCGGCGGCTGCAAGCCAGCCCGCTGGTCGAGTACGCCCAGCCCGATTACCGCTATCAGGTCGCAGACGTCACGCCGCTGATCCCCAACGACTACTGGTACACGACCCTCTGGCATTACAACAACACTGCGGCCGGATCGGATCGGACGCTGGATGCCGACATCGACGCTCCCGAAGCGTGGGCGGTCACCACCGATGCGAGCCAGGTGATTGTGGCAGTGATCGACACGGGAATGACGTTGATCGATGCCGCTCACACGATCCCGCATCGGGATCTGCAGGGCAACCTGTGGCAAAACCCAGCCGAAGCCGCCGGGGCGCCTGGCGTTGACGACGATAGCAACGGCTACGTGGACGACATCTACGGGATCAATGCCATCACAGGCACAGGCGATGTGTATGACGATCACTTTTCCGGGTTGGGGGTGGCCAGCCACGGAACCCATGTGGCCGGGTCGATCGGCGCGATGGGGAACAACGGGCCGGCGTATGAAAGCGACGTGGTCGGGATCGGATGGAGCGCGAGAATCATGCCGCTCAAATTCCTCAACTCGAGTGGATTCGGAGCGCTATCCGATGCCGTCGAGTGCATCGATTATGCCATCGCCAACGGGGCGCAGATCATCAATGCGTCCTGGGGCGCAACGACCTTCGATCAGGCATTGCTGGATGCGATCACAGCGGCGCGCGATGCGGGGATTCTGTTTGTGACGGCGGCGGGCAACAGCGGGGTCGACATCGATGTGACGCCTCATTACCCGGCGTCGTTCAATGTCGAGAACATTGTGGCCGTGGCGGCGACGGGGTATAATGACGAGCTGGCGTTGTTTCCGAACAGCAAGAAGCTGTCGAACTACGGGAGGAACACCGTCGATCTGGGGGCGCCGGGCCTGCGGATTCTTTCGACGGTCAACCCGAACGTTTGGGGAGCCAATGTGGGCTGGCTCGATGGGACATCCATGGCAGCTCCCCAGGTGAGCGGGACTTGCGCGCTGCTCTGGAGCTATGTCGCCAGCCAAAACCCCACCTATCAGCAGATCCGGGACCAGGTGCTCGCCACCGTGGATGTCCCCACCTACAATGCCTCCATTGATCCTGCGACTTACATCACTGACAAGACGATCACCGGCGGCAGGGTAAACACCTTCAAGGCCCTGACGGGCCTGTTCGCGCCGACAGGCTTCACGGCGGCGCCGATGGGGCGGCTGGCGACCCTCAATTGGGATGACACGAACCTGGTGGAATCGGGGTACGAGATTTGGCGGTCGAGCTCGATGACGGGGGCGTTTTACCTGGTGGAGACCGTGGTTGCGAACACAACGACCTATGCCACCGGGCCGCTGGCCAAGGGCCACTATCGCTTTTTTGTGCGCGCAATTAACGCGCATGGCGCCCCGGTTGATTCGGCGATCGCCACCGTGCGGATCAAGTGAGGCAGCAATACTCGGCACGGTAATTGCTTGAATGGTATCGACAGGCTCCGGCAGGGAGACCTGCCGGAGCCGGCATAGCCCTCTGGATGAGGGCGGCGAGGCAGATGTGGATAGAAAGGGTAGCAGACGATGATGAACGGCAAGAAATTCTCGGTGGCGGCGATGGCGGGATTGCTGGCGGTGGGGGTGGTGTCGCCGATGAGGGCGTCCGGGCACATCACGATCACCTCCGACGACATGTTCAATCAGATCGGGCAATGGTATCGGCAATACGCCAACGCGAGCGACATGGACGCCACAGGTCTGGCGGGGACAGTGGGAGGACCGCAGGTCTGGAATTTTGCGGCGGGCCCCCAGGATCTGGTGTATCGGTTTGACATCGTGGACCGGTTGGATGGGGGGCATGGGGCCGATTTTCCCGATGCCGCCTTTGCGGAGCGCAAGACCAACGAATCGACTTCGGCCCAGTCGTGGATGTATCTCAAGCAGGCGCCGGGATCGGGCCGGGCGAACTATGGCTTTTACGATCCGGCTTTCTCTGCGACGATGCCGTCGACGCCCTTTGCGTCGCCGATCGTGGATTTTCCGGCGTCGATGGCGATGGGGAACAGCTGGAGTGTGGGGACGAGTTTCGAGACGGAGGTCGACGTTCTGGGGATGTTCGTGTGGCCGGCGCGAATTCTATACAGCGCGAGCGCCACCGTGGACGCCCATGGAATCATCAACCTGCCGGGGATCGGTTTCTCAGATTGCCTGCGGATCAACGAGATAGCCACCTACGTGGTTGAAGTCGATGCGTTCGATGACGGGGAGGAGGGCGAGCCGTTGGAGAGCCTGGACCCCAACTACCAGTATTTCACGACGTATTACGTGCGGAACTATTACTGGCTGTGCAAGGAGAAGGGGATCGTGGCGCAACTGACGTCGCCGCAGGAGACGGCTCCTCCTGCGGACGGATTCCCGATTGCGGCGCAATTCGTGCGGACGTTCGAGCTGCACCACCCGGTCATCGAGAATCCCCCCGGGGCGGTGACGAACTTGACGATCACAGTGACGGGCGGGAGGGCGCTGCTGACGTGGTCGAAGCCGGCTTATGCGAGCCGGTTCGTTTTGCAGGCAACCGCCGAGCCAGGGCCGCAGGCGGTCTGGGAAACCCTGACCAACACGACGGCCAATTTTTATGTGGACGAGAGCCCGAGCACGGTCTTGCGCCGCTGCTATCGGGTGGAAAGCCAGAAATGAATCCGGGCCGGGAGCGCGGGTTTACGCTGATCGAGCTGCTGGTGGTGATTGCCATCATCGCGATCCTGGCATCGCTGCTGTTGCCGGCCCTGACCCGGGCGCATAGCGTGGCCCGGAGCGTGAAGTGCAAGGCCAATCTCCGCCAGATCGGCCTGGGGATCATCTCGTACGTCAACGATCAGAACCACTATCCGGTCTACAATTTCGATCCGATGGCCGAGCAAGTGAACGAGTACTGGCCCGAGAAGATCCGCTCCTACACGGCCAATGGGTGGACCAACAAACTTTACCGGTGTCCGGACTACCGGGGTCTGACGGTCGATGGGAATGACAATGCGGTGCCGCTGGGGAGCTACGGCTATAACGCGAACGGGACCCAGTTCCACGGGAGCGATCTGGGATTGGGGGGCGTCTACAGCAAGATGTATATCGAGGGCGATCCCGACAGCCAATGGGAGGGCGAGATTCGGATTCCCGAATCGAAAGTGCGCAAGCCGAGCGAGATGATCGCGGTGGGGGACGCCAACCTGATCTGGGTAGCCGCGCCGGTGCTGCGTCTCCTCTACGATCAGGAGGGAGCGGACAACTACAGCGGGATGGCCATGATCGATATCAACTATCGGAACTTTGTGCAGAAGCCCGGCGGGCCGGGCCGGTCAGGGATCGTCGATGCCACTCGCAAGCGCCATCATTACCAGCACAACCTGCTGTTTTGCGACGGCCATGTCGAGCAGATCCGGGAGGAGCGGCTGTTCGAGGTGTCGGATGGAGCCCTGCGGAGGTGGAACAACGACCACGAAGCTCACGCCGACCTGCTCAAGTATCCGTAGGATCGACAGGAGGCAAGACCCGGGCGGGGCGGGCCTGCGCGGTCGCTGATTGCTGCAAAAAGAGGGGGGCGGTTTACCGCTGGCTTTCGAGCATCCCGAGGCGCCAGGGAATGCCGCCGTAGCCGGTGCTGCGGTATTCCTCGTCGCTTGCGCCCTGGTAGAGAAACCGGATGCGGCCCGGGTTGATCTCCATCCGCTCATCGATGCCGGCGCGGATGAGTTCGCCATGGCTGAAGTTGTCGGTCCAAGGGACGTCGAGCTGGACGTTGGCGGGTGCGGCGAAGGAGTGCTCGATGGAATCGGCCAGGGGGCGCCAGGGGCCTTCGAGGCGGTCGGCCAGGTAGGCTTTGTAATAGCGGCGGGCCTTGCCTTGGGCTTCGACGATCGTCAGGTACCGATTCAGCCCTTGGAGCCGGTAGGTGTGAGAAGCCTCGAAGAGGTCGGCTCGAAGAGCGAGTTGCTGGCTGGACCATCCAAGGGGGAAATCAGCCAGGCGCGTCTCCCGCCGCCACAGATGGCCGTCCAATGAAGTGTAGAACAGATGGGCTTTCTCGGTGTCAGCGATCACCCAGAAATCGAGCCACTTGGGTTTCGCGGGCGCGTTGGTCACCATGGGCTGCGGCGGCGTCCAGGATTTCGGATCGGCCAGGCGCCTGGTGGTGGAAAAGCACGGACCGAAAGGTGGCTGCCGGCTCGAGTCGGCCAGCTGATAGATGAGGTACCATCGGCGGTGCGGGGAGAAAAAGAAGACCTGCGGGGCGCAATAATACTGGCTGTGGAGGGCGAGGACATGCCGGGGCGCTTGGTTGGCCTCCGCCCAGCTGACGAAGTTGAGGTATTCGATGTCGACCCGGCCGGACTTCATGCGGACGGTGGCGAAAACGTGCCAGCGTCCATCGGCGAACACGACGGTTGGATCCTTGATGGCGATGTGCGGATCGGGCGCGCTGCGATCGGGGCCGACATCGACGATGGGGCCGGAGGATTTCCAGGCGAAGCGGCCGTCGGTCCAGGCGGGTGATGGCTGGCGGGTGGCCGGCTCAGAGGCGGCAACCCCAGAGGCGCCGCTTCCGGCTGCCAGGGCGATGCCGCTGACAGCCATGAGGGGCGCCAGCCATGGCATCCATCGCATCGTTCGTCCACAACGACGGCTATGAGCCGCTGGGTGTGAGTCGCTGCCGCCCAGGTAGCGCGGCGGACATGGACAATGGTCTCTGGCTCGCCCCCTGACACCGGCGGCGGCGTGTGGGTTCATGGCGGACTGTGGATTGGGCTCAGACTTTGCGATAGAGCGGGCCGAAGTTGGCGCAGGCGCGAAAATCGGCGCTTTCGAGGTCTTTGGTGCCGAAGTGGACCCAGGCGGAAGGCCGGAACACGCGCTCGTCGGCGACGTTGTGGAGGCAGACAGGGATGCGGAGCAGCGAGGCCAGGGCGATGAGGTCAGCGCCGATGTGGCCATAGCTGATGACGCCATGGTTGGCGCCCCAGGCGTTCATGACGGAGTAGACGTCCCGGAATGGGCCCTGGCCGGTGAGGTCGGGGACGAACCAATGGCTGGGCCAGGTCGGGTCGGTCCGCTCTTCGAGGACGGTGTAGATTTCCTCGGGCAGATCGACGATCTGGCCTTCGGCGATCTGGAGGGCGGGTCCGAACCCCTTGACGAGGTTGAGGCGGAACATGGTAGCGGGGAGCTGGGCGCGGGTGCCGTAGCAGGAGGAGTAGCCTCCGCCGCGGAAATACCCGTGGTTGGCGGGGGGCCAGGTGGTGGCTTCGAGGCAGGCGAGGGCCTCGGCGGGGGTGATCTCCCAGAACGGTTTGAGGGCGGCCCGTCCGTCGTTGGTCTGGCGGCCGCAGCCGTCGAGGGCGGCGGCGCCGGAATTGATGAGATGCAGAAGGCCGGGCGCGGCGGCCCCGGTGAGATCGTGGCCGGTGACTCGGCGGACGGCATCCGGGCTCCAGTAGGTCCGGACATCGGCGAAGATCTGCGCGGTATCGGTCAGCAGGTGGCCGAACAGCATGCCGGCGCCGTTGAGGCTGTCGTTCTCGGTGGCGACGAGGTAGGGCTGGCGGATGCCGTTCCAGTCGAACGATGAATTGAGCATCGCTTCGAGGAAGTCGCCATTGGGGTAGTGGTCGGTCCACTGGCGCTGGCCCTGGAAGCCAGCGACGATGGCATTGTGGCCGAGAGCTTCCTCGCCGAAGCCGAGCCGTGCGAGGCGGGGATTGCCGACCATGAGATCGCGGACGATCAAGGCGCACTGAACGACGAACTGCCATTCCCACTCCTTGCGCTGGCGACGGCGGCGGACGGCGTTGCGATCGGCGCCTTCGGGGCAGTGCCTGCGCACCCAGGCATAGGCGCGCTCGAACTCGCCGGCGTCGTAGATCTTCTCGTCGATGCGCCGGAGCAGCTCCGTCGAGTCGATGCACTCGACGCGCATGCCGAGGTAATCCTCGAAGAAATCGTGGTTGACGATCGAGCCGGCGATGCCCATCGAGACTCCGCCGATCGAGAGGTAGGACTTGCCGCGCATGGTGGCGGCGGCCAGGCCGGCCTTGACGAACCGGAGGATCTTCTCGCGGACATCGGCCGGGATCCGGGTGTCGCCGGCATCCTGGACGTCGCGTCCGTAGATTGTGAATGCGGGCAGGCCTTTCTGGGTGTGGGCGGCGCTGACGGCCGCGAGATACACGGCCCCGGGTCGCTCGGTCCCGTTGAAACCCCAGATCGCTTTGGCTGTCATCGGATCCATGTCCATGGTCTCGGAGCCATAGCACCAGCAGGGCGTGACCGAGAGGGAGACGCCCACGCCGGCTTTGCGGAACTGTTCGGCTGCCCGAGCCGCTTCGCCGACGCCGCCGATGCAGGAGTCGGCCACGACGCACTCGACGGGCAGCCCGCACGAGTGGCGCAGGCTGGACTCGATGAGGCGCGCGACCGAGCGCGCCAGGGCCAGGGTGGGTTTCTCGAGCGATTCGCGGATGCCCTTGCGGCGTCCGTCGATCACGGGGCGGATCCCGACCTTGGGCAGATCGCCGATGAGGCGGTTCACAGGAGCGTTGAGTTTCATGGAGATTCGAGTACTGGCTTTCATCTGGGTGGATGGATTATTTCGATGGAGTCAAGCGAATGGATTTGAGATTGACGGGTCTCCAGCCGGTCCGGACCGGTTGGACTCTGAGGGTCGTGCGGCCGGGCGCGGCGATTTCGAGCGTGCCGGCGGGAACCGTCCGGTAGCGGGTGTAGTCGCCGGTATTGGGAAAGGAGACACGAAGGGTCTGGCCGTCAAGGCGGATTTCGAACGCGGCCTGGCCGACGCTGGCGACATCGACGGCCACGTCGAACCGGCCCGGCTGGTTCACGAGAAACAACCAGTCCGCCCCATCGCCTGGATCGGTCCAGTAACCGAGGTTATCGTGCGCGTCTTCGTAGCGGATGGTCTTGCCATGGAGGGTGGCTTCCGAAGCCGGCAGCGTGACGGATCCGTCCGACGCCTGGATCTGTCCTGGAGACGGCTTGATATCGGGGGCGCCCTGAATGCGAAGCACGATGGTCGATGAAATGGGATCCGGCGCGGAAGCGGGCAGCGAGATCGTGAGGCCGTCCGGGCCGGCCTGGGTGGGAAGGGAAACGCCGTTGGCCATCAGAGTTGCGGAGGTGACGGGGCTCTTCAGGCCGGGCACCAGCAGGCGCCCATCCGGGGGCCATTGGAACACGTGGAGGTAGAGCGTCGCGCCGTCCGGAGCGATTTTCTTGGTGCAGCGGCCCCAAGGCAACTTTTTGAACGGGCTCGACGTGGTGCCATAGATCGCCTCGCCGTTGACCTTCATCCATGCGCCCACTTCGCGGAGGCGCTGGATGGATGGGGCGGGTATGACGCCCTCGGGGGTGGGGCCGACATTGAGCAGGTAGTTGCCGCCTTTGCTGACGATATCGATCAGGTTGCGCACGAGGGTTTCGGCGGATTTCCAGTTTTGATCGTAGCTCTTGTAGCCCCAGGTGCCGTTGAGGGTCATGCAGGTCTCCCAATCCCGATCGGCGAAACCGGTGGCGGGGATGCGCTGCTCGGGCGTCTCGGTGTCTCCGGAGAAGCCGCCGCCGAGGCGGTTGTTGGTGATGAGGCCGGGCCGGAGGGCCGTGAGCGCGTAGAGCGGCGCCGCCCGCTCGGGGGTTGTCCAGGTGGGAGTGTCCCACCACAGGATGTCGGGCTGATAGCGCGTGAGGATTTCGCGGACCTGGGGCGCAGCGATCTCCTTCAGGTAGCGATCGAAATTGCCGCGGTGGGCGGGGTCCCAGCCTTGGCCTTCCTGGAGACGCGCCTTGGCGCCGCCGGGATGGGTCCAATCCTGGGCCTGGGAGTAATAGAGGCCGAACCTGAGCCCTTGCTCGCGGGCGGCCTGGGCCAACGGCCCGATGAGATCCTTGCCATACGGGGTGGCGTCCTCGATGTCCCAATCCGTCACTCCGGAGGGGAAAAGGGCGAAGCCGTCGTGGTGTTTGGACGTGATGACGATGTAGCGCATGCCGGCGTCGCGGGCGAGTTGGGCCCAGGCGGCCGGGTCGTATCGGACGGGATTGAACTGGCGGGCGAAGGCGCGGTATTCGGCCACGGGGATCTCGGCATTGCGCATGATCCACTCGCCGATGCCGGGGATCTGCCGGCCCTGGTAAGTGCCCGCCGGGACGGCGTAGACGCCCCAATGGATGAACATGCCGAACTTGGCATCGCGCCACCATGCCATGCGGGCATCGCGCTGCGCTCGGGTTTCGACAGGAACATCGGCCCCCAGGGCGGGCGCCAAGAGGGATTGGAGAATCCACAGAGATGCCAATATGCGCTTCATAGCTGCCTTCGAGATTCAACCATCACGGCTCGAATATGAACGGGTGAGAGGGGAAAGGCAAGCGGCGGGGTGGAGTGCCTGCGGCTGCCGCCAGGCACCGCTGCGGACGGTGACGCCCACGGTCCGGAAGGTTGGGAGCGGGGCGTCCTGGTTCGCGGCGGGTGCTCAAAAAGGCTTGTAAAATGCGCCGGCCGCCATAATTTAGCGTGGTAATTTACACAGGATCCGCCAGCCCAGGCCATTGCTTCGGCGATAGCCGGGCTTCATCCATGAACGGGCCTGTTGAACGCCGATGAAGCCGCGCCCGCCGCCAATGGCATTCCCTCAGGATCAATCCCGGTGCGCCTTCCACGGTCTCCGGCGCCGGGCGTTCACCCTGATCGAACTGCTGGTCGTCATTGCCATCATCGCGATCCTGGCGGGCTTGCTGTTGCCGGCGCTGGTCCGGGCGAAGGCCGCGGGGCGTGCTGTGGTCTGCAAGAACAACATGCGGCAGATCCAGACGGCGTATGTGCTTTACCAGGACGACTACCAGGGGCGGGGGCACCCTCGTCGGAACTGGATGCGGTGGATCCGCGATGGCGGGGATTTCGGCCGGCCCGTGTCGCTGGAGCGGGCCAATCTGATTGCGGCGGATCACGCCGAGGCCTATTGGGGGGTGGCCTACGTGCCGTATCTCAGCTACAACCCGAAAGTCTATTTCTGTCCCGAGGCCAAGAGCGCTGATGACCAATACGCGCCTCGAACGCACAACGATGGCGCGTTCAAAGACGGCCACATCTACATCACTTACGGGTTCAATGGCTACTACGAGACCCTGAATCCGGCCGCGGCCGGCTTTGACATCGCGCTGTTCGAGGGCAGGGTTGGCGGGTCCGCGCCGACCCAGGCGCGGCCGAGCGTCGGCGTGCGGGCGCCCGCTGTTACGATCCTGTTTCAGGATGCCTGGGAAGCGATGTTGGACGGGGTGGAAGACACGCCAATCGAGTTGTCACAATGGACAGCCTGGCCGGAACGCCTGAACGAGTATTATCGCCACAACGGCCGCGGGAACATCATGTGGGCCGACGGCCACGCTTCCCAGGCCCGGCGCGGCAAGACCCATTGGCAAGAAGCATGGTACCTTGGCCAACCGCTGCGCACGCGCTGAAGCCGGCGCCGGGGACGGTCCTAAGGCCTCGATCGGCGAGGTTGAACGGGATGGGGCCGGCGTCCGATCGATTTGACCGACGACCATAACCAGAACCCCAACCCGAAGATTGCTTATGGAAACGACAACCTGCCGTTGTGTCCGAGCAGGCCGGGCCGCCGTCTGTTCCGCGGCCCTCGCCTGGCTCCTGGCGTCCCTCGCGCCGCTGAACGCCGCCATCGTGGGCCAGTGGGACTTTGCCAGTGGCTTGGGCGCCAGCGTCGGAATGAACCTCGATTACTTCGACGGTCCGGGCGCGGCCACGGAGAGCAACACCCAGTTCGGGACATGCGCCACGTTTGGCATCCCGGCGATTGGCGGGCAGGATGTCCACGTCATGCGGGTGCCGCCGATGACCGGCCTCATGGGCTATGTGATGAATCCCAACGCCGCGCCCAACGGTGGCGGCTGGCTGGTCAACCAGTACTCGATGGTATTGGACGTCTACTTCCCGGCGGCATCGAGCGGCAAGAACCGGTCGCTCATCCAGATCGATGAACCGTGGCTCAACAGCAACGCCGGCGAATTCTACGTCGCCGCCGACAACGGCCTCGGCACGCTGGAGCGCCCGCAGGGGGTGGTGATGCCCGACGCCTGGCATCGGCTGGTCATCACCACGGACATGGCGGCATCGCCGCCGCGGGCGGTCAAGTACGTGGATGGCGTCCAGGCGGGGGAGGAGGCGCTCCCGGACGTTCTCGACGGGCGCTGGGCGCTGGGAACATCACGGGCCTTGTTGTTTACGGACAACATCGGCGGTTTCGACGTTGCTTACATTAACTCGGTTCAGGTCCACGACGCGGTCCTCAGTCCGGGTTATGTGGCCGCGCTGGGCGCACCGGCCGGCGATGCAATCGCGGCCAGCGTGGTTCCGGTTGCGGTCGTGGGCGAGGTCCGCCCGGCAGCCAACGAAGCCTTTGTGCTGCCCGGCGCGGCGATTGAGGTCGACCTGCTCCCCGCCGGCCAACCGATTCCGGCGGACTCGGTGCACATGGAACTCGACGGCGCGGAGGTCAGCGCTGGGATCAGCTATCCGGCGGCGGGCGTGATGCGCGTGAGCCACAACCCGGGCGTGCTGGCGCCGGAGTCGCAACACACGGTGCTCGTGAGGTACGTCGATCCCGTGGCGGGCCCGGGCGCACAGCAGGTCGCATGGTCCTTCCGCATGTGCCCGTATCACTTGCGGCCGCCTGATCCGACGGCCGAGGGTTTGCTCGACTTGGGTTTCGAGGAAGCCACGGCTGTTGACGGCGGGACCGTGGCCGATGGTTCGCCGACGCGCAACGACGGCGTCCTTCGTCTGCAGCCCGACGCGGGCGACCGGAGAATCCCGGGCGCGGTCGGGTCCGGCCTCGATTTCACGATCAACTGGACATTGCCCCAGAACTACATCGAGTTAAGCCGCGGCCTCGGGGCGACGCCCAACTCGTTTGCGGCGTGGGTCAAGTTTGACCTCGATTACCCCTCCACCGACCGCGGGGGGGTGATCCTGGGCAATTATCCGGCGGCGAACGGGATCAACTGGGAAATCCACACGAGTGGTCGACCGCGCGTGTACTGGGCCTACAATTCAGGGGCGCTGGTCGACTTCATCGTCAACGACGACCTGCGCACGGGGCAGTGGGAGCATCTGGCCTTCGTGCGCGACCCGGAACTGGGTTTCGCCTATTACCGCAACGGGCGGCTGGGGGCGTTCCTGGCCAATCCAGGTCCGGCGGTTGTGCCGGCTGAGGCGCCGTATGTGGGCATGGACCGCCGGGTGTCGGGCTTCCAGCCATTCCGCGGCGCGCTGGACGAGATTGCGGTGTTCGAGCGGCCATTGAACTCGAACGAGGTTTTCCGGCTCTACAGCGCCCGCGTTGATTTCCCGAAATACCAGTTTGCGGCGCCGCCGATCACAGGCGTGCGGCCGGTGGATGGGGCGACCGAGGTTGAGTCGAGGCCCCGGCTGGAAGTGTGGGTTGATGAGTCCTTCAGTTCGAACACCGTCAACTTCGCCAGCGTCCAGATGACCCTCAATGGCGCGACGGTTGTGCCCGAGGTGGTCCGGTCGAATCAAACCCTGCTGATCACGGGCGAGTCCGGTGCGCCGCTGCCCCCGTCGAGCACGAACCTGGCGCGCGTGCGCTATCTGGACAATGCGGTGCCGCCGCATGAGACGGTGCGCGAATGGAGTTTCGTCACCGGGCCGGCGCCGGTCATCCTCTGGGTCTCGGAGGGGGTTACGGTGGTGGCGGGAGAAACCGTGACGTTGGGTGTGCGGGCCATCGGTGAGGAGCCGCTCCGTTACCAATGGCGGCTCGATGGCGCGCCCTTGACCGACGCCACCAACGCGGTGCTCGCGCTAACCGAGGTCACCGCCGCCCAAGCCGGAGCCTACGATGTGGTGGTCGCCAACTCCAGCGGCGACGTCATCTCCCCGGCCGCAACCGTGGATGTTGTTTCGGCTTTGCCGCTGGCCGGGTTGCTGAACGACATCACGGCCTATTACACGTTCGAAACGCAGGTGCACGGCGTGGTCAGCAACGCCGCGCGCGCGGCTGGCTACCCGGGGTTTGCCCGGGACGAAGCGCTGTTGAACGGCGCCGAGGGTGACCCATCCGCCTTCATCCCGCCGTTCACGACCGACCCGGTCAAAGTCCGGGCGGGAACGGGCGCGCTGGATTGCGACGGTGCGGGCGACTACGGCGACATCGTTGGCAGCCCGGTGACTGTTGACTGGGACTGGTCGGTGGCGGCGTGGTTCAAGCCGGACACCGGCGGGGCGGGTCTGACCGGCACTGCGCGCGCGTTTGTGTTTGAGACTGGTGGGACGGCCTATCCCATCTCGTTCGCCTTGCGCGCGGGCACGCCCGGCAACAGCAACTTCCAACTCTACACCGACTACGCGAGCGGTACCGACCCCTACCGGGATTTTCAGGTGCCCAATGCCGACGTCGACCGCTGGCATCACATCGTCGTTGTCTACCGCTCCTCCAGCGCCGTCATCGAGGGTTACCTCGACGGGGCGCTCACCCACCAAATCCCCATCACTGGCATCTTCAATCCCAACTCGGCCGGGTTCCGCATCGGCACTTACCGGACCGCCAACGGGCGGTGGTTCAAGGGCCAGATCGACGAGGTGGCACTGTGGCAGCGGTCGCTTGCGACCAATGAAGTCGCCAGCCTGTTCGCGGCCGGCGACCAAGGCCAGACCCTCGCTACGCGGATTGGCCTGGCCGGGGGGGAGTCCTTCAAGAACGAATTGAGGGCCTACTACGATTTTGACGCCCGCACCGATTGGGTTGTGGCCAACCGCGCCCTGGCAGTGGGCGGCACCGGCTTCTTCGACAATGACGCTCTGACGATGAAAGGAGGCTCGATCGATCCCGAGGCGCGGATTTACCCGCTGACGCAGGACCCGGCCTTGGCGCGGGCGGGCCAGGGCGCCTTAAGCTGCGACGGGACGAATGACTATGCCCACATCATTGGCAACCCGCTCGATCCCAATCAGAACTGGTCCGCAGCGGCGTGGTTCAAGCCGGACACCGGCGGGTTGGGCCTTACCGGCACCGCCCGCGCCTTCGTCTTTGAATCCGCTGGCGCCAACTACCCCATCTCATTCGGATTGCGGGCCGGAAGCCTCGACCCCGACACCGGCGACCCGCGCACCGACTTCCAGGTCTACGCCCTGACGTCGGCCGGCGCGTCGTCCGCCAGTTATTACTTGCTCAACTCGCTGGTCGACCAGTGGCATCAGATCGTGATCACCTATGACGCAGCGGCTGGCGCCATGAAGGGCTATCTCGACGGCAACCTGACTCACAACCTCGACCTGGGGCCGGGCGCCGTCTTGCTCAGCTACGATGGCTTCAACGTGGGGACGTACCGGACCGCGGACGGCCGCTGGTTCACCGGCTTGATCGATGAGGTGACCTTCTGGCAGCGCACCCTCAGCCCTGCCGCAGTCGCCCAAGCCTACGCGTTGGGCAACGCCGGCGCGTCCTGGCTGACGGGCATGCCGAGGATCCTGTCGTTCGCTCCCACCACAACCCCAGCTGGCGGGTTCACGCTCACCTGGCAGGCGACGGCCGGTTTCAAGTACAACGTCGAGGCTTCGAACGATCTGGCCGACTGGGCATCCATTGTGGCAGCTGACCACACCGCCACTGCCGAGACGACGACCATCATCATCACCCCAACCCAACCCCCGCCCGCCAATGGCTATTATGACGCCGGCCTGAGCGGCGCGCCGCGGCGCTTCTACCGGGTCCGGTGGAATCCATAGGGTCATGTGCATCACTGCGCGACTGGCGGCGCGGACCGGGCTGACGGCGGTGGCGGCGGCGTTGCTGGCCGCCCCGCCGGTCCTTCAGGCCGGCGGTTTCAACAACCGGCACGTCCTCATACTGGGAGTCGACGGATGCCGCTCCGACGCTCTGCAGGCGGCGGATGCGCCCAACCTCAAAGCCCTTGCGGCCAGCGGCACCGTCACCTACACCGCGTACGTCGGAGGCGTCCCGGGCACGCCCACGCAGCAACCCACCGTCAGTGCGCCGGGCTGGGCGAGCATTCTGACCGGTGTCTGGGTTGACAAACATTAATGGTTTTCTCGGTCAGGCGGCGCGATTTGAGAATGCCGGCGGGAGCGGTTTGGCGGACGATTGGGCGCTCACGCTGGGGAACATCGACGCTCTGTACGCCCACGATTGCAGCGTATCGCTCTGGCTGCGCTGCGCCGGGAGCATGAACGCCGCGGTTTTGGCCAACCGGCCCTTGACCAACGACGCCAATGTCGGCTGGGGGGTGGGCGCTCTGGACGGCCACAATGTGAGCTGGACCGCGGTCGGAAGCCTTCCCCGCCGCGTCGATCTTCACCCCCCATTGCTCGATGGTGCATGGCATCTCGTCACGGCCACCTTCAACCGTGGGGCCAATGAGTTGCTGACGTACCTTGACGGGCGCTTGCATGGCGCCACCAACATCAGCGCTTCCGGCTTGGCGCCCTTGAGCGCCGGCTGGCCCACGCTGGTCGGCGCCGGGGCCGACGGCGCCTATGCCGCGCAGGCCGACGTGGACGATCTGGGGATCTGGCGCCGAACACTTGCCCCCGCGGAGGTTGCGGAGTTGTACGACAAGGGACAGCGGGGAATGGCCTTGCTTGACCCGTACACGCCGCCGCCGGTGATCGTCTCGGCGCCTGCCAGCCAGACGGTCTTTCCCGGCGCTCCGGCCCGGTTCAGCGTGGCGGCCTTTGGATCCGGCCTGGCTTACCAATGGCAGCGGGACAAGGTGGCTGTGGTCGGCGCCACCAACGACATGTTGTCGTTCTCGGCCGTGCAGCCGGCCGACGCCGGCAGCTACACTGTCACCGTCGCCAACGCCGCGGGCTCGGTGACCAGCGCCGCCGCCACGTTGAGGGTGCTGGCGCCGCCACTGGGCGCCACCTCCCTGGCCATTGACCTCACGGCTTACTACACCTTCGATGCGCACGCCGGCGGGATCGTGAGCAATGCCGTGCGCGCGGCCGGCTACCCCGGCTTCGCCCAGGACGAGGCCGTCCTCTGCGGCGCCGAAGAAATCGGAGAAGCTCCAGGCATGGCACGATCCTTGAGGATTCTGGTGGTGGGAAGACATGAGGCGGAAGCTGAACGAGCGCAGGCGGGGGGGAAGCCAGGATGAGCGGTGGTCTGCAGGTCCATCATTTGGATTATATGGAATTGACCCCATTGCCGGACCACTCGACACCCGGCCGATCCAAAACCGCAGCCTTCGGACTGCGGTTGGTTTTGTCGCCCAACGGGAAGTGGCGTCAAGCCTCCTCCCCGGCCTCGCGCGGAAGGTCCCTGAAAGGATTGAACACCTTCAAACCGGGGCGGCGGAAATCCTGATCGTTGCCCGTCACAATGGTCAACCCGTGGCGGCGGGCGGTCGCGGCGATGTAGCTGTATCGGGATCAGTCAATGAGATTGCACAGATCCTGACTCCGTGGTTTGAGCGCGATGCCGCCGATTTCGCCGCGCACCCATGGGGCGCGTTCGATGACTAGCTTGTACCGGATTCTGATCCCGCGAGGGCTGTCGGTGAACTCGACGATCTGCAGCAGCCCGACCGCGTCCGCCCGGGTTTGGAAGGCGAACGTCAAAGGAAGCACAACATCCTTCCCGAGACTGTACGAAACGAAACCTTGCTTCTCATCCGGTTCGGTGCGCGTCAATCCCGCGGCGCCCGACTCCAGAGCCGCCTTCAACTCCGACTCCACCGGTCTGTCCCACAACCCGGACGGCACGGAGCTCAGCTTGGGCGCAGCCCACAAGTCCCACGATTGTTTGTGGGCAAACGCGAGCAGATCGACTCCTTGCGCGGCGAGCCAGTGAAAGAACTGTTCTTCGCCCGCCTTCTCGATCTCCGCGGGCACTTCGATTTCTCGGCCGTTATCCAAGTCCTCGCCCTTGATCGGCCTCTGCACCGCCACGGAATAAAGGACGCGGTCGATCACGGGCCCAAAGGCCATCACGCCAACCGGCGCATTGTCGCCAGCGCCCGCGCCTCCTGCAGGCGTGTCGGCGCTCGGTTTGGCGGGGACGGCCTCCGCGAGGATGGTCGCTGCATCCTGCTGGGCCTTCATTCTGGCCCGAGCGAGCGTCGGCAGCGTGATGCTCAGCAGGGTGAGGAACACCGGAATCAAGATCAATGCGAGCAACACCAGAGCCACCGCCACGGCAAAGCGCCGCCAGAACCGGTCCGGGGCAGGCGCCGCCGGAGCGGTGCCAGCGCTCACGACGCCGTCCGCGATATGGCCCCGCCCGAATGCCTGGCGCACTTCGCGGCGGCTCAGGACCACCAGCGACCAGATGCCCACCGGAAGGCCGATGATGTTGCCCGGGGTGACGAGCATGGCGAAGATGCTGCCCATCACGGCGGTGCTGTAGGCCTCGAGCCGCCGCATCTTCAGCCCCGCAAAGATGATGAAGCTGCTGAGTCCGAGCGCGGCCAGCAAAGGAAGCAGCATCGGCGCGGCAGGCAGCCCGCCTGGATTCCTGATCCAGGCGGCTGCCAGGACAATCGTCGGGATCGCAATCCAGTTCAGGATGCCGGTGGCCAGCAGCCAACTGGCCGGACTCCTGACTTCCTCGAGGGCCCTGGCCACGCCGGGCGCATCGGCCGACGGAGCCGCACCGCCCGTCGTGCGCGCGATCGTCTCGACATCCTTCTTGATTTCGCTGGCGTGCTGGTAGCGCCGTTGGGGCTCCTTCTCGAGCGTGTGCAGCACCACTTCATCCAACCGCACGTCCAGCTGCGCCCGTTTCGACGGCGGCTGGAACTTGCCCACCGGCAGCTCGCCCGTGAGCATCTCGTAGAAAACCACGCCCAGCGAATAGATGTCCGCGCGGTGATCCACCGCTTGCGGATGTTCGATCTGTTCCGGCGCCATGTAATGCGGCGTGCCGAGGACCTGGTCCTGCGTGAGCGACACGGCTGGTTGAGGCGAATCGGCAGCCAGTCCACCCTCCTCGGCCTGGGCCGCCCGACCGATCTGGGCGGCGTCTGCCTGGCCAGCTTCGCCCACGATCTTCGCAATGCCGAAATCGGCGATCTTCACCCGGCCCTTCTTATCGAGCAGGATGTTCTCGGGCTTGATATCGCGGTGCACGACACCTTCCTCGTGGGCGAACTGGAGCGCCTCGCAGATCTGGGGCACGATCCGCAGCGCATCGCGCGGCGGCAACCGCCGCTCCTCCACCAACCGCCGCAGCGTGACCCCCTCGACGTATTCCATCACAAAATAAGGCATCCCGCCCGCTTGGCCGAATTCGTATACCGCCACGATGTTCGCGTGGTTCAGCCGGGCCAGGGCGCGCGCCTCGCGGTTGAACCGCTGGGCGAATCCGGCTTGCCCGGCAGCCCGCGGCGGCAGGATCTTCAGCGCCACCCAGCGATCCAGCCCGGGCTGGCGCGCCTTGTAGACTGCTCCCATCCCTCCCTGTCCCAACAACTCCACAATCTCGAGCTGCGGAAAGAGCTTCGCCATCTCCCCCAGCGACGGCGGGGTAAAGGGAGGGCGGCGAGCTGTCTCGCCCGGTTCGGGCGCGGCGCCCGTGCCAAACCCGGAGCGCATCAGGCACTCGGGACACAATCCGCGCGGCGAATCCGGCGCGAGGGAGCGGCCACAATTGGGACAGGTGCTTTGAGTGTTCATAGCTTACAACTGTTTCTTAAGAAAGCGCGGCGTCAGGTTACAGCATCCGATGTCATCCCCCTCATTCCAGTTCCTGGCTCCCCATGCCCTTCTCATCTCCGGGCCAGAACATGAAACAAGTGCCGCATCTCGGCATCCACATCCTCGGTCGAGGCGACCGTCTGGGCGATTTCAGCGCGCAGCAGCTCCCGATACCGCTGGCGCAGGCGGTGGACCGCCACCTTGACCGCGCCTTCGCTCAGACCGGCCGCGTCCCCGATCTGCGCATAGGGGAGCGACGCGCTTTCGCCGGCCAGGCACGGCTTGAGCCTGGCGAACAAGGCTGCCTTTCCCTCGGTCTGCTGCTCGGCTTCCAGCCGCCCCAGCACCTCATCGAGCAGCGTGATGGCCCAGCGGCGTTCGAAGGCCTGCTCGGGCGTGCGCGGATCCGCCGGCTCGCAGCCATAACGCGTCTCCGCAGTCTCCCACCGCAGCGGCAGTGCTGGCGCGCCACCGCCCCGTTTCTGGGCGTGCGCCTTGTCCCATGCGTTGGCCAGAAAACGTTCCAGCGCCACCAGCAGAAAGGTGCGGAAACGCCCGGATGCCGGATCCGCCCGTGCGAGCCACTGGCGTTCGAGCAACCGTGCGAAGAACTCCTGCGTCAGATCCTGCGCGTCCTCCGGCGAATGCCCGCGCCGGCGGACGTGGGCATAGAGGGGATACCAGTAAACCCGGCAGAGCTGTTCGAGCGCATTGCGCGACTGGGCGGTCTCTTTGCAGCCCGCTCTGAGAACCACAGACCAATGCGTGGTGACAAAAGCCGCCCGCGGCGGCGCCTCCCTCCCGGTCGGATCCATATCTGGAGTGTCAGCTTGTATTGGAGTCAGTCAATGAGATTGTCCAAGCCGTGCCCGGATTCGCACACAGTGACAATTCGGCGTCAAGGAGACAGTGCAACCTCATTAACTGACCCCGTTTCTCATTTACAAATCCCCCGTCCCGCGCTGTAATCGGAAAAGAAACAACCGCGGCCATGGACGAAGAGATCCGCCTTGTCATGGAGTGGTCGGCCGATCCGGCTCCTGGCCGCTGCGGAGGCGATGGAGGGCATGATGAAATCTCCCATTCGAGGGCTGTTGGCGGGCGCCTTGATGGCATGGGCAGCGCTCGCGGCCGAGGCGGCGCCCAATATCGTGTTCATTCTCGTGGACGACATGGGCTGGGGCGATCTCGGCGTCTTTTTCCAGAACAGCCGCGGCTTCGAGACGCACCGGAACATGCCTGCCTTTGCCACACCGAACCTCGACGCGATGGCGGCCCAAGGTCTGCAGCTGCGGCGCCATTACTGTTCGGCGCCGGTCTGCGCGCCTGCGCGGGCTTCGCTCCTGCTGGGCGTTCACCAAGGCCACTCCAACGTCCGCGACAACCAGTTCGACAAGGCCATCGAGAACAACCACACGCTGGCATCGGTGCTCCGCCGTGCGGGCTACGCCACCGCGCTCATCGGGAAATGGGGATTGCAGGGCAGCGGCGCGATTCCCGAGGCGCACCCGCAATATCGGGGCTTTGACTATTTCTTCGGCTACATGACCCACGTCAACGGCCATTACCATTATCCCAAGGAGAACGGCCAGCCGGTCTGGGACGGTTTCACCAACAACATCTCCAGCCAGTTGGACAAGTGTTACACGATCGATCTGTGGACCGCCCGGGCTAAGAAATGGATCGCGGACCACCAGACATTGGATGTCGTCCAGCCGTTCTTCCTGTTTCTCTCCTACGACTCGCCCCACGCGCAGCTGCAAGTGCCCTCGATCGAGTATCCCGCGGGCGGCGGCTCGAGCGGCGGCGTCCAATGGACCGGCACACCCGGCGCCATGATCAATACCGCTGTCGGAACGATCAATACCTGGATCCACCCCGATTACACCAACGCGACCTGGAACAACGACAACAACGCCGCCACCCCCGAGGTCGCCTGGCCCGCCGCGGCCAAACGCCACACCACCATGATCCGCCGATTCGATGATGCCACCGCCGATCTGCTCCAGCTCCTCCGAGATCTGGGCATCGACAGCAATACGCTCGTCGTGTTCACCTCCGACAATGGACCGCACAACGAGGCCGGCAACGGCGGCAGTTACACGCAGGACCCGACTTTCTTCGATTCGTTCGGGCCCATGGACGGCATCAAGCGCGACACCTGGGAGGCCGGGATCCGGGTGCCGACGCTGGCGTGGTGGCCGGGACGCATTCGGGCCGGCGCGATCACCATGGCCGCCTCCCAGTTCCACGACTGGCTGCCGACGTTCGCCGATGTGGCCGGCCTGCCTGCCCCGGCCCGGACCGACGGTGTTTCCATCCTGCCAACGCTGACGGGCATCGGCGCTCAGCGGCCCGGGACGATCTACGTGGAATACAACGTTTCGAGCGCCACCCCCAGCTATGCTGAATTCGAGGCCGCACGGCGCGGCGCCACCCGCAATCAGGAACAGGTCATTCACCTCGATGGCTACAAAGGCGTCCGCTACAACGTCGCCGCCGGCGCCACACCTTTTCAGATCTATCACACCCTCAACGATCCCAAGGAAGCCACCAACCTTGCCGGCGCCAGCCCGTGGTTTGCCGGCCTCCAGCAGCGGATGAAAGATCGCGTTCTCCAGATCCGGCGCCCGCTCTCCGATGCACCGCGGCCGTTCGATGCCGATCTCGTCCCGCCCGCCGCGGTGTCGAATCTGGTCTCCGGCCTCGATTACAGTGCGTATGAGGGCAGCTTCCCCTGGGTGCCCGATTTCGCGGCGCTGGCGCCCGTTGCCACCGGCAACTGCGCCGGGATCGACCTGTCCGTGCGCACCCGGAACGACAACATCGGCCTGCAGTTCGCCGGTTACCTCAGCGTTCCCGTCGATGGCGTCTACACGTTTTACCTTGTGGCCGATGCCGGGGCGTTCCTGCGAATCCACGACGCGAGCGTGATCGACGCCGACTTCGGCTATACGGGCGGGACGGAGCGCGCGGCCGTCATCCGTCTCAAGGCTGGACGCCATCCTCTGCGTCTGGCCTATGCCCGGGGCGCCGGCGGTTCTCCCGCCCTCTCCCTCCGCTGGAGCGGGCCTGGATTGGCCAAACAAGATGTGCCCGCTTCGAACCTCCTGCGATCCGATCCCAGCGTCGTCGCTCCGCCCACCGCGTTCGATGACACCTCTTCCACTCCGCGAAACACCGCCGTCGCCATCGATGTCCTCGGCAATGACATGGCCGGTTCCAGCCCGGGCCCCTTTTGGATCGCTTCCATCGCCTCTCCCTCGGCCGGCATCGCCTCGACCAACCTTTCCGGCCAAATTGTCTATACGCCCAATCCGGGATTCCTCGGCGAAGACGCCTTTGCCTACACGATCACCGACGGCCAGAGCAACGCCACCGCATCCGTGCATGTGAGAGTCTATTTCGCCGATGGCTCGCTTTGGTTTCCATTCAACCAGACGTCCGGCTTCGTCACCGAGGATGCCGGGGGCGCATACTCGGCGGTGCTCAGCGGATTCGCGAGCAACCCCGCCCAATGGGTGGCGGGCAGATGGAACCGCGCTCTCCAGTTCGATGGCGCATCGAGCCAGGTCGTTGTCCCAGGCTACAAGGGCATCCTCGGCTCCAGCAACCGGACCGTTGCCGCCTGGATCAAGACTGCGACGGTCGGATCGTTTCTGTGCTACGGCGTGAAAACCACCAGCCAGAAATGGATCATGCGGGTTCAGAATGAAAACGGCGCGGCCGGCGCGCTGCGCGTCGAAGTCGAAGGCGGTTACATCGTCGGTTCCACCGATTTGCGGGACGGCCAGTGGCATCACGTGGCCGCCGTGTTCACCAACAACATCGCCAACGTCGCCAACGTGGCTCTCTACGTCGACGGCGCGCGCCAATCGCCCAGCGCTCAGAGCGCGCAAGCGATCAATACCGCCGCTGGCGGCGACCTCCAGATCGGCACGGACATCCAGTCGCGCTTCTTCAACGGCACGATCGACGAAGTCCGCATTTTCAATCGCGCGCTGGCGGCAGACGAAATCGCCGCCCTGTGCAACGCCACCCAGCAGTCCGCCGCCGCGTGGCACCGGGCCTATCTCGGCGACGATCCCATCGACTGGCAAGCCGCCGACCGCTTCGGCTACCCGCGCCTGCTCGACTACGCGCTCGGCGTGTCGCCCTATTCCGCCGATGCTGCCGCGCGTTCCCTCCGCGCGCAAATGGCGGGCAGCCGTCTGGCCGTCGAGTTCCCCCGCCGCCTGGCCGGCACGAGCGAACTTGTTTACACGCTGCAAGTGTCGCGCGATCTCTCGAGTTGGGGTCTCCTGAGCGCCTCGCAGGCCGCCGCCGTGCCGATCCCCGATCCGCCCGGATTCGAGCGCATCACGTTCCATACGGACGCCGCCGCCGACCAGGAACCCGCTCAGTTCGTCCGTCTCATGATCGCGTTGCCCTGACCGGCAATAACCACTCCGCGAGCAACAACCCGAAAATCCATTCCTAACAATGAAGCAGGTTCATATGTTTAAAAAGGCGGTCTTTCCTGGGAAATACATCCAAGGCGCCGGTGCGCTTACTGAATTGCACCCGCTGATCGAGTTGCTGGGGAACCAGGGGCTGCTATTAGCCTCGCCCTCGGTGAAGGACAAGGTCCTTCCCCAATGCCAAGTCGATCCGAGCGCAAAAACGATCCCCATCGAGCTGTTCCGGGGCGAGTGTTGCGAGAATGAAGTGGCCCGGTTGTCGGCCCTTGTCCGGCAAAAGCATGTCGACGTGATGGTCGGCATGGGCGGCGGCAAGACCATTGACACGGCCAAGATCGTCGCCGACCGGGCAAGCATTCCGGTCATTATTGTCCCCACGATTGCCTCGACCGATGCGCCGTGCAGCGGGTGTGCGGTGCTGTATTCGAACGATGGAGTTTTCGATTCCGTGTTCTATCAGAAAACGAATCCGGCAGCGGTCCTGGTGGATCTGAGCATCATCGCGGCGGCGCCAGCGCGTTTCCTGGTCGCGGGGATGGGGGACGCGCTGTCGACATGGTTCGAAGCCAGGTCGTGCGACCGCACCCGGTCGGCGAACGAATGCGGCGGATCCAGCACCATGGTGGGACTTCACATCGCCAAGTTGTGCTATGAAACGCTGCTGGCCCATGGCGTCGCCGGCAAAATCGCCAGCGAGATGCATATCGTCACGCCGGCTCTGGAACGTATTGTCGAGGCGAACATTCTATTGAGCGGCATCGGGTTCGAGAGCGCCGGATTGGCATCGGCCCATTCCATTCACAACGGTCTGACCGCCTTGCCCGAAACCCATTCGTTCTACCACGGCGAAAAAGTGGCCTTTGGCGTTCTGGCGGGGCTCCAGCTCACGGACGCCTCCATGGAGGAATCGGGGGCGGTTTTCTCGTTTTGCGAGAGCGTGGGCTTGCCGACCACGCTTGCGGACATCGGCCTGGGAAACGCCGGCCGCGAGAAGCTGATGAAGGCGGCGGCAAATGCCTGCGCTCCCGAGCAGCCCATCCATCACGAAGCAGGCATCGTCACTGCCGAAACGGTCCTCGATGCCATGATCGCCGCCGACGCCATTGGCCGGTCAAGAAAAAAGCGCGGCAGTGAATCGCCCGCGCTTCGATAACCTGGACTTCTCAGGAATTACTTCGTTGCCTTCCGTGAGTTTTGTTCTCGCGGCTGAGTCCCGCACATCAACGCCTCATGGCGCCTGGATCAGGCGGATGAACTGGGCAGCGCTGTTGGCTGGCACAGTCATGCGCTGGATACCCGGCAGCGCCATGTCGTCGACCGGCAGCCAGGGACCTTGCACCGTGGGCGCACATTCAACGGTCCAGTTCACACCGGACGGAACGGGCCAACTGAGCTGCACTGCCTGCGCGATTCCGATCGCGGGGACCTCGTATTTCCGCACTTCGAAGTTGTCGAACGTGGCGACGGCAGGAGGTTGCTGGCCATCGTAATTATACTGCCACACGCCGATAGCCGCTGCGCCGCCGGTGAACGGCGCCTCCGCGTAGTCCGTGGCAAGAGTGAGGTTCATACCGGACAGGCTCTGCAGCTCGGCCGACGTGAGGGCGGGATCGGGATTGGGCGTGTCCTCGAAGCTGCGTTCATAGAGCACCACGTCCGGGTGGGCTTTGTCCAGCAGGCGTGTGGTGATGATCACGTTCGCCTTTGATTTCGTCAAAGCCATGCTGAGCGTCACATTGGCGTCCGGCACTTGTGCCTTCTCGTAGAAGAACATGATCACCGGGCCCCAGGGCAGGTTGTCTGACCATTTGCCTAACGCCACGAAGTCATGACCCTTAAAGGCGGAGTAGAAGCCGGAGGCGGAGGCGGTTGCCAGAACCATCCGGGCCGCAGTGGCGTTTGCCCCCAAGTTAACCAGGTCCACCCGCGCTTCGAGGGTTTGGCCGTCAGCCACAGTCCAAGTGTACTCCCCGCCGAAGGTGTAGGTGTCCGGCACATTCCTGGTGATCACGCCAGGCCAGTGACCACTGACTACGAGTTGACCGTCGGTTCTGGCGTATGTGTGTGTGTCCGGGCCATAACAAATCCAGCCTGGGTAGCAGCTCCCACTTGCTGCCGGCCCGGTGAAGTCGTCGATCACCAAATTCGTGCTCAGGGGCGGCGGCTTGATCGTCCCGGTGTAACCGTAGGGAATGCTGGGGTCCATGATCGGCCCGGCCGCCCGCGTCAGCGTCTCCTCGACGCGCAACCCGTCGATGCTGCCTCCCCAGCCGTAGCCGACGATGTGCAATTCCAGACTACCGTCCGCGCCCATGGCGCCGCGATAGCTGGTTTCCCACATCCCGCCGGTGGCGGTGAAGTTGGTACCGCTGGCATCCCAGGTTCCGACTTCCTGATAAGCCGCGCCGTAGAGGAGTGCCGAGCCATCGGCTTGGGCGCCGCCGTTCACGAACACGGTGCGGCGGCCGGTCATTCGAGCGTCAGAACATTGCACTTGGACCAAATGCGCATTGCCGCGCATCCCGACCTGGCCGAGGAGATTGGTGCACCAGGTGCCAGGAAGGGGGGCGCCGATGATCCAGCCGGCGCCCGTGTAGGGAGTATCGGCTCTCAACGTCAGAGCCGAGAGCAACAGGAGCAGGATTGTGGCAATCGCCGGGCCGGGACCGGAGTTCAGGCGGGCGATGGGATGATATAGAATTGGTTTCATAAGCATTGACCTTTCGTGTTCTTTGATCCGCAGTCGTTGTCAGTTGGCCGCCGTGTCGGCGTCCAACGTCAGCCCGCGGCTGCACCGCAGGAGGTGAGCAGCTTCCTGGTTCGGACCGGCTCGGGGCCATCGCCACTCCGGGCGGAACACGCAGGCAGATTCACCTTCTTTCTACAACAAATCCTGGCGAGTGTTATTAGGCGCTTGATTCGCTTTGTGGAGATGCTATGCTGGCTTCATATTATGAAATCGACAATGACTGCAAAAACGATTACATTAAGGCTGTCGCCTGAAGACTACGCAGATGCATCCGCACTGGCGAAGCGTAAGCGGCTTTCTCTGAATAAGTTGTTCCTAACAGGTATGAAGTGCCTCGACCGCCAGGAGCAGGAGAAGCGGCTTTTTGATGACTTCACGCTGATTGGCGATCAGCTTGAATCGGCTAACGTTGAGTTTGGTCTGACAGCGCAATCCGAAGTCATTGATAGACCATGAAATTGCCCGAGATCCGCCGAGGGCAGATATGGCTAGTGAACTGGAATCCAGGGCGCGGCTCGGAGCAATGGGGCAAGAGACCAGCGTTGATCATTCAAACCGACGCCGCAAACCTGAATCCGCGTTATCCGAACACGATCGTTCTTGCCGTCAGCACGAAAGGCTTGCCGGTAGCGACTCACGTCGAGATTGAGCCGGGGAAAGGAACCGGGTTGCGCGAGACCAGCTTTGTCAAGGGTGAGCAGATTCTGACCATCAGCAAAGAACGATTGGAGGAATACATCGGGCAGATTCCACCTGACATTCTCCGGCAGGTGGAAACAGCCGTCAGACTTGCCTTGGCTCTCTGAAAATAAGATCGGGAAGCAGAGCCTTTCTATATAGAGCGTCAGAAGTCCACAACGCCGGGTCAGGGGACCCGGCCTACAGAATCATGTAGGCCGCGTGCCCTCACGCGGCGTGACTTATGACGTTGTGTATAACCAGCGCGGCGCAGCCGCAATCGAAGGACGACACCGAGAGGATTGCTGGTGTTGCATGGGAACACCTCTCCCACGCCGCGCTGAATGAGGCGACTTCGTCGTCTTCTGTGGAGTATCATCGCATCTCCTCACTGTTTTCTGCGGCGGCGATTTCCGACCAGGACGGCGCGCGCCAGAGGTGCGCCACACCCGCAAAGGACGCGGCCATCACCGTGTTCCCATCGGGAGAAAAGGCGACGGGGACGAAGAACTCTCCTTCCCCTTCCAGATTGAGGACTTCCCGTTGCGTGGCCAAATCCCACAACTTGACGGCGTCCTTCGGAAAAGAGCCACCGGTGGCCAGGCGCCGGCCATCCGGCGAGAATGCCATACTCCACACCAGGGCCCGGTGACCTCGCAAAGTTGCGAATGTCCGTCGTGCGAACAGATCCCACAGTGTGACCGATCCATCCCAGCTCGCAGAGGCCAACACGCGGCCGTCGGGTGAGAACGATACGGCCATCACGCCTTCCGTGTGGTTCGTGAGAGTGAGCTCGTGCTCGCGGGAGGGGAACTTCCAGAGCTTCACTGTGCCGTCGAAGTGCCCGGTGGCCAGCAGCCGGTCGTCGGGAGAAAGACCTGCGGACACTACTCCGGATCGTTGCCCCTCCCGCAAGGGCACCTCCTGCCAGTCGTCCGCCCGCCAGATTTTCATGCTGACGACGGCGCCAGCCGAGCGCTGGAAAGCGGCCATGGCCACAAGGAACTGACCGCTTGGGGAAAATCGCAGGAACCCAATCCACTCGAAAGGGAAATCGAGACTTTCGACAAGGCAAGGAGCCGGCCAGGTCCAGATGTTGGCCTTGCCCGATGTATTCCCGATCGCCAGCCAACGGCCATCCGGTGAGAGCGCCACGCCCCAGTTGTTACTGCCCAAGGCGGGTAGCTCCTCCACAAGCCGCATGGTCTCAACATCCCATCTCCCCAGAGATCCTTCCCGGTTGGACGTGATGACGCTCTGCCCGTCGGGTGTGAAGGCGAAGCCGCAGCGGCGGACGGTTTTCGGATCGAGCACGTCGCGGGCGAAACTGCGCGCATCCAGCCCGGCTTGAGCGCCCGGCCCGAAAGAAATCTCCAGACGGGCATGAGCCGAAGGCCGGTGGGTGGCATCGACGTCCCAAAAACAGGCTGCGCTCTCCCCACACCCGCTCACGAGTGTCCGGCCGTCCGGCAGAAAAGCCAGGGCCAAGCCCTCACCTTCGTGGCCTCGAAGGCGGCGTTGTTCCATCGGGCCCGAGACGCTCCAGATTTGGATGGTGCGGTCGCCGCTGACCGAGGCCAGCCGTTGGCCGTCCGGCGTGAAAGCGAGGTTCAGAACCTCGGTAGCGGGATTGGCGCATCGCCCACGGGATTCCCCCGAATTGGCATCCCAAAGCCACAGCGACGTGTCCGCACCGCCAGTTCCCACCGCGAGCAGTTCCGAGCCGGGCGAGAACGCCAGTGCCTTAACCCCGGAACCTGCTGAGGTCAGGTTCGTCATCGCCACTACCGCTCCCGTCCGCCAGTTTAAGATGCGAATTCGGCCGTAATCCTCGCCGATGGCCAACCGGTTTCCGTCTGGGGAGAAGGCCAAAACCCCGGCTCCGCCGTGTCGCGGGGGTGGGACAGAGAAGTTCGTCACGGTGCGGCTGGTCGCACAGTCCACCAGCGTGATGGTCCCCACGTTGTCAAAGGTGGTCAGCAACGTCCCGTCCGGAGAAAGCGCCATGGACCTGACCGGCGATGCGAAGTGGACCGTTCGGCGAATCGTTTGAGCACGGACGTCCCAGAGCTCCGCGATCGGTTGGTCCCGCGCGCTGTGAGTGCGCACAGCCAGGAGGTCACCTGCGCGCGACAAGCAGAGGCCGTTGACCAACGAGTGAATTGGGAGCTCTGTCGTGACCTGCTTGGTTGTCAGGTCCCATACCGCGACTGCCCTCTCCCGTGTGGGGACAGCCAGCACTTTCCCATCCAGGGAAATCGCTGCCGTGCCGATGTTATCGGCATTGGTTTGGAGGCGGACGCACGGATCAGCCTGGCAGAGCTGCCAGAGATAACGCCACTCCCACTGGCGCAGGTCGCCAGGGATTTGAGATTTCCGATTCGAGATTTGAGATTCCCGGGCCGGACGGTATTTGTCGAGCAAGCGGAGGGCCAGTCCGACGTCGTTGTCCGCCAAAGCATGCTGCACGAGCTTCATGTCGGCGGCGTAAGCGTTCTGATCAGCCCGCAAGCGTTGCCGCTCTGCCAGCCGCCACCCCCACAGGACGCCGGTCAGCCCCAGGCCAAACATCACGAGCAGCGCCGCGACGAGACTCGCCCGCACTGGTTGGCGGTAGCACCAGCGCCAGGCTTTGCCCAGATGACCGGGCGGGCGGGCCAGGATTGGCTCTTGTTGGAGAAACCGATCCAATTCATCAGCGACAGCCTGTGCGGAGGCGTACCGGCGCGCGGGCTCTTTCTCCATGCACTTGAGGCAGATCGTTTCCAGATCGAGTGGGAGACCCGGGTTCAGCAGGCGTGGCGCGACCGGGTCGGAGTTCAGCACCTGCTCCAAGGTGTCCGTGAGCGACTCGCCTTGAAACGGCGGACGCCCAGTCAGGAGGTGGTACAACGTCGCTCCCAAGGCATACACGTCGCTTTGCCGCGAGACCTTGCCGCGCTTGCCCAGTGCCTGTTCCGGCGGGATGTAGCTGGGCGAGCCCAGCACCTGGCCCGTGAAGGTTACCTGGGATTCGCCCTCGAACCGCTTGGCCAGTCCAAAGTCCGTCACGCGCGGCTGATCCTGGGCATCAATGAGGACGTTGGAGGGTTTGAGGTCCCGGTGCAGGATGCCGCGCTCGTGGGCGTAATGGACTGCCTTGGCAATCGTCTTCACGTAGCCCGCCGACCGGCACGCAGGCAGCGGCTCGTGCCCAACCAGTCGGGCCAGACTCGGCCCCTGGACGTAATCCATGGCGAAGAACTGCTGGCCCTGATGGACGCCAACGTCATGGATGGCCACGATGTTGGGATGTTGCAGACTGGCAGCGAGGACCGCTTCCGTGCGAAACCGCTGGGCGAATTCGGGCGCGGTCTGCGGCCCGAACAACAGCATCTTGAGCGCCACAATCCGATTCAGGCTCTTCTGCCGCGCTTTGTACACGACACCCATCCCGCCGCGGGCGATGATTTCCAGCAGTTCATAGTCGCCGAAGTCAATCGGTAGCGAGGCCGGAGAGATGAGCGGAGCCGCGCACCGGATGTCGGCCGCCGGTTTCTCACCTCCGTCGGCTGACTTCAGCCCTGCGTCCTGCCCGCCCGACTTCCCTGCGTCCGCAAGGCCTTCCCGTAAAAGACAAGCTGGACAAAGCTCTTTGGAGGCACGCTCGGTCAATGCCGCCCCGCAACGCCGGCAGACTTCGCAGGCACTCATATGCGTCCCGTTTTCGATTCAGCCGCCCATTATCATTCTACAACAAAAAACACCCAGTGTTACGCCACTGTAGGAGAGTGGCGTGGGAGGCCGCAATAGGCTCGAATACCCGTAGCAGTCCCCCCCGGCGCCCTGCCCCGGCCATGGCGACCCACACTGCCAGTCCGAAGAACGCTCAATCCATCTGGCCGACCGCAGCGACCAAGTACCGCAGTTCGTCGTCCACCTCGCGCGGGTCGGCGACTGAATGGGCCACCTCGGCGCGCAGCCGCTCCCGATACCTTTCGCGCAAGCGGTGCATCGCTCCGCGGACGGCACCTTCGTTCATGCCAAGGCGCTCGCCGATCTGGGCATAGGAAATCCATGTGTCCTTGCCCCAGAGCAGGTCCGTCAGTTCCTCAAACACCCGGCGATTGCCGGCTTCAGCATATTCCTGCCGCAATGCCGTTAGCACCTGCTCCAGCAACGTCATCGCCCAGCGTTTCTCGTAGGCCCGCTCGGGCGTCAAGGTGGCCACGGGCTCCTGGAGATAGCGTTGCTCGGCGTCATCGGCGTCCAACGAGAGACACTGTGCTCCCCCGCCGCGCTTGAGGCGGTGAGCGCGTTTCCATTCGTTGATCAGGAAATGCTCGATCGCATGAAGCAGGAACGTGCGGAAGCGCCCACGCCCCGGATTGGCCGAGCGGAGGCCGCCTTTCTGCAACAGATGAGCAAAAAATTGCTGCGTGAGGTCTTGAGCGTCTTCGACGCCGTGGCCGCGTCGCCGGATGTATACATACAGGGGATACCAATACGCGCGACAAAGTCTCTCCAGCGCCTCGGCGGATTGCGGTGAATCCTCCTTGCCCGCCAGGAGCACCACGCTCCAGTGCGTCGTCGCGATCGCACTGCGGGGCGATGCCGTCTGCTCGCTTTTCTCGTCCGAGTCGAGCATGGGAGAAGGCTACCGTGCCGCCTTCGGTTTGCACGCCCAAAAGCGCAAGGCAAAGGGGTTGGAGGTTGGCAAAGGGGTTGTGAGGCGAGGGTTCGCGCGGAGATGGAACGACAATAGTCAATTATTTACGAGAACGACAAAGGGTCAGTTCTTGATTTTGAAATAAAAGGCGCCTGGGTGCCAGTTGTCCGCCACCACCCAACGACCGTCCGGACTGCCCGAGGCATGCCGCCGGTTCGCCTGCGAAAGCGGCCCCGCCGGCACGCCGTCCACCCAGGCGCCCGAGCCGATGATCCGGATTTCGCAGGTCTTGAAGTCCAGGACTTTGACCGCTCCAAGGAATCCGGCTTCATTTCGGGAATCGACTTCCCGCTCCCATCGCCTACACTGCGCTCGTGAGCGACGTCACGCGCATCCTCGATCGCGTCCAGCAAGGCGAAGCCAAGGCCGCGGAGGAGTTGCTGCCGTTGGTGTACGAGGAACTGCGCCGACTGGCTCATCACAAAATGTCCCTCCTTTCGCCCGGACACACACTCCAGGCCACCGCGCTGGTGCATGAGGCCTGGCTGCGTTTGACAGAGAACCAGGCCGCCCGCTCCTGGGATAGTCGTGGTCATTTCTTTTCCGCGGCGGCCGAGGCGATGCGGCGGATTCTTGTGGAACAGGCGCGCAGGAAAGCCGCCCGGCGGCACGGTGGCGGGATGAGGCGCGTGGACCTGGATGAGGTGGACTTGGCGGAGGCAACGAACAGCGATGTGCTGCTGCGGGTCGACGAGGCGCTGGACCGATTGTGGGCTGTGGATTCCCAAGCGGCGCAGTTGGTCAAACTCCGGTTCTTTGTCGGCCTGCCCAATGCTCAGGCAGCCGAGATGCTGGGCATGCCGGAACGCACCGCCAAGCGGAGCTGGGCTTACGCCCGGGCCTGGCTTCTGAGGGAACTAGAAAAAGAACTCCGTGGCGAATAGTTGGCCCAATCAGGCCGGGAATTTCGGATTGTAGGTTGGCAGGCGGTTTGAGCGCGGAGTACGGAATCAGCCGCCAAACGGTATGAATAAGTCCAGCCGACATGAGAAAGACATCTTCAACGACGCATTGGAGCTGACGTCGGCGGAAGCCCGCCAAGCCTACGTGCGGGAGGCTTGTGCCGGCGACGAGGAACTTCGCCAGAGGGTCGAGGCGCTCCTGGAGGCCGCCGGGACGTCCACCGGTTTTCTCCCCCACCGGCCCGATGTCCAGGCAACAAAGGTTCTGACCGAGCCCGTGACGGAAGGTCCCGGCACTGCGATTGGCCGGTATAAGCTGCTGGAACCGATTGGGGAAGGCGGTTTTGGAGTGGTTTACATGGCCGAGCAGCGGGAGCCCGTGCGGCGCCGGGTGGCCTTGAAGATCATCAAAGCGGGCATGGATACCAAACAGGTGATCGCCCGCTTCGAAGCCGAACGGCAGGCTCTGGCGCTGATGGAGCATCCGAACATTGCTCAAGTGTTCGACGCCGGCGCCACCGAAACGGGCCGGCCCTATTTTGTGATGGAACTGGTTCGCGGCAAGCCCATCACCCAATTCTGCGACGAGGCCTGCCTGTCCACCGGCGAACGGCTGCAACTGTTCGTCCAGGTCTGTCACGCCGTCCAGCATGCGCATCAGAAAGGGATCATCCACCGTGAACTACTCGTCAAGAAACTCAAGAGGAGGGCCCCTGATCCGCGGTTCATCGTCGAAAGGGAGCGACTCCTCAAGACGCACAGGAAGGGCCTTACGATCCTGGCTGCCGATCAGTGCCCGTATGTGGCAAAATCGGTGGAGAGGATTGCGGAAGCGTCGAGAACGCTGGGGCTGGAGCCGAAAGTGGTTCGAGTCGGGACCGCCAAGGCGTCCAGGGAGCTGCCGACGCCGTATGGCGTCTTCAGCATCATTTACGATGGAAAGCTCATCGCGCACCGTCCGATCAGCGCAACGAGATTCATGAGCATCATGCGCAGGAACGCAGAACGAAGGCTTCGGCGGGGCGTGCAAACCCGCCGGCCGCCGGCCGCCGTGGCAGCGGTGCGGGGAACACGTCCCCGCCGATGAATCTTCGCTTCGGCCGGGGCGCTGGCGCTCCGATGCGCCACCTTGGGTTCGCGCCGTGATGGAGGGCTTCGTCAACAACGCGGTCGGCGACATCGCGGCCCGGCGCACCGTCATCCGCCGCTTTTCTCAAGGGTCTGTGCAGAAATTAATTCCGATTTTGCTGGAGGGGATTGGGCGGGCTGGCAAGGCGCGACGAGCGAGCATACCCGCGCGGTCTGTGAGCGAGGAGCAACACAGCCAGCGCGCCCAAGGCCCCCAGCCCGCAGGGGCGGGGCGGCGCCGGGCCATCTGCTTCGTTGCTCGGTCGGTCGAGTATCGCAGGGGATACACTCCCTCCCTTGCGCCTCGCATCGGGCCCGGCGGCACTCCCGCCAAAATCGGAAGTAATTTTTGCACAGACCCCAAGGATCAAAGCCTGAGCGAGACCTGAGGCTGGGACCGGGCGGAAGGGGTTTGACTTACCAAATCGTGTGGCCGCGCAGCCAGGCCTGGCATGCATTGTCCAGGCGCCGCAGCTCCTGTGCCAGACGGTTCAGATCGACTGTCCAGTGCCGGAAGCCGAACCGAAGGGAGTCGGGGTCGATGCGCCGCTGGAAGACGTCGGGGCTGGATCCGGCCAACGCGCCTTGGGGCATGACGGACAACTCGACGTAATGGGGGCTTTGGAGATTCTGGACCCACTCCTCGTAGGTTTCATCGGATCGATCGAGCAGCTCGCGCAGCGCAGGCGCCAGCAGGGGGCTGGCGGCCGGGACGGCGAGTTCGCGCCGGAGGAACTCGCCGCGCTCGGCGGAGGCCGCGCGGGCGGGGAGGAGGAAGCGCGCAATCTGTCCGGAATGCAGCAGCACCGCGTGGGCGCACACGAAGATCCAGTCCTGGTCGGCCTCGTTGAGCGCGCTCCGCAACCGCGCAAAGGCCGCCAGCGCGAAGCGGCATTCCTGGCGCACGGTGTCCACCAGCTTATAGGCGTAAGTCGGATTCATGCTGCGCGACATAATAGCATCTGGCGATTCCAGTTTCCACAGTTTCCAGCCCGCGGAATGAAAGCGCGGGTCCGCGGACAGAATCATAACCGGTTCGGCTTGAGGTTGACCTCCTGCACTATCCATGGCGGCAGAGGGCTGCCGCACTCGTGCGCGGGTGCGAGGGTGCATCCGAAGCAGTGTGATGCCAATGCGTTCGGCATTTATAATCCCGGCAGTGGATTGTAGTGGACGATGGACAGGGTCTGGGAAAGATTGCGGCATGACAAGAACCACGATCCGAATCCAGGAAGAGTCGGCTGTGACGCCGATCTGTCCCCATTGCGGCAAGGAAATCCGCGAGATCGCCGCGCGCCGTGTGGAATCGGTGTTCGGGGTTCGTTTCCTGTATTACTGCTGCGACTGCCGAAAGGTTCTGGGCGTATCCCATCGGAAGGGTTTCTGGATGGGGTGATGCCGAAACTGCGGCCCTGAGAATGACCCGGCGCCGCCCCGCCCCTGCGGGCTGGGGGCCTTGCGCGCGCTGGTTTTGCACAGACCCTAATTCTGGCATTCGAGCCAGCGTTTGATGCCGAGGACGTATTTCGAGAATCGGACCATGCGGAACGGGAGGGCGTTGGCGATGGCGGCGGCCGTGGCGGCGTGTTCGGGGCTGAACTTCAATTCGATGACCGGCGAGCCGTTGCCAGAAGGCAGGCCCACGATGGATCCCGTGGATGGGCGAACGCCGAAGAAGAGCAGGCGGGTGTCCACGGTGAGGCGGAAGCGGCCGTCGGCGCTCAGGAAATAATGGCGTTCGTAGCGGTTGACCAGCGCGGGTTCGAGATGGCGCAGTTCGGCGCGCAGCAGCGAAGGCAGCGAAGCGCCGTCCAAGGCGGCATCGACTGTTTTCGTCGGCAGGGCGCCATCGAGAGGGAGCGGGGGCAAGGGATGGGATTCCTTGCCGCTGACGTGTCCGGACTTGAGTTTACGTTCGAGGACGGGGATCTCGATGGCGCCGTTCTCGATGCCGTACCAGCGGATCCGGGTTTTGAGCCGGCGGGCGGCGCCATGGACGTGATCGAGGTAATCGCGCAGGGCAGGCGAGTCGAGGTAGACATTGTTCACCTGGCGCGCGGGGTAGGCGCTGCGGAACAGGGCGGGATGCAGGCGGATCAACGCCAGCGTTTCGTCCAGGGACAATCCCTGGGCGATGAACTTCCGCTCGCAACGGGGGCGGGGCAGGGGAGCGCTCATGCCGGTTCAGGCGGCGAGTCCGCGGTCATCCAGGCAGCTGACTTGGACTTGGGGATTGAGGTTGCGGAGCTGGCTCGAGAAGGTTTCGAGCCGGCTGACGTCCCGGAAATCCACCAGGAATGCCGCCTCGATGCGGTCGGGGGTCTCATCGAACCGTTTCAAGCGGGCCTGGGCGCCGGCTTCGGCCAAGGCGTCGAGGATCTGGCGGGGGCTGAGTTTTGCCGGAGACGGGCTGGTGACGGTGAGGAAGAAGTTGGGCTGATCGGGTGCGCGGTGGATCAGGCTGCGCAGCGCGATCAGAACAAGGATGATGGTCAGGGCGACGATGGTGACCAGGGCTTGGCCGGCGCCCAGTCCCAGACCGATGCTGATCGCCAGGAACAGAAAGGCCAGCTCTTCCGGTTCCTTGATCGCGGCGCGGAACCGGACGATGGAGAGCGCGCCAACCAGTCCCAGGGAGAGCGCCAGCGACGACTTGACGATGCTGATGATGAGCGTGGTGGTGACCGCCAGCAGAAGGAAGTTCCGGGCAAATAGCCGGCGGTTCGAGAGGGATTGGCCAAAATGGATGTAGGCTTGTCCGAGGAGCAATCCAAGGACGGCCGCCAGGCAGAGGCTCAGGACGAATCCGGGAATCGAGGCGTTGGCGGTGGGGTTCAGGAACAGCTCGCGAATCGAGGCAGGCAGTTGCATAAGGAGTCGCAGGTGGTTAGGAGTTCAAGTGGTTGGTTGAGGTTGGCTGAGGATCGGATGGGAAAGGATTACTGGTTGGGCTGGCCGGGCGTGGGGCTCATCTCGAGCCACAGATCGGCGTTGTCCGGGGATCGGCCCCAGGAGCGATCAGTGGCCTGCGGGCCGAACTCGACCGCGTCCAGGACGGCGTTGAATCGCTCGTCGGTGTCGGTGAGGTAGACTTGCTCGCCGCCAGCGGACAATTTGAAGCTGGCGTGGAGACCGGGCATATCGGATCCGTCTTCGTCGGCCCAGACGATCAGGCAGCCGTTGGCGGGGAGGATCGAGCCGGCGGGGAAAGCCCATTTGCGGGGATTGTTGGGATCGTCGCTGAGGTGGCAGCCGGCGAGGTCCAGATCCTGGTCGGTCAGATTGCGCAGCTCGATCCAGTCGTCGTACTGGCCCTGAGGATCGGCGATGCACGCGGCGTTGTCGGCCATGAGCTCGTTGATGATCACGGGGGATTGGTCGGCGGTCTGGATGGCGACGCGGTAGCTGTGGGTGTCTTCCTCGGCGCCAGCGGGTGAGAACGCGGCGGCCAGGCTGGCATTGGCGGAGCGGGCCTCGATGTAGTATCGGACCTTGGCGCCCGCGGGGTAATGGGTGGTGGCGGCGCCGAACCGCCCATCATTGGCCGCCCCGTCGCCATGCGCGCCATCGTCGAACATCTGAACGGCGGCAAAACGGCCGCAGGACTTGCCGCGGTGGTAGAGCCAGACCGAGCTGATGCCGTTGGCGCCGTTGGCCTGGATCTGGGCCGTCACGAACGGAACCTGATCCGCAAAAGGGAGCGGATCGGGATCGTATGCGGCCGCGATCACCGGCGCCAGAGGCCGGAGTTCGGCGTGATTGGTGAGGTAGCGGTAGCGGTTGGTGACAAAGCTCTTCAGCGAATTCAGGTCCGTCGTGTAGGTGGACATCGATGAGTAGCCTTTTTTCGGATCGGCGGTGATGGCGGCCAGGCTGACGGCCGAGTATTGGCTGATCAGAGCCGTCATCCGGGTCGGATTGAAATTCTCCTGGAGCACGACGCGCATGTGAGCCAGGTAACGCTGTTTGAGTTCGGGGATCGACAGCATGCGGTAGAGAATCGGGCGGGTGGTGGAGGTGGCGCCCTGCAGGGGGGATAGCGAGGAATCGCCGGCGACGAAGGCCTCGTTGCCGTCGTGTTCGACGGGGTGGATCCGGCCGCTTTCCGGCTCGTAGTAGAACATGTAATCGGCGCCTTTGTTCCAGTAGCTGTCGTCGTCGGCAAAAATGTTCTCGAGCGCGAGGAACCACAGCCAGCGGTCCACGGCGAAGTAATCTTCGAGCCGGTCGCGGAGCTGGGCGGATGCCGTGTTGTTGAGTACGTAGATGGCCTGGACGAGGCGGGGCCAGGCGTTGGTGTGATCGTCGGATTTCAGCTCGTAATATTTCTGATAGCTGGCCACGTTGGTGTTGCCGAGGTAGCCGAACGCCGAGGCGCCAGTCTGGCCTCCGCCGGGTCCGCCGCCTCCACCGGCCATGTTGGGCGCCCGCCAGCGGTCGCCGTCGCTGCTGGGGCAGTACTCCTTCATGAGCCGTCCGTCCTGCTGTTGGACCATGGAATAGACACCCCAGTTGGCATTGTTGATGTACAACTGGACGAGGCATCCGGCCGGGCAGATGGTGTATTGGCGCATGATGTTGAAGTAAAGCGACTCGCGCATGATCGTCTCGTCCATGTACGCATTGTTCAGATTGATCGTGTCATAGCCCATCAGGTCGGCGTCCGAAACCCGATAGTCGATCTCGAGGTTGATCGACTTTTTCGCGGGCGCGCCGCCGCCGCCCATGCCGGTATACGAAGTGTTGCCGCGATAGCGAGCGCCGACATTGGTCTGGATCGCGCCGTTGTCCATGGTGAGCCGAAGGCAATCGGCGTTGGAACCCGAGGTGCGCCCGTTGGCGAGGAGGGTTTGCCAGTTGGCCTGCGTGAACGTCAGGTTCATCGTGCGCAACAGGGTGGGATCGAACAATCCGGCGGTTCGGACCGCGCGATAGCAGACCATGGCGCCCTCGGGGATGCCCATGGACCGAACGGGGGGAGTGTCTCCGCCGGAGAGCAGGGTGCCCAACGCGGGCAGATCGATCCAGGCGCTGAGATCGGTCGAGCCTTGAAACCGCCAGTCGTCGTCCGCATCGCCTTGGACTTCGAGCGTCATGGCCGAGCCCCACATCCGCGCGATGAGCCGGCCGTCGTCCGCGCGGGCCGCGGCGAACAATTGGATTCCGCCCGGCAGAAGAGCCAGCAGCAGCAGCGTGTTTCTCTTCATATGATCAAGGTAAACACAGACCCTAAGAGCCGTTGCAATACGCCTTGCAGGGTGGACGCCAAACGTTGGGTATGGACGCATGTGCGTGTGAACCGCCGTTCCGGTGAGGGAGGCGCCCATGGGTGGCTCAATTCCCCGCTTTGTGCAACGAAGGAAGGTTGAGGAGATAGGCACGCCGCTGTTCGGCGAAGGCTTTCAGGCCGCCGCCGGAACGGCCGCCTCGGAATCCTGATTCAGCGGCTTTTCCGCCCTCGAGACCGCTCTGGAAGGCCTCGGTCGAATCGAGCTTGCGAATATCGGCCGCCACCGCCTCGGCGATCATCGAGTGCCATTGCGTGGCCAGTGGGCCGATCGTGCTCCAATCGAGCCATTTCTCGGCAATGTCGCGGACATACCCCAGATAACGCTGGCGCAGCTCCGGAACAGCCAGCAGCCGATATGCGAGCGTTTTGTTGGAATTGGTGGCAATGACAAGCGGATCAAGCTCAACCCCGCTCCCCATCGGCCCGCCCGGCCCAAAGCCGGGACCGCCCCCGCCCGGACCACCCCCGCGCGAGCCCGGGCCGAACCCCGGCGGCGCGAAGTCCGGCTGCGGCATCGCCCGGTTCAATCCATCGCGAAGTTGATCCGAATCGAGCGTGCCATTGTGATCGACATCCCACTCGGCGAACCGCAGGGCCAAAGCACTTCTGAGTTCGGATCGGGTCAGAGCGCCGTCCTTGTTGGCGTCCGCAGCCGTGAAAATGCCTGTTCCCAGCATTCGGCTCAGCATCATGGCGGGATTGAATCTGTCCCGGTTGCTGCCCGGCCGTCCGCCATCCCGCGGACTCCATCCTGTCCCGGCTGGAGCAAGAACCTCGCCGAACCGGGTCGTGAATTGTTCCTGGCTGAGCGGTTCGGATGGTTGGGCGCCAAGCTTGTCGAACCAGGCATCCGCTAAACGGGTGAACTCATCGAGGCTGAGCACTCGGTTGGTATCTCGGTCGGCTTGGGCAATGAATGATGGCCCAAGGAACACGCCCGGCCCACCCATGCCGCCGGGCGCGCCGAAACCGCCGAGTCCAGGAGGAGCGCCCATCCCGCCGGGGCCGCCGGGACCCGCAGGCCCGCCAAATCCGCTCGGGGCTTCCGGGTCGCCAGGATCCCCAAAACCGCCGAAACCATCCGGTCCAGGAAATCCGCCCATCCCGCCGGGGCCGCCGGGTCGACCCGGCCCTCCGGGACCGCCGGGGCCTCCGGGCCCGCCAGGGCCGCCGCCCATGCTGAATGTCTCGTTCACGTCGTACGGGATGATGTGAAATCGGCCTTCCGGATCCTGGTAGAGATTGTAGTCGCTGCTGCGAATCCAATAGCCGTCGTTGTTGACGAAGACATTGTCGAGCGCGAGGAATTGGAGCGCGCCATTGATATCGAGCAACGGCTCCAGGGCCGTCGCCAGCCGGCCGGGCGGGGATTGATCCAGAGTCTGGCACAGAAGGATCAGGCCCACCCACGATTTGGGATCGTTGCGGGATTTGATCTCGTACATGCGTTGGTAGGGCGCGACTTCATCGCCGAAATACGAGAGGTTGGCGTTCCCCCCGGGCCCGCCCGGCACGTTCCAGCGCCCGCCTTTGGCGGTGTGGAACCATTCTCGAACGAAATCCTGATTGAACTGCTGGTAATTGACGTATACGCCCCAATCCTCGCCGTTGATGACGAGGCGAACGAGGTTGGCCTGGGGGCAGGGCACGTAATGGCGGGCGATGTGGCAGAAAAGCACCGTGTGCAGAAAGGTCGGGTCCTCATGCGAGTTGAGCAGGTTCAGCGTGCGATAGCCATGCAGGCGCTGGCTCGAGTGAACATAATCCATGGCCAGGTTCAGCGACCGTTTCTGGCCGGTCCCGACCATCGAATACGACGACATCCCGCGAAAGCGAACGCCCACCTCCGGATACGAACGGCCGTCGACCGTCAGCTTCGCCGGAACATCCACTCCGGCATCATGGAACTCCTCGAGCTCCTTCTCCCAATCGCTGGCTTCGAACTCGAGAAAAAGCGTCCGAAACACATTCACATCATACAGCGGGGCGTCGGGAAACGACTTCACATCCGACGGAGCGAGCCGGAGTGCGGCCGGGGCGGACGCCTGGCTCGCGTCCGATCCGCCGAAACCGCGCCGACGCCCACCCGGGCCGCCCGGGCCGCCGAATCCGCCGGGACCCCCAAAGCGCCGATTGCCGCGTTGTTGGGAGAGAGACTGGCGGGCGGCATTTCGCTCATCGAGGTTGAGCCATCCGTCGCCATTCTGATCGAACTCCTTGAGCAGGCTTGCTGCCTGCGTTGTCGAGCGTCCGAATCCGCCAGGAGGCCCGCCCGGCCCCGGCCCGCCCGGACCGCCGAACCCGAACTCCTCGAATCCCGGACCTCCCGGCTCGCGGCCGAAAGGCGCCATGCCGGCTCGCTCGGCACGGGAGCCGCGATGGGCCGGAGACGAACTGTCTGGCGACCTGGCCGCAAGGAACAGGGCATAAACACAGGCCGCTGTCACCAAAATCAGCTCGAGGTGAAACACGTGCCGTTTCATAAATCCGGCGCGAATATACGAAAGACATCATTAAGCTGCGGTTAAGGATCTGTGCATGCAGAGAGGATTCTTAATCGCAACTTAATCCGATTTCTGCCAGGATCCACGAGGTGCAACGGAATGGACGCGCGGACGCGCAGGCCCCGCGCTTCGAGCCAACCATCGATTGAACATGCGCATCCTGGTCGTCGAAGACGAGCCTCATCTCCTGCGCAGCCTGGCGAAGGCGCTGCGCGAGGAAGACTACGCAGTTGATACCGCGGCGGCGGGCGATGAAGGGCTGTTCAAGGTGGAGAGCTGCGATTACGACGCGGTGGTGCTGGACGTGATGCTGCCGGGCATGGACGGTTGGCAGCTCCTCGAACGGCTGCGGCGGAGCAAGCTGACGCCGGTGCTGATGCTGACGGCGCGGGATGCGATACGGGACCGGGTGCGGGGTTTGGACACGGGGGCGGACGATTACCTGGTGAAGCCGTTCGATTTGAGCGAGCTGCTGGCGCGGGTGCGGGCGTTGATCCGCCGGGGAGCGGGCAAGCCGTGTCCGCGGATCGAGCTGGGCGAGGTGGCGATCGATCTGCGCTCGCGCACCGTGACGCGGGCTGGGCAGCCGGTGTCGATGACCGCCCGGGAATACGCGATCCTCGAGTACTTGGCGTATCATCGCGGTGAGGTGGTGACGCGGACCGCTCTGTATGAGCATCTGATGGACGAGAGCGACGACACCCTCTCGAACCTGGTGGATGTCCACGTGTTCGGCATCCGGAAGAAGCTGGGGGCGGATCTGATCACGACGCGGCGCGGCCAGGGCTATTGCATTGGACCCTAACGAGCCATGTTCGCTAAATCCATCCGTTGGCGGATGCAGTTATGGCAGGCATTCCTGCTGGTGTGCATCTTGAGCGGGTTCGGGGTGACGGCCTTTCAGCTTCAACGAACGAACTGGTTGCGGCAGGTCGACGAGGAGCTGGAGCGACGGGTGGCGGTTCTGAGCGAGGATGTCCGGGGTCCAGGCCCCTTGCGGCCGCCCCAGGGGCGGAGCCCATTCGGGCCTGAGCCCGGATTCGATCGCAGGCATCCTTTCGAATCGGGGTTCGATGCGGGGCCGCCTTTGGAGCCCGGGCCGGGCTTCGGGCCGGGGCGGCGTCCGCGGCCCGAGCCCCGGGGGCCATGGATCCCGCCCGACGAATGGCCGGAGCCGAAGGATGTCCAGCTTTCAGAAAAGGCGCTGAGCCTGTTCGGTTCCGTGGAGCCGGGTGATTATTTTTATTCGATCTGGTCGCGGAGCGGGGTGTTGCTGAAGCGCTCGACGAACGCGCCGCCGGAGCTGGCATTGCCGGAGCGATCGGAGGGCGACACGCGGATCCTCGCTCGAATGCGGGAGTGGCATCGGGAGGCGTGGCACTTCACGGAAATGGGCGACTGCGTGCTGGCGGGGCGTTCGATCCGCGCTGATTTGGAGGGGATGCGGCGGCTGGCGGGATTGCTGGCGCTGGCGGGCGCGGGCGTGCTGGCGCTCGGTTTGGGAGGCGGGTGGCTGCTGGCCGGCCGAGCCCTTCGGCCGGTCGACGAAATCAGCGCCGCGGCCAGCCGGATCTCGGTGGGCAACCTGTCCGAGCGGATCAACATGGCCGAGACCGACAGCGAGCTGGGACGCCTGGCGGCGGTGCTGAACTCGACGTTCGCCCGGCTCGAGGCGGCCTTTGCGGCACAGCAGCAATTTGTGGCTGATGCGTCTCACGAGCTGCGCACGCCCGTTGCCGTGATGATAGCCGAGGCGCAGTCGACCCTGGCCCGCCCGCGCGCGGCGGGCGAGTACAGGGAAACGATCGAGACCTGCCTGGAGACGGCCCAGCAGATGCGGCATCTGACGGAGCAGCTTCTGCAGCTGGCGCGTTTCGACGCCGGGCAGGAGCTCCTGCAGCGCGAGCCGTTCGATCTGGCCGAAGCCGTCCAGACGGCCGTGGACCGGGTGCGGCCTTTGGCCAGCGAGCGCGGCATCGCCATTCAATGCGACCTGGAACGGTCGCGAGCTCGAGGCGACACCGAGCGCATCCTGCAAGTGGCGGTCAACCTCCTCAGCAACGCCATCCGGTTCAATCGCGAGGGCGGTGCCATCCGTGTTCGCTGCTCCGTCGAGAACGGGGCCGCGGTTTTCTCCGTAGCCGACACGGGCATTGGGATTGCGGAGGCCGACCTCGGGCATATTTTCGAGCGGTTTTACCGTGCCGACGAGGCGCGGGCGGGGGCCGGCGGGGGGACAGGGCTCGGCCTGGCCATATCCCAGGCGATCGTGGCCGCCCACGGGGGCAGCATCGCTGTCACGAGCCGCGCGGGTGAGGGCACAGAGTTTGTCGTGCGGTTGCCCGCCGGAGCGCCTGCGGCGCCGCAATCCGGAGCGCCGGATCAGGCATAGCGCTCCGCCGCACGAGCGCCGGATCAGGCCCTGCCTGCGCCGCCGCGGCGGGCAGGCAGCCCGGCAACCCCGGTGGCGGACGCTTGGTCTACACCAATTTCCAGCCGTTGTGGTAAGGCTTTCGGATCAGGCGATCGGCTTCGGGGCAGCGGACGGCGCGGAGGTTGGCGGGATCCCATTCGAGCTTGCGGCCCAGGCGATAGGCGATGTTGCCGAGGTGGTTGGCGATCGTGAGCTTGGCGGCATAATCGAAGCTCGATCCGGTGGACGAGCCGGTTTTGCAGGCGCGGATCCACTCCTCGAAATGGCCGGGCGACGGGGGAATGAAGGGCGCAGGCGGGGCGAAATCCTTGAAGCGATCCTCGGGCAAAAGGACGTGCTTGTTGTAGTCGGAGAGAAGCATGCCGCGGTCGCCGACGAACAGGATGGCCATGCCCCAGGGAGGGATCTTGCCCTGAGTGAACTGCGGGGGCTTGGGCGTTCCCTGGTACCAGGTGACCGTGACGGGCGGCATATCGCCCCGAGGGCCATACGTGTAGCGGGCGAGCATGGATGCCGGGGCGATCTCGGCGTGGGGCGGCGGGCCTTCGGACTCGATCGTCAGCGGGTGCTCGAGCTTGAGCGCCCAGAAGGGGAGATCGATGAGGTGGCTGCCCATGTCGGACATGGTGCCGCTGCCGAAATCCCACCAGCGGTACCAGCGCGGGCCGGGCCAATAGACCTCGTGGAACGGCCGCTGGGGCGCGGGGCCCAGGAACAGATCCCAGCGCAGCCCGGCGGGGATGGGAGAGGAGCCGGCCGGACGCTTCTGGGTGCTGAGGATGTCCTTGTTGGCCTGGGCCTCGGCGGGCGTCTGCCAGCCCCACGCGCGGGAGACCCACACATGCGCCTCGCGGACGGGGCCGATGGCGCCGGTCTGGATCAGCTCGACGACGCGGCGATAGTTGGCGGTGGCGTGGATCTGCGTGCCCATTTGCGTGGCGACCTTGGCCTTCGCAGCGGCATCGGCGATCACCCGGGCCTCGAGAATGGAATGGGTGAGCGGCTTCTCGCAGTAGACATGTTTGCGCTGCTGAAGCGCGCCCAGCGTGGCGAAGGCATGGGTGTGCTCGGCAGTGCTAACCGTGACCGCATCGAGATCCCGGGCTTCGTCGAGCAGCTTCCGGAGATCCACATAGCGCCGCGCCTTGGGGTGCCGCTGGCCGGCCTGGTTGAGGCGGTCCTCGGCGACGTCGCAGAGCGCAACGATGTTCTCGCCGGCCAATGCCTGGAGCGCGGCGCCGCCGCGGCCGCCGGCGCCAATGATGCCCACATTGAGCTTGTTGTTGAGGTTCTGGCCGCGGAGGCAGGCGGGCGCGGCGGCGGCTGCCAGTGCGGTGGCGCGCAGAAACTGACGGCGGCCCATCCGCAGGCGCAGAGATCCGGACGATGCGATCGAGTTCATGGATCATGCCTACCGCCTCGCCCGGCAATGGACAAGAAGAAAGAGGCGGCGGCGCGTTCGAGGGTGCAGGAAAAAATTCTTCGGCGCTTGGTGCGTCTGGTCGCAGTTGGGCGATTTTATCTTCTCCCTCGCCTCCATGGCAATGGAGGAGAGGGACGGGGAGAGGAGGTCAATCGGGTCTGGATCCCCTGAGCCCTTTCACCGCTCGAGCCTCGCGGGGGGAGGGGAAATGCAGCCGGCCGATCGGTTGACACCGGCCGAAGGGGTTGCATACTGGACCCGCCACATGAAATGGACGCATGCGATCTGGGTGTCGGCTGCCGCCGGCCTGGCGGGCATGGCAGGAATGCCGCTCGCAAGCGAGGAGGTGGCCCAGCCCGCCCCGGGCATCATCCGGCCGAGCGCCGACGGGACCCATTTCGTCGATACGGCCTCCGGCGCGCAATTCGTGGCGTGGGGGTTCAACTACGATCATGATGCGGCCGGGCGCCTGATCGAGGATTACTGGGAGGCGGAATGGGCGGCGGTCGAGGAGGATTTCCGCGAGATGAGCGCCCTGGGCGCGAACCTGGTGCGGATCCATCTGCAGACAGGGAAGTTCATGCTCGAGACGGATGCGCCGAATCCGGCGGCGCTCAAGCAGTTGGGGCGGCTGATCCGGCTGGCGGAGCAGACGGGCCTGCGATTGGATCTGACGGGGCTGGGCTGCTATCATCGGCGCGATGTTCCGGCGTGGTATGACCGGCTGGACGAGAAAGGCCGGTGGGATGTGCAGGCGCGGTTTTGGGAGGCTGTGGCGCAGGCGGGCGCGGGAAGCGCCGCCGTGTTCGCCTACGACCTGATGAACGAGCCGATCCTCCCAGGGGCGGGCAAGAAGGAGAGCGAGTGGCTGACGGGCGAGCTGGGCGGCAAGCATTTCGTGCAGCGGCTGACGCTGGACCTGGCAGGGCGGCCTCAAGAGGCCGTCGCCAAGGCGTGGGTCGATCGCATGGCAAGCGCGATCCGCAAGCACGACCCGAGACATATGATCACCGTGGGGGTGATTCCGTGGGTTTACGTGTTCCCGAAGGCGAAGCCGCTCTTCTACTCGCCCGAGGTGAGCCGCAGCCTCGATTTCGCGAGCGTGCATTTCTATCCGGAGCGCGGGGACGCCGAGGGCGCCCTGCGGGCCCTGGCGGCCTACGACATCGGAAAGCCGCTGGTGATCGAGGAGATGTTCCCGCTCAAGTGCAGCCTCGAGGACATGAATGCCTTCATCGATGGATCCCGGCCGCGGGCGGACGGGTGGATCACGTTCTACTGGGGCAGGACCATCGAGGAATATCGCGCGCCCGGGGCGGGGATCGCCGAGGCGGTCATCGGCGCCTGGCTGGACTATTTCCAGAAAAAGACCGAGAATATCCTCGGGCGCGGCCGCCCGTGACACGCATGAACATCACAGCCGGCCAACAGACCGAGATGAGCGAGCGGGAGGTCCTTTTGCGATTGCTGAGCCGGGCGAGCCGCCGATTGCGCTGGCGGTCCGCCTGGGGCGGGGCCGGCCGCGGGCTGCTGGGAGGCGGCGCGGTCTGGCTGGCGGTTGTGGGGCTGTCCAAGCTGCTGCCGGTGAGCGACGGCGCGGTGGCAATCGCCGGCGCGGCTGCGTTGCTGGCAATCCCCGGTGCGGCGATCACGGCCGCCCTCCGGAAGCCGAGCCGCCTCGAGACGGCGCGGTGGCTGGACCGCAGGATTCAACTTCAGGAGCGCCTCAGCGCCGCGGTCGAGCTGGGGGAGCATCCGCAGGCCGGAGGCTGGGCCGGGCTGGTGGAGATCGATGCAGCCGCGCATGTTCGCGACGTGCAGCTCGACCGTGTCATTCCGTATCGGCTCAGCCCGGCGTTCCGATGGAGCCTGGCAGTATTGGCGTTGGGATTCGGGCTGGGGTTCGTTCCGGAGCATCGGTCGGCGGAGTACCGGCGGCGGATGGCGGACGAAGCGATCATCCAGAGCACAGGCCGGCGGCTGGTCGAGCTGACGCGCTATACATTGAACGAGAGTCCGGAGCTGCGGCCGGCTGGCCGCGAGGCGCTCGAGCGCGTCGAGGCTCTGGGCGAGGAATGGGGGCAGGTCAAGCTGACCCGGCAGGAAGCGCTCCGGGATCTGGCCCGCGTGTCGGACCAATTGCGGCAGGAGCTGAGGCAGCTCAGCGAGGGGGGCGCGCTCGACCGGCTGCGCCAGGCGGCTCGGGCATCGGGCGCGGATCCAGGAACGCGGCTGGCGGACGAGGCCCTGGCCCGGAAGCTGTCGGAATCGCTGGGCAAGGCGGGCGGGGACCCGGCGGCGATCGAGGCGCTGAAGCAGGAGCTGGAGAAGGCGCGCGAGGCGGCCCGCGGGCTGGGATCGTCGGCCGGCGCGCAGGGCTCGGCGGCGCGGGAGCAGCTGGGCCAATCCCTGCGCGGGCTGGCCCAAAAGGGGTTGGACATGGGGATTTCGTTGCCGGATCTGCGGGAGGCGATCGAGGCGCTGGCGTCCGCGCCTGCGGATCTGCTGGTGCGGGATCTGGAGGCGGCGATATCGGATCTGGAGAAGCTCGAGTCGATGGCGCAGTCGCTGGAGCGGCTTCAGCAGCGGATGGAGCGTTTGGGAAAGGACCTGGCCGAGCAGATCGAGAAGGGCCAGGCCCAGGCGGCGATCCAGACCTTGAATCGGATGTCCGAGCAACTGCGCGGCGCGGGGCTGCCAGACGCCCTTCGCCAGCAGGTGATGGACGAGGTGGCGCGGGCGGTGTCGCCGGCCGGCCAGTTCGAGAAGGTGGCTCGAGCCTTGCAGAGCGCCGTGCAGGAGATGAGAGAGCGCCAGACCGCTCGGGCGGCGGATTCGCTGGACGAAGCGGCGCGCGAGCTCGAGCGGCTTCTCGAGGGCATGGGGGATGTGGAGGCGATCCGGGCTGCGCTGGGTGCATTGGGGCGGGCGCAGATGTGCGTGAGCAACGGGCAGGGATGGGGGCAATACCAGCGGCCGGCTGCGGGCCAGGGGGGCAAGCCGGGCCAGGGCTACGGCACGTGGGCCGAGGAGGAAGGATGGCTCGCGTACCCCGAAATGTCGGACCTTTGGCAGAATCCGCCCGAATCGCGGCCCGAGATGGAGCCGCGGAGCGGATTGGATCGCGGGGAAGGCGAGCTGGCGGAGAACCTGTCGCCCACCCGGATCCGCGCGGAGATCGCGCCGGGCAGCTCGATGCCCAGCATCACGCTCAAGGGTGTGAGCGTCCAGGGGATGAGCACGGTCCAATTCCAGGAAGCGGTGCTGGGGGCTCAGGAGGATGCCCGGAACGCCCTCAGCCAGGAGCGGATCCCGCGCGCCTACCGCGGGGCGGTGCGGGATTACTTTGACGATCTGAAACGGTGAATCCGCGGGAGCCGGCCTGACCGGGAGCGGATGCGGGACAGGACCAGACCATGGAAACCCAGGAACTGATCGGCGAGTTTCGCCGGCGCCATGCGGCGCTGCGCGAGGAGATCGGCAAGGTCATTGTCGGGCACGACGCGATTGTCGAGGGGGTGCTGGCGGCGGTGCTGGCGGGCGGGCATGTGTTGCTGGAGGGGGTGCCCGGCCTGGGGAAGACGCTGCTGGTCCGAACCCTGGGGCGGGTGCTGGATCTGTCGTTCAGCCGGATCCAGTTCACGCCGGATCTGATGCCGGCCGACATCCTGGGGACGAACATCGTGATGGAGAGCAGCGGGGGCCGGCGCGTGTTCGAGTTCCAGCGGGGACCGGTGTTCGCCCATCTGATCTTGGCGGACGAGATCAATCGGGCGACGCCGAAGACGCAGTCGGCGCTGCTCGAGGCGATGCAAGAGCACAGCGTCACTGCCGGTGGGGAGGTGCGCCGGCTCGAGGAGCCGTTCTTCGTGCTGGCGACGCAGAACCCGATCGATCAGGAAGGCACCTATCCGCTGCCGGAGGCGCAGCTGGACCGGTTCTTCTTCAAGCTGCTGGTCGAGTATCCGACCGCTGCGGAGCTGATCGAGGTGCTGGACCGCACGACCGAGGACCGGGCGGTCGAAGCGCAGCAGGTGCTCGGGCGCGATCGCCTGCTCGAGCTGCAGCGGTTGGTCCGGCAGGTGCCTGTGCCGTCGCACGTGAAAGATTACGCGGTGCGGCTTGTTCTTGCAACGCATCCGGGCACGCCGGCGGCGGCGCCGATGGCGACGCAGTACCTGCGTTACGGGAGCAGCCCGCGGGGTGCGCAGACCCTGCTGCTGGCGGCCAAAGTCCGCGCGCTGGCGCAGGAGCGATTCAATGCGAGCTTCGAGGATGTCCAGGCGGTGGCGGCCCCGGCGCTGCGGCATCGGCTGATCCTGAATTTCGAGGCGGAGGCCGAGGGCGTGAGCGCCGACATGGTGTTGCGGCAGGTGCTGCAGGGCGTGCCGCTGGAGGCCGGGGGCGTGGCCGCCGGCTGACCGTGGCTGGGGACCGCGCATGGCGAACGCCCTTCTAGCTCCTGATCTGCTGCGCCGGCTCGAGGCCTTTGAGCTGGCCGCCCCGCGCCGGTCCCGCGGCTTCGCGCGGGGCGAGCGCCGCAGCCGCGCCCGCGGCCATTCGGTCGAGTTTGCCGATTATCGCGATTACGCCCCGGGGGATGATTTCCGCTATCTGGACTGGAATTTGTACGGGCGGCTCGAGCGGCTGTTTCTCAAGCTGTATGAGGAGGAGCGGGAGCTGCCGGTCACGATCGCCCTGGACGCGAGCGAGTCGATGGCCTTTGGGGAGCCGCGGAAGTTCGATTTCGCGCGGCGGGTGGCGGCTGCGGTGGGGTATGTGGCGCTGTGCGGGTTCGACCGGCTGCGGCTGTCGGCCTTTCCGGACCGGCCGGAGAACCAGGAGGCGGCGCGCGGGCTGCGCCGGGTGCGGGGCCGGGCGTCGGCGCCGTCCTTTCTGGCGCAGATGGCGCTGCTGGAGGCGGGCGGGCCGGCGGACCTGAGCGGCGCCCTGCGGCGGATCGCGCTCGAGACGCGCCAGCCCGGGCTGGCGGTGGTGATCAGCGATTTTCTGGATCCGGCCGGCTACGAGAGCGGTCTGAAGGCGCTATGGGGGCGCGGATTTCAAGTCAGCGCGGTGCAGGTGCTGGCGCCGGAGGAATGGGCGCCTGCGGCAGCCGGGGATCTGCGTGTGGTGGACTGCGAGACGGGGCAGGCCGAGGAGGTGACCTTTGGGCGCTACCGGCTGGCGGCCTATCAGCGCGTGGTGCGGGATTATTGCGACCGGCTGGCGGCGTGGTGCCGCAGGCAGGGATCGCCCTGTTTCCTCGCCCGGTCCGACGCGCCGCTCGAGGATCTGCTGCTCAAGAAACTGAGGCAGGCGGGGATCTGGGGCTGAAATGCACTTCCTGACTCCAGCGGCATTCGGGTTCGCCCTGGCGATGCTGGCGGTCATCCTGCTGTACCTGCTCAAGCGCAAGCGGCTTGTCCATCTGGTTCCCAGCACGGTGTTGTGGAGGCGGTATCTGGCCGAGACGCGGGCGAGCGCTCCCTTCCAGCGTCTGCGGAACAGCTGGATTCTCTGGCTGCAGCTGGCGTGGCTGGCGCTGGCCGTGCTGGCGCTGGCGCGCCCGTTTCGCGCTGCGCCGACCGACCAGGGCCGGCTGCTGGTGATGATCCTGGACGCCTCGGCCTCGATGCAGTGCCGGGACGAGGCGCCGTCCCGGTTCGAGGCGGCGCGGGCTCAGCTGGGGCAATGGATCAACAGCCTGCAAGGGAGCGACCAGATGGTGCTGATCCAGGCGGCGGCGGCCACCGAGGTCCGGCAGTCGCGAACGAGCGACAAAGGGGCGCTCCGCCGCGCTCTGGCTGGCTGCGAGACGACCGATGGCCCGACCCGCCTGGCCGAGGCGGTCAAGCTGGCTGACACGCTCAGCAAGGAGCAAGCCCTGGCTGAGATCCATCTCTTCAGCGATGGCGCGGCGCCGGATCTGCAAGATGTCACCCTGAAAACGCCCCAGCTCGCTTACCACCGCGTGGGCCGGCAGGGGCGCAACGCGGGCATCGTGTCGGTCGATGTGCGCGCCCATCCGGAGAATCCCGCCGAGCGAGCGGTGTTTGTGGGGGTGGCGAACTTCGACACCAACGAGATCAAGGCCGAGCTCGAGCTGCGATTCGAGGAGCGCCTGATCGGGGTGAAACCCCTGAGCCTGGGCCCGCGGGAGACGCGGCCGCAGGTGCTCCTGGCGCCGCAGGACCGGGATGGCGTGTTCACTGTCCGGCTGAACACCGAGGACGATCTCGCCGTGGACAACCAGGCCTGGGTGTGGAGCCCGCTGCCCAAGCCGACGAGGGTGCTGCTGGTCACGAAAGGGAACCGTTTTCTTTCGCGGGCGCTCGAGGCGGCCCCTCTGGTCGAGCTGACCGAGACGGCGGACTATGGCGATGGAGCGGGCCGATTTGATGTGGCGGTCTTCGACAAGGTGTCTCCTGCGGCCTGGCCGGCGGGGGGGATCCTGGCCTTTCAGGCGGCCGGGCCGGATTGGTTCACGAACGCAACCACACTCGAGCAACCCGTGATTGTCGATTGGAACGCGGCGCACCCGCTGCTCCGGTTTGTCAGCTTCGATGCCGTTCAGGTGGCGCGGAGCCGGGCGGTTCCGATGCCGGACTGGGCAGTCTCGCTGGTCGAGGCGCCGCGGGCCTCGCTGATTCTGGCAGGCCAGCGCCAACAGCAGCGGATCATCTGGGTCGGGTTCGACATCCTCGAGAGCACATGGCCTCTGCGGGTGTCTTTCCCGATCTTCATCGCTAATGCCGTCGAGTGGCTCAGCCCGGCCAGCAGCCAGGCCGGGCAGTTCATGGTGCGCACAGGAAGCCCGCTTCGGCTCCCGGCCCCGCGCGATCTGGAGGGGCAGGCCGCTGCGTGGACCGTCATCCGGCCCGATGGATCCCGAGCGGTCGTCCCGGCCGAGCCGGGGCGGGCCGAGCGGTTTTTCGGGGGGACGACCCGGCAGGGCCTGTACCGTGTCGAGGCTGGCGGCAGCCGCGAAACCTATTGCGTGAATCTCCTGGACGCCCCCGAAAGCGATGTGACACCGCGGTTCGAGCTGCAGGTCGGCAAGTCAGCCGCGGCTGCCGTCCCGCCGGCGCGCCTGGCGAACCTCGAGGGCTGGCGCTGGATCGCGGCGGTCGGATTGGGCGTGCTGCTGTTCGAGTGGTGGTTCTATCATCGCCGCACCGCTTGAGGATCTTTTCCTGATGCCAAAGCAGAGCGTCAACTTCCGCAACACAGGATTGGGCGGCTGGGCCCGCACGGCGGCCGGCGTTGTCGATGCCGCGTGTCTCAACACGGCCGGATCTCGGACTGCAAGTCATTTATGAAAGCAAATAATCAAGCATGCGAAGGCCGGGTTTGGCGGGCGATATCCCTGGCGACCACCGTGGCGGTGCTGGCCGCCGCGGCGGGTTGCGGGCGATCCTCCGCAGACCGCCTGGTCGTTTACACCTCGCTGGACCGGCTCTATGCCGAGCCCATCCTGGCCGATTTCACTCGGCAGACCGGCATCCAGGTCGATGCCCTCTACGACAGCGAGGCGGTCAAAACCGTGGGGTTGGTGAACCGGCTTCTGGCGGAAAAGAACCGTCCGCGATGCGATGTATTCTGGAACAACGAGGAGCTGAGGGTGCGCCAGCTCGAGCGGCAGGGCGTTCTGGCGGGTCCGAGCGCGTGGCGCGCGGTGGGCTACCGCTCCCGAGCCCTGGTCGTCAACACGCGGCTGCTCCCGATCGATCAGGCGCCGCGGACGTTGCGGGAGCTGACCAATGCGGTCTGGCGGGGGAAGCTGGCGATGGCCTATCCGCTGTTCGGGACGACGGCGACCCATTTTCTGGCGCTCCGGGCGCAATGGGGCCCGGCGGATTGGGAGGCATGGTGCCGGGCGCTGCAAGCCAATCGGCCGCTGCTGCTCGATGGCAACTCGGTTGTGGTCCGAATGGTCGGAGCAGGGGAGGCGGCCCTGGGATTGACCGACACGGATGACGTCCGGATGGGATTGCGGGAGGGATTGCCGGTGGCGGCGGTGTCGCTCGGGGCGGAGACGATGCTGGTCCCGAGCACGATCGCTCGGGTCCGGCCGGATGCGCCCGCGCAAGCGGTGAACCGGCTGGTGGATTACCTGGCGGGGCCGGCGGTGGGCGCTCGGCTGGTCGAGGCCGGTTTCTGGGACGGAACCGATCCCGGGGCGGCCGCCGGATCGAGCATGGCGGTTCGCTGGGACTCGGTTTTGTCGGACTTGGAGCCGGCAACAAGCGCGATGCGGGGGATCTTCCTGCGCTGACCGGAGGCGAATGAACTGGGGATTGCTGACGACCAGTCTGGGTGTGGCGGGGGCGGCCGCGGCGGGGGCGGTTGGCCTGGGCTCGGTCGTCGGCATTTGGATGACGGGCCTCTCGGCGCGGGCGCGCGGATGGGCCATCGGGCTGTGCCTGGTGGCGCTGATGTGGCCGCCGTTCCAGGTGGCGGATGCTTGGATCTACGGATTTGGGACCCAGGGCCGGTGGGCGGGCTGGCTGCCGTTCAACCTGTTTTCGCCGGCCGGAACCGTCTTTCTGCTCGTGCTGCTTTACTGGCCGCTGACAGCCCTGCTGGCCTGCGGGGCATGGCAGCGGCTCGAGTCGGGCCATCTGGAGAGCGAGCCGGGGCTGTCGGGCATCGGGGTGCTGCGCTGGCTGCTCTGGCCGCAAGCGCGGCCGGCCATTGTCCTGGGCGCCGTCGTCAGCTTCGTCCTGGCGCTGAATCAATTCACGATTCCGGCGATTCTTCAGACGCGGGTTTACCCGGTCGAGTTCTGGATCCAGTTCAGCACGACGATGAACTATGCACAGGCATGGAAGCAGAGCTGGCCGCTGGCGCTGGCGCCGGTGGCGGTGCTGGCCGCGCTGGCGCGCCGGCCGGTCGCCTGGCCGCGCCGGTCGAGCGCGCTCGATGCGGCCGTGTTCCGCCGCCATCTGGGGTGCCGGTGGCATGCGGCGGCCGCCGGGTTGAGCGGCGTGGTTCTGGCGGTGTCCTTGGCGCCGCCGCTGGTCTCGATGGCGGGTTCCGGGGCCGTGTGGGCGGCGATGCCCGGCGTCTTGCGCACCGTGCCCGAGGCGGCCCTGCGCTCGGCGGTTTTCGCGGCAGCGACGGCGACGGTGGCGATCGGGCTGGGCTACGGGCTGTGGCGCAGCCGGTGGGCATACGCGCTCTGGCTGCCTTTCTTCCTGCCGGGGGTGTGGATCGGTCTGGGGCTGGCAGCGGGTCTGAACCGGCCGGGCACAGGCGCGATCTATGACAGCGTGGCCATCGTGGTTATGGCGCTGGTTATCCGCTATGCGGTGCTGGGGTGGCATGCGATGTCGGCGGCGCGAGCGTCGGCCGACCCGGCCTGGGAGGACGCCGCCCGTCTCGAAGGCGCATCGGGCCTCCACCTGTTCCGCTGCGTCCGGTGGCCGCAGATCCGATCCAGCGCGGCGGCGGCGTGGTATGTGATCTACCTGCTTTGCCTGTGGGATGTGGACACGATCCTGCTGATCTCGCCGCCGCAGGGCGAGACTGTGGCGCTGCGGATCTTTCATCTGCTGCACTACGGGCACAACGCCCAGGTCGGCGCGCTGTGCATCGTCCTGCTGGGGCTGGCCCTGGCGCCCATGGCGATCTGGGGCGTGCTGCTGAAGATCGGGCCTGCCGGGCGGCGGCTCGCCGGCGCCATGCGCGGGTCGGGAGCGGCAGGCTGGTGGCTTGTCGCGCTGGGCGTGTCGGCCGGGATCGGGGGCGGCTGCGGCCGCGAGGGGAGCGGGACGCCCGGGCGGATCGAGAGCCGACTGTTCGACCGGATCGAGGTGATCGGCGGGCCGGGCTCGGGCGCAGGCCAGTTCGTCAAGCCGCGCTCGGTGGCGGTCGACGGTCGGGACGAGCTCTATGTGGCCGACATGACCGGCCGGATCCAGCGATTCGACGAGCGAGGCGCGTTCGTTGGATTGTGGCAGATCGAGCCGGTGGACATCGGCAAGCCCAAAGGCATGGAACGCGATCCTGCGGGCGGCATCATGGTGGCCGAGCCGCATTACGGGAGGATCAGCCATTTCACGCCGGACGGCCGTCTCCGGTCGCGATGGGGCCGGACCGCGGATGGGAAGGGAGCCCTGTATTTCCCGCGGTCGATGGCGGTGACTGGGCGGGGTGATATTTGGGTATGCGAGTATGGATCGGGGGATCGGGTGGCGCACGTGAGCGCGGGCGGTGGGCAATGGCTGGGGAGCATCGGAAGCAGCGGGGACAGGGCAGGGGAGCTGAATCGGCCGGAGGGGATCGGGGTGGATTCGAGCGGCTGGGTGTATGTGGCCGACTCGTGCAACCATCGGGTCCAGGTGTTCGATCCCGAGGGGAATTGGCGGCGGACACTGGGCAGGGCGGGGGAAGGTCCCGGCGAGCTCAGCTATCCCTACGATGTGAGGGTCGATGCTGCCGGGTACGTGTTCGTGTGCGAGTTCGGCAACAGCCGGCTGCAGGTGTTCGATTCCCAGGGGCGGTGGGTGGAGGCGATCGGCGGCCTGGGGCGTGAGCCTGGCAGGTTTTTCAATCCCTGGGGATTGGCCCTGGACTCGAAGGGCAACCTGTACGTGGCCGACGCCGGGAACCACCGGGTCCAAAAGCTGGTGCGCCGATCATGAGATTCCACTTCACTCATCCGATGTGGTTGGCGGCGCTGCCGGCGGCGATTGCCTGGGTGGTTTACCTGAGCATGCAGACGCATGTCATGCTGCCGGGCTGGCGGCGGTATGTGGCGGGCGGATTAAGGCTGGCGTGCGTGACGGCGGTGGTGCTGGCCCTGGCCGGTTTGCAGTGGCTGCATCCCCAGGAAGGCATGAACGTCGTGTTCCTCCTGGACCGGTCGGACAGCGTCCCCTACGCGCAGCAGGAGTGGGGGCGCAATCTGGCCAACGAGCTCGCGCGCAGCAAGCCGGCGTCGGATCGGGCCGGGCTGGTCGTGTTCGGCGCGGAGGCGGCGCTCGAGGCATCGGCGCGGCCGGCGTTTCAGACCGAGAAGGTCCTGGCGGTGGTGCCGACGGACCGGACCGATCTTGGTGCGGCCATCCGGCTGGGAACCGCGGCGTTTCCGGAAACCGGCCAGAAGCGGCTGGTGCTGCTGTCCGATGGCAACGAGAACCTCGGGGACGGCCTCGGCGCGTTGCTGGCCGCAGCGCCGCTGGGCGTCACGCTCGATGCGATTCCGCTCGGGGGCCAGCGGCGCGGCGATGCCGCCCTCCAGCGCATCGCCATGCCCGGCCAGCTCCAGAAGAATCAGACGTTCGAGATCAAGACGTTTATCGTCAGCGACCGCGCCCGCCCGGCGGCGCTGCGGTTTTTTCGCGACGACCGGTTCCTGGGCGAGCAGACCGTCCAGCTCGAGCCGGGCAAGAACTTGTTCGCGCTGCCGCAGACGCTCTCCGAGCCGGGTTTCTACCGGTACGACGTGCAGATGGACGCGGCCGAAGATGCGGTGCCGCTGAACAACCGGGCGATCGGATTCGCCATGGTCCGGGGCGATCCGCGTCTGCTGCTGGTGACGTCGGATGCGGAGCTGGACGCGCCGTTGGCCGCCGCCTTGCGGCAGGGGCGCCTCGAGGTGCGGGTGGCCGGACCCAACGGATTGCCGGAGACGCTGGCGGAGCTGCAGTCCTTTGATGCCATCGTGTTGAGCAACATTGCCGCGGGGGACCTGGGGCGCGAGAGGATGCTGCTGCTTGAAAGCGCCGTGCGCGATTTCGGCGTGGGCCTGGTCTGCGTGGGGGGCGACCAGGCGTTCACCGCAGGCGGCTACCGGGGCACCCCGCTCGAGTCCGCCCTGCCCGTGAGCATGGAGCTGGACAGCCGCAAGGTCCTGCCCAATGGCGCATTGGTCCTGGTGGTGCATGCCACCGAGTTCCCCAACGGCAACCAGTGGGCTCGGGACATCGCCTACGCCGCTCTCGAGGCGCTGGGCCCCCAGGACGAGATGGGGATCGTGCTTTGGGACGGCCTGACCCGGTGGCTCTATCCGCTCGAGAAGGTCGGCGACAAGAAGCGGATGCGCGCGCAGATCACGGGCATGATGCCGGGCGACATGCCCGATTTCCAGCCGGTCATCCAGATCGCTTTCGACGCGCTCCGGTCGTCCTCGGCGAACCTGAAGCACATGGTGGTGTTCAGCGATGGCGATCCGGGCGCGCCCGCGGACGCGCTGGTGCAGGGGATCGTCGAAAACCGGATCACCATCAGCAGCGTGATGATTGGCGGGCACGTCAAGCCGGACACCATGCTCTGGATGGCGGAGCGGGGCCGCGGCAGGTTCTACGAGGTGAACGCCCCGGCCGAGCTTCCGCAGATCTTTGTCAAGGAAGCCGCGGTCATCCTGAAGGCGGCGATCTTCGAGGAGCCGTTCCGGCCGCAGACGGCCGCCCCCAGCGAGATCACGCGCGGACTCGATCCGTCGGCCTATCCCATTCTCGAGGGGCATGTGGCCACGACGCCGAAGCCGCGGGCGGAGATGCCGCTGGTATCGGCGAAAGGCGATCCCCTGCTGGCCCACTGGCAATATGGCCTGGGGCGGGCCGTGGCGTTCACCTCCGACGCGCGCGCCAAATGGGCCGCCGCGTGGCTCTCCTGGCCGCGCTACCAGCAGTTCTGGTCCCAAGCCGTCCAATGGAGCCTGCGCCGCCTCGAGAATGCCGCCTTCACCGCCGAGATCGTCGTGGACAAAGGCGAAGGCCATCTCAGTGTCGAGGCGGTCGACGACCAGGGCGGCTTCCGGAATTTTCTCGATCTCCAGGCCGTGGTCGTCGCCCCGGGGGGCGCCCGCCAGTCGGTCCGGGTGGCGCAGACCGGTCCGGGCCGCTACGAAGCCCGGTTCGCAGCCCGCCAGGTCGGATCGTATCTGGCTAACCTGATGGAGGTTCGAGACGGCGCGATCCAGGCCACGCAGGTGCTGGGGGCCAGCGTCAATTACTCGCCCGAGTTCGACACGGCGGATGCCAACCTGGGCATGTTGCGGCGCCTGGCCGAAGCCGGCGGCGGCAAGATGATCGATGGGCGGAATCCGGACGAGAATCCGTTCCGGCGGGGACGGCAGCGGACGTTTCAGCCATGGGATTTGTGGGAATGGCTGCTGAAGGCTGCGGTGATCCTGTTCCCGGTCGATGTGGCGATCCGGCGAGTCCAGATCGATCTCGATGAGTGGCGCCGAGCGGGGGAGCGTTCGCTGCGATGGCTGCTGTTCTGGCGAAAGGGACTCGAAAAAGCGCGGCCGGATGAATCGCTGGCTGCCTTGCTGGCGAGGCGAAACCAGATCCGATCCTCGACAACCGCTCGCCCGGGCGACCGGCCCGGAGAGGCCCGGCCGGCTCCTCAACCCCCGGAAACGGCCCGTGCCCAACCGGCGGCGCCGCAGGCTTCCGCTGTCGCGCCGGCGGGATCCGCCGCCGCCCTCGAGGCGCCGGCCCCGGCCCAGCCTGCTGCGCCGGTCCATCCGGCCGCCAGCACCGCAAGCCGCCTGCTCGAAGCCAAGCGCCGCGCCCAGGAACGATCTCGCTCCCGTTGACGGTTGCGGCGCGGGCGGATACCATGGCGCGATTCAGCCACTTGCTCATGAAAACAAGGCAACATTCTTTCTCGGCCGTTCTGGCCTGCGGGATCGCCCTGGCGGCAATCGCCGGCCCGGATGCGGCGTCGACGGAAACAGGCGGCAGGACGGAAGGATCCTCTTGGCAGGCGGGAGAGCCGGCTCGAGTCGAGTTGGCCGAGGGCGCGCCCGTCGACGTCGCGCCTTGGGGCGAGCGCGTCCAGGGACCGGAAGGACGAGAGGTGGAGCTCTGGTGGGAGGATTGTCGCGATGTGACCCGAGTCGAGGTCGAGCTCGACAAGGAGCTGCCTGCGGATGCACCCGCGAAGCTTCAGTGGTGGCAATCGCGCTGGCCGGGGACGCGGATTCCACGGGACCGGCCTGCGGGGGCGGGCGAGAGCGGCTGGCTGCATGTGGGCGATCATTACCAGGGGCGGTGGCGGGACGCGGACACCGACGTGCAGAGAGAGGGCCGCATCTGGATCTACCGGATGCGCCCGTTGAACCGGCTCGAGTATCCCGGCGATTTTGGCCCCGCCTATCGGACGACTTATCGGATCCGGCTGGTCTTCGCCGACAAAGCGCCGGCGGTGAAACGCCTGCGGGCGTACACGGAGTCGGTGTGGAAGTCGGCGCCGATCTGGATCGAGTGGGGGGGGACAGCGGAGATGCCCCAGGTGTGGGACGGCCATCTCGAGGCGTTCAACGGCTATGCCCGGGACTTGCGCAAGGCGCGAAGCGATTTCCCGGTCGAGATCGGCGAAGGGCAATCCTGGAAGTCGCGCGTGCACCGCGGGACCGATGCGATCGCTTTTCGGGTGTGGTATGCGCACAACCCGGCCTTGCATCACTATGACCGGACGGTGGTCACCGTGCGCGCGCGGCAGCACAGCTTCAGCTTTGACGCGGCTCAAGCGGCGGAGGGGAGCGAGGTGGTCGTGCCCGCCTATGGCGTGGCGGTTGCGTCGAGTCCAGTCCCGGCGCGCGCTGCGGCGTCGGAGGTCTCGGTGGGCCTGGTGGAGCCCGAGCCGCTCTTCTTCCGCGGGCCCCGGCATGCGGAGTGGGATCGGTACCGCCGGGAGCATCCGACCATTTACCAGCGGGTGCTCGCTGAGCCGGAGCAGACCTGGCAGCGGGCGTGGGCCGACATGCCGCCCAAGCGGCAGTTCTACATCCCGCTCGGATGCGAGGGCGGCCGGCAGCGGTTCGGGGTGAATCCGGACGGATCGGTGTTTTGCGTCAATGACCGGATCGATCGTCCCGCGGGGAAAGACAGCGCGCGGCGGACCTGGGAAGGCAACCGGCTGGAGTACGGCTTCGGGCTGCCGGAGACGCCCGATGAGCGATGGATCCAGGACGGATGCCTGCCGATTGTGCATGCCCGATGGGAGCGCGGCGGGGTGCGAGTGACGCAGACGGCCCTGGCGACCCGGCTGGACAAGGGCGGTTTGGGATATCCGGATATGAAGGCCGATGACACCGTCGTCCTCATGGTCCGGCTGGTTGTCGAGAACCGGGCCGGAGAGGCGGCGGCGTTCGATCAGAGCCTGTCGATCGAGGCCGACGGCCGGCCGCTGGAGCTGGCGATGCGAGAGGGGATGGCGGCGGCCCGGATCCGCGGCCCCGAACGCCCGCGCTGCATGGTCCAGTGGACACCCGGCGCGGATGCCGCCGTCGAAAAGGGGCGGCTCCGCTGGCGGCCAGCCCTTCCTGTCCAGGGCCGAGCCGAGATGGTGGTCAAGATCCCCTTCATCACCCTGGACCAGCCGGCGGAGATCCAGCGCTTGCGGGAGCTGGACTTTGCAGATGAGCTCTCGCGGGTGCGCGATTTCTGGAGGGAGCGCGCCGACGCGGGCTGCCAGATTCGAGTGCCGGCGCCGGAGGTGGCCGATTTCTACCGGGCGCACGTGTCGCATCTGTTGATCAACTGCGGGCGCGAGGTGGGGGCGGACCGGCTGATGGCGCGGGTGGGCGGATTCAGCTACGGCGTCTACGGCAACGAATCGTGCATGATGATCACGGACCTGGACCGTCGAGGGCTCCATGCGGAGGCGGAGCGGTGCCTTGAGACGTTCCTGCATTACCAGGGCACCTCGGCCCTGCCGGGCGATTATCTGACCCATGAAGGCGTGTTCAACGGGGCCGGGGGCTGGGAGGCCGGCGGATACAACCAGCATCACGGGTGGATCCTGTGGGCCATGGCCGAGCATTACTGGATGACCGGGGATGCCGGCTGGCTGGGACGGAATGCGGATCGGCTGACGGCGGCGTGCGAGTGGATCATCGGCGAGCGGCGGCGATCGCTCGCGCTCGATCCGCGAGGGCTGCGGGGGATCGAGCGCGGCCTGCTGCCGCCCGGATCGCTCGAGGACATCCAGGACTGGCGCTGCTGGCTTTCCAACAACCTGTTCAGCTGGTGGGGGCTGGATGCCATCGCAGAGGCGTTTCGGCACGCCGGGCGCGCCGCGGGCCCCCGGCTGCAGTCCGAGGCGGACGCGTTTCGAGCGGATATGCTCGCTGCCTTTCGCGAGGCCATGGTGCGCTCGCCGGTCGTGCGGCTGCAGGACGGGAGCTGGATTCCGATGATCCCCTCCGAGGTGCACCGGCGAGGCCGGACCTATGGCTGGATCACCGTCACGCTCGAGGGCCCGATCTACTTGATCCGAACCGGCGCCATCGAGCCGCACGATCCCCTGGCGCGGTTCATCCTCGAGGATTACGAGGACAACCTCTATCTGTCGGACGAATACGGCTACTCGCCAGCCTACCTCCAGGACCACTGGTTCAGCCGGGGCGGATTCTCGATGCAGCCCAGCCTGCTCTGCTCGCCGCACCCGTATCTGATGCGGGATGAGATCGAGCATTTTCTGCGAAGCTATTTCAACTCGCTGGCGGTCGGGTTCTATCCCCATACGCGCATGCTGACCGAGCATCCGCTGCCCGACTTGGGGGACTGGCGGGGCGACCACTACAAATCCTCGGACGAGGCCAACTCGACCTATTGGCTGCGGCTGATGTTCGTGGATGAGCGAGGCGAGGATCTCTATCTGGGGATGGCCATGCCGAGGGAGTGGCTCCGGGACGGCCGGTCGCCCGCGATCGAGCGGGCCGCAACCCGTTTCGGTCCGATGAGCCTCCAGTTCGTGTCCGAAGCCGCGCAGGGGCGGATCGCCGCCGTGCTCGATCCCCCCGTCCGGAGAGCCCCCCAGCGGATCTTTCTCCGGATCCGCCACCCCGAGAAGAAAAGCATCCGCCGCGTCGAGGTCAACGGCCGGCCCTGGCCGAGTTTCGACGCCGGCGGCCGCGAGTGGATTGAGCTGGCCGATCTGTGCGAGCGAGCCCGGATCGTGGCTTTCTACTGAAGGATCAGAAGAAAGGATTGTGCTCGATCTCCTGGGCGACAGTGGTCAGGGGTCCGTGCCCGGGGCAGATCAATGTCTCGGGCGGAAGCGACAGGATCTGCTCGCGAACGTTCCGATGGAGCATTGGCGTCGAGAAGAAGCCGCGTCCCATCGACCCCGCGAACAAGGCATCTCCAACCACGGCGACGGCCGGCGCGCCGTCCGGGAACCCGGTGATGACGAACGTGGCGCCGTCCTCGCTATGGCCGGGCGTATCGCGCTGGGCGATTTGAAGTCGGCCAAGGGGGACAGGATCCGGGGAGCCGCTCCGCTGCGTAGGCGGTGTGTCGGGCGGATTGCCGTGAACCAGCAAGCTGGGAAAGCGGCGCCGCCAGGCATCGAGCGCCGCGACGTGGTCTTCATGATGATGCGTCAGGAACAAATGGCGCAGGTCGAGCTGCTCCTCCGCGATCCATGAACGGCCCGGGGCGTCGTCCCAGCCGGTGTCGAACAGGGCCGCCTCGCGGCTTGCCTCGTCCCAGGCTAGAAAGCTGTTGACGGTGTTGTCTTCGAGGGTCGTGCGAATGACGCGCAGGCGGCGCCATCGGTTCAGATCGGGCGGGCCGGGAAGCCAGCCGGCTGCAATGCCAGCGAGCTTGGCGCCGTCCAGGTTCAAGCGCGCGCCGAGCGCGGCGAAATCGACCTGGGCCATCGGGCGCCCGTCCGTCTCGAGCATCCGGTAATCCGAAACCGAGAGGCCGGCGGCTCGAGCGGCAGACTCGACGGGAATGGCGAGCGACTCGCGCGCCTTGCGCAGGACATCTCCGACGTGATCCTCGAGCGTCATGGCAACACCATAAGTCAAGAGGGCTCGGGCGTCCAGACCCGGCGGCCGGAATGGCTGGCGCCGGGGCCGCGCATGCGATAGGATGAGCGTGTGAGATCGTTGTGGATCGGATTCGCCATGTTTCTGCTGGGCGCCCTACCGGCGTCTGCCGCCGCCCCAGCGGTCGATTCGATCGAGGCCAGGCCCGCCGCGCCGGCCGAATCGACCAATGCCGTCGACAAGGAATACCGCCAGCTCCTCGTCGAGGATGACGCGGCGCAGGTCGAGGTCGACCAGTGGATCAAGGAGCACCAGACATTCGAGGCCAAGGGTGTCGGAGGCCCCAAGGCGGCCCTGAGCCTTCGGGTTCAGCAGCGCCTCGATCGGGTCGTCAAGGCCTACGAAGATTTCTTGAAACGAAATCCGCGGCATGTGCCCGCCCGGCTCGCGTTCGGCAGCCTGCTGGACGACCTCGGGCGGGAAGCCGATGCCAAAGAACAATGGGAAAAGGCGACCGAGCTGGATCCAAACCATCCGGCCGCCTGGAACAACCTGGCCAATTATTACGGGCACAACGGGCCGGTGACCAATGCCTTCCGGTGCTACGAAAAGGCCATCGCACTCAATCCGCGCGAGCCCGTCTATTACCAGAACCTGGCGACAACCACTTTTCTGTATCGATCGGATGCGAAGGCCTACTACGGGATCGACGAGCAGAAGGTGTTCGACCGATCCCTGGATCTCTACCGCCGCGCGCTCGAGCTGGATCCGCGCAACTTCGTGCTCGCGAGCGAGCTGGCCCAGACCTATTACGGGATCAAGCCGTCCCGCCTCGAGGAGGCGGTTCGCGCCTGGGAGCACGCGCTCCAGGTGGCGGACGATCCCGTGCAGCGCGAGGGTGTGCACATCCATCTGGCGCGGCATTTCATCCTGCAGGAGCGGTTCGGCGAGGCCCGGCAGCAGCTGGCGCTGGTCACGAACGCGGTCTACCAGGCGTTGAAAGACCGCCTAACCCGCAATCTCGAGGCGCGGGCAGCCGAGGCCGGCTCCCGGCCCAAGGAGCCGTCCGGATCCCGCGGTCAATAACTGGCGCCGCGGCCGCCGCGCCGCGGCTTTACAGGCGGCAGAACGGTTACTAAGATGTCCCCCATGTCTGCCGAATTCGATCAATCGGAGTTCATCGACCGCGATTACGAAGCCGCGCGGCGGATGCCAGCGGAGGCGGCGCCGGCCGGCGTGCAGGGCCGCCCTCCCTCTCGAGACGAGCTCGAGGGCCGGGCCAGCGAGATGCAGAAAAAGCTGGCCGACCTGCGGCGTGCCCAGGAAGCCCTCGAACGGGAACGGGGCCAGCTCGATGAAGCCCGGCGCCGCCTGGCCGAGTTCCAGAACGGCCGGACCGAAATGCTCCAGCATCTCGGCCGAGGGGTCGGGCTGCTCGAGAAAGCCGCGCTGGATGCCCGGCGCAACGCCGAGCAGATGAGTCGCACTCTCGAATCCCTCCGCGAAGCCCTCCGAAATGTCGAGGCCATCGAGCAGGACAAATGGACCGCCGAAAACTATAGCTCGGAGCTGACCCGCGCCCTGACGGCCATCGAGAACGCCCGCATGGAATGGAATTCGGCCCGTCTCAAGTGGCCCGTTCTCGATGGGCAGACCGATCCGGCCGCCGCCGCGCCGGCCTCCGCCGCGGCGGAATGGATCGGGCAGCTGGCCGAGCTCGGCTATGGCAGGCTCTGGCGTCTTGGATTGGCGTTGACTTGGCCGCTGGCCGCGGCCGCGTTGCTCGCGATCGCCGCCTTTCTCCTGGCCCGCTTCCTCTAAGCTGAACCGCCGCCGTCCCATGGGCCTTTTCAGAAAACGAAAGGATCCGATTCGCGATCACGCCCGCCAGATCGAGGCGGAGATAGCCGCCTTGCAGGGCGAGATTCAGGCGCTCAGCCAGGACATGGACGAGGAGCCCAAGCGTCCTCGGTATCGATCCTCCGCTGGCCCCCCCTCGGCTGCCTCCAGCCAGATGGGACGAGCTGCGGCCCCTGCCGAGCCCTATTTCGAGAATGTCGACCACCAGCGGATCAAGTCCGCCGCCGATCCCGACAGCACACCCGGCCACTTCAACGAACTGGGGGTTCGCAAATACGACCTGCCCGCCCTGATCCGCAGGTTCATCAACCTGTTCCGAGCCACCCCCCCCTCCAATCCGAAGCTCGTCAATTATCTGGCTGCCGGCAGCATCCAGGGATTGCGCCCACTGCGATATGAAAAGCGGGTCGCACGGAACCGGTTCATCGGTCTGGTGGTGCTTCTGCTACTCATCCTCTGGGGGATCCTCGCCGCGTTTTATCGGAACTGACAGGCCCAAGCCAGCACATCCAACCCTCAATCAAAACCTCGCAAAAGAGACATAATGTCTCTAATATTAGTCATCAAAATAGAGACAGAATGTCTCTGTTCTGAAATGGCAGATTTTCTAAGTGGTTCATTATCAATATTATCAATATTCAAATCAGGTTGGCATGCAAGATGATCATTGTTTGGTGCGGATTGATGAGTTGGACACAAATAGATGCCCGATCGGTTCAGGGGCGATGGCAGGTCGGGCAAGAGAGCAACAGAACATCGCCCGGAAAGGCTGAAACAATGAACAGTTTGACACGATGGGAAAGCAGATGGAATCCGTTGCGGGAGATGGACGAGCTGCATCACCGGTTGAACTCGCTCTTCAACCGTGCGCTGACCCAGCGGGAAGGCGACCGGGAAGAGCACATGACGGTGAGCGAATGGGCGCCTCTAGTGGACATCATCGAGGACGAGAAGCAGTACCTCATCAAGGTCGAGCTGCCTGAGATCAAGAAAGAAGATCTCAAGCTGTCGGTCGAGAACGGGGTGCTGACCGTGTCGGGCGAGCGGAAGTTCGAGAAAGAGGAGAAGGGCCGGCGCTACCACCGGATCGAGCGGGCGTATGGCTCGTTCCAGCGCAGCTTCAGCTTGCCGGACGATGCCGATTCGGGCTCGGTCAAGGCCCAGTTCCGGGATGGCGTCCTGTGTGTCCAGGTGGCCAAGCAGGAGAAGGCCTTGCCCAAAGCCATCGACATCAAGGTCGGTTGATTCGGCAAGCGCCCGTCTGCGGCGGGCAGATCGGACATGGGAAGGGGCCGGCCTTGAGCCGGCCCCTTTCGCTTGAAGCCGCCAACCGGTTCCGGACGCGCGAGTATCGTCCGTCCTTTGTCGTGCCGGAGAAGGTGTGACGTCGGAAAAGCGGTGCCGAGCGCGCGTGCCGATCGAGTGCAGGCTGGTTTCATTGCGCAGACCCTTGACCAGCAAGGCGAATCGCGATTTTTCTTCGCTTTTTCCCTCAAGCCTGCTAGACGAAACAACATGTGCAAGAAAGCTCTGATTGGATGCCTCCTATGCGCCCCTTTGCAGATTGCATTTGCCCAGCAGCCGGTTCTGACCATCAGCCCGGAAATGCAGTTGAAGGTCTTCGGTCACACAAACAATTACTACCAGATTGAATCATCGACGAACCTGCACGATTGGGGCCCCTATGGAACGAACGTTTTGATTCTCCAATCGCCGGAATCGAGGCCGGTCAGCGTGGCCGGACAGAGCCAGTATTTTCGGGTGCGGTCGATGGTTTACGGGTCCAATTATTCCGTGCAGACGGTTTGCGCCGAGGAGGACAACGTCAATATCTCTCTGCGAGGCGACGTCAACGGCTACACGGTCACCGCTTACCATTCAGGGAGCGTAGTGGCTCAGAGCGACTGCACGCCCAACTTCAACAACTGCACGAACGCGGTCGGTGAGGATTACGCGTTCACGCCGCTGCAGGCGAAGCCGCTGGATAACGGGACGGATTATCTGGTTGTGAATCGTAAGGACCGGTTCTGGAGGCCCAGCGGGATGGCTGTGACCGTGGATGGCGGCTCGCTCTTCACCGACATTCACTATATCGAGCTGGGGCGGAAGATCCCCGATGCGTGGAGCTGGCCCATATTTTGCGCGCTGTATTGCGACGGGAACATGCGCCTCATTCCTTTTCCGCCGGCCCACCTCAACAGCGTCTGCTTTGGCACATCCGTCATCGTCGGTCCGGCGGCGCCGGCATCGAGGCCCATCGCCGAGATCGCCTCGCTCGATTACCGATCGGCGTCGCGAACCATGCTCGTCACCTACAGGACGGGCGGGTCAGCCGTTCTGGATATGAGCATGGTGAGCCGGACGAATGCGGTCGTGAAGGTCGATGTGAACTACCCCACCGACCAGCCCTTCTGCACCGTCCGGAGCATGTACGTCGCGGACGGGAACTGCGACATGGACACGGTTGTCTTTCCCGTCATCGAAGGGGTAGGGGCCATCCTTCCCGTGATGAGCTTTCGGAGCGCGATCGCGGACATGTGGGATTTTTACCGGGAGCATGAATCGGCTCACAACAATTCAGCTCCCGGCCTTGGCATATCGGTCTACTGATGATCGCGGAGGGCGTCAAAGCACGATTCGGGCATCCACGGCAAAGCTTCCCTGGGAGTTGGAGATCAGGGGGTTGATATCGATCTCCTTGAACAAGTGCGCCACCTTTTGAACGGCGCAGAGTGTCTGGATGATCGACGCCCGATGGGCCTTCAGCCCGCGGAATCCGTCCAGGATCCTTCGGGACTTGATCTCATGGATCATCCGTTCGGCCTCCTGGGGGCCAAAGGGAACGATGCGGAAGGCAACGTCCCGCAGCACCTCGACAAAGATCCCGCCCAGCCCGAACATGATCACGGGGCCGAACTGGGCATCCTGGCTCAAGCCGACGATGCACTCGATTCCCTGAACCATCTGGATCAGGTTCACGCCGAGAATATGGGCGCGCGGGGCGGCCTGGGCGATCCGCTGCATCATCTGGTTGTATTGCGCCGCCAGTTGGGATTCGTTCGCGATATTGAGGGCGACGCCGCCGACATCGGTTTTGTGGACGATATCGGGCGAGGCGATCTTCATGGCCAGAGGATACAACCCGCGGGCAGCCTTCACGGCCTGGTCCAGGGACGAGGCGAAACCCCACCCGGGGGTTGGCACACCGCACAGCTGCAGGACCTGTCGAGCCTCGTGCTCCATGAGGATTTCGCGGCCTTCGGCTCGAACCCGATCGACCAACGCCATCACCTCGGCCGGCGGCTCGCCGATCTTCCAGGCATCCTTCGGCCTGTGGGCGATCTCCCTCCAGAGATGCAGCCCCTTGAGGGATGAGACCGCCTCGTTGACCGAGTTGTAAGCGGGGACAAGGCGCTCGTTGAGATACTGGATGGCCTCGCGCGACCGGTTTCCGCCGACCATGGCGACGACCACCGGCTTGTTGCGTTTCGCCGCATCGTATTCCTCGATGAGCGCCTTGGCGATATCGACGGGATTGGTGACGGCGGTCTCGCAGTACAGGACGATGACATTTGTGATCCGATCTTCGTGGAAAGCGACCCGAATCGCTTTTCGATACCCTTCGACCCCGCCCTGGCCGGTGATATCGATGGGGTTCTTCGTGCTCCCGAACGCCGGCATCGCGGATCGGAACTTGCCCTCGAGCCACTCGCTGTCGTCGAGGAGCGGAATGGCGGCGGCTTCGCACTCGTCGGTGGTGGAGACGCCGATGCCGCCTCCGTTGGTGATGATCAGCGCCTCCTCGCCCCGCGGCAACGGCAGGGAGAAGGCTCGGGCCCACCCGAAGGCCTCCGTGAAACTCCGGGCCCGCATGATGCCCATCTGACGGAACGCCGCGTCGTAGATGCCATCGGAACCCGCCAGCGATCCCGTATGGGAAGCCGCCGCCTTGGCGCCGCGCTGGGAGCATCCGACCTTGAGAACGACCACCGGTTTCTTGATCTCGGTCTGGAAGAACTTGCGCGCGTTTCGGAGGCCTTCCAGGTAGATCAAAATCACATCGACATTCGGATCCCCGTTATAATACTCGATCAGCTCTTTCTCGCCGACATCGGCCTTGTTTCCGATGCTGAACAGGGAGACTAGGCCGATCTTCTCCATGATGGTCCACCCCATCAAAGCAATGGCCAGAGCTCCGCTTTGGGAGATGAAGGCGACCTTTCCGGGAAAGATCTCGGCGGGCCCGAAGGTGGCGTTGAGCTTGGCGGGCATGTGCAGCAGGCCGAGGATGTTCGGCCCCAGAAAAGCGATTCCATTCTGGTCCGCAAACTCCTTGAGCCTCCGTTCCTCTTCCATGCCGCCGACTTCGCCGAAGCCCGAGGTGATGATCGCCACGTTCCTGATCCCCTTCCGTCCGCACTCCTCCATGGCGGCCATCACCTGGGGGGCGGGGATGGTGATCACCGCCAGATCGACAGGGCCGGGAATGTCCGTGACCGAACGATAGGCCGGACGCCCGAGAATCTCGTTCTCGCGGGGATTGACCGGGTAGATTCCACCTGCAAAACCGCCCACGATGATGTTGTTGAGGATCTGGAACCCGATTTTGGAGGGATTGGGCGATGCGCCGATGACAGCCACCCCCTGCGGATTGAAGAAACCGCTCAGGTCCTTTGGTTTTCCATTGCATTCGCCGCCGCCGATGGTCCGCTGCTCCTTGGATTGATGCGATTCGACTTTGTGTGGTGCCATATTGGTCGCTTTCTTTGTCGCACTGGAGAGTGAAAAGTTAATGCGCTCCTGTCAAGCAGGAGTGCGTCGGGGCGATGCTGGCGGTCGATAGCCAGGCGGTGAGCCCAGGATGAACCGTTATCCGAGCCGGAAGGAAATTGCCGTCCTGGTCGATCCGATCACCTCGGCAAACCCATGGGCGAACTTCAGGCGCTGACTGTCGGCGCGTCGCATTCTTGCGTGCCGCGACAAGAGCTCCGATAAGGTTCTGTGCAAGAATTGCGCTGGCGGCAGCGAAATGGTTTTCCGAAAGTGTTGACGCGGTTAATACGAGTGTATTAATGATACATACGTATGACACGGATGGCGCGAAAAACGAAAGCGGGAAACGGGCAGGCCGGGCGGTCGAGCGCCACGCGGGAGCGGCTGCTGGACGCGGCGGAGCGGCTCTTTGCGCAACGCGGGCTGGATGCGGTTTCGGTGCGGGACATCACCCGGGCGGCGGGCGCAAGCCTGGGCGCGATCACGTATCACTTTGGCGCGATGCGGAAGTTGGTCGTGGCGGTTTTTGACCGGCGGATGGCGCCGCTCACGCGGCAGCGGTTGGAGGCGCTGAGCGCAGTGGAGAAGGCGGCCGGGACAGGCCCGTTGCCTCTGGAGGCGGTGCTGGAGGCGATGTTCCGTCCGGCGGTGATGGAGGCGATGACCGGGGAGCGGGCCGGGGTGGTGTTCGGGAAACTGATGGCCCGAAGCATGATGGATCCCAACCCGAACCTCGAGAAGTACATTCACAGCCAGGTTGAGCCAGTGATCCGGCGGTTTGATGCGGCCTTGCTGCGAGCGGTGCCGGAGCTGACGCCGGAGGACGTTTTCTGGCGGATGCACTTGCTGGTCGGGGGACTGCATCAATCGCTGCTGATGATGGATCGGAAGCCTCCGGCGGGCCTGCCGCGGCTGCGGCTGGATGCGGAGACCTACGTGCGGCGGTTTGTGGCTTTTGCGACGGCGATGTTCCGCGCGCGGCTGCCGAAGGCGTGATCCAATGAAACGAATTCCTGGAAGAGGGCTGTCGGTTGGTTTGTCGCTGGCCATCGGCCTGACGGGGCTCAGCGGATGCAAGGTGGGACCAGACTACAAGGCGCCGCAGACGGCGGGGCCGGCGAATTGGGCGGGCGCGATGGCGGGAGGCCTGTCGCGAACGGCTGCGGACAGCAGCCTGCTGGCCCGGTGGTGGACGGTGTTCGAGGACCCCACGTTATCGGAGCTGATTGAGCGGGCGCGAGCAGGGAACCTGGAGTTGAAGCAGGCCGAAGCGCGAGTGCGGGAGTCCCGCGCGCAACGTGGCATGGCCAAGGCGGCGCTGTTTCCAAGCGCTGGAGCGAGGGCATCGGCGAGCCGGGCTACGTCGAGCAAGGAATCAGGGAACGGAGCGACGATCGATCTGTATGCGGCCGGGTTTGACGCGAGCTGGGAGCTGGATTTGTTCGGAGGCAAGCGTCGGTCGCTGGAAGCGGCGACGGCGAGTTGGCAGGCGTCGGTGGAGAGCATGAATGACGTGATGGTGAGCTTGTTGGCGGAGGTGGCGCTGAACTACGTGGAAGTTCGTTTGGGGCAGGCGCTGCTGTCGATTACGGAGTCCAACCTGACGACGCGAAGCGAGACGTACGACATGACGCGGTGGCGGCGCCAAACAGATGGGGTCAGATCCATATTGTTGACAAATCAGAACGATCCGGAGAGCTTCTCGGCATGGCGCGGCCATGGCGAACTCAGAAGCGGCAGCGCAGGCGGTGCGGCTCTTTGCGGCGTGCTTGGCCGACGACGGGGCGAAGCGGCGGTTTGTGGAAGAGTTGCGGTGGCGGCTGGGGGAGGGGAGGCGGCAGAAGGGGTGGCAAGGGGTGATCCTCAAGGTGCTCAATTAGTAATATGTATGGATCTGACACCATTGGATTCGTTCGCCTCGACATTCCCGCCGAAACAGGTGGGGAAGAACCTGCAGGTTCATTTCATCTGTCCTAAAGGGCACAAGTTCGTCCGAGAGTTTCAGGGCAAGTAGGGCGGGTGTCTTCCCGATCCGCTCCGTCGATTTATCGCGTAGCTCCTTTCACTTTTCTCGCGTCGAGGCACCGGCGAGGCGCTGTCGGAACGTCCCGGTGGCGGCGTTCTATCCTTCCTGAAGGTCGGCGGGCTTCTCGACCTGTTCTCGCAGGCGACTTGAACCTGCGCTCGTCAGGAGGTTTTCAGCGCCGAAATGTTTGGCGAATGTTTGGTTCTGCGCCTTTCCGGCGTTTACTGGCGAATACTGGAACATGGGAGAGGAAGGATTCAGAAAACGTGCCAAGTAAGCAGAAAAGCCGCTGGAGACCAGCGGCTTAAACTGTTGCGGCGCAACTTAAATTGGTTGCGGGGGCTGGATTTGAACCGCCGACCTTCAGGTTATGAGCCTGATGGAGCACTCACACCGGTCGCGGAGGCCGCTTTCGGATTGGAATTTCGGGGCGTGCCCGACCCCGTGCCTACGGCTTCAACGCCACTATCGCACCGTTGGACTGGACGTGAATGGAAGTGCCGTACCGGCGGGCAACGATCCGAGCTCGCTTGGCGGCTCGACGCAAGGCTCGCGCGGCCGCCTTCGCAAGATCGCTTTTTGGCTTGGTTTTGGGCGTCATGGTCCTTCCTCGATGAGTCGGAAATGCTCGGCGGAGTTGTCGTAGACCGCCCAGGCATCCGCCAAGGGCCGGTAGGTTGTTACAAAATTACGCCATCCGCGATCGAAGCGACGCCTTACATCCGCTGGCGAGACCGGGTGACCTCCTTGCCGGACACGATCGGCAATGCGACGCAGCGCCAATCGCACGGAAGCCAGCCTCAGAAAGACGATTTCAACCCGGTAGCCGGCGGCCTTCCAGACTTTCAAGCGGGCAGCGTAGGTCAGCCCGCTCAAGGTGCTCTCGAACGCGAAATCCAGGCGCGCAGCCGCCAAGCGGTCGAGCTCGGTCAGCAGCAACCGTCCGGCGGCAAGTGCCGCCAGCTCCGGTTTCAACGGCGAAAGCCCGGCCGCGATGAGATCGACGTTGACAAAGTGCACAATGCCCGCTTCCCGTGACAGGAACTCCTGGGCGAACGTGGTCTTGCCCGCGCCGTTCGGCCCGGCCACGATGATGCAAACCGGCGGCCTCCGCTTACCTCTTGACGGATTCGGCATAGTCCCCCAGGAACAAGAAACCAGGACTCGAAACGGGACCCGGATATCGGAGAAATTGGTTGCGGGGCCTGGATTTGAACCAGGGACCTTCAGGTTATGAGCCTGACGAGCTACCGGGCTGCTCCACCCCGCGTCACCTTTCGCTCTCCCAATAAAGCGCTTTGTGGCGGATTGCGCAAGAAGAAAACCGATCTGGTTTTGCTGGGGGGCGCCCTACCTTGCAAGCAGCTGGCTGGTCCGCCGAGGGCGCTGCGGGCCAGGAGGCGCGATGGAATGCTCCGCCTGGACCGCCATGCGCAAATCGACATTTGCAACCGGAGGGAAATCGCTTATGGTAGGCGCCAGCCAGAGGCTGGCATGCAGGCCAGGCCGCGATCAGAATAAACTTTAGAAACAGAGAAGCTATGATGCGCCAGAATCGACGCCAATTCATCGAGACAACACTGGCCGGTGCGGGTTTGATGATGGCCCCCGGCTGGCTTGCGGGCGCGGAGCCAACCGTCGCGCCAACCAAGCGCACGGCGGTGGATCGAGTCGCGCTCGGACGCACCGGGATCCGGGCGTCCCGATTGGCGCAGGGGACAGGCTACAACGGATACAACCATTCGTCGGCGCACACGCGGATGGGCAAGGAGTCGTTCGACCGGCTGCTGAGACACAGCCTCGATCAAGGGATCAGCTTCATCGACATGGCCGACCTCTATGGGTCGCATTCGTTCGTGAAGGATGTCGTGAAAGGCATTCCGCGGGAGCGCTATGTGCTGCTGAGCAAGATCTGGCCCCGGACGGAGCCGTGGGTCAAGGCGTCGGGCGGTGCGATGGAGGAAGTGGACCGGTTCCGCAAGGAGCTGGATGTCGATCGAATCGACATCTGCCTGATTCATTGCATGACCGACAGCCGATGGCCGGCGAATTACGAGCGGATTCGGGACGAGCTGTCGGAGCTCAAGCAGAAGCAGGCGGTGGGCGCGGTGGGGGTCTCCTGCCACGACCACGGCGCGTTGAAGGCTGCCGCCGCGCATCCGTGGGTGGACGTGATCTTCGCCCGGATCAACCACAAGGGCGGCTCGGAATATTCCTGCGACGACACGGTCGAGGGCGTGACCGAGACGATCAAGCTGGCCCGGCGAAACGGCAAGGCTGTGGTTGGCATGAAGATTTTTGGCGCCGGCAAGCTGGTGAAGCCGGAAGAGAAGGACGCGTCGCTTCGCTACGTGCTGGGGAACGACCTGGTCGATGCGATGACGATCGGCATGCTGTCGGTCGAGCAGGTGGACGACACGATCTCGAGGATCAACCGGGCGCTGAACGCCTGAGGTTTTCGGGGAAGAGAGCGCTTTTGGGGATTGCGGGACGCGCTCTGAACCGCGCGAGGGCGGCGATCCTCCGAGCTCGGCCGGCGGTCAATCCCTGCCGGGGCGGCCCTCGGAGAGGGCGGCATCGGGGATGAAGATCACCTGGCCGGGTATCAGCCGGTTGGGGCGCAGCTTAGGATTGGCTTTGACCACCTGGTCGAGCGTGACCTTGACGCCCTGTTTGCGGTAGGCTTCGATGATGGCCCCCAGGAAATCGCCCGGCTGCACGGTGTATTCGTAGCCTTTGAGATCGGCCTGGCTGGCGGGGTTCATGGCCGGCTTCGGGTTTTCCGGGGGTGGGGCGGGCGGGGTCGATGCCAGCTTCGCCAGCTTCTGGAGTTCATCGAGGATGAGCTTCTTGTCGGCTTCGCGTTTCTCGTCGATCTCCTTGACCTTTTGGGCCAGCTTCTGAAGATCCTCGAGCGAGGCGTGGGCGGGTCGATCCCGGGTGGAGCGGGCCAATTCGGCGCGGAGGGACTGAACCTCCTCGGCGAGGGCGGCCAGGCGTTTTTGCTGGGCGAGATTGGCGGTCAACAGCTCCTCGACGGCGCTGTTGAGTCGGCGGTATCGTTCTTCGGCTTCCTGGCGTTCAGCGATGGCGGCGGCTGTTTGGGTGGAGAGGGATTGGGCAGGCGTTTGACCGCTGCACGCCACGACCCATCCGGTCAGGAGCAAGATCACGCTCACTCGGTTCATCGCGTTCACGATAGGCCGGCGGCGGCGGGCGCGCAAGCGTCGAGTCGGCTTGGCAAACGATCGGATTGGGTGTAAACGACACTGACGAATCCCGATATGTCTCCTGAATTCTGCCCCCAATGCGGCGCGGAGGTCCCGGCCGGCGCGCCGGTCTGTCCGGAATGCGGTTCGAGCGAGGAGACAGGGTGGTCGGAGGAAGCGACGGCAGACCGCCTGGATCTGCCGGGTCGTGAGTTTGATTACGACGACTACATCGAGCGCGAGTTTGGCGGATCGAGTCTGCGGCCTCGGGGCATCCGTTGGGCGTGGTGGATTGTGGCGGTCGGTCTGGTGGGCCTGTTCCTGATGTGGATTCTTGGGTAGGGTTCTCCAGGATCGGGTTCGGTGCGGCTAGTGGGCGACCTCGCTTTTCGGGCGGAACGTGAAGACGGGGCAGGGGGCAAATCGGACCACGCGCTCGACCGTGCTGCCCAGGAGAACATGGGCCAGCCGGGAATGGCCGTGCGAGGCGATCAAGATCAGGTCCGCCCCGGACTCGCGGGCTGCCTCGAGGATTTCGAAGTAGGGCCGGCCGGTTCGGACCTGGACCTCCCAGGGGAATCCGGTCTCGCCCGTCTGGCGGATGAGGGCCTGGAGCTGGTCATGCGCGTTGCGCTGCATCTCGGCCTCGATGCCTGTCAGCTCCGTGCTGCCCAATTCCGAGCCGAGATAAGCGAACTCGACCACATGGAGGAGGACCAACTGGGCCGAGAACTGGCGGGCGAAGAAGATCGCCCGGGGCAGGGCTTCCTGGGAGGCAGCCGAGAAATCGACGGGCACCAGGATCCGTTGAATGCGAAAAGACAGGTCGGGTTCCGGGGCTTTCGATGGCGACGGGACCGGCGAGCCAGCGGCGGGTTGTTGGGGGGTGTCGGGCGCGTTGGGTTCTTGCATGGCACACCTCGGGTAAGCATTTCACGATCCCGGCTTCGCCCGCGCTCCTGATCCGCGCATGGGCGAGGAGCCGGGATTGATCGGTGCCAATATATCCCCTCTCGAGGGGGCTTTCAACCCGAGAGGCGCGCCTGGTTTTGGTTTGGCGCCTCAGGGCTTATTCCATCGCTGGGTCCAGTCGGTCAACGAGCGGCTGGCGGCATCGCGTCCGCCCAGGCCAAAGGCGATGGCGAAGGCCAGCGCCGCGGCGCCCAGGACGAGGCCGAAAGCCAGTGTGATGATCTCGTTGGCGAGACCGGTCTGGCGCAAAGCCATGGCGCCGACCAGGGCGAGGATGGCGATGCGGGCGGCCATGGCGAATCGCCGGGCGTTGGGGGAGTCGCTGGTGGAGATGGCCTTGACAACGATTTGCGCCAGCGCCAGGCCGAGGCAGAAGATGAGCAGGCCGGTGACGATGTGGCTGGCGAAGCCGACGAACTCGTTGATCATCGTGGCGAGGGAATCGAACTGGAGGAGCCGGGCGGCCTCCATGGACGCGAAGAGGATGATGGCGATCTGGACGGTGAATCCCACCACGGCGGAGGGGGCGCGGCGGTCCGTCAAAGGGGCTTTGGCCAGGCCGAGGGACACAGGCAGCTTGTCGAAGCCAACGCCGGCCAGCAGGTTGGCGACCAGGCCGCTGATGACGCGGCTCACGAACCACGCGATGAGCAGGACCAGCGCAGCCCCGAAGATGCCGGGCAACATGAGCATGATCTTGCCCAGCATGTCGCTGGCGGGTTTGGTGACCGCATCGAGCTGCAGCCCGTTCAAGGCGGATATCATCACCGGGATGAGGATCAGGAAATAGAGCACCAGGCCCAGGACATCGGAGAGCGTCTTTTTGCCGAGGGCAGAAGAGAGCCCCCACTTCTGACTGAGGCGGTCGACGCCCGCGCTGGCCAGCAGGCTCGAGGTGAGCCGCTGCACGATGCGCGCGACAAACCAGCCCACCAGGAGGGTGGCGCCGGCGGCCAGCAGGTTGGGCAGGAACGCGAAGACCTTGTTCAGGAGCGTGTTGACGGGCTGGAGCAGCGCGTTCATCTCGAGCGCCTCGAGAATGGCGGGAAGAAAGAGCACGAAGATCAGCCAATACACCGCTTCAGCGAGGGACTTGCTCATCGATGGCGCGGCTTTGCCTGGCTCGACGCTGGCGGCGCCGCCGAGCCGCTCGTCGATCTTGGCGGAGGTCAGCACCATCAGCAGAACGCGCCGGAGCGCGGTGGCGATCACCCAGGCGACGATGGCGAGGATGGCGCCCGCCAGCAGCTTGGGAAGGAACCCGACAATGCCGCCCAGCAATCCCTGGAGGGGCTCATTGATGATGGGAAGCTTCAGCGTGTAGAAGAATCCCATCAGCACGAAGAGCATCAGCAGGTAAAACAAGCCGCGGGCGCACCAGTCCTCGATCGGCAGGTCCTGTTTGGCGTCCGGGCCCGCAATCCAGCGGGCGAGCTTGTTGTCGAGCGAGATGTTGTTGAGCAATTTCCGGACTAGAAATGCCGCCGCGCGGGCGACCAGCCAGCCCACTACAAGGACGGCCAGCGCGGCAAGAAGGTTGGGTGCGTAAGTGGAAAACTGCTCGACGAGTTTGGTCCAAACGGCTTGCATAAGATTATAGGATCGAAGGTTCCATGTTCCCGATGATGAGCATTGTCTGCCCATTAATTTTATCGATCAAGCTTTTGTTGAAGGGGCGGGCCGCGATTTTTCCGCTTGTGTCTGCCGCCGGGCTTTGTCCAAATAACCGCGCCGAAGCAGGTCAGGCCAGCGCATGTCATCGCAGGGCGGGGGAAGCGGGGCGGCGATGGGTGGCGGCCGAGCGGCGGGATCTGCCCGATCCACCGGGTTTTTTCCGGGATTGGGCCCTCGGAGGGCCGATGGGCGCGGGCGAGCGGGCTCAATGGAATCGCTATGTTCTGGGATAAAGAATGGGAAACCCTTTCGCGGGCAGAGCTGGAGCAATGGCAGCTCCGGCGTCTGAGATCCACTGTCCAGCACGTCGCCCGCCATGTGCCGTTCTACCAGCAGAAGTGCGCCGAGCGCGGCCTCGGTGCCCGGGCGATCCTATCGCTGAAGGACATCCGCCGGCTGCCGTTCACCACGCGTGAGGATCTTCGTGCCACCTATCCGTTCGGGTTGCTGGCCGTGGATCGTGCGGACGTCATCCGCTTGCACACCTCGAGCGGGACGACCGGCAAGCCGAAGGCGATGTTTTTCTCGAAGAAGGATGTGGCGGGGGCGGCGGATTTGATTGCGCGGTGCCTGGTGATGACGGGGGTGGGCCGGGGGGATGTGCTGCAGAACATGATGACCTACGGGCTGTTCACCGGCGCGCTGGTCATGCATTACGGGGCGGAGAAAGTGGGGCTGATGGTCATTCCTGCCGGGCCCGGCAACTCGGAGAGGCAGTGCCTGCTGATGCAGGATTTTCGGACCACGGTATTTCACACCACGCCGAGCTACGCGCTCTATCTGGCGCAATTTTTGAAGGAGCGCGGGATCGATCCGCGGCGCGATCTTTCGCTGCGGAAGGCGTACATCGGCGCGGAGCCCTACTCGGACGAGACGCGGCGCAAGATCGAGAGCGCCCTCGGGGTGAAGGTCTACAACTCGTATGGGCTGTCGGAGATGAACGGGCCCGGCGTGGCGTTCGAGTGCGAGCATCAGCAGGGGATGCATCTGTGGGAAGACCATTTTCTGATCGAGATCGTGGATCCAGCGACCGGCAACCCGGTGCCGGACGGCGAGGAAGGGGAGATGGTCCTGACCACCCTCCGGCGCGAGGCGATGCCGATCCTGCGGTATCGGACTCGGGACATCACGTCGGTGATTCGGACGCCGTGCCCTTGCGGGCGGACGCATCGGCGGATCCGGCGGATTACGGGCCGCGCGGACGACATGCTGATCGTGCGCGGGGTGAACCTGTATCCGCAGCAGATCGAGCGGGTGCTGATGAGCCTGCCGGCTGTCGGCCACAGCTACCAGATCCACCTCGAAGGTCTCGACGAGCTGATCGTGAAAGTGGAGCTGGCCGACGCGAGCTTTGACGGCCGGGTCGAGCATCTGGTCAATCTCCAGCGGGAGATCGTCGAGCGGCTGCGGGCCGATCTGCTCGTGAAGCCGCGGGTCGAGCTGCTGCCGCCCGGGTCCCTGCCGGTCAGCGAAGGCAAGGCCAAGCGCGTGTTCGACAAGCGCATCCTCTAGGAGCACCCATGAGCACCATCAAAGAGGTGGCGGTTTTCGCCGAGAACAAGCTGGGGCAGATGGCCATCATCACCAAGGTCCTCGCCGATGCGGGCGTGAACATCCGCTGGGTCACCATCGCGACCACCGAGACGTTCGGCGTGATCAAGTTCCTGGTCGATCGCTGCGACGAGGCTTTCGCGGCGCTGCGGCAGAAAGGATTCACCGTGTCGCTGATCGATGTCCTGGCCATCGAGGTGCCGGACAAGCCGGGCGGCCTGTTCGAGGTCGCCGACACCCTCCGCAAGAACGCGGTGAACGTCGAGAACGCCTCGGGTTTCGTGACCCAGTCGCAGAAGCGGGCCGTGCTGCTGATCGAGGTCAAGGACATCGATCGCGCCGAGCAGGTCCTCAAGAAGAAGCGCCTCCGGCTTTTGGGGGCGGATGAGGCGCTCAAGCTGTAGCCGGCCGACTCGAGCCCCCGCCCATGGCGCACAGCCTGACCACCTGCACCTTCTGCGGCGTCGGCTGCGGCATTTACCTCGAGACCGCCGGGTCCACGATCACCGGGGCCTATCCCAGCATGTCGCACCCGACCAACCACGGGCGCATCTGCGTCCGGGGCTGGCACGTGCACGAGGTGGCCAGTTCGCCGGACCGGCTCAAGTCGCCGCGCCTGCGCAAGCAGGGCGAGCTGGTGGATGTGAGCTGGGAGGAGGCGCTGGATTTTGTGGCGCGGCGGCTGGACGAGATCCGGAGCCGACACGGGCCGGATGCGCTGGCGTTTCTCAACTCGCCTCGCTGCTCGAACGAGGAGACCTACCTGCTGCAGAAGCTGGCGCGGGCGGTAATCGGGACCAACAATGTCGATCACGGTGGGGGCGTCTACTGCCACAACAGCCTCGAGGTGCTGCTCGACATGGTGGGCGAGGCGGCCTCGACCAACTCGCTGGAGGACCTGGCCCAAAGCGAGGTGATTCTGGTGGACGGAGTGGATCTGGCGCGGCAGCTGCCGACCGTGGGCGGCCTGGTCATCCAGGCGCGCCTGCGCGGGGCGCGGCTGATCGTCATCGATCCGCGGCGCCACCGGCTGGCCGAGCTGGCCAACGGCTTTCTCCAATACCGCCCCGGCACCGACGTATTTCTCTACGGCGCGATGGCGAAGGTGATCGTGGATCGAGGCCTCGAGAACCGCGCGTTCATTCGCGACCACTGCGGGGGCTACGAGGCGTTTCTGGAGGCGGTGGCCGGCTACGACCTGCTGATGGCGGCGGATGTGTGCGGGGTGCCGGCCGAGCAGATCGAGCGGGCTGCCCTGGCCTACGGCCGGGCGGGCCGGGCCGCCCTGCTTTACTCGACGGGCAGCGAGTCCCGCGAGAAGGCCGCCATGCAGTCGCTGGTCAACCTGGTTCTGCTCACCGGCAACCTCGGCAAGCCCGGGTCCGGGCTCTATCCTCTGACCGAGCAGAACAACCTGCAGGGCGTGTGCGACCTGGGGATGCTGCCCGACCGATGGCCGGGCTATCGGCCGGTGGAGGACGACGCGGCGCGGGAGCGCCTCGAGGCCCTCTGGAAGAGGCCGCTGCCCCGCCGGCCGGGGCTGGACACGCGGCAGGCGTTCGAGCAGGCCGGGCGCAACGGGATTCGGGGGCTTTGGCTCTGCCGGTACGATCCGGTGAGCACAGCCTTTTTCTGCGAGGCGGCGGGTGCGCTGGCGGATCTGGAGTTGGTGGTGGTGCAGCACCTCTTCATGACGGGCACGGCGAGCCTCGCGCACGTCGTTCTGCCGACGGTGGCTTTTGGCGAGGAGCAGGTCACCTTCACCAGCACCGAGCGCAGGATCCAGCTCGCCTGCCGGGTTGTTCCGCCGCCGGCGGGTCCGCGGCCCGCTTGGCAGCACATCGTCGAGGTCGCCCAGCGGCTGGGCGCCGACTGGCAGTACCCGGATGCGGCTCATGTGATGGCCGAGATCGGGCAGGCGGTGCCGTTCTACCGCGGAGCCAGCTACGAGAACCTGGCCCGGGACTACGGCCGCCAATGGCCGTGCACCCCTGAAAAACCGCTGGGCACGCGCTGGCTCTTCGACGATGGCTTTGGCGATCGGCCGTTCCGGTTCGCGCCCGTGCCCCTTCCGGCCATGGGGGCCAGCGCGCCCTCGGATTACCCCATGTCGCTCATCTTCGGGAACTCGCTCTACTACTGGCACCAGAACGTCCTGGTCAAGCACAGCGAGACCCTCAAGCGGGAGTACCGGATCCTGCTGCTGGATTACCCGGCTGGATTCGTCGAGATCAGCCCCGATGACGCGAAAGCCGCGGGCATCCGGGACGGGCAGAAGATCCGGCTCGTGACGGCCTGCGGCGCAGCCGTCACCACCGCACGGGTCACCTCGGAGGTGCGGAACGGGACGATCTACGTGCCGTATTTTGTCCGCGAGGTCGAGAAACAGATCCTGGGACAAGCCTCGGTCGATGCCGGCAACCTCAGCCGGCCGGTCCCGGTGCGGGTGGAGGCCGCCTGATCTATGCGCGCGCGCATCCTCGCCTCCCATCAGATCGGCCGGATCCTCGAGCGGCTGCGCCGGGATTACGAGGTCTTCGCTCCGTTCCAGGGGCGCGGGCGCGACACCTTTTTTGACCGCGTGACGGCGGAGAATCAGGACCAGGTCCAGCTTCATCTTCCCAACCCGTATTATCCGCCCAAGCGCTACGTGCTGCCGCATCTGGAGCGGCTGATGACGATGCGGCGGGAGGGGGCGGAGTGGCGGATCGAGCCGGCCCCGGACGTGCAGCCTCGGGCGATCTTTGGGATCCGCTCGTGCGACGTGGCCGGGATACGGCACCTGGACCGGTTCTATCTGGGGCGGCAGTTCCTGGATCCCTACTATGCGCGCCGGCGGCGGGGGTTGTTCCTGGTCAACGTGGTCTGCACCGATCTGGAGCGCGACATCAACGAGGAGTGTTTCTGCGTCTGCGCCGACACCGGGCCGGCGGCGGCCGAGGGATTCGATCTGCAGCTTATGGATCTGGGGGGGGAGCTACTGGTGGCGGCCGGGTCCGCGGCGGGCGAAGCCTTCCTTGCAGATCCCATGTTCCAGCGGGGGACACCCGAGCATCTGGAGCGGCGCCGGGAGATCCTCGAGCGGACCCGGCGCAGCTTCCGGGCGACCACGGGCTGGTTTTCCGCGACGGTGCGCTACATCACGCGCGGGGACGTGCTGGATGCGACGTGGACCGAGGTGGGCCACCGGTGCCTCGAATGCGGCGGCTGCACATACGTCTGCCCGGCGTGCACCTGCTTCACCGTGTCCGATCGGCCGACGGCCAGCGGCGAGATCGAGCGAGTCCGGCTCTGGGATGCCTGCGCTCTCAACGGGTTCACCCGGATGGCCGGCGGATTCAATCCGCGCCGGGCGGTTCACGACCGGCGCAACCGCCGGTTCTTCCGCAAGCTGGCCCATTATTTCATCCAGCGCGAGCTGTCGATGGCTTGCGTGGGGTGCGGGCGGTGCGACGCCGTCTGCCATGGCGAGGTGGGCATGCCCAGCGTGATCGAGATGATTCGCCGCGCCACGAGCAAGGCGATCTCGGCGCCCGCGGCTCCGGCGGCTGCCGCTGCCGCCCAACCCGAGCCGGGGAGGAAGACATGAGCCCATCCGGCAAGCCTGCTCCGATGCCGCGCGAGGGCGCGGCGGCCGAGGCCGGCCCCGACCCGGCGGCGGATCCGCGGACCAACATCTACCTGCCGCGCCTGGCGGTGGTCGACCGCGTGGTCGACGAGATCGCCGACGTCCGGACCCTGTTCTGGCATTTCGAGGATCCCGAGGCGCAGCGGGCCTTCCGGCAGTTCCGGCCCGGCCAGTTCGCCCAGGTCACCGTGTTCGGAACCGGCGAGTTTCCGGCCTCGCTGCCGGCCAGCCCGACCGAGGCGGAGACCTTCTTCACCGTGCGGCAGGTGGGGAGCTGCACCGCCGCGCTGCACCGGTTGCGCGCCGGGGATCGATTCGGCGTGCGCGGCCCCTACGGCAACGGATTTCGGATGGACGATTTCGCGGGCCAGAACCTGGTATTCGTGGCGGGCGGCATCGGCCTGATCCCGCTTCGATCGTGCATCCTGTATGCCCTGGCGCACCGCTCCCAGTACGGGCGGATCCTGGTTTTTTACGGGGCGAAGACGCCGCGCGAGCTGATGTATCGGGAGAACCTCCGGTCATGGGAGGAGGCGGCGGGCATCGAATGCCATCTCACCGTCGATCAGCCGGGGGAGGGATGGACCGGCCATGTGGGCGTCGTGGGCGGTCTGTTCAAGAAGCCGGGCGTTCAAGTCCCGATCGAGAACACCACCGCGTTCGTCTGCGGCCCGCCGGTCATGTTTCGGTTCGTGATCCGTGATCTGACGGGCATGGGATTGTCGCCGCAGAGGATCTACTCGACCCTCGAGCGCTACATGAAATGCGGTGTGGGCAAGTGCGGCCACTGCTGCATCGGCGTCGCCTACGTCTGCCTGGACGGCCCGGTGTTCACGTGCGAGCAGATCCAGAAGCTGGGGGAGGACATCTGATGGGCGACTGGCTGTCAGAACTGGCCGAGTGTTTCCGGGGGCGAGTCTGCCTGGCCGGCCTGGGCCGGCTGGGCGGAGGCGACGACGCCTTCGGGGTATGTCTGGCCGAGCGCCTGGCCCGGCTCGAGGCCAGGCCGGGCGTCCGCGTTCTGGCGGCTGGAACGGATCTCGAGTCCTGCGCCCATCGTCTCTCGGCGGGCAGGGACGATCACGTCATCTTCCTCGATGCGGTTGCGGCCGGCCAGACGCCCGGGACCATGATATGGATGGGCGGCGCCGATCTGCAGAACCGGTTCCCGGCGGTCTCGACCCACCGGCTGTCGCTCGGTCTTCTGGCGAGGGCGATCGAAGACGGCGGAGCGACCTGCTGCTGGCTGTTGGGGGTTGAGCCGGCCGCGCTGTCTTTGGGCGCCGCACTCTCTCCCGTGGTGGCGGGCGTTCTCGAGGAGCTGTATCGGTGGCTGGAGCATCGAGTCGCGCGTTCGCCTCTCCATGAACTTCCCCCTCTCCCGGCCTTTGGCCACCCTCTCCCCCGCGAACCGCGGGGGAGGGGGCAGGGAGAGGGGGCGTTCTGTGGTTCAGGGATTCAAGGCGAGAACCTTCGTTTGGCGAATTCTCGGGCGGCAGCCAAACGGTTTGCTGCCGCTGGTGGACCTGGCGTCTCATGACCACTCCGGAACAAGCGGTTCTATGGGCGGCGCTGCTGTGCGGAGCGGGTGCGATAGCGACGTTGATACCCCGGTCCAAGCGGCTGTCAGGCGGGATCGCTTTCCTGTTCATGGGGGTGGCGGGCCTTCTGGTGTGGTGGGCGGTGGCGCGCGTGCTGATGAACGGGCCGGGGGAGCCGGAGACCTTTGTCGCCTACCCGGCCTGGGGGTTTGCGCTGCGGCTGCACGTGGACGGCTTGAGCGCGGTGTTTCTGGCGCTGGTGGCCACGGTCTCCCCGGCGGCAGTATTTTTCTCGATTCGCTATCTCGACCATCATTCCGGCTATGGGCCGAGGCGGTTCTATCCTTACCTGCTGGGGTTCATTGGGGCGATGGTGGCGATCGTGAGCACCACCGACACCATGTATTTCTTCTTCATTTTCTGGCAGATGATGACGCTGACCTCTTACGCGCTGGTTCGATTCGAGCATCGCCGGCCGGAGAACGTGCGCGCCGCCAACCAGTATCTGCTGATGATGCAGGCGGCCTGCGCGCTGACGATGCTGGGGGCCCTGCTGCTGGCGCCGGCCGGTCCTGTGGCCTCGGCGGGCGGCGAGCCGGTGATGCGGTTCGATTTCGAGGCCCTGGCCCTGCAGATGCCGATGCTGCTCCGCGAGCAGCGGGGAGTGGTCACCGCCGCCCTGCTCCTCTTCCTGGTCGGGTTTGGCATCAAGCTGGGGATCTGGCCGTTCGGCCAGTTCTGGCTGCCGGACGCCCATCCGGCGGCGCCTTCGCCCGTGAGCGCACTCCTCTCGGGGGTTATGATCAAGACCGGGATTTACGGCCTGATCCGGTATTTCCTCTGGCTGCTGCCTGAGCATACGGGGGATGACTATCCGGTGGCGGGGTGGGGGGCGGCGATGGTGGTTCTCGGTGGCATCACCCTGTTCGTCGGGACGATGCAGGCCCTGCGCCAGGAGCAGGCTAAGCGCCTGCTGGCCTACTCGAGCATGGGCCAGGCCGGCTACCTGTTGTTCGGCCTGGGGGTGTGTCTGGTCCTGCTCCCATCCGCCCATCCCGCGGCGCCGTCCCTGGCCGCTCTCGCCCTGGTGGGCGTGCTGTTCCACACGCTGAATCACGGGCTGTTCAAGAGCCTGCTGTTTCTGGGCGCCGGCTCGGTGCAGCGGGCGACCGGCACGCTCGACCTGAATCGGTTGGGCGGCCTGCTGGCGCGCATGCCCTGGACGGGCGCCGCGGCGCTTGTGGCGGCCCTGGCGATCTCCGGGGTCCCGCTGCTGAACGGTTTCGCGAGCAAATGGTGTCTGTTCGTTTCGGCGATTGCGGGCGGCCGATGCGCGCCCTATCTGCCATGGGCGGGTGCGGTGGCGATCCTGACCAGCGCAGTCACCCTGGCGTGCTTTGTGAAGTGGTATGGCATGATCTTCCTGGCGCGATCCCATCGGCGGGTCCCTGGGGCTGGGGCGGATCGGCTGTCGATCGAGTCGCCGTGGACGATGCGGCTGCCGCTTCTGCTGCTGGCGGCGGCCTGCGTGGCGCTGGGATTATGGCCGGCGCTCGCGCTGGATTTTGTCTGCCAATCGCTCCAGGAGAGCTGGCAGGCGCTGGGATCGGGGCTCGGCCGCGCGCAGCCGTGGGCGGCGGCGGGCATCACCGGCATCATGATGGCGGACGGGTCGGCGGCCTACCTGCCGCTGGCATTGGCGGCGATCCTGGCGCCGCTGGTTATCGGGGCGATTTTGCTGAGCCGAATGGGGGCCAGCGCGCGGCGCGCCGTCAGCCCCTGGCTTTGCGGTTACGTCCGCGAAGCCAACGAACACCGTCTTCAGGCCCGCCATTACTACGGCGAAATCCATCGCCATTTCCGGTGGCTGGGAGGCGCACCGCCGCCCCAGCCGCAGCCGGATGCGGCCTCCGGATCCGAGGCCCTTCCCGGATCGAATCCGCCTCCCGCACCGCCGGATTGCTCCCGCCCATGAAACCGAGCGAGATCCTCACCCCCATCAAGCAGCGGTACGGGACGGCCATCCAGCGGATCGACCGGCTGGACGACCGCCGCCTGGTCCTGCATGTCGATGCGGGCGCGCTGAAGTCCATCTGCCGGTTTCTGTTCCGCGATCTCGATGCTCGTTACATCGCGGGCATCGGGGCGGATGATCGGCCGTATTCAGGCCGGTTCATGGTGGCTCACAACTTCGCGTTCGATCGGGACGGGCTGCTGGCGAGCGTTCTTGCGATGCTGCCTGCGGATGCGCCCGAGGTGGACAGCATTGCGGGCGAGGTGCCGGCGGCGAGCTGGAGCGAGCGCGAGTTCCACGACCTGGTGGGGATCGTGCCGCGCAACCATCCCAATCCCAAGCGGCTGGTGTTGCCCGACGGCTGGCCGGACCGGGTGCATCCGCTGCGCAAGGAGCGCCCCTGGAACGACCGGCCGGACGGCTACGACGAGGATCGGCCTTTCGCGTTCGATCCTGCGCCGCCGGGCTGCGTGGTGGTGCCCCTGGGGCCGTTTCATCCGACGCTGGACGAGCCGGCGCACTTCCGCCTCTACGTGGACGGCGAAATCGTGCGGGGCTGCGAGTATCGAGGGTTCATGGTCCACCGCGGCATCGAGAAGCTGGCGGAATCCGTGTTGACCTACAACGACATCCCGATGGCGGCGGAGCGGATCTGCGGGATCTGCGGCTGCGTGCACAATGTGGCGTATGCGCAGGCGGTCGAGCAGGCGGCGTCGATCCCGGTGCCGCCTCGAGCGGAGTACATCCGCACCATCATGCTCGAGATCGAGCGTTTGCACAGCCATCTGCTCTGGGTGGGGCTGGCAGGCCACATCCTGGGCTACGACACCCTGTTCATGCATTGCTTCCGCATCCGCGAGCCGGTGATGTGGATTGCGGAGAAGATCAGCGGGAACCGCAAGACCTACGCCCTCTGCCTGATCGGTGGCGTCCGATGGGATATCACGCCCGAGCTGCATGACGAGCTGGATCAGGTCCTGAACCGGCTTGAAGCGCAGTGGAGACCGCTGGTATCCGCCCTGCTGGAGGATCGCAACCTGCGCCGCCGGGCCGCCGGGATCGGCGTGGCCGATCGCGCCTTGATCAAGGAGCAAGGCTTGATCGGGCCGGTCGCGCGCGCCGCCGGCATCGACATCGATTGCCGCCGCGACCATCCCTATGCGGCCTACGACCGAGTCGATTTCGATGTCATCCTTGCCCAGGATCCGGATGTCTGGGGGCGGATCAGCGTTCGCGCCCGGGAGGTCTTCGAGTCGATTCGCATCATCCGCCAATGTCTGGTCAAACTGCCGGCGGGGCTGCTCCAGGCGCCGATTGCGGACGAGCTGCCGATCGGCCGGATTGGGATGTCGTCGGTCGAGGCGCCTCGGGGCGAGTCCCACCACTGGCTGATCACCGGCGAAAACCACCGGCCGCGCCGCTGGCGGGTACGCGCGCCGACCTACCAGAACCTCCAGGGGATCCCCGCCATGATCCGGGACCAGCGGCTGGCGGACATGACGATCACCCTGGGCAGCATCGATCCCTGCTTTTCGTGCACGGATCGTCTCGAGACGGTGGACGTGCGCACCGGCGCGGTTCGGGTGTGTCCGCCGGAGGAGCTGCGCGACCGGCTGCGCCAGCGGTGGAACGAACCGACGACGCCCTGATCTACGACCATGAGCGGCCATCTCCACGAAATCCTCGCTCGCGGATTGCTTCAGGCAGGCGCGGTCCTGCTGGCGGCGCCGCTGGCCGAGGGTGTCATGCGCAAGATCACCGCCGTTCTCCAATCCCGGCAGGGGCCGCCGGTCATTCAGCCCTATTACGACCTGCTCAAGCTGATGGGCAAGGAGGACCTCGAGTGCGGCGAGAGCCCCTGGATGCAGCGATTGGCGGGCTGGCTTGCGCTGGTTGCGCCGCTGTCCGTGGCGGCGCTCTGGCCCGGCATCGGCGGGCAGGGCCCGGCCGCCGGGGACGCGATACTGCTGGTCTATCTCCTGACCCTGGGGGGGGTTGCGACGCTACTGGCCGGTCTGGCGGCCGGGTCCACCTATTCGCTGCTCGGGATCAGCCGGGAGATGATGACCATGATGGTTCTCGAGCCGCTTCTGGCGATCGCGCTGCTGGTCGCCGCCTGCCACGCGGACTCTCTCCAGCTCGCCGACCTCTTCGGCGGAGCCATCTATGGCCGGTCCGGCCATTCCGGGTCCGGCCTGCTGATGCTCGGCGTGCTGGTGTTCGCCTTTCAGGCCATGGTCAGCCGCCGGCCCTTCGACATGACCGAGGCCGAAAGCGAGATCATGGAAGGCCCCCTGATGGAATATTCGGGCCCGAAGCTGGCCCTGCTGCAATGGGCGCGCATGGCGCGGCTGGTCGTGTCGAGCGCCCTGATGGTGGCGCTGTTCTGGCCGGGCGGCGCGCAGCTGGGATTTCCGTGGGCGGCGCTGGTGTTCGCCGCCAAGACCGCCGCCGTCATCCTCGCCGTGACGGTCATCGCGGCCACCCATGTCCGATACCGCGTGGACCAGGCGATCCGCTATTTCGGCGGCATGCTGCTGGCGGGCTTGGCCGCCTTGGGCCTGGCGTGTTTTGGATTCTAACCCGACCACGGATCAATCGCCTATGTCCTGGTGGAGCAAACTGACCGAAGCGCTGAGCGGCCTGCAGGCCGGCCGGGTCACGCTCGATTACCCCGCCCGCCCGAGGCCGCTGCCCAAGCGCTTCCGGGGCCGGCCCATCTTCAAGGCCGAGCAATGCATCGGCTGCGCGGGCTGCGCCAACAACTGCCCCGCGCGGGAAATCCTCGTCTTCGACGTCTGCCAGGAGGTCCGCATTCTCAAGTACCTGGGGCGGCGCTGCACCTACTGCGGGCGCTGCGCCGATCTCTGCCCGGAGAAGGCGATCACCATGAGCCAGACCGCCGATCTGGCGACCGACCGGATCGCGGATATCCAGCAGCATCTCGAGCTGTTCATGAGCACCTGCCAGCGGTGCGGACGATGCTTCACCGAGCCGAGCCCGATCGAGCAGCTCAAGCTCAAAGGCTACCGGTTCGACGACCTCGGCAACGAACGGTGGATCTATCGATCGCAGGCCGTGCTGGGCCGCAACGACGCCGTCGATGATATCCCGCTCGAGCTGGATTGACCCAACCCCAATGCCCAGGATGCTCCAAAACCTCTGCCAGAAAATGTTCCGCCGCTCGCTCTGGGTCTACCACGCCAACAGTGGCGGATGCAACGGATGCGACATCGAGGTGCTGAATGTTCTGACGCCGTATTACGATGTCGAGCGATTCGGGATCAAGCTGGTGGCATCGCCGCGGCACGCCGACGTGATGCTGTGCCAGGGGCCGGCCATGCGCAGCACCGCCCAGGCGCTCCGGCGAGCCTACGAGGCCATGCCCAGCCCCAAGCTGGTATTCGCCGTCGGCTCCTGCGCCGGCGGGGGCGGTTTGTGGTATGACACCTACAGCGTGCTTGGCCCGGTCGAGACGGTGATCCCGGTCCACTATTACATCCCCGGCTGCCCGCCCCGGCCGGAGGCGATCCTGTATGGCGTCGCGCTGGCCCTGGGGCTGGTGGACAAGCAGGTCGCCGCCACTCGGATCGGCCACGCCGCCTTTCCTGTGCCTCGATACCACCCCGAAGACCTTCGACCCGAAGGCGGCCTTGCCATCTACCAGCGCCAGGAAAAAATCTGAATCGGGCGACGCCCCGCGGGTTCGGCTGCCGGATCGGCTCAGCCAGCGGCCCTGGGTTGAGGCGTGCTGGGGCCGAGGTCACTCGGCCGGGCCGCGGCGATCGCGCCCCGGACCGGCAGGCCGAAGATAGACGATCGTCGCTCCCCACCCGCCCGAGAACTCGTCTCCCAGCCGGAACGACTCGACGATTGGAAGCCGGCGTAGAATGGCATGGACTGTCTCGCGGAGCTGGCCGGTTCCTTTCCCATGCACAATCCGGACACGGAGCAGCCCGCGCTCGAGGCAGGCGTTCAGGTAGTCCGGCACCAGGTCGACCGCGTCGCGCGGACGGAACGTGTGGAGGTCGAGCATACCGTCGATCGGCAGCTCAACGGGGCCTTCGCCGATGGGTTCCTCGCTCACTGGCCGCCCGTCTCTGGCGCCCGCTCCCGGAACACCAGGGATGCCGAGTTCAAACAATACCGAAGGCCGGTCGGCGGCGGGCCGTCCTCGAACACATGCCCCAGGTGCGCATCGCAGCGGACGCACAGAATCTCGGTCCGGACCATGCCGTGGCTCTGATCCTCGACGGTGGCGATGTTCTCGGGCGCGATCGGCTCGAAGAAGCTGGGCCATCCAGTGCCCGAGTCGAACTTGGCCGTCGCCGAAAACAGGGGCAGGTCGCAGCAGACGCAGTAATAAATCCCCGGCTTCTTGTGATCGAAGAAGGCGCCGCAAAAGGCGGGCTCAGTCCCTTTCCGGCGGGTGATTCGGTATTGCTCCTCGGTCAACTGGCTTCGCCACTCGGCGTCGGTTTTGACGATTTTCTTCATGGTGATGGCCTCCGCCGTCTTGCCCGAGCCATCGAGCAATCGCACGCGCACCTGCGGGGGTTGCGCGCCCGCGAGCGCCTCCGGCGCGGCGCGCTGAGCTGCCGGCTGGCAGCCGGCTGCCAGCAGCGCCGCCCCCGCCAGGCATCCCATCGCTCGACTCATTCTCATCGGCGCCACTATACCTGCGCCCGGATCCAGCCGCCAGCCTTGACTCTCACGAGCATCGAGGCTGGCGCCCGCGCCGGCTGCTGGATCCGAAGGGGTTACTCGAGTGCGGGAGTGCGCAGACAATAGAAACGCCATGTCTCGACCGCTGAGTCAGTCAGGACCACCGTCCGATCGGCGGGTTCGGCGGGGATATCCATCCACTTGATCCACACAGCGTCTTCGGGCGTTTTTTGGCGGAGAACGCTGTAGGTCCGGTTTGCCGCGGCCTGGAACTGGAGCATCACGCCGGCGGTTGAATGGCCTGCCACCTCGAGCTGGAGGCGGCTTTGGCCGGATTGCGGATCCGTGCCGGCGGTGTGCTCCTGGCCGTTCGTCATGCCATCGCCGTCGGGGTCCTCATCGCTGTCGGGAACGAGCGGGTTCGTTCGGCGGGCGCTTTCCCAATCATCGGGCATGCCATCGCCATCGGTATCGGCTTCGGCGGGGACTGAGCCGGGGGAGGGCGCCGCGGCTTTCCAATTGGCGGGGCTGTTGGCGAAGGCGGCCGGGCTCCTCCGCTGCAGCGAAAGGCCGCCTCCATCGGCTCCCGTCGGCCAGGGGGATCGATCGTCGTAGCGCAGCTCCTCGACAGCCACCCGGGGCGTCTCGATCCCGTCGGGATGATCCGGCGCCAGCAGCTGCAGGTTCTCGCCGCTGTTCTGGAGCGAGCCTGCGAAGGGGCCGAGCACGGCGATCCCGGGCGGCACCTCATAGCGCGTGCGAAACGCGATCGGATCGGCGCCGGCAACGATGAGCAGCGCATTCGGGCCCAGGGTGACATCGGCGGGGAAGGTGTAATCGATCCCCTGGATTCTCCATGAGTTGGCGGGATGCGCGGGATCGAACAGCGGCACGCTCGATCCGGTGATGTTCAGCAGCTCGATGAACTCGAATCCGTCGTCTTCGGGATGGTAATGGACCTCGCTGATGACGATCGGCCCGATCCGCGGGCCCGCGTTGGGCTGGCCGAGGGTGATGCTCTTCTGCGGGGCGAAGAACTCCTCGCCGGTCTCGTTTGCGACCAGCCCGAAACTGACATTCTGGAAAGAGGCGCCAAACGAGAATCCATGGCTGAAGCCCGTCAGCTGCCCGCCGGCGTCGGCAGAGAAGAGGTAGATCTGATCGCCTTGGGAGTCGAGCGCGAAGCTGGCCGGCGTGTCCGGGGACGCGTTGAATTGGTCCGCGGTGAAACAGACTGTCCCGAAGGCGGGGATCTCGATGGAATCCGGTATGCGATATTTCCGGGGAAACGAGGGGGCATCGGTGAGGAACCAACCGCCAACGGCCGCGGGGGTGGGGTTGGGATTGTAGAGCTCGACAGCATCGACCTCGGGCGGGCCGGTGTGAGCGAGGGCCTCGCTGATGACGATGCGCGGAATTCCGGGTTCGCCATCGCTTGCCCCAGGCGAGCCTCCGACCCGAGAGCTCGCGCGCCACGCCGCCGCGCAGCCCGGCGCCTGGGATGAGCCCGGATTTCGTGGGACCAGGGAGAATCCAAAGCCATCGGCGGCGACCGGCCACGGCGCCCGATCCCCCCACTCGACCGAGAGCACGGGCGCGCCGCCCGCCTGGGAAAGCTCGATCGATTCGCCCGAATCGGCGAGCTGCCCCTCGTATCCGCCCTGGACCGGCACGCCCGGATAGCGGGCTGCAAATGCGGCGGGGTTGCGCGCCAGCACGAAGAACTCGCCTGGCGCCAGAACGGTCCCGTTCGTGAACGAGAAAGCGATCCCTCTGGTGAATGCCAGGCCGGTGAGGTTCAGCGGTTCCGCGCCAGCATTTTGAAGCTCGATGAACTCGAGATCATCGGCGCCGATCGAGCTTGTATCGGGAGGATGGTACATGATCTCGGTGAGGATGAGATTCTCGAGGTCCTGCGGCGGGTAGAACGCGGCCTGGACGAGCGCGCTCCAGCCGGCCGCATCGAGCGTGCGGGCCGAGACGAGCGCGGGGCTGTGGATGGGGATGGGCTCGAAATAGAGCCGGGCCGAGGGCGCGATCGCCGCGGTCCCGTAAACGCGCGGATCCGATCCGTCCAGGGTGTAATAGATGGCGCCGGCGGCGCCGGCGCCGGTCATGTCCAAGGCGAATCCGGCGGGGACGTCGCCTCCGAACCGGCTGAGCTCGGGGGCGGGGGTCGATGGATAGAGGCCGTGCTCCCGGAACTTGTCGATATAGAGCTCGCGCAAGCCTCCGAAATAGCCGCTGTAGAGCTGCTGCATTTCGGCCGCCCACCACTCATCCCGGGTGAAGGTCTGGCCAGTGCCAGGGTTGGCGCCGATGGTAAACTCGCGGGCATCGCCCCAGCGGGCTGATTCCGGCACCAAGGCCTGAAATATCCGGGCGCCCAGCCGCTCGAACCGCGCAATCGAGTTGCTGGGGGTGAGCGCCCCGCCATTGAAAAAGTGCTTCTGGACGCGATCGCCGTAGAGGCGGCGGAACTCGGGATAGGCCCGCAGCGCGGTGTAGATCTCCCCGGGCGTGTTGGCCACGTCCGATCCGTTCCAGCCGATGATGCGGTCGCGGCGATAGAATCGGTCCATCCCGATCTCCTGGTCCCACGGCAGGAAAATCCATGGGGTGGCGGGAAGGCCGCCGGCGGCGCGACGATGGGCGGCATACCAGTTGTGGAAGGGCCAATCCTCCATCTCGGCCACCCCATGGACCATCATGTAATCGACAAGGTTGACCACGTCGACGAGCTCGAGGATCGCCTGATAGCTGGCCTCGGTAGTGATCCCGCGCCGAACCCGGGCGATCAGGGCATCCCAATCGGCGCGCGAGCCGTCCCTCAGCTCGGCCGAGGCGTAGGCTTCATCGCCGGCCATGACATCCCAATCCATCTCGCGGCCCCCCAAATGGGAGGCGACGAACGGGGCATGGTTGCGTTCCGAGGGATTGATCAGCCCCCAGTAGAGCCCGTTGAGATAGAGGTGCGCGAAATCGGAGCGGGGGGCAAGGTGCCCCATCTCGCGGAAGGTCTCCTTGATCCACGTATCCTTGAGGTAGGTCGAGTTCTCAGGCCGGTACCGTCGTCCCATGATGCTCGTCCCGGGAATGAGCCCGGTGTCCGAATACCGGGTGGCCCAGGCATCACCAAAACCCAACCCCCGCAGCACGATCGTGTCGAAACGGTCCACCCGGCCATTGAACCAGTCGTATTGCAGCTTGGCGGGCCCATACTCGCTCTTGAACGAGAGCCGGAGCGAGTGTTTCGGCGTGCGTGCGTTGTCGCGGCTGGCATTGCCATGGATCTCGACGCCGCAGTTGACGGCAAACGCGGTCGAGCCATCGGGGTGGATGAGCTCGGCGCTGGCGGGCCGCTCCCAGGCGGTCCCGGCGCTGGTCGAGTTCCGGTAAATGCCGGTCGATGCATCCCAGAGATCCGCATGGGACGTCACGATCGAGAGCGTTGGCAAGGACCGGAGATCGTTCGAGATCGTCGCGTCGTAGACGGGATGGCGGACGACGTTCGGATCCATCTCGTAGTCGGCCGGGTAGGATCCCTGCCATGTGGTTGGATAGCCCGGGATCGAGCCGGGCTGGTCCAGCACCTGCTCGAGGAACAGATAGGTATGCGTCTCCACCTCGGTCGGGATCCGATCGGGTGCGTGCGCCACGGCGCGCAGAGCCAAGGTGCGGTCGACCCAGACCGGCTGGGTGAACCGAAATCCGTTCTCGGGCGACGGGGGGCTGCCATTGGTGGTCCAATAGATGGAGGCGCCGGGCGTTGCGGAAGAAACGGTGACGTGGAAGGGGGCGCTGCAAAAGCCGCGATTCACGCTGAACTTCGTGTCCGCGACAAAACCCAGATAGCCGTTCCCGTTGGGCTGTCCGGGCGTTGGCGGCCAGAAATAGCGTGCGGGGAAATCCGCGTCGAGATCGGCATCCAGCTCGGCCTGGATCAGGAAGTCGTCGTCTGCGGCGGCGATATTCAGGCCATGGATGGCCAGGATATTCGTGCCGCTGGCGAGCAGGCCCGGCGTGAGGGGGATCGGGATGGTCTCCGGCTCGACGCCGAAGTGGGCGGCTGTTGCGGTGGACTCGTGGCTGGGCAGGGGAGGGGCGTTGCGCGAGGCCACGGCCTGCCCGTTCACATACGCCACGAACCCATCGTCGTAACGAATCTTCAGCCGCAGGCTCCGGACCGCGTCCGGACGGGCGACCGTGAAGGGCATCCGCAGGCAAAGGGAGCTGTGTAGGCCGTGGAGGACGCTCTCCACATCGGTGGCGATCCGCTCCCGATACCCGCTGATTCCAAGCCGGATCGCATTGATCTGGACCGCCGGGCTGTTGGCCAGGCTGGAGGGGTCCCTCCGGCCCGATATGGCGAGCGTGCCGTCCGGAGCCGATACGGCGCCGAAGGTGAACTGATAATCCTCATCGCGAACGGGCGGAATGCTGCCATCGAAAGTGTATTTGGAATGGGCGAGGACGCCGTTGGCGTGCCAGTTGGACACGCGTTTGCCGCTGCTCCCGCTGTCATACGACCAGATGGTGACCGCATAATCCCGCGAAGGCTCCAGGCCGGCAAAGCTCAGGTCGAGCCCGCCGGTCCCCGTCAGCTCCCGCGACAGGATGTGATCGCGCAGCAGGCGGGACTGGGTGAAGGCGCCGCTGTTGACGGGCGTGGTGCGCACCCGGTCGTCGTAGCCAAGGGGCGGGGTGTTCGAGAGAGTCAGGCTGATGGCGCCGAAGGTCCGCGTGGTCGGGTTGGTCTGGATCGTGGTCGCGCTGACGTTGGAGTTGATCACGAAGGATTGGAATCCGGTCTGGGTGGCGGGATTGACGCCGCGCTCGTCGAAATCGACGGCCAGAATGACGGTCAATGGATTGGCCGCCGTGTGGGTGCGATCAAACCCGACGCCGTTGGCCGCCTCGGTCCAGCCGCTGTCATCGAACGACCGCGATGCCCACGCGCCGTCCAGGCTGCCGGGGCCGGGAACCTGGTACCGGACCGCTGCGCCGGGCGTGATCAGAGCGATCCGCTGCTCGATGCCGAACGAGGCATTGCGGCGCTGCGGCGGAAAGGCTGGATCGTAGGCATGGGCGATTGTCCCGTCCGGCTCGACCAGCGCCAGATACTCGCCGGTGTTATCGAGCTGGAAGTTCGTGTGCAGCTCCGCACCCGCGGCCCTGCGATCCTTTCCTGACGCGAATACGACCATCCGGCCGTCCGCCGCCAGGTTGGTGGCCGGGAACGTCCAGCGCGCTGAATCCGCGGCGCTGTCGGCCAGCCTCCATCCCTCCAGATTCAGGGGGCTGGCCGAGACATTGTGGATCTCGATCCAGTCCGGCGAATCGCCATCGGCGTCGTGCAGCCCGCCGTCGTTCTCGGCCAGGAATTCCGAGATCACAACAGCCGGCGCCGCGGGGCTCGAGCCGGGCCCGAAGAGCGCGCCGGCGCACATGAGGAAATCGAGGATGATCGCCTTGGACCTCATCACGCATGCTTGTCAATCTGGCGTATCATGATCCCGCCCCCGCCCAACAATCAAGCGCGTCCGCTGCAAAATGCGGCGAAGGCTGCGCCTCCGGAGCGTTCGCGCGGCGCCGGATCAGCACTTGCTTAGGCAGGGGGATTCTGCCATCCTGCGGACATCAAGCCTGGGTGGATGCCTGTGGATGGGCGGGGGTTGGTCCCCCAGCCGTCGAGGCCCGGGCGGGACGCACGAATATGGTCGAGTGGTGGCACGTCTGGGTGCTGGTGGGCATCGGCCTCTGGATCGCCGAGGTCTTCACGCCCGGCTTTGTCGCGGGCGTTATCGGAACCGCCTGTTTGGTTGTGGCGCCATTTGCTGGCGCGGGCTTGTCGTTCAAGGTGCAGCTGTTTGTATTCGGGATGGCCACGCTCGCCATGGCCTTCGGGGTGCGCCCGCGGATTCTCCGGCATTTCCGCCTGGCGGGTCCGAACAGCCAGACCAACGTCGATGCGCTGATCGGGGGGGACGGCCTCGTGACGGAGGCGATCGATCCCAAGTCGGGGACGGGGCAGGTCAAGATCGGAGGCGAGAACTGGCGCGCTGTCACGCCGGATGAGACCCGGGTGGATGTCGGCGCGCGGGTGAGGGTTCGGGCGGTGGAAGGCTGCAAGGTTGTGGTGCAGGTCGCGCCCAGCACGGAGAGGAGATCGTTATGACCATCCCATTGGCCATCATTGCTGCGGTGGTAGTGTTCATCCTGGTCCTGGCGATCCGGGGGTTCAAGATCATCCAGCAGTCGGAGACGATGGTGATCGAGCGGCTCGGCCGGTTCCACAGGACCCTTCCCTCGGGGATCAACATCATCTGGCCGGTCTTCGACAAGCCGCGCACCATCGAGTGGAAGTTCATCACGACCGATATCGAGGGGAAGAAGATCGTCCGCAAGGAGACGATCCAGCGGATCGACCTGCGCGAGAGCGTCTATGATTTCCCGAAGCAGAACGTCATCACCCGGGACAACGTGGCGATCGAGATCAACGCGCTTCTCTATTTCCAGGTCACGGATGCGAGGCGATGCGTCTACGAGATCGCCAACCTGCCCGACGCGATCGAGAAGCTGACGCAGACGACCCTTCGGAACGTGATCGGGGAGCTGGATCTGGATCACACCCTGACCTCGCGCGACACCATCAACCAGAAGCTCCGGGCGATCCTGGACGAGGCGACGGACAAGTGGGGCGTGAAGGTGAACCGCGTCGAGCTGCAGGACATCATCCCTCCCGAGGATGTCAAGGTGGCGATGGAGAAGCAGATGCGCGCGGAGCGGGACCGGCGCGCCACGATCCTGGAAGCCGAGGGGCAGAAGCAATCGAAGATCCTCGAGGCGGAAGGCGTCCGGCAGTCGGAGATCACCAGGGCGGAGGGGATCCGGCAGGCCCTGGTCCTGAGGGCCTCGGGCGAGGCCGAGGCGCGGATCAAGGTGGCCGAGGCCGAAGCCGAAGCCGTCGCCAAGGTCACCCAGGCCATCCGCGACTCCGGAGGCAATCCGACCACCTACCTCATTGCGCTCAAGTACATCGAGGCCATGAAAGAGATGGTCAGCGGCAAGGACAACAAGATCGTCTACATGCCTTACGAGGCCTCCGCCATGCTGGGATCGGTCGGGATCATCCGCGATATGTTCGGCGCCAGCCCGCCATCCAAGACGTGATTGCCGAGGAGAATGCCGGCGCTCCTGTGAGCGACGCGAGGCGGTCGCGTCCGGCTGAAGGCTTGAAACCAACTTTTTGCCCGCAGAAGGACGGATATGACGCGGAAATATGACTTGCAAGGTAGGGCGCGCACTCCGCTGCGCGCCGGTTTGTGAGCATGCAGCGATCGGCGTGGAGTCCATTGCGTGGCCGCCTTTCGGCTCGCAAACCGTCTTCTCCCTCCCCTCCGCGGCAGTGGAGGGGAGGGTCGGGGAGAGGCGGTCGTTGGAACGTGTCCCTCTCCCTTGGCCCCCCCGCTCGAGCCTCGCGGGGCGAGGGAATCGAGAGCTGGCTGGTAAGAGATCAAGCGGCGCCCACGGAGTGGCCGCCCTACCTTTCAGCTTGCGGGGCGAGGGAATCGAGAGCTGGCTGATAAGAGATCAAGCGGCGCCCACGGAGTGGCCGCCCCACCGTTCGGCTTGCGGGGCGAGAGACAATGCAGGGCGTCTCCGGTTCACGATTGACGGGGATGGAGGGTCTGCCAACATTACGGATCTATGCCTGAGAAAAAGGTCATTCGTCCCCGGCAATCGCCTCCGGCGGTTGGGCCGTACAACCACGCGATCCGGTTCGGACAGCTCCTGTTCTGCGCGGGGCAGATCCCCATCGATCCGGCGACAGGGAACCTGGCTGCCGGAGGGATCGTGCCCCAGACCGAGCGGGCCCTCGAGAACGTGAAAGCGATCCTGGCGGAGGAGGGATTGACGTTCGCGGACGTGATGAAGACGACCGTCTACATGGTCGACCTGGCCGAATTCGGTCCGATGAACGAGGTGTATGCGCGTTACTTCACGGCGGACCACCCGGCCCGATCGACCGTTCAAGTGGCGGCCTTGCCGCGGGGCGCCCGGGTCGAGATCGAGGCGGTAGCGGGGTACGCAGGCTAAGGGTCTGTGCAAAAATTACTTCCGATTTTGCACAGACCCTGAGGGCGCCCTGCGGCTCATTTCGGGAGGCGGGCGTCACATAGGCCGCGAGCGCGCGCTTGATGCGCGCCGGCTGCGGATCAGGCAATGAACTCGTTGATGAGGTTCTCGAGGAATTCCTGGCGGCCGCTGGCGTTGGGTGCGGCTTCGCCTTTCCGGAGTATGTAGGCCTCGAGATCCTGGAAGCTGGCTTTGCCGGCCTCGATCCGGGCGCCGATGCCGCTGTCCCAAGAGCTGTAGCGCTGGCGGACGAACTCGGCCAGGCGTCCATCGGCACGGATGGCGGCAGCGATCTTGAGGCCCCGGGCGAAGGTGTCCATGCCGCCGACGTGCGCGTGGAACAGGTCCTCGGGCTCGAAGCTCTCGCGTCGGACCTTGGCATCGAAATTGACGCCGCCGGTGGTGAGCCCGCCCATCTTGAGGATGGAGAGCATGACCTCGGTGGTGAGGTAGACATTGGTGGGGAACTGGTCGGTGTCCCAGCCCAGGAGGAGGTCGCCGGTGTTGGCGTCGATCGATCCGAGGGCGCCGGCGGCGATGGCGGTCTCGAGCTCGTGCTGCATGGTGTGGCCGGCCAGCGTGGCATGGTTGGTCTCGACGTTGAGCTTGAAGTCGCCCAGCAGATCGTACTGGCGCAGGAAATTCAGGCAGGCGGCCGCATCCGAGTCGTATTGGTGTTTGGTGGGCTCCTTGGGTTTGGGCTCGATGTAGAACTGGCCTTTGAACCCGATCTTTTTCTTGTGGTCGACGGCCATGTGGAGAAACCGGGCCAGGTGATCGAGCTCGCGTTTGAGGTCGGTATTGAGGAGGGTGGAGTAGCCTTCGCGGCCGCCCCAGAAGACGTAACCGGAGCCGCCGAGCTCATGGGTGACCTCGATGGCCTTCTTGACCTGGGCGGCAGCGTAGGCGAAGGCGTCGGCATTGCAGCTGGTGGCGGCGCCATGAGCGTAGCGGGGATGGGCAAAGAGGCAGGCGGTGCCCCAGAGGAGGCGGATGCCGGTGCGCTCCTGCTCCTCCTTGAGGACCTGGACGACGGCGTCGAGGTTGCGGTTGGTGGCCTGGAGCGTGGCGCCTTCGGGGGCGACATCGCGGTCATGGAACGCATAGAACGGCGCGCCGAGCTTCTGCATGAACTCGAAGGCGGCGCGGACGCGGCGCTTGGCGTTGGCGAGCGACTCGGTGCCATCATCCCAGGGGCGCACTGCCGTGCCGGCGCCGAACGGGTCGCTCAGCCGGTTCCGGAACGTGTGCCAGTAGACCACTGAGAACCGGAGATGCTCCTTCATCGTCTTGCCTTCGACACGCTCGTCCGGATTGTAATGCTTGAAGGCCAGCGGATTTTTCGATGAGAGCCCTTCGTATCGGATCGGGCCGATATTTTTGAAATACGATGCCATAGCTGCGTTCCTGTTTCCGGTTGGCCGGAGTCGAGTTTGGTGTTTGATCTGCGGGGGTTGATTCCAGAGATTCAGGGGGATGAAGTCAAGATGGAAAAAGCGCGCTCGAGCTGGGCGGCGAGCACCTCGATCGACGCGTTGTTCCAGACGACGCAGGCGGCGAGGTTCATCTTGGTTTCGATCGGCCACTGGGCGGCGCGCCGGCGCTGGATTTCCTCGAGGCTCCAGCCGCGGGCCATTAGGCGGCTCTGCTGGAGAGCCTCGGAGCAGGCGATGCAGATCGTGAGGTCGAACTGGCTCTGGGCGCCCGTTTCGAACAGGAGCGGGATATCGACCACGGCGCCAGGAATCCCCTGGCGGCGAGCCTGCTCGATCTGGCCGATCCAGTTCTGGCGGATTCGCGGGTGGAGGATCGCCTCGAGGCGGCGGCGAGCGGGCTCGTCCTCGAAGACGATCCGGGCGAGGGCGTCGCGGCGGAGCCGGCCGGCGCCGTCGATGATTTCGGGCCCGAAGGCGCCGCGGATCTCGGCGAGGGCGGGCTGGCCGGGCTCGACGAGGTCGCGTGCGATGTGGTCGGTTTCGACGACCAGGAAGCCGCGGTGTCGAAACCAGTCGCCGGCGGTTGACTTGCCCATGCCGGGGCCGCCGGTCAGCCCGATGCGTTTCATGGAGGCGTTCGAGCGCAGGGGGGGATTAGAAGGATTGGCGCCGCCATCCGGGCGGCCAGTTCACGGGCGTATCCGGGAGAATGGGGAGGGCGGCGGGGTCGTTGTAGCCGTTCCAGAGGCGGTTATTGACCGTGGCATCGGCGGGGCGCATGGGATCGACATGGCCGTCCATGAACGTGATATTGGCTCGGCCGGCGTGGCGGGAAGCAAGGTAAGAGGCGTATTCGTAGTAGGCCCAAGCCTCGGTCTGGTCGCGGCTGCCGGCGGGCAGGAAGGCCGGATCGATCACGTAGCCGTGGTTGCCGATGCGAAGCACGTTCTCCTCGGGCGGGAGGGCGCTTGCGGCCGCGTTGGGCGGGAGGACCTCGTGAGGCTGGTTGGTGCCGGTGCCCGCCGAGCAGCCGAATCCGATGGTCGATGTGGGCACATGGATGCTGGTGAGCTTGACCGGGAATCGCTCGTATTCGCCGGAGAACATCACACGGGCGCTGCCGAGGAATTTGTAATTGTATCCGTAGGGGGCGTTGCGGCCGGGGAGCCAGTGGGGCACGGCGGGGTCGCGGATGACGTCGTAGCCGCTGGTGACCTCGGCGGCGAGGCGATTGAACCAGCGGATCCTGGTGCCGTCCGGGTAGACGATCTGGTGAGGCGGAAGCACCTGGTGGGTGTCCGAGTAGAGATGAAGGGCCAGGCCGAGCTGGCGCAAGTTGCTTCGGCACCGCATGTCGATCGCCCGTCCTTTGGCACTCGAAAGCGCCGGCAGCAGAAGCCCAGCCAGGATGGCGATAATGCCGATCACAACCAGAAGCTCGATCAGCGTGAATGCCCGGCCATGATGCGACACGGGCGGGCGGGCATGACCGGCGCGGGCGCAAACGACATCCAGGATTTCGTGGGCTGATTTCATGGGATGGTTTGTTGTTCGGATCAGGCCAGTGAATCCAGCCGGCCGCGGCCGGATTCGATTTCTACAGGGACGGGTAAAATCGCCAGAACAAGCGCCAAAAGGGCCGGATGCGGCGGGCGAGCCTCCAGACGACCATGGGTTTGGCGAGCCACCGGGCAGCGAAGCGCCAGTGGCGGGCGAGGAGGAAGCCGGCGATGGGGGCGGCCCAGTAGATCCAAGGTCCGCAGGCGCCGAGGGCGCGCTGGCCGGAGCTGAGCCAGGTGGATGGGGTGCGGAGGAGGCGGATCGATTCGGCGGCCGCGGCACGCTGGCGCCGGCCTTCCTCGACGAGCTGAGCTTTTCGGGCGGCAAGGCGGCTGCCCTGGAAACCGGCAGGGAGCGCAGCGGCATGCGCGCCGATGTCGGCCATTGGATAGGCGGTTCTGCCTTCAGCGTCCGGCTGCAAGTGAAGGGGCGTCCCGTCCTGGGCTGGGGGATTCATGAAAAGGTAGGAGGCAGGGAGTGCCGGTCCTCCTTGATTTCGGCGATCGTGGTGGCCAGGAACGGGGGCCATTGGGCCAGGCGGCGGCGCAGGGCGAGGGCGAGGGCGATCGCAACGGCGGCGTAGAAGAGGCCGAACCCGAGCAGGAGCCAGCGGCCGATCGAATCCCAGCAGAGAGCGGCCACGGCGGCGGTCAGCGTGGCGGCAGCGAGAATGCCGGTGAAGAACAGAAGGGCGCCGAGGAAAAGGGTCTTGAGGAGCCGGTGTCGCTCCTCGCTCAGTTCGATGGCGGCGAGCTCGAGGCGGTTTTGGAAGAGGCCGAGCAAGGCGCGGCCCAATCCCCGCAGGAGTCCGGGCGGTCCGGGCGCGCCGGGGGCGGGCGGTGTCATGGGGTCATCGGCGGTTGACGAGCAAGCCGATCACCAGCCCGGCGCTGAAGGCGACGAACATGGATTGATAGGGGTGCTCGCGGATCATCTGGTCGGTGGCTTTAGCGCTGGCGCAGGCCTTTTCCTGGTAATCGTGGCACGTCTTTTTGAACTCATCGAGCGTGGTCGAGAGGCGGGCGCGAGCTTCCTTGGCCTTGTCGCCGACCTGGCCGGCGGTGGCTTTGATGAGCTCCTCTGTGTCGTGGGCCACGGCCTTCAGGTCCTGCATCAGCTTGTCCTTGGTGACGTCGTCCTCGCCGACTTTGAACGTCTCAAAATTTGTTTCCATGGCGTATCCTCGTCGGTTGAGCGCGAAAGCCGCCCTCGATCAGCACGGCGGCTACGAGGCTTACCTTTCCAACAGAACGTCGATTTGTCAAGGACAGGCTTTACGGGCGGGAGGCAGCCGGCTGGGGGAACCGAGCCTGGGACATGGCGATGTGGCGCAGGCGATGGACGGCGCGGCCCATCTGGCGCTGGCCGAACAGGGCGGTGCCGCAGACGAACGTGTCGGCCCCAGCCCGGGCGCACTCGGCGATGGTGCCGGGGCCGATGCCGCCGTCGACCTGGATGCGAAAGGCGCGGTGGCGGCGCAGGGAGGCCGCCTGCTGGATCTTGGGCGCGGTCTCGGCGATGAACGATTGCCCGCCAAAGCCGGGATTGACGGTCATGACCAGGAGGAGATCGAGCTGGTCCAGGAACGGCTCGATGGCGCTCACGGTGGTGGGCGGGTTGATGGCGAGGCCGACCTGGCAATGGAGGGATTTGATCTTCCAAAGGAGCTGGGGGACGCGGCTGCCGAGCTCGACATGGACGGTGATCGAGGTGGCCCCTGCGCGGGCGAACGGCTCGAGCAGGATCTCCGGCCGGGAGCACATCAAATGGACATCGAACGGTTTGCGGGTGAGGGGGCGGAGCCGCTGGACGATGTGGGGGCCGAACGTCAGGTTGGGGACGAAATGGCCGTCCATGATGTCCCAATGGAGCCAGTCGGCGCCGGCGCGGTCGGCGCGCCGGACCTCATCGCCGAGACGTTCAGGGCGGGCGGCGAGGAGGGAGGGGGCGATGATCATGCGGGAGATGTACAGGTGATGTTCAGGCGGGGGCCGGCGCGGTTGCGCCAAGGCCGGGCTCGATCTTGGGCGGCACGGGTTGCGTGGAGGTGTCGGCAGCGGCGGAGGGAGGTGCAGCAGGGGTGGAGCGCGCATCCTGGAGCGGGGTCGGGGTGAACCGGCCGGTCCGGACGATCTCCTCGACCTGGGCGCCATCGAGCGTTTCGAACTCGAGGAGGGCGTTGACGATCATCTCGAGCTGGGGCCGATGGGCGTCGATCATCTCGCGGGCGCGGCGGCAGGCGTCGTCGATGATGCGCTTGACCTCGGCATCGATCTCCTCGGCGGTCCGCTCGCTGTATTGCTTGGTGCGGACCATGTCGCGGCCGAGGAAGATATATTCGTTGTCCTCGCCGTATTGGACCATGCCGAGCTTATCGCTCATGCCGTAATGGCAGACCATGGCGCGGGCGAGCTGGGTGGCCTGCTGGATGTCGCTGCTGGCGCCGGTGGAGACATCGCCGGAGTGGATCTCCTCGGCGATGCGTCCGGCCATGGTGATGGTGATCATGTCCATCATCTCCTTGCGCTGGCGGTTCCAGACCTCCTCTTTGGGGAGGGACATGGTCGAGCCGAGCGACTGGCCGCGAGGGATGATGGTGACCTTGTGGAGGGGGTGGGCGTGGAGGAGGAGGACGTTCAGGAGCGCATGGCCGGCCTCGTGCCACGCGGTGCGGCGCTTGTCCTCCTCGCTCATGGCGAGGCTGCGGCGCTCGCGTCCCCACCGGACCTTGATGCGGGCTTCCTCGAGCTCGGCCATGCCGATGGACTTCTTGTTCTGGCGGGCGGCCTGGAGGGCGGCCTCGTTGAGGAGGTTGGCCAGCTCGGCGCCGGAGTAGCCGGGCGTGGCGCGGGCGATCACGCCCAGGTCGAGCGCGGGGTCGAGCTTGACCTTGCGGGCATGGACCTTGAGGATGGCCTCGCGGCCGCGGACATCGGGGAGATTGACGACGATCTGGCGGTCGAACCGGCCGGGGCGCAGGAGGGCGGGATCGAGGACATCGGGCCGGTTAGTGGCGGCGATGATGATGATGCCCTCCTGGGTGTCGAACCCGTCCATCTCCACGAGGAGCGCGTTGAGGGTTTGCTCGCGCTCGTCGTTGCCGCCGCCCAGGCCGTGGCCCCGGCTGCGGCCCACGGCGTCGATCTCGTCGATGAAGACTAGGCAAGGCGTGTTGCGCCGGGCCTGCTCGAACATGTCGCGAACGCGGCTGGCCCCGACGCCGACGAACATCTCGACGAAATCGGATCCGCTGATGCTGAAGAAGGAGGCGTCGGCCTCGCCCGCGATGGCCTTGGCGAGGAGGGTTTTGCCGGTGCCGGGCGGGCCGATCATGAGGATCCCCTTGGGGATCCGGCCGCCGAGCTTCTGGAACTTCTTGGGATCTTTGAGGAAATCGACCAGCTCGGACACCTCCTCGCGGGCTTCGTCGACGCCGGCGACGTCCTTGAACGTGACCTTGTTCCGCTCCTTGCTGAGGAGCCGTGCCTTGCTCTTGCCGAAGCTGAGCGCGCCTTTGCCAGCCATGCGGATCTGTCGGATGAGGAAGAAATAGACGAGGGCGGCCACCAGGAGGATGGGCGCGACGGTGTAGATGAAGCCCAGGAGCAAGGTGTTGGGCTGGTTGATCCGGAAGGCGCCGGTGCTGAGCACTTTCTCGAGCATCGAAGGGGTGAGGATGGTCTCGATCCGGAAGGGGATCGGGGAGGCGCCTGGGGCTGGAGCGCGGTATTTGCCGGTGATCTCCTTGATATCGGAGGTCTGGGGGCTGACAGCAATCGCGCCTTCGATGACGAGGTTCGATTCGATCAGGCTGACAAATTCGGGGTAGGTGATGGCGCGCTGGCGGGGATCGGAGGTGCCGTCGCGGAGCCAGAGCATGAGGGGGATCAGGCCGATGACCGCCATCAGCAGCAGCCAGCCGCGCGGCGCCATGCGCTGGTCGCCGCCACGCCGCTCGGGCCCCCGATCGTTCTGGCTGTTATCCGGCATGTTCGGATCTCACGATGGGCCAAGGTATCATGGCCGGGAATGAAGTTCCATCGCCTTTTCGAGGGCGGCCTTGAGCTCGTACCGGTAGCGGGGGGTGACCACAAGGTTGCGGATCCAGCCGCGCCGGCGGACAATCATCAGCCGCCGCCGAAGAGGCCGGTAGGTGTTCCACCACTGCTCGGCCCATCCCTCGTGGTGGGTGGTGATGTGATCGATGTCGCCAATGCGAATGCGGCGCAGGGGGATGCCCATCAGCGTGATCCGAAAATCCCGGGCTGTCACGCGGTAGTCGATGCGGGTCGGGAGCCAGAGAATGAAGACCACCGCCACCAGCATGGCAATGGCAACCAGGTATGGGCTAATCAATTCCATGAAATCCGATGACAGTCATGGGACGCCGGTCCTATCGCCGCCGGCTGCGGAAGGAGCCGGGCGGCGCCATGGACGTTGCGATGCCGGTGAGATGTTCAAGGGCGGTCCTCGAGGGCGAGTGTGGGGGTGGGTGTGTCCTGGCAGGTGACTTCGATATGGATATGGGTGGCGCCGATGCCGGCCAGCTTTTCCTGCATCACGCGGAGGGCCAGCTCGGGCCGGTTGCAGTCCCGGCTGAGGTGAGCCAGGTAGAGGTGCTGGAGGTCGGCGGACGCGATCTGGGAGGCGGCCTCGGCGGCGGTCTCATTGGATAGATGGCCGTGGCGGCTCAAGATCCGTTGTTTGGTGCTCCAGGGCCGCCGGAGGTCGTTCTGGAGGAGGACAACGTCGTGGTTGGCCTCGAGGATCAGGACGCGGGCGGAGCGGAGGCGTTCGAGGACGAGATGGGTGACATGGCCAAGGTCGGTGACGTAGCCGATGTTGCCGGCGGGTGTGCGGAGGAGGAAGCCGACCGGATCCTGCGCGTCATGAGGAACCGTGAAGGACTCGACGACAATATCGCCGATCTCGAACGTGCTGCCGGTGGCAAAGACACGGCAGGGGAAGTCGGAATCGACCTGGCTGGCGATCGCCTCCCGGGTGAATCGGTTGGCGTAGATGGGGATTTGAAGGCGAGGGCAGAGGACGCCCAGTGCGCGGGTATGGTCCGTGTGCTCATGGGTGATGAGCAGGGCGTCGAGAGTCTCGGGAGAACGGCCCAACCCTTCGAGCCGGCGCCGGATCTGGCGGGCGCTGAATCCAGCGTCGATCAACAGCCGGGTCTGCGCGGTCTCCAGATACGCGCTGTTGCCGCATGACCCGCTGCCCAGGATGGTGAATTGGACCGGCATTCCGGCCGACAAGGTAATGGCTGCAGCGGCGGAGCGGCAACGGTTTTCTTCAGTGAAGCATTTTGCGTGCCGGATTGGACTTGAGTTTCGATCTGATCAGGGGAAGATTGCGGCGTGAGTCAGGGCCTGTATTTAGCGCAGCGGATGGCGCTGTCGCAGGTGCTGGCGCCGCAACTGCAGCAGTCGCTGGCGCTGTTGCAGGCTCCTGTCCTGGAATTGAAGGCATTGGTGGAGCAGGAATTGCAGCAGAATCCGGTGTTGGAGGAGGTGCCGGCGGTCGAGCTGCAGCCGCCGGGAAACGATGGGGTCCCGGGAGAGGACGGGATGCCGGCGGGTGCGGACGGCGAGGCGCAGCCGGCGGAAAGCGCCGATGAGCCCGCCTATGACAAGAATGGCGACGGGACTGGGGACGATTTCCAGGCTGAATTCGAGCGATTGAGCCAGCTGGATCAGGAATGGAGGGATGCGGGAGACGGGGGAGGCATGCCGCTGCGCCAATCGGCGGAAGAGGACGAGAAGCGGCGGTACATGTTCGAATCCCTGGCGAGCAGCACCTCGTTGCAGGAGCAGCTGCTGCAGCAGCTCCGGCTGTCGGAATGGCCGGCGTCGGAATACGCCGTCGCCGAGGCTGTCATCGGCAACATCGACGAGAAGGGGTATCTGAGGGCTTCGGTCGACGAGCTAGCGGTGTCGACGAACATCAGCGCGGACCGGATTCAGGCGGTGCTGGGGGTGGTGCAGGGGTTCGATCCGCCGGGCGTAGGGGCGCGGAATTTGCGGGAGTGTCTGATGCTGCAGCTCGAGCGGGCGGGCCGGCGGGACACGCTCGAGTATGCGCTGGTGGACCAGCATTTGGAGGCGCTGGGGCGGCGGCGCCTGCCGGAGATCGCGCGGGCGATGGGCTGCCCGGTCTCGGCGGTCCAGGCGGCGGCGGAGCGGATTGCGCGGCTCGAGCCCTTCCCGGGGCGCGAGATGCTGGATGAGGTCCAGCACTACGTGATGCCCGAGGTATTTGTCGAGAAGGTCGGGGATGAGTACGTCGTGACTGCCAACGACCATTATCTGCCGCATCTGAGAATCAGCAACACTTACAAGGATCTCATGGCCCAAACGGAGAGCTCCGCGGAGGTGCGGGGCTACATCCGCGAGCGGATCCGCGCCGGCAAGTTTCTGATCAAGAGCCTTCACCAGCGGCAGCAGACGATTTTGGGCATCGCGCGGGAGATTGTGAAGCGGCAGCGGGGTTTTTTCGAGCAGGGTGTGGGGCACCTGAAGCCGCTGACGATGCTGGCCGTGGCCGAGGCGGTCAGGGTGCACGAGACCACGGTGAGCCGGGCGGTGTCCGGGAAATACATGCAGACGCCCCGGGGCGTGTTCGAGATGAAGTATTTCTTCACATCGGGGATCCCGATGTCGGACGGCGCGATCGTATCCAATGCCAGCGTCAAGGATGCCGTAGCCGACCTGGTCCGCAAGGAGGATCCGTCGAGCCCGCTTTCGGACGACCAGATCGTGAAGTGTTTGTCCGAAAAAGGAATCAAGATCGCGCGCCGGACGATCGCCAAGTATCGGACGGAGCTGGACATCCTGCCCTCGCACTTGCGCAAGGTGTTTTGACGGGGAATGGCGGATGGATAGATTGGGTAGATCGAGAGCCGGTCGGCATGGCGGCCGCGGTTCGAAAGGATGCAAACGTGAAATGGATGAAGCAGACTATGAAAGGAACGAAAGCGGCAGAATGGGTTGTGGCGGCGGCGGTGTGGATGGGGTGGGCGCTGGGCACCGGGGCGGCGGACTTCAACTTGCAGCCGGCGCCGATCAGCGATGCGACCAAGGCGCGCACCAGCTTTGCCGTGGTCGTGAAGAAGGCCGCGAGCAGCGTGGTGAACATCTACAGCTCCAAGACCGTCAGGATGGATCCGAACCTGAACCCGTTCTTCAGCGATCCTTTTTTCCGGCGGTTTTTCGGCGAGGAGCCCGACTCGGGCCGGGCGCGACAGCCTCGAACACGCCGCGAGCAGAGCCTGGGATCCGGGGTCATCGTGACCGAAAACGGCTACATACTGACCAACCATCACGTGGTCGAGGGAGCCGATGAGATCCGGGTGGTGTTTGCCGACCGACGGGAGATGGTCGCCAAGATCGTGGGCACGGACCCGCAAACCGAGGTCGCGATCATCAAGGTCGATGCCCGCCGGCTGCCCGCCCTGCCGATCACCGACAGCGACAACCTCGAGGTCGGCGATGTGGTGTTCGCCATCGGCAATCCCTTTGGCGTGGGGCAGACGGTGACGATGGGGATCGTGAGCGCGACGGGGCGCGGCGGATTCGGGATCGTGGACTATGAGGATTTCATTCAGACCGATGCATCGATCAATCCGGGCAACTCGGGGGGCGCGCTGGTCGACGCCGAGGGCCGGCTGGTAGGGATCAACACCGCCATCCTGAGCCGGAGCGGCGGCAACCAGGGGATCGGGTTTGCGGTGCCGATCAATATGGCCCGGGCGGTGATGGACCGGATCCTGAAAGACGGCAAGGTCGTCCGGGGCTATCTGGGGGTGTCGATTCAGCCGCTGACGCCCGATCTGGCGGAGGAGTTCGGGCTCAAGAACGGCTCGGGCGCCTTGGTGGCGGCCGTATCCCCAGGGACGCCGGCGGAGAAGGCCGGGCTCAAGGAAGGGGACGTCGTGGTGGAGTTCGAGGGCAAGAAGGTCGAGGACAGCCGCCAGCTGCGGCTGATGGTGGCCCAGACGCCGCCCGGGGCCCAAGTCCGGTTCAAGGTAATGCGCGAAGGCAAGGAACGGCAGGTGAGCGCCACGCTGGCGGAGCTGCCCGCCGATGGGATCGCTTCGGTCGAATCGCCCGACAGCAAAGGAAACGATGTCCTCGATGGCATCACGGTCGGTGACCTCGACAACCGGACCCGCCGGCAGTTCGAGATCCCGTCGTCCATCGAGGGCGCGCTGGTGATCGAGGTCGATCCCGACAGCCCGGCCTTCAACGCAGGGCTGCGCGTCGGCGACGTCATCATCGAGATCAACCGTCGGGCGGTGGCCAATGCCGACGAAGCCGTCGAGCTGAGCGAGCGCCTACGCTCGAACCGGGCCCTGCTCCGGGTCTGGAGCCGGGGCATCACCCGCTACGTGGTGGTCGAGGAGACCAGCAAGCCCAAGCCGTAGCTTGTCAGCCGAGTCTTGCACACCCCTTGATGGCGCAGCCGCGGCTTTCAAGCTGCGGTTGAATCTCACCGCGAAGGGCTTGTGCCTTGCGGTTTTGCGAGGCGAATCCGGGCGTAGCCGATGGTTCTGGGCGAGTCGGTTCGGACACCGAGAAGATCGATTGTTGTCGAGGGCGCGGAGCCGGCCCGGACAGTGGCGGTGAAGAAGCTGTTCATCGGACGGCTCAGCGGGAGGCGGACCGCCTCGCTTGCGGGCTGGCCGGGGGTGAGTTCGAGCAATCGGTTCTCCGAAACGGACCGGCCGGCAGCGTCCGAGCCGCTGACATAGAAGATCACGAAGAGCCGGCCGTCGGGTGTCGAATGGAAGCGTGCCAGGTGGGGGATTTCCCTGGCGCCGCCCTCGCAGGCAGCCAGGAGCGTGCGGCGTTGGATCACGCGGCCTTGGCGGAGGATGGCGTAATGGAGCTCGTGGCTCTGGCGGGCGCTGGGGAAGAAGCGCTCGCGCAGGCGCGGGTCCAGGGCGCGCTCCGTCCACACGATATGGGCGGAGCATTCGGCATCGATCCACAGGTCGCCGGGCGATACCCAGCCGCAGGTGCGATCGCGGCTGGCGATCTCGATCCATTCGCGAAACTGGCCGGTCGAGAGATCCGGTGACCATGTGTAGAAAAGGCGGCGGAAATCGTAGTCCCACTCCTGGCCGGTGATCACCTTCTTATAGGCGCGCCACTCGGGATAGGGCTCGACGATGTCGCTCACGCCGCAGAAATGAAGCGTCCGGTTGTGGAGGGCGACATTCGGGTAGCAGAGGCGGATGGGCTGCGGCTTGGGGTAATCGGCGCCCCAGGGCCAGGCGAGTTGGCCGCGGGCGGCCCAGCGGCCCTCCCGATCCCTGAACGACCATTCGGCATGGGCGTATCCGATATTCTGGATGAGGACCAGCTCCCCGCGGGCTCCGTCGGCGGCCAGGCTGCGATACGAATGCTCGGTGAAGGCGGGCTGGCCTTTCCAGACCGGCAGGAGAAGCTCGGGGTTGGGCTGAGCCGACGCGGCATCGAAGACAAAGAGCGTGGGGCGGGCAGGGCCGCCGCCCGGCCGGTCCGGCGGATTCAACGTGGGATTGGCGGAAAGAAAGAGAAGGTCGGCGCCAAAACAGGCCAGGGGAGATGGCTCCCGCGTGCGGCCAGCCGGATCCGAATACCAGAGCCTCCAGCCGTCGTCGGGCGTACGCCGATAGATCTGCCAGCGGCAGTTGTTCAGCGGAGGCGCGCCGGGGATGGTCTCGAGGCCGGCGGCGAACACCGACTGATCCTGCCGGACGATGCACGTCGAACCGCTGCACCACATGGGGCCGGCGCCGTTGTTGGCCGGCTCGAATGAATAGACCGTTTCCTCGAGCTCGACCACGGGCTGGACCGGAGCCAGCGGGGTGCGGACGGTCTCGGGAGGCGGGCTGGCCGCGCCCAGGAGCTGATCGATGCGGACAAAGGCATAGCCGCGATCGCGCAGGCCATCGAGGAGCCCAGGCAGGCGGCTGTGCATCTTGTCCGATCGACCGGGCCCGGCGCCGAGGTGGAACAGCAGCAGGAAACCGTTCAAGCCGTGAGGATCCTCGGTTTCACGGCGGAAAACGCTGTCCTCGATGGCTGCGGAGGAGACGAAGTTGCGATCCGACTCGAGCGTGTAATCGGCTGCCGACCGTGTGCCGGGCGTGCAGCCGACCAGCACAAGCCCCATGGATCCGGTCCAGTCGGCGATCTGCCGGTTCCAGTGCTCGAAGGCGGGCAGGAAAAAGCGAGCGCCCTTGCGCCCGATGCCCGACTTGGCCAGCTCCTGGTAGTTGGCGTCGATGTCCGCCTCGAACTCGTCCCGGGTGACCAGGGTCCTCCGCTCTTCCCAGGAGCAGTAGAGCAAGTGCTGATCCGAATGGGCGCCCACAAAATGGCCGTCCGCCCGCATCCGGTCGACCAGGGGCTTGAATGCGGGATTGCGGAGGAAGCCGCCGGTCAGGAAGAACGAGGCCGGGATGCGGCGGGATGCGAGCGCATCGAGGATCGCCGGACCGCTCTCTCCGAACTCATGCCCAGTAAACAGGAGCGCCAGGCGCCTGTCCGAGACGGGCCCGCGCACGATTGCGCCCTGGGAGTGCTGGAATCGTGGGTCCTGGGGGCGCGAGCTGGCATCGACCGGCTCGGGTTTGGGAGTAGGCACCTGGCTCCAGGCCTCAACGCCCGCCAACAGTGCCGCGATGAGGATCCATGGTTTGCCCGGAAAACCGACAGGGCGCGCATCCCTGTGCGCGCCGCGCTGCAAGCAGGATAGGATCATGGCAAGCTGCAAAACGATCGGGCTGCCGGGCGTCTCGAGCGGGCGGCCCAGCGCGGCGGTCCGGGCATGGCTGCCGTATTCACCAGGGCGGATTTTCCGGGAGACAGGCCTCGAACTCCTCGCGCAGGGCAGCTTCGAAGGCGCCCGAGAAAGAGTTGTCGAAGAACCGGTCGAGCCCTTCCTGGTGGAACCGCCTCCAGGAGTCTTCCTCGCGGCCGGGATTGACGGGGAAGAAGAGGGCGTGATTGGCCTGGGCAGCCTTGAGATCGCCGGGGGCGTCGCCGATCATGAGGATCTTGCGGGGCGGGTATTTGCCGGCGGCGGCGAGGCGGAGGTGGTCGGCTTTCGATCCGAGCTCCTGGCCGGCGATGGCGCGGACATGCTGGGCGATCGAGTGCTCCTTCCACTCGCGCTGAAGGGCTTCGGTGGGGGTTTGGGAGACGACGAGGACATCGGCGCGGGCGCTCATGCGGAGGAGGCACTCGCGAAAGAGCGGGAAGGGTGGCACGTCATGGACGATGTCGGCGATCATGGCGTTGACGGCCTTGGACCATTCGAGGACGCGGCCCAGGAAGGGATCCCCGTTTCCGGCCTCGATTTCGAGCGTGGCGTTGGTGAGCTTGGGTTCGCGGGCGATCCAGCGCTCGAGGGGGGCCGGATCGGGGATGCGGGCGCCGCGGGCGATGACCTCGGGCCGATCCCGGAGCAAGCGGAGGGATCGGACCAGGGCCGGGAACCGGTTCGTGCCGCGCGTCTTCGAGTAGAGGTTGACGAAGTCCCAGACCTCGCGCGCGTACTTGCTGACGGACTGGAGGCCGAAGTGCTTCACGAACATGGGAGTGAAGCACTCCTTATGCTTGGTCTCCATCGTGTCGAAGACGCAGCCATCGGAATCGATGCCGACGAAGAATTCCTTGGCCGGATCGAGGTCGGTGAGGATGAAATCATCCATAGGAGCGGCCGGCGCGGGGCCGTCGGGCGTGACGGCCCCGCCCGCGGGGCGGGACGGCCGGGCTAGACCGTGTAGGTCGAGGAGGCGACGGCGCCGCCGCGTCCGGTCCAGTTGGTGTGGAAGAACTGGCCGCGGGGCTGGTCGATGCGCTCGTAGGTGTGAGCGCCGAAGTAGTCGCGCTGGGCCTGGAGGAGGTTGGCGGGGAGGCGGGCCGAGCGATAGCCGTCGTAGAACGCGAGGGCGGCGCTGAACGCGGGCACGGGGATGCCCTTCTTGGCGGCGGTGGCGACGACGTTGCGCCAGGCGCGCTGGCATTCCTTGAGGGCCTGTTTAAAGAAGTCGTCGAGCATGAGGTTGGTCAGCTTGGGCTTCTTGTCGAAGGCCTCCTTGATCCGGCCCAGGAAGGCGCTGCGGATGATGCAGCCGCCGCGCCACATGAGGGCGATGCCGCCGTTGTTGAGGTTCCACTTGTACTCCTTGGCGGCCTCGCGCATGAGCATGTAGCCCTGGGCATAGGAGACGATCTTGGAGGCGTAGAGGGCATGGCGGATGTCGGCGACAAATTTGACGCGGTCGCTGGCGATCTTGCCCTTGGGCCCGCGGAGCTTCTTGCCGGCCACGACGCGCTCGTCCTTGAGGGCGGAAACGCATCGGGAATAGACGGCCTCGCCGATGAGAGTGATGGGGATGCCGAGGTCCATCGAGGCGTTGACGGTCCATTTGCCGGTGCCTTTCTGGCCGGCGGTATCGAGGATCTTGTCCACCAGCGGCTGGCCGTCGGCGTCTTTGAAGCCGAGGATGTCGCGGGTGATCTCGACGAGGTAGGAATCGAGCTCGCCCTGGTTCCACTCGGCGAACACGGCGTGCATCTCGTCGGGCGTCATGCCGAGCCCGGCGGACATGAGGTGGTAGGCCTCGCAGATGAGCTGCATGTCGCCGTACTCGATGCCGTTATGGACCATTTTAACGAAGTGGCCGGCGCCGTTTTCGCCGACCCAATCGCAGCAGGGGGATCCATCGGCGACCTTGGCGGCGATGGCCTGGAAGATGGGTTTGACGTGGGGCCAGGCGGCGGGGCTGCCGCCGGGCATGATCGATGGGCCGCGCCGGGCGCCCTCCTCGCCGCCGGAGACGCCGGTCCCGATGTAGAGGAGGCCCTTGCTCTCGACATATTGAGTGCGGCGGATGGTGTCCAGGTAGAGGGAGTTGCCGCCGTCGATGATGATGTCGCCGCACTCGAGGTGGGGCAGGAGCTGCTCGATGAACTCGTCGACAGCCTTGCCGGCCTTGACCATCAGCATGACCCGGCGGGGCTTCTTGAGAAGCGCGATCATCTCGGGGACGGACCGGGCGCCGAGGACCCGGGTGCCTTTGGCCTCCTTATTGAGAAAATCGTCGACTTTGGACACGGTGCGGTTGTACGCCACCACCGTGAAACCGTGGTCGTTCATGTTGAGGATCAGGTTCTGGCCCATCACCGCCAGACCGATCACCGCAATGTCAGCTGTGGGTTGCATTGGTCGATATCCAAAATTGGTTTCATGCTCTCGCGGCCATGACCGCGAGGGAGAAACGAACATAGCCGATACACGGGCGGTGGCCAGCTTTTTTTGGGGCGCGAAAGGCGTTGACCCGCGCCGGGCTCGCCGGTTTGATCGGAGGCGATGAGACCGATCGGACAGCGCGCGGTCCGGACTCGATGAGCGCGGGGCGGAATCCATTCCGGGCGGCGTATCGACTGACGCGGGTGGCGCTGGCGCTCGGCGGCGCGCTCGCGGATTACGGGTTGCGCGTGCGATGGCGAAAGCCGAGTCCGACCTTGTCCCGGCGGGCGGGCTGGATGCAGCGTCACGCGTCGAGGATCTTGCGGATGCTGCGGGTCGAGGTCGAGGTGTCGGGGAGCGCGATCGAGGGAGGGGGCATGGCGGTCGCCAACCACCAGAGCTATCTGGATATTCTGGCGGTGGGATCGTTGCGGCCGACCGTTTTCGTCAGCAAGCGCGAGGTCCGCAACTGGCCCGTGTTCGGGTGGTCTGCTCGGTGCGGGGGGACGTTGTTTCTGGACCGGACACGGCGGGGGGACGTGAAGCGGCTGGGAGAGGAATTTGCGCCGGTGATCGAGGAGGGCCTGGTGCTGGCCTTGTTTCCGGAGGGGACCAGCACGAACGGGCGCCAGGTGCTGCCGTTTCACTCCTCGCTGTTCGAGCCGGCGATCGCGCGGGGCTGGCCGGTGACCCCGGTGGGGATTGCCTATGCGGCTGTGGCGGGAACGGTCGAGGAGGACGTCTGCTTCTGGCGGGACATGATGCTGGCGCCGCACATGGTCAGGCTCGCGTCGTTGCGCGTCATTCGGGTCCGGATCGAGATCGGCGCGCCGGCGGTCTGGCGGCTGGACCGGAAATCCCTCGCGGCTCGAATGCGCGAGGAAGTGGACGTGTTGCGGCGGCGGGCGGCCGCCGGGCTCGCAGCGGAACGATAGGATGGCAGGGCCTCACTTTCTCAGCAGTCGGAAGAACAGCGCGGGGTCGCCCTGGCTGCTCCATGGGCGTTCGAGGATCGAGTTGGTGAAGAGGATCGTGCCGGCGGGCAGCCACGGGCCGAGGAGATTGGTGGCCCGCAACAGCTCATAGGTTGTGTTGGTCGTGCCGTGGAGCTTCAGGATCGGCGGTGCGGAATGGATCTCGAGCCAGGGCAGGGCCGGCTCGAGCTCGATCCCGCGCAGGAACATTTGCGGGTCTTGTGCCGGCGCGATGGCAACGTCGGCGAATCGGTTGCGGAGGGCGGCCAGGGCGAGAGGGGTCCACGATGCGCCATCGAGGTGGGGGGTGGTTTCGATCCGGTAGAGCGCTCCAGGCCGGCCGTAGAGCCGCACCGTGCCGGGCGCCGGCATGTCCAGCAGCGGCTCGCGTCCGATCAGGAACACGCGCCCTCCTGTGCCCGAGGCCTGGCGCACGTTTTCTCCCGCGCTCGAGACCCCGCTCGGGTCGGAGGGGATGAGCCGGACGACGGCCGAGTGCGTTTGGCTATCCGTGGCGAACGAGAGACGGGCGATGGCCTGGGTTCCCGAGAGCGCCGAGCCTGGCAGCGCATAGAACAGAAGCCGGACCCGGTTGGCGCTTTCGGGCTCGAAGGCGATGCGGTCCAGCTCGCTGGCCCCTGGCTCGACGCGAAGCTCGGCCAGGCGGCTGGGCTCGACCGTCAACGTGAAGGCCATCCGGTCCAGGCCGAGCCGGGAAGCCAGCACGATGGGCACGGAATTGGTTTCGCCGGCCAGGAGGTGGGTTGTGCCGATCTGGATTTGGAAGTCCAGCGCCGCGTCGCCAAGGGTGGCCGCGGTCTGGGCATCGTTCGCGGCAGGGGCGGCCTCCTGGTTGCCTGCGCGGTCGGTGGCGACGCAATAGAAGGCGTAACGGTTGCCCATGACCCCCTGATAAATGGCGCCGGGGAGAGTCGTGCGCAGGAGCCAGGGAACGAACGGCTGGCCATTCACGGATACGTAGACATCGAAGAACGCCACCTGGCTTCCGCCCTCGTCGTTCCCGGACCACTGGACGGCGAACTGGGCGACGCTCTCGGCGGGAAGGGCTTCCACGGAACTCGAAGGCGGGGTGCGATCCGGCCCTGCCGGGACATCGTAGGTGAGATCGTAGATGCCCGATGAATTGTAGTCTAATAAATGGAGAGTGCTTTCGCGGATGGGCCGCTGGCCGGATTCGGTGAAGGTGTATCCGGTGATCCAGGCGTTAGTGCCAACGGGGATCTCGCGGCCATCGGCCCGGACGACTCGAGCCAGGGGATATCGGCCTTGGGCTGGATCGGGGATTCGCAGGTAGCTCCAGCCGGGCGGCATGACGGCCTGGATCCGGACGGTGGCATTGGATGGCGTGGGCACGCTGTCGACGGTGGCCGTCAAGACGGCCGACACGGCATTGGTGCTCCCATCGCTCAGGTAGAGCGTCTCGGGGAGATTGAGGTCGTCGATCGCGTCATTGGCCAGGAAGTCGAGCTGTCCGTCGGCAAACGGCGCGCCGGCGAGCACCGCATGGATCAATTCATGGATATCGACGCTCTCGATCAAGGATGTCTCGCGGCCGCCCAGCGCGCTGTCGTGCTCGAAGCTGGCTTTGTAATCGACGAAGAAGCCCAGGAGCGACGCGGTGAACAGCCAGCGGCCGGCCTTGACCTCGCCGGGGCCGATATCGCCGAAGGTGGCCTGGAGGGACGGCGAGAGGGTTTGCCCGTTGATCTCGGCGCCGATGAGATCGAAGTCGACGAGGAGGCCCTTGACGTTCTCGACGATTTTGGGCTGGGCGGAAGTGATCGAAAAGTTCTTAGCGAGGCCATGGCCGGCGTTCTGCACCAGGATCCCGAGCGAGAACGGCTCGGCCGGCTCGAACTCCGGCGTGAACGGATCGTCGCTCGAGACCTCGCGCTGGAGGAAGTATTTCAACTGGAGGCGCGGATTGGGATAGACGTTGACGGGGGTGGGCAGGAGCATCCGGCCGACGGGGACCCCGCCGACGGTGTAGGTGAAAGCGCCGCCGACGGTGTACTGGAGCGGTTCGACGGGCGCGGCCTCGTCCTTGGGCAGGATCACCCAGCGGGCCTTGCCGCTGCTTTGGGGCTGGATGAGCCACTGCTCCCCCGAGGTCACAAAGCCATTGGTGTCCAGCGGGATTTCGCCGGCCGGGAAGATGCCGGCCAATTGAGGGGAAAGGATGACGAACTTGTCATCGGCGGGCTGTCCCTGGCTGTCGTAGATCGAGATCAGGACCGAGAGGTTCTCGAGGGCCTGATCGGTTTCATTGAACACCTCGAGCGTGGCGCCGACGGCTTTCCGGGTCATGACGGCGCTCTGTTCGACGCGGATCTCGGCTTTGGCGCAGACATCCTCCTGGCTTGCGGCTGTGGCGGAGGGCCGGGTTGGGGCGGCGGCCAGTTCGGTGGGAGCGTCGGTGTGAGGCGCCGCCGCTGAGGCAGGGACGGGCGGCCGCCATGCCAGCGCCACGTTGCGATCGTTCAGGCGCGGAATCCAGGAACCGGGCAGGAGAGTGCTTTGGAGGAGGCGGGGAGAGCTGGCCGCGGAGAGTCCGGCGGGGGTCGCCAGCGGGCTTCGGTTCGAGGCGGGAGATCCAAAGGCGGCGGGAGCGGTTGCCATCGACAGGGCGGGGCCGTGCGTGTTGAGGAATGCATTCTCGGCGGCGGCGAAGCGCTGGGCGGCCTTGGCGCCATCGCTGGATAATTTCAACAGGAGGTGCTGGGCGTAGAACTTGACCTCGCGCTTGACGATTTCGTTCTCGCCCATTTTGACCTCGCCGGAGACCTCGAGAGTGAGGACGAGATCGTCCCAGTCCCACTTGTTGGTTTTCTCGCCGTTGCTGCAGTCTTTGCCGAAGTACCCGCCGCCGGCCATGATTTCGATCTTGGTATTGGCATCGAAACCAAACTCCTTGCCGGTGATGGGATCCTCGAGGATGCACGCAGCCTTGGCCTCGGCTTTCACGCCTCCTTTGCCTTTCACGTAGCCCTCGACGCACCATTCGGGATCGCCGAAATCGCAGCTGGAATCGACCTTGCCGGCAAACCTGGCTTCGAGGCCGACGACAAAGCCGGCCTCGATTTTCGCCGCATAGCGCACATAGCCCAGACCAGGAATGAGCACCCGGCCCGTGAACAGGTCGGGAGTTCGAGGGCCGATCAAGACGGAGATCTCTCCCTCGGCGCCGGCGTTGATGTTGCCTTCCAAGCCGAGAAGGTAGTCCTCACAGCAGGTGCAAGTCTCGCCCTGGAACCTAAGCGTGAGATGGCTTTCATTCACGTGAGCCCATCCTGCGGTGGCGGCTTCCACCATGCGGTTGACGACGCTTTCGAAATCGAATTTCAGGCCCAGCTGGCCGCCCAAGCACGCGGGCTTGAACTTCTTGGGATCACACTGGCAGATGCGTCCGAGGTTCAGAGTGGGCAGGGACGGCTGGGAGAAGGTCGAGAAGATATCCGCGCGGTAGTAGGCGTCTTCGAGCAGTTGCTCGAGCGTCCGCCGGCCGATTCGAGGCACGCGCGGTTCGGTCCACTCCTGGATTTTGGGAGGCTCAACCCAGGTGACATCCACATCGAGGAGCTCGACCATGTGCATGAACAGGTTGTAAGGGATCAGCGCGGTGCCGCAGAGGACCGACCAGCCGATCGTGCCCGCCGCGGAGGCGGCCTCGGAGACGGCGCCGGCGGCCTGGATTCGGCCCCCAGCTTGGGCGGCCATCGCCCCCGCGGGCTTTCGGACGCAGATCAGCGGCACCTCGACGGTGCTTTTCGCGGGCAAGGTTCCGACGTTGGTGATCAAGGGCGTCAGGATCCAGCGCGGATGATCGGGGAAATCGATCGTCATGTTCTGCGCGGCGATCAGGCCGTGGTTGGTGATCTTGAGGACGATCTGGTGGACGTTGCCCTGGACCTGAGTCAGGTCGATGAACGGCGGCTCGACCGTCACCACGGGCACGGGCACGGCCGTCTCATAGGTCGTGTCCAAAACGATCCGGGTGCGGTCCTCGATCTCGATCTCCTCGACGGTCCACGTGTAGCGCACGAGCTGGCTGCGCAGGAAGACGCACTGTTCGGTCCAGGCGCCTGGCTGGATCTCGATCGAGCCGGAGGCCATGTCGTGTTTCGGGGAGGAAACCTGGAGGCTATAAGCGCCTTCGCGCAGGCCGCGGACGACAAACTGGCCGCTGGCATCGGACTGGCCGGTGATCACGACGGCGCCGGTGTAGGGATCGGTCAGGATGATGGTTGCGCCGTCGACATTCGTGAGATTCTGTCCGTAATAAGCGCGCTCGTCCTGGATCGTCAGGCGAAGGTCGCCGATGGCGGTCGAGACATTGCGGAAAGCATACGGCACCGAGACGCCCGCGGCTGTGCCCGAGACGGCCAGGGCGCCGGTGTATTCGCCCAGATCGAGATCCTCGCCGGGCGCGAGCTGCAGCTCGATCGGGTGCGTCTGGCCCGGTTCGAGCGATGGCAAGGGATTGGCGGACACGACATGCATCCAGGTCAGATCCGGCAGCACAACACGGAGGGGGCCGGTGGCGGCGCCCCCGATGTTGGCGACCTCCATCCGATAAATCGAGGATTGGCCTCGGAGCATGCCTCCCTCGAGCGAATCGGGGAACACGCGGATCTGGGGGCGCAACGGCCGGATCGAGAGGATCACCTCGGCCTCCGCGATAATGCCCTCGGCGCTGCCGATTTGAATGACGATGGATCGGAGCGCGCTTTCGTTGAGCAGGGATTGAACGGTATAGCGAACCGGGATCGTGCTCGAGCCCTCGATGCGGGGCGCGACCTCGACCTGGGTGCTGAGGCCGCTGGCGGCTTGGATGGTAGCCGTCAGGCCCGTGATCGGGATGTCGCTCCAATTGGCGAGATCGAGCGTGCCGGTCGCCGTCTCGAGGGCGTTGATTTCGTGAAAGGCATCGTCGGGGGTGATCCGCATGCCCAGGAGGACAAACTCGTCCTGGACAGGCGCCGCAGCCATTCCGGGGTGCATGGCGCCGATCGAGAATCGTCCGGCCTCGCCCGGAGACGGCGTGAAAATGGCGTTGAACCGGCCGTTGGCATCGGTCGTGGCTTCGAGGGTTCGCACGGTGCCATTGACCTGGACTTGGATGTACACGAGCACAAATGGGGCGGGCTCGCCCGTGGGTCTGACAGCGCGGCCTTCGAGTGCGATGGGCGTGCCGGCGGCGGCTTGAGAGACCGCGGTTTCGACCGTGACGGTGTAGGCGGGATCCGCGTGAAGGGGAGTGGCGCTGATCGTGATGTTGTTTTCCTCGATGGTTTCCTCGAGGTTGTTGTTGGCGTCGGCAACAGCAATGATCCAGTAATCGCCGGCGGGGAGCGGCAATCGAGGTGTGATCGTCCGTTCGACCTTTTGGCTCACGGGTATGGTGTTGGAGCAGACCTGCTGTTCCAGGAGAGAATCCTGATTGTCGAGGATGGGATCGGTGGAGAGATACACCTTTTGGATCCAGGCGCCGGAAGCGGGCGCCAGGCCCTGATTCGCGAGGGAATAGGCGATCGAGATCGGCGCCTCGGTCAAGGCATTGGTTGGGAAGGTGAGATGGCGGATCACCAGGTCGGGAAGGTCGCGGTCGGATACGACCAGCGTGGCGGAGGCCGGCTGAATGCCGGTTGCCGATGCCGTCAGGTGAACCGTCTGGTTCCCGTCCACGATCCCATCCTGCAAGGTGTGGACCTCGAAGATGACAGATTCCTGGTTGGCGGGCAGCAGGACGGTTGAGGGCACGGCTGCCTCGGTGGTATCGCTCGAGAGCAGCGTGACGAGGACGGCCTGGTTGGTGGCGGTGTTCAGCGCGAGCGTGCCAGTGGTGGCCGGGCTCAGGCCTTCCGCCACGAGGCTTCGCTCGAGGGTGAAGCGGAGAGCGGGGCTATCGTTTTCGGCGATCTCGATGGTGTCCGGGATGGCCTCGAACAGGCGCACGCTGACGGTCGAGTCCATGACAAAGGCGCGGACGGTGACGGGCCGCGCGCCGGTGACGACATCGTCGTCGACGGGCAGGATGGGGAAGCCCAACCGGGTTGCGCCCGCTGGAATGGCCAGGCGGTTGGGAACCCACAAGGCGTCCGGGTTGCTACTTTCGAGTTCGAACACCAATTGCCGGTTGCTGGCGGCGTTGCGCGTGACGGAGGCGATCCCCATCTGCGCCCCGGCGTCCTCGGCAACGCTCAGGGGCGCGATCTCGACGCGGACCCCGGGCCAGTCGTTGTCCTCGATGACAATGGGCGCCGAGGCTTGGGCGTGGCCGAAGGCTGTGGCGATGACATCGTAGGCAGTGTCAGCCTCGAGCAGATCGTCTTCGGCGGCTTCGAGGACAAAAGTCGCCGACGTTTCGTTGGCCGGGATGGTCGATGTTTGAGGCAGCGTCAATTGTCCGGGGTAGTAGGCGCTGATCTTCACCTCGAGCGGCTGGGGCAGTGCCGTGTCGCGGCTGACGGTGGCGACAACAACGCCGCCCTCGCGGACACTGGGTTGCTCGAAACGCAGCGAGAGCCGATGGATGTCCGTGTCGATCACCGCGATCGATGTGCTGTCTCCGGCGAACGCATCCGTCGCTACCCGGACCAGGACGGTTTGAGGGCCATCGACAACACCGTCGGCAACCACCTGCATATCGAACGAAGCCGAGTTTTGCCCGGCAGGTATCTCGACTTGGCCGGGCATCGTGAGCTCGCTGGGATCGCTGTTGGTGATCGTCACCAGCACGGGATTCGCTGGGTTGCCGTTGTGACTGACCGTGGCTCGGAGGATTGGATCCGAGGCGTTTTCGGCGATCTGCCGGGCGGGGATTTGCAGGGTGAGAATGCTGGCAATCCGGGTTGTGTTCGTTGCGGCGCCGAGGTTGTTGGCCTCGACAGCCTCGATGAGCGTTTCCGCGGCGTCGGTTCGGATTGCGAGGTAATATTCACCCGCAGTTGCGGCGGGCGGCAGGGCAATCCGCTGGGTTTGGACCAGGAATTGGCCGGCGGCCAGCGGATTGGTGATGGTGATCGAGAGGAGCGATTGGGCGGGGGTAATGGCGGGATCGGCGCTGATCAGGACGGTTTCGGTCCACGGCCGGCCGGGCGGGATCGCGCCCTGGTTGATCGTCGTCCAGGAGAGATCGATGGCTTGGCCGGGCCAGGCATAGGCAGGAGCGATCACATCCGAGACCGCCAGGTCGGGCAGCGGAGGCAACTGGAGGGCGATGGCCGGACTCGAAGCGGCGTTGTTGGTTTTGTTCATTTCCGGCTGCTGCCCGTAGGCATCCGTCTTCAGCCAGAGTGAATAGCTGCCCGACGCGGGATTGGCTTCGAGGGGAATGGCCACCAAAGCGGTATTGGTATAGCGGGCCCCAGGGGCCAACGGCGATACCTCGGTGGCGGGCGCATCCTGCAGGAATCGAGCGCTATCGAGACCGCCCGATGGCGAGAACCAGAGCTGATCCCGCCATGCGGCGCTGGCCGCGGCGGATCCCGCGTTCTTCACCACCCAGGCGACCGGCAATACCTGGCCGAACTGAGCGGTCGATGGCGCCGTGACCGACTCGACAGTGAGATCGGCGGCGAGCAGGCGCGTGCCCTGCTCGGCGACCTTGAGGTTGTTGGTTTCATTCAGCTCGAACACCTCGCCGCGGCTGTCGATCTCGACCGCCAGAAAGCGGGCCTTGTCAGTTCCGGCGGGCAGGAGGACCGATTGGGTTCGGACCAGCCCAGCGGCGGCGGCCAGTGAATTGGAGCCGATGATCGAGATGAGCTCCTCTCGCTGGGTGCCGGTTGCGTCCGCCGCCAGATAGATCGTCTCGGTCCACGGGGCGGCGGCGATGCGGGCGCCCTGATTTGTGATTGTCCAGGACACGGCCATTGGCTGTCCCAGCGCGATGGCGGGCGGCGCTTGGATGGCTGTGATCTGCAAGTCCGGGTATGGACCCAGAACGGATATTCGAGTGATTGTGGCGGTGTTGTTCTGCTCGGCGTCGCGCGCGGGATCATACTCGAAGACCTGGTTGTCCGCATCGGTTTCCACCGAGACATGCAGGACTCCCACGCCGCGCTGGCCGTCCGGCAACTGGAAGGAATGCTGCCGAGCAATGGCGACTCCGGGGGGGATCATTCCGGCGGCGGAGGTGTCGCAGGGGATTCGAGCCTCGAGCAACGTCTCGCTCGTGGTGGCGTTGAGGATGACCAGGCGATCCTGCCAGTTCCCGCGAAGGGGTAGAATGCCCGAGTTGCGGTCCTGCCAGTGAATGGTGATTGACGCGCCCGACTGCAGGCCGGACACGGGTTCGGCCCGCAAGTCGGTTGCCGCCAAATCGAGCGTCGCATCAAAGTCCGTTTCCGCCGTGTTGTTCTGCTCGGCGACGGCGTGTCCGACGGGAACAAACTCGTAGATCTGATCGGCGGAATCGGCAATGACCATCACGCGATAACGCCCCGCGCTCTCCAGCGGGCATTCGATGATGCCGGGCAGTGTGGATGCGGGGAGCAGCGAGGTCTCGACCGCCAGTTCAACATTGGTGACTTGGATTCCGGTGTTCAAGTTGCGGATCTGAATGCGCTGTCGTAACCCGCTCGAGGTTTCGCGATTGCCGCGGTTGGCCAAGGTCCAGGAGACATTCAGCGAGGCGCCGCCGGCGATCGGAGTTGGGCGGATGTCCTCGATGACGAGATCGGGGTAGTTGGCCAACTGGACGACGAAGGCATTCGTCGAGATCAAGTCATTATCGCCTTCCATGACAAACTCAGGAATTCGATTGCCGTAATCGGCGTGGGCGATCAGGAAGCACGCGCCGCTGAGGCCCTCGGGCAGACTGGCTTGAGCGTCGACGGTATAGCCTTGACCCGGTTCGAGGATCCCAGAGCGTTCGAACTGGCCCAGTGTCCGATCATCCGCGTCTCCGTACACTTCGTTGGTCGAAACGACAACCCGGTCCATCCATGGCCCGGCTGGCGTCGGATGCGAGCCCGCATTCCGGACGGTGAACGAGAACGACACGGTCTGGCCGCTCTGGAAATTCGTTCCCGCGGGCGGGGAGATTGCCGCTACTTGCAGATTTGGGAAGTCCACAGTGCCGGTGGGCACGACTTGCACGTCCAGCACATACGGTTCCCACGCGCTGTCCATTTCGGCGGCCGTTCGGACCAGGGCGAAATAGTCGCCGTCCTGAGTGATGCGCACTTCCGCGACGCCGTCGAACGGGCGTCCGCTTCCGGCCTCGATTTGATAGCCATTGGCGGCGTCATAAACGCCCACGATGGGCGAGCCATGGCTGGATTGCGATGCGCGCATGCTGAGAAACACGGTCGAGCCGTTGGTGAGCGCCGACAACCGGTGGTAGTCCAGGTCAACGCGGGTCTGCAGTGCGCCAGCCACGCTGGCAATCCGCCGGTCGCCGCTGATTGCCAGTTCGACAGGCGATGCCGATCCCAGGTTTCCGTTGTCTTCGGTTTCGAGCTGGAGGGGCGGGCGGGCCAGGGTGATGCGGAGCTGGTATTCGCCGATCTGATCAAACGTGTGGCTGACCGCGACGGTGTAAGTGCCGGCTGCGGGCAGGACAACGGGTGCGGTCTGGCCCGAGCCCTCGCTGGTGAAGCCGGCCAGTTGGGTCCCCTGGAGATCGCGGACGATGATCTGCCAATACCATCCGTAACCCGAGTAACCTCCGCCCTGGTTGGACAGGGCCACGCTCAGACGGTCTCCCTCTTGCCCCGCAAAGCTCCAGTAATCCACATCGGCCGTGCTGCTCAGGTTGCCCCGGCCCATCCCCGTCCGAAGCCCGCTGCCCGCCGGATCCTCGGCGCCCATCGGCTCCGCCAATGAACTGGCCGTGTCGGCGGTGTCGTTGGCCCGGTTCTCCATCACATAGCCGGCCAGGTTGACCACGCTAAATCGACGTTCGAAATCGCCGGCCATCGGCGTCCCCCACTGATCCTTGAGGCTGGCCTTGACCTGGAACCGATACGATCCGGGCTGCAGAGGAGCGCCTTGGATCATGGAATGGACGGTCACGCCTCCGCTGTAGCCGGCGGCCAGGATCGGATAGAGATTGTCATCGGCGGTGTCGAACTGGCCATCGGGACCGGCGCTCCGCAGATCGTAGCTATTGGGATCGGCGGCCCCCTCGGCTTGGAGATCCTTGGTGAAAGTGATGGTCAGCCGATCCAGGAGAGCTGTCGATCCCTCGAGGGGCAGGCTGACATCGGCCACCGCCAAGGGCGCTTGATCGGCGAAATCCAGCTCGAGCAGGTATTGCGCCCACAAGCCGCCCATGCCATTGACGCCGGTGACGGCCACCGAATAGGGGCCGCCGGCGCTGGCGGGGATCGTGTAGTGGAGGCGGTTGTCGGGAGGCGTGTTGGTGGCGACCGGCTCATTCGAGCGATAGAGGATGAGCAGAGCCTGCAGATCGCTGGTCGAGGGCTGAGTCAGGCTCAGCGTGATGGCGGTCAGGTCGGCCAGATTGCCCAGCCGGTAGAAATCAGTGTCGCTGGCCCAGAGGAATCCGGCGGCTCTGGCCTGTTGGTGTCCGGCGGTCGAGGTCCAGAGCAGGTCGTTGGCGATGCCGGGGTGCGCATTGTCCTCGGTTTCGAGCTGGAGGGGCGGGCGGGCCAGGGTGATGCGGAGCTGGTATTCGCCGATCTGATCAAACGTGTGGCTGACCGCGACGGTGTAAGTGCCGGCTGCGGGCAGGACAACGGGTGCGGTCTGGCCCGAGCCCTCGCTGGTGAAGCCGGCCAGTTGGGTCCCCTGGAGATCGCGGACGATGATCTGCCAATACCATCCGTAACCCGAGTAACCTCCGCCCTGGTTGGACAGGGCCACGCTCAGACGGTCTCCCTCTTGCCCCGCAAAGCTCCAGTAATCCACATCGGCCGTGCTGCTCAGGTTGCCCCGGCCCATCCCCGTCCGAAGCCCGCTGGCGGCCGGATCTTCGGCTTGCAGAAAAGCATCGAGAGGAGTGGCGCCTTCGGGGACATCGTTATCCCGGTTTTCGAGCACAAAATTTGGAATATTGGTGATCGAGAAAAACCGGACAAAATTGGTGGCGATGGCGTTGCCAGCGGGATCCTGGACCGATTGGCTGATGGAGAATCGGTAATCGCCCGGCTGCAGAGGTCCATCGGTGATGCGGAAATCGAGCTGAGTCCCGCCCGAATAAGGATCAAGGACCAGGCGATACCGGGCATCGTCGGCGGTTTCGGGGGTATGATCGGGACCGATGCTGATGAGCTGGACGGCATTCATCGGGTCGGCGGGGAAAGGATCGACTGGATTGGGCCAGCCATCCTGGTCTTGATCGGCGCCGGGAACCTCGATCACTCCCACCAGCGATTCCGTGCCGGCGGCATCGCTCCAGAATCCGGAGGGCGTCATGATGACCGAATCCTCCTCGTCTGAATTGGTCGGCTCGCCGGTATTCCAGTGGGCAAACGACAGAGGGTCGCCGCTGGTCCAGGCGAATGTTCCTTCCTGGGCTGAGTCATTGAGCCCGATCCACACCGAGCCATATGGGCCGAATGCGCGGCGTGCCCATTCGTTTTCGGCTGGATCGTTCAATGTGATGAGATGGCCGCCGAGCGAAACGGCGTAAGACTCGGCGGAGGGCCATGTCATTCCGGCCGGTGTCACTTTGTATGCGTGGCCGCCGTAAGTCCAGGGCGGTTGGTTCAGCGCATTGATCGCGCTGGCGATCGCTTCATTCCAGACGATCGAGAAGCGATCCACGACGCTGGCCGACACGGTTTGGGATTCAGGCAAGCTCACCGAAATCACCCGGGGCGGCATGCCATCGACCACCTCGATCTCGATCAGGTACTGGGCGCGAAGGTTCAGGTTCGGGGCGGGCGTGCTGACCCGCAGGAAGAAGACGCCATCGGCGGCCGCGACATGATTCAGTTGCCCGCCCGTCTGCGAGACCAGCGGGCTGGCGTCCGCGGCGCTCTCGATGGACATTGTGAGGCTGTTGGTGTCCGCGGTGCTGGGCGACGGGAAGAGGGCGTTGACACGAATCGTATTGCCCGCGTTGAGAATCCCCAGGTGATAGCAATCTCCATAGGGATCGTTGGCAGGCAGCGCGCCCGCAATCCGTCCGTGGAGAGCCCCGGGCAAAATGGACCAGCTCAGAGTGTTGGGCGCCGACTGTGCATCGTTGTTCTCGCGCTCGAGCGGCCATTGTTTGGACCGGTCCAGGCGCAGCCGGTACTGCGCGGGGGCAGCCTCGGCGTGGACCATCACGTAATAGAACCCGGAAGCGGGGATGGGAAAAACCTGGACCTGATTGAATGCGCCGGACGGGCCTTCGCCGGAGGCGATTTCCTGGCCGCTCGAATTGCGAAGGCTCAGGCGCGGATTCACCGGGGAATCGGCCTCCAGAAACAGGGTGATCTGGCCGCCCGCCTCGGCGTCGAACCGCCAGTAATCGATGTCGCTTGCGAGCGCGAAGCTGCCTTGCCCCATGCCGGTCAAGAAGCCGTTGCCGGCTGGAGTCTCGATCGATGGCAGGACCGTCGCGCCGGGCAGAGAATCGTTTTCGGTATTTTCGATCCGGCCGGCGGGCGGGTCGACGATGACGAACTCGCGTGCGAAAGGGGGGATCGTCCGGCCCAGATCGTCGACCAGGACAGCCGTCGTTTCGAACCGCCATTTGCCCGGCTGAAGAGGATTGACGGGAAGGATCAACTGGACCGTTCGAGCATCGACGAGTGCGGGCACGACGGCACAGGCCATGTCGTCGCTGTCATCCCAGGAGCTGTTGGGACCGGCGGTGCGCAATCCGTAGGCAGCCGGGTTCGCGGCCGAGTTCGGATCCAGATCGCGGCTGGCCTGGATCCGGAAGCTGTCAATCGCGATCGAGCCGGCGAATCCCGGATCGGGCAGCGTGGCGTTCTCGATCGCGGCGGGCGGCTCGGCTGCTTCCAAGGCACGAGCGCCGAAGAATATGCAGCCGGCCACGATCGTGGACCACAAAAAACGAAACAGCCTGGAAAAGATCATGCAGAAGTCCTGTTGATGGATACGACCATCGGTGCTGGCAGATGACCAGCGCGCGCATCATCGACGCACCCCCGGATTTAGCAAGCATTTTATTGATTGCTTCAATCGATCTTGATTAGAAGGAACTGGCCGTTGCCGGCCGTTGGCCGGATCAAGGTTTTGGCAGCGCGAGATACTTTTGCCAGATCCGGCAAAAGCTGCGGGCGAAGTCCTCGGGCCGATCGGCGGTCCAGCGATCGACATGGTCCGGATGGAACCATCCGCCGCCAGTCAGTTCGAGGGGATGGAGATGGAAGGGCCCGTCGTGGGTGGCGCGGTAGACCCAGATGAACTCGTGGCCGGTTTCGGGGCTGGCTTCGAGGGTGAACAGCGGTTCGGGAGCCGAGCCCAGGACGATGCCGAGCTCCTCGTGGGTCTCGCGGCGGACGGCATCGTCGTAGGATTCGCCCGCGCTGAGATGGCCGGCCGCAGAGGAGTCCCATGCCCCCGGGTAGGTGTCCTTCCGGAAGGAACGTTGCTGGAGGAACAGATCGCCCCGGGAATTGAAGAGGAGGAGATGGGCAGACCGGTGCTTGAGACCGCGCCGGTGGACCTCGGCTCGCGGGAGGCATCCGATGACCTCGTTGCGGTCGTTGACTACGTCGAAGAGCTCGTCGTTCATGGGCTGGCCAGCATTTCGGCTAGACGGACGAATTCCGGCAAGGAGATTTCCTCGGCGCGGACCTGGGGATGGAGCCCCATCTGGCCGAAGAGAGCGGTGAGGCGATCCTCGGGCCAATCGCCGCGGAGGAGCTTGAGGGCGGTTTTTCGCCGTTGGGAGAAGGCGCGCCGGACGATCCGCACAAAAAGCGGGATGAGATTCGCTGCAACAAGAGGGGGGGTCCGAAGCTGCAGGGTGACGCAGCCCGAGTCGACTCGCGGGGGCGGGTAGAAGCAGGAGGCCGGAATTTTGAAGAAGGCGGCGGGCAGGAAGCGCATCTGGAGGAGGAGCGTGAGCAGGCCGTAATCGGGCTGGCCGGCGGCGGCGAGCAGGCGCTGGAGCACCTCCCACTGGAGCGTGACCACGAGGCGCTCGGGGGGCTGGGGGCTCAGGGCGAACTGGACAAGCAAAGGCGAGGCGACCGAGAACGGCAGGTTGGCAACGATCTTCCAGCCCGTCCAGTCGCGAGGGTTCTCCTTGAGCCATTCGAGGGCGTCCACATGGCGGAGGACCAGATTGGGCGCGCCGGCGAACCGCTCGGCCAGCAGGCGATGGAGACGGAGGTCCTTCTCGAGAGCCCAGACATGCCCTGCCTCGGAGATCAGCAGCTCGGTCAGCGGCCCGAGCCCGGGCCCGATCTCGAGCACGCGGTTGCTGGGAGACAGCTCGGCGGCAGCCACGATGCGCCGAAGCTGGTTGCCGTCGTGGAGGAAGTTCTGGCCGAGCGATCGCGTGAGCGGGATCGGGGTGGACCGGAGGATCCGTTTGATTTCTCCCAGGGTCATAGAATGACTTCCCGAGCCAAGGTTCGGGTCTTGCACCCATGAACCGTGGAAAGCCTCCTCTCCCTGCCCTCTCCCCCGCGGTGCGCGGGGGAGAGGGTGGCCGAAGGCCGGGAGAGGGGGAGGCTCATGGAAAATGCGTGAAGTCAGCGCCGGGTTCGATGAATCCGTGGCAGGATTGCGGCCAGGGCGGCCACGGAATCCGCAAGCTGGCCCCGCGTGATGGTGAGCGGAGGAGTCCAGCTGACCACATTCGAGCCAGCTCCTTCGGGCAGGAGGATGTAGCCCGATTCGAGCATTTGCTGGATCAACGCGAGGGTTTCGGCTGTGGCGGGGGATCTGCCGGCATGGACGAGCTCGAGGCCGGCCATGAGGCCGAGGCCGCGCGCCTCGAGCCGCAGGCGTCCGGGCGCCGGGATCTGCTCGAGCGCATCGAGGAGGAAGCGGCCCTGCTGCCGGCTTTTCGACACCAGGTCGCGGTCGCGGATCTCGCGGATCTGGGCCAGGGCCATCGCGCAGCCCACCGGGTGGCCGAGAAAGGTGCTCGTATGAATGGCCTCGCCTTCGGACGGCGGCCATGCGGCGTCCATTAGATCGGCGCGTCCCACGCAGGCCGATAGCGGAAATCCGCCGGTCATCGCCTTCCCCAGGCAAACCAGGTCGGGGATCACCCCGGAATGCTCCGCCGCGAACCATCGGCCCGTCCGCCCGAAACCGGTGTAAACCTCGTCCAGGACCAACAACGCGCTGTGGCGGGTGGCCAGCTCGCGAAGGAGCGGAAGGAACTCGACGGGGGGGACGCGGATGCCGCCGCGGCCCTGGACGGGCTCGACGAGAATGGCGCCGATGTCGCGGCGGCGGAACGCGCCGCGGGCGAGGGCCTCGATTCGTTGAAGATCCTCCGCTCGTTCCGGATAGGGCAGGAAGACGCCGAAGCCGCCCAGCTGCGGCAGGAAAGGTTTCCGGAACAGGTCGCGATGGGTGACATTCAACGTGCCATAGCCGAGGCCGTGGTAGCCGCCGGCAAAGGCGAGGACGCCGCGCCGGCCCGTGGCCATCATGGCCGTCTTCAGGGCGGCTTCGACGGCTTCGAAGCCCGAGTTGCCGAACAAGGTCTTGCCCTGGAGCGATCTACCGCAGCCGCCGACGCCAGGAGGCTGTCGATCGCGCCCGGTCCGCCTGTCCGGCTCGGGCGCGGACCATCGTTCGAACGTGATCCGGCTCAGCTCGCGCGCGAGGCTGGCCTTGAGCGCGTGGGGGTGGACGTCGCCCATCGCGTGCAGCAGCATGCGCATCTGGCGATGAGCGGCGGCCACAACCCGCGGATTGGCATGGCCGGCTGCAGCCACGCCAAACGCCGCCGTCAGGTCCAGATACGAGCGGCCCTCGAGATCCCAAATGCGGCAGCCGCGCGCCCGCCGCCAGACGATGGGCGCGGGTCCTTCGGGAGGGACGAAGGTGACGGTGCGGCATTCGAACTGCCGCAGCAGCGCCAGGACATCGGCGGAGGCATCGGGTTTCATCAGGGCCGGATCAGGCGAGGAGTTGCTGGATGTCATCCCAGTCGAGCGCTGCGTCGAAGCCGGTTTCGGCTCCCAGCATGGCCTGGCTGACATGGCGCTTGCGCCGCTGGAGATCGAGGACCTTTTCCTCGATCGTGTCGCGGACGATGAGCTTGTAGATATTGACGACGCGCTGCTGGCCGATACGGTGGGCGCGATCGGCGGCCTGGTCCTCGACCGCTGGGTTCCACCAGGGATCGTAGTGGATCACCGTGTCGGCGCCGGTGAGATTGAGCCCGAGGCCGCCGGCCTTGAGGCTGATGAGGAACACCGGGATCGCCGGATCGCTCTGGAAGCGGTCCACCTCGTCGAGCCGATGCCGGGTTTGACCGTCGAGGTAGCAGAACGGAATGCGGTCCGCGTCGAGCCGCTGGCGGATCAAGGCGAGCATCTGGACAAACTGGCTGAACACAAGGACGCGGTGGCCGCCGTCGATCGATTCCTCGAGCCGCTGGGCGAACAGGTCGAGCTTGGCGGATTCCGCCTCGGGCTCGGGCGTCTCCGGGTTGAGCAGGCGGGGATCGCAGCAGGCCTGGCGCAGGCGGAGCAGGGCGTTGAGCATGATGACTCGGCTTCGAGCCAGGCCGCGGGCACGGACGGCTCCGAAGATCTCGCCGCGTGCGGCCTCGAGCAACTGCCGGTAGATGCCGGCCTGGCCGGGCGTCAGCGCGCACGTGAGCACCTGCTCGATCCGGGGGGGAAGCTCGGGGGCGACGGCCCGTTTGGTCCGGCGCAGGACGAATGGGCGCAGCCGCCGCGACAATCGCGCCTGGGCCTTCTCGTCGCGCTGCTGAAGGATCGGGCTCTCGTATCGCTCCTTGAACTCGCGGGCGGATCCCAGGTAGCCCGGCATGAGGAAATCGAAGATCGACCATAGATCGGCGACGGAGTTCTCGAGCGGGGTGCCGGTCAGCACGAGCCGATACGGCGCGCGGAGCGACTTGACCGCCCGAGCAATCTGGGTCTGGCGATTCTTGATCTGCTGGGCTTCGTCGAGGATCACGGCGGCGAACTCGCGGCCCGAATACAGCGGCTGGTCGAGCCGGAGCAAGGCGTAGCTGGTGACCAGGAGATCGGCGGCAGGCGCCCGATCGAGACGCTCGGCACGGCGGGCGCCCTCGATGGCGAGGACATCGAGATTGGGGGTGAACCGGGCCGCCTCGCGCTGCCAGTTCTCCACCAGGCTCGACGGGCAGACCACCAGGAATGGACGGCGATCCTCCGGCGGGCGCGCGCGATGGATCAGCTCGATGAGGCCAAGGGCCTGCACCGTTTTTCCCAAACCCATCTCGTCCGCCAGCAGGCCGCTGAAGCCGTTGCGCCACAGGCGCAGCAGCCACTCGATGCCCTGCCGTTGATAGGGGCGCAGGGCGCTCTGGAGAGGCTCGGGCCAGACCAAGGACGCAGGGGCCGGCGATTGCGCGAGCGGGCAGGGGATCGATTGGCCGGGGAACAGGTGCTGGAGGGTGGCGTCGAGATAGCCGGCCTGGCGGCGATCAAGCCGGTAAACCCCCGACTGCTGCTGCGGCGCTGCATCGTGCAGAAACTCGTGCCATTCCTCGAGCGCGGCCGTGTCCAGCAGCAGGACTTTGTCCGATCCGGCCCGGCGCCGATGGCCGCGCCCGGACAACAGCAGGCTTTGAACCTCCGAAGCGGCGAGGCGGCCGCCGCTGCCCCCTTTGAATTCGATCCGCAGGTCCAGCCAGTTCGTCCCGCTGCCCGCAAACTCGATTTGGGGCTCGACCCGCTTGCACTGCTGATGAACCGATTGTTCAAGCCGCTCCTCCATCGATACCACCCATTCGCGCTCGAGGCGCGGATATTCCCGGGCGAGAAAATCGAACACCGAATCCTGGCCGGCAAGGCCGAGGCGCCCGTGGGCATCAGGCGGGCTGAAGCCGGCGCGAAGGAGGCGGCCGAGCGCGGCGGATTCGGACCCCGGATCGCGGGCAAAGTAGCGCAGGGGCGAGTCCGGATCGGGCAGCCAGGCATCCTCGGTCTTGGGCATGCCGCCGACGGCTCGTCGATGCGTGCCATACAGGACGAAAAGCGCGGCATCGAGCTCCGTCAGCCCCCCGCGCACGCTCAGCTCGAACCGCGGAGGGGCGTCGATCAGCTCGAAATCGTTGAGCGTGAAATTGGCGGCCACCCGGCCGCCGGCGAGCCATCGTGGCCATTCATGCTCGAGCCAGCGGGGCACCTCGCTGCGCGGGATCTGCCAGCCGCTGTCCGGCGGGCGGGCGGCCGGCAAAGGCGCGTCGAACGGCTGGAAAGCAGCCTCGGAAAACAGCCATGGACGATCGCCCGGGATGAAGGATCTCGCGGCTGCAGGCAGGCTCAGGTCGATGGCGCCGTCCGGCCGCAAATGCGCCGCCAGTCCCGGTCGAGCGGGCTCGGCCAAAACGCGGACGGGTGTCCGGCGGGCGATGGTGATGCGCGGGTGATCGATCAAGGAGGGCAACAGCGCGGCAAACTGTTCGAGGCCGAGCTGCAGAAGGCCGGGAGTGGTGCCTCCGGCCAGCTTCTCCAGGGCGTCCAGCAGGATGATGTCCGGACCGGCCAGAGAGCAGGGTGCGGAGCCAACCCACGCATCCAGCAGCTTCCGGCTGGCGGAGCTCTCCCCCTCGATGCCGAGCGTGATTCGTCCTCGCGCCAGGGCCGGCTCGAGGTTGGGCGGCAACACCACATGGATTTGAAGGGGCACACCCGCTGCGGGGTCCGGTGCGCGCGCCAGCCGGCGGCCGGGCGGGGCAGCGGCCGGCAGGCCGTTCGGATGGCCGGATGGCGGAGCAGGGGAACGGGGCGGTGGCGAGGGGATCGATCGGGTTGCCGCGCCAGGCGTTGCGGCATCCGCCGGCGCCCCGCCCGCCGAGGCGCGGCCGAGAAAATGGAGCCCGACCGCAACCGAGTGTGCGCAGATCTTCCCCCAGCGCTTCGAGTCGCGGCAAGGGCAGAGGTTGTCGATGTCGACGCTGCTGCGGATGACGAGCCCGGCTCGATAAGCCGCGGGCCCGTCGCGGACGCGGCCTTCGAGCGTCGGCGGATCCCATCGGGACTCCTCGACGCGGCCCGCCCCGGCCAGGCTGCGAGCCCGTTTCATGGCTTCCCACCCGGCGACTTGGGCCAGGAACGATTCGCTAAGCTCCGGGAGACTCATGCCAGGATCGGCGGGCGCGAGCACGATTGGCTGTCCGACTTGGATTCGAACCAAGACTATAGCCTCCAAAGGGCTGTGTGCTACCATTACACCATCGGACAACGCCGCAAAGACTGTAACGGCCCGCGGCAGACGGCGCAAAGAAAATCTCAATTCGCCGCGCTTGCCCTGCCCGTTCGATTCGGTATGATGCTCAGCCGCATCAGCATGACTGATCACAACCAATCGCACCCATGACACCCATCGCAATCATGCCGTGCCTCGACATGAAGGACGGCCGCGTCGTCAAAGGCATCCATTTCACCGATCTCCGCCAGGCCGGCAACCCCGTCGAGCACGCCAAGTTCTATCAGGAGGAGGGTGCCGACGAGCTCGCGATGCTCGATATCGCCGCCACGGTCGAGAACCGCAAGACGCGGATCGAGTGGGTCCGCAACGTGGCCGCCGCCATCCGCATTCCCTTGACCGTCGGCGGCGGCATCGGATCGCTGGAGAATATCCAGGCCGTTCTCGATGCGGGCGCGCGCAAGGTCTCGATGAACAGCGCCGCCGTGCAGCGCCCCGACCTGGTCCGCGAAGCCGCCGAACGTTTCGGGCCCGATCGAATCACGGTGGCGATCGATGGGCGCCGCAATCCAGCCATGGCTTCCGGCTTCGAGGTGGTGGTCGCCGGCGGGACTCGGCCGGCCGGTAAGGACGCTGTGGACTGGGCGCGCGCCTGCGAGCAGCTCGGCGCCGGCACGCTCCTGCCCACCAGCATGGATGGCGACGGCACCCGGGCCGGCTACGACATCGCTTTCACCCGCGCAATCGCGGAGGCCGTTCGCCTGCCCGTGGTCGCCTCCGGCGGCGCAGGCACGCTCGAGCACTTCTACCAGGCCGCCACCGAGGGCAAAGCCCAGATCCTCCTCGCCGCGTCCGTGTTCCACTTCCGCACGCTCCGCATCCGCGAGGTCAAGGAATACCTCCGGCGCAAGGGCTTGACTGTCATCGCCTAGATGGCCTGGATCCGCATGGCCAGGAGCCGGTCGGTCCTTTCGATCCAAACGGTTGGCCGCCATTGGCGCTCATGAATCCGCGGCTTGTCATCGGGCCGGGATCTCCCGCCTCGCGCGAGATTTGCCTTGCGCCCGGCATCAGCCGCATCGGCCGAAATGCGGACAACGATCTGGCCATCGCCGATCCTTCCGTCTCGCGCTATCACTGCGAAATCACGATCGAACCCACCGGCTGCAAGGTGCGCGACCTGGATTCGTCCAACGGGACGTTCCTCGATGGTCTGCCGATCCGGGACGCGCGTCTCGAGCATGGACAGCGCTTGCGGCTGGGCTCGGTGGACTGCCTGTTCCTTCTGCATGAATCGGCGCCTCCGGCCCCGGCCCCCGCCCAGATCCCCCTGCCTCCGCCGATCGCCATGCCTCTCGATCCGGCGCCGTCCGCACCGGGCATGTGCGAGTTCCATCCCGGTGAAATGGCGGACTGGATCTGCCCCCAGTGCGGATACGAACTGTGCGGGGCGTGCGTCGAACCTCCCCGGGCGGGCCGCTCGATTCATCCGACCTGCCTCCGCTGCCAGTCGATTTGCCGCCGCACCCGGCCATCCGCACTGCCGCCTGGCGCCGCCCAGGGCTCCTTCTGGCAGGACGTCGCCGGGTCCTTTGCATACCCGCTGCAGAAACAGGGTGCGGTGTTCCTGTTCAGCGGGGCCCTCTTCCTGAGCGTGATCGGCGCCGCCGGGTATCTGGCCTCCTATGCCTCCCTGCTGGGGCTGCTGGCCCTGTTGATCCTGGCCATCTTCAATTTCGGCTTCCTGTTCGCTTACATGAAAAGCGTGATCGCCGTCTCGAGCAACGGGGACGACACGCTGCCCGGCTGGCCCGAAATCACCGATTTCTGGGGGGACCTTGGCGGCCCGTTCCTCCAGTTCCTCGTCCTCCACATCCTCTTCCTCGGCCCCGGCGTCGTCCTCATCCGCCACGATTATGCCATCGCCGGCTGGACGGTCGCCGGGATCGGCATGTTTCTTCTGCCCATGGGCTTTCTGGCCGTTGCGCTCACGGACAGCCTGGCTGGATTGAATCCAGTCGCCATCGTCTCCTGGATTTTCCGGGTGCCCGGGCCTTACCTGGTCGCCAGCCTCTTTTTTCTTGCGATGTATGGGCTCCGCTATGGCTGCGAATGGATCATCCCGCAAATCCCCGTCCCTTTTCTGCCTGGTCTCCTGTTCAATTTCATCTTGCTCTACGGACTCACCGTCCAGATGCGAGTATTGGGCCGCATGTATTATCGGTATCGCCACCGCTTTGTATGAGACTTGCTTCCCTGCGAAACGCCCCCAGCCCGACGCGCCGTGCCAGGCCTGCGGGCGCTGCCGCGGATCCCGGCGCGATCGGCTCCCGCATTCCCGTCCGGCCGTGGCGCGCGGTTCTGGCTGTCGCCAGCCTGGCGGCCGCCTCTCTCTCCGCCGCCAGCCCATTGAACGCGCCTCTCTTGAAGCCTGCGGTCACCCTCTCTGCTGCAGACCGCGGAGCCAAGTGGCAGACAGAGGAGCCTTTCCTCCAGGAAACCGCCGTCCGGTTCGAGCATGCCTCCGAGCTGGCGGGCGCCCGCTACCTTCGGCTCGCCATCAGCCGCGACGGCATTGCCTACGTGCTCACGGATCGCGGCGTGGCGCGGTTATTCGGCCAAACGCTGGCCATGGACCACAGCTTCCGGCCTCTCTCATCGATCCCCACGCTCGACCTGGCCGTCCATGACGGTGAGGTGTTTTACCTGCTCGAAGACAGGTTCCTGAGCAACGGCCGGGCCGGGCTTGACCTCATCCGACTGCCGGCTTCCCGGTGGAAACGCGCTGCCTGGCACTCCTCGAATGGATGCGCAGTCTGGAACGAGCTCGATCTCGGCATCATCCCCGGGGACGGCGGCTCGCCAGCCCTTCTGCGCGCGCCCGCGCCCGTCCGGCAGGTCATCCGGGGCGGCTCCGGCTGGTGGGTGCTCACGGACACGGAGATCCTCCAGACCGATGGCCGCAGCCTGTCATCCTTTCACAGCGGCCGGGATCTCACGGCCATCGCCTCGAGCCCGAACGCGCTCCTCGCCGGAACCCGCCATGGCTATTACGCGATCGATCCGCTCACTGGACGCCAGCTCGCTCCGCGCCAGACCCGCCTGCCCGTCCTGCACATTACTTGCCTGGCGCCCAGGAGAGACGGCCTCTGGGCAGGCACGACCGGGGGCGTGTTCCGCCAGAGGCCCGATGGCGCAATCGATTATTACGCGTCGAGACGCTGGCTTCCCGATGATTCGGTGGTCGATCTGGGCTTTCATCCGGACGGGACTGTGATGGTGCTGACCGGCGCCGGCCTGGGGGCCATTGCATTCCGGCCGCTCACGCTCGAGCAGAAGGCCGCCCATTACCAGGACAAGATCCGCCAGCGCCATGTCCGATACGGCTTCTGCGCCGAGCTGCGGCTCGAGCGCCCGGGCGATCCGGCGTCCGCCCGGATGATCGACACCGACAACGACGGCACCTGGACCCAATATTACCTGGCCAGCCAGGCTTTCCGCTACGGAGCCACCGGCGACGAGTCCGCCCACCGCCATGCCTGGGATGCCTTCGCCGCACTCGAGCGCCTCGAGTCCATCCACACCCTCGAAGGATTCCCCGCCCGCAGCTTCGAACGCGCCGGCTTCGCCACCGCCGATCCCGAGCGCTGGCACCCCGTCGGCGATGGCCAGTGGGACTGGAAATCCCACACCAGCAGCGACGAGATCGCCGCCCACACCTTCGGCTGCGCCGTCCTCTACGAAACCGCCGCCCGCACCCCGTCCGAAAAGGCGCGGATCGCCCGGTTCTACACTCGCATCGTCGACCATATCCTCCGGCACGATCTCTACCTCGTCGATGTCGATGGACAGCCCACGCTCTGGGGGCGGTGGAACCCCGAGTATGTCAACCACTACCCGCCCGCCGTGTTCGACCGGCGGCTCAACAGCTCCGAAATCATCGCCAGCCTCCAGCTCGCCGAGCATTTCACCGGCGATCCGAAATACCGGCAAAAAGCGTTCGAGCTCTTCGAGCGCCACGGTTACCTCGACAACATCTCCCTCCCGATGCGCGGGATCCAGTTCACCCCCGTCACCTTCCGCGGGATCGTGATGGGCGACGAATGGAACCACTCGGACGATCTCCTGGCCTTTGTCACCTACTGGGTCCTCCACCGGTTCGCCTTCACCGGCGAGCTCCGCGCCCGCTACGCCGCCGCCATCCGCGACCATTGGAACATCGAGCGCATCGAGCGCAACCCGCTCTGGAATTTCGTCTATGCCTCCACCGGGGCCGCCGAGTTCGGCCTCGAAGACGCCCTCGAGACGTTGCGGCAATACCCGCTGGAGCTGATCGACTGGGCTGTCGCCAACTCGGATCGGCCAGACATCGACCTGCTGGCGCCCAGTTTTCGCGGACAGCAATCCGCCCAGTGGCTGCCCCCCGACGAGCGCCGGATCATGCGTTGGAACGGAAATCCGTTCGTGCTCGACGGCGGCTCCGGCGGCCGCCAGGAGCTGGCTGGCGACGAATTCCTCCTCCCCTACTGGATGGGCCGCTACCTCGGCATCATCCGGCCCCCTCAAGCACCTTGAAATTCAAGTTGTCACGCCCCTCCATACGGCGCGCTTGACAATCTCCCTTCCGCTTCTAGACTGCCCCCCATATTGGATTGGGGTCGTAGCTCAGTTGGTAGAGCACCACAATGGCATTGTGGGGGTCAGGGGTTCGAATCCCCTCGGCTCCACCAATCTTCAAGAGGTTTTCCATCAGTGGTTTTCGATCAAAAAGCCTGATTTTATTGGGGATTATGCGCTTGCATCTTTTTCGGCCGCGTCGGACTGTAGGTGACAGCAGGTGACAGGCGGTGACGCAAAAGGACGCGAAAAGCGGCAATAAAACGGCAATAATTTGGCAATGATCCGGCAATAACTGCTCACCACAATGAAGATTCGGCCTGGCAAAGCGAATGGCAAGGCATGTTGGGTGTTGGATTTTGGCCTTGTTGACGGGAAAAGGCGGCGGAAATTCTTCGATAGCCGGGGTCAGGCTGAGAAGGCCCTTCGCGATGCCAAGAGCTCTGCGGTCACAGTCGGCGATGCGCTGGCGTCGATCCGTCCCAGCGAACAGGTTGAAGCAGCCAAAATTCTCATTGAGATGCGGTCGGCCGGCGTTTCGCTCTCGAGGGTCTGGGCGGATTGGCAGCAGAAATGCAGAGGGTCAGCTCGCACAGCTGTCCCGCTGCATCGGGCGATTTCCGACATGATCGCGGCAAAACACGAAGCCCGGCGGCGGCATCGCTACGTGGTCGAGATGGAGCGATATCTTCGACGGTTCGCCCTCGGGAGGGAAAACGATCCAGTTTCAAGCATCGCGGGAGCCGACATCGAGCGGTGGTTTGGATCCCGGGGCGAGTCGCCGGCGACCAGGGCGAGCAATATGGGCCGGTTGTCGGCTCTGTTCGATTTCGCTTGTCGGCGGGATTGGATCGATGTCAACCCATGTCGGAAGGTCGAGCGGGTTACGGTCGAGCAAAGGGTCCCTGGCATTCTCGCGGTTGACCAGGTCGAAAAGCTGATGCGGGAGGTTGAGAAATGCGATCCTGGGCTCGGGCCATGGTTTGGCCTGGCACTTTTCGGCGGAATCCGGCCAGGCGAAATCCAGCGGTTGACATGGGAGGACATTGACAAGGCTGATGGCATAGTCCGGATCGACGCCTCGGCATCGAAGGTCCGGCAACGCAGGATCGTCCACCTTGAAGCGGCCGCGGCGGCCTGGGTGCGGAGCGGACCTCCTGAAACCATGCCCCCCAGCAATCTCCGGAGGAGGTTATGGCAGATTCGGGCGGCATCCGGAATCGGGCGGTGGGCTCACGACGTCTTGAGGCATACGGCGGCCTCCATGTTGTTGGCGAAATGCCAGGATGTTGGCCGGGTGGCAATTGAGTTGGGGACCAGCCCCGGCATGCTGTTCAGGCATTATCGGGAAATCGTCACCTTGGCGGACGCGGCTCGGTTTTGGGCAATCGTCCCAAAAGCAACCGCAAAAGCATAGGCATACACGGATTTGGGAGTTTCCGGCTACGGGCTGTCAACTGCAAGCGTCTAGCTTGGGACTCGGGGTGGGTGTCTAGGGTGGCGGCGCACCTCGGGGAGGCCTCCCAGCCTCCGGCTTCGCTTTTCTGGCGGGATTCGGCGGGGGGCGGGTTGGCGCTCCCGGCTCCAGGGCCTTGCCGGTTGTCCGGCCTCGGGGCCTCGCCCTCGGAGCCTCGCTGGCTGCCAGGCCACGGCCGCGGTCGGCGTGCAAGGCATTTTGAGGTCAGCTCTGTGTCCGCTGGGATCGGGCCTCTCCACTACTACTGCAAATATTGAACTCAGTGCTTGTCAATGCAATGCTTGAGCATACTATTTGAACGAATTCACGACTGATATATCGAAAACCGAGGCGAACGTCCTGAGACGTCCCGTCGGTTGCTATCGTGGTGGGCGGAAGCGAGGATTGTGCCGTGATCAAGGTTCGGATCTCGGGCCTTGAAGATAAGTGACGATGACAACAATGCTTCCCAATCAATCCGTGTGCAGCGCCTGCGGGGCGCTCAGCGAGCAAACCGAACTCGTGAGCACGAATGCCTTCGGCTCGCCCGACCTCGATCTGCGGCCGCCCGAAATGCAGCGTTCGACCATGCCCTACTGGGTGCAAACCTGCTCGCAATGCGGCTTTTGCGCCTCCGATATCGGCAAGACCATGCAAGGATCACGGGATCTGATCGCACAGCCGGCATATCGGGATCAGCTCAGGAACCCGGATTTTCCGGAGCTGGCCAATCGGTTCCTTTGCTGGGCCATGATTGCCGAGGCGGAGGGCGCATGGGCCGATGCCGCCCATGCTTCGCTGCATGCCGCCTGGGCGTGCGACGACGCCCAACTGGCCGAAGTGGCGAACACGTGCCGGCTCCAGGCGATCGACCGGATCCGAGCGGCTTGGGACAAAGGCGCCAAGGTCGTGGACGGCGGCGAAGCCGAGCCCGTGTTGCTCGTCGATCTTTTGCGGCGGACGGGCCAGTTTCCCGAAGCCGGCGACACGGTCCACCGTGTGCTCCGCGACGTCCAGGATCCCTGGATCAGCAAGGTGTTCGAATTTGAACTGTCCCTCATCAAGGCCGAGGACGCCGCGGTCCACCGGCTGGATGAAGTCCCACGAGATTGACTTTTTATGAACATCTGGAAACGCAAGCTCCTCGCCTACCTCCACGATCCGCCCAGCAAGGCGGTATCCATCGCCGACCACGAAGATCACGCAAAGACGCTTTACCGGCAGGCCGGATTCAGCGATGAAGAGGCCCAGCGGTTCGGGCAGCTATTCGCCAAGCCATCGGACTGGACCGCCTCTGCCGCGGACCGGCTGCCTTTCCCCGGCAGCCAGGCCTCCGGATTGCGATGCGCATTCGACGGCGTTCGAAACGCCTTTCTGCATCCGCTGGGGCCCGGGACAGGCAGCAACGAGCCATTGCGGCTTCCTTTCTCGGGTCCTTTCCTTTCCTCGGATGCCGCCCGCGAAACCGACCAAGTGATCCAGCCTGTGATTGCAGCGGATCAGCTCGAAGGTATCGACGAAGACAAGGCATGGCGGGCCCGGTTCTTCGCACATTGGCGGCTGTGGCAGCGAAACGCAGTCGAGCGGGATTACCGATTCGCGCTTTTGCCAGCCGACACCCGGCTGCCGGACCACACCGTCTGGACTCACATGCAGGTGGTTTCCGCCCTCGACTCTTGCGCAGTTGGAGCCGGGAAGGATGCCATCTTGAGGCCCGCGTTCCTGCGGTTCCAGCTCGGGCCGGTCCAGGAATTCATCGCCGCGGCGCGAAGCACGCGGGACCTCTGGAGCGGCAGCTATCTGCTCTCGTGGCTCATGGCGGCCGGCCTGAAGGCGCTGACAGCGGAGATCGGTCCCGATTCAGTCATATTCCCCAGCCTTCGGAACCAGCCTCTTTTCGATTTGCATTGGAAGAAGGACCTCTGGGATTGGATCCGATGCGGCGATCGAACGGCTTGGCAGTCCCTTGGCTACCAGGCAGGCGATCGCTCCCTCCTGACGCCCAATCTGCCCAATGTGTTTCTCGCGGTTGTGCCAGCCGAGCGCGCAGGCGGCCTGGGCGAGCTGGTCGAGAAGGCTATCCAGGACGAATGGAACCGAATCGCCGATGCTGTCTGGAACGAGTGCGACAGTGCGGTCGTTTCGGAGAACGAAACCCTTGTGGCCGACGAAGGCGCCCATTTCACTCGAGCGATGCGCGAGCAGCGGTTCCGATCACAAACCGCCAAGTTTCTTTCTTTGTCATGGCAGGCGACGCCTTGGCCCGATTCATTGAGCGAGGCGATCGCATTGGCGAGTGGTTTTGGTGAGTCCATGCCTATCGCTGAAGCGGCCCGGCGGGTTGAGACAATCGTTCAATTGGCGCAAGAGGCCATGTCTGTCGAGCACCGGGACCGCCGTTATTACACGGATGACTCGAAGAACCGGCTGAACAACATCGGGCTGGGATGGTCGGTGATCCTGGCGATGAACGCGTGGCAGCTGGATTCGGTGCGACAGACCCGGGCGTTTGGCGCCTGGAGCGCGGGCGGATGGCAGACCGGGTCGTTCAACAACAAGGACAGTCTGACAGGCCGCGAGGAAGCGGTCGCCGGCGGTCGCGTGTGGCAGGAGCGCTGCAGCAAACTGGGCCAGCCATGGGCCGCTCTGTTCAAGAAAGACGATTGGCTCGGGGCGAGCACGCTCGTCAAGCGGCTTTGGCACATCGCTTACTTGAATCGGGACCCCTGGAATCTCCCGACCGACCGGCGCTCCTTCCCCATGCCGAACACTCGAGGAATCGCCAGCCACGAGCCGGAGACCGACTGCGGCGACGACGAGACCGGCGAGAAAGATTCTCCCTCGGAGAAATATTTCGCCGTGCTGGCCTTCGACGGCGACGAGATCGGCAAATGGATCAGCGGGGAGAAAACGCCGAGATTCGCTACCCAGCTGGCTGACTACACGGATGCCGGCGGGGCGCAGCGCCAGGGCTCGAAGGCCTATTATGCCAATCCGGATAACAAGCAGCAGGATCTCCTCGAAGCCCGGCGCCCCCTCTCCCCCAGCTACCATATCCAGTTCAGCGAGGCGCTCAGCAACTTTGCGCTCTTCTGCGCCCGGCCCATCGTCGAGGTTTTCGATGGCCGGCTCATCTACGCCGGAGGCGACGATGTTGTGGCCCTCCTGCCGGCCGATACGGCACTGGCCTGCGCCCGGGCCTTGCGGGCCGCCTTCCAGGGAGATCCGAGCTTGGAGTCGCGCCTCCGTGATGCGGTGAGCCGATTGCCGGTTGGGCGCCAGCATTTCTTCCAACAAATGGCCCAGAACGGATCCCTCTTGAAATGCCCCGCACCGGGATTTCTCGTCAGCGGCGATTTGCCGGCGGATCACAATGCGCAGCCTGTTCCATTTATCGTCCCTGGGCCGGCGGCGGATTGTTCCATCGGGATTGCGATCGCCCACCACAGAGCGCCGTTGCAGGACGTCGTCCGAGCGGCGCTCCTGGCGGAAAAGCGCGCCAAGAATCCCAAGAAATCGAACCGGTCGGCTGTCGCCGTGACCCTGTTCAAGCGCTCGGGCGAGACGAACGAATGGGATTTCAAATGGGAGAGCGGCGGCCTCGATCTCTATCACGCCCTGGCCGGCGCGCTCGAAAAAGGCCAGCTCTCGAGCAAGTTCCCCTACCGGACGGTCGAGCTGCTCGAGCCTTATCTGGATCGAGCCACCGGCCTGGACAGATCCGCCTCCGCCGGCGCTTTCGATTCGGTCGCGGATCCGGTCATCGAACGCGAGTTTCTTTTCGCCTGCGACCGGCAGCGAGGGCCGCATTGGGCGCCCGAGATTGTCGAGGATCTCCTGCCATCCCTGAAGCGTTACATTTCTCAGTTGTCCACCGCGGAAGCGAAAGTCCGAGCCCTCATCGGCCTTTGCCGGACCGTGGCTTTCGCCCATCGGACCCGAACCGAATCCATCGAACCGACTGATTTGCCATGAACTGCATTCTACTAGAACCCACGGACGTCCTCTTTTTCCGGGATGGCCGGCCCATGGCGGGCTCCCTGGCCGGCCACGGCGCTGCCTGGCCATTGCCCAACGTCGTGAATGGGGCTTTCCATGCCGCGCTGCATCGCGCTGGATTGAACGGCGTCCATGAACATCGCCGGGGGGCGCGAGGCTGTTACGAGTCCGACGCTCCGCGCGACCGAAAGTTCGGGGCGCTGCTGACGGCGGGTCCTTTCCCCGTGAATCCTTCTGGAGAATGGTTCTTTCCCCGGCCGGCGGACCTCCAGGACGGCACGCTTTCGCCCGCGCTCCTGCCCCGAAAGCAAGCGGATTCAGCCCCGAGCAGCCTTCCGCCTGTGCTTCGATATGCCGTGGCCAGCCGGCTGCCGCCCACCAAGGACCCGGCGGCCAAGGCCTGGATCTCGAAGCGCGCTTACCGCCGGTACGTGAAGGGCGAGAACCCGCTTCTGAAGGAGATGGAAGCGGCGAACGATTCGGAATTCGGCGACACCGAATCGTCGATCGGCATTGCCATTGATCCGCAGACCGGCACGACCGGCCAGGGCGAAACGGCCGGCATGATCTACTCGGCCCATTTTCTTCGCCTGCGGGATGGGTGGCAGCTGGGCGTGATGGCCTCGGCGTGGGACAAGCCGGCCGGATCCACCGACTCGAGGCGGGATCTCATCGATCTGTTGCTGACGGCCAGCCGCAAGATCGTCGTGGGCGGACAACAGCGCGTATGCACCGCCAGCCGGATCCAACTCGAAGCCATCCCCATACCGGCCGGATTGCGATCGGGATTTGCGTCTCACGAAGGCAAGTTCCTTGTGAAGTGGATCCTTCTGACACCAGCCGTGTGGCCTGAGATCCTCCCCCAAAGCAGGGACGGGCGCCCGATGAACCCTCATCCGGGCGGCTGGCTGCCCAACTGGATCCATCCGGAGACCGGGGCGGTCATGCTCCGGCGCCGGACCGGTCCGGTAAAACGAGATTACTCCGGCGCCAAGGCCCGGCGGACCGCGGCGGCTGACGAGCCCATCGAGGCAAGGCTCGTGGCTGCGATTGTTCCCAAGCCGATCACGGTGACGGGTTGGTCCCTTGGCGTCGCCCCTGGCGAGCCCGCCGGCGCCCATTCGACCCACTTGGCCGTGCCCGCGGGCGCCATCTACTATTTCGAGACCGACACGGCCGCGCAAGCGACCGCATTAGCCGATGCCTTGAATTGGCATGGATCCACCGACGGCTCGGAGATCAAGAACCGCCGCAGCACGCTGATGGGCGAGAAAGGATTCGGCCTCGGCGTCTGCGGCAGTTGGACCCGCTGGGAGACGTCCGCTGACGCCCGGTGATTCGCTTTTTCGGCACAACTCAAATCCAATGCTTAGTATGAAACAAAGATTGCTCTACCTCTTCACCCGCACTCCGCTGCACGTCGGCGCCGGCGCCAGCGTCGGCGCCATCGACCAGCCCGTCGTCCGCGAGCGCCACACGGGATTCCCCGTCGTTCCGGGATCAAGCGTCAAAGGGACCTTCGCAGATCAGTGGTTGACCGGCGACATGCCGCGAAATGGAAAAGGCGAGCGGGTCCGCGTGCTGGCCAAGCTCGAAGGCGATCAAAACGTGTTCGAAGCCACAACAGCCGCCTGGCTGTTTGGGTCCGATGACGCCAACCATTCCTGGGCGGGCGCAATCCAATTCTCCGAGGCTCGACTGCTGGCGTTTCCCATCCGGTCCGCCAAAGGCAGTTTTGCCTGGATCACATGCCCGCTCATCCTGTCGCGGGCATCCCGAGATGGCGTTTTTGATGCAGCAGGGGCTGCTTCGATCGAGAAACTGGAGGAACCGGCCGATGACCATGCGATTTTCGATTTGGGCAAGCTCGATCTGGACGTCGCGATCCAGAGTCAGCAGGCCAAGCAAGTCGTTCTAGAGGAATACGCATTCACAAGAACCGACAGCGATGCCGCATCGGCCATTGGAGGAGCGCTTGCCAAACTCCTTCCAGAGGATCCGGTCTGGAAGGAGATCGCCTCGCGGCTGGTCATTCTCAGCAACGGCATGATGAGCTTCTTCACCCGAAATGCTTGTGAGGTTGCCCAGCACGTTCGGATCAACGACGATACCGGGACGGCAGCGGGGGGCGCCCTTTTTAATCAAGAAAATGTTCCCAGCGAGACCATGTTCTACACCATCGTCCACGCTTTTCAGGGGCGTGGCGATCCATTCAAGCAAAAAACCTCGGAGGACGCCCTGGCGGAGTTTTCGAAAAAGCTCGAGGCCGCCGGCGATGTCTTTCAATTTGGAGGCGACGCCTCGACAGGCCTGGGCTATTGCACCGTCTTGCTTGCCTGAACCTGGAGACTGCCTATGCAAAACCTTGAACAAATTCGCGCCGCGGCAGCCCTGCCGGTGGCGCAACACACAACCAAAGCCGATGTCAACAAGATCCCGGCAATGATCATCACCAATGGTCTGTTGGCCGCAATCGCATTTGCCAATGAAAGAAAGAACGACGGCCAAGAGGCCAAGCGCCCTGCGATGCAGGCGGTGTTCGACGGTGCGGCCCGCCATCTGGCTCTTGTCGGCATTGTGCCTGGCGCGATCGATTCGGACTCGTTAATCCGCGGGCTCGCCGGGCCGAATCGCCCGGAGGCGACATCGGTCCGTCTGCAACGCGCCACAACGGAGGTCCTGGCCTTTATCGCATACGTGAAGCGTTTTGCTGCCTGCGATCAGGATGCGCCGGCAGACTGAACTCCGCCCATGAAGACCACGCTCTATTTTCATACGGTTCGCCGGCGGCCAGACCGGGCGTGGATTCGCGATGAATGGATCGAGCGGACGATCGCCGCACCCGAAAAAGCCGAAGTCCAGTCCGATGGCCGGCGCCGCCGCTGGCGCCGTATCCCGGAAGCCGAGGGACGTATCCTGCGTGTCGTGCTGCTGCCCGACGATGAAACCGTGCATAACGCGTTCTTTGATCGTAATGTGACCTTATGAAAATCCAATACTTTGCAGATACCGACACGCTCCTGATTGCGTTGAACGAGCGTCTGGTGACCGAAACGCGGGACCTGGACCAAGACACCACGTTGGATGTGGACGCGCGAGGCCAGGTGGTGGCGATCACCCTCGAACACGCCAGCCAGCGGGTGGATGTCCACAGCGTCAGCTTCCAACAGGTTCCCGTCCCCAGCGCCGCGGCTGCCCGCTAATCCCCTGATGAGCCATGTCCATACTAATGCCTAACGATACCGGCGCTGCCTTGGGCGTGAATGCCGCAGGATGCAACAGCCGTTCGCTGCTGTTCGATCGGTTTTGTGATCCGACCGCGGAAAAAGATGGCCGAGTCGCGGTCTTCACCCGAGCCCTCGGCAAGGCGCCTTCAGCCGAGAAAATGGAGTCCTGGAATCGCTTCCTCGGCAGCGGTTCGTGGGTCAAGCAGGATCACTTGCTCTACGGTCATCTTCAATCCCGGCTCATGGTGAACATGGCCGGCGGGGTGATGGAGAACGCCGGGCTTTGTCTCGATCGATTCGGCATGCCCTACATCCCGGGCAGCGCTGTCAAAGGCTGCGCCCGCCGAATGGCGATTCAGCGCTGCATCGAGTGCCAAGGAGATGAGGCAAAGGCGGACTTGCTGGCCCGAATTGCATGGATTTTTGGATGGGCGGATACCGACTGGAAGCCGGGGCGGATCCAGGTCGCGGGTGGAACCGGCGAGCCCCGCTCGGATTTCTGGTGGTCGATGGCTGATGATTCGCTCGACGGGAATGCGGACTCGAAAAGAAACGAAAACTGGGATCGCGTCGGATTCCGTGTCGCGAACCGCTTGCTCGATTTGCTGAAGATCCGGGACCGCCAGCATGCGGATGAACCCTGGAAAAACCTGCCCAATTTCGGCGGCAGCGTGAGTTTTCTGCCAGCGTTTCCGGTCCAGATTTCAAAGGACCATCTCAATCCACGCTCTGTCTCTCCCGGAACGCTCGATCTGGATATTGTCACATGCCATCACCCCGCCTATTACGCAGGGGAGAGAACGGTGGCAACCGATGACGAAGAACCGAATCCGGTCGTCTTCCCGTCGGTCGCAGCCGGCCACGTATTTGCCTTTGCCGTCTGCCCGCTCAGGGACTGTTCGGACGAGGATCTCCGGTCTGCGCGAGTATGGTTGGCTAACGGTCTCGAGCTCTTCGGCCTGGGCGCGAAAACCAATGCAGGCTATGGCTGGTTCGATTGCGGAGACGAACTCCAGCAGGCAGTCAGGGCCGCCCTCGATGAGGCCAAGCAGAGGCGACAAGAGGAGGAAAAGCAAGCGGCCGAAGACCAACGCCGCCAGGAGGCCGAGCAAAAGCGGGCCGAGGAGGCTGCCAGGCTCAAGGCACTCACCGCCAGCATGACGCCCGAGCAGCGAAGCGATTTCGAAATCGCCCAGCTGACCAACGAGCAGTTCCGTGGGCGATTGGACAGCTTCAGCAAACGCCAGCCGATCGAGCAGCAGGCGATCGTCCGCGCCTTGCGACTGCCTCCCGGCCAACCGGGATCCCGCCGCCAATTCTGGGATGACCTGAAAGCCAAGGCACAACGAGGCGGCAAACCGGCACAAGTTGCCGAGGTCATCCGCCTGATCTCAAAACAGCTTTACCCCGGCAAAGAAGGTAAAATGCCATGAAAACCGCGACTTTTGATCTCGACATTATTTCGCCTTGTTTTTGCGGCGGAGCCCAACCAAAAAAGACCGCCGAAATCCGCGCGCCCTCCATCCGCGGTCAACTTCGGTGGTGGTTCCGAACGCTCGGTGGATTCAAGTCACTTGCGCCAAGACCAGTATCTAAACAGGAAGCTATCATTTTCGGTTCCACAGCCGGCGATAATGGAAGGGCTGGCAAATTGACAGTGCGTGTCCGGACAAATCAAACGGTATCTGGAGTGAGGGATAGCCAAGAACTTGAATACCCCATGTTCTCAGGACCCGCTTATCTCACATTTCCGATTCAATCCAGAGAAAAAGACGGTCACAAGTCCCAATACAATGGAAGGGGCGTTGTCATTTCTGGCTCCTTTCAGTTATGCGTTACGTGGAGAGGAAGCCTGTCGTTATGGCACGATATCCACGCGTTGATTGGCGTCTTTGTGCACATTGGTTCGCTGGGGTACCGCGGACGCCGAGCGATGGGTGGGCTGGCATTTAATGGCCAACCGCCGGTCAATTTGCCGAATGCTCTATCTCACTTTTCCTCTCCGAATGCCATTTTGATAAAGAAGCTGGACGCAAAGTCCTCTCAAGATGCTATCAACGTATTGGGATCATGGCTCAAGTCCTGTCGCTCCCATGGCCGATCAGGCCAAAACGATTTGGAAAAGCAAGGACCTTACTTCAGGTTCGCAGAGAACGACCATGATATTGGCTACCAGACACCGTCAGCACGCAATGCTTCGGCTTTCCGACCTGCATTGGGTTTGCCGATCATCCAGCGCATAAGAAATGCGACCAACAACTGGGATTGGAACTGGAATCGTGGAGAGAAAAAAGGAATAGGCCGTTTCGCTTCCCCAGTAATTCTCCGGCCATACCGCGACGAACAAAATCAATGGCATGCACTGGTCATCTTTGTGGATGCACACCAATGGCCGACTGGCAAAGAAGTTTATGTTAACGGTCAGCCGCGAAAAGTCTCGCTTGAGCTTTACGAAGCAATGAAGCACGACTCCAGACTGGGGAATTTCTTATGATCCTCCTTTCTCTCGCCTCGAAACAGATCTGGCCCCAGGTGCTGGCGGTGGCGCAGCTCAAGCCTGAGCGGGTTGTCCTGCTCCACAGCGGCGACCCGGACGAGTCCAAGAACCCAGCCCAGCGGCTGAAACGGTTTTTCGACGAATCGGGGCTGGCCGCCAAGGGCGCCACCCGATTGGAGCAGATACCGGACGACGACTTTGCCGCCATCGAGCGCCAGCTCGACGAACTGCAATCCGGCCGCCAATGGCCGCTTGCCGAATGCGCCGTCCATTTCACCGGCGGCAACAAGCTGATGGCGACCGCCGCCTTCCGTTGGGCCGCCAAACGCGGCGTCAAGGCTTTCTACCTCGACCGGCATTACCAGCTCACATGGTTCGAGCCGCGCGATGGCGAGATGCATACTCATGCCGAGACGCTGGACGGGCATCTGACCGATCGTTTGGACCCGGTGGCCCTACTGCGATGCCAGGTGGACGCCTCGGAAGTGCAGCGGTCCGGGCAAGTCCTGACGCTGAGCGAGGCCGGCCGTAAAATCTCGGATTCGGACTTCTTCCGGCGAATCGGAAACGGACAGGATGCACGCACCTGGCTCCGGCTTGTCGGGGAGGCGGATCGTGAATCCAAGGAAGGCGACTCGCTCGAGTTCTCAACTGCCGCAGTCCTGCTCAAACTCGGCGTGTATCGGGTGCAACGCAGCCTGCGCTTGAAGGTGAAATCCTCGTCGTCGACTGGAACGCGTTTGCCGCATGCAGAGATCGACCTCCTGTTCGCTTGGGGCGGACGGCTCTGGCTCGTGGACTGCAAGGACCGGAAACCGAAGGAAGAACTCGCTTTGGCGCTTCGCCGGTGCCTGCCTCACTCGATCCTTCCTGAAGCCGAGAAACTCCTTGGGCGCATCCAGGAGGAGCTCTCGATCGGGGAAACCAAGGCCATGAAAGAAGACCTGCTCGCCAGCCGCGAAGCGGGTGGATTGCTCGGGAACGTCGTTTGTGTCTGGAAAGCCGAACTGCCCGAAGAGGTCCAGGAATACGCCCGGCAAAATCAAATTCAGGTGGTCCGGAAGTCAGAAATGGTGAGCGGGCTTCGCGATCTGCTGTTTCCGGAACGTCCCGCCGATAGCGGCGATATCGCCAGCCTGAAGGCGCACTTCAGAAAATGACGCGATGCAGGCCGCGTGCCCTGCCTTGCCAGCCGCAAGCCGAAAGGTAGGGCGGCCACTCCGTGGACGCCGCGCCGATGGCTGTAAGCCGACCGCCCGGCGCGCGACGGAGCGCGCGCCCTACCTTGCCAGCCGAAAGCTGAAAGGTAGGGCGGCCACTCCGTGGACGCCGCACCGATGGCTGCAAGCCGACCGCTCGGCGCGCGACGGAGCGCGCGCCCTACCTTGCCAGCCGAAAGCTGAAAGGTAGGGCGGCCACTCCGTGGACGCCGCACCGATGGCTGTAAGCCGACCGCCCGGCGCGCGACGGAGCGCGCGCCCTACCTTGACGATGTCGGCGCTTTGTTGGGCTTGTGAAGAAACTCCGTCCAGATAATGTGTCAATATGTCAACCGAAGCGAAGACCCCTGTTTCACAGCCCCTCGCCCTGATCCAGCTCGTTTCCGAGCAGACGATGCAGAATTTGCTGCCGGTTCTGGCGCTCAAACCCGCCGTGGCCATTCACTTGGCTACGCCGAAAACCGCATCCAAATCTGCCAATATCATCGCTGCAGCACAGCACGCGCATGTCGCAGTGGATCTTGAGAACATTCGTTTGACGGAGATGCTATCCATTGCGGAAGTATCCCGAGCCGTTGTGCGCTCTGTACAGGAAGCCAGGCGCCGGGAGATGGTTCCGGTGGTCAATTTCACCGGAGGCACCAAGCTCATGTCGATAGGCGCTTATGAGGCTTGCATGCGCGAGCAAGTAGTTTCTCTATACGTCGATACGGATCATCAGCAATTCCTGGATGGTCATACTGGCCAGAAACTCCATTCCGTTCTTGGAGATGACTTCAGTTTCACTCCGTTGCACAAGGTCGTAACAATCGATGCCATTGCTGTCGCAAATGGACAACGGCCGATTACTTCTGGAAGAGCATGGAGACCCTATCTGGATGTGGCTCTTCATCTGCTCAATAACCCGAGTGATGAAGAGGCAACCTGGGCTGCAACGTATGGGGACTCAGGGATCTGCCCGCGAGGGCGCGAGCCTCGCCACGCACGCGATTGGCTCATCCTAATGGATCAGCCATTGCGTCTCCCGCAGAGCGTGGCTGAAATCGCTGTAACGACCGACCTTGTTCGCGTGGAAGGCGACACCATTTGTTTGCCGGATGAAACACGAACTCCATTGGAGCGGTTGGCCGAAACACATTCTCCTTCGCCTCAGGATTATTTCGGAGCGGTGCGTCCTCTGCAGATCGCGCTGGCTTTTTTTTCAGGCGCTTGGTGGGAGGTTGCTGTGGTCGACGCCGCGGATCGGAGCGGGCAGTTCCGGGACTTGCGCTGGTCTGTCAATCGAAGCGGGATGCCAGGCAGCTTCCAGGTCGAGGAAGATATCGTGGGCGTCGATGGGGTACAAATTGCGTACTTTTGCTGCAAGAGGGGGGGGATGAAGTCCCGTTTGGTGCCCCTCTTGGACGAACTGGATAACCGCGCACGGCACATTGGCGGGCGTTTTACACGCCGGTTTTTAGCAGTATGTCATCCGCCGGTCGGCGCGAATGCCGCTGCCTTGCGAAAACGTGCCAAGGAACTGGATGGGATCCAGATCATCGAGCCCCGCGATCTGCAGAGTCTTGAGGTCTTTTCCCGCGTTCGGCCGGGCAGGTGAACACGACGATCGAATGTCGCCGTGTGGGAGCACGCGGTCTGCCGTGCTGCAGGCCCGGTCCCCCAACCGGGCGCTGCGCGATTTGTGTCGCTGTAAAAACCGTTTCATCAACCCAGCCCAGCCGACGGAATGTCGCCGCGTAGGGGCACGCGGCCTACAGTGCTGTAGGCCCATCCCCTGCCAGTTGGATTCTCGGACGTCCGGGGACGTTCGGGAGGTGGCGGGCGTGCGGGAAAATCGCTTACAAGAGAGCGGAAAGGCCCGACGAGCCTTGCAAAACAAACAGAGAATCCATAACCATCCGATATCCATGTCTACCAGGAATCCAAAACGCGTGCGCCGAGTCGCGCCGGCGTCCCGCTCGGCGCAGCGTCCATCCGCGAGGAAAGAACAGCCGGCCCCGGAGGGGGCCAGCCCTTCCGGCGCCCCCGGCCCCGACACCATTCTTCTGGCTGTGACGGGCATGTCGCCGGCGGTCCTGACCGAAACGATTTGGGCATTGGCGAGGGAGAATCCGCCGGTGATTCCCCGGCAGGTGGTGGTCCTGACCACCAGCCTCGGGAAATCCGAGATTGAGCGCCAGCTGTTCGAGCCCGACAGCCGCCTCGGCGGCCCGTCCGCCTGGGATGCCCTCCGCGCCAGCCTCGAGCGCGACGGCCACGATCTGAGCGGCCGCCTCCGTTTCGGCAGCACAGGCCAGGACATCCGCGTCATGGTCATGAACGACTCGGCCACGGGCCGCAGCCGCGAGCTGGCCGATATCCGAACTCAGCAGGACAATGCCGCCGCCGCCGACTTCCTCCTCGAACAGGTGCGCGCCGTAGTCGAGAATCCGGACATTCAGCTGGTGGCCTCGTTGGCAGGGGGGCGGAAAACCATGGGCGCGCTCTTGTACGCGTGCATGACTCTGGTCGGCCGGGAGACCGACAGGCTCACCCACGTGCTGGTCAACGATCCTTTCGACACGGTCCGCGGCTTTTTCTTTCCAAGCCAGCCGGGCGAGCCCCTGACCGACCGCGAAGGCCGTCCGCACGATCCAGCCGCCGCTCAAGTCGAGCTCGCCGATGTGCCGTTTGTCCCTTTGCGGAACCTGTTTCGGCGCGAGCTGGGCCGCGCCGCAGGCGGGTTTCTCCGCCTCGTCGAGGAGTGCCGCGAACAAGTCCGCCGCCAGAGCGGCCAGGATGTGAGCCTCATCGTCGAGCAATCGCGTCCGGCAATCAGCGTCAATGGCACCGATGTCCGGCTCGCGCCGCGAGAGCAGGTGGTTCTGCTGTTCTTGGCGAGCCGCGTCAAACGCGGCGAGCCGGTGCTGAGCAGCTACAAGGACGCCGAGGACCGCATCAACGAGTTTCAGACGCTTCTTCGTCAGTCCATCCCGACAGCCACGGTGGGCGACTGGCGCCGCGGGGACGCTCTGAAGTCGGCGTTCGACGAACAGGACTTACGCCGCGCCATCTCGAGCCTGCGCGACAAGCTCCGCAGGGCCGGCGGCAACGCGTATCGCCTCGCCCCCTGCCTCCCCGAGAAAGGCCGGTTCTCCCTCGAAATCCCCGGCCCCTTGATCCATATCAAGGAGTAATCAAGCGAGGCTTCAAACCGGCCAGGCATACCAAGCCGGACAAGCATCCCCGTGTGATTTTCGCAGCCTGGCGGGTCTGAAGCCTTGTTCGAACTGGTTCCCTTCGCCTGCCGCAGGAACGGGGTGAGCCCGAGCCGTTCCGCCAGCGAAGTCTGAAATATCTCCGACGTCCGCGAACGTCCGATCCCTGGCATCCATCGCGGCTTCAAAATATTCTCGGGGCATGATCCAACGATATTACGACCGACACGAGCTGACGCCGATCTGCCAGGGCATCTTCAAGAAGGTCCAGGCCGGCCTGCCCCGCACGGTGGCCCGGAGGTTGACCGCCAGCCAGGCAGTCCGAAAACACGGCGGCCGTCAAGGCTACCTCTTGTTCAATGTCTGGGATATCCGCCAGAACGGCCTGCTGCACCACGATCATTTCTGTTACTGTTTCGGCCATGTGTCATCGCCGCACGCGAAGAAGACTAACGGGTATCTTCATTTCTGGGCCAACACGCAGCGGATTTACCAGAATCGGATCGAGGCGCACCGATGGCTGGTTTCGCGACTGCGCCCAACACGGATCTCGGACTTTCGATTTCACGAGGACCTGGGGCTGCGCAAAGGGATCGTCGAGGTCAAGACCGTCTTCGACCTGACAACGAACGAGCGGGAATGGACCGATCTACTGTCACGGCGGCTGCAGGATCTGGTGGCGGCGGTCCATCCCCTGATCGTGGACCTGGTCGATGCCTATGCCCTGGCCCGGCATTCGAGAGAGCGCGGCGAGTTCTTGGAGAATCCGGCGGCTCTCGATCAGGCCCGCCGCGATCGGCCGCCGCAAAAGCGAGTCGAGCTGGCGCATGCCGTTCCCCCGGAATGGCGAGAGCCCATCCTGGCCCGCTGCGGCTACCATTGCGCAATGTGCGGCGGCGACCTGACCGTCGGCTGCGCGCACATCGACCACATTCATCCGTTCTCGAAGGGCGGCCTGACGGTTCCGGAAAACCTCCAGCCGCTGTGCACAATGTGCAATTTGAAGAAGGGCAACCGCACCGATCTCTGAACCCGCCATGCCTACCGTCTGCATCAACCAACCCGACTGCCGCATCCAGCTCAAAGGCGACCGGCTCGAGGTGTTCGGCCGAAACCGGGATACCGACCGGGAGGAAGTGCTGCGCCAGATCCCCTTGCGCGACGTGGACCGCGTCATTATGGGCGAGTCCGTTCACGTCAGCCAGCCGGCCATGATCGCTCTCCTGCGCCAGGCCATCCCCATCCAGGTCTTCGCCTGGAACGGCCAGTTCATGGGGAATTTCCTGCCCGCCCAGAACCATCACGGACTGTCCCGGATCCGGCAATACCAGCGCACCCTCGATCCGGACTTCGGCCTGACCATGTCCGGAAGGATTGTGACCGCCAAGCTGTACAATCAGCGTCGGGTGCTCCAGCGACTCCACGCAGGCCGGACCGAAGAAGACGGCGTCAGCGGCGAGCCTTCGGTTAATGCCTCTCGACTCGACACCGTCAAAGAAACCATCGTCTGGCTCGACGGCCTATTTGCCTCCATCCGGACCAGCCGCACGATCGACGAACTGCGCGGCTACGAAGGGGCCGCGACCGCCCGATACTTCGAGGCGTGGGCATCTTTCCTGCCCGATGAGTTCCCGTTCGAACGCCGCTCCACCCGGCCCCCCTTGAATCCCGTCAACGCCTGCATCTCCTTTGGCTCGACGATCGTTTACAACGAGGCGGTGGCGTTCGCGCATGCCCACGGGCTCGATCCTGCCCTCGGCTTGCTCCATGCCACCGAGGATGGGCGTTGGTCGCTGGCGCTGGACCTGATCGAGAGCTTCCGGCCCGTGCTGGTCGAGGCCCTGGCGCTCGACCTGTTTTCCCACCAGGTGCTGAACCAAACCCACTTCGAGCCCAAGAACGGCGGCATTTACCTCAACGAGGAAGGCCGCCGGAAATTCTTCCTCCAGTACGAACGCCGGATGGAACGTCAGTTCATGTCCGAATCGGTGGACCATCGCACAACGCTCCGCCAGCAGCTCGAGAACCAGGCCGTCATGTTCAAGTCCGCCCTCGAGGACCCCGCCAAGTTCGAGCCATTCCTCATCAACTGATGGAGTCATGAATGATTGGTGGTATCAGGCCTTCGCTCAGGTTCCCTATCAGAGATCGCCACCCGGTGAGGACGAAATGCTGACCCTCGTCGCCTACGACATCGCGGATCACAAGCGGCTGGCCCGCGTGGCCCAGGTGTGCGAGGATTATGGCGTGCGTGTTCAATACAGCGTCTTCGAATGCCACCTCGAGAACAGCGAGTTCGAGGAGTTTTGGCTGAAGCTGCTCATGGAGATCGACGAAGACGAAGACCGCTTGGTGGCATACAAGATTGACGCCCGAAGCGCGAAGGAGACCATGACCGCCGGCACGATGGTCTGCACCGAGAAAACGGTATGTTACCTCATCTAGCCAGACCGATTCGGCAAACCGGACACGCTTTCAGGTCGCGACCCTTGAACCCCACAAACAGCCGGGGTCCCTGCCTGTTCGATAATCTTTTGTCACATAATGGCTTACGCCAAATCAACCTTGGGGATTCGCCCCTCGAAGCACGATTCGTGCCAGCAGATTTGGCCCCTCCCTACCTAGTTGCTTCTTGCATCCTTCCATCCCAACGACTTAGGATGGCGCGGTCAGTGAAGAGTTGAATGCCGAAAGGCAATGGAGACCTTGGTCCCCAAATATTGGGGAACGATCAGGGCATCCACGTCAGTGAAGAGTTGAATGCCGAAAGGCAATGGAGACTTGGTGAATGTCCAGACACCATCGATAACGTAATCGGCGTCAGTGAAGAGTTGAATGCCGAAAGGCAATGGAGACGTCGTCATTGTCATTTCAGCGTCAAACGCCCACGTTCGGTCAGTGAAGAGTTGAATGCCGAAAGGCAATGGAGACTCCAGCGGGACTTGCTTCCCGCTGGCGTCGTTTGCGGTCAGTGAAGAGTTGAATGCCGAAAGGCAATGGAGACATTGGCATTTTCCTTTCAGAGTTAACCGCCCACGCTCGTGTCAGTGAAGAGTTGAATGCCGAAAGGCAATGGAGACTCCCGCCACACCAGGGCGGTCTCGCCCGTTGGGCGGGGTCAGTGAAGAGTTGAATGCCGAAAGGCAATGGAGACCCCGCCGATTAAAGCGAGCGCGAGCGCGGTCTTTGCCGTCAGTGAAGAGTTGAATGCCGAAAGGCAATGGAGACACTTCCCGGTCTTGGTGAATGTCCACACCCCGTCCACTGTCAGTGAAGAGTTGAATGCCGAAAGGCAATGGAGACCCCGTACGGCAGCCGCATCGTTGTAGTTGTCTTCATGGGTCAGTGAAGAGTTGAATGCCGAAAGGCAATGGAGACATCGTTGTAGTTGTCTTCATGGTTTTCATGACTTAAGTCAGTGAAGAGTTGAATGCCGAAAGGCAATGGAGACCTTGCGAGCTCGATCCGGTTCCCCAGATATTGGGGAAGTCAGTGAAGAGTTGAATGCCGAAAGGCAATGGAGACCTCCCCCTGCCAGGGGATCACGGTCCCCCCGATGATCGTCAGTGAAGAGTTGAATGCCGAAAGGCAATGGAGACATTGGGGAACGATCACCGCATCAAGGCCCCGGCGGCGTCAGTGAAGAGTTGAATGCCGAAAGGCAATGGAGACCCGCCCGTCCTTGATTGGCCAAGGTGCCGCCAGCGGGAGTCAGTGAAGAGTTGAATGCCGAAAGGCAATGGAGACAGGCCAACCGCATCGTTGTAGTTGTCTTCATGGTTTTCGTCAGTGAAGAGTTGAATGCCGAAAGGCAATGGAGACCTCATGGCGGTTGAGCTTATTACTGTCCAGCTCACACGTCAGTGAAGAGTTGAATGCCGAAAGGCAATGGAGACTTGGCCAAGGTGCCGCCAGCGGGACTTGCTTCCCGTTGTCAGTGAAGAGTTGAATGCCGAAAGGCAATGGAGACATCACCCCCATTTCTGTCTCGTACAAAGCTGGAACAACGTCAGTGAAGAGTTGAATGCCGAAAGGCAATGGAGACGGCAGCCGCATTGTCGTAGTTGTCGTCGTCATTGTCATTTGTCAGTGAAGAGTTGAATGCCGAAAGGCAATGGAGACAGCGCGAGCGCGGTCTTTGCCGCGCCCGTCTTTTGTTTTTGTCAGTGAAGAGTTGAATGCCGAAAGGCAATGGAGACCCGGCCCGCGGCGCCACTGCACACCTGCCAGCTCCGCCGGTCAGTGAAGAGTTGAATGCCGAAAGGCAATGGAGACCTGGGGAACGATCAGGGCATCCAGACCCCGACGGCGTCAGTGAAGAGTTGAATGCCGAAAGGCAATGGAGACCCCATAGGCCAACCGCATTGTCGTCGTTTTCATGGGTGTCAGTGAAGAGTTGAATGCCGAAAGGCAATGGAGACGTGATTGGCCAAGGTGCCGCCAGCGGGACTTGCTTCCGTCAGTGAAGAGTTGAATGCCGAAAGGCAATGGAGACATTACGGCGAGCGTGAGCGCGGTCTTTCCCGCGCCCTGTCAGTGAAGAGTTGAATGCCGAAAGGCAATGGAGACGTCTTGGTGAATGTCCACACCCCGTCAACGACGTAGTGTCAGTGAAGAGTTGAATGCCGAAAGGCAATGGAGACCCGTCCTTGATCTCCCAAGGAGATGCCAACGGGACCTGCGTCAGTGAAGAGTTGAATGCCGAAAGGCAATGGAGACTTGCCGCTAAGGGTTACGGTCCGAAGGCCGTAACCCCGGGTCAGTGAAGAGTTGAATGCCGAAAGGCAATGGAGACCCAAGGAACTACCGTCCCCTTGATGATCCGCAAAAGCGTCAGTGAAGAGTTGAATGCCGAAAGGCAATGGAGACATTGACCTCCCGGTTTTGGTGAACGTCCATACCCCGTGTCAGTGAAGAGTTGAATGCCGAAAGGCAATGGAGACGCCGTCTTTGATCTCCCAAGGGGAAGCCAGCGTGACGTCAGTGAAGAGTTGAATGCCGAAAGGCAATGGAGACCCCAGATACTGGGGAACGACCAGGGCGTCAATGCCCCGAGTCAGTGAAGAGTTGAATGCCGAAAGGCAATGGAGACGTTTTGGTGAACGTCCATATCCCATCGATTACGTAATGTCAGTGAAGAGTTGAATGCCGAAAGGCAATGGAGACGCCCCGCCGTTTGACTCGGTCACATTCACTGTGCGACGTCAGTGAAGAGTTGAATGCCGAAAGGCAATGGAGACCGCGAAGTTCGCGGCATAAGTTTTGGGCAGCCGAACGGTCAGTGAAGAGTTGAATGCCGAAAGGCAATGGAGACGGCACCGCCGTAAGGGCGTACTCAACGCCCTTGAATTCGTCAGTGAAGAGTTGAATGCCGAAAGGCAATGGAGACCAGGATCGATTCCTTGTTCACCTCCTCCTTGGTCCGGATGTCAGTGAAGAGTTGAATGCCGAAAGGCAATGGAGACCTCCTTGCCAAGGGACCACCGTCCCCTGGACGACCCGAAGGTCAGTGAAGAGTTGAATGCCGAAAGGCAATGGAGACTTGTGCGCAACCGCAACCGCTTCGATTGCAGCTTGCTTGGTCAGTGAAGAGCTGAATGCCGAAAGGCAATGGAGACTCTGCGACAGCGCCCGCAGCCGCCATGCACCACATTGAGTCAGTGAAGAGCTGAATGCCGAAAGGCAATGGAGACGTTGTCGTTGTTGTCATGCTCATATCCTCCATTGCTACGTCAGTGAAGAGCTGAATGCCGAAAGGCAATGGAGACTCCACGTACACCTTCTCACCCTCCCATGCGGGAAGGGAGGTCAGTGAAGAGCTGAATGCCGAAAGGCAATGGAGACACCTCCATTAACTACACTGCCTTTTCAAGTTCAACCGACGTCAGTGAAGAGCTGAATGCCGAAAGGCAATGGAGACATACCCGAGCCGACGCAGCTCGCCACTAATCCGCCGCGTCAGTGAAGAGCTGAATGCCGAAAGGCAATGGAGACCCAGCACGTTGCCGCACTTAGGACACCTCATTGTGTCAGTGAAGAGCTGAATGCCGAAAGGCAATGGAGACCGGACAACGGTCTTTTCAACCGTTGTCTGGGAGCAAACGTCAGTGAAGAGCTGAATGCCGAAAGGCAATGGAGACGCCCGAATACGTGACGCACATTATGCGTCCGCCGTCCGTCAGTGAAGAGCTGAATGCCGAAAGGCAATGGAGACCTGGTGTTCTCGCCCTCAGCTTGCCGTATTCAAAGAAGTCAGTGAAGAGCTGAATGCCGAAAGGCAATGGAGACGTCATCCGCTTTGCATCTTTAGGAAGCCTGTCAACCGTGGTCAGTGAAGAGCTGAATGCCGAAAGGCAATGGAGACGCAAGTATCTCAAAAACCACCGCGCCTCGGCGCAAGCGTCAGTGAAGAGCTGAATGCCGAAAGGCAATGGAGACACAAGCGTGGCCCTTGACTCGTGCTGACCCGGATCGGCGGTCAGTGAAGAGCTGAATGCCGAAAGGCAATGGAGACCCAGAGGGCCTTGCGCTCGATCTGCTGGACGTTCTGGTGTCAGTGAAGAGCTGAATGCCGAAAGGCAATGGAGACGGTAAAGTTTGTCGGTCTGCTCGACCGACAGGTTATTCGTCAGTGAAGAGCTGAATGCCGAAAGGCAATGGAGACGTGGCCATAGTGCGGAGCAAGCAGCTCCGCAACCGTCGTCAGTGAAGAGCTGAATGCCGAAAGGCAATGGAGACGTTCGGTTGTGTGTTTAGGGTGATGATGCCGGACTCGATGTCAGTGAAGAGCTGAATGCCGAAAGGCAATGGAGACCCGACCAGAATTTGAACCATGGTTTACCCCTCAATTCGTCAGTGAAGAGCTGAATGCCGAAAGGCAATGGAGACACCGTATTCCGGCCTTTTGATAGCCAAGATAATCAAGCCCTGTCAGTGAAGAGCTGAATGCCGAAAGGCAATGGAGACGGATGTACACTTCCGGGCTCCGCGGCCGGTCCCGCGGCGTCAGTGAAGAGCTGAATGCCGAAAGGCAATGGAGACTGCTGAACCCGTCCCGGTACATCGCCAGCAGGTCAATGTGTCAGTGAAGAGCTGAATGCCGAAAGGCAATGGAGACCATTGTCGTCATCGTCATGGTTGTTGTCATATCGTTATTGTCAGTGAAGAGCTGAATGCCGAAAGGCAATGGAGACAGATTATTGCGCCTGGAGAACTCCACAAAGCCGTCTCCGTCAGTGAAGAGCTGAATGCCGAAAGGCAATGGAGACGAAAAAGTCGCCGTGATGTTCTTGTCAAACGGTGGTTTGTCAGTGAAGAGCTGAATGCCGAAAGGCAATGGAGACCACGAGCATGCTGAAGCTGATGTCCAGCTGGTTTGCGGCGTCAGTGAAGAGCTGAATGCCGAAAGGCAATGGAGACGATGCGCAATCGCGTGTGAGGGGTCAGAGATTCATATATGCACAATGCACGAATCCAACCTGTCCTTATGAGTGCAATATGTCGCGCTGATCCCAACGGCGTGCGGGAGCGATGAACGAACCATGGGAAAATATAGTTTGAAGAGTCGGGTTCTGGGCGGTTTATGGGGCGCGGTGGTCGGCGACGCCCTGGGCGTGCCGGTCGAGTTCCACAGCCGCGCCGAAGTTCAACGGAATCCGGTGGCCGACTTCCGGGGACATGGCACCTACGACCAGCCCGAAGGCACCTGGTCGGACGACTCCTCGCTCCTGCTCTGCACAGTGGACAGCCTGCTGCTTCACGAATTCGATACGACGGACATGGGGCAGCGCTTTGTCCAGTGGTCCCAAGGCCGGCTCTGGACACCCTGGGGCAGCGTCTTTGACATCGGCGGCGCCACGAGCCGCGCCCTGAGACGAATCCAGGAAGGCGTCCCCGCCAAGCAAGCGGGCGGCGCCGACGAGAACAGCAACGGCAACGGCTCGCTGATGCGCATCCTGCCGATTGCGCTGCGGTTCGGCAATGAGCCGGCGGAGCGGATGCTCGAGCTTGCCTATCGCGCTTCGGCCATCACTCACCGGCATCCCCGCTCCCAGATCGCCTGCGGATTCTATTGCTTGATTGCGGCTGCATTGCTACGGGGGCAGACGCCCGCCGCCGCCCACCAGTCGGCCGCCCAAACCGTCAGCCCGCTGCTTGAAACAAAGCCTCTGGCCGGTGAGAAGCACTACTTCGCCGCCGCCCTGGCTTCCGACCTGGCAACGCGGCCCGAGAACGACATCGCTTCCGGCGGCCATGTCGTTGACACGCTGACCGCGAGTCTGTGGTGCTTGCTCACGTCGAGGGGCTACACCGAAACCGTGCTCAAGGCCGTGAATCTCGGTGGCGACACCGACACGACCGGCGTCGCAGCGGGGGGATTGGCAGGCGTCTATTACAGTCTGGCGAGCGTGCCAGCGCCGTGGCGCACAGCGATGGCGCGAGCAGGGGATTTGGAGTGCCTGTTCGAGAAATTCACACGTCTCGTGGCGCCGAATGAAGCGATGGACGCTGGAACCAACGACAGTCGCTGATCCGGTTTTCCATGCTTCGACGGCTTCCTCCTTCTCTGCGGCTCGGTCTGGGACGCCGACCTTGAGCGATTCGCTAATCGCTTTGCGGATCCGGCGGACTTGACGGGGCGAACCTCTGCCATTATGGCGGCGTAGATCTCCGCGTCGGTTGGGGATCCGCCGAGGGCGGCCTTGACGCGGTCGTGGAGGTCGATCAGCTCACGCCACAGCTCGACCATCTCCAGTGGCGTGGGACACGTGCCAGCGGCGGTCTGAAAACGGATTGAAAGCGGCGAGTTGAAAATGCGGTTTTCTTAGTACTGGATCTTCTTGGCCATTCGATCGAAACATCTCTTGTTCTCTTCTTTATCCGTTTTCTTCGGC
>JAKLFB010000010.1 GCA_022711435.1 Verrucomicrobiota bacterium
ACCCCGCCATCCCCCCACCCCTCCAATCCTCCACCCCTCCAATCCTCCACCCCTCCAATCCTCCACCCCTCCAATCCTCCACCCCTCCACCCCTCCACCCCTCCACCCCTCCACCCCTCCGCCCGATCCCGCATTGCCAAAAAACCCTCGTTGACACCGTTCCTGGCCGCGACTAAAGTTTCGGGTCTAAGTGGTTTTAACCACTCAATGGAAGGGCCTCGAGGGGTCGAAGGGCCTCCTCAATCCCGGTCCTGGAGAGGAGTGACGAGCTTGACTGAAATTAGATTGAAGAAGGGCGAATCGTTAGAAAAGGCACTGCGCCGCTTGAAGAAGAAGATCGACCGCGAAGGGACGCTTCGCGAGGTCCGGAACCACCGGTATTTCGAGAAGCCGAGCGAAAAGAAACGGCGCAAGATGAAACTGGCCCGCTTCTCGGCCATGCTCAGCGCGCGTTACGCGGAAATGTAACTGGCTGTTTTCCGAAACGCCGAGTGCGGTGGCTGTCTTCCACACTGCGCTCGGCTTTTTTTATGTATTCGCTGTCCACCTGCTGGAATTCCGGGCGCCATACGGATGGACGCGCCATGCTGCAAGAGATTCGGGACCTGGGATTCGCCTATGCGGAGCTGAGCCACGGCATCCGGATCAGCCTGCTCCCCGGCGTGTTCGAGGCGGTCCAAGCCGGCGAGATCCGCATCAGCTCGCTCCACAATTTCTGCCCTCTCCCCATCGGGGTCACCCACGCCTCGCCCAACGTGTTCAAGTTCTCGTCGCCCGACCGCCGCGAGCGAGAGAACGCGATGCGCCACACGCTCAAGACGTTCGACACTGCCCAGCGGGTCGATGCGCCCTTTGTCGTGCTGCATCTGGGAGAGATCGAGATGCGGTCGATTTTCCGGCGCCGCTCGAGCACATCGCGCCTGACGGAAATGATCGAGAATGGCCAGCGCGAATCCCCCGCCTATGAGCGTCTGATCCGCGACGTGTCGGAACGGCGGGAGCGACGGAAAGGGCCGCATCTCGAGTGGGTATACGAGGCTCTCCATCGCTTGGCCGACGAAGCCCAGAAAGCCGGCATCCGCCTCGGAATCGAGAACCGCGAGGCTGTCGAGGAGATCCCGCTCGAATCCGATTTCCCATTGCTGTTCAAGGAATTCCGCCACCCCGCCCTCGGCTACTGGCATGACACCGGCCATGCCCAGATCAAGCAAAACCTCGGGTTCATCGACCATGCGATGCACCTCGAATCGCTCGCGGATTCCCTCCTGGGCCTTCATGTCCATGACGTCCAGTTCCCCGGGGGCGACCATTGCCCGCCCGGGGCGGGGACGATCGACTTCCGAGCGCTGCAGCCCTCGGTGAAGCCGAGCCACCCCAAGATCCTCGAGCTCAGCCCCCAGGTGCCAGTCGAGGATCTCCAGGCCGGCCTGGCCCATATCCAATCGATCTGGGGCAAGGAGTAAGGCAATGCGCAGCCTGATCCAGACCGCAATCCGCCTGGCGATCGGCGCCGTTTTGCTGGCTTGGATCTTCCATTCCATCTTTCTCCAGGAAGGCCAGCAGGCCTGGGCCGCCCAGGGACACGACTGGTCCGACCTGACCCGGGCCGAGCAATGGCACCTGGCATGGACGCACGGGCCCGGGCAGCTCTGGGACACCCTCAGGCTGGTCCGGCCCGATGCGCTGGTCCTGTCGCTGGTGTTCATGGGCCTCACGGTCCTCCTTGGAGCATTGCGCTGGGACCGCGTCATGGGTGGCCTGGGGCTGGCGCTGCCTGTCGGGCGCTGCCTCGAGATCAGCCTCGTCGCCCAGTTCTTCAATGCATTCCTGCTCGGATCGACGGGAGGCGACTTCCTCAAAGCCTACTACGCCGCTCGAGAGACGCATCACCGGAAGACCGAGGCGGTCGTGACGGTCTTTGTGGACCGGCTGATGGGCCTGCTGGCGATGCTGATGTTCGCCGGCCTGATGATGCTGCCGAACATCGAGCTGCTGCGGGGGCATCGGCGCGCGGCCTTGTTGTCGTTTCTCATCCTGGGGATGCTGGGATGCTGCCTGATCCTGGCCGGTCTTTCCTTCTGGGGCGGCGTCTCCCGCGGCCTGCCCCGGGCGCGCGAATGGCTGCGCCGGCTTCCGAAGGGCGACCTGCTCGAGCGCTGCCTGGACGCCTGCCGCCAGTTCGGCAAGAGCCCCGGCCTGCTGTCGCGCATCCTGGGCCTCTCGATGCTGCTCAACATCGCCTGCGTCCTCCAGATCCAGACCCTCGCCTGGGGATTGAAGCTCGATATCCCGATCGTCCACATGCTCCTGATCGTGCCCATGATCATCTGCGTCGCCGCCCTGCCCATCACGCCGAGCGGCCTGGGCGTCCGCGAAAACCTCTACGTGCTCACCCTGTCGGCGCCCCAGATCGGGGTCGAGCCGACCCATGCCCTTTCGCTCTCCCTCCTCGCCTATGCCGGGTTCTTGTTCTGGAGCCTGATCGGCGGGCTGTTCTATCTGGGCATGCGCCGCACCCAGCACCTGGACCAGGTCGCCCATCCGCCCCCGCTCGGAGCTGAATCGGAGAACGAGGCATCGCCGCCCTGACCCGCCCCTTTCCACCGCCCAACGCCCTGGCCGCCATGGACCGACTCCTGCTGATCGACGATGAGGCTGACGTCCGCTACTCGTTCGGCCGCATTCTCGATTCGCCCGACATCGAGCTGGCCGCCGCCGAGAGCGGCGAGGAGGGCCTGCGCCTGCTCCCCCAGTTCAAGCCGGACGTGGTCATCATGGACATCCGAATGGGCGGGATGAGCGGGCTCGAAACGCTGCGCCAGATTCGGCAGGCCGATCCCAAGCTGCCCGTGATCATGATGACGGCGTATGGCACGACGCAGACGGCGATCGAGGCCATGAAGCTGGGCGCCTACGATTACCTGCTGAAACCGTTTGACGTGCCCCGCCTCCAGGAAATCGTCCGAGCCGCCCTCAAGGCGGCGCGCGACATGCGGCAGATGGTCGCGGTCCAGCCGGCGCTCGATGCCGAGGACGTCGCCCTGGGAATCGTGGGGCGCTCGGAGGCCATGCAGGCGGTCTTCAAGCTCATCGGCCAGCTGGCCCGATCCGATCCCACCGTCCTCGTCACGGGCGAGAGCGGCACCGGCAAGGAGCTCGTGGCCCGCGCCATCTACCACCACAGCCAGCGCAGCCGCCAGCCTTACCTCGCCATCAATTGCGCCGCCATCCCCGAACACCTTCTCGAGAGCGAGCTCTTTGGCCACGAGAAAGGCGCTTTCACCGGCGCAGCCGCCCAGCGGATCGGCAAGTTCGAGCAGTGCCACCGAGGCACCCTCTTCCTGGACGAGATCGGCGACATGAGCCTCGCCACCCAGACCAAGATCCTCCGCGTCCTCCAGACGGGCGCCTTCGATCGGGTCGGCGGCAACCAGCCCGTCCAGGTCGACGTGCGCATCATCGCCGCCACCCACCAGCCGCTCGAACAGGCCATCGCAGCCCGGCGGTTCCGCGAAGACCTGTTCTATCGGCTCAATGTCGTGCGCATCCACCTGCCTCCGCTGCGCGATCGCCTCGACGATCTGCCCCTCCTGGCCGAGTATTTCCTCCGAAAGCTCGCCTCCGGCCGCCGCCAGCCGCCGCTCGCCCTCGCCGCCTCGAGCCTCGATCTCCTCCAGAAATATTCCTGGCCCGGTAATATCCGCGAACTCGAAAATGCGATCCGGCGCGCCCTCGTCGTCGCCCGCGGCGACACCATCCTGCCGGCCGATCTCCCCCCCGAGATCCTCGAGGCCGCCCGGGCAACACCCGCCGGCTCGATGGGCCCTCCCAGCCGATCGCCGGCCACCCCCCCGCCCTCCGGAGCCGAGCCCGACTGGGACGCCGTGGCGGAACGCTTGTTCGACTGGGCCCAGAACAATCCGCAGGCCCGGATCCTTCCGACGGTTGAACGCGCGCTCATCCGGGCCGCCCTGCGCCATACCCGCTGGAATCAGGTCCAGGCGGCCCGGCTCCTCGGCATCACCCGCGCGACCCTCCGCAAACGCATCCAGAAATTCCAGATCGTGCGCGGCCCGCCTTCCGATTGAACGCCATTGTAATTCTGCTCCCGATCCGTAACCTATCCACCGGCGATCCGCGTTCGAAGGGCGCCAATCGATGAAGGCCAGGTTCCCATTGACTGCAGTCCGAAAAGCCGGATGCCGGCAGGCCGCGACTGCGGCAGGCGCCGCCCCGGCTCGAGGCCCGTGGCGATGGGGGCTCATCGCGACGATCTGCCTCGCAGCCGGATGCGCCACCCCGCCCAAGCCGTCTGTCGCGCCCTCCCAGGCATCGATCGAGTCGCTGGCTACCTTCGATGCCGCCTGGGAACGCGTCCAGGAAAGCTTTTTCGATCCCGGCTTCCGCGGGAACGACTGGGCTGCCCTGCGCGAGAAATACCGGCCCCGGGCCGCCCGAGCTCGCAACCCCGACGAGCTGCGTGCCGTGATCCAGTCCATGCTCGATCGCCTGGGCCAATCCCACATGCGGATTCTGCCCGGATCCGCCCTCGCGCCGGAATCGATCCGCCCGATCGATACGCCTGCGGCCGGCGTCGCCACCGAGCCCGGCCGGACCGCCCGCCTGTCGCCTCGGCGGCCGGCAGGCTCGCAATCTCCGCCCGCCCCGCTCGGCGGCAGCGCCGACTTCGGATTCGACGTGCGGCGCCTGGGCAGGGATTACGTGGTGGTCTCCGTCGCGGCGGACAGCCCCGCCTCGGCGGCCGGCATCCAGCGCGGTTGGATCCTCGATCGGATCGATGGCGTGAAGACCGGCGATTACGTCGCCGGCTGCGATCGCGCCGGCTCGCGCTCGCATGGCGAGCTGCTGGCGTGGAGCCGGCTGATCCAGCAGCTCCGCGGCCCGGCGGGCTCGACCGCCGCGCTCGAATTCCGAGACGGCGCCAATCGCCGGCGCAGCCTCGATCTCGAGCGGGCCAGGCTCCCCGGTCAGGTCGTCAAGCTCGGCTACCTGCCCGCGATGTTCGCCTCCTCCTCCCACGATCGGATCCAGGCAGACCCGGCGCGCGCGATCGGCGTGATCCGGTTCAACCTCTGGATGCTCCCCCTGGCCGAGGCCATCGACACAGCGGTGGACGATCTCCGCGACTGCAGCGGCCTGATCGTCGATCTGCGCGGCAATATCGGCGGCGTGGCGGGAATGATCATGGGCATCGCGGGCCACTTCCTCGACCAGCCCGTGCTGCTCGGCACGCTCCAGACCCGCGACAGCCGCCTCCAGTTCCATGCCAATCCGCGCCGCGCCACCCGGGACGGCCGCCGCGTCGCGCCCTGCGCCAGCCCGCTGGCGATCCTGGTGGATCGGCACACGGTCAGCGCCTCGGAGATCTTTGCCGGCAGCATGCAGGGCATCGGCCGGGCCCGCATTTTCGGCGAGACCACGGCCGGCGAGGCCCTCCCCGCCCATTTCCGCCGGCTCCCCAATGGCGATCTCCTGCTCCACGCCTTCGCCGATTTTCAAACCGCCGCCGGCCTCTCCCTCGAAGGCCGCGGCGTCGCACCCGACACGCGGGCGCCCTGGAAGCGCAGGGACCTGCTCGCCGGCCGCGATGCCGCGCTCGAGGCTGCGTGCCGATGGATCCTCGGCCAGCCACCCCACCCTGGCATCTAGCCCCATCCAATATGAAATCCAACCTTCGCACCTTTCTCCGCAGCGCCGCGTTCTGCCTTGCTGTCCTATGGACCGCCCGAACGGTTCTGCCCGCGGCTGAGCCCGGCCCGGCGCGCCCCCCGGAAAAACTGCCCTCGGCGCGCGAGGTGATCGACGGCCACCTGGCGGCCATCGGCGGCCGCGAGGCCCTCCTCCAGCACCAATCCCAGCACGCCGTCGGCCAGTTCGAGATGGCCGCCCAGAGCATCTCCGGCAAGCTCGACATCCAGTCCGCTCAGCCCAACAAGATCCGGATCCAGATCGAGCTGCCCGCCGTTGGCCAGATCCTCACCGGATTCAACGGCGAGGTCGGCTGGTCCGTCGACCCGGCCATGGGCCCCCGGCTCATGACCGGCAAACAGCTCGATCAGCTCCGAGCAGAAGCCGATTTCCGCGCCCCGCTGCACGAAGACAGCAAATACCACTCGATGGAAACCGTCCGCACCACCCCTTTCGCCGGCGAGGAATGCTACGAGGTCAAGCTGGCCCGCAAATCGGGCGAGACGGTCATCGAATACTACAGCCGGACCTCCCGCCTGCTGGTCGGCTCTGTCCTCGAGGTCGAGACCCCCCTCGGCGCCCTCAAGTCCACCAACACTTTCGGCGATTACAAGAAGTTCGGCGGGATCCTCGTCCCCACCCGCACTGCCCAGAAAATCATGGGCCTCGAGCAGGTCATGAAGATCGACTCCGTCGAATTCGACACCGTGCCCTCCTCGGCCTTCGACCTCCCCGCCCCGATCCAGGCCCTCCTGGAAAAAGACAAATAGCCAGCCGCGTGCGGATTGCTGGAAAATCGCAACCCCTGCATCCATGAAACCACGATCCTTGCATCTGGCTCGATGGGCCTGTGCGCTGACCCTTGCCACAATCACCTTGGACTTGCTGCATCCGTCGGTTTCCGGTCAAACGCCGGTCATCCAATCGTTCGGCCAGAATGGAGAATTGACTGGCACCAACCTGATGCCTGGCAGCGTGGCGGCGGTCGAGTGGGCGCCAACGGTCAACGGGCCGTGGACCAACACCTGGGCGGGCCTGAAGGCCATCACCGTCGATTCCAACGGGACAATCCGCGTTCAAGTCCCGATGTTTTACCGGGTCCGAGGCGAACGCGCTGACATGGCCCTGATCCCCGCCGGAGAGTTTCAGATGGGGGACACCTTCGGCGAGGGCTATTCGGATGTGCTCCCGGTTCACACGGTGCACGTAAGCGCATTCTATATGGACCGGACGGAGGTGACGAAAGCCCAATGGGACGCGGTGTATCAGTGGGCGATTGGGCACGGATACAGCTTTGACAATCCAGGATCCTGGCATGGAGGAGTGAACTATGGCAAAGGCGACAATCATCCGGTCCACACGATCAGCTGGTATGACGCGGTAAAGTGGTGCAATGCGCGGAGCGAGCGCGAGGGACGGCCGTGGGCATATTACACCGACCAAGGACTGAGCCAGCCTTACCGAACAGGGCGGGTCTCGCCCTCCATCAGGTGGGATAGAGGCTACCGGCTGCCGACGGAGGCGGAGTGGGAGAAGGCTGCGCGGGGCGGTTCGAGCGGGAATCGGTTTCCGTGGGGGGGCACAATTTCGCACAGCCAGGCCAATTATTACAGCTATTGGGAAAGCGGCCACCATCTTTACGTCTACGACTTGGCTGCGACTGAAGGCTATCATCCCAACTACGCGACGGGCGTCGAGCCCTACACGAGCCCGGTGGGGCCGTTTGCGGCCAACGGGTATGGGCTGTATGACATGGCAGGGAACGTGTGGGAATGGTGTTGGGACTGGTATTCGAGCAGCTATTACTCATCATCATCTGGAAGCGATCCACGGGGGCCGGGCTCAGGCTCGTACCGCGCGATACGCGGCGGCGGCTGGAACAGCCTCGCGTGGCACTGCCGCGCAGCGAACCGCAACGACAGCTTCTACCCGGACTACAGGTTCTACTACCTGGGCTTTCGGACGGTCCTGCCCCCAGGTCAGCCTTGAGCGGCGCCGACTAGAATGCCCAATGTTTCCCGGGACACCAGAGCAATGTCTCGCTCCCGCTCCAGGAAGGGTCGCACGTCCGCTCGCGCACGTTCCCAGTCCAGTGTCTCCAGCCGTTGACGGAGTTCGTCCCGCCAGTTGGCAATCGTCAAGGCCGGGCCTTGCCACCCGGTCTGCGTCAAGGCGGCGTTGAGCAGCGCCAGGTTGGGGGGCGGCCAGGAACGGTCGGACAGATACCAGACGAGGTCGTAGAGGTCGCGGCCTTTGGTCCATTTGCGGTGCAGAACGGCGTGGAGTTTCCCCGCCAATAGCGACGCCTTGTCGTGATGGCAGAGGTTCAGGGTTACATGGCGCCGAACGATGGATGTCGCGATGCCCGCTCCCGGCGGGGGACAGGTGTCCACCTCCACTTCCTTCACAGGGGCTCTCCTTTCTCTGCGGCGAGCACGGGACCGACGATCCCGACCGCCCGGATCAGTTTCGGTTTGCCGCTGCGCTGAGCAAGTTCATTGAGGACGGTCATTCGGATCGCGGACGGATTCTGCAGACGAAGTTCCCGCAGGTAATCCCCCGAGTCGGCGCCGGGTGTGAGGTGGACGAGATCAAGCAGGGCCTTTTCCGGCGAAGCCACGAAAGCGAACTGGCGGGAGGCGACTTCCTCCCGCAAGTAACCGAAGCGCAACCCCTCGGCGAGGTGGTTGAATTGGAAAACTCCCAAGGGATTGCGGATCGTCTCCGGCCGACTGGGCCCGACGCTCGTCACCACCGGGACATGCTCGGGGATCATGCCGTGCCAGGCCAAAGCAGCCTGCAAACTGACATAGGATCCACGCTGGAGCCGGTTGGCAACCAGGAACGGATGAGGCTCCACTTTGCGCCAAGTCGGTGCCAATGCGTAGATTCCGCGACGAAGTTGGAGCAGCCGTCCAGCCTTTGTCCATCGCGACAACTGCAGACGGACCTGGCTGACAGACTGGTCGCCCGCCAGCAAGATCGCCGATGAAAAGACCGCTTCGCCAGCAACCAATTCCAGTAATGACTCCCATTTCATAGCGGTTAATTATCATCTAAGATGATTTGACGCAACTATATTCCTCGTAGTTTGCTCAGAGGACGACATCACGATCCAGCCCGCTTCGGACCGAGGTCGTAGGATTCCTTGCCCGGCACGGCCACCAGCAACCGGTCGAGCTTCAAGTCCGCCATCGCCACGCGCATGGATTTAGTGACGGCCGGCGCGTCGGCGAGCTTGAATTCAAACCCGATCCGCCGACCCTGCCACAGCACCATCAAATCCAGCTCCGCCGCGACGGGCGTCGCCCAGAAATAGGCGTCGCGGTCGCCGGTGTGATTTGCAGCACCTGCTCCAGCGCGAAGCCCTCCCACGATGCGCCCAGCTTGGGGTGTTCCTCGAGCCGCGACGGGCTGGCCATGTGCAGCAGCCCGTGCAGCATCCCCGAATCGCGGATGGAGACCTTCGGCGCTTTGACCTGGCGCTTGCCCAGATTTTCGAACCATGGGGGCGTTTCTTCGACTGGGGTGAGAGACGGTTGTTCCCCTGATCCCGCCTTTCGACACCGGCCAAACCATCCAATCGACCTCCGGCAGCGGCCGGCAAGTTGTGTTTTCCGAGCCGGGCGACGCCGGTCATGTCGGTGTCGCCACCGAGATTCACGGCCTTGAGCACGGTTTCGGTGTAGCCCCTCGACGTGAGCAAGCACCACAGACTCACGGTCAGCGTGTCAACGACATGGCCGCCGGAAGCGATGTCGCTCTCCGGCCGCGGTAGGGTCTGTGCAAAAATGAATTCCGATTTTGCTGGAGGGGATTGGGCGGGCTGGCAAGGCGCGACGAGCGAGCATACCCGCGCGGTCTGTGAGCGAGGAGCAACACAGCCAGCGCGCCCAAGGCCCCCAGCCCGCAGGGGCGGGGCGGCGCCGGGCCATCTGCTTCGTTGCTCGGTCGGTCGAGTATCGCAGGGGATACACTCCCTCCCTTGCGCCTCGCATCGGGCCCGGCGGCGCTCCCGCCAAAATCGGAAGTAATTTTTGCACAGACCCTTAGGGGCGCCAGCTTGAGCCGGACGATCCGCCTCCCCTCCTTCGCGCCGTCCTCGCCGGTGCCTTCGAATGGCTGAAAGTGCTGCGCGAGGAGGGTGGAATTCCCCCCCAACGCAGGCTTCGTTATCCATACCCGGGATCCAGAAGGACGCCAACGCCGGATCGACGCCGAGACCGGCGAGGACACGCACTGAGAGAACCGGGCAGCCGCGGCAATTGGAACACTTGCATCCCTTTGCTGGCGTAGTCCTGATCCTGGACGGGCGCCATTCAGGTCTGAGGGAGGTCCCGTGTATCACAGGGGGCAGCCGGTTCGGGCGGGCGGCTGGCCAGGCCGGCGTTCTTCCACCAACAGATCCATGCCGGCTCCCGCGGGCTGGCTCGGCGTCTCCGCCGCCACGGATGCGTATCGGTCTGCAACCGCCCGCCCGGTTTCGCGCACGCGGTTCACCAGCTCGATGGGGCGCACCACGGTCGCATGCGCCCCCCAGCTCAGCACCCAGCCCACCATCTCCTCGATGCTGCTCAGACGCAGCCGCATCCGGGAGCAGCCCTGGGGGAGCAGCGTGATCTCCTGGCTCGCATGCCATTGCCGGCCGCGGATCAGATCCGTCGCCCAGATGTCGAAGTCGATCACAATCTCGTAGTCGGCCTTCCCCTTGAACGCCGAGAACGCGCCTTTGAGATAATGGTTCGGATCGAACGATTCCGGGATCACAAACCGGTCGTCCGTGATTTCGGGATCCGACAGGCGCGTCAGGACGAACGTGCGCATGTCCTGGCGGTCGACATCGAACGCGAGCAGGTACCAGTGGTTCTCGATGCAGGCCAGGTGGTAGGGGCGAACCCGCCGCTTGCGGGCGGCCTTCGCCCCGAGATTGCGGTAGGTGAAGCTCAGCCCCCGCTTCTCCCGGAGCGCGCGCGTGAGAATCTGGAAGCTTTCCAGGTCGGTCTCCTCGGGCGCCAGAGGGCGGAAGGAGAGCATCTCGTCCGGATTGCCGAACGCATACGGCGCGTTGCGGTCAAGCTGCCAGGCCAGTTTCCGGAACGCTGTCCGAAGCGGATGCTCGAAGGGCGTGCCGCGGTATTGGGCGATCGCCTTGTGCGCCACCAGCAAAGCGAAGACCTCGGATTCCGTCATCGGCACCAGCGGGAAGTGCTCGACGGGTTTCGAGTAGAAGAAGCCGCGCCGCTGCGGGTCGTATTCCAAGGGGAGCCTCAGCCGGTCCCGCATGAAATCCAGGTCGCGGTTGACGGTCCGGAGGTGGATCTCGAACATGCGGGCCAGGAGGCTGCAGTTCGGGTATCTGCCTTCCTGGATCAGCTTGTGGAACGTGAAGATACGTTCCAGGGGCGGCCGGCTGAGCTGCTGTTTTCGGGCCATAAGTTTTCGCCAGGTGGCAGGTTGTGTTGTGCCATCCGAACCGCGCCCCTGTCAATGCTGCTCCGGACTCTGCTGCCCCAGGACGAACATCAGCTGGTTGCCGAAGCCGATCAGCCTGCCCCCGGTGGCGACGGTGATGTTCTGATCCACGTGGTAGATCGCCAGCAGCCGGAGCGTAGGCCCCAGCACTTCGATCCGGTTTCTGCTCTCCCGCAGGAAACCCCGAAGCTTTGCCCCAGGTCCAAAGATTGGTTTCATAAATGCATCCTGTCTCCAATGGCCGGCTCAAGACCCAACCGGCTTTCATTCCGAGCTCTCATCGTCATTTTCCACGATGCCAAAGTCACCTATGACATTTTCGGTCATACCCGATTTAAAATTCAGAATCTGAGGCAGGGCGCGCGCGCCGCCGCCCGCGGCGCTGTGAGCCTGCAGCCCTGTAAGGGGACGCGACGCTGTCGCGTCCGCTTGTCGGCCAACACTTGTCAGCGGGCCATCTTCTCCCTCGCCACCATGGCAATGGAGGGCTCGGGGAGAGGAGGACGACCATTTCTTGTATCCCCGGCCTCTCCCCGCTGGCGCGGGGCGAGGAGGACGGTGCGTCGGTAGGCCGAAAGGTGGGTGTGGCGCTCGGCCTCACCGAAGACTCGAATGTGGCGAGGAGGACGGTGCGTCGGTAGGCCGAAAGGTGGGGACGCCACGCTGTCAGGTCCGGCGGAAGGCCTGCAACCGATCACAGCTTTCAAGCTGCGGTTGTACCTCACCACGAACGACGAAGCACTCGAAGAGGGTGCCCACGAATCACACCAATCACACGAAATAACTTTTTTTGCGTTTCTTGTGGCAATCAAAGGTCGGCTTTTCAACCGATAGCCGCAAAACCTCTCAAAGAAGAATCGCGGCTCCGGATTTTTGCCTGCGGAAAGTTAGGGCGAGGGGAAGGATGTCGGCGCGCAAGTTGCGACCAAAGGTAGGGACGCGATGCTGTCGGGTCCGGCTGAGGGCCGAGCGCCACGACATCCGTCGCCTGGAACGGGATCTGCTCGTATCAAAGATGCGAGACCGCAAACGGATCACAGGGATAGCATGGGGGAGGATGAAGCATGAAGAGGAACCGGGGGGGGCGTGGGTGGTGGATGGTGGCGGCGGCGGTGTTGGGATTGTCGGCGGTTGGGAATGGGCAGTGGGCGGATCGGCGGGGGCAGTCACCCCAGCTGACAGGGGGCTTGTCCGAACGTGGATATTCAGGGCTGGTGATTGGCCCGGGATCGATAGGGTTGATGGGGAGCGGGCGTGTCGAGCGACCGGGGCGCGATGAGGATTTGTGGCCGGAGGCAGGCGCGGACGGTCGGTATCGGGTGATCGACGCCAGCCGGTATGACGCGGAACTGCAGCGCGAGCATGAGCTGATCCTGTGCGAGGGGCATCGGGTTCTGTGGCGGTTGGGGGAGCAGCTGCGTCAGGAGGCCCTCGAGTCGGTCCGGTGGGGCGCGGTGGGCGGGGCTCTCGGCAAGACGGTCCGAGCCGCCGTCAAAAGTGCTCGCCAGGTTGTCCGTCATGGGCATAGTGTCGCAAAGAGTGCACCGATTCGTTGGAGTCCATTGAATGGGCCTGGACCGCTTGGAGAGAAGGTTGCCAGCACGTTCCGCGGCGGGTCATACACAGAATTGGTCACGTCTGAGCCGACAATGCTTTATCGGGTTTACGGAGGCAACTCTCCGAATATAGGGCCTTACTGGACGCGGACGCCGCCTGCCGGTGCGCTTCAATCCCGAATCGATAGCGCGCTTTTGCCGCAATGGGGCAACACGGCTGAGAATATCGTGAAAATTCAAGTTCCCGCCGGGACTCGAATCTTCGAGGGCTTCGCGGCACCGCAAGGAGAATTGGTTGGCGGCGGCAACCAAGTTTTTATCCCGAATGTCAACCGGGCTTGGATTGTATTATGAAGTCTTGCCCATGGGAGAAAATCACGGGCTTTCAGAGCCTCAGCGAGTTCAACCGATTTGTTGACTGGATAAGCCGGCAAGTGAGCGCGGGACACGCCGAAGAACTGCCAGTTCTGAAGCCCTACGTCGGGGCAACAACCTTTCATGAGAATTGGTTTCGACACGTTGCCAGCGGACAAACATGGAGATTGGTCTGGCCTGACGCACCCTTCAGCGGGGTCTTCGAGCCCGTCGAATAACCGGCGGCTGTCCCGCGACCGCCGACTTCATTCCAAAGCGGCAGGGGACTGCCGCGGTCCATGATGCGGACGCGGGTTCGAAATCGGGCCCGCCTGCGCGAGTCGTTCCGATCGGCATCCTGGCCCGCAGCGCGGTCGGCTGACGGGCTGCAAGCCGCGGATTTGTGCCTGGATGCGGGGATGCGCAGGCTGGCCCGCGTGATCCAAGGCGGCAGGGGGCTGCCGCACTCCAAGACGCTTCGCGCGCAGCGAGGGCGTGTCCGAATGGGCGCCAGCCTCGTGGAGTGCGGCAGTCCTCTGCCGCTTTCCGCAGACCACGCGGAATGACGCGGAACCATTGATGCCCTTGCCTCGGAAAGGCAGGGCGCGGAGGGATCCATGCGTTCTATTGCGGCAGAAAAAGATGTGCCGCGATGAACTTGGCAATTCATTCACTCCTCGGCGGCTACGGCTTCAGCCCAACGCGACTTGAAAAGGCATAATGCTATTCTGCCTGGTAATGCATTTTCATTTGGTAATGCAATCGATACATGGTAAAGTGAAGCCATGCCGCATTCAACATTGACCGATAAAGGACAGACAACGGTGCCGATCGAAGTGCGCACCGCACTGCGGGTGAAAGCGCGCCAGCGGCTCGAATGGGTTGTGCAGCCCAACGGCAGCGCTCTCGTGCGGCCGCAGCCAAGCGCCCTGCAGCTTTTCGGGAGCTTGAAACCGCAAAGGCCGTTTCCCGGCCATCGGAAGGAGAAAGAAGCCGTGCGGCGCGCGGTGGCCGCCCAAGCCGCCCGGGAAGGGCTCCGGTAACATGGCGCCTCGATACTGGGTGGACACGAACGTCATCGTTCGCTTCCTCACCGGCCAACCGCCCGCCCTGGCGGCGGCCGCCAGGTCCCTGGTGGCCATGGCGGACACCGGCGCCGCGATTCTCGAAGTGTTGCCTGTCATTGTGGCCGAAACGGTGTACACCCTGGAATCGTTCTACGGGATGGACCGGAAAGACGTGGCCGCGAACCTCCTGCTGTTCCTGCAAAGCCGCGGGATCCAGGTCCACGAGCGAGAACGAGTGCTCGATGCCCTGGCGCGCCACCGGGATCGCAACATCCACTTCGCCGATGCCTATCTGGCGGCGGCGGGCGCCGACAGCGGCCTTCCTGTGGTCTCATTCGACCGCGATTTGGACAAATGCAAAGACGTTCAGCGCATTGAGCCGACGGCGTGATTCTATCGGTGGCCCACACCTGCGGACCACGGGAAACGACGCGGAAATGTTGTTCTTGGAAACGATAGGGACGCCACGCTGTCGGGTCCGGCGGAAGGCCTGCAGCGCTGTCGGCTGACAAGCGGACGAGCCAGCGGCTCGTCCCTCTCCCTTGCATGCCGACGCCTGCACAAACGGCAGTTGTCAGCTTGACCGGGCGATGCTAAACTAGTCAACAACTGGTTAATTTGATGCGACCTTATGGCAAGCGTGACTGCATTTCAGGCGAAAACCCGGTTCGGCGAGCTGCTCGACCGTGTTGTGCGTGGCGAGGAAATCGTCATTACCCGGCACGACAAGGCCGTGGCCCGGATCATTCCGGAGGGAGGTGCGAACCTGCAGCACGTCCAGGCAGCCGTGGCTGACCTTCGGGCTGTCCGATCCCTGATGGCCAGGCGCAGAGGATTCAAGCCGCTGACCGACGCAGAGATCAAGGACTCCATCGAGCAAGGCCGTCCATGAGCGAGGGCTTCATCGCGGACTCCTCGGTGGGCGTGGCCTGGGCTGTGCCTTCGCAAGCCAGCGACGCCACGGACGCCCTGCTCGACAAGGTGGCGGCGGGCACGCCGTTGGTGGCCCCGATCTTGTGGCCCTTTGAAGTCGCCAACTCCCTGCTCGTCCTGCTGCGCCGAAAGAAAATTCTCGCGCCAGAACGCGAGCGGGCGCTGGAGGCGTTGGCCCGGCTGCCACTCACCGTGGATGACGAGGGACCGCGGCTTGCCTGGGGAAAGATCTCCGAACTGGCGACGGAACATGGCCTATCGGTCTACGACGCCGCGTATCTGGAACTGGCGGTGCGCCGGAAACTCCCGCTCGCGTCTCGCGACGAAGCTCTCTGCAAAGCGGCCCAAAGCTGTCGGATCAAGATGCTGCTGTAGCGTCCCTTCCGGATGGCGCGGTGCATAGGGTCTGGAGAGGAGGCCCAGGGGGTTGCCAAGGCCGACAAGAATGTCGGCGCTCTCGTTGGGGACGCTGTCGGGTCCGGCTGAAGGCCTGAAATCGACTGCAGCCGCATGAGCTGCGGCGTCTCTGGGGGCACCAGCGCATTCAGCCAGGTTGTCTTGCCCGTCTTCCGGGCCCCGGAAGCCGAACGCTCACGGGTGATTCGCGTTGCCACGGCTGCGGTGAATTTGAGATAGTGCACATCATGCCCGCCAGTCCGGCAGAGCCACCGCGGACTTCGCGCCATGCCGCCGCCTGCCTGGAGGCGCTCCGCGGCTGCGAGGCGGCGGCCTGCCTTTCGCTCGGCGGCGCCTTCGGGCTGGCACACTACCACCAATATCGGACGACGAACGATGTCGATGCCTGGTGGACGGAGTCCGCGATCGCGGCGGACAAGAGCTGCGTTCTGGACCGGGTTCAGGCTGCGTTGCAGCCCTTCGGGACGGTATCGAGGCGGGAGCATGGCGAGGTGGTCAGTATTGAACTCCGGGAAGCAGGCCAGACACTGTTCAGTTTCCAGGTGGCGCGACGGAGCGTCCAAATCGGAACGACCCGGCCGAGCCCATGGCCGCCGGTGGGGCTGGATTCGCTCGAGGATCTGATCGCGGCGAAAATGGCCGCCCTGATCGCCCGCGGCGCTCCGCGGGACTTCCTCGATATCCGGGAGCTGTGCCGCGTGGGTCTGGCCAGCGTTGCTGAGTGCTGGCGGCTGTGGAGGTGCCGGGAGGAGAAGCGCGGGGTGTCGGCGCCGGACACGGCGATCGCGCGCGAGGCCGTGCTTCTGCACCTCAGCAGGATCGAAAAGATGCGCCCGCTGTCGGACATCGCGGACAATGCCGATCGCGAGCGCGCGGCAGCCACCCGGGTCTGGTTCAAGCATGAATTCATCGGAGAGCGACACCCATTGGATTGACGGCAGCCTGTACCCGGATGCCCCCGTGCCTGCGGAACTGACGACGCCCGCAGATCGAGTGGATTTCGTTGTGCGGGTCTGCGGCGCGTGGGATTTCGGGCTCATGCCGCGCCGGGAGACGCTCACGGAATTGCTCCAGGCCGCGTGGCGTCCGGCGATTGAGGATGCGAATCTGCTGACCTCATGCGCCTGGCACCTGTTGTGCGATCTGCATGGCCTGCCCCCCAGGCGCTATCTCGGCCCCCGTTTTCCTGAGATCGAGCGCGATCCGTGGCTGGCGTGGGTGTGACGGATCCAGCCCAAGGATCAGAGGCGATCCGGTCAGATCCTTGGAAACGATAGGGACGCGGCACTGTCGGGTCCGGCGGAAGGCCTGCAACCAACCGATCGCCGACATTCTTGTCGGCCATTTAGGGTCTGTGCAAAAATTACTTCCGATTTTGGCGGGAGCGCCGCCGGGCCAGATCCGAGGCGCAAGGGAGGGAGTGTATCCCCCTGCGATACTCGACCGACCGAGCCACGAAGCCGATGGCCCGGCGCCGCCCCGCCCCGCAGGGCTGGGTGCCTTGGGCGCGCTGGCTGTGTTGCTCCTCGCTCACAGACCGCGCGGGTATGCTCGCTCGTCGCGCCTTGCCAGCCCGCCCAATCCCACCCAGCAAAATCGGAATTAATTTTTGCACAGACCCTTAATATCTCCGGCCCTTGAGCTTGATCCGGGTGTTGGCCAGCCAGCGGTCGGCCAACTCGCGGAAAGTGATCCGGCTGGATCCATCATATTGGGCCAGCCGGCTGGTCTTTTCCTGGAGCCCATGCAGCCGTCGCTGGGCGAGGGCGCGGTTCGCGGTGCGCACGTCGTATTTGCTTGCCTCCGCGCTTGGGTAGGGCATAGTAAGTCCATGATGGTTCGGACCGGCACGGTCTGGAGCGGCAATGTCCGTTCCGAGGTCCGGAGATCTGCCGGGAGCATCAGGTGGCAACACCGGGTGCGGGAGATCGTTGTGGTGGCGGATGGCCGCGGGGACGGCTGGATCATCAACGGGTGCGCGAGTAGCTCAATTGGATAGAGTGACGGCCTCCGGAGCCGCAGGTTGTGGGTTCAACTCCCGCCTCGCGCACCATCTTCGTTTCGAGTCCGCTATGATTCAACAAACGCTGGTGCTGCTGAAGCCGGACGCGATCGAGCGGGCACTGGTGGGTCGGATCATCGAGCGCTTCGAGCAGGCCGGCCTCGCGATCGAAGCCATCCGCCTCACCCGTCCCGACCGCGAGCTGCTGCGCCGTCACTACGCCGATCTGGAGCCGCGCAACCCGGCGGCGTTCGTCAAGAACACGAACTACCTGGCCGGCAAGCCGATCATCGCCATGGTGCTGAGCGGCGTCCAGGCCATCCAGAAAGTGCGCGCATTGATCGGCCCCACCGAGCCCGCCTCAGCTCCGCCCGGCACGATCCGCGGCGATTTCAGCTGCGACACGATCCGGCATGCCGACTCCCTCGATCGCGGGCTGTTCAACCTGGCGCACGCCTCGGATTCGGACGAGGCCGTTCGGCGCGAGATCGAGGTTTGGTTTCCGAAATAGGACGGCGCCGCGAACCGGCCGATCGAGCCTGTTGCGCGGCGCCGTTGAGAACCGGGATGGGGACGGCTCAGCGGGGCAGAGCCGGAATCGCGTTGGTGATCGCGCCGGCGGCTGCTCCGGCAGCGGATGTGCCCTTGGCGAGCGCGGCGTTGATCTGCTGCTTGAGGGCGTCCACAGTTTTTTGCTGCTCAGGAGTGAGCTTCACAGTGGCCAGGCTGCCCAGGCTCTGGAGGGCTTCCTGATATTTGCCCTGGGTGACCAACTGGGTGGCGGCGCCGATCGCGGATTGGACCTGCGCAGCTTGCGGGACTGCGTTCGTGACGGCCTGAAGGGCAGCGGCGGCGCCCTGCTGGACGGCGCCCACGGCCTGGGTGGCCGCCCGGCCAGCCTGCTGGGCCGCCTGATCGGCCGCGGACCGGATGGCGGCGCCCGTCTGGGCCGCCGCGTTGCTGATCACGCCGCTCGGCGTGGTGGGGGGAGGCGGAGGCGCGGGTTCCCGTTTGCAGGCTGCTGCTAAAGAAACGACTGCGACCGCCAATATCAATCGGATACCAGATTTCATATTCATAATTTCCTCAAACAGAAGACCCGTTACAACTTTTTGGATGCGATGGCAAGCCGGAAAGAGATCGCCCTGCACTGCAGGGCGGTGCGATGGGCGGCCCGGGGCGAGGGCGAAAAACCGGGCCAGCGACCCAGGCCCAATGCGTCTTGGACTGGCGGGCCTAGTCGAACGCGTGTCCGGCGCAGCAAAGGACGTTGCGGACCTTGTGCCGCACGAGCTCCTGGACGCGGGTGCGGGCAGGGCCGAGGTATTTGCGAGGATCGAAATCCTTGGGGGATTCGGCAAAGACCTTGCGGATCCCGGCGGTCAGGGCCAGGCGCAAGTCGGTGTCGATGTTGACCTTGGCGCAGCCGATTCGGCGGGCGACCTCGATGTCGGCCTCGGGGACGCCGGCGGTGTCCTCGCCGAGCTTCCCGCCATACTTGTTGATCTCGGCGGTGAGCTCCTTGGGCACGCTCGAGGCCCCATGCAGAACCAGCGGGTAATCGCCGAGCCCGGCCTCGAGGAGCGCCTTCTTGATGGCTTTGAGCCGCTCGAGGTCGAGGTGCTGGGCGCCCTTGAACTTGTAGGCGCCGTGCGAGTTGCCGATCGCAACCGCAAGCGAGTCGCACCCGGTGGCTTTGACGAAGGCAACCGCCTCGTCCGGATGCGTGTAGACTCCGCCTTTGGAGTAACCTCCGCCTTCCTCGCCATCGTCGTGCTGGGCGCCAACCAGCTTGCCCAGCTCGCCTTCCACCACGGCGTTCCGCTTGTGAGCGTAATCGACCACCTTCTTGGTCAGCTCGACGTTCTTCTCGAAAGGCAGGTGGCTGCCGTCAATCATCACGCTGGTGAATCCCTCGTCGATGCAATCCTTGCAGAGCTCGAATGTGTCGCCGTGGTCGAGGTGAACGGCGATGGGGATGGTGGTGAGGCTGACGGCCGCATCGATCAACCGGCGCAGGTAGACCGGGTTGGCGTACTGCCGGGCGCCCTTCGATATCTGGAGGATCAGCGGGGCTTTCTCGGCCTCGCAGGCCTCGACGATGGCCTGGAGCAGCTCCATGTTGTTCACATTGAAAGCGCCCAATGCGTACTTGCCCTTGAGGGCCTTGGCGAACAAATCGCGTGTGTGAGTCAGTGGCATAAAGGTTCCTATTTCAAGTTTCGATACCTCGCCGCGTTCGGCGATTAGCCAGCCATTCTAATTTCGCGCCCGGCAAATGGGAACGAAAAAAAAGATCCACAATACCCATTGCGGCGCAACGGATTGGCAACATTATGATCCCATCCAGTCCCACGCCAGCCGCCGGCGCAACGCCTCGCGGTTGGGCGCGTCCAACACCTCGACCGGATTGAAATCGTCGGTCAGGATGCGGCCGCTTTCGGGCCGGGTGGTTCGCAGGTTGGTGAGCGCGGCTTCAAAATCGCGGCGGACCCAGGGATCGACCTGGCCCGGGTCGGGGGGATGGATGATCTGGAGATCGGCCTGGTCCGAGGCTACGTAGAACACGTTGCCGGTCGTGGCATCGTGAATCCTGACCTGCTGGAAGACCGAGCGCAGGGTCCGTTCGAGTGAGGCCGCCATGAAATCCAGGCCGGGCTCGAAATCGACGAAGCTGTTGACGACGAGCGTGCCTCCGGGCTTGAGCGCGGCGCGCATGGCGGCGAACGCCTCGCGGGTCATGAGGTGGGATGGCGATGAATCTCCCAGGAACGCATCCAGGATGATGGTGTCGTATTGATGGGGGGGGGAGCGATTGATGAAGAAGCGGCCGTCGCCGGCGGTGATATTGAGCCGGGCCGGCTCGAGACCGAAGAAGCGCTCGGCGACCGGCACGATGGATGGATTGATCTCGACGACGTCGACTCGGACGCCCTGGCGGGCGAGGTCCATCGGGACGCAGCCCACGCCCAGGCCGATGCACAAGGCGGCATCGATCCGCGGTGTATATGCATGGGCCAATCCGTGCAGCAGGTAGGTGAACAGCGATGCGCTTCGCTTGTCGACCGTATCGTAGCTGTTCTGCATGAGCCAGTCGTTGAGGTAATAGCGGCGGCGGCCGTCGGCGGTTTCGAGCACCTGGATCAGGCCGAAGTTCGAGCTGGCGCGGTACCGTTCGATCAGGTGGGCGGGCCAGCGTGCCGGCGATCCCTGGGCGCCCATCCAGACGCAGCCCAGCGATGCCCAGACGAGGATGATCAAGGGCAGGCCCCGGACCTGGCGCCTGCCCCAGGCGGCAAAGTAGATCGCAGCCAGCACCGCCAGCGAGCCGGCGGTGCTGTACATGGCCATCGAATGCGAGAGGCGCGGCAGCATGATGTAGCCGATGAGGAGCGTCCCTGCGACGCTGCCCAGGGTGCTGAGGGCCGAGATTCGGCCGACTTGTCCGCCAACGCTCGCCACCGACCGGGTCAGCACCCGCACCAGAAACGGCCCCGTCGTGGCCAGCAGCGTCAAGGGCACGAAGAACAGGACCATCGACGAGAGAAGCGCGCCCCACGCGAGCTGGAATCGCAGGCAGCTCTGGACCACCGGCTCGCGAACGACGACGGTCAGGCAGAGCCCCATCGCGGCCACCAGGAGGATGGCATACAGGCGGCTCAGCTCCGGCCGCCGATCCACCCACCACCCCCCCAGCGAATACCCCGCCGCCAGCGCGATCAGAGTCACGGTGATCTGGGCCGTCCAGACGAAATGCGACGTCCCCAGGTAGGGCGTCAGCATCTTGGCGCCCAGGATCTCCACCACCAGGATCGCCGCCCCGGTCACCAGGGCGGTCAGATACAGGAAACGGCGGAGTCCGTCGCTGAGCGACGCCTCGGGCCGAGGGACCGATTGGCTCTTCACGCGGCTGTTTGTAGCGGCGTGCCCGGGCTTAATCGACAGTTTTTTTCTGGTCTTGGCGTCCGGCCGGAGCGCTGGTAACCATGGCATGTGCATCGGATCGCCTTCGAGCTGGGGCCAGTGACGGTCACATGGTACGGGCTGCTGGTGACCGCCGGATTCCTGGCGGGCCTGCTCAACGCCCGCCGGCGTGCGCCCCGGGCCGGGCTCAGCGGCGACACCGTCATGGACCTGGGGTTCTGGCTGATGATCGGCGCGATGTTGGGCGGCCGGCTGTATTACGTCGCCGCCAACTGGTCGGATTACTATGCGCACCAGCCGATGCGCGAGATTCTCATGATCCATCATGGGGGCCTGGTCTTTCACGGGGGATTGATCGGGGCCGTGCTGGCCGGATACCTCTATGTGCGCCGGCGGGGCCTTCCGTTCTGGAATCTGGCGGACGTGCTGGCGCCGGGGATCGCGCTCGGGCACGCCATCGGCCGGGTCGGATGCTGGATCAACGGCTGCTGCTATGGGATTCCGACCCAGATGCCTTGGGCGATCCACTACCCGCCCGACTATGGTGTTCCCGGCGAGGGCGTGCACCCCGTGCAGCTCTACGAGGCCTTTTTGGATTTCGCCCTGTTCGTTCTGCTGGCGCGATGGTTCGGATCCCGGCGGCAGACGGGCCGGATCTTCGCATGGTATCTGGCGCTGTACGGCCTGGTCCGCTTTGGGATCGAGTTCCTGCGGGGCGACAGCCCGGTCCGCTGGCTGCCGGCCGGGCTCACGGCGGCCCAGGGGGTGAGCCTGCTGCTGGTTGCGGCAGGCTTGATCCTGCTGGCGATCCGGCGGACCGGCGGGCCGCCGGCGCTGCCCGAGGAGCCCCGGCAAGCGGGCGCGCCCGAAGCCCATTCTCGAAATGCCCAACCCTGAGTTCCCCGAATCGGATGGCGGGCCGGATCGCTCCGCCGTCGAGCGCGTCCCCGTGGCGTTCTGCTGGGTCCGGAGCGCCCCGCGCGACCGTCTGGACCAGCATCTTCACGAGCAGTTGCCGTTCCTGACGCGCAGCGCGATCCAGCGGATGATCGCGGAGGGCGAGGTCACCGTCGATGGGCGGCCGGTCAAGCCGGCCCACCCGCCCCGGCGCGGCGAAAGGGTCGAGGTCCGGTTCGCGCCGCCGCGTCCGGCCGAGGTCCGCCCCGAGGCGATGCCCTTGGCGGTGCTGTATGAAGATGCCGACCTTCTGGTGATCAACAAGCCGCCCGGGCTGGTGGTGCATCCGGCGGCGGGCCACGAGGACGGCACTCTGGTGAACGCCTTGCTGCATCACTGCCAGGGCCAGTTGAGCGGCATCGGGGGGGTGGCGCGGCCGGGGATTGTGCACCGGCTGGACCAGGACACCAGCGGCTGTCTCGTGGTCGCCAAGAACGACCCTGCGCACCTGGCCCTCGCCCAGCAGTTTCATGAGCGCCAGGTCGAGAAGATCTATCATGCGCTCTTGTGCGGCCTGCTCGAGCCGGCTGCCGGCGAGATCCAGGCCGCCATCGCGCGCCATCCATCCCACCGCAAACGGATGGCAGCCAACAACGGCCAGGGCCGGCCCGCCTGGACCAGCTATCGCGTCCTCGATTACCTGCGGCAAACCACGCTGGTCGAAGCCCGCCTTCGCACCGGGCGCACCCACCAGATTCGCGTCCATTTCCAGTTCCTCGGCCACCCGGTCGTTGGCGATCTCCTGTATGGCCAGCGCCCCAACGAGCGAATGGCCCAGGCCACGGGCTATCGGGCGCCCCGCCAGATGCTCCATGCCTACCGGCTGGCATTCCACCACCCGCGCACGGGCCAGATCATCTCCCTGGCTGCGCCCTGGCCGGCCGATTTCCACGGAGCCGTCCAGGCCCTGCAGGCGCCGCGGCTGAAGGATGCGGCGCGGCATTGAAACACGCCTTTCCGCCTTGTGATCCTGCCGCGCGGATCCTACGTTAGGATGCATCATGAAACGCATCCTGCTTTTCCTTTCTGCGGCGGTGATGCTGGCGGCGCTGGCAGCGGGGGCGCAGCCCTCCGTCCGGATCGCCACATTCGACGTCGATGCCACGCCTCCGCTCGGCTCGGCCATGGCCTACGATCCGGTCCGGCGCCTGGACGAGCTCACCCTGCGCTGCCGCGGCATCGTGCTTCTGGGATCGGAACAGCCGATCGTGCTGTGCGCGGTGGACTGGATCGGCATTGCGAACGAGGGGCACGAGGCGTTTCGAGCCGAGCTGGCGCAAGCGGCCGGCACGGTCCCGGGCCGGGTGGCACTCCATGCGGTGCACCAACACGATGCGCCCGGCTGCGATTTCACGGCGGAGTCGATCATCAACGATCTCGGCGTGAAAGGCTACTCGCGCTTCGATGGAACGTTCCACCGGCAGGTCATCCGGCGCGCGGCCGATGCCATCGGCGCCGCGCTGCCCAACGCCCGGGCGATCACGCATTACGGTTATGGCGAGGCGGTGGTGAAGGAGGTGGCCAGCCAGCGCCGGATCAAGGGACCCGACGGCCAGATCCGGGCCTCGCGCACCAGCTCGACCAAGAGCGCGGCCATCCGCGCCGAGCCGGAGGGCGTGATCGATCCCGTCGTGTCGGTGCTCAGCTTCTGGGACGGCGCGTCGCCGGTGGCGGTGCTGAGCTTTTACGCCTGCCATCCGCAGAGCTACTATCGCCTGGGGATCCCCACGCCCGATTTCCCCGGCATCGCGCGGTTCATGCGCGCCCAGGATGTGAACGGCGCGCTGCACGTTCATTTCAATGGCGCGGGCGGGAATGTCACTGCAGGCAAATACAACGACGGCGCCCAGGAGAACCGGATGCTCCTTGCGCACCGCCTTGCCGTGGGCATGAAGGAAGCCTATGAGATTGCGGCCAAGACGCCGCTGGCGGCGGCGGACATTGGCTGGAGCAGCGTGCTGGTCAATCTCCCGCTGGCGCCGCATCTGGACGAGGCGAAGCTGGTGGCCGAGCTCAAGGCGACGCCGCCGAAGGGCTACATCTCGTGCGCCGACCAGCTGGCCTGGCTGCGCCGCGTCCAGGCGGGGCACCGGATCGACATCGCCTGCCTGCGCGTGGGCGACACCCGCGTGCTGCAGTTGCCCGGCGAGCTGTTCGTGGAATACCAGCTGGCCGCCAAGGCCATGCGGCCCGACCTCCATGTCATGATGGCCGCCTACGGCGACTACGGTCCGGGCTACATCGGCACCGCCGCCGCCTACGCCGAGGGCGGCTACGAGACCCAGCCATCCTCGAGCAACACCACCCCGGAGGCAGAGCCCGTCCTCATGCTTGCCATGAAACAGCTGCTGGGTTTGGCGAGCCCGGATGGCGAGTGATCCCTGGGCGGGCTTCATCCCCGAGAGGGCCGGGATCGACATAGCGCCGATCGAGCCTCTGGAGCCATGATGCGCGAATCTCTTCGAGAACGGGCTGCCCGGTTTGGCCTTTTGTTCCCGGACGCGATCTGGTAGATCAGTGCCGAGTGAATCGCAGCGTGTGCTATCGTCTCGGGGTGCTGGGTTCGGGCAAAGGCTCGAACATGGCGGCTATTGCGGACGCATGCGCAGCGGGGAAGGTTCCGGCGGAGGTGGCGATAGTCCTCAGCGACCAGCCCGAAGCCGGGATCCTGGATCAGGCGCGGGCCCGAGGGCTGCCGGCAGCTTACCTGCCGCCGGGCGCCTATCGGACCCGGCTGGACGACCCGGCCGAGGCGGCCTATGTCGAGGTGTTGAGGAAGGAGGCGGTGGATCTGGTGGTCCTGGCCGGCTTCATGAGGGTGCTGAAAGGAACGCTGCTCGGTGCCTTTCCGCGGCGGATCGTCAACATTCATCCGTCGCTGCTGCCGGCCTTTCCCGGCCTGGCTGCGTGGAGGCAGGCCCTCGAGTACGGGGTGAAGTACACGGGATGCACGGTGCATCTGGTGGATGCCGGGGTGGACACGGGGCCGATCGTCGGCCAGCGCGTTGTCCCGGTGCGGAGCGACGACACCCCGGAGTCGCTGCATGCCCGGATCCAGGAAGCGGAGCGGGTTTTGTATCCGGCTGCGATCGGCGCGCTGGCGCGGGGGCAGGTCCGCGTCGAGGGAAGGCGCGTCCTGGGATGGGAGCCGGAGGAAACGAGGCAATCATGATCAAGAAGCGGTCCGTGGTGCGGCTGGGACTGCCCAAGGGCAGCCTTCAGGAAGCCACGCTGTCGAAGATGGCCAAGGCCGGATTCAACGTCCAGGTCAACAGCCGTTCCTATATTCCTTACGTGGACGATCCGGAGCTCGAGGTCCGGCTGATCCGGGCGCAGGAGATCAGCCGGTATGTCGATCACGGCTATCTGGACAGCGGGATCACGGGGCTGGATTGGATTCTCGAGAACGGGTCGGACGTGCAGGAGGTTGGCGAGTTCCAGTTCAGCAAGGTCACGCGCCAGCCCACCCGCTGGGTGCTGGCCGTGCCCGAGAACTCGCCCATCCGCTCCCCTCGCGATCTCGAAGGCAAACGCATCGCGACGGAGGTGGTGCGGCTGACCCGGCAGTACCTCGAACGCCATCGGATCCGGGCCGAGGTCGAGTTTTCGTGGGGGGCGACCGAGGTCAAGGCCCACGAGCTGGTGGACGCGATCGTGGAGCTGACGGAGACGGGATCCTCATTGTCGGCCAACAACTTGCGGATTGTGGACACGCTCCTGGTGTCGACGCCGCGACTGATCGCCAACCGGCAATCGTGGCGCGATCCGTGGAAGCGCGCGAAGATCGAGAACCTGGCGATGCTGCTGCGCGGCGCGCTCGAGGCCGAGTCCAAAGTGGGGCTCAAGATGAACATTGCGCGGAAAAACTTGAGAAAGTTGTTGAAAAGCCTGCCCGCCTTGCGTAATCCAACCATCTCGAGTCTCAGCCAGCCGGGATGGGTGGCGGTCGAAACCGTGGTCGACGAGCAAGTGGTCCGCGAGTTCATTCCCCTGCTGAAATCCGCCGGCGCGGAAGGCATTATTGAATATCCGCTGAACAAAGTGGTATACTGAGGTCCGGAATATATATGGGTTCACTGAAAAAACGTCGGAAATCGAAGATCAACAAACACAAACGCCGCAAGAAGATGCGCGCGAATCGCCACAAGAAGCGCACTTGGCAGCAGTAATTGGTTGGCTGAACTCTTCTCGTTCCGTGCCCGGCGCCGTCGCTCAACACGGCGGCGCCGGGCGTTATGTCGTCTGCTGCAGGAGGGCTTGGATGGGGCGCCTTGGCTGGGGGATGTGTGGATGGCTGTTTTGGGGGCCGATTCTGTGCGGCCTCATGGCGGGCGCGCCCGAGACGCCTGGGGCGGCCGCTGTGCATTCGAGGGCCGATCGCTCGATGCCGCCGCCGGAGCCATCGGTCCGCGCCCAGGCCCACTTCGCAACCGGCCTGCTCCTGGCCCTCAACAACGAAACCGACACGGCCTTCGAGCACCTGCGGCTGGCGGCCGAGGCGGATCCGGCTTTTGAGCCGCTGGTCCTCGAGGTCGCCCGCCAGCATCTCGCCCGGAACCAGGCCGATGCGGCGCACGATCTGCTGGCGCGCTCCGCCTCGCGCCCGGAAGCCTCCGGCCAGGTCTTCCTCCTGCTCGGCGCCGCCCACGTCCAGCGGGATCGCGTCGAGGAGGCCGCCAGCGCCTTTCGCGAGGCCATCCGGCGCAAGCCCGATCTGATCGAGGCGCGCCGCCGGCTGATCGCGCTCCTGCTCGACCAGGGACGAATCCCGGAGGCGCGAGCCGCCCTGGCCGACGCGCGCCAGCCCCATCGCACGGATCCGGAGCACCTGGTCGAGCTGGCGGGGATGTACGCCGGGTTTGCCGCGGTGCTCGAGACCGGCCCGGCCGAGACGCGCCAGCATGTGGTCGCCCTGCTCGACCAGGCATCCCAAGGCTCGCCGGACTCGCCGCTGCTGCTCCAGAACATGGCCGATGTCTATGCTCGAGTGGGCGCCGACGATCCCGCCGTGGCGATCTACCGTCGGCTGCAGCGCGACTTCCCGCGATGGCCCGGCATCGAGGAGCGGCTGGCGGGCATCTATCTGCGCCGGGGCGAGGTGTCGCAGGCGCAGGCTCAGCTCGAAGCCCTGGCGCGCGAGAACCCCACCCACCCCGAAGCCCATTTTCTGTTGGGCGCTCTGGCCATGGCCGTCCGGGATTTTCCCCGCGCGGTCGACCATTTCCGGCGCGCGCTCGTCGTCAACCCCGAGCTCGAAGCGGCCTATTTCGAGCTGGCAGCCGCCCAGCTCTCCCTGGGACAGCCCCGCGAGGCACTGGCCACGATCCAGCGCGCCCGGGACAAATTCCCGCGCACGTTCGCTCTCGAGTATTACAGCGCGCTGGCCTGGCGCGAGCTCGAGGATTACGACCAGGCACTGGCCCATTTCACCGCAGCCGAGCTGGAGGCGCGCGCCGGCGACACCAACCAGCTCGGCGCGCTATTCTATTTCCAGGTCGGCGCCACGTGCGAGCGCCGGGGAGACCTGGCCGCCGCCGAAGTCCATTTCCGTCGCTGCCTCGAGCGGGCGCCGGATTTCGCCCAGGCCCTCAACTACCTTGGATACATGTGGGCCGAAAAAGGGATCCGGCTCGACGAAGCCCGCGAGCTGATCGAGCGCGCCGTCCGGCTCGAGCCGGAGAGCCCGGCCTTTCTCGACAGCCTGGGCTGGGTGCTGCACCAGCAGGGGCATCATGCGCAAGCGCTGCCTTACCTGCTGGCGGCAGTCGATCGGAACCCGGAGCCGGATCCGATCCTGCTCGACCATTTGGGCGATGTCCTGGCGGCCCTGGGCCGGCTCGGCGACGCCCGCGACACCTGGCGCCGCGCCCTCGAGATCAAGCCCGATCCGCAGATCGAGCGCAAACTCGAACCCGCAAGCCCTTAGTCTGTGCACAGACCCTTAGTTTGCTTGGATTCCCCGCGCCCATTTGGTTGAATCGGCCCGCGATATGAAGATCCTGGTGATCGGGTCGGGGGGGCGCGAGCACGCCCTGGTCTGGAAAGCGGCGCAGTCGCCTCGGGCGACAGCGGTGTGGTGCGCGCCGGGCAACGCGGGCATCGCGCTCGAGCGGCTGGCTCGGGATGGGCGGCCTGTGGAATGCGCGCCGATCGGCGCCGAGGATCTTCCGCGGCTGCTCGAGTTCGCCCGCCAGCGGCATCCGGACCTGACCCTCGTCGGCCCCGACAATCCGCTGGCGATGGGCATCGTCGATCTCTTCCAGTCCGCCGGCCTTCGCGCCTGGGGCCCGAACCGCAAGGCGGCCCGGTTCGAGTCTTCGAAGGTGTTTGCGCAGCAGTTCATGGAGCGGCACCGGATCCCCACCGCCCGCGCCGCGGCGTTCTCCGAGCCCGGGCCGGCGCGCGCGTTCGCCGAATCGCTCGAAGGCCGCTGCGCGGTCAAGGCGGACGGGCTCGCGCTCGGCAAAGGAGTGCGCGTCTGCTCCTCGATGGCGGAAGCGGCGGAGGCGATCGACGACTTCCTGATCCGGCGCGTCCACGGGGCTGCGGGAGGCTCGGTGGTGATCCAGGAGTATCTCGAAGGCATCGAGGTCTCGCTTCACGCGATGGTGGATGGGAGGACGGCGCTTCTGTTTCCCACGTCCCAGGATCACAAGCAGGCGCTCGACGGGGATCAGGGCCCCAACACCGGCGGCATGGGCGCCTACTGCCCGACCCCGTTCCTGGACGAGGCGGGGATCGATCGGATCCAGCGCGAGATCATCCGGCCCTGGCTCGACGGCTGCCGATCCGAGGGCATCGACTACCGCGGCATCCTCTACCCGGGGCTGATGCTCACCCGCCAAGGGCCCAAGGTCCTCGAGTTCAACGCCCGCTTCGGGGACCCGGAAACCCAGGTGTATCTGGCTCGCCTGGACAACGACCTGATCGACCTGTGCGAGGCGTGCCTCGAGGGGGCTCTGGACCGGCAGGGGCTTCGCTGGAGGCCGGAAACGGCCATCTGCGTGGTCATGGCATCGGCCGGCTACCCGGGCTCCTATGTCAAGGGGCGGCCGATCCGAGGCTTGACGGACGCCGCCTCCTGGCCAAATGTGAAGGTCTTTCACGCCGGAACCGCGCGGGCTGGAGACGAGATGGTCACCGCGGGGGGGCGGGTGCTGGGAGTCACCGCTTGGGCAGCCGGCCTCGAAGCTGCACGCGAAATCGCCTATCAGGCGGTCGAGCGGATTCGGTTCGACGGCGCCCATTACCGGCGCGACATCGGGGCGCGGCCCCGGACGCAGGGACAGGAACGGATGGATCCGACATGAATGTTGTGCTCAAGAACACGGCGGCAGCCGCGCTGGCGGCCGCGGCGGCCCTGGCGGCTTCGGCTGCCGGGAGCCCGCCCGAAAGCTGGCCGCCCTTTGACGAGTTGTTCAACCTGGTCCGCACCAACCTGGCGCGGCCGGCCGATCTGGATCTGAACGCAGCGGCCGCCCGCGGGTTCTTGCGCGAGCTGCATCCGCTGGTCCGGCTCGAGTCCCCGGCGACCGATCCCGGGACATCCGCCGCCGGGCAATCGCCCGTGACGCGCCTGCACCGCTTCGACCCCGCGATCGCCTACCTCCGTCTCGAGCGCCTGGGGGCCGAATCCGCCGCCGAGCTGGACGCGAGCCTCCAGCGGCTCGACGGCGAGGCGCCCATCCAGGGCATCGTGCTCGATCTCCGATACGCCAACGGGCGCGATTTCGCCGCGGCGGCATCGATCGCGGACCTGTTTTGCGACCGGCCGGTTGCGCTGCTGGCCTGGGGGGATCGGCAGGTTCGCTCGACAGGCAGAACCAATGCATGGCGCCAATCGCTGGTGGTCCTGGTGAACCGCCGGACCACCGGGGCCGCCGAGGCGCTGGCGGCCGTCCTCCGCCAGACGGACGCCGCCCTGCTCATCGGCTCTCCCACGGCCGGCCAGGCCGCCGTATACCGCGAGCGCGCCCTGCCCACAGGCCAAAAAATCTGGATCGCCGCCGAGGCGCTCCGCCTGGGCGAAGGCCGGAGCATCCCGCTGGCCAGCCTCGATCCCGACATCATCGTCCAGGTCGATCCCAAGCTCGAATCTGCGCTCTACGAGGAATCCTACGCGGCGCCGGCAGCCTTGAGCGGACGCACCACCGTCCTCTCCTCGACCAACCGCCCCGCGCGCGCGCGCCTCAACGAGGCCGAGCTGGACCGCCAGAGGCAGATCGTCGCCGACGATCCCGGCGCCGAAGCCGAATCGGATGCGCCCCCGCCGCCCGCCATCATCCGCGACCCGGTTCTGGCTCGGGCGATCGACCTGCTCAAAGCGCTCGAGATCGTTCGATCGCCCCGCAAGAATCCTTGAAAAGCCATCCCACAGCGGCCAACGTGTTGGCGGTCGGATTCGCATGAAGACAATCCTGTTTGTTTGCACGGGGAACGTATGCCGCAGTCCGATGGCGGAGGCTCTTTTTCGGCACGCCGCCCGCGGCCGCGGCGAATACCGCGTCCTCTCCGCCGGCCTGGGCGCCGTCAACGGCCTTCCCGCCAGCACCCTGGCCATCCGGGCGATGCGCGGGGCGGGCCTGGACCTCTCGACCCACTCCAGCCGCCAGCTCACCCACGAGATGGTCGAGTCCGCCGATTACATCTTTGGGATGACCCACGCCCACGTCGATGCCATCAACCTCATGTTCCCGCAGGCTGTCGAAAAGACCTTTCTGGCCTGCGAGTTCGCCGATCCGGCCGAACCGCGTGAAATCCCGGATCCCATCGGTGGATCCTACGATGTCTATGTCGCTTGCCGCGACCAACTCGTCAAAGCCATACCCTCCATGCTCCAATTCATCGAACAGAACCGTTCCGCTCTCACCCCCGAGAACACCCCTTCGGCGATCGCCATCGGTTCCGATCACCGCGGGTTTTCGCTCAAGGAAGAGCTCAAGGCCCACCTCCAGCAGCGCGGGTTCGCCGTCCATGATCTGGGGGCGTTCTCGGGCGAGGCAGTCGACTACCCCGATTTTGCCCAGGCGGTTGTCCGGGACATCCTCGATCGCAAGGCCCAGCTCGGCCTGCTGGTCTGCATGACGGGCCTGGGCATGAGCATGAGCGCCAACAAATTCCCCGGCATCCGCGCCGCCCTGGTCACGGACGCGGCCGGCGCAGCGCTCGCCCGCCAGCACAATGACGCCAACATCCTTTGCCTGGGCGCTTCGCGGCTGACGGCCGACGGTGCCCGCCCCATCGTGGATGCCTTCTTGAGCACCCAGTTCGAAGGCGGCCGCCACCAGCGGCGGGTGTTGAAGATGGAGGCCTCGGCCGCCGCCCTGGGGCTGGCGGATCCGGAGATCGAGGACGCCATCGGCCGCGAGCGGCAGCGGCAGTGCGACAATATCGAGCTGATCGCCAGCGAGAACTTCACCAGCCCGGCCGTCATGCGGGCCCAGGGATCGGTCCTGACCAACAAGTATGCCGAGGGCTATCCCGGCAAGCGCTGGTATGGCGGCTGCGAGAACATGGATACGATCGAGCAGCTCGCCATCGACCGCGCCCGCCGGCTGTTCGGGGTCGAGCACGCCAACGTCCAGCCCCACTCGGGAAGCGCCGCCAACATGGTCGTCTATTTCGCCTTCCTGAAGCCCGGCGACCAGATCCTCACGATGAACCTCAGCCATGGCGGCCATCTCACCCACGGGAACCAGGCGAACTTCTCCGGCCGGTTCTTCCGCGTGGTCCACTACGGCGTCAGCCAGGCCGACGAGCGGATCGATTACGACGAAGTCGCCCGGCTGGCCCGCGAGCACCGCCCCCGGATGATCACCGTGGGCGCCAGCGCCTACCCCCGCATCATCGATTTTGCCCGGCTGGGCGAGATCGCCCGGGAGACGGGCGCCTATCTCCTGGCGGACATCGCCCACATCGCCGGCCTGGTCGTCGCCGGCCTCCACCCCACGCCGGTCGGCCATGCCGACTTCATCACCACCACCACCCACAAAACCCTCCGCGGCCCCCGAGGCGGGCTCGTCCTCTGCTCTGCCAAATATGCCAAGGAGATTGATTCGCAGACGTTCCCCGGCGTCCAGGGCGGGCCGCTCATGCACGTGATCGCCGCCAAAGCGGTCTGTTTCCAGGAAGCGCTCCAGCCCGATTTCAAAGCCTACCAGCAACAGATTGTCCGCAACGCCCAAGCCCTTGCCCATGGGCTGCAGCATAACGGCCACCGCCTCGTCAGCGGCGGGACGGACAATCATCTGATGCTGGTCGACGTGGGCGCCCGGGGATTCACGGGCAAAGAGTGCCAGATCGCCCTGGACGAAGCCGGTATCACCGTCAACAAGAACACCATCCCCTTCGAGACCCGTTCCCCCTTCCAGGCAAGCGGGATCCGCCTCGGCACGCCCGCCACTACCACCCGGGGCATGAAAGAATCCGAAATGGCCGCTGTCGCCGACATGATCAGCGAGGTCCTCCTCGATCCTAAAAACCTTGACGTCGCCCGGAACGTGCGGCAACGTGTCCTCGAGTTAACCGCGAAATTCCCCTTACCATATTAGGAATTTCCTCCCGTCCGGCGCCGGAGCGGAATGCTCGAGGCGCTGTTTCGATGGGCCGTCTGGCACGCAGGGAGGGTGACCCTGGGGTCCCCGGAAGCGACCGCCATCGGCCATGGGAACCGGATGGATCGGGGGTCTGTTTATTTGTCGGATTGTCAAAGATCACTGAGTTGTTGTTATGCCACGGATCGTCAAGAAAGCCGCGAAGCCTCGCGGTCGTGTCAAGAGCCAGCCCGAGAGGCCGGCCGATTCCACCCCAGCACCGTCTCCGGCCAACCCGGTTGCCGCCGCCGCCGCCGCGCCTCCGCCTGTCGAGGTCGAGCCAGCCGGTTCGCCAGCCCCCGCCGTCCATGACGCCGCCGCGGCTCCGCCCAAGGCAAGCCCCGCTGCCCCTCCGCCCGCCAAGGGGAAAGCCTATATGCATCACCCCCATCGCCGCCCCCGCCATCTCGGGGGGCACGGGCACGGGATGCCATCGAGGCGCGGTGGCGGGAGCCCCTTCCCGCAAGCCAACCGATCCGGCATGATGGAAATGCCATCGACCGAGGCCGGCCGCGCGGTGGCCCCGCCCGAGATGCCCGAGGAGGAGGAAGAGCCCATCGCGCCTCCCAGCCCTGAAGCCCGCGCCCACGCCCTCAATATCAGCCAGCTCCAGGCAATGCCCATGCCCGAGCTGAATCAGATGGCGCGCGAGTTCGGCATCGAGAATTTCGGCACGCTCAAGAAGCACGAGCTGATCTTCCAAATCCTGCAGCACAACGCCGAGCGCAGCGGGATCATGTTCTCCGAGGGCGTTCTCGAGATCCTGCCCGACGGCTTCGGATTTCTGCGGTCGCAGAGCTTCAACTACCTGCCTTGTCCGGAGGACATCTATGTCTCGCCGTCGCAGATCCGGCGGTTCAACCTGCAGACGGGCAACCAGATCGCGGGCCAGATCCGGCCGCCCAAGGAAAAGGAGCGGTTTTTCGCCCTCCTGAAGATCGAGGCCATCGACAAGGAAGATCCCGAACGGGCCAAGGACCGCACCCATTTCGACAATCTCACGCCGCTTTTTCCGAACAAGCGGTTTCTGCTCGAAACGGTCCCCGACGAGCTATCCACACGGGTCATGGACCTGGTCTGCCCCTTGGGCAAAGGGACCCGCGGCCTGATCGTTGCGCCGCCTCGCACGGGCAAGACCATCCTCATGCAGAAGCTGGCCAACGCCATCCTCAAGAACAACCCCGAGGCCTACCTGTTCATCCTACTGATCGACGAGCGGCCCGAAGAGGTGACCGACATGGAGCGGACCTGCAAGCCGGCCGAGGTCGTCAGCTCGACGTTCGACGAACCGCCCGAGCGCCACATCCAGGTCGCCGAGATGGTCATCGAAAAGGCCAAACGCATGGTCGAACGTAAGCGGGACGTGGTGATCCTCCTGGACTCGATCACCCGCCTGGCTCGCGCCTACAACACCGTCCAGCCCCACTCGGGCAAGATCCTCTCCGGCGGTGTCGATGCCAACGCGCTGCACAAGCCCAAACGATTCTTCGGCGCCGCCCGCAACATCGAGGAAGGCGGCTCGCTCACCATCATCGCCACCGCCCTCATCGACACCGGTTCCCGCATGGACGAGGTCATCTTCGAGGAGTTCAAGGGGACCGGCAACATGGAGGTCAACCTCGACCGCCACCTGGTCGAGCGCCGCATCTTCCCTTCGATCAACATCGAGCTCTCCGGAACCCGCAAGGAGGAGCTCCTGTATCATCCCGACGAATTCACCCGCGTGGTCGTCCTCCGCCGCGCCCTCACCGGCGTCCCGCCCGTCGAGGCCATGGAGCTGATCCTGAAGAAGCTCAAGCAAACCCAATCGAACATCGAGTTCCTCCTCAGCGTCGGCGCCACGATCACCTGAACGGGGAGAGATTTCAAGTGTGGGGACGATCCGACACTCCATGCGGCGCGGTTTCACGCTGATCGAACTGCTGGTGGTGATCGCGATCATCGCCATTCTTGCGGGCATGTTGATGCCGGCGATCAGCCAGGCCAAAGGCCGGGCGCGCCAGGTCCAGTGCCTCAACCAGCTCAAACAGATCGGTCTGGCCATGCTCCTGTATGCCCAGGACCACAATGGCCGAATCGTGCTCGACGCTCCGCTCCAGCCCGGATCCACCTGGGCCAGCATCCTCTCCAGCAACCAGAACCTCCGGAACCCCGATCTGTTCGTCTGCCCCGCCTACGCCCCGTTCCGCTTCACGAACTGGTTCCGGACCTACGGCATCCGGCTGGATCCCCCCACGAACTATGTCGAGGGCAGCTTCAGCCAGTACCTCCAGCTCGAGGGCATCCCGCGCCCGATCGACTACCTCCACGCCGCCGACACCACCAGCCGCGGCCGCCAGGGGATCGGCGCCCAGCAGTTCTATTATTTCCGGGCTGCCAGCGAAAAAGAGGTCCACGCCCGCCACGACCGCAAAGCCAATGGCTTGTTCCTCGATGGCCACATCGAGGGATGCCTTCGACCCCGGCTCGAGAACCTCGGGATCAGTGCGCTGTACGAACGCGACACGATTCCCGGCTATTTTTAGCGTCGCGGGCGGGCTTGACCGGATGTATTCTACCGCATGAAAGGCCTTCGCGCAGGATGGATCGCGGCGGGTCTCCTGGTGGCGCTGGCCATCGGAGCCGGGGCCTGGATCGCAGCCCGTCGCTCAGCCCCAACCAACGCGGCTCTGGATCTGCGCGAGGCCGCGGCACGCCGGATCGGCCAATGGCTCGCCGAACATGCCCGTGGCCAGAATGTCCTCGTCCTCTCCAATCCGTTCACCCGGGACCCGGGACGGCCAGGGCCGGTCTATGCCTTCGAAGCCGCCGGCATCCGCGGGCTCGATCGCGGGTGGAGAGGCCAGCTGCATCTCGAAGCGATCGTGTTCCCCCCCATCGAGTCCGCATGGGCTCGCCAGCCCGAAGCCGCTCCCATCGACCCCGCCAGCCCGACGCCTCTGAGCTACTTGCTGGCCGCGGATGCCTGGGACCAGCTCCTCCGGCAGCACCCCAAGGCGGATATCTGGGTGAGCCTCATCGGCGTGCCGTTAAACCTGTCCGCGACAAAGGCATGGCGCCAGCCCGATCGGCCTGGAATCGCCCTCCTGCTGCCCGATATGCGGATGCTGGGCGCCGGCCGCGCTATCGAATCGGCTTTTCGTTCCGGCAAATTGCTGGCCGTCGTGCTGAACCGCCCGAGGCCAATCCCGCCCGACACCGGCGGCTCGACGAGCGGAGCGGACGAATTCGACCGCCATTTCCTCCTGGTCACCGCTGATAATGTCGCCGAGGTTCACCGGCGTTATCCGGATCTCTGGCCATGAGAACGCCGGATGGTCGAGACAAACGGCATGGAGCGTGGGGCTGCCAGAACCTGGGTCCAATGGGGCTCATGCTATGGGGGATCGTCTGGCTCGGGGCTTCGATCCAGGGGGCCGAGCCCAAGCCATCGCCCCCCTCGATGGTGGCGGTTCGCGGCAGCAGCCAGCAGTTTGTCATCCACGGCGTCCCCCTCGCCCAGCGGGCCAATGTGGCCGGTCCCACGGCGGGCAAGGTGCTGCTCGATCCCGCCGTGCTGGCCGTGACCTGCGAGCGGATCAAACAGGCCCTCCTCCAGGAACTCCGGGCTCCCGATCGCTGGCGAGGAGCGATCCATGTCATGATCGGCGCGCCGGCGGCTGCAGCGCCGCCCATGACGATCGGATCGCGATTCACAGGCGCCCGCTGGCAATACCAGGTCTGGCTGCCATCGGAGGTCACCGCAGAAGGCCTGGTACGGACGATCGTCCAGGCGCTCCTGCTCGAGATGGCCAACCGGCAGGCGGGTCCGCGGCCCGTTGAAGCCCCCTTCTGGCTCGTCGAGGGGCTCGCCCAGCACCTTCTCCAGGTCGCTGGACCGGAGCTGGTGCTCGAGCCGGGAAGCCGCGTGGTCCGGATCAACCTGAAGGCGCACCCGCTCCAGCAAGTTCAGGCGCAAGTGACCACCGTGGACCTCTTGAGCTTCAGCCAGCTTAGCCTGCCCACCTCGGACACGTTTGCCGGCGAACCATGGGCGGCCTTTCGGATCTGCTCGCATCTGCTGGTGGCCGAGCTGCTGCGGCTGCCCGACGGCCCCCAATGCCTGGCCGGCATGCTGGCCATCCTGGCCCGGCATTACAACTGGCAAACCGCGTTTCTCCGCGCGTTTGCCGGCCATTTCCAGCGCCTGCTGGATGTCGAGAAATGGTGGTCGCTCGTCCTGGCCAACGCCGGCGGCCGGAACCGGCTTCACGGATGGGACTCGGCGGCCGCTCTGGCCAAGCTCGACGAGATCCTCCGATTCCCCGCCCAGGTCCGATACGCGGCCGGCGATCTTCCCGTCTCCGCCCTGCTCACCCTCCAGCAGGTCATCCAGCACTGGCCCTTCGCGGATCAGCCTGATTTGATCGGCCTCAAACGATCTCAGATCAACGCCCTCCGCGTCTATGCTCCCCCGGAATTGGTCCCTCTCCTCGACGATTATATCGCCGTGCTCGATTTCTACGTGCGCGAGCGCCGCCAGGCAGGCTACGAACCCAACGGACGCGGCCCTCGATCCGTCCGCATCGCGCCCCTCATCCGCGATACCGTGGCCCAGCTCGACGCGCTCGATGCCCGCCGCCAATCCCCCGGCTCTTCAACCGCTCCGCCTCCGCCCTTCGTCCCGCCAAAACCGCCCCCCGGCCTTTGACAATCGTCACTCGATCGAGCGGCCGGCATCCGACTCGGGACCAAGCACTTCCCGTTCCGCACGGACCATCGCATCGAACATTGCATCGGCACAGGAAGCTAGCCTCAGCTCGGCCAGGATCTCCGTCTTGTGCGCCATTATGCACAGGCGCGCGAGAACGTGCAGGTGCATTCGATCGTCGGGGCAGGCGATAAGGAAAAACAGATCCGTGGCTTCGCCGTCCGGCGCGCCAAAAGGGATTTGCTGAACCGTTCTGCCAAGCACGATGAACGGGGCGTCGAACATGTAGGATTCCGGACGGCGGGGATGGAGCAGTGCCACCCCCCCGGGCAAGCCGGTCGAGCAGAGATTCTCCCTGAACCTCAATTCCTCCAGAAGCGCTTCCGGATCATTCACCCGGCCCGTTCGACCCGCCAGCAACGCCATCTCTCGCAGGACCGACCCCTTGGTCTTGGCCGGCAACGCGGGATCGATGAAGCCGGGCTGCAGCTGATCCGGCAGCAGGGCTTGGTCCTTGAAAACCTCCCGCACCGCCCGGGAGCTCTTCTGGTGGTAATCGGCCAACTGCTTGCCTTCCAAGCCTAAAATCCGCCTCGATGCCCAGCTGTCGATGGCCACCTTCTGGAACACGAGGCGGTTGCCGTGCTTTTCGAAGGGTATCTCCTGGTTCTTCACCAAATGCTCGACGTCCCCGCGGCTCAAGTGCAGATACCGCGCGATCTCGTCCAAACCATAGGTCCGATAAGGCATACGCTACCGAGAGGAGCTTGGGACCAAACCGGGGGGTGAAACAAGCCCGAAACGAGCGGGATCGGTCCGGCGGGGACGACAAATCTGGCTTTTCAAGCGCTCGAGTCCACGGCACACTGACCGGCAAATGCGGGATCTGACCAGAGTCCGAGGGGCCGTCGGGAACCGAACCGGTGAGATTTCGTCCAGGCGTTTTCGAAAGACGACGGGAGCAAGACCGGCCGGCGGCATGGGAACCGAAGTGTGAACATCGTGATCGCAGGGCTGGGTGAGGTCGGCCGCCACTTGGCCGGGAGCCTGGTCAGCCAGGGGCACGCCTTGAGTCTGATCGAGTCCTCGGAGACCCTGGCGCACGATCTCGGGCAGCGAGTCGATGCCCGGGTCATCTGCGGGGACGCTTCATCGATCATGACCCTGGCGGAGGCGGAGGTGGCCGATGCGGAGCTGTTCCTGGCGCTGTCGGGAGACAGCGACGCGAACATGCTGGCCGCATCGCTGGCCAAGGCGTTGGGGGTCAAGCGGACGATCTCTCGAGTGCATCCTCGGGTGCAGCAGGAGGAATGGCTGTTCGATTACCGGAAGCATTTCGGGATCGATTATTTGTTCAGCACCCAGCGGCTGGCGGCGGTCGAGCTGGCCAAGCATGTGCGCAATCCGGAGGGTCTGGTGGTCGAGGAGATCGCCCGCGGCCGAATCGAGATGCAGCAGGTATCGGTTCCGGCGGAGCTTTCCCTGCTCGGGAAACCGCTGCGCGAGCTCCAGTGGCCGCCTCGAGTGCGGATCGGGTCGATCCAGCGCGGCGATCGCCTCTTCGTCCCCACCGCAACGGACACCATCGAGGCGGGGGATCTGATCACCTTGTTCGGCGAGCCGCTGGTGCTGGCCGAGCTGGCCTCTCGCCTTCGAATCGGCGGCGAGGCCGAGGGCCAGGCCAACGTGGTGATTTTCGGGGGGGGCGATTACGGATTCTCCTTGGCGCAGATGCTCGAGGGCGGCCGCCAACGGGTCCGGGTGTTCGAGCGGGATCCGAAGCTCTGCCGCCGTCTTTCCGAGACTCTCAAGCACACCGTGGTCATCGAGGGAGACGCGACGTCGGTCAGCCAGCTGAAGGAGGAACAGGTCGGGGGCGCGGATTTCTTCATCGCGGCGACGGAGGACGACGAGGACAACGTGATGACCTGCCTGCAGGCGAAGAACCTGGGGACCCGGTATTGTCTGACCCTGGTGCATCGGGCGGACTACGCGGATGTGATTTCACGGGACAGCCAGCAGCTGCGGATTCACGCGGCGGTGAGCCCGCGCGAGGCGGCCCTCCGGGACCTGCAGCGCTACATCAGCCGGGAGCGATCGAACACGGTGCTGACCCTGAGCGGGGGCGCGGAGGTCGTCGAGGCGACGATCCCCCTGTCGGGGAAGGTCACCGGGCGTAAGGTGTCGGAGGTTCGATGGCCGGAAGGCATCGTGCTGGTGGCTCAGCTGCACGGGTCGGCCGCGCTGGTGCCCGGCGCCGACGACGTGCTGGCCGCCGGCGACACGATCTACGCCCTGGTGTCGGCCAATGCCCGGCGCGCCTTTGCCCGGCTGCTCCAGGATTGAGCCAGGCGGCATGAATTACCGGCTGTTGAGCAAGTTGATCGGACTGCAGCTCTGGTTGCTGGGCTTGACGCAGCTGGTTTGCCTGGCCTTTGCGTGGTGGGACGCCAAGGGGCACCCGGCGAGCGGGGCGGTCGATGCCCTGTCGATCTCGGTGGGCATAGCTGCCGGAATTGGGACCCTCCTGCTGATCCTGGGCCGCGGATCCGGTGCGGAGATCCTTCGAAAGGAAGCGATCGCCGTGGTGGGATTGAGCTGGCTGATTTGCTCCGCATTCGGGGCCTTGCCCTATCTGCTTTGCCCGCCAAGGCTGGGCCCGGTCGAGGCATGGTTCGAGTCGATGTCGGGATTCACCACCACGGGGGCCACCGCGATCGCAGATTTGAACCAATGGCCCCGGGCGATCCTGCTCTGGCGGGCGCTGACGCAGTGGCTGGGCGGGCTCGGCATCCTCGTCCTGTTCGTGGCGCTGCTGAGCTCGCTTGGCGTCGGCAGCAAGGCATTGTTCCAGCATGAATCGACGGCGCGGACCGGCGCCGGCAGCGTGCAGGAGCGGATTCAGGACCTGGCGCTGAGGCTGTGGCAGATTTATTTTGGTCTATCCATTATTTGTATTCTCGGATTGATCCTGCTGGGGATGAGCCCATTCGAATCCGCTTGCCATGCCATGGCGGCCGTTTCCACGGGGGGGTTTAGCCCGCGCAACGAGAGCATCGCCGCCTACCACAGCCTGCCGATCGAGCTCTGGATTTCGCTGTTCATGCTGCTCGGCGGGGGCAGCTTCCTGCTGTATGCGTGGCTGATCGAGGGCCGGTGGGAGCGATGGAGGATGGAGGAGGAAACGAAGGTGTACCTGGCGATCGTGGCGATCGCGGCCGCGGTGATTGCGGTGGATCTGTGGATCGTCGAAGGCCATCATACCGTGGGGTCCGCAGCACGGGAGGCTTTCTTCCAGGTCGCGAGCATCCTGACGACAACCGGTTTCACAACGGCGGACTTCGACCGGTGGCCGACCCTGTCGCGGCTGCTGCTCCTGCTGGTGATGGCCGTGGGCGGTTGCGCCGGATCGACCGCCGGAGGGATCAAAGTGAGCCGGCTGATCTTCTTTTTCCGGACCATCGGGCAGGAAATCGTGCACGCCTACCGGCCGAATCGAGTGTTTGTCCTGCGGCTCAATGGCCAGGTGGTGGACGAACCCGTGAAGCTGCAGACCCTCTTGCTGGTGGCTCTGGCCGGGCTGACGGTCGTGCTGGGGACCCTTTGCGTGGCCTTGTTCGAGCCGGAGCTGGGCATGGACAGCTGTCTTTCGGCAACGATCGCCTCCCTCTTCAACGTCGGGCCGGGTTTGGGCGCCGTGGGACCCACGCAGAACTTCGGGCATTTGGGGGCGGGCACCCTGGCCATACTCAGCCTGCTGATGCTGCTGGGCCGCCTCGAGTTCTTCGCGGTGCTGGTATTGGCGGCCCCGGCGCTGTGGAGAAAATACTGAGCCCCCGGGATCTTCGACCGTTTTCTGAGCCGGCTCGGAGCCGGCCCTGCGCGGTCGAATGACTCCGCGGCAGCTCGAAAGGCGGCTTCCGTTCCGTCACCGGGCAGCCATGCCGAGCTGAGGCGGGTAGAAATAGCCCATGGTCTGCATGGCGACGTCGTTGCGATAGAGCCGGTCCTCCATCAGGCAGACCCTTCGGGTGCGGGCCGGCACGGTGGTCGTGTAAATGCGCAGCTCGCCGTCCAGAGCGGTGACAACCTCCTCGCGCCAGTCGCCGAGGCAATCGGCAATCGCGACGATGCGCCCCTCGATCCGGCCGATCTCCTGGCTGGGATAGCGATAGATCGTATTGCCGATGATGGCAACCTTGGTCGGGCCGTCCAGCCAGAAAATGGCTTTGGGCGACAGCTCGCCCAGGCTTCGGTCCGATAGCCGCTGGCCATCCGAGGTGAACAGCCAGTAATTGGTGCCGCCCTTGGCCTCCCCGGCATAGCATTCCATCCCGGGATGCGCGGGATCGATATCCCCAACCATGGCTTGGCCGTGCACGTGAACCGTCCGCTCGCGGCATCCCCACAGGATCCGGCCGGTCTTGGCTTCGACAAGGCATACCTTGTTGCTCGGCCCGCCCGGCTCGATCCCATAAAAAATCTCGAGCCCGGGCCGTCGCGGATCGACATCGGCCACATAACAGGCGTCCGGGTGGCCCAACCGCGTGTTCCACAGGGGTTTCCCGTCGTCATCGAGCACCGCCGACCCGAGGACGACTTCGTCCCGGCCGTCCTCGTCCACATCGGCGGCGTGCATGCCGTGCATGCCCTGGCCGCGGAAACTGTCATACGGGCCGGAAGCCTCCCACTCCCATTTCAGCTCGAGGGAAGGATCGTAGGCTCGGACCTTGATGATCTTGTAGGTGCCGCGCTCGACGATGAGGTGCGGACGGGCGCCATCGAGATAGGCGATGCCGAGGAGATTCCTCGAGAAATAGTTGTAATCGTCAAATCCGTCTCGGCTGGGCCAGTCGATTTTGCGGCGCACCTGGCCGGTGAGCCCATCGAGCATGACCAGGTATTCAGGCCCGGTCCGGACATGGCCGGCGGGCTCGCGAGGATCGCCTTCGCCCGCCTTGCAGAACACCTCCGCTCGCCCGTCCCCGTCCAGGTCATACACCACAATGGGCGAGTACCAGATGCCTTCCTCGATGGCCCAGCCCATGTCATAACGCCACAAAAACGTGCCGTCATGCAGATAGGCCTCGAGCTTGTAGGTGTCCTCGCTCCGTTTCCAATAGCCCGGACGCTGGTAAGGATCGGTGTTGAAGTCCGGCTGCTTCACCAGGTAGTCCAGACGGCCGTCGCCGTTCCAGTCGGCCAGGCCGACCTTCTGCGCCCGGTAGCGCCCCTCGAGGCGAATGGGCACATAGCCCTCGGCTTTGCCTCGCACGGGAACCGCCGCCGTCCGCTCGGGCGTTTGATCCGCGGCCGCGGCTTGCACGGCGTACAAGGACGTCGCTCCATCCGCGGCGGTGTCCACGAAGTTGCATGAGGATCGGATGGGCTCGGCGTTGAGCTTGCGTCCGGGCATGCCGGGAGAGTCCGATCGATACACATCGAACGCGACATCCGGCGGATCGCTGGCCAGAAGGCGCCAGCCGACATACACTCCGCCCTCCGGCCGAGGCGCCGCCACCACGCCCCGGTCGAGCTTCTCGGCCGCCGGCGCCTGTGCAAGCCCCAGGAAGAGGAGAATGGTTGGCCAGGATCCGCGAATCGATTGGAGGCATCGGACGGCGTTCATGGCCTCCATGATCCACAAGCCGCGACGACCGGCAATCCTTTTCGCGCTGCCCGCTTGCCATCGGATCGGACGATTGTTAGGCTGGCGAAAAATCAGCGCCAACCACTATGAATTATCACCAGTTCATCGAGGATCAAATCGCGGCCATCCGCAAGGAAGTGGGCTCGGCCATCGCCATCAACGCCCTCAGCGGCGGGGTGGACAGTTCGGTGGTCACGGTTCTGGCCCACCGGGCCCTCGGCGCCCAATTGAAGACCGTCTTCGTGGACAACGCCCTGATGCGCGAAGGGGAGCCCCAACGGATCGTTAAAATTTTCGCCGAGCTCGGGATCCCGATCGACCTGTGGGACGCCCGCCAGGCATTCCTCGGCGCGCTGCGGGGCCTGACGGATCCCGAGCAGAAGCGCCAGGCTATCACCGACACTTTTTACCGGGATGTCTTCGGCGCCGCGGTCCGAAAATCCGGGGCCAAGTTCCTCTTTCATGGCACGATTTTGACGGACATCGAGGAGACGGTCGCCGGCATCAAGCGCCAGCACAACATTCTTTCCCAGCTCGGCATCGACACCGAGGATGCATACGGCTATCGGGTGATTGAACCGCTGCAGACGCTTCGCAAGGACGGCGTGCGGGAGGTGGCGCGGCTGCTTGGATTGCCGGACGAGATCGCCCGCCGGATCCCGTTCCCGGGCCCGGCCCTGGCCACCCGGATTGTCGGCGAGGTCACCGAGGCCCGGCTGGCCACGGTCCGGGCAGCGACCGCCATCGTCGAGGAGGAGCTCGCCGGCACCGGCGCCTTCCAGTATCTGGCCGTCCTCCTCAACGATTGCGCCACCGGGATCCGCAATGGCCGGCGCGAGTTCGGCCAGATCATCGTGGTCCGCTGCATCGACAGCCAGGATGCCCGCCAGGCCACGGTCCGCGAGCTGCCCTGGGAAACCCTCCACCGCGTCACGCGGCGGATCACCGAGATTCCCGGCGTCAACCGCTGCCTTTACGATCTGACCCCCAAACCTCCCGCCACCGTCGAATACATCTGACCCCCGCCGCTGTCTCCTCGCGCCCGCGCGCGGGCCGATCCATAGCCCGGCTGTTGGCCGACCGTGTCGGTCGAGGCCGCCAGTCCGGGGCCGCCCGCAGCCACGTAGCCGCGGCTTGCGCCCGAGGCATCCGAAGCCACCCAAAACGCGTAGAGAGATCCGTCTTCATAACACCCCCGGGATGAACCGGTATCGGACCTTCTGGCAATATGCGACGTAATCGGGGTCTTTCGAGAGAAAGGTCTCCTCGGTCAGCGAGCGGAGATAATAGATGGCCCCCCAGCCCAGCAAGCCCCACAAGGTCACCCCGCAAAAGATCAGGTGGTTCATCCAGGTGTAGTTCGGGTGGCTTGTGTTGGGGACGAGCACGGGAATGAGGGTCATCAGCCAGAACATGTTCTTCGCCAGATACCCCGGATGGCGAATGTACCGGTAAGGGCCGGACTGCACGATGCCGCGGTTGGTCAGGTTGCTGGCTTTGGTGAACAGCGCCGCCGAAGCGGACAGCAGGAGCAGCAGAAATAACACCGCCGCCCCCCGCAAAATCCAGGTGATCGGATTCGTGAGGTCGCCGGGGAACTGCCCCGCAAACTGGATCGCTACATGGTGGTTCGACGGCCCCAGCAGCGCGCATGTCACCATGTTGAAGGGCGGGTAGCAGGCGATGCACACCAGGATGTGCCACACGTTCGTCTCGGCATAACGCAGCCGGTTCTTTAAAAAGCCGGACTCGGTGTGGTAGCCGACGATGAACAGCAGCGAGTCGAGAAAGAACACGCCCGACACCAGCAGAAGATAGCCTCTGTCGCAGATGCCAAGCCATGAGCCGCTGGCGCGGAGCTGATGAATCAGGCTGGGCAACGCGTTGTACTCGATCAACGCCGAATGGATCATCAGCGGCCCGTAGAAGACCTTGATCAGCAAGAACATCATCGCGTGCTTTTCGGCGTACGCGGGCCAGCGCGAACCGGCCGGTGCGCTGCCCGAACCCGAAAGCAACGAGGTCAGCAACCGCCTCGCGTAGCCGGCAATCAACACGTTCTTGGACAACCACAGCGACCGCGGCCGGCTCACCAGCAGAATGACCGGCGTCACCGCCAGGTAGAGCAGGTAGCCGTAGAGATACAGCTGCCGCGCCGGAACACCGCGGAACGGAACGCTCAGCAGGTCGCGGAAGTAGGGATTGAACGTGATGAACACCAGCAGCACGCCGTAAATCAGCGCGGAGGCCAGACAGTGCTTCCCGATCTGCCGCGTCGTGACCGGCGGCAGATCCGGCGCGAGGTAGCTGACGTTGTGGCGGTGGTTGACGGTCTCACCATTCACGCACCGACCTTATCGAGGGCTGGTTGGAGATTCAATAGCCGCGCCGAGCGCAGCGGCGACCCGCCGGCGATCTCGAGGGCCAAGGGCGGCGTCGCGGGGCTTGCCGATCGAGCGCGCTGCACGCCGGATCGCGCCCTTCCATCCGCTCATCCACCGCCTGCCGACTCCATGGCGAGGATGACGTTTCGGACCTCCATGACCTGGCTGCCCGGGATCTCGAGCGCCCGCAGGGTGAGTAAGCCCCGGCCTTTTTCGAGACGGATCGCGCCGAGCCGAAGCGGGCGAAACTCTTTCATGTAGGATTCGCCTCTCCGCGGCACGCGGTCCTGGTTGTCGATCAAAGGCGGATCCCAGGCGGCGCTCACCTTCCCCTCGAGGCGGCCGCCGTTGAAGCTCAACTCGATCGTCGAACCGATATCGGCGGCCGGACACGCATAATCGATCGTCACTTGGTATCTCCCGGCGGTGTGGACCTCGACGTCCCAGGTCAGGCGATCTTCGGCGCTTGTCCAGTGAACAAAATACGAGCAGTTGGGCGCGCTGGCGCTCCGGCGGACGCCGCCGGCAGGCACGCCATCCCGGGCGGGCAACAGTGTGCGCGGGAACCCGCCGTACCCCACCGGATAAGGACGATCGTCGCGCGGCTCGGCCGGCAGGGCATCCTTGCGCCAGGCCGCCACCGCCTTTTCCAGCCGCTCCGCTGCCTCCGGCCGCTCGCGAGCGAGGTCCCGCCCCTGCCCCGGATCGGCGATCATGTCGAACAGCGCTCCGCGATCGTCCAGACGATACTGCTGCGTCCGCACGCTGACGCGGCCGTTCTGATGCGAGAAGATCATCCGGTCCGGCCACGAGACCTTCTCTCCGCGCAGCAACGGGCTCAAGTCCCGGCCATCGAGGGGCAGCGTGCTGGCCACGGGAATGCCCGCCAGGCTGGCCAGCGTCGGCAGCAGATCGATCGCCCCGGCGATCGACTGGACCTGCGAGCCGGCGGCGATGCGGCCCGGCCACCGGATCAGAAACGGCACGCGCACGCCTCCTTCGTCCGTCGATCCTTTCCGGCCTTTCATCCCGCCGTTCCACCGGACGCTGTTGGGCCCATTGTCCGAGAAATAAATCACGATGGTATCCTGATCCAACCCGAGCTCGTCGAGCCGGCGCAGCACCCGGCCGACGTTCCAGTCGATGTTCTCGCACATGGCCAGGACGCAGCGGGTCACATCGAGATCCTCCTTTTGGCCGGCAGCGGCCCGCATCTCGATCGGCCGGTCCCGGAACCGGCCATAAAACCGCTCCGGGACGCAAAAGGGCGAGTGCGGCGAGTTGTAGGGTATATAGCAGAAAAAGGGGCGCTCCCGGTTCTTCTCGATGAAAGCGATCGCATGATCGGTGAGATCATCGATGATGAAACCGCGTCCGCGAACCGGCTGGCCGTTGTGCTCGAGCGGCGGATCGAAATACTCGCCCCAATGTCCCGAGGTGAACCCGTAATACTCGGCGAATCCGCGCGCGTTGGGGTGATAGGGATGCTGGCTGCCGTTGTGCCATTTGCCGAACGCGCCGGTGACATAGCCAGCCGCTTGAAACGTGTCGCCTGCGGTCCGCTCGTCAATGTCCAACCGTTCAAGACCGGTCGAGACGCCCCGCACGCCCCCGCGCGGATGATACCGGCCCGTGAGGAATTCGGCCCGTGTAGGCGCGCAGACCGAGCAGACATAGAACCGGTCGAACATCGCCCCATCCCGCGCCAGCGAATCGATGTTCGGGGTCCGGAGGTTCGTGTTGCCGTGAACGCTCAAGTCGCCCCAGCCCTGGTCGTCGGCCAGGATCACCACCACGTTCGGGCGCCGGGCCGACGGCTCGGCGGCGGGACCGGATGCAGCGGTGAACAAGCATAGGAATAATGCCAGAGATCGGATCGGATTTTGCATGGCGATCGCTTTCGTGTGGAGCGGATCATCGCAAATCGTCCGCTCGCTGGGTAGCAGAAAGCGGCCATCGAAAGAGCGCGCCGCGCCGGGTTCCACCGTGATTCGCATGCTGCGTCAGCGGAGAGCGAAAGGGGACTGGCGCAGTCGTCATCCGGGCAGATCAGAGAGAAACCCTCGCCCGGTAGATCGCATCGCTAATCCGAAGCGTTGTCTGCATGACCAGAAAATGTGGTGATCACGCATACATGTCAAATGATAGACTTCTTTCTATCGGAGCGCGGGCCTTCTGCGCTGCAGCGCCGTCGGCTGGCCAGCGGACGAGCCAGCGGCTCGTCCCTGCCACCCGAAAGGCTGGAGGCTTGGAGACTGGCTGGTGCGGACGAGGGCGTCCGCGGTCCGTAACATTCGGAGTGCGGCGGCTCCCGTGGCCATGCATCGCCGCTTGCATTCGCGGCCGCATCGCTCAGGATAGCGGCCATGCCGGCACCGACATCTGAGGGCCCGCCGTCGCGGGCATCGGGAGTGCACTATGCATGGGTGGTGCTGGGGCTGATCGTGCTGTCCGTGTTCGGGTCGCTGGGCCTGGCGCGGTTCGGCTACACGAGCATCCTGCCCTCGATGCAGGCCGGGCTTGGCCTCACCAACACACAGACCGGCGAGCTCCAATCCTGGAATCTCCTGGGATACCTGCTCACCGTGGTCCCCGCGGGCGTGCTGGCGGCGCGGTTCGGACCGCGGTTCGTCATTGCGGCGGCCCTGCTGGTGACGGGCTTGGCCATGATTCTTACGGGCTGGGCGCCGACCCTGGCGGGCGCCCGATGGGGACGGTTCCTGGCCGGAGTGGGCGGCGCGGGCGCGAACGTGCCTGCGATGGGGCTGGTGTCGGCTTGGTTCGGCGCCCGGCGCCGGGGGATGGCAACGGGGATTGGGGTGGCTGGATCGAGCATTGGCCTGATGCTGACGGGCCCGCTGGTGCCCGCGATCCTGGGCTGGCAAGGGGAGCAGGGCTGGCGGGTTTGCTGGTATGTCCTCGGATCGCTCGCGCTGGCGATCGCAGCGGCCGCCGGCCTGGGCTTGCGCAATCGGCCCGCAGACCAGGGGCTCACCCCGTGGGGGGAGAGCGATCTCGAGCGCAGCCAGGGCGGACCGCGCGCCTCGGCGCTCAACTGGTCTCTGGTCTACCGATCCGGCGCCCTCTGGCACCTGTCGGCCATCTATTTTGCGTTCGGATTCTCCTACATCATCTACTCGACGTTCTTCATCCGCCATCTCGTCCACGACGGCGGGTTGACAGCGGAGCAAGCCGGCTGGCTCTGGCTGATGGTCGGCCTGGTGTCCACGGTCAGCGGGTTCATCTGGGGCGGCGTATCGGATCGCTGGGGCCGCCGGACCGCCCTGATCGCCGTGTTTTCCTTGCAGGGATTGGGGTTTCTCGTGTTCGGGCTGAGCCTGAAAACGGCCGCCATCGCTTTGTCAGCGGGGCTGTTTGCGCTGACGGCGTGGAGCATCCCGGCCTTGATGGCCGCATTGGCGGGAGACATCTTTGGCGGCCGCCTTGCGCCGGCCGCCCTGGGCCTGATGACGGTCGTGTTTGGAATCGGCCAGGTGCTGGGGCCCTACGTCGCCGGCTGGATTGCCGATGGCACGCGCTCCTTCACGCCCGCTTTTCTCCTGGGAGGGGTGGCCGCCTGGCTGCTGGGCGTGGGCGGATCGTTCCTGCTCCACCCGAATATTCAGCGGAGGTAACGGGTCAAGATCCACGAGCCGCAGGACAGAACCTGCGGCTTGTCCATCCGCTTTTCATTCCCTCGCCCCGCGGGGCATGAGCGGGGAGAGGGCCAGGGGAAGGTTCATGGATCAAGGGAGAAGTCCATCGAGGGCTTGCCGCGCCTTCTGTCGGGCGTCCTCGATTTCCGGATTCGATGCCGCGGGCTCGCCGGCGGCCCGCTGCCAGGCGGCGCGCGCCTCGGCAGGGCGCCCGAGGGCCTGCAACGCATTGCCTCGAAGATAGTGGATGTGCGCTTCCCGGGCATTCTCGAGCCGGCCGGTGGCGAGGTTCTCGGGGTATTCGAGCGCGCGATCGAATTCGGCCAGCGCCTCGGCCGGACGGCCGGCCTCCAGATGCGCCCGCCCCAGCGCCAGATGCGCGTCCTCGAACAGATCGTGGACCTCGCGCGCCCCTTCCCACACCGTCACCCGCACTGCATCCAGCATCCGGGCGGTTTCATCAAACCGGCCCAAGCGATTCTGCGCGCGTGCGAGCAGAACGACGAAATCGGACCGGCTCTGGCCGGCCGCATACGCCGCTTCCAGAACCGCGCGCACCTGGGCCCACGCCTTCCGCTTTTCGCCCTCGGTCTGCGCCTTGTCCGCGCGCGCAAACCAGACTCGGGCCAGGTCGCGAGCGGCGATGGGATCGGCGGGGGCGATCTGGCGGGCCTGCTCGAGCTCGCGAGCCGCCGCATCCATGTCGCCATCGACGTTCAAGCTCGCCATGCCCAGGGCGCGCCAGGCGATCGCAGAGGCGCCGTCGAGCTGCGCGGCGAGCCGCCAGTGCGAGCGGCCATCCCCCAGCCGCCCCAGGTGAAAGCAGAGATGCCCAAGATAAAGCGCCGCCCGCCCATCCTTGGGATTCTCCTTCAAGGCCCACTGGAGAACTGGGATCGTCTCGAACCGGTGCGGGAACACTCCTTCGGGAGGCTGCGCGCGGGCCTGGACCAGCCACCTGGACACGGCTGCGCGATCCCCCTGCAGATGGGCAAGATTCGCCGCCCAGTAGAGAACGATCGGATCCCGGGGCTGCCCATCGAGGGGACGCAGGTAGAACTCGCCGACCACACGGCTGGCGAGAGCAGGCTGATTCAGCCGCATGAAACCGGCAGCCAGATCCAAGACCGGCTGGGCCTTGCCCTGAATGAGCTCGCCCAAGGTCATCTCTCCTCCCTCGCCATCCGCCAGCCATCGCACCGATCGCGCAAATGCGTCCAGCGGGTCGACTTCGAGGTTGGCCCCTGCCAGCCGAACCGCCCTCCCTGGATCGCCCATCTGGAGATGCGCCAAGGCCAGCAGGTTCCGGCACTCCGGATCGCTCCTCCACGGACCGGGATCGGAAAGGGCTTGGACAACCGCCGGCCAGTCGCATCGGCGGCCCTGCATCCGCGCTGCCAATGCGCGCGCCGGAATCGCCACCGCCGGATCGAGGGATGCGCGCCAGGCCGCGTCCAGGGCGGCCCGATCATGTCCAAGCCGCGCTTCGGCCGCTGCCAACAGAAATCGCGCCAGCCCATGATCGGCATCGATCGCCAGGGCCTTTTGGGCCTCGAGGACGGCTTGGGCGGGATCGCGCTCGAGGCTGAGCTGGGCCAGGCCCGTCTGCGCGGAAACGGATTTGGCATCGCGCTCGATGGCTTTGCGAAACTGCGCTTCAGCCTCAGAGTAGCGTCCAAACAGAAAATCCTGCCATCCAGCGCGGACAAGCTCGCTGGCAGTCTCGGGCCGCGGCATCTCTCCGGGCGGCTGGCGCGCCGGCAAATCGAGAGGGACGCGGAATCGAGCCAGCGTGAGCGGCCCGGCCGCCAGCTCGACTTCGACCGGCTCTTCCCCGCCATCTGCCAGCGCCCATCCGATCACCGCCGGCTCGCGCGGCGTCAGTCGGCAGGCCGCCTGCGCGACCATCTCGCTCGATCGGCGCACGCGGACCTGGACAGGATCCCAGCTGCCGGTGCCCATGAGCCGAAGCTCCAGCTTGCCGCCAGCCAGGCTTGCCTGCGCCGCCACGTCGCGGTTGGCAAAATGGAAGCCGCCGAGCCCGTGGACCGGGTACCACCATTCCTGCCACGCCACCGATTCGCCTGGCTCGAGCCGGCCGACATCGGCCTGGGTCAGCAGCGGACCGGTTTGGACCTCGTTGTAGGGGCCGTCCTCGTCGGTGAGGTCCATCTGGTGCATCCGGCCAAAACCGCCCTGCCCCCACGTCCAGGCCTTTTTCCCGGGGAGCTGGCGGTGGTTGGCGCAGGCCACCACGCCGCGGTCCGCCCGATCGTCATACGAGCCGAAGAAATCCTGGTCGCAATGCCATGCGAAGATCGACGATGCGTCCTGGTAATTCGTGCCGCGCGACAAGTCCTTGCCATGGTCGATCGGCCACGAAAAGAACTTCGTCGCGCCGTGATCGCACCCCAGCGTCATCGGATAGATGAAACGGAAACCCGGGGTGTTGGGGACGGCGGTGCAGTTCCAGAAATAGTAGGGCCGGACGCTTTCCGTGGGATTGTGAATCCGGATTCGCTCATCGAGGTACGACCGGCCGGGCCGCAGGGTGACCTGAACGGTCCAGCGGGTCCGGTAAATCCGTTCGACCTCGCCGATGGCAACCGTTCGGGAGCCATCGGCCGCCGGCGGGAGGATCTGGACATCCACCGGCTGCATCGCGCTCACGGTGTGGCCCTGAGGACCCGTGTTCCACTCGATCCCGCCCGATGCCCACGCGCCGCACTGGCCGATCAGGCCCGGCTTGATGACGTGGTTGACATAGAACATCGGCTGGCCGGTTGTTTTGTCGACCACTTCATGCACCTTGCCGCCCAGCTCCGGAAGAAACGTCACCCGCAGATACTCGTTCTCGAGCACCACCGTTTCATACACGCGCCGCTCCCGGGTCCGGCTCAATTGATCGAGCATCGGATAGGGGTAGATATTGACCTTATCCGTGCCTCGGAAATAGGGATGCTGGACCGCCGGCCACCACGGGTAGGTCGGGATCTCGAGACGTCCCCGATACGCCTCCACCCCGCCGGCCGCCCCCAGGGCCATCGCCGCGCTCAGCCACCCGAACAACAACGCCGCCGCCCGTTGGTTCATGCTCTTCATAGTCGTCAAGTTCATAAGCCCACACCCCCGGGTCGGGGGGACATTATTCTTCGGCGCTTGGTGCGTCCAGTCGCAGTTGGGCGATCGTCCGCAGTTTGTCTTCTCCCTCTCCTCCATGGCCAATGGAGGGTTGGGGGGAGGAGGTCAATCGGGTTGGATCCCCTCGTAGACGAGCCGGCCGTCGAGATAGGTGCGCAGGACGCGGGCGTCCCTGAGATCGTCCACTGCACAGGTCAGGAGATCGCGGTCCACCACGATGAGATCGGCCCGCTTGCCGGCCTCGAGCGTTCCCACCTCGTTTTCGAGCCGGACGATCCGCGCGTTGTTGGCGGTGTAGAACCGGATCGCCTGCTCGCGCGTGAGCGCCTCCTCGAGATGCAGCGGGGCGTTGTGCCATTTGGATTGGCGGGTGATCGCCACCCACATGCCCAGGAACGGATGATACAGGTTGATCGCCCGCATCGCGCCGATCTTTTGCATGTGATCGGACCCGCCCCCTGCGATGCCACCGGCGGCGAAGATGCTCGCCAGCGGCTGGAAATACCGGAGCCGTTCCTCGCCGAAATGCCGCACGAGTGTGTGCGCGTCCAGATAGAGCCAGGCGGGCTGTATGTCCAGGCAAACCCCCAGCAACGCGCTCTGCTCGACCGCCTCGCGGCTCATGAAGTTCGAGTGCGATATGCAGGGCTGAGTGGCGCGGATGGGGATCTCCTTGTCGACCTCGGCATAGGCGTCCAGCAGCGCGTGAACCGCGCCGTCCCCCACGGTGTGCGCCGTAAACTGCAGGTTGCACTCGACCGCCGCCCGCACCATGGGGATCAGCCGGTCCCTGGGTATGAACAGCACGCCGCGATACTCCGGATCGGTGATCGAGTAGATCTTGCTCACGCCCCATGGCTCGCGCATGTAGGCGCTGCCGGTCAGCATGCCGCCATCCAAATACACCTTGATCCCGATGATCCGGAGCATCGGATCGCCCTGGAAGAGCGGATGCCGCGCGACGGCACGGATCTTCTCCTGGATGTCGTCCAGGGGCCCGAGGGTGGCGATCGAGTGCGAGATGGCCACCCGGACCGGCAACGCCCGCTGATCGTGCATCCGCTGGTAGCGCCGGATCGCGTCCGGCGATGCGTCGCGGTCGGCAACCGTGGTCAATCCGTTGGCGCTGTAGTCGCGGAACAGATCGAGGGTCCGCTCGTATTGGTCGGCTTCGGTGGGCTGGCGGCCGGCCGGCTTCATCTTCACATACCGCGTGCAGCTCCGGAGGATCCCGGTGGGCTCGCCCGTCTGCGGATCCTTCTCGATATGCCCCGGCCCTCCATCGGTCACTTTGAAATCCCGGTCGATCGCGCTCAGCTCGAGCGCCAGCGTGCTCAGCGATGCATCCGGACCGGTCGAGAAGACCACCGGATGCCGCGGCGCCGCAGCGTCGAGCTCGGCCCGCGTCGGGTATCGCTGCTCGCGCAAACGCGTGATGAACACCTGCCGGATCAGGATCCACTGGCCCGGCTCGAGCGCTTGCGCCCGGGCCCGCACATAAGCCAGCACATCGGCAATGGATTCCATGGTCGGGATCGGGTGATCGAACTCGGTCAACGCCCCGCGCGGATGGACATGCGAATCGATCAGGCCCGGCAAAACCATCCGGCCCTCGAGATCCACCACCGCGGTTCGCGGGCCGCGAGTGGCAAGGACACCCGCGTCGCTGCCCACCTTCGCGATCCGCTCCCCCCGGATGGCGATCGCCGAGGCGATCGAGAACTGGCGGTCCACGGTGACAATCCTGCCGTTGTGCAGGATGATGTCCGCCGGCACCTCCGCTGCTTCCCCCGCGAGGCTCGATGCCAGCCCTGCCGATACCATGCCAGCGACGCAAGCCAGGATGCAGATGCGGGCCAACACGGCGGATCCCCAATGGATGCGGTTCATGGCGCCAACTCAAAGCAGCCGCCCGCCGAAGTCAAGCTTGCATTCGGCGATCGGGTGGCTGGGTGGCCGCTGCAGGTCATCGAAACCAATCAAGGTCACTATGGGTCTGTGCAAATTTGCACAGACCCTATGCAGCGCGCTGGACCTCTGGTCCTCCTGGGGCGAGGCGCGCGGGCTGGCGGCCTTGCCGCGGGTAGAACACTCTCCACAGAGTCAGCCCGTGGGCAGGGGCGGTCATGCCGGCCACCCGCCGGTCCCGGCTCTCGAGGATCTCATCGATCCGCTCGGGCGGGATCTTCCCCTTCCCCACCTGCACCAGCGTTCCGACGATGCTCCGGCACATCCGGTACAAAAAGCCGTCCCCCTCGATCACAAAGGTCACCCGCGGCCCCTGGCGAAGGATGTCGCATCGGCGCAAGGTCCTGACCGTGCACGGAGTCGGATAATTGCGGTTGACGGCAAACGCGCGGAAATCGCGCCTGCCGACGAGGCGGCGCGCGGCTTGGCGCATCGCGCCGAAATCCAGCGGCTGCGGCACATGCCAGGCCATGTGCCGGATCAAGGGGTTCAGGGCCGGGTGGTTCCAGAGAGAATACCGATACTGCTTGCCCGCGGCGTCGAACCGGGCGTGAAAAGCCGCCGCGGCGCGGGAGGCCGACACGACCCGGATGTCCTCCGGCAGATGAGCGTTCATGGCCAGGACGAGCCTGGCGGGCTTCATGCGCCACTGGGCCCGCGGGATCTCGACATGCGCCACCATGCCCAGCGCGTGCACCCCGGTGTCGGTCCGGCTCGAGCTGTGGACCGGTCCCGCCCCGGGAAACAGCGCCCGCAACGCCTCCTCGACCTTTTGCTGGACGCCAGTTCCCGTCGCTTGGGTCTGCCACCCGGCATAATGGGTGCCGTCGTAAGCGATCGTGAGCTTGATCTTGATCGACTCCATGCCGGGCGGGCTAGCCGGGGGTGAGGTTATCGAGGTAGCTCTGGAGCAGCAACGCGGCGGCGGTCTGGTCGACCTTGGCCTTGCGCTTGTCCCTCCGGGCGCCCGCAGCCGCCAGGAACCGGTTGGCCTGGACCGATGTCAGGCGCTCGTCCCATGTCCGGATCGGGACCGCCACGGCCTGGCGGAGGACCTCGACAAACTCCCGGACCTTGAGCGCAGCCGGCCCGTAGCTGCCATCCATGTTGCGCGGCATCCCCACCAGGATGAGCTCGACTTCCTTGGCTCGAAGGATCTCCCGCAGCCGCTCGAGGAAGCGGTCGAACGGCTCCGCGGGGATGAACTCCAGCGGCTGCGCAATCATCTTGAGCTCGTCGCTGACCGCCACCCCAATCCTTACCGTCCCATGATCCAGTGCCAGTATGCGCATGATTTGTCTCGCAGTGTGCCGATCTGTCTTCCGGGTTGATTACGACTATGCTCCATCCCCATCCTACAGCCCTGCCAGCGCCTTCGCTGCCGCGCGAATGGTGGCGTCGATGTCCGCTTCCGTGTGGGCAGCCGACAGAAAGCCGGCCTCGAACTGGGACGGCGCCACATAGATGCCTTCCTCGAGCATTCCGTGAAAATATTTCGCGAACCGCGCCCGGTCGCTCTTCAGCGCGTCCGACAGCCGATCGACAGGCTGGTCGGTGAAATAGGCGCAGAACATGGAGCCCATCCGCTGGAATCTCACCGGCACGCTCGCCCGCCGGGCGGCCGCGCGCATGCCTTCTTCGAGCTGCTGGCCTCGCGTCTCGAGCTGCCTGTAGGCGTCGGCCGCCCGAAGCTCCTCGAGCGCCGCGATCCCGGCGGCCATGGCCAGCGGGTTGCCGCTCAGGGTGCCCGCCTGGTACACCGGCCCCAGCGGCGCCAGGCAATCCATGATCTCGCGGCGCCCCCCGAAGGCCCCCACCGGCAGCCCGCCCCCGATCACCTTGCCCAAGCATGTCAGGTCAGGCTCGATCCCGAAAATCGATTGCGCACCGCCCCACGCCAGACGAAATCCCGTCATCACCTCGTCGAATATGAGCAGCGCGCCATCGGCGGATGCTATCTTCTGCAATCCCTCGAGATACCCCGGCTGGGGAAGATAGAGCCCCGAGTTGCCGGGGACCGGCTCGAGGATGATGCCGGCGACCTCGCCCGGATGGGCCGCCAGGGCAGCCTGCGCTGCCTCGAGATCGTTGAACGGCAGCACCAAGGTGTGCTCCACAAACGACGCCGGCACCCCCGCGCTGTCCGGATGCCCCAGCGTCAGCGCGCCCGACCCCGCCTTCACCAGCAGCGAATCCACATGGCCATGGTAGCAGCCCTCGAACTTGATGATCTTGTCCCTTCTCGTGAACCCGCGCGCCAGGCGGATGGCGGACATTGTGGCTTCGGTTCCCGAGTTGCAGAGGCGGACCTTCTCGATGCTCGGCATCGCCTCGCAGATCAGCCGCGCGAGCTTGACCTCGAGCGGATTCGGGATGCCAAAGCTGGTCCCGTGCTCGGCCGCCTGCTGGATCGCCCGGATGATGCCCGGATGCGCATGCCCGAGGATCGCCGGCCCCCATGTGCAGACATAATCGATGTACTCCCGGCCGTCGACGTCCCACACCCGCGCCCCTCGAGCGCGATCCACAAAGAACGGCTGGCCGCCCACAGCCCGAAAGGCGCGCACGGGCGAGTTCACTCCGCCCGGGATGCGCTCGAGCGCCTCGGCAAACAGCGCCTCCGATCGTGCCCGCGAAATCATGGCGCACTGTAGACCAGCGCCACTCCGGGCTCACGCACTATTTTCGGGCGCAGATCCTGCCTTCGCCTTCAGGCTGGCCGGCCGGCCATCAACCTGCCAGACTCGCGCCATGAAAATCGGATCCAGATTCTATGCCATCGTGCGGCTCGCATGCTGCGCGGCTGTTTTCCTCCAAGCCGCCCCCACCGCCCTTCCGGACTCGATCGCGGCCAGCCGCGTTCCACCCCGCATTCAGCCCGTGGCGCCGCCGCGGGCCGCCCCGTTCAACCTGCACGATGTCCGACTCCTCGATGGCCCGTTCCAGCAAGGCGAGACGATCGCCGTCCGGTATCTCTTGAGTCTGGAGCCGGACCGGTTCCTGGCGCGGTTCCGCCAGGAGGCAGGCCTCGAGCCCAAGGCTGAGCATTACCCTGGCTGGGAGCGCCAGGGTGTGTCCGGCCATTCCGCCGGCCACTACCTCAGCGCCTGCGCCATCGCCTGGGCATCGACCGGAGATCGGCGGTTCCTCGAGCGCGTCCATTACATGGTCGCCGAGCTGGACGCGTGCCAGAAGGCGCAGAAGGACGGCTACGTGGCCGCCATCCCGAATGGCCGGCGCGTCTACAGCGAGGTCGCCGCCGGCAACATCCGGTCCGCCGGGTTCGACCTGAACGGCTGCTGGGTTCCGAACTACACAATGCACAAGCTCTTTGCGGGCCTGCGCGACGCCTATCGCCTCGCCGGCAACTCGACCGCGCTGGATATCGCCCGGAAGCTCGCCGACTGGTTCGATCGGACGCTCGCCAACCTGACTGAGGAGCAGATGCAAAAGGTCCTCGTCGCCGAGCACGGCGGCCTCAACGAGACTTTCGCCGACCTCTACGCCGACACCGCCGACGAGCGCTACCTCAAGCTCTCCCGCCGGTTCCACCATAAGGCGATCCTCGATCCCCTGGCCCAGGGGGAGGACATCCTGCCCGGCAAACACGCCAACACTCAGATCCCCAAGCTCATCGGCCTGGCCACCCGCTACGAGCTGACCGGCGACGCCCAGGACCGCACCGCCGCCCAGTTCTTCTGGGACCGCGTCGTCCATCATCACTCCTATGTCACCGGCGGCCATTGCGACCATGAATCCTTCGGCCAGCCCGACCGCCTCAACGACCGCCTCAGCCCCGCCACCACCGAGACCTGCAACGTCTACAACATGCTCAAGCTCACCCGGCACGTGTTCGGATGGGATCCGGACGCTTGCGTTGCCGACTTTTACGAACGGGCCCTGCTGAACCATATCCGGTCCACCCAGCACCCCGATGGACGGGTGATCTATAACCTTTCGCTCAAGCCTGGCCATTTCAAGGAATACCAGCCGCACCGCGACGCATTCACCTGCTGCATGGGCACCGGCATGGAAAACCATGTCAAGTACGGCGAGTGCATCTATTTCCACGATGCCTCCGCCCTTTGGGTCAATCTCTACATCGCCTCCGAACTGCGCTGGAAAGCCCGAGGGATCACTCTTCGCCAGGAGACCGCCTGGCCCGACAGCGACACCGCAACCTTCACGATCACCGCCAATGCGCCGCAGGAGTTCGCCCTTCGCCTCCGCCATCCTCACTGGGCGGCATCCGGCCTGCGCATCGAGGTCAACGGCGCCGCCCAGCCTGCCGCCAGCAAACCCTCGAGCTACGCCGAAATCCGCCGGACCTGGAGCTCCGGGGACCGCATCCGCGTGACCTTCCCGATGTCGCTTCGGAGCGAGCCGATGCCGGACAATCCGAACCGGATCGCGCTGTTCTACGGCCCCACTCTGCTCGCCGCCCCGCTCGGCCCCATCAGCGACCCCGCCGCCTCCCAACCCGGCTATGTTCCCGTGCTCCTGACCGAAGGCCGCCCTGTCAGCCAATGGGTTGGGCCCGTCTCGCTCGAGGCCCAGACCTTCCGAACCCAGAATGCGGGCCGGCCGCAGGATATCGATCTGGTGCCGTTCCATCGCCTCCACGACCGCCGCTACACGGTTTACCTCGATCGCTTCACCGCCGCCGACTGGACCCGGCGCGAAGCCGAGATCCGCGCCGAACAGGAGCGCGAGCTCCAACTGGCCGCCCGCACAGTCGATGTCCTGCGCGTGGGCGAGATGCAGCCCGAGCGGGATCACCGGCTCCAAGGCGAGAAGACCAGCACCGGCCAGTTCATGGACCGGACCTGGCGGCACGCCACCGACGGCGGATGGTTCTCGTTCGTCATGAAGGTGGACCCGGCCCGGCCCAATGAACTGCTCTGCACGTATTGGGGCGAGGACGCCGGCAACCGCACGTTCGATCTTCTCGTCGATGGCAAGACCGTCGCCACACAAACGCTCGATCGCCAGCGCCCCGGCCAGTTCTTCGACGCCGCCTACCCCATCCCCCTCGACCTGACCCGCGGCCGCCAATCCGTCACCGTCCGTCTCCAGGCCAAACCCAATCAATGGGCGGGCGGCCTGTTCGGGGCGCGCATCCTGCGTTCGGAGCCCCCCGCCGCATCGCCGAGCAGCTCATCCGCCGCCGCGGCCGACCTCGGCCGCAACCGCGCCCCGAACCCGTCTTTCGAAGATGCCGACAACAACCGCCCGCAGGGCTGGCGCGTCGAACGCTGGGGCGGCCAGGGCACGGGACAACATGCCGCTGAAGGCCGGACCGGCGCGCGCAGCATCCTGCTCTCCTCGACGTCGGGCGCCGATATCTCCTGGAGCGCAACCGTCCCAGTCGAACCGTTCGGTCGCTACCGGCTCGCCGGCTGGATCAGGACGGATCAGGTCAAAGCCGCCGATGGCCGCGGCGCACTGCTCAACATCCACGGCCTGTCGCCCGCCACCACGCGCGCCATCACTGGCACCGCCGACTGGACGCGCGTCGATATCGAGTTCGACATCGAGGACCAGGACAGCATCCAGGTCAACTGCCTCCTGGGCGGCTGGGGCCTTGCCTCGGGGCGCGCCTGGTTTGACGACATCGAGCTGGTCCAGCTCAGCCAGCGCCCGCAGGCCGCGCCCCGGATCACGATCGATGCCGCCCAGGTCGGCCAGCCGCTCTCGCCCAACATCTACAGCCAGTTCATCGAGCATCTCGGCCGCTGCATCTATGGCGGCATCTGGGCGGAGATGCTCGAAGACCGCAAGTTCTACTTCCCCATCACCGCCCGGTTCGCCCCCTATCGATCCCTCCAGAACAGCGCGTTCCCGGTCGTCGGCGCGTCTCCCTGGCAGATCGTCGGGCCCGCCGAATCGGTCGCCATGCGCACCAACCAGCCCTTCGTCGGGCAGCACTCGCCCCAGGTCCGATCCGGCGCCGGCCTCCGCCAGGGCGGCCTCGGCGTCACCCGCGACCAGTCCTATGCCGGCTACATCTGGCTCAAATCCGACGGAGCCGGCCAAGCCGCCGTCGAGCTGACGCTTCGGTGGGGCGAGACAGGCTCCGACCGCCAGACCCTCCGGCTGGCCGGTCTCGGCCCCGATTACGGCCGCCTGCCGTTCGAGTTCCAGGCGGGCGCCACCACCGACCGGGCATCGCTCGAAATCGCCGTGAAGGAAGGCGTCGTCCGGATCGGCGCCGTGTCGATCATGCCCGCCAACCATGTCGACGGCATGCGCGCCGACACGCTCGCCCTGCTCCGCGAGCTCCAGGCGCCCATCTATCGCTGGCCCGGCGGCAACTTCGTCAGCGGCTATGACTGGCGCGATGGCGTCGGCGACCGCGACCGCCGCCCCCCCCGCACGAACCCAGCCTGGACCGGCGTCGAGCACAACGACTTCGGCATCCACGAGTTCATCCGATTCTGCCGCCATCTCGGGACCGAGCCATGGATCACCGTCAACACCGGGTTCGGCGACGCCTATTCGGCGGCCGCCCAGCTCGAATACTGCAACGGCTCGGCCGACACTTACTGGGGCCAGAAGCGTGCCAGCCATGGCGCCGTCGAGCCGTTCCGAGTCAAGTACTGGGGCGTCGGCAACGAGATGTTCGGCTCGTGGCAGCTCGGCTACATGCAGCTCCCCCATTACGTCATCAAGCAAAATTGGGTGGTCGACAAGATGCGCGAGGTGGATCCCAACATCCTCTGCATCGCCTCCGGCAACATCGGCGACTGGAGCGCCGGGCTGCTCAAGAGCTGCTCCACGCACATGGACTTCATTGCCGAGCATTTCTACTGCCAGGAACGGCCTTCCCTCGCCGCCCACGTCCGCCAGATCCCCGACCAGATCCGGCGCAAGGCCGATTGGCATCGCCAGGCCCGGCGCGATATCCCCGAGCTCAAAGGCCGCGACATCCGCATCGCCATGACCGAATGGAACTACTGGTACGGCCCCCACGTCTTCGGCGAGCTCGGCACTCGCTACTTCCTCAAGGACGCCCTCGGCATCGCCGCCGGCATCCACGAGTTCGCCCGCCAAAGCGATATCGTCGCCTCCGCCTTCTACGCGCAGACGGTGAATGTCATCGGCTGCATCAAGACCAGCCGCCGCAATGCGGCCTTTGAAACCACCGGCCTGGTGCTGAAGCTCTATCGCCAGCATTTCGGGCAGCTCCCAGCCGCCACCCAGGTCGAAGGCGGGGTCGACGCGCAGGCTGCCTGGAGCCCCGACCGCAAGACCCTCACGATCAGCGTGGTCAACCCCTCGCTCGCTAGCGCCCGCATCCCGCTGGCCATCCAGGGCGCGCGGCTCACCGGCCGCGGCAGGCGCTGGCAGATCGCCGGCGCCGATCCCATGGCGTTCAACGACCCCGATCAGCCCCCCCGCGTGGTCATCGAGGAGCAAGCCGTCTCCGGCATCGCCGACTCCTTGCCCGTCGGCCCGTGCAGCATCACGCTCTTCGCTCTCGAAACGAGGTGATGTTATGAACACGATCATAGATCAAAACGCCCGGTCAGGGGACCGGGCCTACACGGCGGCCAACGCTGTCGATGCAGGCCGCGTGCCCTCACGCGGCGAGGTTGGAGGCATGGCTCCAAACGCCCGGTCAGGGGACCGGGCCTACACGGCGGCCAACGCTGTCGATGCAGACCGCGTGCCCTCATGCGGCGATCGTGGCGTCGTTGCGCTGGTGTCCGGATGGCTGCTCCGGACGGCATGTGCGGCGGCGCTGTGGGCTCTCCACGCAGGCGCCGCCGATCCGGCCCGCCCGAATGTCCTCGTCATCGTCTCCGATGACCATGGATGGAGCGACTACGGGTTCATGGGCCATCCCCACGTCCGCACGCCGCACCTGGACCGGCTGGCCGGCCAATCGCTCGTGTTCCAGCGCGGCTACTCGCCGGTCCCTCTCTGCCGCCCCTCGCTCTCGAGCATCGTCACCGGTCTCTACCCGCATCAGCATGGCGTCACCGGCAACGATCCCGATCTTCCGGACCCGGGCGTCAACGCCATGGCATCCCGCAGCAATCCGAAATACGCGCGTTATTACGACGCGATCATCGGCCATTTCCGCCGGCACCCCAACATCGTCCGCGACCTGGCCAGCCGCGGCTACGTCGCGCTCGAGACCGGCAAGTGGTGGGAAGGCGATCCCGTCAAGACGGCCGGCTTCACTCACGCCATGACCCAGGGTGAATCGAAGGGCAGCCGGCATGGGGATGCCGGCCTGGCGATCGGGCGCGAGGGCCTCGAACCGATCGTCCGGTTCCTCGATCAGGCCGGCGATCGCCCGTTCTTCGTCTGGTATGCGCCGATGCTGCCGCATGCGCCTCACACGCCTCCAGCCGGCCTGCTCGATCATTACCTTCCCCTGGCGCCCAGCGAGCCTGTGGCGCGTTACTGGGCATGCATCGAGTGGTTCGATCGGACTTGCGGCGAGCTGCTGGCCGAGCTTGATCGCCGCGACCTCCGCACCAATACCGTTGTTGTCTACACGGCCGATAACGGCTGGATCCAGGATCCCAGCCAGGCCAACCGGGCCGCGCCGCGATCGAAGCTCACCCCCTACGAAGGCGGCGTGCGCACGCCGATCATGATCTCCTGGCCCGGCCGCGTGGCAGCGCGGATAGACCAAGAGCATCTGGCCTGCAACCTCGATCTCTGGCCCACGGTCGCCGCCCTTCTCGCGGTCCCTGCCCCCGCGGGGCTCCCCGGCATCAATCTCGCCGATCCTCAGGCTGTCGCCCAACGCCGCCGCCTCTTCGGCGAGCAATACGCCCATAACATCGCCGACGTCGATCATCCGACCCGCAGCCTGCACCACCGCTGGGTGATCGATGGCCCCTGGAAGCTCATCGTCCCCGATCGCCGCAACCGCCCGAACGCTCAGCCCGAGCTCTACCACCTCCTCCGCGATCCGTGGGAGAAAACCGATCTCGCCGCCCGCGAGACCGCCCGCGTCCAGAGGCTCGCCGCCCGCCTCGATGCATGGTGGGCCCCGCCTCAACCGAGCTCCTTCTGAATAGCGGCCGAGCCTTCACCACCAGTAGACCGGGATCCCGTTCGCGCCCGAGGGGTCCGTCCGGGGCTGCATTTGATCGAACTTGCGCCAGATCACATGGCCATCGAGCATGCCGACATTTCCGCCTGCGGGGAACTGGCCGTTGAGGTGCGACGTGCGGTGGAACTTGGTGCCAGCCCGGTAGCCGCCGTCGATTCCCGTGTAGGAATAGGTGGAGCGCTTGGTCGGATCGGCCTGCCGGGGCTGGGAGATGGTGGCATCAGGGATGAGGGGGCGTTCGGACGGCGAGGGGGGCGGATAGGTGATGGGCCCGAAGGTGATGGCTTTGGGCACAAGGGAGTCGACGATGTTGGTCGCGCACCAATTGGCGCCGCTCGATGTGTTCATGCCTCCTTCGCCCTTGAACGGGAGGGCATAGCCAATGACGCGGTAGAGCGGCCGGGCGTAGGTGTCCCAGAGCACGTCGTTGTTCTGCTCGGGGAATCCCGGGCAGTACATGACGTTGCGCGACGTGCCGCTCCGGACCATTTGATCGGCGGCCGCCCAGGGCATGTCCCAACACCAATAGCTGCTGAGCCCGGTCGCGTCCGGCAACCGGTCGCGGTTGTCTCCGGCGTAGACCATGCACGCCAGAACCACCTGTTTGACGTTGCTCAGGCACCGGATCCGCTTGGCCTTTTCCTTGGCTTTGCTCAAGGCGGGCAGGAGCATCCCAGCCAGGATGGCGATGATGGCAATCACGACCAGCAACTCAATGAGCGTAAACCCTCTGGGCCGCGCCCGGCGGCGCACCGCTCCGCCGAGCGGCCTCTGGATCTCGATGGTTGTTCTCATTTGTCTCTACGTCTGCGCCCGTGCCGGCAGAGAAAGGGCCCGATCTCGCTCGAGCCCTTCCTTGGACATTTCACCATATTGTTATCGTCCGCAAGTCATTGGATGAGCCGGAAGAAGGAGGCTGCGTTGGTGGGCGACAGCGTGACCGCGCCGACTCGTGTGCCGGCCAGTCACGGGAGGCGCCGCATGAGCCCTGCCTGCCGGGAGGCCCAGGCAGATCGGACCGCCTGCATCGCCAACGTCCACCTCCTGGATTCCCACTGAATTCCTTCGTGATCTTCCCGATCTTCGTGGTGGAAATTTCTTCGCCCTCCGCTCCGCGGGAAAAATTCCTTTCTCTTCTCCGTGTTCTCAGTGCTCCGTGGTGAAAGTTCTTCTCTGCGCCTCTGCGTCTCTGCGGGAGGTTCTTCTCCGCGGTGAACCAGAGACTTGATCGCGCCCGGCCCCCCGGGCACAATCCGCGCGATGAGAACCGCCGCTCCAATCGCAGCCGATCTTCCGGTCTTGCCTTCCCGCCTTGTTCGGAGCGCTCCCTTGCTCTTGCTCCTTGTTTTGCCGTTGGCGGCCGCCGAACCGGGGGATTTCTCGCCCCGGCCCGACGAGCGGCAGCTCCCGCGCGCCATGCACTCGAAGATGGCCGAACGCCCAGCGATCACGGTTGGCTTCAACAACGCCGACATCGTGGGTGCCGATCACCGGGCGCTCCAGGCCGCCGTGGATTACGTCGCCGGCCTGGGCGGCGGCGCCGTCCGGATCGGCCCCGGCGAGTTCCTCATGCGCGATTCATTGCACCTGCGCTCCGGTGTGGCCGTCCGCGGCACCCCCGGCCAAACCGTCCTCCGCAAGGCCAAGGCCGCCGTCTCTCCCCTCGCTCTGGACGGCGATTTCGGCGAGGAACAGTTCACCGTCGTCCATCCGGACGGATTCCAGGTCGGCGACGGCGTGGCGATCTGGGACGACAGCGCCGGCGGTTTTCACACCACGATCGCCCGCATCACCGGACGCTCGGGAAACACGTTTTCGATCGATGCGCCGCTCAACGCCGATTGCCTCGTGACCCGCCATGCGCAGGCCGCAACCGTCTTCCCCGTCGTCAGCGGCTCCCAGATCGACGACGCCCGCATCGCGGATGTCATCGTCGACGGCAACCGGCCCGAAAACGTCAGCCTCAACGGCTGCCGAGGAGCGGGCATCTACCTCTACCGCGGATTCGGCGCCGTCATCGAGCGATGCACGGTCCGGAACTATCACGGGGACGGCATCAGCTTCCAGCAATCGAACGATGTCCTCGTCCAGGACTGCGTCAGCGAGGACAACGCCGCCCTCGGTATCCATCCGGGCAGCGGATCGCAGCGGCCGGTCGTGCTCCGCTGCATCGCCCGGCGCAATGCGCAGGATGGCCTGTTCCTCTGCTGGCGCGTGCGCCATGGCCGCTTCGAAAACAACATCCTCGAAAACAACGGCCGCTTCGGCATCTCCATCGGCCACAAGGACAGCGACAATCTGCTCCGGGAAAACCAGGTGCGCGGCAACGAGCAGGAGGGCGTCTATTTCCGGAGCGAATCTCTCGGCATGGCCCCCCACCGCAACCGGCTCGAGCAGAATCTCATCGAGAACAATGGCGCCAAGACCAACACCGCCGGCATCCGAATCCGGGGCGAACCCCGCGACCTCCTCTTCCGCAACAACATCATCCGCGACACCCGCCCGCCCGGTTCCCGCACCCAGACGGTCGGCATCCGCATCGAGGAGTCCGCAGGCCCAGTCGTTCTCGAAAGCAACCGGATCGACGCCCAGATCCCCCTGGACGACCAGCGCTCCTCCAAACCGTAAACAATCCAAGGGCTCTCTGTAATCAGCGCCTCCATATTCCATGCAAACTACCACCCTTTGGACTACCGCCATCATCCTCGGCATGTGGCTAACCTCGATCGCGCCTGCCTGCGCCGAGCCGCTGGGCATCTTTCAAAACCACGGAAATCTCGGCGCCGCCGAACCCGCCGGCGAAGCGCAGTTCGATCCCCACCGCTGGACCTACCACGTGACCGGCGGCGGATCCAACCTCTGGTTTGCCGCCGATGCCGGCTACTTCGCTTGGAAAGAGATCGCCGGCGATCTCGTCCTGGCCGCGGACGTTGCGTTCGACGAACCCGGCGGCAACCCGCATCGGAAAGCCGGCCTCATGCTCCGTCAGAACCTCGAGCCGGGATCGCCTTACGTGGACGCCGTGGTCCACGGGAACGGCTTGATCTCCCTGCAGTTTCGGGAGACGGCCGGCGGTCCCACCCGGGAGATCCAGGCCGGCGACCGCGGGGCGCGCCAACTGCGGCTCGAGCGCTGGGGCTCGTTCTTCTCTCTCTCGATCGTGGGAACCAACGGCGCCTGGAGACCCTCCGGTTGCGCGATCCAGCTCGCGATGCCCGATTCGCTTCTGGCGGGCCTGGTGGTCTGCTCGCACGACGCCGCCCGGCTCGAGCCTGTCACGTTCCGCCGCGTCCAGCTCTCGCCGCATCCTTACCATGCCGCCGATCCCGCACGGCTCCGCAGCGTGCTCGAAGTTGTCCCCATCGCATCCATGGATCGGCGCGTCATTTACCATGCCACCAACCATATGGAGGCGCCCAACTGGTCGCCCGACGGCCGGTTCTTCGTCTGGAACAGCGGCGGCCGGATCTACCGGCTCGATCGGGACGCCCTCCAGCCCGAGATCATCGACACCGGCTTCGCCACCCGCTGCAACAACGACCATGGGATCTCTCCCGACGGAAAGCTCCTGGCCATCAGCGACCAATCCCAGACCGGCCAATCGCTCATCTACACGCTGCCGATCGCCGGCGGCCTGCCCCGCCTCATCACATTCCAGGGGCCCTCGTACTGGCACGGCTGGTCCCCTGACGGGAAATCCATCGCCTATTGCGCCGAGCGAAACGGCGAGTTCGACGTCTACACCATCGCGATCGACGGCGGCATCGAGCGACGGCTCACCGACGCCCCCGGCCTCGACGATGGACCCGAATACTCGCCCGAAGGACGCACGATCTATTTCAACTCGGAGCGCGACGGCCCCATGCGGATCTGGCGGATGAACGCCGATGGCGCCAGTCCACGAGCGCTGACCTCGAGCCACGATAACGATTGGTTCCCCCACCCTTCGCCCGACGGCCGGCGGCTCGCATTCCTTTCCTATGAGCCCGGCGTCAAGGGCCACCCTGCCAACCAGCCGGTCCGCATCCGCCTAATGCCCGCTGCAGGCGGCGAGCCCGCCGTCCTTGCCCGGCTCCACGGCGGGCAAGGCACCATCAACGTCCCCTCCTGGTCGCCGGACAGCCGGGAGGTCGCCTTCATGAGCTATCATCCCGACACCGCCCGCGCCCTCGCCCAGCGGAACCAGTGGGAGCCCGTCATCCGGCAATACGAGAACGAGGATCACGCCCGCGGCTGCCCCAAAGGCGGCATCCTGTTCGTCGGCAGCTCCACCATCCGCCTCTGGAAAACCATCGAGCAGGACTTTGCCGGCTATCCGGTCGTCGCGCGCGGATTCGGCGGATCCATTATTGCCGACAACACCTATTTCGTGGATCGGATCGTGTTCCCGTTCGAGCCGCGCCAGATCGTCTTTTACGCGGGCGACAATGACCTGGCTCAACACCGGGATCCCGCGCGCGTGCTGGCCGATTTCGAGGCGTTTGTGGGGCGCGTCCACGCGCGGCTTCCGCGCACCCGGATCGCCTTCCTGCCTGTCAAGCCCAGCGTGTCGCGCTGGGCATGGATCGACAAGATCCGCCAGGCCAACGACCTCGTCCAGGCCCGATGCGCCCGCGATCCGCGCCTCCTCTACATCGACACCTTCAATCCATCGCTCGGCCCCGACGGCAAGCCCCGGCGCGACTGGCTCCTCGCGGACGGCCTGCACCTCAACCGCGACGGCTACGCTGCCTGGGCCCAAATCATCCGGCCGCATCTTGCTCGCTGAGAAGAAAGCGGGCTATGGCAGCAGCGGCCAGAGAAGCCAGGGCGCCGGCGGATTCAAGGCTGCGCACCTGCCCTCTTGAACCGCAGCCGCCCGCCGGAAAGGAGCCCGCAAGTCGTTGTTGTCGAAAATCGGCATGCGCCGGGCGGAGTTCGGCAGCCTCGAGTGCGATTCGCACCATAAAAGGCTTGTTCCGGTTCCGGCAATCGAATATGAAAGGCACGGCGAATAGCCAGACCGAACGCAGAACCGGCTTCCGGCCGGTCCTTGAGTGATCGATCGACCGGCGGGGGCAGCCTCCGGGCGCCTCCGAAGGTTGTGGAAGAGCTTGGTTTGGCTTGGAAGCATGATGGCGCAGGACCCAGTGTGCGAGTGGAATCAGGCCCCGGCCGATCCAGGTGGACGGCGCCGGTGGGCCCCGGGTCTTTCCTGCCGCGAGATTCGCTCCCGCCCTCTCCCAGGCCTTGGTCGCGATTGGCCCGCTCGATGGGCGCTGCGGGCCATTCTGCGCCTGTTCCGCGGCTTCCTGGCGGATGTCGAAGGCGCCGAGCACATCGCTCCGGGACGCGATCCTTTCATCCTGGCGCTCAACCACAACCAGCGTCTCGAGGCCGTCCTGGTCCCGGTATACATGATCTATGTCCGCCAGGGCCGGAAGATCCATTTTCTATCCGACTGGAACTTTCAGCTGATCCCGGGGCTGGCGTTCGTGCTGCGGCATGCGGAGGTGATCACGCTGGTGCAAAAGCCAGCCCGGCCGCAGTTCCTCAATGTTCTGAAAGCGCGGTTTCATGATCCCGTGCCGGCCTTCAAGCGGGCGCAGATCAAGCTGGCTCAAGGCGCTTCTGTGGGCGTGTTCCCCGAGGGCACGGTCAACCGCGACCCGCAGCGCCTGCTGCGGGGGCATCTGGGCACTGCCCGGCTTTCAGTGACCACCGGCATCCCCGTGGTTCCGGCGGGTATCCGGTTCCCTGACCATCCGCCGGATCGTCCCATACCGGATTGGACCCGGATGACCGTGCGCATTGGCCCGCCGATATCGCCTCGCGCAGCCGACCCCCGGCCTCCGATGACCGAGGTCCGGGACTGGCATGCGCGCATCATGGGCGAGCTGGCCCGCCTGTCCGGAAAATCCTGGTCCCCTTCATCGCCCCACCAACATGACGACTCTTAAAGACCGCGTTCGGGTCATTCCGGTCCGGACCGAGGCCGAGCGGGCTGATGCCATGCAGGTCCTGCGCGACACCTACCTCGCGGAAAAGCACTGGGTCAACGACGAGGCGAAGCTGTTTCCGCTGGAGGACCTTGCCAGCCCCGCCGTTTCGTGGTTCGCCGTCTATGATTCCCGAAAGCCGGTGGGCGTGCTGCGTGTGCTCTATGATCCGCCCCTGGAGCTCTATCGTGAATACGGCTTCAAACAGCTGGTCAACGGCCTCGATGTCGAGGCGTTCATTCGGAACCACCGCATTGCGGAGATTGGCCGGTTCGCCGTGCTGCCGCCGTACCGGAAGTTCATTCTGGTCGTCGCCGGTCTCATGCGCGCCGCCAGCAAGGAGACTGTCGGCCGGGGCTACACGCATTACATCACCGACATCTTCGAGGGCGAGACCCACAGCCCCTACCAATTCCATACGCGGGTGATGGGATTCCAGCCGGTTGCGACCCACGACGTGGGCGAGCTCAACTGCCCCAATCGCCGGATCACCATGGTGCTCGACCTGCCCGAGGCTTATCGGAACCTCCGCCTCCACCAGAACTGGATCTACCGCTTCCTCACCGAGGATTGGGACGAATCGCTCCATCAGAAGCTGCTGGAGACGGACTCCCGGAACAGGCGTCCGGCCTCGGGCAATCCGCTGGCCCATCCCTCCCCGCTGCCTCCGGGCTGAAATCGCCAGCGCCGCGCAGATCAGGAGGCGGCCGGGCCCGGCTTGGTCTGCTCGGTTGACGGCGTGGCGCTGGGCGCCTCGGCGGCTGCGGATTTACCCGGGGCTGGCTTCCCGGAGGCAGCCGTGCGCACGGTGGAATCGACCCATTCGAGGATGGCCATCGAGGAGGCGTCGCCCCGTCGCGCGGCGAGCTTCACGATGCGCGTGTAGCCCCCGCCCCGCTCTTTGAAGGCCGGGGCGATCTCTTCGAACAGAATGCGGACCACGTCGTGCTGCTTGCGCCAGGCCGTGCGCTCCTTGGATCGGCCGAAAAACGAGCGGGGCTGCTGCCGCAGCCGGGCGGCCGCCAGCCGGCGATCATGGAGCGTGCCCCGCTTGCCCAAAGTCACCAGCTTCTCGGCGACGGGGCGGACTGCCTTGGCCTTGGCGAGGGTGGTCCTGATGCGGCGGTGCTTGATCAGACTGCACACCAGATTCGCCAGCATGGCGTTGCGATGGGACGTTGTCCGCCCCAGCTTGGCTGTGTGTTTTAAATGGCGCATGTCAAAGTCGGTTTAGCGAAGCGTTTTGGACTCTTCCTTGGGCAGATCCAGCAGTTCCGGTTCGAACTTCATGCCCAAGGACAGCCCCAGCGTCGTCAATTTGTCCTTGATCTCGTTCAGCGATTTCTTGCCGAAATTCCTGTATTTCAACATCTCCGCCTCGCTCTTCATGGCCAGCTGCCCCACGGTCGTGATGTTGGCATTGTTCAGACAGTTGGCGGCCCGGACGCTGAGCTCGATCTCGTTCACGCTCATGTTGAGAAGCTTCTTCATCTTGACCTTCTCGTCGTCCTGCTTCTCCTTGACCTCCTCGAACTCGACCAGGTTCTTGTCGTAGCCGACAAAGACGTCCAGGTGATGCTGCAGAATGGCCGAAGCCTGCACGAGCGCCTCGTCGGGAGTGATCCGCTTGTCGGTCCAAACCTCGAGAATGAGCCGGTCATAGTCCGTCCGCTGCCCCACCCGCGCCGCCTCCACGGCGTAGCGCACCCGGATCACCGGCGAAAACAGCGAGTCGATCGGGATCACGCCGATCGGCTGATCCGGTTTCTTGTTCTCGTCGCCGGGGCAAAACCCGCGCCCGACCTTCACCTCGAGCTCCATCTCGAGCTTGCGCTTGCGGTCGAGCGTGCAGATGAGCTGCTTGGGATTGACCAGCTCGGCGTTCTGGTTCAGCTGAATGTCTTCGGCCAGAACGGCGCCTTCCTTGTGGGCCGACAGCATCAGCCGTTGGGGATCGCGCGTGTTGTGGATGCGGAAGAGCACCTTCTTGAGATTGAGCACGATCTCGGTGGCGTCCTCCACGACGCCATCGATCGTGGCGAACTCGTGCATCGCCCCCTCGATCCGGACAGAGGTGATGGCGGCGCCTTCGAGCGAGGACAAGAGCACCCGGCGCAGCGAGTTGCCGATCGTGTGCCCGTAGCCCGTCTCGAACGGCTCCGCGATGTACTTGGCATAAGTCGGCGATGCCGTGGCATCCTCGCGGATCAAGCGCTTCGGCATTTCAAAACGGCCCAATCGAATTGGCATATGTGACCTTCTGGTTCAGCAATTTTAACCTGATGCCTGGACTGGATTCCCGCCCGCCTGGCATCCATATAATTGCTACCGGACGCCCCGGCGGGGGCGCCGGGGGGATTAGCGGGAATAAAACTCGACCACGGCCTGCTCGTTGGCGACCGGCTGGATTTCGTCTCTGGACGGCACCCGGACCAGAGTCCCTCGAAAGGCATCCTTCTGGATCGCGACCCAATCCGGCGTGGGCCGGCTGGTGGACAGCTCGAGGTTCCGCGTTGCCAGCTGCCGCGACACCGCCGAGTTGCGAACCTCGACCACATCATTGACCTTCAGCGAGTAGGATGGGATCGAGACTTTGCGCCCGTTGACGCGGATATGGCCATGGGCGACCATCTGCCGGGCGCCGGCCCGGGTTACGGCGAAACCGCAGTGGTAGACCATGCTGTCCAGGCGGGTCTCGAGGATCTGCAGCATCGTCTCCCCGGTCACCCCGCGCTTGCGGAGCGCGCGCTCGAACACGTTTCGAAACTGGCGCTCCATCAGGCCGTAATAATAGCGGAGCTTCTGCTTCTCGATCAGGCCCAGAGCGTAGTCGCTGGACTTGCGCCGGGACTTCGGCCCATGCACCCCCGGCCCATAATTCCTCCGGTCCAGGTACTTTGAAGGTCCAAATAGCGCGAGCCCAAATCGCCGGCTGATCCGGGTGCGAGGTCCTGTATAGCGAGCCATAACTTTCTAATCCATTCTGTCCACTGATTACACGCGCCGTTTCTTGCGCGGACGGCACCCGTTGTGCGGCACCGGCGTTACATCCTTGATGGCGGAGAGCTCGAGGCCGATCGCCTGCAAGGCGCGAATGGCAGCCTCGCGTCCCGATCCGGGCCCTTTGACGCGCACCTCCACCTCCCGCATGCCGTGCGACATCGCCTGGCGCGCGGCATCCTGCGCCACCTGCTGCGCGGCAAAAGCCGTGCTTTTGCGCGATCCCTTGAACCCCACCCGGCCCGCGCTCGACCACGCCAGCACGTGTCCCTGCATATCGGTGATCGTGACGGTCGTGTTGTTGAAGGTGGCCAGCACGTTGGCGATGCCCACCGGGATGTTCTTGGCCCCCTTCGCCTTGACGATCTTCTTGGTGGCGTTCTCGTCGGCGAGCAGCTCCGCTGCCGTCAGCGGACCCGCCGGGGCCGCCGGGGCTGCCGGGGCCGCCGCAGCAGCGGCCTTGCCGCCCGCCGCCTTGCCTCCACCCGCCGCGCCGCCTTCCCCGCCTTCAGGCGGAGCCGCCTTCTTGGCGGGCTTCGGAGGACGCCCTTCGGCAGATGCCTTCGCCCCTTCCGCAGGAGCGCCCGCGGCCTTGGATTCGGCCTTCGGTTCCGCCTTGGCCGCTTCCGCGGGCTTCTTGGATTTGGATTCCTCAGACATAATGTTGATTAATGGATGCCGGTCTTGGCGTTGGGATTGCGCTGGACGCCGACTGTCTTGCGCGGCCCCTTGCGCGTCCGCGCATTGGTCGATGTTCGCTGGCCGCGCACGGGCAGCCCGCGCATGTGGCGGATTCCGCGGTAGCACTTGATCGACTGCAGCCGCTTGAGGTTCATGCCGATCTCGCGGCGCAGGTCGCCCTCGATCACATATTTCCCCTCCTGGATCGAGTGCACAATCTGCGAGAGCTGCTGCTCGCTCAGGTCCTTGGCCCGAACGGACGGGTCGATGTTGGCCCGCTGCAGAATGACCTTGGCATTGGACGGCCCAATCCCATACACGTACCGAAGGGAAACGTCGATGCGTTTCTCCCCGGGAATATCCACGCCTAGAATTCGAGGCATAATCGTTTCTCCAGCTTCATCCTTGACGCTGCTTGTGCCGCGCGTTGGTGCAGATCACCCGGATCACACCCTTGCGCTTGATCACTTTGCAATGCTCGCACAATCTTCGAACTGACGCTCGCACTTTCATAGTTCCCGTTCCTCTGCTGCCGTCTCTATTCGTCCCCGCGACAGGTCGCTGGGCGACAGCCGGACCACGACCTGGCTGCCCGGCATCCAGCCGGCCTGCGCGGCCGCCCGCGCCCCGCGCGCGACGAGCCGGTGCCCGTTGGCTAGTTCCACCCGGAACCGGCCTCGCGGCATCGCCTCGATCACCGTTGCGGATGCCCGGAAAGCATCTTCGCGCTGCATGTCAATATCTCCGGCTCCCCGTCGGTGACCAGCACCGTGTGCTCGAAATGGGCGGACACCTGCCCGTCCTGAGTCACCACGGTCCATCGATCGCTCAAAACCTTCACAGCCGGCCCGCCCGCGTTGACCATCGGCTCGATGGCGATGGTCATGCCCGCCCGCAGCCGGGGCGATGGCTTGCCATCGACATAGTTGGGCACCTGAGGCGCCTCGTGCATCGACCGCCCAACCCCGTGCCCGACGAACTCGCGCACGACGCTGAACCCGTTCTTTTCGACAAAGGTCTGGACGGCGCGCGAGATATCCGCCACCCGGTTCCCGGCCACGGCCTGGGCGATGCCCTCGTGCAGCGCCTGCTCGGTCACGTCCATCAGGCGCTGGGCCCGCAGATCGCACCCGCCCACCGGGACCGTGCAGGCCGTATCGCCGATGAAGTCGTGATAGACCACGCCGACATCCAGGCTCGCGATATCTCCATACTCCAGCCGGCGGTCTCCGGCGATCCCGTGCACCACCTCTTCGTTCACGGATATGCACATGTGGCACGGATAGCCCTGGTAATTCAAAAACGCGCTCCGCGCCCCGTAGTTCTTGATCCGCGCCGCCGCGAACTCGTCCAGCGCGCGGGTGGTGATCCCCGGAACGACGGCGGCCGCCACGTCATGCAAGACCGCGGACGCCACCGCGCCTGCGGCGCGCATGGCATCGATCTCACGACCGTTTTTGAGAATGATCATGGCCTCTTGACCAGCCCCGCCACCGATCCCGGACCGCTTGCCGGTAAAAGGAATCCTACCACACTTCGATCTGCTCCACAACTCCGATGCATGCGCTCCATCCGCGATCAGAACCGGCCCCGGAGCCGGCCTTTCTTCAAAAACCCGTCGTAGTGCCGCATGAGCAGGAACGTCTCGACCTGTCGCATCGTGTCCAGCAGCACGCCCACCAGAATCAGGATGCTCGTGCCGCCGAAGAACGATGCCACGTAATACGGAACCTGCATCGAGGAATTCATCAGGATCGGGATGACCGCAATCACGGTCAGGAAGATGGCGCCGGCCAGCGTGATCCGGCTCATGGCGTGGTGCAGGAATGCGCTGGTCGCCTGCCCCGGGCGCACCCCCGGGATGTAACCGCCATGCTTCTTCAAATCGTCCGAGATCTGCAGCTCGTTGAACTGCGTCGCCACCCAGAAATAGGAGAAGAACAGGATCATGGCCCCGTAGAGGATCAGATAGAACGGATCCCCCTCGCGAAACCGCTGCGCGATGCCGAGAAAAAGGGGCAGATCGTATTTCTGGCCGAGCACGGTCAGGATCTTGTCCGGGAACATGAGGATCGCCTGGGCGAAAATGATGGGCATGACGCCCGAGTAATTCACCCGGAGGGGCATGTAGGAGCTCATGCCGGGGTAGGATCTACGGCCGACGGTCCGCGCGGCGTACTGGACCGGGATCTTGCGCTGGGCCTGCGTCACCGCGATCACCCCGGCGACCACCACGACCAGGAGGATGATCAGGGTGATGCCGTGAAAGACGTTGAACTTGCTCTCCTGGAGGAACATGTCGCGCAGGGCCTGAAAGGCCGCGGGCAGCCGCGCCAGAATGCCGATGGTGATCACCAGCGAGACCCCGTTTCCGATCCCCCGCTCCGTAATCTGCTCGCCCAGCCACATCAGCAGCATGGTCCCCGTGGTCAGGATCAAGGTGGTCTGCAGGCGATACCACCAGATGGGCTCGATCAGCACCAGCTTGCGCTCGAAGCTACCACCAAACAGTTTCTCGGGATTCTCCCAGCCGATGGCCATCACCAGCCCCTGCCCCAGGCAGAGGATGACCGTCAGATACCGGCCGTACTGGATGATCTTCGGCCGCCCGCCCTCCTCCCGCGCCATCTTGCTGAGCGACGGCACCACGGCCGTCAGCAGCTGGAGGATGATCGTCGCGCTGATATATGGCATGATCCCCAGGGCCGCGATCGCGCACCGCTCCATCGCCCCGCCTGTGAAGAGGCTGTACATGCCCAGCAGCGAGGATCCCGACTTGCTGGCCTGCTGCTCGAAAAACTCGCGCAGCGCGCCCCCGTCCAGGCCCGGAATGGGCACAATGGCCGCCAGCCGGCAGATGGCCAGCAGCAGCAGGGTGAACAGGATGCGCGATTTGAGCTCCGGGATCTTGAAGCAGTTCGCAAAGGTGTTGGCTATGCTCGCAAGCATGGAATTCTATCCGTTGTTGTCAAATCGCCGCGGGCATGCCGCGCCGCCTCGGTCGCTGGCGCCGTTGGATTCATGAATCATGACGGAGAGCCTCCGGCGGAGGCGGCCTTTCCCGCCAGCTCGCACGTGCCGCCTGCTTTCTCGATGGCGGCGCGCGCCGAAGCGCTGAATGCCTGCGCCTTCACGGTCAATCTCTTGCTCAGCTCGCCCCCGCCCAGGATCTTGATCCCGTCGGCCCGGCCGTTGGCCAGCCCCCGCTCCCGCAGCAGGGCCTCGTCGACCACGGACCCGTCCTCGAACCCGTTGAGCGCCTCGACGTTGACCGGCACATAGACGGTCTTGAAGCGGGCATGGTTGAAACCCCGCTTCGGGATCCGCCGGATCAGCGGCATCTGGCCGCCCTCGAATCCGATTCGGATCGAGGAGCCGGACCGCGCAGTCTGGCCCTTGCCTCCCCGGCCGCTGGTCTTGCCGTGTCCGCTGGACTCGCCCTGTCCCAGCCGTTTCGTCGGATGCTTCGCTCCCGGCCTCGGTTTCAGATCGTGAAGGCGCATAATGTCAAATGGCTTTCTCGGGTGTTGTGGTTTCGGGGCTCGCGCTTGCGCCCGCCCCTGGCCCTGGCACAGGCAAACCGCGGGCTCGGAAGATGTCCGCCCGCAGCCGCAGGCGGCCCAGCGCCGTCAGCGTCGCCTTGGCGACGTTTGCCGCGTTGTTGGATCCCAGCGACTTGCTCAAAAGATCCTTGATCCCCGCCGATTCGGCCACGGCCCGGACGGTCTTGCCGGCGATGATGCCGGTGCCCGGCGACGCGGGCCGCAGGAGGACGCGCGCCCCCCCGTAAGTGCAGCAGATCTCGTGCGGGATGGTCTTGTCCTGCAGCGCCACGCGGGACATGCGGTGCTTGGCGATCTCGCCGCCCTTGCGGATCGCGTCGGCGACCTCGCCGGCCTTGCCCAGACCCAATCCGACCCGCCCGTTGCGGTCTCCCGCGACCACCAGGGCGCTGAAGCTGAACCGCCGGCCGCCTTTGACCACCTTGGCGGAGCGATTGATGAAGATCACTTTCTCGGCCAGCTCGATGTCCCCCTTGCCGTTCGCGCCGGCATCCCCGCCCTCCGACGCCCCCCGCCCGCGGCGCGGCCCGCGTCCGCCGCCTCGGAAACGCCCCCCGCCCGTGTTGGTTTTGATATCCGTCGCCACAATGTTTCTCCTGGTGGATAGATTAGAACTTCAATCCCGCTTCGCGCGCCGCCTCTGCCAGGGCGCGGACCTTGCCGTGGTAGGGCGCCCCGCTCCGGTCGAAGACGACCTCGCTGATCCCTTGGCTCTTGGCCGCCTCGGCCGCCAGCGCGCCCAGCGCCTTGGCTCCCTTGACGTTGGCCGTCCAGCGCTGGGTCTCGGCAGCCGCTTTGCCTCTCCGGGTCGAGGCCGACGCCAGGGTCACCCCCGCGGCGTCGTCGATGAACTGCACGTAGATGTTCTGGTTCGTGAACCGCACGGCCATCCGCGGCCGCTGCGCGGTCCCCTGGACCTTGCGTCGAATCCGGTGTCGCCGCAGTTTCAACAGCCGGCGTTTGTCTTCGATTCTCATGGTTCTGGTTGCTGGCGGGGCGCGCTCGAGGTCGGCCCGGTTATTGCTGAACGGTCTTGCCTTCCTTCCGCACGATCCGCTCGCCCACATAGCGGATGCCCTTGCCCTTGTATGGCTCCGGCGGATAGAACCTGCGCAGATCCGCAGCCACCTGCCCCACCACACGCTTGTCGGGCCCTTCGATCGTGATCTTCGTGTTCTCCTCCACCACCACCTTGATCTGGTCGGGAATGGGATAGCGAATCGGATGCGAGAAGCCCAGGGTCAGCTGCACCTGCTTGCCATCCACAGCCGCCTTGAAGCCCACGCCGTGGATTTCGAGCTTCTTGGAAAAGCCCTGGGCCACTCCATCGACCATGTTGCGCAGGAGAGCCCGGCTCAGGCCGTGCATCGCCTTCGCCTGGGATGACTCGCCCTTGCGCGTCACGGTCAAGCTGGCGCCTTCGAGCTCGACGGCGGTGTCGGGAGGCAGCTCCCAGCTCAGATGGCCCTTCGGGCCTTCGATCTGCACCTGGCGGCCGTCAATGGCGACCTTGACCTTCGGCGGAACCGGAATGGGTAATCGGCCAATGCGTGACATGATTCGTTCCTCTACCAGACAAAACAGAGCACTTCCCCACCCACGTTGTTCCGGGCGGCCTCGGTCCCGGTCATGATCCCTCGCGGGGTCGAGAGGATGGCGACGCCCATCCCCCCGAGGACCCGGGGTATCTCCCGGGCGCCCACGTATCGCCGCAAGCCCGGCGTGCTGATCCGGCGAAGCCCCTCGATCACGCCCTTGCGCCCCTGGTATTTGAGCTTGAGCTTGAGCTTTTTCGCCTTGGCCCCCTCCACCGCGCAATCGGCGATGTAGCCCTCCTGCTTCAGGATCCGGGCCACGCTCTCCTTCAGCCGCGAGTGGGGGCACTCGACTTCCGGCAACAGCGCCTTGCTGGCGTTGCGGATCCGCGTCAATAGATCGGCAATGGGATCGGTCATAAGCTCACCAACTCGCTTTGGTCACCCCCGGCAGCATCCCCGCCATCGCCAGCTCGCGAAACATGATCCGCGATATGTTGAACTTGCGCAGATACGCGTGCCGGCGGCCGCTGATTCGGCACCGGTTGACCAGCCGCACCGGGCTGGAATTCCGCGGCAGCTTCGCCAGCGCGGCATAGTCGTGCTTGGCTTTGAGCTCCGCCCTGAGCGCCGCGTATTTTTTCACCAGCGTGCGCTTCTTCTTCTCTCGCTCCGTCCAGGATTTATTGGCCATAATCAACGTCCTTCGGCGATTGGCATGCCCAGCAGCTTCAGGAGATCGTGGGCCTCCTGATTCGTCCGGGCGGTCGTGGCGATCGTGATATCCATGCCCTGCACCCGCTTGATCTTGTCCATGTCGATTTCGGGGAAGATGGTCTGCTCGGCCACCCCCAGCGTGTAGTTCCCCCGCCCGTCGAACGAGCGCGGCGACACCCCGCGAAAATCGCGGATCCGCGGCAGCGCGGCGGAGACCAATCGATCCAGAAACTCGTACATCACGTCCCGCCGCAAGGTGACGTGGCAGCCGATCACCTGGCCTCGCCGCAGCTTGAAGTTCGCGATGCTTTTTCGCGAGCGGTTCAACACCGGCTTCCGCCCCGTGATGGTCCCGAGATCCCGCACCGCATCGTCGATCGCGGTCTTCTCCAGCGAGGCGCTGACTCCCATGTTGATCACGATCTTCTCGAGCCGCGGCACCTGGTGGGGATTTTCATACTTCCACTTCTCCATCAGCGCCGGGCGCACCGATTCGACATACTTGCGATAAAGTCGCGCTTTCATATTGAGAACGGTCAGGACTGGGCGGGCGCTGCCGGGGCCGGCCGGCGCGCGGCGCGCGCCTCGTGCCGGCTGGCCAGCATGACGTTGGACAGGTGGATCGTCCCCTCCCGCGTGGCGATCTTCCCCTGCGGATGCTCCTGGCTCTTGCGGAGGTGCTTCTTGATCATCTTGACCCCTTCGACGATGACCCGCTGCTTGTCGCGGAGGACATGCAGCACCTTGCCGCGCTTGCCTCGCTCGGTGCCGCTGATCACCACCACCTCGTCGCCGCGCTTGACATGGAACTTGGGCATAAGCCTATAACACCTCCGGAGCCAGAGAGACGATCTTGATGAACTTCAAATCCCGGAGCTCCCGCGCCACCGGCCCGAAGATGCGGGTCCCGACCGGGTTGTTCTCCTTGTCGATGATCACGATCGCGTTCGAGTCGAACCGAAGGATCGATCCGTCCCGGCGATGGATGGGCTGCCGGGTTCGGACCACCACGGCGTTGACGACCTCGCCCTTCTTCACAGTCCCGTCGGGCGAGGCCTCCTTGATATGCGCCTTGATCACGTCCCCAATCCGGGCATACCGCTGGTTCCGGCCGAGCACGCCGATGGCCGCCGCGCGGCGCGCCCCGGTGTTGTCGGCCACTTCCAAGATGGATCGTACTTGCAGCATATCGTTCTCCCCTGGTTAAGCGGCCGCCGGCTCGGCGCGCCGGCCGATGACCTCGACCAGCCGCCAGCGCTTGGTCTTGGACACAGGCCGCGTCTCTTGAATGCGGACCCGGTCGCCCACGCGGGCCGCCCCTTTCTCGTCGTGCACGTAGAGCTTCGCGTAGGCGGTCACCACCTTGCGGAACCTCGGGTGCGAATACCGCCGCTCCACCCGGACCACGATGGTCTTGGCCATCCGGCTGGCAATCACTTCGCCCTCGCGCTGCTTGCGCTGGGCCCGCTGAATCGTCGCGCTGGTCGTCATAGCTAGGCAATTGCGGCCTGGCGCCGCCGCTGGCTGATTAAAGTCTCCACCCGCGCGATGTCGCGCCGCAGGGTGCGCAGCTTGGCCGGCTTCTCCAGCTGGCTGCTCGCCTGCTGCAAACGCAGGTTGAACAGCTCCTGCCGCAAATCGCGGCTCCGCGCCAGCAGCTCCGTCAATGTCAGATCCTTCAGTTCCGTGATTTTCATGAGCCCCTACGATTAGACCATCGCCCGATGCCGCGAGATGAACCGGGTCCGGATCGGCAGCTTGCTCGCCGCCAGGCGCAACGCCTCCCGCGCCACCGTCTCCGTCACGCCGTCCACCTCGAACAGCACGTTGGCGGGACGGATCACCGCCACCCAGGACTCGACCGGCCCCTTGCCCTTGCCCATGCGGGTTTCCAGCGGCTTTTTCGTGAACGACTTGTCGGGGAAGATCCGGATCCAAAGCTTGCCCCGGCGCTGCATGAACCGGCTCAGCGCCGTCCGGGCCGCCTCGATCTGCTTGGTGTCCATCCAGCACCGCTCCAGGGCCTGCAGACCATACTCGCCAAAGGCGACGGTCTGCCCTCGCGAGGCGATCCCCGATCGGTTGCCCCGCTGCTGTTTCCGATACTTGACTCGTTCTGGCATCAACGGCATATCCGGTCCTCCATCCCGCGGCTACTTGGCCATGACCACACCGCCCGCGCCCGGCGCCGCCGCCGGTTTCTTCTCCTGGGTGCTCTCTCCCCGGCAGATCCAGCACTTGACCCCGATCTTGCCATAGACCGTTCGCGCCTCGGCAAAGCCGTAGTCGATCTGCGCCCGCAGCGTGTGCAGCGGCACCCGCCCCTGATGGTACATCTCGGACCGGGCCAGCTCCGCGCCGCCCAGCCGGCCCGCGCATCGGATCTTGATCCCCTGCGCCCCCATGTCCATGGCCATCTGCACCGCCTTCTTCATCGCGCGGCGGAAGGAGATCCGCCGCTCCAGCTGCATCGCGACGTTCTCCGCCACCAGCTGCGCATCCGTCTCCGGGGACTTCACCTCCTGAATGTCCACATAGATCTCCTTGCCGGTCATCCGACCCAGATCTTCCTTCAGCCGGTCGATCTCCGCGCCTTTGCGCCCGATCACCACGCCGGGACGCGCGGTGAAGATGGTGATCCGGCACCGGTTGGCCGCCCGCTCAATCTGGATCTTCGGGACCGAGGCCGATTCGAGCTTCTTCTTCAGGATCTCCCGGATCTGCCAGTCCTCGACGACCAGCGGCCCGAAGTCCTTCTTCTCGGAGAACCAGCGCGAGCGCCAGTCCTTGTTGACGACGATCCGAAACCCGATTGGATTGGTTTTTTGTCCCATGGCTATGCCTGGTCTGAAAGCACGATCTTGATGTGACAGGTCCGCTTCCGGATCGGCCCGGCCGATCCGCGCGCCTTTGGAATGAACCGCTTCAGGGTCGCCCCCGTCCCCGCCACCGCCTCTTTCACCCGCAGACTCTCGGGCTTCAAATCCCGGTTGTTCTCCGCGTTGGCCAGGGCGGACTTGAGCGTCTTGGCCACCCAAAAGGCCGACTTGCGCGGCACCGCCTGGAGGGCCGCCTGGGCCGCCAGCGCCGGCAACCCCTGGATCTGCCGCGTGACCTCCCGCATCTTCTGGGCGGACATCCGCACGTTCCGCGTGATCGCTTGCACTTCCATAAAGATCCTATTTGGCTTCCGCCTTCGCCGTGTGGGCGCCGTGCTTCTTGAACGTCCGCGTCAGCGCAAACTCGCCCAACCGGTGGCCCACCATGTTTTCAGTAATGAAAACCGGCAGAAAGTTCTTGCCGTTGTGCACGTTGAACGTGTGGCCCACGAACGCCGGCGTGATCATCGATCGCCGAGACCATGTCTTGATGGGCTTCTTCGTGTTCGACGCATTCAGCTTCTGGATCTTCTCCATCAGGCTGGGGTCCACGAACGGACCCTTTTTAATCGATCGTCCCATAGGCTTACTTCAGTTTCATCGGACGCCCGTTCCGCCGCGTGACGATGAAGCGGTTCGAGTATTTTTTGCGCTTCCGGGTCTTCAACCCCTTGGTGATGATTCCCCAAGGCGTCACCGGGTGGCCTCCGCCGGAGGTCTTGCCCGCTCCGCCCCCCATCGGGTGGTCCACGGGGTTCTTCGCCACGCCGCGCGACAGCGGCCGCATCGCGCGATGCCGCCCCCGGCCCGCCTTGCCCAACAGGACTTTCTCGTGCTCCGTGTTGCCCACCTGGCCGATGGTCGCGTAGCACTCCTCGCTCAGCTTCCGAATCTCGCCGGAGGGCAGCCGAACCACGGCATACCCCTGGTCGCGCGACATCAGGCTGGCCGATCCGCCGGCCGCTCGAACCATCTGGCCCCCGCGCCCCGGCTTCAGCTCGAGGTTGTGAATGGGCATCCCTACCGGGATCGACCGCAGCGGCAGGCAGTTCCCCACCTCGGCGGCCGCCTTCGGCCCGCTCATCACCGTCATCCCCGGCTTCAGCCCCTCGGGCGCCAGTATGTACCGCTTCTCCCCGTCCCCGTACTGCACCAGCGCCAGGCGGGAGGTCCGGATGGGATCGTATTCGACCGCCACGACCTTGGCCGGGATCCCGCGGCGCTCGCGCCGGAAATCCACCAGCCGGATCTTCTGCTTGTGCCCGCCCCCGATGCCCCGCGCCGTCACCCGGCCATAGCAGTTCCGGCCGCCCGTCCGCTTCCGGGTCACGACCAGCCGCTTCTCCGGGCGTGTCTTGGTGATCTCATCGAACGACGCCACTGTCATGTAGCGCGTCGAGGGAGTTAATGGACGAAACGTCTTGACTGGCATAGCTCAATCCCTTTTCACGTCAAGCTGATCTTGTCCCCGGCCTTCAAGGTCACAATGGCCTTTTTCCAGTCCGAGGTGAACCCGGCGTGCTTGGTGTTCTTTCGCCGGGCCTTGCCGCCGACATGCATGGTGTTGACCCGCAGGACCTTGACCTTGAACAGCTCCTGCACCGCGCGGCGGATTTGCAGCTTGGTGGCCCGGCGGTCGGCTACGACCGTGTAGGCGTTGCCCTTCTCGGCCTGAATCGTCCCCTTCTCCGTCAGCCGCACTGTTTTGATGATATCGAACGAGTTCATGGCCCCTATTCCTTCGTCAGCCGCTGTTCCACTTGATCCCAGGCGCTCTGGGTGAAGATCAGCTTGTCGTAACGCAGCACCTGATACGTGTTCAAATCGTCTCCGGTCGTCACCTCCACCTCGGAGAGATTGCGTGCCGCCAGGCGCAGGTTCGGATCGATCGCCGCCACCACGACCAGCGCCTTCCTCGCCGCCTCGATCGACTTCAGAAATCCCGCGAGCCCCTTGGTCTTCGGCGACTCCAGCTTGAGATCATCCACGAGAACGACGGCCGACTCGTTCAAGCGGGCGCTCAGGGCCTTGCGCAATGCGAGCTGCCGGGTCGATCGCGAGAGCCGCTGGCGATAGTCGCGCGGCTTCGGCCCGAAAACGACGCCGCCTCCCCTCCAGAGCGGCGAGGCGAAGGAGCCCGCCCGCGCGCGGCCGGTGCCCTTCTGGCGCCACGGCTTCTTGCCCGTGCCTGCCACCTCGCCCATGGTCTTGGTAGAGGCCGTGCCGCTCCGCTGCGCCGCCATGTAGGCGACCACCGCCTGGTGCACCGCCTGGGTGCCGCGCCCGTCCTCGATCACCGCAAAACGAACCTCCCGTTCGCCCTGCGGCTGGCCCTGCCCGTTTCGAATGGTCAGCTTCATGATGATCCAAATTATTTCGTCTCCGGAGCGGCAGCCCGGGTCCTCTTCTTGGCTCCGCGGATGATGACGTAGTCGCCCTTGGCGCCCGGAATGGCCCCCTTGATCAGGAGCACCTGATCGGCCTCCCGCACCTGGACGACCTGAAGGTTCTGAACCGTGCGCCGCACCTGGCCCATGTGCCCGGGCATCTTCATGCCGCGCATGACCGTGCCCGGGAACAGGCGGTTGCCGATCGCGCCCGAGCGGCGGTGCCAGCCCTTGGACCCGTGCGTGATGTCGCCTCCGCGGAAATGATGCCGCTTGACCACCCCCTCGAACCCCCGCCCCTTGGTGATCCCGATCGCGTCCACGAAATCCCCGGGGCTAAAAACCGTCACCCCCACCACGTCGCCCGGCTTGACCTCGATCGAGAAATCGCGGAACTCGCGCACCCGCTTGACCGGAGTGGCGCGGTGCTTGGCCAGATGGCCGCGCACGGCCCGGGTGAGCCGATGCTCCTTCTGGTCCTCGAACCCGAGCTGCACCGCGCGGTAGCCGTCCCGCTCGACCGTCTTGCACTGGATGACGCGGTTCGGGCCGGCGTGCACCACGGTCACCGGCACCACGTTGCCCGCCGCGTCAAACACGCGGGTTTGGCCCATTTTTTTGCCCAGCAAACCGATCATAGGTTCAAATCTTAATGGTGATGTCAACCCCCGCCGGCAGGTTGAGCTTCTTCAGTTCGTCGACCGTCTTGGCCGTGGGATCGAGGATGTCGATCAGCCGCTTGTGCGTCCGCTGCTCGAATGTCTCCTGCGACTTCTTGTCCGCATGAGGCGAACGCTGAACGGTAAACCGCTCGAGGCGGGTAGGCAACGGTATCGGGCCCGCCACCTGGGCGCCCGTCCGCTTCACGGTCTCCACAATCTCGTGCGCCGACTGGTCAATGACCCGATGGTCGAAAGCCTTTAATCGAATCCTTATGCGTTGTCCAGCCATAATCTCATCGGTGATGTTTTTGTTTCCCCATCAATCGCGTTGGGCCTGGCCTCCGGATTGGTCCAGGACCTTCGCCAGGACGCTCGCCGGCACCGGCTCGAAATACGCGGGCTCCATCGAGTAGGCGGCCCGCCCCTTGGACAAGGATCGGATCGCCGTGGCGTACCCGAACAGCTCCGAGAGCGGCACGTCGGCGTTGAGCACGACCGCCTGGCCGCGCGCCTCGATCCCGTGCACCCGGGCCCGCCGCCGGCTCAGGTCGCCCAGCAGATCCCCCTGGTACTCGCCGGGCGTCGAGACCTCGACCTTCATGATCGGCTCCAGCAGGACCGGCTGCGCCCGCCGCACCGCGTCCTTGAACGCGAAGATCCCGGCCATCTTGAACGCCAGCTCGCTCGAGTCCACTTCATGGAAGGATCCGTCGACAATTTGAACCTTGACATCCACCATTGGATATCCTGCCAGCACACCGCCCGCCAGCGCCTCGTTCACGCCGTCGATCGCCGCCGGCATGTACTCCTTCGGGATCGCCCCTCCGACGACCTTGTTCTCGATCGCCAGCCCCTGCCCGCGCCCGTTGGGCTCGATCTGGAGGCAGACGTGGCCGTACTGCCCGCGCCCCCCGGTCTGCCGGATGAACTTGCCCTCCCCCTCCGCCGGCTGCGTCACGGTCTCCCGATAGGCGATCTGCGGCGCCCCCGCGTGGGCCTCGACCTTGAACTCCCGAAACAGCCGGTCCCGGATGATCTCGAGGTGCAGCTCGCCCATCCCCGCGATGATCATCTGGCCGGTCTCTTCGTGCGTGAAGCAGCGGAAGGTGGGATCCTCCTCCGCCAGGCGCTGCAGGCCCACGCTGAGCCGCTGCTGGTCCAGATGCGTCTTGGGCTCGACCGCCATCGAGATCACCGGCTCCGGGAACGTCGGCGGCTCGAGGAGGACCGGGTTGTCCTCGTCGCAGAGGGTGTCCCCGGTGGTGATGTTCCGCAGCCCCACCAGCGCGGCGATGTCCCCCGCCTGGACGGTGTCCACGTCGATCCTCTTGTCCGCGTGGATCATCAGCACCCGGCTGACCCTCTCCCGCCGCTGCGTCCGGGGGTTGTAGATGAAATCGCCCTTGTTGAGCCGGCCTCGGTACACCCGGAAGAACACCAGCTTGCCCACGAACGGATCGCTCCAGAGCTTGAACGCCAGCGAGCAGAACGGCGCGTCCTCGACGGCCGGCACCTCGACGGGGCGGCCCGGATCGGCCGGATCCATGCCCGGGGCCGGCGGAACGTCCAGCGGCGACGGCAGGTAATCCACAATGGCGTCGACCAGCGGCTGCACGCCCCGCTTGCGAAACGCGGAGCCGCACAGCACGGGCACCAGCTCGATCCGGCAGGTCAGGCGGCGGATCGCCCGCTTGAGCACCCCTGCCTCGACCGGCTGGTCCTCGATCACCAGGTTGGCCACCTCGTCGTCCTTGTCCGCCACCGCGTGCACCAGCTCCTCGCGCGCGTGCCGGGCCTCCGCCGCCAGCTCGGCCGGCACCTCCGCCACCTCGTAGCGCAGCCCCATCTCGTCGCTCGGGTCGTACCGGATCGCCCGCATGTTGACCAGGTCGATGATCCCCGCAAACCGGTCCTCCGCCCCGATCGGCAGCACCACCGGATACGCATACGCGCCCAGCTTGCGCCGCATCTCGGCCACGGCGTTGGCGAAATTGGCCCCCACCCGGTCCATCTTGTTGACAAAGGCAATGCGCGGCACGTTGTACTTGGTGGCCTGCCGCCAGACGGTCTCCGACTGGGGCTGCACCCCCGCCACGCCGCAAAAAACCGCCACCGCGCCGTCCAGCACCCGCATCGAGCGCTCGACCTCGGCCGTGAAATCCACGTGGCCCGGCGTGTCGATGATGTTGATCCGGTGGGGCACGCCGACGAACAGCTTTGCCAGCGGCTCCTCGCGCTGGGTCCAATGGCACGTGATGGCCGCCGACGTGATCGTGATCCCCCGCTCCCGCTCCTGCTCCATCCAGTCCGTCACCGTGTTTCCATCATCCACATCCCCCATCCGATGGATCAGGCCCGTGTAGTAGAGGATCCGCTCGGTGGTGGTGGTCTTGCCCGCGTCGATGTGCGCGGCAATGCCGATGTTGCGCACGCACTCCATCGGGTAGGAGCCGCAGTCTCCGTTCGCGTTTTCTCTCTGGTCAGCCACGATTTCCATGCAGCGGGACAAAAACGCGCCCCGCTCGACTTCGGCCGCGGGGCGCTGCTTGGTTGAAATTCTACCAGCGGAAATGGGCGAATGCCTTGTTCGCCTGCGCCATTTTGTGCACCTCGTCCCTCTTGCGGATGGCATTGCCGTGCCCCTGCGAGGCCTCCAGGATCTCCGCCGCCAGCGCCTCGCGCATGGGCATGCCTTTGCGCGCGTCCGCCAATTTCACCAGCCACCGGATCGCCAGCGAGAGCTGGCGCTCGGAGCTGACTTCGAGCGGCACCTGATACGTGGCGCCGCCGACCCGCCGGGCCTTGACCTCGAGCCGCGGCTTCGCGTTGTCGACCGCCCGCTGAAACACCTCCAGCGGATCCGCCCCCGGCGTCTTGGCGGCGATCGAGTCCAGGGCGCCATAGACGATCCGCTGCGCCAGGCTCTTCTGGCCCCACTGCATCACCGTGTTCACCAGCCGGGTGACCAGCGCGTTATGATACTTGGCATCCTCCGGCAGAGGACGCTTGACTGCTCGACGACGACGCGACATAGGAAAAATTAGCTGGCGGCGGGCTTGGTGGTTTTCGGCCGCTTCACGCCATATTTCGAGCGGCTGACGCGGCGCTTCTCGACCCCGGTGGCATCGAGCGTGCCGCGAACGATGTGGTAGCGAACGCCGGGCAGGTCTTTGACGCGCCCCCCGCGCACCATGACGATCGAGTGCTCCTGCAGGCTGTGCCCCTCGTCCGGAATGTAGGCGATCACTTCGTGGCCGTTCGACAGCCGCACCTTCGCCACCTTCCGCATCGCGGAGTTCGGCTTCTTGGGCGTGCGCGTCATCACCTGCAGACAGACTCCCCGGCGAAACGGCGACCCTTCCAGGGCCGGCGCCTTGGACTTGAACCGCAGCTTGCGGCGTCCCTTTCGGACAAGTTGATTGATCGTTGGCATTCCGTTGCTTTTCTTCGTGCGCACCCATCTCCCGTTTCCACGGGAAATGGAGTGCGGATCATACCAAAGGCAGTTTTCGGTGCAACTACTATTTCGGATTTTTTAGCTTGGCGGCGCGGTCTCCGGCTCCTCGTCCTGCGCGAGCCGGCTCAGATCCATCGCCTCCGCCACCTCGTTCTCCGGCGGCAGCTCCACCAGCGGCTTGAGCCGCAGGCGCCGATGCAGATGGAATCCCGTGCCCGCCGGGATGATGTGGCCCATGATGACGTTTTCCTTGAACCCGCGCAGCCGGTCGACTCGGCCCATGGTGGCCGCATCGGTCAGCACCCGCGTGGTGTCCTGGAACGACGCCGCGCTCAGGAAGCTCTCCGTCTCCAGCGACGCCTTCGTGATCCCCAGCAGCACCGGCTGCGCCTCCGCCGGCTTGCCCCCCATCTGCTCCACCCGCTGGTTCTCGTTCTCGAAAACGATCTTGTCCACCTGCTCGCCCCAGAGGAAGCTCGTGTCCCCGGGCTCGGTGATCCGCACCTTGCGCAGCATCTGCCGCACGATGATCTCGATGTGCTTGTCGTTGATCGTGACCCCCTGCAGCCGGTAGACCTCCTGCACCTCGTTGACCAGATGCTCCTGCAGCTCCTGCGGGCCGCACACGTCCAGAATCTCGTGCGGCACCACCGGCCCCTCGGTCAGCTGCTGCCCTTTCTTGACAAAATCGCCCTTGAAAACAATGACGTGCTTGCCTATCGGCACCAGGTGCTCCTCCTCCACGCCCGTCTTTGGATCCTTGATCAGGATGCAGCGCCGGCCGCGCACGGTCGGCCCGAAATCCACGATCCCGTCGATCTTCGATATCTCGGCGGCGTCCTTGGGCCGCCGGGCCTCGAAGAGCTCCGCCACCCGCGGCAGACCGCCGGTGATGTCCTTCGTCTTCGAGGTCTTCCGCGGCGTCTTCGCCATCAGCGTCCCCGCCACGATCCGCTGCCCCTCCTCGACCACGATGTGCGCCCCGGACGGGATCGCATAGCTGGCCTGGACTTCCTTCCGGTCGCTGAGCAGGAGGATCTGCGGATGCAGGTCCTCCTTGTGTTCGATGACGACCATCGCCTCCTGGCCGGTCGTCTCGTCCACCTCCTGCTTCATCGTGACCCCCTCGATGATGTCCTGGAACTGCACCACGCCCGCCTTCTCGGAGAGGATCGGCACGTTGTACGGATCCCACTGCACGAAGGTGTCGCCGCGCTTGACCCGGCTTCCATTGGGCGCCGAGATCACCGCTCCGATCACCACGCCGTGGGTCTCCAGCTCTCGCCCGTCGTCGCCCACCAGGGAGACGGATCCGTTCTTGTTGAGGACGATGTGGTTGCCGTCCTCGAGCTGGACCAGGCGCAGGTCGTTGTACTGGACGATGCCATCCTGCTTGGCCTTGATCTGCGGCTGCTTGAACACCTGCGACGCCGTGCCGCCGATGTGGAAGGTCCGCATGGTCAGCTGCGTGCCCGGCTCGCCGATCGATTGCGCGGCGATGATCCCCACGGCCTCCCCGAGCTTGACCAGCTCGCCGGTCGCCAGGTTGCGCCCGTAGCAGTTGATGCAGACGCCGTGCTTGCACTCGCACGTCAGCACGGACCGGATCTTGACGCGCTCGACGCCCGCATCCTCGACGATCCGGGCCTTGGTCTCGTCGATGAACTCGTTGGCCTTGACCAGCACCGTGCCGGCCTCCCGCGGATGCATGACGTCATCGCACGAGAAGCGCCCGACAATCCGCTCGCCCAGCTTGACCACTTCGTCCTCGCCTTCGAAGATCGCCTGCACCCAGACGCCGTTGGACGTGCCGCAATCCAGCTCCTGCACAATCACGTCCTGGGCCACATCCACCAGCTTGCGCGTCATGTAGCCCGAATCGGCCGTCTTGAGCGCGGTGTCCGCCAGCCCCTTCCGCGCCCCGTGCGTCGAGATGAAATACTCGAGCACGGTCAGGCCCTCGCGGAAATTGGAGAGGATCGGCTTCTCGATGATGTCTCCGGAGGGCTTGGCCATGAGGCCGCGGACGCCGGCGAGCTGCCGCACCTGCTGCCGGTTGCCCCGGGCCCCGGAATCGACCATCAGCCACAGCGGGTTGTATTCGGCTTTGCCCTGGTTCTGCTCGAGGGTGCGCAGCATCACGTTGGAGATCTGGTCGGTGCAATTGGTCCAGATGTCGACCACCTTGTTGTAGCGCTCGCCGGGGGTGATGATGCCCTTGCGGTATTGCTTTTCGACCTCGTTGATGAGCTTCTGGGCGGCCTCGATCTCGGAGACCTTCTCGCGCGGGATGATCATGTCATCGATCCCGATCGACACCCCGGCCCGGGTCGCCTCGTTGAACCCCATCTCCTTGAGCTTGTCCAGCGCCTGCACCGTCCGCTCGTGGCCGCAGAGCTTGTAGCAGTTCCAGATCAGATCCCCCAGCTGGCCCTTGCCCATCTGCTTGTTCGGGAATCCCAACTCCGGCGGCCAGATCTCGCTGAAGATCACCCGGCCCACCGTCGTCTCGATCGTCCGGCTCCGCATGTCCCCGTAGACCGTCTTGGAGCCGAGATCGGGGTTGGCCAGCAGGACGCGCTCATGCGTCCGCACCGCGCCGTCCATGTGGGCGAAAATGACCTCGCTCTTGGAGCCGAAAAGCTTGAGCCGCCGCTTGCCCCCGCCGGCCTGCTCGCGCGGGTTCGCCGTCAGGTAGTAGCAGCCCAGGGTGATGTCCTGCGTCGGCGTCATGATCGGCCGCCCGCTCGATGGGCTGAAGATGTTCAGTGCCGCCATCATCAGCAGCCGCGCCTCCATTTGCGCCTCGACCGACAGCGGCACGTGCACCGCCATCTGGTCCCCGTCGAAATCCGCGTTGTAGGCGGTGCAGACGAGGGGATGGATCCGGATGGCCTCGCCCTCGATCAGCACCGGCTCAAAGGCCTGGATCGACAGCCGATGCAGGGTCGGCGCCCGGTTCAGCAGGACCGGGTGCCCCTTGGTCACCTCCTCGAGCACGTCCCAGACCTCGGTCGACTGCCGCTCGATCATCTTCTTGGCCGACCGCACGGTGTGGACATAGCCCAGCTCCTTGAGGCGCCGGATGATGAACGGCTCGAACAGCACCAGCGCCATTTTCTTGGGCAGGCCGCACTGATGCAGCTTGAGCTCGGGGCCGATCACGATCACGGAGCGTCCCGAGTAATCGACGCGCTTGCCCAGGAGGTTCTGGCGGAACCGGCCGCTCTTGCCCTTGAGCATGTCGCTGAGCGACTTGAGCGGGCGGTTGCCGGCGCCGGTGACCGCCCGGCCATGCCGGCCGTTGTCGAGCAGGGCGTCGACCGCCTCCTGGAGCATCCGCTTCTCGTTGCGGATGATCACCTCGGGGGTCTTGAGCTGGAGCAGGTTCTTGAGCCGGTTGTTGCGGTTGATGACCCGCCGATACAGGTCGTTCAGGTCCGAGGTGGCAAACCGCCCGCCCTCCAGCGGGACCAGCGGGCGCAGGTCCGGCGGGATCACCGGGAGCACCACCTGGATCATCCACTCGGGCCGGCTCTTGGACAGGAGGAACCCCTGCAGGATCTTGATTCGCTTGGCGAGCTTCTTGCGGATCTGCTTGCTCTTGGTCTCCGTCATCGCCACCTGCAGCTGCGTGATCTGCTCCTGCAGATCGACCCGGCTCAGGGCGTCCCGCACCGCCTCCGCCCCCATCTTGGCCACGAATCCGTCCGCCCCATAGGTCTCGCGCGCCGACCGAAAGTCGTGCTCGCTCAGCAGCTGATGCGGCTTGAGCGGGGTCGATCCCGGATCGATGACCATGTAGTCCTCGTAGTAGATCACCCGCTCCAGGTCCCGCGCCGTCATGTCCAGGATCAGCCCGATCCTCGAGGGCATGCACTTGAAGAACCAGATGTGCGACACCGGCACCGCCAGCTCGATGTGGCCCATCCTCTCCCGGCGCACCCGCGACAGAGTCACCTCCACGCCGCATCGGTCGCAGACCACCCCCCGGTGCTTGATCCGCTTGTATTTCCCGCACGAGCACTCCCAGTCCTTGACGGGGCCGAAGATGCGCTCGCAGAACAGCCCGCCCTTCTCCGGCTTGAAGGTCCGGTAATTGATCGTTTCGGGGTTCTTGACCTCCCCTTTGGACCAGGAGCGGATCGCCTCGGGCGAAGCCACGGAAATCCCGACAAAATCGACCTGGTTGACCTTCTCCAGGCCGAGCATCTCGCGCGCGTTTTCTTTGGTGCTGATCATAACGGCAAGCGGTTCTTCCCCATCGTGCGGCCAGTCTTCACAGGGCGGCCAGAGCCGACGGCGTCGGCGGCTGGTCGAAGGGGCTCGTGTAGCTCACTTTGACGTCCAATCCCAGAGATTGCATCTCCTTGACCAGCACGTTGAACGACTCCGGCACTCCGGCCTCCAACGCGTTGTCTCCTTTCACGATGCTCTCGTAAATCCGGGTGCGCCCCTGCACGTCGTCGGACTTGACCGTGAGCAGCTCCTGCAGGGTGTAGGCCGCCCCGTAGGCCTCCATCGCCCACACCTCCATCTCCCCGAAACGCTGGCCGCCATACTGCGCCTTGCCGCCCAGCGGCTGCTGCGTCACCAGCGAGTACGGGCCCACGGCCCGGGCGTGGATCTTGTCCGCCACCAGGTGCCCGAGCTTCATCATGTAGATGTATCCCACCACCACTTCCTGATCGAATGGGTCTCCCGTCCGGCCGTCATAGAGGCGCGTCTTCCCGTGCTCGGCCACCAGCGGCTGCTCGCTCCGCTTCTTCTGCGCCTCCATCGCCTCCTTCAGATACTGCCGGATGTCCTTCTCCTTGATGCCGTCGAACACCGGGGTGGATATGCGCAGCCCCAGCATCCGCGCCGCCCATCCCAGATGCGTCTCGAGCACCTGCCCCACGTTCATGCGCGAGGGCACGCCCAGCGGGTTCAAAACGATGTCCACCGGAGTCCCGTCCGCCAGGAACGGCATGTCCTGCTCGGGCACGATCTTCGCCACGACACCTTTGTTGCCATGGCGGCCCGCCATCTTGTCGCCCACCGAGAGCTTCCGCTTGGACGCGATGAACACCTTCACCGACTTGATGATCCCGGGATCCACGTCATCGCCGGCCTCGATCCGGTCCAGCTCCTCGTCATGCTGCATCTGCAGATCGTCGAACTTCTTCTTGTAGGATCCGATGATCTCGTTGATCTTGTTGCGGATGGGCGAGGGATCGATCTCGATCCGGTCGTAGACCCCCGCCAGCTTGCGCAGCAGCGTCTTGGTGATCTTCCGGTTGGCCGGAATGATGATCTCGCCCGTCTCCGAGTTGACCACGTCCAGCGGGATCTTCTCGCCCAGCAGGATGTTGCTCAGCGCCTCGGTCAGCTGCTCGCGCAGCTCCTCGGTCTTCGCCTTGAACTCGTCGAGCACCTGCTTGGCCGGCTTCTTCGCGTCCTCGGCCTCTTTCTCCCTGCGCTCGCTCTCGCGCTTGGCGGAGACCTTGACGTCCATGACGATTCCGTAGGTCCCCGAAGGCACCTTCAGCGAGGTGTCCTTCACGTCGGCGGCTTTCTCGCCGAAGATCGCCCGGAGCAGCCGCTCCTCGGGCGCCAGCTCGGTCTCGCTCTTGGGCGTGATCTTGCCGACGAGGATGTCGCCGGGCTTGACCTCGGCCCCGACCCGGATGACCCCGTCCGGGCCCAGATTCGCGAGCGCCTCCTCCCCCACGTTCGGGATGTCCCGGGTGATCTCCTCCGGCCCCAGCTTGGTGTCCCGCGCCCCCACCTCGAACTCGTCCACGTGAATCGAGGTGAAGACGTCCTCCTTGACGATGCGCTCGCTGATCAGGATCGCGTCCTCGAAGTTGTAGCCGTTCCACGGCATGAAGGCCACCAGCACGTTGCGCCCCAGAGCCAGCTCGCCCCCGCTCGTGCAGGGCCCGTCAGCGATGACCTGCCCCTTCTTCACGGCGTCCCCGCGCCCGACCAGCACCTTCTGGTTGATGCAGGTGGCCGCGTTGGACCGCATGAACTTCCGGACCGGATAGATGTAGAGCCCGTGGTCCGGATCGGTCTTGAGCTTGCGGCGGGACTCGGGCATCTTGCCGTCGGGGGTGATGATGATGCGGTCGGCGGAGACGGAGGCGACCTTGCCCGCTTCCTCCGCGGCGATGACTGCGCACGAATCCCGCGCCACGCGATCCTCGAGCCCCGTGGCGACCAGCGGCGGCTCTGTCACCAGCAGCGGCACGGCCTGGCGCTGCATGTTCGAGCCCATCAGCGCCCGGTTCGCGTCGTCATGCTCGAGGAACGGGATCAGCCCCGCGGCCACGGACACCAACTGCTTGGGCGACACATCCATGTAATCCACGCGGCCGGGCTCCACGTCCACGAAGTCGCCCTTGAACCGGCAGGGGACGCGCTCGGTCAAAAACCGCCCCTTGTCGTCGATCGGCGCGTTGGCCTGCGCGATGACAAACGGCTCCTCGCGATCGGCCGTCAGATACTCGATCTGCTGCGTGACCTTGCCCTTCTCCACTTTCCGGTAAGGGGTCTCGATGAACCCGAAATCGTTCACCCGCGCAAACGTCGCCAGGGACGCGATCAGCCCGATGTTCGGACCTTCGGGGGTCTCGATCGGGCAGATCCGCCCGTAGTGCGACGGGTGGACGTCCCGCACCTCGAATCCGGCCCGGTCGCGCGACAGCCCGCCCGGCCCGAGCGCGGAGAGCCGCCGCTTGTGCGTCAGCTCGGCCAGGGGATTGATCTGGTCCATGAACTGCGAAAGCTGGCTCCGGCCGAAGAAGTCCCGGATGACCGCCGAGAGCGCCTTCGGGTTGATGAGCTTCTGGGGTGTCATCGAATCGAGCCCCTGGTCGAAGAGAGTCATCCGTTCCTTGACCAGCCGCTCGGTGCGGGCCAGGCCCACTCGGCACTGGTTGGCCAGCAACTCGCCTACGGTTCGCACCCGGCGGCTTCCCAGGTGGTCGATGTCGTCGAGGCTTCCCTCCCCCTTCTTCAGCCGCAGCAGGTACTTGGTCGCCGCCACCAGGTCGTCCTTGGTCAGCACGCGGGTCGTCTCGTGGATCTTCAGCCCGAGCTTCTGGTTGATCTTGTATCGCCCGACCCGCCCCAGATCATACCGCTTCGGGTCGAAGAAGAGCCGCTTGATCAGCGCCCGCGCGTTGGCCGCTGTCGGCGGATCCCCCGGCCGGAGGCGGCGGTAGATGTCCTTGAGCGCCTCCTCCTCGTTCTTCGTCGGATCTTTCTTCAGGCACTTGATGATGATCCCGTCGTCGGATGCCGTGTCGACCAGGCGGATGCGGGTGATGCCCAGCTCGGCGATCTGCCGCAACGCCACCTTCGACAGCGGCTCGAACGCCCGCGCCACCGGCGCGTTCTTGCTCGGGTCGACCGCATCCTCGATCAGCACCTTGTTCTGCAGGTTCTCGAGCGCCTCCGCCTGCTTGATCGTCATCTCCTCGATCTCGTAAAAGAGCTTGAGGATGTCCGCGTCCGAGCTGGAGCCGAGCGCGCGGAAGAAGGTCGTCGTCAGAAACTTCCGGCGCCGCTTCTTGCGGTCGAGGTAGACGTAGAGCAGATCGCTGGTGTCGAACTGGGCCTCGTACCACGAGCCCCGGTCGGGGATGATCCGGAAGGAGTGCAGGATCTTGCCGTTGGGATGCTGCGCGGCCTCGAAGGCCAGGCCGGGCGATCGATGGAGCTGGCTGACGATCACCCGCTCGGCCCCGTTGATCACAAAGGTCCCCTGGGGCGTCATGAGCGGCAGCTCACCCATGAACACCTTCTCCTCTTTGGTCCCTGTCTCGTCCTTGAGCTGGAACGTCACGTGGAGCGGCGCGCCGTAGGTCAATCCCTCCCGCAAACACTCGAGCCAATCGCTCTTGGGCTCCCCAATCTCGTAGCTGTGAAAGTCCAGCACCACCTTCCCGTCGTAGCTCTCGATCGGAAACACCTCGGTGAACACGGCCTGCAGACCGGCGTTCTTTCGCCGCGAGGGCGCCGCATCCGACTGCAGAAACTCCCGGTAGGAATTGATCTGCAGCTCGATCAGGTTCGGCGGGGCCAGAACTTCTTTGATCTTACCAAAATTGATCCGTTCCGATGCGCGTGCTGGCATGTTCTTGTCCGCGGTTGCTGCCGGAGATTCACTGCCCGGCGACGATTGACGACTCCCCAAATACGCTGCCCGCCCGGAATCCCGCTCTGCGCCTGGACTCCGCCCGGGCTTGCCATGGCCACCCCCCGCTTCGCCCCCCGACCCTCATGCCCGGCCGGCGGAGGCTGCCTTCGGAAAAACCGGGCGCGGGGGATCCGCCCCCGCGCCCGATGCGATATCTACTTGAGCTCGACCTTCGCTCCGGCATCCTCGAGCTTCTTCTTGGCTGCCTCGGCATCGGCCTTGTTGGCGCCTTCCAGGATCGGCTTGGGCGCCTCCTCGACCAGCTTCTTGGCCTCGGCCAGCCCCAGGCCGGCCTTGATCTCCCGCACCGCCTTGATCACGGCGATCTTCTTGTCCGAGGGTGCGGACGCCAGGATCACGTCAAAAGTGGTTTTCGCCTCCGCCTCGGGCGCTGCCGCAGCCGGGCCGGCCGCCGCCGCCACCGCTATGGGCGCCGCCGCCGAAACCCCCCATGCCGCCTCAAGCTTCTTCACCAGCTCTGCAGCCTCGATCACTGTCAGTTTGCTCAGTTGCTCAACAATCGTTTCTAGCTCAGCCATATGCACCTTCGTTGTCGTCGCCACCCGCTTTCGCGGATGAATTAAGCCGGCGCCCGGCCAGCCGACGGTTCAGTCATTGTGTTGTTTCCAGCTCGCGGGGCGATGCCCGGAACCGAAATCGTTCTTCATTCGGCCTTGTCCGCTCGGGCCTGCAGCACCCGGGCGACCTGTTGCCCCGGCGCCCGCAAGACTTGGACCAGCCGCGTCGCGGGCGTGTTCAACAGCCCCAGCAGCTGCGCCCGCAGGATCTCCAGCGGCGGCAGGTCGGCCAGCTGAACCAGCTCGGCCGCCTCCAGCCGCTGCGCATCCAGGTAGCCGAACTGGATGGCCGGACGCTCGAACTCGGCCCGGAAGGTCTTCAGGACCTTGGCCGCCGCGGCGATGTCCTGCCGCCCGGTGACCGCGGCCAGCTGGCCCGTCAGGGCATCTCCCAGGCCGGGCAATCCCGCCTCGCGAACCGCCCGGTCGAACATCGCATTCTTGATGACATGGATCTCCGCCCCTGTCTTCGCCAGCCTCCGGCGCAGCTCGTTGAAATGGGGCACCTTCATCCCGCGATAGTCCGCCAGAATGAAGAAAGGCGAGTTCTTCAGCCGGTTTAAATACTCGCTGGTTATCAGTTGTTTTTCGGCGCGCATATCCTCTCCATTCGCTCGGGGCCGTCAGGCCGCAGCCATAAACTCCCGCACATCCACCCGAACCGGCGGGCTCATGGTGGCCGACACGGTGCAGCTCCGGATGAAGACACCCCGCACGCTGGCCGGCCGGGCCTTGACGACGGCTCGAATCACCGACTGGGCATTCTCCAGAATCTGGTCGGGGGAGAAGCCCACCTTGCCGACCGGGACCTGCACGTTGGCGCCCTTGTCCACCTTGAACTCGACGCGGCCGGCCTTGAGCTCCTTGATCGCCTTGGCGGTATCCTCGGTCACCGTGCCGGTCTTGGGATTGGGCATCAGGCCGCGTGGGCCCAGGACCTTCCCCAGCTTGCGGACCTCGCTCATCGCCTCCGGCGTAGCGATAGCCACGTCAAAGTCGGTCCATCCCTCGGTGCATTTCTTGATCAGCTCGTCGAAACCGACATGCTCGGCGCCGGCCTGGCGGGCCGCCTCGGCGGCCGGCCCCTCCTTCGCGAACACCAGGACGCGGACCGTCCTGCCCGTGCCGTGCGGCAGGGCCACCGTCCCGCGCACCATCTGGTCCGACTGCCGGGGGTCCACCCCGAGATGAAACGCCAGATCCACCGTCTCGTTGAACTTGGCCCGCGGGAACTTGGCCAGGATCTCGACCGCGGTCTTCAGGGGATACTGCTTGCTCGGATCCACGAGCGTGAGGGCTTTCCGATAACGTTTGCTGGGCATGGTAGGGATGCGGTGCGAACGAGCCGAGGCTCTCCCGCGTTGGGGTTAATCGACGACGTCAAGGCCCATGCTCCGGGCCGTGCCGGCCACGATCCGAACCGCCATCTCGTCGTTCGTGGCGTTCAGATCCTTGGACTTGAGCTTGACGATGTCGAGAATCTGCTTGCGCGTCACCTTGCCGACCTTCTCCTTGTTGGGGGATTTGGAGCCGGTGGCGATGCCCGCCGCCTTCTTGAGCAGGACCGCCGCCGGGGGTGACTTGGTGATGTAGGTGAAGGACTTGTCCTGGTAGACCGTGATCACGACCGGGATGATCATGCCGGCCTGGTCGCGCGTCGCCGCGTTGAAATCCTTGCAGAAGGCCATGATGTTCACACCATGCTGGCCCAGGGCGGGCCCCACCGGCGGCGCCGGATTGGCCTGCCCCGCCGGGATCTGCAGTTTGATCTGTCCAACAACCTTCTTCGCCATAAAACCTGTGCTATGCCTTTTCGACCTGCCAGTACTCGAGCTCCACCGGCGTGTTCCGGCCGAATATGTTCACTGTCACTTTCAGCTTGCCGCGCTCCGGCTCGATCTCCTCGATCACACCGCTGAAATTCAAGAACGGGCCGTCGTTGATCTTGACGGTCTCGCCCACCTCGAAATTGACCTTCGGCTTCTCGTGCTCTTCCGATTCAGAGACCTGGACCTTGATGAGCTCGATCTCCTCCGTCGCCGCCGGCGCAGGGCGCTCCCCCCCGACGAAGCCGATGATCCCTTGCGTGTCCCGGATGAAATACCACGGCTTCTCGATCACCCGCTGGTTCTCGTCCAGCAGCTGCATCTGGATGAAGACGTAGCCCGGATAGAGCTTCCGGGTGGTGACGGTCTTCTTGCCGTTGCGCACCTCGGCCACCCGCTCCATCGGGACCAGCACCTCCTGGATATAATCCTCCATCTCCTCGGCTCGGAGGCGCTTCTCGATGCTCTCTTTGACCTTCTGCTCCTGCCCGGCCAAAGTGTGCAGGACAAACCACTGGCTTTTCATCTATCGATCGCCCGGCCTTGTTCTACATTACCGATCGCACCGCCACCGTGATGACAAAATCCACCCCCATGGTGAACAGACCCAGGAGCGCGATCGTCACCACGATCACGACGGTCGAGCCCTTGAGCTCCTCCCGGGTTGGCCACGTGCACTTGCGCAGCTCCTCCCGGGTCTCCGCCACGAAGGCCGCGAGACGCTTCAGATGCCCCGCATACCATGCGTAGCCGAAAGCCGCGCCCAGCACCACGATCCATACCAACAGCGAAACGATTTCTTTGTTCACTTGTCGCCTTCTGGCGGAGGGGGGGGGATTCGAACCCCCGAAGGGTGATCCCCTTAGCGGTTTTCAAGACCGCCGCAATCAACCACTCTGCCACCCCTCCGATCCCACGATTCTGCCTGGCAGGGCGGGAGGGACTCGAACCCCCAACCGACGGTTTTGGAGACCGCTACTCTACCAATTGAGCTACCGCCCTGACCGGCCGGCCCGCCGCGGGCCAGCCTGGCCGCCTTTCGACTATTCCACGATGTCGGATATGCGCCCCGCCCCGATGGTCCTGCCCCCCTCGCGAATCGCGAACCGCTGCGTCCGCTCCATCGCCACCGGTGCGATCAGGTCCACATCCACCGACACGTTGTCGCCCGGCATGACCATCTCCACCCCCTCCGGCAGGGTGATGTTCCCCGTCACGTCTGTCGTCCGGAAATAAAACTGCGGACGATACTTGTTGAAGAACGGGGTGTGCCGGCCGCCTTCTTCCTTCGAGAGCACATAGACCTCGGCCTTGAACCGGGTATGCGGAGTGATCGTGCCGGGCTTGGCCAGCACCATGCCCCGCTCGACCTCCTCCTTCTTCGTCCCCCGCAGCAGCACGCCCACGTTGTCGCCGGCGGTCGCCTTGTCCAGGATCTTGCGGAACATCTCGATGTCCGTCGCCACGGTCTTGCGGGTCTCCTTGAGGCCGACGATCTCGACTTCCTGCATGCGGTTGAGCTCGCCCCGCTCGACGCGGCCCGTGACCACCGTGCCCCGGCCCTCGATGTTGAACACGTCCTCGATGCTCATCAGGAACGGCTTGTCCATCTCCCGCATCGGCAGCGGCACATTCGCGTCCACCGCCTTGAGCAGCTCGTCGATCGACTTGATCCCCTCGGGCGTCCCCGCCAGCGCCTCCTTCGCGCTGCCCCTCACGATCGGAGTTTTCTCGCCCGGAAAATTATACTTGGTCAGCAGGTCCCTCAGCTCCATGTCCACCAGCTCCAGCAAGTCCGGATCGTCCACCAGGTCCACCTTGTTCAGATAGACCACGATGGCCGGCACCCCCACTTGGCGCGCCAGCAGAATGTGCTCCCGGGTCTGCGGCATCGGCCCCTCCGCCGCATCCACCACCAGGATGGCGCCATCCATCTGCGCCGCGCCGGTGATCATGTTCTTGATGTAGTCGGCGTGGCCGGGGCAGTCGATGTGCGCGTAGTGCCGCTGCTCGCTCTCGTACTCGACGTGGGACACGGCGATGGTCACCGTCTTGGTCTCGTCCCGCACGGTGCCGCCCTTGGTGATGTCGCTGTAGGAAATGGCCTTGGCCATGTTCCTCACCGACTGCACCTTCACGATCGCCGCCGTCAGCGTCGATTTCCCATGGTCAATGTGACCGATCGTCCCCACATTTACATGCGGCTTCGTCCTTTGAAACGCTTCTTTTGCCATTGCGATTCCTGCTCGTTGTTTTTTTAGATTGTTCCGTCTAAAAACCTGGAGCCCATGATCAGGATCGAACTGATGACCTCGTCCTTACCAAGGACGCGCTCTACCGACTGAGCTACATGGGCGTCGCCGTATTCTTCGCCTCGATCATCTCTCTCAAACAACAGACAACCGCTCGCCCTTGGCTCCATTCTTAAAAACCAAGAGTGTCGGCTTCAATCCTACCCCGATCAAGTAATGCAAACCGGACTTTCACACTACGGATTCCTCCGGGCTGTGTCAAAAGGTTTCTGCAAAGTTTTTTGAAGCCTTTCTCCGCCGCAGGCAACCGCGCGAGATCCCCTCCTTTTTACTTGACCTCCAAATCCAAACGATGCCGCGTCAGGATCGTGGCGTCCTCCAGGCTCAGCCGGGCCAATGCCTTGTTGTAGTCGGCCATTGCCCCCACCTCGGCCACTCGTGTTTCCGTCAATTTCTGCTGGCTCTCCAGCACGTAATACGTGATGGACAAGCCGCGCCGCACCCGCTCCTGCTCCGCCTCCCAAGCCGCCTCGGCATACTGGCGGGCCTGCCGCGCCGACTGGACCCGGCGCCACGCCAGCCGAACGATGCGCAGTTCGCTGTCGACCCGCACCTGGATGTTCTGCTCCAGCTCCTTGTGGCGCAATAGGCTCTGTTTGCGAAGCCCCTGGCTCGCACGGTATTGGTTCCGGGCAGTTCGATTGCCCAAAGGCACGCTGAACACGATCCCGTACGAATAATACGGATGCTCCACACTCCGCATGTCCTCGATTGCGTCTCCGAAGCTATCGCGGACGCCCGCCACCCCGAGGCTGGCCACTAGGTCCAGGCTCGGAAAGATCTGGTTCCGGTGATACCGCAGCACAATGTCCTGCTTCTCCAGCTCCAGCCGGGACTGCATGAGGTCCGGACGGTCGGACATTGCCGACTGCCAGCTGGCGGACAGATCGACCGGCGCAGGGCCGGGAGGGAGCGGGTCGGCCGGCTCGAGCTCCACGGCCACCCAGCTGGCGAAATCGTCGGTCAGCAGGTTCTTCAACGCGTTCTGCCGCGTGCCCAGCGCCTCCTGGGCAACGGCCAGATCGGCCTGCCTCTGCTCGACCTGCATCTCGGCCTGCTGCCGATCCAGGGCCAGCGCCGTCCCCGCCTGCGCCCGCTGGCCCATCTCCCGCGCGAACGTCCGCGCCAGTTCGATGGCCTTCTCCTGCAGCTTTACCGTCTCCGCCGCCTGGATCAAATCGTAATACGCCACCTCCACACCCACGACCGTGTTCATCACCTGCCAGCGCAGCGACAGCTCCGATATCTTGAGGTTTTTCCGGCTGACCAGAATCCGCTGCGCGGCCGAGTCGATCCGGAAATTCCGCAGCAGAGGCTGCCGCACGGTCAGCCCTGCGCGCACGGCGGTCTCGGCGTAATCCTGCTGGCGCTGCGGGTTTCGGGCGTCCAGCCAGTCGCTGCCCAGGTCCAAGGAGTAGGACGTCCCGAACGGGAGCTGGCCCACCAGGCCTGAAGTGAGCAGGTCCCCCGTCTGCCGGTAGGCCATGTCGGGGGTGGCCTTTTTGGGATCGAATCGCTCGGGCTGATCCAGGTAGTCATGGACCAGGCCGACCTCGAAGGCGGGATCGTAGGCGCCGTAGGCCAGGTTGAGATTGTAGCGCGCCAGCTCGGGCGAATACCTCTCGATCTGGACCTGGAGATTGTGCTGCAGGGCGAGCTCGAAGCACTCCGGAAGGGTGAGGCTCCGCGAGGCAGGCCCGCTGGCTTCGGCTCCGATGCAGATCGCCGATCCGGCCGCCACCATCCCGGCCGCCCACCGCTGGATGCTCGAGGCTCGCATAGCCGATCCGGCCTAGTTGGCCGCGCGAGCCAGCTCGAGATACACCATCTCGCCCGGTCGAAGCCCGCTATCGGCGGGGAGCTCCACCCAGATGGGCAGGCCGTATTCCACCGTCAGGCCCGGGGTCATCAACGCCAGGGAGACCATCTCCAGCTGCGCACCGACCCGCTGGACGATCGATCGAAAGGCCGCCGGACGGGTGGTCCGGGAACGCACCTCGACGGCCATGCCGGCTTCGAGGCGTGCCGGCAGCGGATGGCGCAGGTAGCTCACGATGCGCTCCGCGTTGGTGGCGCAGATCGTGATGATCGGCTCGCCGGCCACGATGGTCTCGCCGCTCCGGCGCAAGATCGAGGTCACCACCCCGTCGATCGGCGACCGCAAGGGGATCCGATCCAATTCCACCCCGGCCGTCTGCAGCCGGCGGGTCCGGACCGATTGCACGTACTCCTGCAAGTCCAGGGCCGATTCGTTGGTCTTCACCTCCCCCAGCGGGCGGAGCTGCTCGAGCGTCGCCCGGAGGTCTGCCACGAGCCGCGCCCGCTCATCGACTTCGGCCGATGCGGCCTCCTTCACCTTGGTCACCAGGTCGTACTCGTCCTCGGTGATGAGCTGCGACGCATGCAGCTCGTGCTTGCGCTGCCACTCGTTGCGCGCCCGCTCCAGGTTGATCCGCGCCGTTGCCAGGTCCACCTCCTGCGCCATCAAATCCATCTTCAGCCGCTGGTAATCCATCATGCTCCGCTGCCGGTTCAGGACCGGGTCCATCTCCATCTGCATAATTTGCAGCTGGTCTCTTGCCAGGTCCTGCCGGTACCGGGCGTTGATGTCCACCTCCGCCACCAGCTGCCCCGCCCGGACCGGCGCGTGGAGCGTCACCTGCAGATTGGTCAAAACCCCTGTGTCCGGGCTCACGACCTGGGCCATCATCGGCTCCACCTGGCCCACAAACCCAGGCGGGCTCACATAATCCCGCCACAGGATCGTCACCGCGCTCACGGCCAGCCCGAACACGACGATGGGCAGGACGTGGTAGCGGATTTCCTTCCACCGCTGGACGGCGGGCGTGGGAATGGGAGGCAGTGAGTCCATGCGTTAAAGCTCCGATTCATCCTCTGCCTGGAGGCCTGTGACGCGCGACACCCCCCGCAGCCCGCGCAGCTCCTCCAGCAGATCATCCAGCCGCTCCGGATCCCGCATCAGCAGCCGATACGACAGATCCGTCCCCTCGAAATCGTGCCCGGACCGCTGGCTGGCACAGATCGCCTTCCGGCTGTGCCGGTGCAGGAGGCGCCGCAGATCCTTCAATTCGGCCAGCGACCGCGCCCAGTGAAGGTTCACGATGATGTCGTAGCGATGGCGGCTCCCAAAGCCCGTGTACCACACATACAGCAGCACCAGGGCCAGCATGATGCATCCGACCACAGCCGTCCCAAACCGCTGCGTGCCGCAGGAGAGCCCCAGCACGATGCTCGCCAGGACGAACGATGTGTCCAGCGTGTCCCTCAGGATGTTCCGGAACCGGACGATCGCGAACACCGCCATCATCCCGAAGGCCGTCACCAGGTTGTTGGTCAGCACCATCATGACCAGCGCCACGATGATGGGGATCACGACCAGGGAGTTGACGAACGCCCTCGAGTAGGACAGGCCCGAGTGCGTGAACATGTAGATCCAGGCGATCGTCTGCCCGCACACAAAAGCCAGCAGCAGCCCCATCAAGGCCGCCGGCGTGTTCACCGGCGCCGCAACCATGTCGCCGCGCAAGAGCCAGTCGATCACGGCGCATCCTCCGTCACCAGCTCGCGGCGCCTCCGATCCATCGATGCCCGCATCGGCCGGCGCGGCCGCCCGTGCCCGCTCACCGGCGTCCACTTCTCCGAGAAACGCTCCGGCCCCAGCAGGTAGATCCCGTCGGCATACTTGGCCGCGCTGGTTTGCAGCAGCCCCAGGGATTCGACCATGACCTGAAACCAAACCGGAAAACGGTCCGTGAACTTCAGCTCCAAAACCACCTTGTTTCCAAATACGTGCGGCACCTTGACCGCCGAAACACCCAGGGTGGGAGCGAACTCCGGCGCGCACACCACCTCCCGATCCATCGTCACTCGAATCGAATTGTCCCCCCGGCTGATCCACGCCTCTCGCCGATAATGCACATGGGCCCGAGGAGCCGCCCGCAACTGGTTCATCAGCAGTATAAACCGCTGGATGGCCACCATGTACTTCGGCTCCGTCGAAAGCAGTTGAATCTCATCCGGAAAATGCCCCGCCAGCAGCCACGGCACCGCCTCGCGTTTCCATTCCCCGCGAACTGCGCCCCGCTGCTTCAATATGCAGTTGTTCTTGCGGCGCTTGATCTCGAAAAAGACGGGCGAGTCCGGCTCCTCGTCGTAATACCGCATCCGCAATTTGAACCGGTTCCGATTCCCGTTGATCGTGTCCTGATAGAGCTGCAGATTGTCCGAATCGAGATAGATGCTGTGGATGTGGTAGCTCAGATCCGGCATCGATTCGCCGTATTCGTCCAGCTGGAGGTAGCTGCGTACAAAATCCCTGACCGCGAGCGCCTTCGATTCGCTTATGATATACTTTAGCTCAAATCTCTGAGGTTGAAGACGATCTTGCATGATCCATCAACGCCAACCGCTTTGATGCTGTCCAGCCCCGACACAGGCCCGGCTCAATTGCTGCATCCTCATGCTTTTGTTACATTCTTGTCAAGTTTGCGTGAAAATCACCACTCCGGCGCCAATGCCCCCGCCTTTTGCGCTTACAGACCTCGGCTCATTTCAGTTACTCATGGCTAACTAATTCGTCACTAGCTATTTATACACTATCACCCTGCTGCCAAAAGCCGGCTACCCAGCATATCCCATCTTCTTGCGCGATCGCCAGGATCCATAAGAATGGCGGCTGATGGCTTTCCTGACCATTACTTGAGCAATTATAATGCCAAGAACCAGATTCCGCCAGCCAGAGAGGTCTCCTCCGCCAAGGTCTGACTGCCATGCCGCATGGATCATGAATCTCGATGCCACCCATGCTGAGGGACAAAGGTGATTCGGGTAGCAGACGCCAAGGAGGTGGGGGTGGGGAACCCCGCTGAAGAAACGTACCGCTACCCGAACCAAAATCCATCCAACAGCCAAAATTTATGGAATCGCGCGTCTCGTGTCAATCCAGTAATTCGATCAAATCGGTCCGGAACGCGCGCATTCGGGCTTGACGATCGCGCTGGATTTGGTTGCATGCCTCCGATGAAAGGCACATTTTTCCTCATGCTTGCGGCAGTCTCCTTGGCTTTTTGCCTGGCCGGTTGCGTCAGCACGGTCGATGGCCGAACCAAGACGGCGTGGCCTCTCCAACGGGACACGATCGAAAGCCGGTACGAGCGTCCCGCGGAGCAGGTCTTCTCGGCTGCGAAGGAAGTTCTCCAATTCAACGGATCGCTCTACGGCGAGAACACGGTCACCAAGACCCTCGAGGCCAAAGTCGACACCTCGACTGTCTGGGTCAAGGTCGAGCAGGCTGATCCCCGTGTGACCCGAGTCCTTGTCCAGGCTCGGACCAAGGGGGGTGGCGGCGACATCGCCCTGGCCAGCGAGATGGACAAGCAGATCGCGCTGCGGCTGACCCAGAAATAGGCTGGCCGCTGCCGGGCATCGCTCCCGCCCACCCGCCGCCTTTCACGGGTTGTCCGCTCGAGGAGGGGAAGACGCCGGCCCCGGGCCCGATGGCCATCCTGTTTTGAGCCCCAGGTGCTGTTCGTACTGCCCGAGCGGCACGCTGCCGCTCGAATGCTGAGCGCGCATCTCCAGGGGGAGCTGACGCTGTCGTTTCCGGGCCAGCTCGGCCGCCGGCGTCCCCGGATAGCGCGCGCAGATCCGCTCCAGCGACTGCCACGCTTCCTCCTCCTTCGCGCCCCCCCGAATCTGCAGGTCCGCCAGCAGGTTGAGCCAGTGGATCACAAGGCGCGCCGGCGCCCCCGGCTGCTCGGTGAGTTGCTCGAGCTGCTGGCGGGCCAGATCCAGGCGCCGGTAGTCGTCCGCATAGGCCGCCGCCAGCCGCTCCCGGACCTCGTCGTCATGGGGACATTCTTCGAGCCGCCTGACCCATCGAGCCACCCGTGTGTCCGGATCATCTGCGGGCGCGGATCTTGCCGGCGGTTCGTCCTGCAGCCCGAGGTTCTCCACGCTTCGGGCCAGGGCCACCGGCGCCCTCGGGCCTTCCGGCTCCGGCCCCTCCCCGGAAGGGAGCTTGGCCAGCCGCTGCCGCGCCCAATACCCCTCCTCCGTTGCCGGAAAGGTCGCGACGATCCGTTCCAGGGCCAAGCGCGCCCCCTCCAGATCCCGGCGCCCCTTGATCCGCCAGTCCGCCAGCCGGGTCAGCGCCGCGGCGACGCTGGCGGGCGCTCGGCCCGGCTGCTGAAGCAGCTCTTCGATCGTCTGGCCGGCGGCATCGAGATCGTTCAATCTCTCGGCCTGGATCTCCGCCAGCATCATCAAGCCCTCGTAATCGCCGGGGAACCGGGCCAGCTCGCTCCGCAAGACAGCCACCGCCTCCGGGTATCGACCCGCCTTGAGCCGCGCCTCCACCACCGAGTAGAGCGGCTTGGCTTGCCCGTCGGCCATCCCCCCGGTCCACGCATTCACCAGCGGGCGCACCAGCATCTCCGCAAAGCTCGGGGCCCAGATCACCCCCAGCAGGATCCCGAACGCCGCCAACAGCGGCACGCCGCCCAGCGGCATCGCCAGCGCCGCCGGTATGCCCACCAGGACAATCCCCGTGAGCAGAGCCCCACTCAGGGCCCACCGGCTCGCCAGCCGGGCCGGATCCTCGCTCCGCCGCAGCGCCCGCACCGCCCACCCCAGCCCCAGCCCACCCAACAGGGCCAGCGCCAACAGATTCTCCCACCGGCTGAGGAACGCTCTCATGCGTTGCGCTTGGTGATCCGGTCCGGATTCCGCGCCCGGCTCAAAGCCGTGTCATAGCTGATCGCGCATCGGCAGTAGAGGTCGTGCAGGCAGGCATCCATCAGCATCATCCCTTCCTTCCCGCCGGTCTGCATGCAGGTCTCGAGCTGGTGCAGGGCGTTCTCCCGGATGATCTTGCGCACCGCGCTGTTGACTGTCAGCAGCTCGAACGCCAGCACCCGCCGCGAACGGTCGATCGATGGGACCAGATCCTGCGCCACCACGCCCTGCAGGCAGTTCGACAATTGCAGAATCACCTGGCGCTGCGCATTGCCCTCGAAGACGCCGATGATCCGCTCGAGCGCATGCACCACGCTCGGCGAGTGGAGCGTCGCCAGCACGAGATGCCCCGTCTCGGCTCCTGCCAGCATCGTCGCCATCGCCTCGTGATCCCGCACCTCGCCGACAACGATCACGTCCGGATCCTGCCGCAACGCATGGTGCAGCGCCCGGTTGAACGAGTGGGTGTCCGTGAGCACCTCCTGCTGGACGACAATCGCCCGCTTGTTCTCGTGGACAAACTCGATGGGATCCTCGATGGTCACCACCTTGCACCGGCGCTGGCTGTTGATCCGGTCCACCAGGTAGTTGAGCGTCGTTGTCTTGCCCGCCCCGGCGGGCCCGGTGATGATCACCAGCCCGTGCGGGCGGGATGCCAGCTCGTCCAGCTTGGCGGGCAGCCCCAGATCCTCACGGCTCCCGATCCGCCGCCCGCAAAAACGGCAGCTCACTTCCGGGCTGCCGCTCCGGCGATAGATCGTCAAACGCACACGCCCGGCCTCCGGATGGCACAGGGAAATGCACAGCTCCCACTCCCGCTCGAAGGTCTGCCGCTGATCCTCGTTGAGCAGCTCGCCGACCGTCTGCTGAATCTGCTCCGCCGTCAGCGCATCTCCGTCCTCGAGCAGGATCTCGCCGTTGACCCGATAGGCGGGCGGCACGCCCGCGATCAGGTGCAGGTCCGACGCGCCCATCTCGACGGCCGTCCTCAGCCAGCGATCCAGCCAGGGGGTGATCATGACGCGGAGAGCTGGCGCCACCAGCCCAGCAACCGTTGCCCCCAGCCCGGGGCGGTGAAATCGCGCAGCGCGCGCTGCGCCTCCTCGTTGCGCGGATTCAGCTGCAGCGCCTGCTCGAGAGACGCACGCGCCGGATCCGCCAATCCCAGCGCCCTCTGGCACAGCCCCGTTTGCAGCCAGGCCACGCCGCGCGTGTCGTCCAGCGCCAGCGCCTGCCGCGCCCGCTTCAGCGCCAGGGCGAACTGCCGATAAAAGTAGTAGATCCGCGAGGCCAGCCAGTGGATCGCCCAGCTGCCGCCCCCGAGGGAAAACGCGCGCTCGAAACAGTACTCGGCCCGCCTCTCCCGCCTGGCCAGCAGAACGTCCCCCCGCGCCAGCCACACGTAAGGCGTCGCCCCGCCCTCCTCGAGTGAGGCATCCGAAAAAGCCAGCGCCTCGTCCTTCTCCCCCAACCGCGCCAGCGCGGCCGCCTTTGCCGCCAGGAGCTCCGGCTCCCGCGGAAAACGCTCCAGCGCTTCCCCTGCCCACACCTTGGCCTCGTGGAACTCGCCCAGCTCGATCAGCATCCGCACCTGGCCAGCCCACGCCGACGGGTTGCGCGGATTGAACTCGAGCGCCTTCGCATACGCCCTCAACGCCGGCTCGAACGCGCCCTCCTCCCATGCCTCCTGGGCCGCTCGCAGACAGCCCGCCTCGTCGGGCACCCGATCCGATGCCCCGTGCTCCTGGCCGGACTCGGCGTCGAACTCCAAATGACGGAAACGGCTCATATCCCTAAGGGTCTGTGCAAAAATTACTTCCGATTTTGGCGGGAGCGCCGCCGGGCCAGATGCGAGGCGCAAGGGAGGGAGTGTATCCCCCTGCGATACTCGACCGACCGAGCCACGAAGCAGATGGCCCGGCGCCGCCCCGCCCCGCAGGGCTGGGGGCCTTGGGCGCGCTGGCTTTGTTGCTCCTCGCTCACAGACCGCACGGGTATGCTCGCTCGTCGCGCCTTGCCAGCCCGCCCAATCCCCTCCAGCAAAATCGGAATTAATTTTTGCACAGACCCTAAGATGCCCGGCCGGGCCCGACTGCACAACCCCCATCGCCGCTGGCGTGGCGGGCCCTGCCCCGAGCCCACTCCCGCAGCCGGCGGATCGGCTCGTCCATCGTTCGCGCCAGGCAGACGGTCTGCCGCATCGCCTCGAGCACGTCCTCGCTCGTCACCTCCCGCCCCCCGTCATACGCGTCATACAAGGCGCTGATCACCGCCTGCTCGATCTCGGCGCCGCTGTATTCGATCGAGGCCGCAGCCAGATCCTCGATCCGATACCCGCCCGGATCCCTCCCCCGCCGCGCGAGGTGGATCCGGAAGATCTCCTCCCGCTCCTGCGCCGACGGCAGGTCCACGAAGAAGATCTCGTCCAGCCGCCCCTTTCTCAGAAGCTCCGGCGGCAGCGGCGACAGATCGTTGGCCGTGCAGATCACGAAGACCGGCGCGCTCTTCTCCGACAGCCAGGTCAGAAACGTCCCGAACACCCGGGCCGTGGTCCCTGCATCCGTCCAGCTCGATCCCTGGACGCCCGTCAGCGCCTTGTCGATCTCATCCACCCACAACACGGCCGGCGCCACCGACTCCGCCACCGCGATCGCCCGCCGGACGTTTTCCTCCGATGATCCCACGAGGCTGCCGAACATCCGTCCCATGTCGAACCGCAGCAGCGGCAGTTCCCAGAAGCTCGCCACCGCTTTCGCGCAGAGGCTCTTGCCGCATCCCTGCACCCCGAGCAGCAGCACCCCCCTCGGCGCCGGCAGCCCGAACGCCTGCGCCTCCCGGCCAAAGGCCGCCCGGCGCTTCCGGAACCACTCCTTCAATGCCTTCAGCCCACCCACCTCGGCGAGCGTTTCCTCCGGAGGGCAATACTCGAGCAAGCCGTTTTTCCGGATGATCTGCTGCTTCTCGGCCAGGACCTCCCGGATGCTGCCCGATCCCAGCTCCTCGTGCTTGACCAGCACCTTCGCCAGCACGTTCTCGGCCTCCCCCAGGGTTAAGCCGCGAGCCGCCTGCAGCAGCCGCTCCCTCTCCTCCGCCCCCAGCCTCGTCTCCGCCGGCCGCATCTCGCCCACCTCCCGCTCGATCCGCCCCAGCAGCTCCTCCAGCTCCTCCCGGTCCGGCAGCGGCAGGCTCAGCGCCATCGCCTCCTTCTCCAGCTCGACCGGGATCTCCAGCACGGGCGAGACCACCACCACCGTCTTGTAGCTATGCTTGAGCTGCAGGGTGATCTCCTTCAGCCGCCGAACCACCGGCGCGTGCGCCCGCGTCAGAAACGGATGCAGATCTTTGAACACGAAGATGGCGGGCTCGACCAGATCGATCACCTGATCGAGCGCCGCCAGCGGCTCGCGCGTCGGCGACTGCCGCTGCGCCGCCGACTGGATCGATGCCCCCGCGGGCGCCAATCCCGTCGTCACGCTCCATTCATAGAGCTTCTTGCGCCGCCGGTTGGCGACCTCCCGCAGCCCTTCCACCGCTCGCGCCTCTTCGCTCGTCACCAGATACAGCAGCGAATACCGCGCGCGGATCAGGGTCTCGATCTCTGCCCATATCGCGTTCATTCACCGGGTCTCCGCTCGAGCGGCAGCCGGCCGGCCCTGCCTCTCAGCCCCAGAACCTCCACCGCCGCCACCAGGGCCGCCGCAGCGGCGCCTCCCGGACGCTTGCCTGCAGCCGCTGCGCCACCCGCTCCGGCGGCGACACGCCCCGCGCATCCTCCCGCAGCAGCTCCTCGACCGATCCAAACTCGCGGCCAGCCGCCGCGGCGGACTGCTCGACGCCCTGATGCTCCTGCTCCGCCCGACCTGAGAGCCGGTGGCGAAGCGGCGCCGAGCCCGGCGCCTTGTCCATGTCCTCGTTCATGCCGTCCGGGCAAATGCAGCCGCAAAAGCCTTCCGCGCCCGATACAGCTTGCCCCGCACCGCATCGGCGCTCTGGTCCGTCAGCCGCGCGATCGCCTCGTAGCTCATCTCCGCGTCGGCCAGCAGCAGCAGCGGGAGCCGATACTCGTCCGGCAACTGGTCCAGCGCCCGCTGAATCCGCTCGCCCAGTTCCTTCATCTCCAGGACCCGCAACGGCGACGGCCCGTCCGCCGCCGCCCCCGCCCACACGCTCTCGTCCGCGTTGCTCAGCACGTTCCGGTTCGCCCACCTCTGACGCACGTTCCGGCAGCTGTTGATCGTGATCCGGTAAAGCCACGTCCGCAGCGTCGATCGCCCCCGGAACTGGCCCAGATGACGATAGGCCTTCAGAAACACATCGTGCGTCACATCCTCCGCCTGCTCGGCGTTCCCCAGAAACCGCAAGGCCAAATAATACACATACCGGGAGTGGTCCTCATACATCCGGCCCAGCTCCGGCGGCTCCAGCCGAATCGGGGCCGGCTCGGCCCCTTCCGCATTGCGCTCGCTCTCGGCCATTTCCACGGGCACGAATCTGGTTCATTAGACCCGTTCGCCCCCCTCTTGTCACGAGCGAAACCGCCCCGGCGCAGCCCTTCCGAAGACCGGCCCGGCCCCGCACCCGCCCTAGGCCGCGTTTTTTCCTGGATTTTCCCCGCGGACTTGTCCTATGTTTCCAGGCAAGCACTCGGAATCGAGATCTCGGCATTCGTTCGCTGACCATATCCACCGGATACGAGGCATGGAATGAGCCCGTCGCCCGCCAGGTCATGACTTGGATCCATAACGCACTGAGCCATCACCCACCATGAGCACCATGAGCACACACAATTCCATCGCCCAAGTGTTTCGCGCATGCCTTGGGGCGACCCTCGCCTCCGCGGCGGCACTCGGCGGCCCGGCTGTCCTGCTGTTCGAGGATGATTTCGACCGGGGGATTCCGGGGTGGACGGCGGTCCAGCCCGCAGGCACTTACATCGACGGCCCCATGCGGTGGCAATACGACATCGTCACCGGCGCGTTCATCGAGCAGAGCAACATCTACACCGACGCTTCGACCGTGGCGCCGAGCGCGACGGCGGTGATGTTGATCAACGATACCGTCACCGGCCCGGCGTTCAGTTTCAAGGCGCGCCTGATCGCCGGGGACGACGATGCGTTCGGCTTGATCTTCGGATATCAGGACCCGACGAATTTCTACCGGGTGACGTTCACGCGGCAGGTGCGCACCGCGGTGGGCTTCCCCTGGAACGGATGGAACGTCGACCGGAAGGTCAATGGGGTGGCCACACCGCTGTTTGGCGACGGGACGCCCTCGCACATCCCCTCCTTCGTCAACCACCAGTACGTGCCGTTCGATGTCACGATCGCCGTCAGCGGCGCCAACCTCCTGACGCTGACCGTCGTCGAGGATCCCGACAATGCGCCTGTCGCATTCCCGCTGGTCCAGGCGCAGCCGCTGCCCGGCCCGGCTCAGGGCCAGGTCGGCCTCATGACCTGGGGCATGAGCGGCACGTTGGTGCGCGGATTTCGTGCGATGAATCCAACCCTCGAACCCGTCGGGCTGGCGGGCAATCCGAATGCGCTGACGAACTGGACCGCGCTCGTCACCCCTCGCGCCGACGGGTCCGGATACGATCCCGCGGGCGCCAACGGCGGCATCCCCATCTGGTCGCTGGCTCTGGGCGCCAGCGGGCCCTTCGGCACGCTCCACGAAAACAGCGATTCCCTCGGCGGCAACACCACCGACGCCAGGGCTGACTTTCCGGCAGCCACGGTGGTCGCAGGCGATCCGTCCTGGTCCAACTACGTTTACACCGCCCGGCTCATCCCCGCCGACGACGACGGCTTCGGCATCGTCCTCCGATATCAGGACCCGCTCAATTTTTATCGGATCGCGCTCCGGGCTCAGAGCTCAGGCTCGGGTATTCGCCGCGGCCTGTCCGTTCAGAAAGTGGTGGGCGGTGTGTGGGAAGAGATCTTTTACGAAACCGCACCCCAGTTTGCGCCCCCTGCCAACGTGCCCTGCGATGTCACCGCCGTGGTGGTGGGCGACCGGCTGCAAATCCAGATCGTCGCCAACCCGCTGGGCGCCGCCCAAGTCTATTCCTACGGGCCATTCGACATCACCGGCGCCACGCTCGCCACCGGCAGGATCGGCGTGTTCAGCTGGGCCATGTCCCGCCTCGAAACCGATTTCGTGCGGGTCTACGGCATCGATGGCCTGCCTTTTCAGATCACGTCCCTTTACGGCAATCCGGAGCCGGCGCCGGGCCTCTACGGCTACCCCGCCGGTTCTTCGGTGACCGCCTCCGTGCCGAGCCCGTTCGAGCAGTATCCCGGTGTGCGCCGGATCTCGACCGGCTGGACGGGCGCCGGATCCGCGCCGCCCAGCGGGACGGAATCGCAAGTCACTTTCACCATCAACAGCATCTCGTCGATCGTCTGGAACTGGCGCACCGAGTTGCGCCTGGCCGCCACTGCGGGCCCCGGAGGCACGGTCAGCGCTCCCACCGCCGAATGGCTGCCTGAAGGGACGAACATCGTGGTCACCGCAATCCCGAGCGCCGGATTCCTCTTTGCCGGCTGGTCCGGAGATTTCGCGTCCTCCGTCCCCACCCTCGATCTCATCATGAGTCGCCCCTACACCCTGGCCGCCCGGTTCGAGGCCGACAGCGACGGCGACACCCTGCCCGACTTGTGGGAGCAGGCCAACTTCACCAGCCTGGCCCCGCTGCCCGGCGACGACCCCGACCACGACGGCAAAAGCAATCTCGCCGAATACCAGAATGGCACCGATCCGAACTTTGCCGAAGCGCTGATCGTCTCCGACAGCCTCGATTCCCGGTGGGTGAACGTCCAGCGCGACCCGAGCCTGCCCGGCCAGCTGATCGTCAGGGACTTCGGCGGCGGCTTCCGCGGGGTGTGGGAAAACAGCAACGATTACCGCAGCGCCAACGATACCAACTATTTCGGAACCAACGCCGTCGATAACGTCAGCTTCGAAGGCCCGCGCATCGTCATCCGCACCAACATCTGGAACCCCGATTGGACCAACTTCACCGCCGAAGCCACCTTCAGCGTTGGCGACAACGACGGCAACTGCCTCTACTTCCGCTACCGGGACGAGATGAACTGGTATCGCGTGACCATTTGCGGCGAGAACAACAACGCGGTCTGGCGTGCGCCGTTCGGCGTCAGCGTCCAGAAGCGGTCGAACGGCATGTTCAGCCAGATGGCCGTCGATCCCTCGATTGCCACCGATCCGACCGATGTCGGCTGGTACAAGCGGATCCGCATCACGGTGACCGCTGCCGGCCCCGACTTCGAAGTCCGGGTTGTCGGCTGGAGCGCGGCCTTAAACGACTGGGAGCTCGGCAACGAACACTTCCTCCCATTCTGGGATCCCGACCATGCCTACGGGCGCGTCGGGGTTGGCCTCTGGGGCCAGCAAGGAGGCGCTACCGCCACCGCCACCAACCCGGTCGATGCCGGTGTCCTGATCGAGGATGTCATCGTCAAGGTGGCCAACCAGGAGGTGTTCCGCGAGGATTGGGAGGCCGTCCCGCTGGCGGCCCAGATCCCGGCGGGCTGGGAGAACCCGCCCGGCGACGCCGCCCCCGCCTCTTCGTGGCAGGTGACCGCGCACGGCACCATCCTGCAGACGTCCGACTATGGCCTCCCGACAACCGGCACCTCCGTTCAGCCGCGGGCTGATGCCGATGGGACGGCCTTGCTCTCCCCTGCCCTCGCCGCCCCCTATTACTGCCTCGAGATCGGGTTCCACCCCTTCGACGACGACGGCATCGGGTTCCTTTACGATTACGAGGACACCAACAATTACTCGCGCGTCCTGTTTGTCAGCCAGGCAACCGCCGACGGCCGCGTCCCCCAGGGCGTGAACGTCAGCCGCAAGATCGATGGCGCCTGGTCCGATCTGTTCCTGGGCGACACCAACTTCATCTACCAGATCGGCAGCCCGTTCGGCATCACGTTCGCCAACAACAACGGCCAGTGCACGCTCACCGCGCGGCCGCTCGATGACCCTGCCGCCGTCCGGACCTGGAGCTGGGCAGGCGCGCCCGGCATTGCCACCAACCGGTTCGGCCTGGCTTGCTGGGGCGAGACGGACGCGCATTTCCTCTACGCCCGCGCCAGCAGCCTGCCCGTTCGAGAGCCCGCCGGGGACCTCAAGATCGCCCGGGTCTGGCTCGAAGGCGCCACGCTCCACCTCGAGATCGAGAACCCCGGCGGGGGCGCCTATGCGGTGGAGCGCTCGCCCACCCTGCTGCCCGGTTCATGGTCGGACGCCGCAACGGGCCAGACCGGCGCCCAGTGGTCGACGCCGATCGTCACAGGCGCAGGGGCGGAGTTCTTCCGGCTGCGGCGGTAGATCCAGCTCGCTATGAACCGGCGTGGCTTCACCCTGATCGAGCTGCTGGTGGTGATCGCGATCATCGCGATCCTCGCCAGCATGCTCCTGCCGGCCTTGTCCAAGGCCGCGGAGCGATCCCGGCGCATCGGCTGCCAGAACAACACCCGCCAGATCATGTTCGCGGCCTATCTCTACAGCGAGGATTATCCCGGCTACTATTACAACACGGCCTCGATTGGCAGCGACGAGGCCCCGCTGTCGTTCTACCCCCGCTACCTGCCCACGCCCAAGTCCTTCGTTTGCCCCAGCACCCGCAACGTCGTCCGCGAAAACGTCAAGGACCGCAACGGCAAGCTCCTCGATCTCGAAACCACCGCTCACGGCGACCGCAACCACAACAAGGGCGGCCACAGCTACGAGTTCTTCGGGTTCTTCGAGCGCGGCGACCGCCACAACGTCCGGAAAAGCCCCCAGACGACCGCCTTCGCCCCCACCAAAATCGTCATCGTTCTGGACGCCGACGACGACCTCTCCTACGTGGCCAACGACGCCAACAACTCGCCAGACCCGATCAACAACCACACCGAGAAAGGCTGGAACTGGGGGTTCGTGGACGGCCATGCGGAGTGGGTGGCCGGCCGCCGGACCTCGGACGCGCTCCACGAGAGCTGGATGACCTCCGGCGTCGGAACCAAACCCTACGGGCAACGGTAACCCCAGCCTCTCAATCGAGCGGATATTCATCATCCCAAAGCTGCCGGAGAAAGGACTGCCAGGGCATGATTTCGATGCCGTCTTCGGTCTTGCGCATGCGAGGAGCGCGGCTGACCAGAATCAGCCGCTTCGATTTCTGTTCGTCCCGCCAGGCCCGAAGACCCCTGAGGTGATCGCTGGTCGGATTCTCGGTGGACTTCACCTCGATGGCCACGGCGCCGTCGGCCAAGACGAAATCCACCTCGAAGCCCGACGACGTCCGCCAATAGGCGATCGGATACCGGTTTCGCCGATAGCCGGCGTGGGCCCGGATTTCCATGAAGAGAAAGTGCTCGAAGGCAGCGCCGAACTCGGCCGAGCCCGGCCTCATTGCGCCGCGCCGAGCGAGATCGTTAACGACACCCACATCGAAGAAGAAGAAGCGCGGGGACTCGACAACCCGGCGCTTCACCCGCTTGCGCCATGCCGGAACCCAGCAGCCAATGAGAGTATCGGTCAGGATCTCAAAGTAGCCGCGGATACTGGGCATCGACAGGCCCACATCGCGGGCGATGCTCGAGAAATTGACCACCTGGCCGTTCGCCAGCGAGGCAACCTCGAGGAAGCGCTGAAATGCGGGCAGGTTTCGGGTTATCGATTCTGCCAGGATTTCCTCGCGCAAGTATTCACCGAGATAGGTATCGAGGAGCGGGATTGGATCCTCGGCTACATAATGAGGGGGCAGAAGTCCGTGGTTCAAAGCTCGTTCCAGGGAGAAATCGGGAATCTCGGCGCTGGTCAGCGGAAACAGCTCAAGCCGTGCCGCGCGCCCGCCCAAGAGGTTTCCACCGCCGCGAATCAGCTTGCGCGCGCTCGATCCACACAAGATGAACTGCAGGCCCTCCCGACTCATCAGGGAATGCACCTCGTCCAGCAACTCCGGGAGCTTCTGGACTTCGTCGATGATGACGGGGCCAGGCCGCTTGCCGCCAGCCAGCGCCCAGGCCGCGCATTCCTCCCGCAACAAGCCGGGATTTGCGGACAACCGTCGGAACTCGGCGGCCCGCAGCAGATCATAGTAAGGTGCGTTCGGCAGCCGGGCCCGTAAAAGCGTGCTCTTGCCGGTTTGGCGAGGCCCCCACAGGAAGCAACTTTGCGGCGGGTGTCGGTCAAGGTTCAGGATGCGATCAAACATGTGAATCTAAATATTACATTTATATTTGCATGTATATTATAATACCTTTCTTCTATTTACATATTATTCTGTCATGTGTCAAGAGCCGGTTTGCGAGGTTCTTGACGGTTTAGACCCGCGAGCCCCGCCTCGGATCCGGGCCGGAGCCCCTCCGGCAGCAAAATCGAATTGCGAATCCTGCTCACAAGGGTGATCCTGGCCGAATACCAACGGCGGCAGCATGGCGGAATCAGGGCACCGCCCATGGTCGAGCCAGAGGCGACAAATACATGACATCCAGGCCAACCCTGCGCTCCTCCCGTGAGCCCATCCTCGGTAGCTCGCGCCTGATCCTGATGCTTGCACTCTCCGCTCTCGCGTTGGGGCCTCCTTCCCGCGCCGTCGCGGACCTCCTGTTCGAGGACAGCTTCGATCGCGGCATCCCCGGCTGGACTGCGGTGCAGCCCGAGGGCGCCTACTTCGGCGGCCCCCTCCGGTGGCAATACGACATCGTCAGCGCCGCCTTCGTCGAGCAGAGCAACATCTACACCGACAGCGCCAGCTACTCGCCGACCGCCATCGCGCCCATGCTCGTCAACGACGCGCCTACCGCGGTCAACTTCACCTTCAGCGCCCGGCTCACTGCCGGCGACGACGATGGCTTCGGCCTGATCTTCGGCTTCATCGACGAGGACAATTTCTATCGTGTCACCTTCGCCCGCCAATCGCGCGCAGCGGGATTCCCGTGGACCGGCTGGAGCGTCGATCGCAAGGTCCATGGCGTGACATCCGTCCTTCACGGCGCAGGCACGGAAGGTTATGCGCCGGCCTTCGTCAACACAGCCGGCCGCCCGTTCGATGTCACGATCGCAACAGACACCTCGGCCCGCCTCACCTTGACGGTGGTGGATAATCCCTCGGGGGCGCCCACGATGCATCGCCTCGTCACCGGCCAGCCGCTGCCCGGATCGCCCGCCGGCCGCGTCGGGATCTTCACGTGGGGGATGAGCGGCGGGGCAGGCCCGTTGGGCTTTCGGATCGGCAACCTGAGCCTTGCTCCGGTGCCGCTGGCGGGCAATCCCAATGCCCTGGACCACTGGACTCCGGTGGTCCCGCCGCGCGCCAGCGGCAGCTCGGCTCTCGGCAGCGGCAATCTCCAGCCCCTCTGGTCGCTCTGCGTGGGCCCGGCCGGCCCCTCGGGCGCGCTGGTCGAAAACAGTGATTGCTACGCCGGCAATGACGCCTCCGGCCAGGTCGACTTCACCGGGCCGACGCTCGTCGCCGGCGAATCTCACTGGACCGATTACGCGGTCCGCGCGCGCATACTCCCCCACGACGACGACGCCCATGGGATCCTGTTGCGGTATGCGAATCCGACGAATTTCTATCGGATCGCCCTGCGCTCGCAGAGCTCGTCGATTGGGCCGCCGAGGGGGCTGTCCATCCAGAAATGTGTCCAGGGCGTTTACACGGAGATCTATCGCGAGAACCGAGTCCAATACGATCCCGTGGCGGAGACGCCCTACGATCTGGTCGCCGCCATTCGCGGCCAGATCCTCGATGTGCACCTCGTGTCGGATCCGGACGGTGTTGCCGCGGCGTTCGATTATGGGCCGTTCAGTGTGCCTGGCGCGACCGTGGACGCCGGCCGGATCGGCCTGTTCAGCTGGGCGATGGCGATGACGGAGTTCGACTCGGTCGCAGTGCACGACGGCACGCCGCTGTATGTCTCCTCGCCCTGTGGCAGCCCGGATCCGCCCAAAGGCATGACGGGCTACGCGGCGGGCGCGCGGGTCACGGCATCGGCGGGCGATCCGATCCTTGGCGACCGCACCCGGCGGTTCCCAAGCGGCTGGAGCGGTTCGGGCTCGGCGCCGGCCAGCGGCGTCGGCTCAAACGTCACGTTCACGCTCGAGTCCTTCTCCCGCATCCACTGGCAATGGCGGACGGAGCACCGTCTGAGCGTGGCCAGCCAGGCTGGCGGAACGGTCGCAGCCCCGCCCGGCGAATGGTTCCCCGAAGGATCGAGCGTCACGGTCGCTGCCCTGCCAGCGCCTGGCTATGCCTTTGCGGGCTGGCGGGGCGATTCCCTCGCCACCACACCGACGCTGACCCTCGAGATGAACCAGCCCTTTTCGCTGACGGCAACGTTCACCCATGACAGCGACAGCGATGGCCTCGCCGATGAATGGGAGATGGGCTGGTTCGGTAACCTGGCCGCCCTCCCCGGCGAAGACCCCGATGGCGACGGCCGGCCCAATCGGCAGGAGTTGCATAACGGCACCCATCCGGGAGCTCCCGATGTATTTCGCATCGAGAGCCTCCGAGTCGATGGAAACCTCGGGATGCTGCTTGTCTCCAACAACACCGGCGCGCGCTACAGCCTCGAGGTGGCGCCCGATCCCGCAGGCCCCTGGACCACGCTGGTCCAGACGCAAGCCTCCACCACCATCACATCCACCCTGCCTGCCCCGCGCGCGTTCTGCCGCCTGGCTCAACCCTCCCGGCCCCAGGACGCCCTCCCGTTCGTGCCCGGATCGTGGACCCTGGCCGTGCTGCCCGATACCCAGGTGTATTCGATGTCCTATCCCGATCTGTTCAAGGACCAGACCCGATGGATCGCCCAGAACCGCCAGCGCCACAACATCCAGTACGTTCTTCAACTGGGCGATGTGACGAACAACAACCTGACCAACCAATGGAGAGTGGCGCGCGAGGCCTTCGCCCTCCTCGACGGCTTGGTGCCGTATGCCATCGCCCCCGGGAACCATGACTACGGCCCCAACGGCGGCTCCGCCAATCGCACCACGTTCCTCAACGATTTCTTCCCTGGATCCGGCTTCGTCTCGTGGCCGACGTTCGGCGGCGTCAAGGAGCCCGGCCGGCTCGACAACAGCTATCACCTCTTCTCCGCCGGAGGCGCGGACTGGCTGGTGCTCGCCCTCGAGTTCGGGCCGCGCAATTCGGTCGTCGAGTGGGCCAACGCGATTGTCGGCCAACATCCGGCGCGCCGGCTCATCCTGATCACGCACGCATTCGTCTACGATGACGACACGCGCTACGACTGGGCCCGGAAAGGATCCGCGCAGATCTGGAATCCCCACTCGTACGCGACAGCCTCCGATCCCGACGGCACCAACGACGGCGAGGAGCTCTGGCAAAAGCTGGTCCGGATCCACCCGAACTTCACGATGGTGATCAGCGGCCACGTCCTCCACGACGGCCTGGGCCGGCTCTCGACGCCCAACGATGCCGGCCATATCGTCCACCAGATGCTCGTCAACTATCAGATGCAGACCATGGGGGGCGAGGCGGTGCTGCGGCTGCTCGAGTTCCTGCCCGACGGGCGAACGGTCCACGTCAAGGCCTATTCCCCCCTCCACGGAACCTACAAGACCGATCCGCAAAACCAGTTCATCCTCACTCTCGATCCGCCGCTGTAGGCTGCGATCGAAGGCCGAGTCCATTCCGGATCTCCAGGCCTGCAGCCATCCACGCGGCGCCTACGGAGTGGCCGCTCCCAATCTTCCGGACCGCGGACGTCCTCGTCCGCAGCTGCCGTCAGTTGTCCACTTTCCCTCAACCACCGGCCGCCGCACGCCGGGCTGCAAGCTGTCAGCCATCAATGCGGCGCCCACGGAGTGGCCGCCCTACCTTTACGGCTTGCGGCTTGCAAGGTAGGGCGCGCGCTCCGCCGCGCGCCGATCCGTAAGCCTGCAGCCGCGGATGCGGCAGAAGTTCACGACGGCCTGTCAGCACGGATCAGTTGGATATCCGAAGCCGTCACCTCGCGCCCTTGCAGAACCATGCCCTATGTCATGGCGCAAAGAAAACGAGAAGGCCCGCAACCGAGTTCAGCCCAAGAGAATGAACTTTTGGGATTGCGTGTCGGGGTGGGGGGGAGACTATGCTATGCGCAGAAGGCGTTGGCTGGGACCAATTCCTTCAGGTGCCCGACCGCTGCCGGCGGGCGCCTGAGTAGCTGCCAATAATCAATAATCAAGACCAAAGGAAGGAAACGAAATGAAGCGACTTCGGACTATCTCCGCCAGCAGGCTGTTGGGGCTGGCCGCCTCACTCGGTTTGCTGCTGAGTTATACCGTCCAGGCCAGCACCGAGACCTGGGATTTCGAGAACTGGGTGGATGGTTCGGCCACCAACCTCGTTTTGGCTGCGACCAGCGACACCCCGGACACAACCTATTGGTGGGATTACCAGCAGTACTATGGTGGCAATCCAATAACCGGCGGGTTCCTCCAACTCATCCCGCCTGAGAACGGCCGCCGGTTGGCGGTCATCCTTCCCGACATCGACAATGGAGCGCCCGTCAAGGCCTTTAAGATCACCGCCGACGTGCGCGCGGGCAACGGCACCAACACGCCTCCCGCCGACGGCTTCAGCATCAGCTACGTGCGAGACAACGACCCGCTGCTTGCCAACGCGGCGATCATCCAGAACGCCGGTTCCCCGCCCTATCTGCCCCCTGTTGGCCGCTACTTCGGGTTCGCCGGAGGGGATGATGCGGCCACGGCCACAAGCCCCGCCGGCTCGATCTGCGGGGAGAACGGAGCCAAGACCGGCCTGGCCATCGCTTTTGACGCTTACCAGGGCAACACGCTGCCCGATACCGGTCCCGGCGGCACGCCTGGCCCCGACAAACGCGGTATCGCCGTGCGCGTCGACGACCGGACTCTCACCCAGGTGCCCATGGACGTCTTCCACGCCGGTTGCGAGGAACCCAATTCCATGCAGACCGGCCCGTATGACGGCACCGGCTTATACGACAACCTGAGTTGGTGCAAACTCGAGGTCGAGAAAACAGTCGACAACAAGGTTACCGTGATCTGGAAGGGGGTCAAAATCCTCGACAATTACCAGCTGACCTCTTACTTCCCGCACCGCGGCCGCTTGATCCTGGCCGGGCGCGCCGGCGGACTCAACCAGAACGTGCATTTCGACAACATCACACTCACCACCACGCCCGCCATCGAAGCCACCTTCGAAGGCTTGGCGGTGAATTCGAACCTGAAGGGGTGGACCTTCACGCTCAAAGACACCGGCGAAAGCAAGGTTTCCGGAATCGCTAAAGTGATCTGGAACGGCGCCGATGTGACCAGTTCCATCACCACCACTCGCAACGGCGACCTGTTCCTCGGCACCTACACTCAGGCCGCTCTCCTGCCGCCCGGCTCGACAAACCATGTCGAAGTCACCTTCACCACCGAATTGTCCCAGACCCTGGGTGGCATCGGCGACGCCTCCACCCCGCAGTATTTTACCATGCCCGCAGCCTATGCCTTGCCTCCGTCGGCCGTCTCCGGCCAACCGCGCGGTATCGGCATCGGGTCGGCGTTTCAGACGTTCGCCCCCAACAACAACAGCCAGGGTGAAAACCGCCTCAGCTGGACGGAGGAGCAAATCCTCGGCCTGCACGGCACGAACCTCATCACCGGCGCCTGGCCCACCTCCACCGACGTCATGGACTACCAGAACGCCGAGACCGATCCGGCGCTGGCCAATGTCGGCAACTTCCGTGTCAACGGCTCGACCCAGGCCCCCCCCTTCTGGGACGGCCCGGATTACCCCGTCGAGTCGCTGGGCTTCGGTCTCCACCCCGAGAAAGGCCAATACGCAGGCGCGGACCTCAACTGGAGCATCTATGAGGACAGCACCATCGAGTGGTTCGCCTACGTGAACTTCCCGGCGGCGGATGTCTATTTCATGGCCGTCAACAGCGACGACGGCTTCCGCCTGACCACCGCCCGCCATGCGAAGGACCGGATGGGCGAGGTCTTTTTGTCCTACGAAGGCGGCCGCGGCGCCGGGACCGGCCTCGAAGCCGGCACTGTCTATCGCATTGCGATCGAGCAGGCGGGCGTTTACCCGATCCGCGGCATCATCGAGAACCGCGGCGGCGGCTTCAACGTCGAGTGGTACACGCGGGACGGCGACCAGCTCCGCCTCGTGAACAGCACCGCGGCGGGCGCCCTCGAAGCGTATCAATCGGCCACAGGCGCCGGAGCCTATGTCCAAAGCGCGGTCCCGGTTCGCAACGCCGTGGACGTCCTCCCCCATCAGAAGATCCGGATCGAGCTTGCCAACGGCGCCACGGCCACAGTCAACGCCGGCTCGATCGTTCTCAAGGTCGACGGCGCAACGGTCACTCCGACCGTCACCCCGGGCAGCCCCGTCCTCGTGGTGCAGGACCCGATTGGCCCCAGCGGTTGGTGGGCGCCGGGCGCTCACAGCATTGAACTGGCCTTCACCGACAGTGCCACCACCGCCTACAGCTACCAGTGGAGCTTCAACGTCGGGATGTACCAGGTCTACCAGGGACCATACACTGCCGGCGGCAAGTGGAACCTTTACATGGCGCTCCGCGGCCCGCAGACCTGGGTCGAAGCCCAACGGCTCGCCCAGACCCTCATCGAGCCGCTCTCCGGCCAAAACAAAACCGGCCACCTTGTCACCATCCACTCCGCTGCCGAGAGAGACTTCGTTCGGATGATCGCCGCAGGCGAGAGCGTCTGGATCGGCTTGACCGACGATGAGGCCTTTGGCGGCGCTGAAACCGGGTCCGACCCGGCCTCATCCTCTCAGGTGCCGCCCGGGTTCGGCCAGTGGGCCTGGGTCACTGGCGAACCCTACACATGGGGTGAGTGGAACGGCGGCGAGCCGAATGATTGGAACAATGGCGAACCGGGCGAAGACGCCATCGAGCTCTACAACAACGGCTTGTTCAACGACAATAACGACGGCTGGGGCAGAGAAAACGTGCCGATCCGCCAGTACGTCGTCGAGTTCGAAACCCTCATGGACAACAAGCTGCCCGAAGTCGCCATCTCCGTTCTCCCGCCCGGACCGATCCCTGGCCCGGAGGGTTGCGACGGCCAGTTCGGAATCCGCGTCGTTAACAACGCCGGGAACATTCCGACCATCTCGGCCGCGGTGAACGCCTTGTTTAACCCGGCGGCCACCATTCGAGATAGCACTGCCCCGGCCATCAACTTCACTGATCCGGACGCCGCCGGCGGAACCTTCTTGTTCCCGGGCGATGTGCCTATACCGAGCCACCAGGTTGGAGTCGACGACGAGGACCTTGTCATCGTAGCCAAGACCCGGATCCTGATCGCCGAAGCCGGCGACTACACCTTCGGCGCGCATGGGGACGACGGATTCGCCCTGCGCATCCGCGGGCAGACCTGGAAGAGTGTGAGCGGCATTGGCCAGACCGCGCCGGGCGATCCCAGCACGCTCGTCTACCAGTATGGAACCGGCGACGCCAACACCCGCGGCGTGGTCAGCCTTGCTGCCGGTGAATACGACCTCGAATTCGTCTGGTTCGAGGATGGCGGCGGCGCCTCCGTCGAACTCTACGCCGCCAAGGGCGCGGTCACTTGCGACTCCGAGAGCAAGTTCTTCCACTTGGTGGGTTACCAGCCGGCTACCCCGCCGGTGACGTTCGTCGACGTCGGTGTGTCTTCCGCCGGGTGGACCGTCGAGTATGACGCTCCAGGCGGAACAGGGCTCAACAACATCGCCGAGGCGGAAGCCGCCCTCGTGGGCGCGCAAACCGTCACAGGTGTGAACGCCATTAACTACCGGGATCCCGATGACCAGGGCGGCGCCCAGAGTTGCAGCGCCGCATTCCCGCAGGACACCGCGGGGGCTGCCGATGACGACTTCGCCATCCGCGCCACCGCGCAACTGGTGATCCCGGTTTCCGGGACCTACCACTTCGGGTTCGCCGGTGACGACGGCGGCTACCTGCAGATCGAGGGCCAGACCTGGTCCAACATCGTCGAGACTGCCGATTCAAACTCGGGCGTCATCAACGGCGATCGCATCCAGTTCGATGTCAATACCGGCAACAGCCGCACCATCGGGGCGATCAACCTCGCGGCCGGCACCTACACCATCCGTGCCCTGTTCTGGGAGCGCGGCGGCGGCGCCTGGTTCTGGGTGTTCGGCGGACAGCCGGGAACTGGCTATGGCGTCCTCACCGCCAACAACAGCCCGATCGTATCTGACGTGGGCGTGTCGATCGCGCCTTGCACGCCCAGGCCCATCATCGCGATCTCGCTGACACCTGGCGGCCCGTCGATCACGTTCACCGGCAAGCTCTATTCCGCCCCGGCCGTGACGGGTCAGTGGACCGAAGTGATGAATGCGGTTTCGCCCTACACGCCGCCCGCCGGCACCGGGATGCTGTTCTTCCGATCCAGCAACTAAGACCGCTCCCACGCCGCTCCGCGCAGCGGCTTGATTCAGGGCCGGGTGGTTTGCACCACCCGGCCCTTTTTCTGGCCATGGCAATCGGGTCCGATCCATACTTTCAGCTTACGGCCTGCAGGTAGGGCGCGCGCTCCGCCGCGCGCCGATCCGTAAGCCTACAGCCATCCATGCGGCGTCCACGGAGTGGCCGCTCCCAATCTTCCGGACCGCGGACGTCCTCGTCCGCAGCTGCCGTCAGCCATTCGCTGTCCCTCAACCACCGGCCGCCGCGCGCCAATCCGTTCGCGCTGCGGGCCAGGAGGCCCGCGCTCCGAGCCCTTCCGGACCACGGACGTCCTCGTCCGCAGCTGCCGTCAGTTGTCCACTTTCCCTCAACCACCGGCCACCGCACGCCGAGCCGTAAGCCTTCAGCCATCCATGCGGCGTCCACGGAGTGGCCGCCCTACCTTTTCGAGGGATGTCCTTCGCCTTGGATGCCAGCCTCGAGTCGAGCAGCTTCGGCCCTTCCCAGGAATAGAGCAGCTTCCCTGCATCTGCCCGAAGCCAACCCCAATGCCCGCCAAGGCCGGCTGCTGGCTCGGGGCGCCCTCCCCAACAACTGCCTTGAGACCTCGATCCGCGGCTGGCATAATCGTCGAAAACCCGCAACCGTCGCGCGAAGATCGCAAGGGCGATTGGGATTCTCCGCGGTCGGAGGTGGAGGCCGTAGCGTCTGGAAGCGAACGATGCCATGCAATCGGAACCCGAGCCCCGTGTGGGCGTTCTCGGCCTCGGCCTGATGGGCGCGGCGCGGGCGCTGGCCGGCCTGCTGGGGCTGGCTTGCGGGTTCAGCGGGGTTTCAGCGCGAGCCGCCGATGGCGCATCGGCGGCGCCGCTGTCGTTGTCGCCGGCGGTCCTTCTGGCAGACAGGGCGGGCCAGAGTCTGTATGTCGCCTGCACGGGCGCCAATCGTGTCCTTGTCGTCAGCCAGTCGAGCGGCAAGGTCATGCGGGCAATTCCGATGCCAGCCCGGCCGTCGGGCCTGGCGATTTCGCGGGACGGCGACAGGCTGTTTGTCACGTGCGCCGCCCCGGAAAGCATCGTGTGCGCGGTGGACCCGGCGAGCGGGGCGATCCTGCAATCGTTTCCCGCCGGCCACACGGCCACGGCCCCCGTGCTCGCCGCAGACGGCCGCACCCTTTTTCTTTGCCATCGGTTCCAGGATGAAGTCGGCTTCCTTGACCTCGGCACGGGCCGGATCGATCGCAGGGTCCGCGTTGCGCGAGAGCCGGTGGCGGCGGTTGTGACGCCCGATGGACGCTATCTCCTGGTCGCCAACCACCTGCACAACGGGCGCGCCGACTCGGCGGAGGCGGCCGCGGTGGTCTCGGTGATTGACATCGCATCCGCCCGGGTGATCAGGGAGCTTCGATTGCCCGGCGGAAGCGGCGTCTTGGCGGACATCGGGATATCGCCCGACGGCCGCTACGCCGCGGTCACCCATCTGCTGGCTCGATTCTATCTGCCCACAACGCAGGTCCATCAGGGCTGGATGAACACCAACGCGCTCACCCTGATCGACCTGTCGGCGCTGGAGATTGTCAACACCGTGCTGCTGGATTCCGTGGATCGCGGGTCGGCGAACCCGTGGGGCATCGCCTGGACCGCCGATGGCGAGACTCTCGTGGTCGCTCACGCGGGCGCGCACGAGCTCAGCCTGATCGATTTCCAGGGGCTGCTGAAGAAGCTGCCGGCGCGGCGGACGGACAGCGCGGGCTCGGATGCAGCGGATCCAGAAACTGCCGCATCCAAGGAGAGCATCCCGAGCGACCTCGCCTTTCTGACGGGCTTGCGGCGTCGCGTTCCGCTGCCGCCCGGCGACCTCGGCCCGCGGGGAGTCGCCGCCGTCGGCCGCCGGATCTGGACGGCCAACTACTTCAGCGACACGCTCACCTGCATCGACCTGTCGGCCCCCGGGCAATCCGCCGGGTCGATCGCCCTCGGGCCAAAGGCGGAAATGGGGCCGATCCGCCGCGGCGAGTTCTTCTTTCACAGCGCGAGCATCTGTTTCCAGGGCTGGCAGAGCTGCGCCAGCTGCCACCCGGGAGACGGGCGGGCCGACGCCCTGAACTGGGATCTGCTCAATGACGGTCTCGGCAACCCGAAGAACAACCGCAGCCTGCTGCTGACACACCGCATGCAGCCATCGATGAGCATGGGCGTGCGGCCCACGGCCGAGGCGGCCGTCCGCGCCGGCATCCAGCATATCCTGTTCACCGTCCAGCCGGAAACCGTCGCCGATGCCATCGACGAGTATCTGAAATCGCTCGAGCCGGTCCCCAGCCCGCGGCTGATCCAGGGCCGATTGTCGCCCGCGGCCGAGCGAGGCCGGCGGCTGTTCGAAGATGTCCGCGTCGGCTGCGCCGAGTGCCATCGGGGCGGGCAGTTCACCGACGGGAAGCCCCATGATGTCGGCACGCGCGCAGAGCTGGATCCGCCAGAAGACAGGTTCTTCACGCCCACACTGATCGAGGTGTGGCGCACGGCGCCGTATCTGCACGACGGCTCCGCGCCGACCCTCGAGGACGTGCTCGATGGGCGCAACGCTGGCGACTTGCACGGGCGGACGCTGCATCTGACACCCGATCGGATCGATGACTTGGCCGAGTATGTCCTGTCCCTTTGAACGCGGTAAAATCCGGATCCATCGCCATGAAAGCCAGCCCTAAGGGTCTGTGCAAATATTACTTCCGATTTTGGCGGGAGCGCCGCCGGGCCAGATGCGAGGCGCCTGCCTGCCGCGGCGGCGCAGGCAGGCGAGTGGAGGGAGTGTATCCCCTGCGATACTCGACCGACCGAGCCACGAAGCAGATGGCCCGGCGCCGCCCCGCCCCGCAGGGCTGGGGGCCTTGGGCGCGCTGGCTGTGTTGCTCCTCGCTCACAGACCGCGCGGGTATGCTCGCTCGTCGCGCCTTGCCAGCCCGCCCAATCCCCTCCAGCAAAATCGGAATTCATTTTTGCACAGACCCTAAGGCCGCCGGATCGAAGCGGCGGATGAGCGTGTGGATCGGGCTGATCGCGGCGGGCCTGCTGATGGCGGCCCCCGGCCGCGCCCTGGAAGGCATCGAGCTGGCGCGCTACCGGCTCGGAACTCTCGAACAGGCCGTGCACGACCTGATCCGAATCCACGGCACGAACTATCCGAACGGGGGGGCGTTCCTGGATCGAATGGCCGGCCTGCGCCAGCGCCTGGATTCGGGGCAAACCGGCGGGGCCATCGAGGCGGATGTGGCGGCTTTGCAGCAGGAGGCCCTTCTGTCGAATCCGATTCTCGAGTCGCGTCCTTTGCTGGTCGTCAAGCGCCGGCCTGCGCGAAGGGCGGGGGGAGGGCCGGGTCTGGACATCGCGATGCCCTCGAACCACGAGTGCAACTCGTCCCTGGCGCGCACGGGCTACGACAACGAGCTGTGCGTGCTTTCATCCATCAGCCCGCGCGGCGAGCTGCGCGGTTTGTATCGCCCACCCGCCGGAGGCTATGTGGGCGAGATCGACCTGCATTGGGATGGGGATCGGCTGCTGTTCACCCAATCGGACGCCGCGAACTGGAAGGTGTTCGAGATGCATTCCGACGGCAGCGGGCTTCGCCAAGTGTCCGCCATGCCGGACGACGTCGACAGCTTTGATGCGTGCTATCTTCCGAACGGAAAAATCATCTTCGGTTCGACGGGATCGTTTCAATCGGTTCCTTGCTGGCACGGCCTGCGCCGAGTCGCAACGCTCTATCGGATGGATGCCGACGGCTCCCGGATCCGCCAGCTCTGCTTCGATCAGGACCACGACCTGCATCCGACCGTGTTGCCGAGCGGCCAGGTGCTCTACCACCGATGGGACTACACCGGGATCAATCACATCTACCTGCGGGAGCTGATGCTGATGAACCCCGACGGCGCCGGTCAGCGGGCCATCTACGGGAGCGGCTCCTGGTATCCGAACGCGCTCTATTTTCCGCGCCCGCTCCCGGAGGTTGCCGGCCAGATTCTATGCATTCTGTCCGGATACCACGGGGTGCATCGGATGGGTCAGCTGGTCGTCATCGACACGACTCGAGGCTGGCACGAGGCCGACGGCATCGTCCAGCGCATATCCGGCCAGGGAGATCCCTTGCAGCCGCGGGTGAAGGATAATCTGGTCGATGCCGACTGGCCGAAGTTCCTGCACCCGTATCCGCTGAGCGAAAAGCAGTTTCTCGTCGCGGCATGGCTCCAGCCCAAAGGAAGCTGGGGCATCTATCTGGCCGACGTGTTCGACAATCTGGTGCGGGTGAGGGAGGAGCCCGGCTGGGCGCTGCTCGAGCCCGTTCCGCTGGCGCCGCGGCCCGCGCCTCCGATCGTGCCCGACCAGGTGGATCCGAGCCGGCGGGATGGGCTCGTCTATCTGCACGACGTTCATGCCGGGCCGGGGCTGAAAGGCGTGCCGCGGGGCACGGTGAAACGCCTGCGGGTGCTGGCATATCATTACGGCTACCCGGGCCTTGCAGGCCCGGATCGGATCGGCTATGGCGGTCCTTGGGAAGTCATGCGGATCCTGGGCACAGTGCCGATCGAGACCGATGGCTCGGCGCTGTTCCGTGTGCCGGCCAACACGCCGATCGCACTGCAGCCGCTGGACGATCAGGGACAGGCAGTCCAGCTCATGCGCAGCTGGTTCACCGTGATGCCCGGGGAGGTCGCCTCGTGCGCGGGCTGCCACGAGCGGCCCGCAGACGCCGCCGCGCGGCCGGCCCTGGCCGCCCGGCGGCCCCCGCGCGAACTGACGCCGTGGCGGGGTCCAGCACGCGGCTTCGACTTCGAACGCGAGGTGCAGCCGGTCCTGGATCGCCACTGCGTCCGATGCCATGACGGAAGCCAGCCTCCCCTCGGGTCGATGCAGGCCCAACCGCTCGATCTCCGCCCAACCTCACAGGTTCCCAACTATGCAGGACGCCGCATCAGCCAGATGGGGATCGACCGGCTCCATCCCCAGATGCTCGCCGACACTCGAGGCATTCTCAAATATGCGCCCGCCTACGACGCGCTCATCCCATACCTTCGCCGCGTGGGCATCGAGGACGATGTATCGCTGCTGATGCCGGGCGAGTATCAAGCCGACACGAGCCCGCTGGTCCAGTTGCTCCGCAAGGGCCACCGCGGGGTCGCGCTCGACGCCGAGTCATGGGACCGGCTGGTGACGTGGATCGACCTGAACGCCCCCTGCCACGGGACCTGGGGCGAGGTGTATCCGATCCCCGATGGCGCCCACGAGCGCCGGATGGCGTTGCGGCGGCAGTTCGGCGGCCCCACAGACGATCCGGAGCAGATCCCGGACGCCCCCTGCCAGATCCCCCCTCGAGCGGAAACTGCGTCCGCGACTCCCGCAGACCCCGCGGTCCTCGAGACACCGGACGATCCTCCGCTCGTCGTTCGAGACGAGCCCTTGGGCCGAAGGACCATCCCCCTCGGAGACGGCATCACGCTCGATCTGGTTCGGATCCCCGCAGGCGAGTTCGCAATGGGGGACCCGGGCGGCGAACCGGACGAGCGCCCGGCCGTGCGCGAATCCATCCCCGAACCATTCTGGATGGGTGCATGCGAAATCAGCAACGAGCAGTTCCGGCGGTTCGATCCCCGCCACTCCAGCCGCTATTATGCGAAGCGGTATCCCGCAACGGAGCCGGCGGCGCCCAGCTACGTGGGGCCGGGGGCGCGGGGTTTGGATCTCGATGGAGATCGGCAGCCGGCGGTGCGCGTCTCATGGGATCAGGCGATGGCCTTTTGCCGCTGGCTGTCGGCGCGCACCGGCTTGCGGTTCGATCTCCCCACCGAGGCGCAATGGGAGTGGGCATGCCGGGCCGGCACCCGGACCCCCTGGAGCTTCGGCGGACGCGACACTGACTTCTCTCGGTGGGCGAATCTGGCCGATTCATCGTTCGGCAAAGGCCTTGGCAAGGATGGCAAGCAGATCACGGGAGGCCTCGAGCATCTGGTCATCGAAGGCGCCTCATTGAGCGATGTCCGGTTCAACGACGGGGCCGTCGTCACAGCCGAGACGGGCCGCTATAGCCCCAACGCATGGGGCGTGCACGACATGCACGGCAACGCCGCCGAATGGACCCGCAGCCTGTATGGATCCTATTCCCGCCGCCGCGACCCGCCCGGCGAAGACATCGCGACCGGCAGCCGCCAGGTGGTCCGCGGCGGATCGTTCTTCGATCCTCCCGGCCGGAGCCGCAGCGCCTCCCGCCTGGCGTATCCGCCCTGGCGGCGCGTCTTCAATGTTGGCTTCCGCGTCGTGTGCAAAGATGTCAGTATTCCCGTCTCGGAAAAACCATGAACGGACGGCAGCGATGAGAGCACATATCCAGTCTACTGGCTCGAGGGGGAGATCGTCTCGAACCGCCGAGCGGGCTTCCGGCCTGCGAGCAGCATGGCCAGACGCAGCGTCAGATGTCTCGCCGCGCGAGGCCTGCCTGCCGACGCGGCGCAGCCGGGGCGCGCAGCCTGCGCGCTTCTGCGCGTGGATATGGCTCCTCTTGGGCTTCTTTCTCGGGCACCCGGCGTTCGCGGCCGGCCTCGAGGAGCGGCCGAACATCCTGTGGATCACCGCCGAGGATCTTTGCCCGAATCTGGGCTGTTACGGGGATGAATACGCCCGCACACCGAGCCTGGACGCGTTCGCCCGCGAAAGCGTCCGGTATACGCGGGCCTTCGCGACGGCGCCGGTCTGCTCGCCGGCGCGTTCGTGTCTGATCACGGGGATGTATGCGACGTCCCTGGGAACCCAGCGGCTCCGATCGCGGTTCCCGGTGCCCAAGGAGATCCGCGGTTTTGCGGCGCTGCTGCGGGAATCGGGCTACTACACGGCCAACAACGTCAAGACGGACTACAACCTGCGCAACGAGCCGGCCTTCATTCGGGACTGCTGGGACGAATCGTCGGCCGGAGCGCACTGGCGCGGCCGGCGGCAGGGCCAGCCCTTCTTCGCCGTGGTCAATCTGATGACCACCCACCAGTCGCGCGCAAGCGCATGGCCGGCGGATGAATTCGAAAGGGGCGTGGGCGCCCGTTTGACGCCCGGCGAACGGCACGATCCGGCCCGGGCGCCCCTGCCGCCCTACTACCCGGACACCCCCGAGGCGCGGCGCGCCTGGGCCCGCTACCATGACTGCATCACAGCCATGGACCGCGAGGCGGGCGCCCTGCTGCAACAGCTGGCCGACGACGGGCTCGCCGGCAACACGATCGTGTTTTTCTTCGGCGACAATGGGATGGGGCTGCCGCGGGGCAAACGATGCCTCTGGGACACCGGCCTGCAAGTGCCGCTGCTGGTGCGCGTGCCGGAGAAGTTCCGCGCGCTCGCGCCCGGCGCCCCCGGCGGCTCGACCGATCGGCTGGTCAGCTTCGTCGATTTCGCGCCCACGGTCCTGAGCCTGTGCGGGGCGCCCGCGCCCGCCTCGATGCAAGGCATCGCCTTCCTGGGACCGGCAGCCGGCAAGCCCCGGGATTGCGTCTTCGGCGCCCGCGACCGGGTCGACGAAGCCTTCGATCTGTCCCGATCCGTTCGCGATCCCCGCTATCTCTACATCCGCAACTTCATGCCGCACTTGTCCTGGATGCAGCCGGAGGCCTACTCGGATCAGGCGGCGTTCCGCCGGGAGCTGCGGCGCCTGGCGGCTGAAGACAAGCTCGCCGGCGGCCCGCTCACCTATGCCGCGCCCCGCAAACCGATCGAGGAGCTCTATGACACCGAGGCCGACCCCCACCAGATCCGCAACCTCTCCGCCAGCCCGGACCACGCGGCCGTCCTCGAGCGGATGCGGGCCGCCTTGAACGCCTGGATCCTCTCCACGCGCGACGCGGGATTCCTCACGGAACCTCAGGTCCGGGAGCGGATCGGCGCCGCTGGCACACCGCTCGATCTCGCGCGCGACCCGGCGCGCTATCCCCTGGCTCGCCTGCTCAAAGCGGCAGGCTCGGTGGGACGGCCGGAGGCGGCCGGGCTGCAGTTGAAGATGCTCCGGGATCCCGACGACGGCGTGCGCTACTGGGCGGCCGTGGGGCTGCACGCGGCTGGAGGCGCCGCCGAGGCGGCCCGGGCGGCGTTGCGCGACGCGATCGAGGACCGCTCGCCCGTCGTCCGGATCGAGGCGGCCTCCGCGCTCGCGCGGATGGGCGAAGACAGGGATGCCCTCGGCCTTCTGGCCAGGGATCTGCAAGCGGGCGAGCCCGACGTTGCTCTCCACGCCGCGCGATCGCTCCAGTTGCTCGGCGACATCGCTCGGCCAGCCTGGCCCGCGATGCGCGAGGCCCTCGAACGCGCGCGGCGCGATGAGCCGGCCGTGGGCGATCCGGCAATGTTCCTGCGCTTCAGCCTCGAATCGGCATTGGGGCAATGAGGATCGGGATTCCATCCTGGGACGACATTCGGGCAGCGGCCGGCTGCCTCGAGGGCAAGGCCCATCGCACGCCGGTCCTGACGTCGGCCGGGATCGATGCGCTCGCGGGCGCCCGGCTGTTTTTCAAGTGCGAGAACTTTCAGAGATCGGGCGCGTTCAAGTTCCGGGGCGCGTATCACGCCGTCAGCCGGCTGAGCCCCGAGGAGGCGCGCCGGGGCGTCCTCACCCATTCGTCGGGCAACCATGCGGCGGCGCTGGCCTTGGCGGCATCGCTGCGCGGCATCCCGGCACACATCGTCATGCCGAGCAACGCCTCGATCGCAAAGCGGCGCGCGGTCGAGGCCTACGGGGGTCAGATCGTGCTGTGCGAGCCCACGCTGGCAGCCCGCGAGGAAACCGCCAAGCGCGTGTTTCGCGAGACCGGGGCGGCGCTGGTTCATCCCTACGACGATCCCGCAGTCATTGCCGGCCAGGGCACCGTCGCGCTCGAGCTCATCGAGCAGGAACCGGATCTGGACTTCATCATCGCGCCCGTGAGCGGCGGCGGGCTGATCAGCGGGATCGCCCTGGCAGCGGCCGCATGGCCCAATATCGAGCTGCTGGCCGCCGAGCCCGAGCAGGCGGACGACGCATTCCAGTCCCTTCGCGCTGGCCGGCTGGTCCGGCCCGCATCGACCGACACCATCGCCGACGGCCTGCGGGCGTCCCTGAGCGAGCGGACCTTCTCGGTGATCCAGCGGCGGGTGCGGGAGATCATCACCGTCAGCGAGGCGGAGATCATCGCGGCCATGCGGCTGCTGTGGGAACGGATGAAGCTCGTGATCGAGCCATCATCGGCGACGCCCCTGGCGGCGGTCTTGAAAAGAAGGGAGCGGTTTCAGGGAAGCCGCGCGGGGCTGATGCTCACGGGCGGGAACGTGGATCTGGACGCGCTGCCGTGGCAGGCGCGCCGGAATGGATAAGCCCGCCTCCTTAGGGTCTGTGCAAAAATTAATTCCGATTTTGCTGGAGGGGATTGGGCGGGCTACGCGGCCGGCGGGACGGACATCTTGGCGGGCGGGGCGGACGTTTGCGGTACCGGAATCTTGCGGCGCATGGTTTCGATCCAGGTGATTTCGGGAGGCAGATGGTATTCGGGAAGAATGCGCTGGTAGGCGTCGAAGGCCTGGTCCCATTGCTCGAGCTGGAGGCTGATTTCGTATCGGGCCAGATAGAAGGAGCTGGCCTCGACAGGGCTCAGCGAAGCGGGCTGGATGGTATCGAGGATGGCCTGGGCGTCCTTGGGCCGGGAGTTCTGGGCGAGCGCCAGCCCGTGGTTGATTTTGGCGATGGCGGATGATGGATTGCGGGCCAGCACCTCGAGCGTCAATCGCACGGCCTCGTCCGGATTCTGCCGGTTGATGATCAGCGCCGCGGCATAGTTGTTGATGAGCACGATGTCGTTGGTGCGGGCGAGGTAGAGGGCGCGAGTGGCGCGAAGGATATCCTCGGCCCGGCGCAATTCCCGGGCGAGATCGAGGTGGAGCGTCCAGTAATCGGGAACGCGCTGGAGGATGTTCTGGTGGCGGGAGACGAACTGGAAGGCGAGATCGGTGAAGCCGAATTGGGCCAGCTCGCGGGCGAGGCGATAGGCGAGCGGGCCGTCGGAGAACGGGTAGTCGAGGGATTTCTCGAAGGCGGCCTGGGCGGCGTCGCGGTTTTGGCGGCCGAGCTCGGCCCGGCCGTCGAGAAAGAACGTGAAGGCCATCAATTCATCGCGCGCGGCACTCTGCTGCCGGATCTGGACGGCCAGAGCGCCGAGGGCGTCCCAGTCGCTTTCGAGCGTGAGGATGTCGGCATGGATCTGCCACAGGGGGACGAACTCGCTGAACTGAGGGGTGTATTGGCGGAGGGCCTGGCGGGCAGGATCGCGCTGGTCGAGGCTCAGGCAGATGGCGGCAAAACTGTAGAGGTCCTGGGCGGTCTCGGGAGGGCGGCTGTAGTTCTGAGCCAGGCGGATGGCTTCGCCTTGCCGGCCGACAGCGGCCAGCAGCTGCCAGTAGCCAAAGTGATCCGACGGCCGGTCGGCAGGAAGCTCTTCCAGGCGCTCGAGGGACCGCAGGTAGCGGTCGGGATCCTCGAGCCGCTTCGAGACGATCAGCTGTAGACGGTGCGCGAGCACTTCCGATCGAGGATCACGCTGGGCGGCTTCGAGCTGGGCGCGCGCGTGGGCCACGGTCCCGGGATCGCCCCACCCCGCATCATACGCCGCCAGAAAGAGGCCGAGCTCGGGATCGTCCGGAAGAGGGGCCGCGCCCGGCTCTTTCTCCTGCCGGAATCGATCGATCTGGCCCGCCATGAACAGGGCTTTCAGGAAGGCGCATCGAATCGCAGGGCTCAGCTCCTGGGGGGGAGAATCGAGGAGGCGGAGGATTTCCTGGTTCAGACCCAGACGATCGAGAAGCCCGACCGTGAGCGCCAGATCGGCCAGGTTCGTTCGCGTCAGGCGCAGCAGGAACTGGGATTGGTGCAACCCCGTGGCGGCGAAGGCCACGGGCCGGTCGCTCTGCACGATCGATCGCAGCAGGCCCCTCGAGTACTCGGGATTGGCGGCGTTGTTGCCGATGGCCGAGCGCCAGGCGTGGATCGCATCCTCCATTCGGTTTTCCTGCTCCGCCTGCCGGGCTGCTCGCGAGAGCGACCATGCCTGAAGCAGATCGAGCGCGCTGACACGGATCACCGGGTTGAAATCGCGCGGGGATACGCGCATCAAGCGCAAGATCGAGAGCGCCCCGAGCGCGGCCGCCACCACCACGCCCAGCACGAGAAAGCGAAAGCCCGATGAATACAGAAAGAACCGGATCAGCCCCGACTGCGAAAGCCAGTAACCCAGCTTCCCGCCCTGCATCCACTTCTCCAGAAGACGATCTTGCCACTGGTGTTCCGGCTGATCCATGCAAGGAATTTTGGGCTTGGGACGGGTAAAACTCAAGCACGGGTTGGCTAGGGACGGCGGAACAGCTTGCCGGGCGATTGCCGCGCGAGATCTCTCATCTCCAGCCCGAGGAGGGTGGCGGCGACGACGGAGGTCGGCAGGCCGGTGAGCCGGATGATCTCGTCGATGTGGATCTCCTCGCGGCCGAGGGCGGAGAGAACCCGCTGTTCGGCGTCAGTGAGGCCGGAGGCGGATGGCTCCACGGGGGGGACAGGAGATGCCTCCGCAGCCGAGGCCGCTGGGGGAGCCTGGGGAAACAGATACTCGAACTCGGAGAGGATGTCCTCGGCGGACTCGCAAAGCTTGGCGCCTTTCTTGATGAGGTCATGGCATCCTTTGCTGCGGGGGGAATCGATCCGGCCGGGGACGGCCATGACCTGGCGGCCGTAATCGAGAGCCAGATTGGCGGTGATGAGCGCGCCGCTGGTCAGGGTGGCTTCGACCACCACCGTCGCCAGGGTCATCCCCGCCACGATCCGATTGCGGATCGGAAACGATTGCTTGTCGGGAGGACGGTTGAACGGGAACTGCGTCACGAGCGCGCCCTGGGCGCAGATCTGGGCGAACAGCTCCGCGTTCTCCGGGGGAACAACTCGATTGATGCCGGTGCCCAGGACGGCGATCGTCCGGCCTTGGGCGTGGAGGGCACCCCGGTGGGCCGACGTGTCGATGCCCCGGGCCCCCCCGCTCACAACGGTGATCCCCGCATGGACAAGCTGGGCGGCGAGCTTGCGGGCGGTGTCCTGCCCATACGGGGTCGTCAAACGGGAACCCACCAGCGCGATCGCATGGCGGTCCCGTTCCTCGAGCCGGCCTTTCACATAAAGCACGATCGGAGGATCGTAGATCTGCCGCAGCAAAGGCGGATAGGATTCATCCGTGCCCACCACGATCTGGCAGCCATACTCGGCGATGCGGCGGAGTTCGGCCTCGAGGGGGACAGACTGGCGCCACTGGGCGATCGACTCGGCCGCCTGAGGGCCAAGGCCCGGCACTCTCTCGAGACGACTCCTGGATGCGGCCAGAATCGACGGCCCATCGCCAAAGGCTTCCAGAAGCTGCCGCAGGCGGATGGGCCCCACGTGTTCGATCATGTTGAGCGCAATCAGGGCTTCACGGGCATCCATGATGGCCATTCGAATAGCCTTTATCGCCAGGGCCCGCAAGGGGGCAATTCCCAATCGCCAGCATGACCCGGCCTTGTCTCTCGGAAGCTTGCTCTCGTTTTTTCCCCCCGCTCGTGCCTTACGGGGGGAGGGAATGGCCTCCGGTGGCCATCCGCGGTTCTCCCTGAGCGCCGTTGTGAACCAACGGGGGTGCCCGAACACGCCGATGAGCGGGCTCGCATTTTGCGCCGAAGAAATGTGACGCGTCATCGAGTCACATGAGCATCCTTTTGCCTGCCGATTTCACAATCTTGAAGATTTTTGTCTTACACCCGCGCCCTCCGCACCGCCGCTCTGCAAAGCCGCATTGATTCTCGGATGGCTGCATGATACACTAACCGCCAATTGTGGTTCGACTTTTACTGTTTGACGTGGACGGCACATTGATCCGCACGCATGGGGCGGGAGTGGCTGCCTTTCAAAGGGTCTTTGCCTCCGAGTTCGGCATCCAAGATGCAGTGGCGGGGGTCTCCTTTGCCGGACGAACCGATCCATCGATCGTTCGCGAGGTTTTCGCCCGGCATGGCATCGAGGCATCGGAGGCGAATTTTGGCCGGTTCTTCACCCTGTATCCTCACTGGCTGGACCACCTGCTTTCCCGGTCCCGAGGCGAGATCTGCGCGGGCGTGTGGAACCTCATCCACCGGGTGGGACAGATCGCGTCTTCCGTGAGGATGGGATTGCTCACGGGCAACACCCGCCTGGGCGCGGAGATCAAGCTCCGCCATTTCCAGCTATGGCAGGCCTTCCAGCTGGGCGCGTTCGGGGATGACCATGAAGATCGCAACGCGCTGGCGCGGTTCGCGCTCCGGCGCGCCTCCGAATGGATGGGCGCGGACCTGAGGGGCGAAGATGTGGTGGTCGTGGGGGACACAGCTCACGATATCGAGTGCGCCCGGGCGATCAGGGCCCGGAGCCTGGCGGTGGCCACCGGAGGAAACACGATCGAGGAGCTGCGCTCGCACTCGCCCACCTGGGCGGTGCCCAATCTCAATTGCGTGACCGCAGAGGAGATCTGCGGCCTGGCTCCCGCAGAGGATTTCTTCGGCGCGGATGCCTGAACCCGATCGGGCCCTTCAAGGATCCTAGTGGCGATGCCCGGGGCCAGCGCAGCAGCCGCAGGCGCTCGATCCGGCATCGCACACCGGCCGAGCCGGACAGGCTGCGTTTTCAGCCGGGGCGGAGGAGAATACCGACAATTTCTTGGTCAGCCGGTCGGAGCCGCAGTGGGGGCACGGGGTGCCCATCCATTGGTGGGATCGGACAAGGATCTCGCTGTCCTTGCGGCACGATTGGCATGTAAACTCGTAGATCGGCATGGAGTGTCGCAGATTGGGAGAAGGGCGCCCGCCACGCAGGTGGACCCCACCCGTTGATTTCAAGAGGGGCGCGATTTCTTCCGGGCGGCTGCGGCCGGCACGGTCTTGACACAGTTCTCGCCGCCAAACTCATTGGGAGCTCGCTGGGTGCACTCGGGATCGTCGCACCACACACCGTCGACCAGAAAGCGGTATTGATATCGGCCGGGTGGCAAGGTGACGGTGGCCTTCCATGAACCCGTGCGCTGCCGGACCAACGGGATCGCGCGCAGCTGCCATTGCGTGAAGTCCGCCGCCAGCAGGACCTCGCGGGCGCCCGGGCCTTTCCATTCGAAACTGACCTTTTTTCCAGTGATGCTTGCCATAGGTATTCGATCTTTCCGATACCGACGAGCGTCATCATAGCACAGGGTCAGAGATCCCGCAATCGGAGATCGGGCGTTGGGCGGTTCGCTGCAGCAGGCAGCTCCTCACCCGCAATTGTCGGCAGCCTTCAGCCGGACGCGACAACGCCGTGTCCCTGCCTTTCGGTGTCAGGGCGTCCGCTTTTTAGCGACTGGAGAGCGGCTTCAGGAAGAGATGGCGGAACTGGACGAGCATGGGAGGGCCGGCATGCAACTGGAGGGCCAGGATGCCGCTGCTGGCGCGCCGTTCCGGTTGGTCGTCGACGACCTCGACCATCGTTTTCCCGTTGATCTTGTGGATAATCCGGTTCCCCCGGGCAATGATCACGTAGTCGTTCCACTGCTCGGGCCGGATGCTCTTTTGGAGCTCATCCGCCTTGCCAAGCGATCCGACGACCTCGATTTTCCCTTCGGGGGTGATCCGGGTCTTTTCGCCTCGCTTGGCGAGGATGCCCCGCCCGCGCTCCTCGTAGAGGATGCCCGTGTAATTGGCGCCGGCCTCGATATCGGCCTGGTAGCCTCCCGCCACCCATTTGCCGAGGTCTTTGCTCCGGTATTGGATGCCGGAATTCCCGCCGACAAGGCGGTAGGACAGGCGCAGCTCGAAGTCGGAGACCGTCCCCCCGCGCCACATGAGAAATGTGTTGCCGGAGGTCGGATTGGCAGCGGTGGTTTGCCCCGTGATGACGCCGTCCTGGACAGACCAGAACTTCGGATTCCCGTCCCAGCCGGCGAGGTCCTTGCCGTTGAACAGCGGCGTGAAGCCCGCAGGCGATTCGGCGGCGATGATGCGAGCGGCCAGCGAAGCGGCCATGACCGCTGCAAGAAGGGTGGCTTTGGTGTGCATGGCAGGTCCTTCGATGAACGGTTCAGCCGAATACCCGCTTGAGGAACTTGACGCCTTTCGAGGCAATGTCCGTCCGGCTCGGCTCCATCATCCGCCAGATGGATGCGGCCTTGGCGATCACTTTGACGTCGGGCGTGAAGGATTCGATGACGACGTCGCCCTGGTATTTGATCTTGTGCAATGCCTTGCCGATGCCGATCCAATCGATGTGGTCGTTCCCGGGGGCGCCGCGGTCGCTGCCGCTGGCATGGAAATGGGCCAGGAGCCGGCCGGCCTTGAGGACCGCATGGGGGAGGTTCTTCTCCTCGATGTTCATGTGGAAGGTGTCGAGATGGATCTTGAGGGCGGGGCTGCCGACATCGCGGATCATCTCGAGCGCCTGCTCGCAGGTGTTGATGAAATCGGTCTCGAACCGGTTCAGGGGCTCGATCGCCAGCGTGATGCCCTTCTTTTCGGCATACTTGCAGAGCTTCTTGAGGTGTTTGACGACCAGTTTCCACTGCGCTTTGCGCTCCTTGTCGGGAACGGCTTCGGCGCGGCCGACGGCGGAGTAGATGGGTCCCGCCAGCGTCGGGCAGCCCAGGACCGCCATCTGGTCCATCAGGCCCGTCACGTAATCAATCGATCCTTGCTGCGCTTCCGGCGTGCCGCGCAGATCGCGGTCCGGACCGAACGCGCCGCAGACTGTCCCGCAAACCAGGCCGTAGCGATCCAGCTCGGCGCGGACATGCCGCGGATCGATATGCGACGGATCCTCGATGGCGAGCTCGACCGAATCGAACCCCCATTTCTTGAAATCCTTGAACAGCGGCGTGCTGTCGTTGGTGAACGGCGACGTGAACAGGAACGTATTAATGCCAAATCTCATGGTAGGTCAGGTTAATATTTCCCCCCAGGGTAATCGACCGCCACCAGGAGTCAAAACCTTTGTGCGAGGCGCGGCGAATCGAAACGTCACGACGCATTTTCCATTGGCCCGGCGGGCCGGGGGGTCTAAGGTGGACGCATGGCGGAGACCAGATACGACCTGGCGATTATTGGAGGCGGTCCGGGCGGCTACGTGGCGGCCATTCGGGCCGCGCAGCGGGGGATGCGGGTTCTGTTGATCGAGGGGCGCGAGCCGGGCGGGGTTTGCCTGCATGCGGGCTGCATCCCCACGAAGTCGCTCCTGGCCAGCGCGGATGTTGTCAGGGGGATCCAGCAGGCGATCCGGATGGGCATCGAGGCGGCGCCCGGGAAGGCGTCGTGGCCGGCCATGGTTGGGCGGATGCGGAAGGTGGTGGCGCAATCCAGCCAGGGCCTGAAGTTCTTGTTGGGCAAAAACGGGGTGGAATGCCTGCGAGGCTGGGCGCGGCTGGCCGGGCCGGACCGGATCGAGGTCCGCGGGGACGACGGCGCGCAGATCCGTGAGGTGGCCCAGCCAGGGGCAATCCTGCTGGCCACAGGATCGCGTCCGATCGATCTGCCGGCGGCGCCGCGGGACGGCGTCCGAATCTTGCAGAGCCAGGACCTGCTCCGGCTCGAGGAACAGCCGGCGGAGCTCGTCATCATCGGGGGCGGCTATATCGGATGCGAGTATGCAACCCTGTTCTCGACCTTGGGCGCCCGAGTCACGGTCGTCGAGGGATTGAGCCGCTTGCTGCCTGGATTGGACCGCGATCTGGGGCAGGCCCTCGAGCGGTCGATGGCCGCCCGAGGCATCCAGGTCATCACCGGCGCCAGCGTCGCCAATGCCCGAGCCGATGGCGGCACGGTCGAAGTCGGATTGGCCGGCGGCCGCGTCCTCCAAGGCAGCCATGCCGTCGTGTGCGTCGGGCGGATCCCGCGCCTGGACGATTTGGGGCTCGAGAATGCGGGCGTGCGATTCGGTCCGCGCGGGATCGAGGTCGACGGCCAGGGATGGACCAACGTGCCCGGGATCGGCGCGATTGGCGATGTGACCGGCCGGCTCCCGTTGGCGCACGTGGCCAGCGCCGAGGCCAGGTGCTGGGTGGACCGATGGGCGCGCCGCCGGAAGCCAGGATCGGCCCAGGGCGGCCCCGCTGAGGACGAGCGCTGGATCGATTACGATGCCGTGCCCGCCTGCGTCTTCACCCAGCCGGAGATCGCAACGGCGGGCCTTTCCGAGGAGGCAGCCAGCCAGCGCGGGTTGGACGTGCGGATCGGACGCTTCCCCATGGGCGCAAACGGCAAGGCCATGGCGATGGGGGAGACGGAAGGCTTCGTGAAGCTGGTCGCCGAGGCCGGCACGGGCCGCCTGCTGGGCGGGCACATCGCCGCCGCGCATGCGGCCGAGATGATCGGCGCAGTCGCAGTCGCGCTATCGGCGCGCCTGACCGTCGATCAATTGGCCCAGACTGTCTTCCCGCATCCCACCCTGGGCGAGGCCATCCAGGAGGCGGCTGAGAGCGTCCGCGGCCTTCCCATTCATTTCTACGCCCGGCGATGAGCAACATTGTCTATTTCGATCTCGAGACCCAGCGGTCGGCCGATGAAGTCGGCGGCTGGGACAACATCCGCGACCTCGGGATGAGCGTGGGCGTGACCTACAGCACTGCCCGCGACGGCTACCGCATCTACGCCGAGAAGCACGTCGACGACTTGATCCGCGAGCTGCAGCGGGCCGATCGGGTGGTGGGATTCAACATCCTCCGTTTCGATTACGAGGTGCTGCACCATTACACGGCGATGGACCTGCGCCAGCTGCCGACCCTCGACCTGCTGGTCAGCCTGCAAGAGCAGGTCAAGCACCGCCTGTCGCTCGATGCCGTCGCCAGCGCGACGCTGGGTGTGGACAAGACAGCCGACGGCCTTCAGGCACTGAAATGGTACCGGGAAGGGCGGATGCTCGAGATCGCCGAATACTGCTGCTACGACGTCAAGATCACCCGGCTCGTCCACCAGTACGGCCAGGCGCACAAGAAGGTCTTCTTTGTCAACCGCCAGGGCAAAAAGACCGCCGTGCCAATCGACTGGTAGCGAGAATCGGGAAGTCAGATGGTGCCCGCGACAGGATTTGAACCTGTACGATGTTACTCACTAGAACCTGAATCTAGCGCGTCTGCCAATTCCGCCACGCGGGCACAGTCATTTGCAGCAACTTACAACTTATATGCTGCCCAAGCTTAACATTTGCTACAGAAATTGCGACAGTGTTGCCATATCAAACCCTCGGCAACGCCCGGCAATTCGCCTGGAGCAATTCCAAGCTCACGCCGCTACAAATACACCAAGGTTCGCGATAACCGCAAGCATGAAATCCGCGGCTTGTGGCGGCGCAACGCGCGCTACTACGCCCGGCTGACCGTCGAGGATGACGCCGGACGCAAGGCGGTCAAATTCTCCGCGAATGAGGGGAGGCGGCTGGATGCCCGCGTAGTCACACAGGGTCGGCAGCACATCGAGGGTTGAAACCAAGTGATTCCGATCCATCCGTCCCGGCGGGGTCACACCTTTCCAGCTAACGATCAATGGCACGGCAGCTTCCTCCTCGTAAAACATCATCTTGCCGGTCCAGCGATCGAGTCCATGTGCGGGGTCTTCAGCAGGGGATTGCCCGCGGCGCTGGTCGCCGTGACCTGCTGCTGATCCGTGGTTATGAGCAGCACGTTGGGATGCTTCGCGGCTTGCTCCGCCCTGCCGCAAAGCGCCAGGGCCAGGATGCACAAGCCGCCGATCCCCCCAAGATGGAAAAAACGCCGGTGTTCGAATCCCACGGCAAACGCCGAAGTTGGATGCTCAGCCAGATTCATTGCAATGGTATAGGTCCACAACGCCGGGTCGGGCCTGCCTGCCGCGCTTCGCTTGGCGCAGGCAGGTGACCCGGCCTACACGGCGGTTGACGCTGGCGATGCAGGCCGTGTGACCTCACGCGGCGCACTTGATGACCTGGACTCCAACGCTGGGTCGGGCCTGCCTGCCGCGTTTCGCTTGGCGCAGGCAGGTGACCCGGTCTACACGGCGGTGGACGCTGGCGATGGAGGCCGCGTGACCCCACGCGGCGTGACTTCTGACGCTGCGTATGGCCCGCTTTTCTCACGAGATTCCAGCGCGTATCCATTGGCCGCGGATGCCTCTGGACGGTCCAGCGTTGCACAGCGCATAGCGAGGCGTCGAAGTCCGCCAATTGTAGTCGAAGCCCGTTGCGTGGAAACGGGGAACGGCATCGTCGGTCTGAGGTCGAGCCTCGCTAATGCTCCTCGATACCGACATCGGCTCGCGATCATGGTTTCACGCAAGTCATGATGAAGTTGTCCAGGGTGATGTCAAACGGCTGTTGTGCTTTCATCGGCAGGATGAGTCCGACGTGGCCCTGGGTGAAATGGTTGTCCGTGACCTGCTGCTCGAGGATCTCCCCCGTCACAAGGTTCAACAAACGGACTGTCACGTGAGTGCCGAGCGCGGAAAACTGCAGACGATATTGTGCGTACGGGTTGAAGGTAAAGTTAAGCGGCACACCATGATCGTAAATCCATGGACTGATCCTGTTCAGGTAGAGTTGACCCATATAGCCATTGCAGTCTGGAACGGGTTCCCAAAGCGTCAATCGTCCGAGAATGCCGATCCCAACATTTGAGCCCACCGCAAATTGGAGAATGTCCACCGATCCGCTGAAATCGCTCAACTTTCGCTCGGACCCGTAGGGGGGAGCGAGGAGGACCCGGCCGTCCACCGGACCCGGCGCGGGCGACTGAAGATGGAACGCGCCATTCGAGACTGTGAAGCTGATTCTCGCGGCATCGGCAGGCGCCCAGAAATGCGGCACCCACGGGTTCCGGCCGGCGAAGGGTCCGCTCGAGTCGCTAAAGTCATCCCTGATTTGGATGCCCGGCACGAGCTTGAAGAACTGCTGGCTCTGCGTCACGGGCACTGTCGTGCACAGTTCGCCAAATCGCTTGAAGATCGGCTCGAGCACGGGTGTCCACACCGCGCTGCTCTCGGGCGAATCGGCTCGGACAACGATGAGTTCATCGGCCGTGTTCACTGGCCATGAGAGGAGCACGGCGCTGGCGATGCCCAGCTCCGGGGCATCGTAAATGTCGTACTCGAGGTTATCCAACACCACCTCCAGAGGTGGCGGCGTGGTCGCGCGCATATCCCACACCCCTGCATACGGGTAAGTGATGCTCGTGAAGGGCGCGCCAGGATCGGCGACGAAAAAGTCCATTCCCTTTGGAGGCGGCACGGGAGCCGGTGCATCGCTCCCGGCAGTATCGAGGAACTGTCGCTCGAACAGGACCCGACCCGTGGCCTTCTCGACCGCCTTAGTGATCAGCCGCACGCCGTCAGGCATGCCCGTGAGCGAGAGGACGACCGTGACGTTCTGATTCGTGATCGGCGTGTCGGTCCAGAAGAAGACGGTTGCCCCATTGCCATGTCCCTTGAGCAGGCCGATCTCGTCTTGATCGAAATAGACCAAATAGGAACCGGAATCGCCGCCACACCCGAATCCAAGGAGCAAGTCGCTGGCACTGGCACTGATGAGGTCCATTCGGAATTCGACCGTGTGCCCGCTCACGTTCAAGGTGGGAAAGGCATCCGGCCAGTAGACATTGTCCCAATTCCGCCACCACCGTCCGGTCGGCTCAAACGGTCCGGGGTATTGCCCTGACCAGACCATTTGCCCGTTGATGTTGTTGGCATCGAGATAGTCCATGCCGCCGCCTCCCGTGACGTACTTCACAGGCCCTTCGAAGCCGTCGATGACCGCTGCGTCGAGCCGAATCGTCGCGCAGGCAAGGACGGCCGCGCAGGCGATCCAGGCCGCTGTTCGGCTTTGGAGGCCACGCGCCAGCAACGGCTTGCGTGCGAATTGAACGAGTCTTGTCTTCATGGTTTTCTCTCTGTTTTGGTTTCCACTACGTTCACAAGCATTACGCGCGACAACGGGCAGGTCGCTTTTCTCCTCCGACTGCTCATTGTCCAAATCGGTTCAACGAAGCACTTTGGGGATTATTGCACATGGAATGAGTTGCTTTTCTCCGTGGCGGCGGGGTAGGATCGAAGCCGTTCTGGCACGAGGTTTCTTTCGTCGGTCCAGGTTCGTCGCCCGATGACATGGACTTGTCGGCACCAGAGCCGCAGCCGGGCAACAAGGCGGACGGGGTATCCGTTAACGAGTCATCGCAATCTCCATCGGGTCATGCGCCGGCGCAACCGCCATCGGGACCGCCGCTTCCATCGGTTCCGGATCACGAGCTGCTGCGGTGCATCGGCCGGGGAGCATACGGGACGGTCTGGCTGGCCCGCAACGTCATGGGGACTTGCCGAGCCGTCAAAATCCTCCATCGCAATGACTTCGCACGGGACCGGCCATTCGTCCGCGAGTATGAAGGCCTTCTCAAGTTCGAGCCGATCTCGCGGTCCCATCCGAATCTGATGCAGGTCCTTCACGTGGGGCGGCGGGAAGAGTGGTTCTACTACGTCACCGAGCTCGCGGACGATGCAGGGAAAGCCGGCGGCGGGGGACGGAAGATCGAGGACCGAACGGACCAAGCGCCGAAGGCCGATCTTGGGCTGGCCTCGATGGCCACATATGTGCCGCGCACGCTGCAGGAGGACCTGGAACGTCGCGGGCGGTTGCCAGTGCGCGAGTGCGTCTCGTTGGCTGCAGCCCTGGCCGCAGCGCTGAAACACCTTCACGACCACGGCCTGGTCCATCGGGACGTGAAGCCCTCGAATGTGATTTTTGTCCACGGGGTTCCGAAGCTGGCCGACGTTGGATTAGTGTCGGCGGCAGGCGATTCCCGCTCGATTGTAGGCACCGAAGGCTATCTGCCGCCCGAAGGGCCCGGCACTCCGCAGGCCGATCTATACGCCTTGGGCAAACTGCTCTACCAATCAAGCACAGGGCTGAACCTGGATGAATACCCGCGGCTCCCGCTGAACCTGCGCGAGCTGCCAGACGCCGCTGAACTGCTCGAGTTGAACGAGGTGCTGCTCCGTGCGTGCGCCCATGACATGGACCGACGCTATCGCCGGGCAGACGAGCTGCTGGCAGACCTGACGCTGCTCGAGCGGGGGGCGTCGGTGAGGCGCCTGCGTCGGCTGGAACGCCACCACGCCCTGCTCAAACGTGCCGGGATCGGTGCGCTGACGATCGGGCTGCTGATATCGGCGGCGTGGTGGCAGAGCAGTCGAGCCCATCGAATCGCGCGACAGCATCTGGTTCAACTCCACGTGAGCGAAGGCACACGCCGGATGGTCAGCGGTGATTCTGCCGCGGCGCTGCCGTGGCTGGTGGGTGCGCTCGAGTTGGACGCCGGGAATCCTGCCAGCGAACTGGCGCACCGGACACGCATTGCAGGTGTGCTCGAACGTTGCCCGCTGCCAGTGGCTCAATTCTCGGTGCCGGACTCGAAATTGCTGGCGGCCGACCTGCGGCCGGACGGCGGCATGGTCGCGACGGCTCATGAGGATGGCCAAGTGCGCTTGTGGGACACCCGCTCCGGCCAATGCATGCGGACGATTCGCCACAATTTCCCGGTCTTGCTCTGTCACTTTCTGCCGGCGGGAGATCGGCTGTTGACGGCGACCTGGGGACAGCAAGCCCATCTATGGGACCTGACAGATCCCGACCGCACGGCCGTTTCATTCGACCAGGACATGGCTTGCGGTTCCGATGGATATTCCGTTGGCATGAACGAGAAAATGGGACGGGCCTACCTCGCAAAGGGTTCGCACCGTTTCGCGCGGATCCATGATCTCGCCAGCCCCTTCGAGAACCTGACCTTCGGTCTCAAGCTGGTCGGTGAAGCCGACACATTGACGGTTCGGTACGAGGTCCGGCATGCTGGATTGGACGGCAAAGTGCTATACGGAGGCGAGCTCCGTGATACACCCAATGCCGAGCCGTTTGCGTCCGGCAGAGATTATCCCCCCGGCCCACCCTGGGGCCGCTATTTTCTGATGCTGGAAAATTCGTCGGTCGGAGACAAGCCCGGCGATCCCGGCAGCGTGGTTTGGGACAACCTCAGAATCCGCCGATACCCCTCGAGGGAACCGCCCTCCGCCTGGCGTGTATTGGACGATTTCTCGGGACAAGAACCAACCCGTTGGCTTCACGTGGCACCGAAGGGCTCGAAAAGCACTTGCCGGACCGTTGCGGGACAATTGGTGTTGGCCTGTGACAATCTGCCGACGGTTCAGTTGGGCTGGTTGGGGGCCCTGCGGCTCGAGCTCTTCGAGGTCGACGGCCGCCACACGCTCGAAGTCGAAGTGGACCTTGTCTCCGCGCGGGCGCCTCATCCCCAGGTGGTGCTCACCCTGACGCGGCCCAATCTCAGCCCGGATACGGCCCCGGACCGCCCGTTCCTGCTGGATGACCGCTGGCTCATCCTGACTTGGTGGGACAGGTCAGTGCGCTTCTGGGACTTGAAGAATGCGCGGTTTGCCACGGCCGAGCTCGAGGGCCGTGCGGTGCCGCTCGAGCTGCGGGCCGAGAGTCCAAGCCTGGACCTCAGCGTCAGCCCCGATGCGAAGCACCTCGCCCGCGTCGGAACAGGAGAATGGTCGATTGCGGACCTTGACAACGGTCGCCAGATCGCCTTGAAGACGCTGGCTCGATGGAACGTCAACGGCGCGCGGTTCAGTCCCGACGGGCGTTTCCTGGCCGTGAGCCACGCCGCCGGTCTCGAGTTGATCCGTGCCGCCGATTGGCAAACGGTGTCGACCCTCGGGACTGGATCGTCCTTTCGAAGTCCCCGCTTCAGTCCGCGCGGGGCGCGATTGGCGGCGGTCGACAACGCCGGAGCAGTGGTGGTCTGGGATCTGGGCGACTTGGAGGACTCGCCAGCCGCCTTCGCCCATCCCTTCGAGGTCCGCCGTATCGCCTTTAGTCCCGAGGGACGTTACCTGGCTTCGAGTTCGGCCGACGGATTGGTGCGGATCTGGGACGTGATCCGGCGCGAGCCGTTCGGCCCGCCGTTGCCCGGGGCCCTGGGCCGGTTCAGCGCCGACGGGACGCAGTTGCTGCTGCTGAGCCAGAACGGGGTTTGGCTGTGGGACCTGAGCCGGGTGAACGAAGATCCCCTTTCCGTCCCGCCTCCGTTCCTCCGACAGCGGTTCACAACTGCCACGGATCGAAGTCTGACCGCGCGATTGTTCTCGAGACGCCAGATGCTCGATACTCGCTGGTCGATCAGGACCAGGTTCCATGGCAGCGCATCGCCTTCAGTCCCGATCGCCAGCACTTGATCGCCGAAAGCTCGGACCTGCGCGTCTGGATCTGGAACCTCCGAACCCGGACGTTGATCGGACCGCCGAAGTCAGCCCGATACGATCCGGCCCTCATCCGCCATGCCTCGCTGAACCTCGTCGCCGATCGCCGCGATCGGGAGACGCTGTCCGACCTGGCCGCCCTTCTGGGCCGGCAACGACCCAATGGCCAAGGCGGCATGTTGCCTGTGGACGAAATCGAGCGGGCGCGGCTTCTCGATAAGTTCAGCCGGACGCACACCCTGCACTCACCGTCAGATGACGCCAGCCGCACATGCTGGCATCTTGCCCACGCCGAAGCCGCGGAGCACGCGATGGATTGGGAAGCCGCCGTGTTCCATTGGGAACACGCCCAATCGCTTCCGTCCGAGATCCAAAACCAGAAACCAGATATCTCCTTGGAGTCGCGTCTGGCCTATGGCCGGCGTGCGGCCGATGCCGTGCAACAGGCCATCCAGGACGGCCGTTCCCGTTGGTCGGCCATCCTCCCTCGGCCGCCCTGGGCCACAGCGGAGATGCTCGACCTGGAAAGCCACTACACGATGTCCTTGGGTGAACCTCTGGCAACCAAACGATCCGCCCCTGCATTCGGAGGATGGGCGGGAGGGGTGCGCATTTTGGACGGAACGGGCTTTGACATGCGGGGGATCGTTCGGCTGGGTGGGGCGAGTCCGATCGTCATTTCCGTGGGCCGGACCTGCAAACGCATTCATTTCCTGCATGCCTCGAGCCGTGAGGTCGCCAGCCGCGGAGTCCGCGAGCCCCTGGGGCGCTATCAGGTGACCTATGCCAGCGGCGAGACAACGTCCGTGAACCTCATGAATCCGGAGGACGCGCCCCCCTATGATGCAGGCTGGTTCTTCGAGTCGGTCGGGAGGGAGTGGGCGGGCACTTCCCCCGGGCTTCGCTGTTCCTTGGTTGGATCGGGGTGCTCCGCCGGCGGGGGTGCATTGAGGCAATTCCCCTATCTGACGCGCGCCACGTGGGAACTGCCGGTGAAGTACCAGGACCAGAGCGTCCAGAGCATCGAATTGCGGGCCGCCGCCGCCGACCTGGCACTGCTGGTCTTCGCGATCACCGTGGAATGAAAACCTGGAAAGATTCGTCGGAATCGCGCGTTGAATCCGTAAGAGCTTCGACGCTTATGGATACTCGAAAGGCAGACTCGCTGGCAACCCACGCCAGTTTACTCGAGCGGCTGAAAGACCTGGAAGATCAGGACAGTTGGCAGGAGTTCTATCGCACCTATCGCAAGCTGATCTTCAACTTTGCCCTCCAACATGCCTTGACTCCAACCGAGGCCGAGGAAGTCGTCCAGGAAACCGTCATCACCCTGGCGCGGAACCTGCCGAAATTCCAATATGATCCCCAGCGGTGTTCCTTTAAGACGTGGCTGTTCAACCTGACGATGTGGCGCATCCGGGACCAGATCCGCAAGCGGCATCCGCAAGAAACCTCGATAGATCGCAAGACCTCCGAAACCGGCCGGACCCGCGCCATCGAGCAAATTCCCGAACCCGAAGGCGAGCGCGTGACGGCCATGTGGGATGAGGAGTGGCAGCGCGATCTGTTGGGCCGCGCCATGGAACGCCTCAAGGCGCGCGTGGACGAAAAGCAGTTCCAGATCTTCGACCTTTATGCGATGCGACAGTGGCCTGCCCGGGAGGTGGCGCGCAGCCTGGGAGTGAGCGTTGCCCGAGTGTATTTGGCCAAGCACCGGCTGGGGCGGTCCCTCGCCCGCGAATTGGGACGGCTGCAGCGCGAGGAAGAGCTCCAATTGTTTTTAAAGTCCGCCACTTGAAATACACCTCCCCTGCTCCATTCAACCGCCTTCCCACGAGCCGTCCGGGGAGGTAGCCGCCGAGGTCACGAGGCGGTCGCCTCGCAAGCCGGAAAGCAGCAGGCATTCGATGACTCGATGACCCGGCGCTCGAACATCGGCTCCAAAGTGAACCATCGGATCGAGTCAGAACCGGTGACAATTGAAATGGAACCAAATGTCAATTATTTAGATGCGACCCCATTGCCTTATTCTGTGAACAACTTTTTGCCGGGTATGTCCGTAAATGTCATACCCGCCCTGCCATGATTTCGCCCGTAAGTTGAAGCGGCGTGCCCGCGAGTCGTCGAAAGCCGGCCGGTTTCGTTCCGCCGCACAGGAAAGGATAGCCATGCAAAACGCAGTGAAAAATCGGTTGCAGTCTCTTCAGCTCGGCGCAGCGCAGATCTACAAAAACGTCGTCCTGCTGCCAATCGTCGCCCCAGCGGACGGCACATTCCAGTACCGGACGCTCGGCGAAGCCCTTGCCCTCCAGGATATTGTCATCACCGAGGTCTCGGCTGCCGGGTCGGTTCCGGAGCTGACGGTCATCAACCGCGGCAACGGCTCGGTGCTGCTGATCGACGGCGAGGAGCTGGCTGGCGCCAAGCAAAACCGGGTCCTGAACACCTCCATCCTTCTCAAGGAAAACTCGGAGACCCGGATCCCGGTCAGCTGCACCGAACAGGGGCGCTGGTCCTACGCATCGATGGCATTCAGCGAATCCGGCCATGTCATGGCCTACAAGAGCCGCTCGCGGAAGACCCGATCCGTCCATCGATCTCTGGAGGCGTGCGGGGCCCCGAAGTCCGACCAGGGCGAGGTCTGGGACGGCATCAACGAGCTTCAGGCCAAGGCCTGCGCATCCTCCCCCACCTCCGCCATGAGCGATGTCTACAGGGCCCGCGAGGAGGATCTCCGCCAGTGCGACCGGATCTTCCAGGCCGTCCCCGGCCAGATCGGCCTCCTGGCCCTCATCGGCGGCCGGCCCGCGGGGATGGACATGGTATCCCTCGCGTCCGCCTACACCCGGCTCCACCTCAAGCTGGTCCGCAGCTACACGCTCGAAGGCCTGCTCGATCCCAAAGCCGAGCCCGCCAAACCCGATGCCGCCGCTGCCACCGCAAGAGAGTTCTTGGACGAGATCCTCGCCTCCGACGAACGCGAGTTCCGCTCGATCGGCTACGGAACCGACTGCCGCTACAAAGGCAACGCCCTGGCCGGCGCCGCACTGGTCCACAAGGACGAGGTCATCCACGCCGCCTTCTTCCGGCTGGATGACGCCGAGCCGTCCCAGCCGGAGCGGATGGCCTCCTACCGCTCTCGCCGCCGGTTCGTGAGGTGATCAGCGAGCGCCTGGACTGATATTAAGGTTTGCCCTGTTTTTGCGCGCAAGTTATCATGAATCGTTCAGCTGTTTGACCAGCAAGGACCGCGAGGGCTTTCTGAGATATGGCTGTGGTTCATTCTGTTGATAATGAGCATGTTATTGCCTTTTCAACCGGCGCGATCATCCGGAAAACAATCCACACTATGCACACGCCATGACTGCCGCGCAGTGCCTTGGCTCTCGCGACGTCGCGCTGCTCCAATAGATCGAGCCGACATTCCTGCGGCGACTGGCGGTGGACCCGCTATCGCCGACCATTGGCATTCATTTTCTCGAACAACTCTGCCATCACCGGATTCAAGAGGCGGCAAATGGCGCGGGACGACGCCCCTGAAATTTGACACAACGATTGACATATGAACAACACCACTCCGCGGCGATCAGTCCCGCTGCCTGCACTTCCCTTTAATCGTCCGGAGGTCGCCGCCGAGGTAACAAGGTGGATCTTGCCGAGGGCTTGCGGCCTCCGCCTCCTTACGTCGGCGGCTACGGTCGATCGTCCCCGTGCGGACCGAAGGTTGGCGTCTTGGCTGGCCATGGGCATGCTCTTCATCGGCATTTCTCTCTGGTCGCACGGAGCAAATGTCCCGCTCCAAAGCGCCACCGCAACATCATCTCCGGCGGCCGCTGGCAATTCGGTGCTCTCCGTCAATAGGTTCGGGAATGGCATTACGAGCGACCTGCTGCAAGATCATGCCGAACCTGCAACGCGCATGATAATCGCAGATGATTACGACGATAGCAATGTGTTATGTTGTTTCGAGCCAAGCGAATGCAGAATGATGTACACGAATCAAAATATTCTCGGGGGGAAAAGAACCGTAACCATTGACGCTCAAGGCTCGGCAGGAGGTCCGAATTGCGTTGAAATCGAGGAATATGTTTTTCGCATTAATCAAGGCATCCGGGTCCGCTCGAACGTGTCCATCGTCTATCAACCGCTGCTCGAAGGAGAAACCGTTTGTTTCTCGAATTGGAAATCACTTTGGTTTCTTGGCGCGCTGACCTCGGAGGAAGCGCAGTTCAATGTCACCATCGAAGGCGTAGGAGGCAATGTATACAGTAATACGGTTATCTGTCCGCCGGGAGGCCTGTATGATATGCCACTGATAAATCGCGGCCAAGCGCCTGTTCAAGCCTGGAAGCAGATTTTGATTCAATTCGTGGCGGAAAGTTATGGAAACGATTTCATGCTCGACGCCTTGGGCATCGAGGAATACGTGAATATCGAATCGCCAAGAATAACAAATGTTTCAAGAGGAGAGCATTTTAGCAAGGTCCAGATTCAATGGACAGGCGTCTTAGAAGCCGCTGGCTACGAACTATGGAGGAGTGACAAGCCCAGCCCTGACACTGCGATTAAAATATATGATGGAGAATTGCTGAAATACGAAGATGCTGACGTGGATCAATGTGTCTTTTACTGGTATTGGGTAAAAGCAAAAAATGCTCCGTTGGAAAGTGAGTTTAGCGAAGGGCAACTTGGATATGCCGGAGAGCCAATCCCTGCAAAGCCAGTGAATATGTATGCGACGGACGGGTTATTCACCAATCGAGTGGAATTGTCGTGGATCCGCGTGACGAACGCAACAAGATATGAAGTATGGAAAAATGCGGTCGACGATACGAATGGAGCGGTGAAGATTGGAGAGGTGGGGGAACCAACAATGGTCGACACCAATGTCCACGAAAACGTCATCAATTGGTACTGGGTTGCACCTGGGGGATTATGTGGAACGGGCGAATGGAGCAATTCAGATTCCGGGTACGCAGGGACGACCATCACGGGCATCGTGGCAATTATCATGCACCCCCAAAGCGTGACGGTGGTCGAGGGGGCCAGCGCGGAGTTCACAGTGGAGGCGTCGGGGACTGAGCCGTTAGGCTATCAGTGGATGAAAGATGGCGCGCCGATCGCAGGGGCGACCGGATCCACATATCGCATCGATTCGGTCCATCGGTCAGCTGAGGGAAAATACCGGGTGGCGGTAACCAATCAATTTAGCCATGCGGAAAGCCAGGACGCGCAGTTGACGGTGCTTGTGCCGCCCGTGATCCGGGTGGGTCCGACCAACCAGGTCGTTGCCCTGGGAGGCGAGGCGCGATTCGCCGTGGTGGCCGAAGGGACCCAACCGCTGGTCTACCAGTGGTACAAAAACGGAGTCCAGATGGCTGGAAAAACCAACGCCGATCTGCGGATTGGTCCGGTGACGGAAAGGGATGTGGGGGCGTATGGGGTGCGGGTCAGCAACGAGGCCAACCTGCCAGTGTACGCGGAAGCGGACCTGGCTGTTTTGCCGGTGATC
>JAKLFB010000011.1 GCA_022711435.1 Verrucomicrobiota bacterium
GCCGAAGAAAACGGATAAAGAAGAGAACAAGAGATGTTTCGATCGAATGGCCAAGAAGATCCAGTACTAAGAAAACCGCATTTTCAACTCGCCGCTTTCAATCCGTTTTCAGACCGCCGCTGGCAGTGGTGAAAGAATTGGTGCTGGTTCCCCTCTCCCAGCCTCTCCCCGCTGGCGCGGGGCGAGGGAATCGAGAGTTGAGTGGCAGGAGATCGAGCGGCGTCCACGGAGTGGCCGCCCTACCTTTCGGCTGTCGGCATTCCGATTCGTGTGATTCGCGGGCAACCACTTCGTGTCCTCGGTGGTGAGGTTAAATCCAATGCGACAATTCACGTATAAACACAGCGGGAGACCGCTCATGGCGCTGTTCGCCACCACGCTGGCAGCGGCCGCCCAGGAGAACGTCGATCCCATCACCGGGACACGGATCGAGCCGGCGTATCGGCCGTCCCTGGGCACATCGACGGTCTATGCGCCGCCGCCGGCGCCGACGGCCGCCCCGTCCACCGTGCCTTCGGCGTTCCGATGGGGCCCCGTCGAGGCCCATCCGCACCTCGGCTATCGGTTCTCCTACGGCGACGGCATCCAGGCCCGCCAGGGCCAGGAATCGACCACGGCCATCCACGCCCTGTCGCCGGGGATCAGCTTCGCGCTGGGCAAGCATTGGATGCTCGATTACACCCCCACCCTCAGCTTCTATTCCAGCGACGCCTTCGAGGACACCGTCGAGCACAGCGTCTCTCTCCGGGGAGCGGCGGCGTATCGGGACTGGACATTCGGTCTGCAGCAGAGCTACGCGTTCACCTCGAGCCCGCTGGTGGAGACCGGCGCGCAGACGGACCAGGAGATGTTCGTCACGGCGCTCAGCGCCAGCACACCGCTCAACACGCGGACGACCCTCGAGCTGGGCGTCGACCAGAGCATCCGGCTGCCCGAGAACTATACCGAGGCGTGGGAATGGTCGACGATGGATTGGATCAGCTACCAGTTTAACTCGAAGCTGTCGGGCGCGATCGGGATCGGGTTCGGCTACGTGGACGTCGAGCGGGGTTCGGACATGATGTATGAGCAGCTCCTGGGGCGGATCATCTGGCAGGTGGCGGGCAAGGTCGATCTGGTCGTCCACGGCGGGGTGGAAGACCGGCAAATGCACGGCTCGGGCGTGTCCGATCTCGTGAACCCGATCCTCGGCGCCACGCTCGAATACAGGCCGTTCGACGTCACCACGCTCTCGGCGGGCATGAACCGCACGGTCAGCCCGTCGTATTTCTCGGATCAGGTCACCGAAAGCACGGAGGTCCATGCGAACCTCCGTCAGCGCCTGCTCAAGAAGTTCTATCTCGATTTGGGAGGCGGATACCGGTTTGGAAATTATGTGACGACGTCCGAGTTCGCCCCGGTGACCCGCGAGGACGATTACACGTTCTTCTCGGCCCGGCTGAGCACGACCTTCCTGAAGCGGGGCACCGTGGGCGCGTTCTATTACCACAGCGAGAACAGCTCGAACGAGGGCGGCTACGCCTACTCAAGCGACCAGGTCGGCGTCGACCTCCTATACCGGTGGTGACCGCGGGCAGCGCGGGGCAGCGCCGGGTCGGGTGACCCGGCCTACATGAAAGCGAACGCGCGCGATGCAGGCCGCGTGCCCCCACGCGGCGAGATGTTGTTTCGATCGATCCATGGAGCCGAACGACATGTCTCAACCTACGCCGACGGCTGCCGGGACGGTGAATCGTCCATGGATCAACCTGGGGATCTTCGCGGGTGTTCTGACCCTGCTTTTTGCGAAGACGATGGTCGACTTGGCGCGGCACGCGCTGTCCTCGGACCTGCATTCGCACGCGCTGCTGATCCCTCTGATAAGCGTCTATCTTGGATGGCAGAAGCGAGGCGAGGTCCGGACCGGATCGAGCCCGGGATCGCAGGCATGGGCGGCCCTGTTCGCCCTGGGCGGCCTGGCGGCGCTGGCCGCGCACTGGGTTCTCATGGCCCGCGGATGGCAGCCGCGTCCCAACGACGTCCTGTGCCTGACGGTGTTCGCCTACTTGAGCTTGCTGGCTGCGGGCGTGTTCGTCTGCCTGGGTGCTCGGGCGATGCGGACGCTGTCGTTTCCATGGGCGTTCCTGGTGTTCATGATCCCGCTGCCGACGGCGGCCGTGGACGCGATCGAGGTGTTCTTTCAGCATGCGTCGGCGGAGGCGGCCTACCTGCTGATCGCGGCGTCAGGCACGCCGATCCTGCGCACCGGGCTCGAGTTCGACTTGCCAGGGATTTCAATCCGGGTCGGACAGGAATGCAGCGGCATCCGGTCGAGCCTGGTGCTGTTCATCACGAGCCTGCTGGCGGGCCACATGCTGCTGCGGACCCAATGGCGGCGCGCGATCCTGGCAGCGGCTGTGATCCCGCTGGGGATCATCAGGAACGGATTCCGGATCTTCACGCTGGCGATCCTGTGCGTCCATGTGGATGTCGATATCATCAACTCGCCGCTGCATCACCGGGGCGGCCCGCTGTTCTTTGCACTGTCGCTGGTGCCGTTCCTGGCCCTGGTCGCCTTCCTGAGATACACGGAACGTCCTCGGGTGAAACCAAATTGAACCTGTCTTCTACACTGGTCGCTGTCGCAACAGCGTACGGCGGATGCCTGGCGGTCGCGTGGGTGGTGTTCCGACGCCGCAGCATCGAGAACGCCATGTTCGCGCTGGGCATGGCGATCCTGGCGATCGAGACCGTGTGCGCCAGCATCAGCTTCGGCGCGCCCACGCCGGACCGGGCTCTGCGCTGGCAGCATTACCGGCTGGCATGCGCGGCGATGGTCCCCGGGCTGTGGCTTGCGTTCAGCCTGTGCTACTCGCGCGGGAACTACCGCGAGTTTCTGTCGCAATGGCGGCTGCCGATCGCAGCGGCGTTCGCGGTCCCGATGCTTCTCGCAGCCGGATTCGGCCAAGGTCTGCTGACCGGCGTCAGCAACCTCGAGCCGGGGACCAGCTGGTTCATCGGGCTGGCGCTGCCCGGCAAAGCGCTCCACGCGCTGATCCTGATCGGCAGCGTCCTGATCCTCATGAACCTCGAGCGGACATTCCGGACGGCAGTCGGGATCATGCGATGGCGGATCAAGCTGTTCATGCTGGGACTGGGCGTGTTGTTCGGGGCCAGGCTTTACACGAGCAGCCAGGCGATCCTGTTCTCGGGGATGCACCCCTCCCTGGCCACCCTGCAGGCGGGCGCGCTGCTGATCGCGTGCCTGCTCATGACCGTGTCGGCGCTCCGGTCGGGGCTGGCCGAGATCGACGTCTACCCGTCGCACGCGCTGATCTACCGGTCGCTGACGATGCTGGTCGCGGGGGTCTACCTGCTGGTGGTGGGCGTGCTGGCGAAAGTGGCCAGCGCGCTGGGGGGCGACATTGGGTTCGCGCTGAAGGCGCTCTACATCCTCCTGGCCCTGGTCGGTCTGACGCTCCTGCTGCTGTCGGATCGGATCCGCCAGCGCACGCAGCTGTTCGTGAGCCGGCACCTGCGGCGGCCGCTCTACGACTATCGGAAGGTCTGGGCGGCGTTCACCGAGCGCACCACGTCGTGCGTGGAGCGGACGGAGCTGTGCCAGGCGGTCGCCGGACTGATTGCCGAGACGTTCAACGTCCTGTCCGTGACCGTCTGGCTGATGGACCCGAACCGGCAGAAGCTCGTGTTTGGGGCCTCGACATCCCTCACCGAAGGGAAGGCAGCGGAGCTGCTCGACATCGGAGATGATTTCGCCGCGCTGACGGCCGCCCTGTGCGATCATCCGCAGCCGATCGATATCGACCGTTCCAAGGCGCCCTGGCTCGAGACCCTCAAGCGGTGCAATCCGGACTATTTCCACAAGGGCGGCAATCGGGTCTGCATCCCGCTGGTCGCCGCGGGGCAGGTGCAGGGCCTGATCACCCTGGCCGATCGCGTCAGCGGCGTCCGGTTTCTTCTCGAGGATTACGACCTGCTGAAATGCATTGGCGACCAGGTTGCAGCGAGCCTGCTCAATCTCCAGCTTTCGCGCAAGCTACTCGAGGCCAACGAGCTCGAGACGTTCCAGGCCATGTCCGCGTTCTTCATCCACGATCTCAAGAACACGGCTTCGACGCTGTCGCTGATGCTGCAGAACCTGCCGGTGCATTTCAACAACCCGGCATTCCGCGAGGATGCCCTCCGCGGGATTGGCAAGGCGGCGGCCCACATCAACGAGCTGATCGGACGGCTCACCCTGCTCCGGCACGGGCTGCGGATCCAGTCGGTTGAGACCGATCTGAACCAGCTCGTTCAAGCCTCGCTGGTCCACCTGAATGGCGCGGCAGGGATCGAGGTGATCACCGATCTCGAACCGGTGCCCCGACTGCGGCTGGATCCGGACCAGATGGGCAAAGTGTTTGAGAACCTGCTGCTGAACGCCCGCGAAGCGGTCGGCGCAGGCGGCCAGATCCGGATCGGCACCTCCCGGGGCGACGGGTGGGCGGTCGTGACCGTCGCCGACAACGGGTGCGGCATGAGCACTCAATTTATGAGCCAGAACCTCTTCCGTCCCTTTCAGACCACCAAGAAGAAAGGCCTGGGGATCGGCATGTTTCAGAGCAAGAAGATCGTCGAAGCGCACTGCGGCAGAATCGAAGTGGAGAGCAAACAGGGTCAAGGGACCGTCTTCCGCGTCCGGCTGCCTTTGGGATCTGTCAAAATCTAAATGAGTCCAGTCCGCTATTCCCGATCGCCTTGCGCGAGGGATGGCCGGTGCGGGTCCGCGGCCGAGGGATCCGCGCCGAAATCCCGTGTGAAAAGCGGAACAGAGAGGAGAGCATGAAACCGAAAATCCTGGTTGTGGAGGACGAAGAGGACGCCCGTCTTCAGATGAAGTGGGCGTTGGGCGAGGAGTACGATGTCCTGTTAGCGGCCGATCGCGCCAGCGCGGTCGAGGTGTTCCGCGAGAACCGGCCGGAGATGGCCCTGCTCGATCTGGGGCTGCCGCCTTCGCCCGCCCAGCCGACCGAGGGGCTGGCGCTCATGGCCGACATGCTGAACCTGGACCGGCTCGCCAAGGTCATCGTGATCACCGGGCACAGCGACCGGGCGACCGCGCTTCGCGCCGTGGGCGAAGGCGCCCACGATTTCGTCTCCAAGCCCATCGAGATCGACGATCTCAAGCGCCGCCTTCAGCGGTGCCATTTTCTCAGCGCGCTCGAGCGGGAGTATCTGAGGATCCACCACCAGGATACGGAGGAGGATTTGGAGGGCATGCTGGGCGATTGCCGCGGCATGAGGAACGTCTTTTCGGCCGTCCGGAAGGTGTCGATGACGGATGCGCCGGTCCTGATCCTGGGCGAGAGCGGCACGGGCAAGAGGACCACGGCACTGGCCATCCACAAGCACAGCCCGCGTCAGAACCGCCCGTTTATGGAGGTCAACTGCACGGCCATCCCCAGCGACGCGCTCGAGATCGAGCTGTTCGGCCTGGAATCCACCGGTCTGCCTGGCTCGACGCCGTCCCGGCTCGGCCAGATCGAGATGGCCAACGGCGGCACGCTCCTGCTCAAGGAGCTGAACGAGCTGTCTCCGGTCCTGCAGGTGAAGCTGCTGCGGCTGCTCCAGCGCCAGCAGATCGAACGGGTCCGCGGATCCGGATCGGTCGCAATCGACGTCCGGATCATCGCCACAGCCAGCGGGGACCTGGCAGCGGCCGCCGCCGAAGGCAGGTTCCGCCACGACCTTTTTTTTCATCTGGCTGTCGTCGTGATCCGGATCCCGCCGCTGCGCGAGCGCGGCTCGGACATCCGGATGCTCGCCCAGCATTTCCTGGAGCACTACGCCACCCAATACGGCAGGCGGAAGCTCCATTTCGACGTCGCCGCCCTCTGCGCACTCGACACCTGCCACTGGCCCGGCAACGTCCGCGAGCTCAAGAACCGGATCCGGCGCGGCGTCATCATGGCTGAGGATGACAGCATCCGCCTGGCCGACCTCGAGCTCGCCGCCGAGGATGCCGACTCGCCAGTCAACACCTTGAAGGATGCGCGGCAGGCCGCGGAGCGCCAGGCGATCCTCCACATGCTGCGCAAGCACGCCGGCAATGTGTCATCGGCAGCGTCCGAGCTGGGCGTTAGCCGGACGACGTTCTATAATCTGATCGACAAGCTCGGCATTGACCGAGGAACCACGAAAGGATGAACCCAACCATGTTCACGCCCACTGCCGTCCGCCCGGCTCGAGCGCTCGAGACCGGCGATTCGATCTCCGCTCTCCGGCGGCCTGCCCAATCCCAACCTCAGGCGGCCAAAGCCCTCCGCCGGACGCTCCGATCCGGCATCTCGCTCGTCCTCCTGGCCGCCGCTGCGCTCCTCGCGGGGTGCCAGTCGCCGAAAACCACCTTCCTGATGGACGATGCCCTGGGGCCGGATCGGACGATCGCGCTGCGGGAAGGGGACGTTCTCAAGGTGACCTTCCCCGGCGCCCCGAACCTGAACACCACCCAGCAGATCCGTCGCGACGGCAACATCAATTTGGCGCTCGCCGGCGATATCCGGGCCGCGGGCCGCACGCCCGCCGATCTCGAGAAGGCCATCCTCGGCGTCTACGGCGAGCAGCTCCTCTCCAAAGACGTCACCGTCACGCTCGAGTCCACAGCCTTCTCGGTCTATGTGACCGGATGCGTCCTGCGCCCGGGCAAGGTCGTTTCGGACCGTCCCATCACGGTGCTGGAGGCGATCCTCGAGGCGGGCGGGTTCGACGAAACCCGAGCCAACCTCAAGGCCGTGCGTGTCATCCGCCGGGAAGGCGAAGGCCAGAAGAACATTGTCCTGAACCTGAAACCGGTGATCGAAGGCACCGTTGCCACCCACTTCTATCTCCGGCCTTCCGATATTGTCTATGTCCCGGAACGCTTCTCGCTGTTCTAAACCCCGACAGAACAGCAATGGGGTCGCATCTAATTATTTGACATTTGCGAATCCTTATGGACCGCGGACGCCTGCCTGCCGGAGCCGCCTCAGCGCAGGCTGGTCCCCCGTCCGCAGCAGCATGCAATTGGGGATGCCTCTTCGTGTCCTTCGCGAGCTTCGTGGTGAAAATAGAGCGCAGCTTGAAAGCTGCGGCTGCGCGATCAAGGGGGTGCAAGAGTTGGCCGGCAAGCGGACGCGTCGGCGACGCGTCCCTACCTGGTGGTTCAAGAACCGCAGCTTGAAAGCTGCGGCTACGGGAGGCGCAATGCCTGCCTCTTCGCCGTGAACATGTTCTTTAATCCGCCCAGCTCGCGGTTCTCATTGCCTGTCCTTTGGCTCCGCGGGCCGGGTCCACACCAAAGCTGCAACCTGAAGTACCAATGAAACCATGCCTGCTGATCGTCGATGACGACGAAGAAATCCGCTCCCAGCTTCAGTGGGGGTTGGGGGAAGATTACGACCTGCTTCTGGCGGAGGATCGCCGGGCGGCGCTCGAGATGTTTCAGAGCCGCCGGCCTGCGGTGATGCTGCTGGATCTGGGGCTGCCGCCGAATCCGGCCTCGCCCGAGGAAGGGCTGGCGGTGATCGGCGAGGTCCTGGCCATCGACAAGCTCGCCAAGGTGATCGTGGCCACCGGGCAGGGCGAGAAGCAGAACGCCCTGCAGGCGGTCGGATCGGGGGCCTACGATTTTCTTTGTAAGCCTGTCGATCTGGAGGAGATCAAGATCATCCTGCGCCGGGCGTACCATGTGGCCCAGCTCGAGCGCGAGTATCGCGACTTCCAGCAGCAGCTCCACAAGGATGCTTTCGAGTGCATGCTCGGCAACAGCCCGGGGATGCTCCAGGTCTTCACCACGATCCGGAAGGTGGCGGGCAACGATGCCCCGGTCCTGATCCTGGGAGACAGCGGCACGGGCAAGGAGCTGGCCGCGCTGGCCATTCACCGCCGCAGCCTCCGCAAGGACGGCCCCTTCGTCCCGATCAACTGCAGCGCGATCCCCGAGACCCTCCTTGAAAGCGAGCTGTTCGGGCACGAGAAAGGGTCGTTCACGGGCGCCAACGCCCAGCGGAAGGGGCGGATCGAGACCGCGGTCGGCGGGACCCTGTTCCTGGATGAGATAGGGGATCTGCCCCTGTCGATCCAGGTCAAGCTCCTGCGGTTCCTTCAAGACCACACGATCGAGCGCGTGGGCGGCCGGGTTCAGATCGAGGTGGACGCCCGGGTGATCGCAGCCACGAACACCGATCTGACCAAGGCGATCCGCGAGGCCAGGTTCCGCGAGGATCTCTTCTATCGCCTGGCGGTCATCGTGATCCGGATCCCGCCTCTGCTGGATCGGGCCGGGGACATCCAATTGCTGGCCCGGGCGTTTCTGCACAGGTTCGCCAAGGAGATCGGACGCGAGCATATCGATTTCAGCCCGCAGGCACTGGCGGCGATCCAGAGCCATTCCTGGCCCGGGAACGTCCGCGAGCTCGAAAACCGCGTCAAGCGGGCCGTCATCATGGCCGACAGCGCCCGGATCCTGCCGGAGGACCTCGAGCTGGGCTCCGCGGCGACGGCGCCGCATGCGGTTCGGACCCTTCAGCAGGCGCGCGAGGCGGCGGAGCGCGAGGTGCTCCAGGCCGCCCTCGAGCGACACGGCGGCAAGATCTCGCCCGCCGCCGTCGAGCTCGACATCAGCCGCCCGACATTCTACGAGCTGATGGAGAAGCTCAACATCCAGCGGCCCCCGCGCGAGAGCAAGGCCGTTCGAATGACGAATGACGAATGAGCAATGGGGTCGCATCTAATTATTTGACATTTGCGAACCCTTACCGACTGCGGGCGCCTGCCTGCCGGAGCCGCCGCAGCACAGGCTGGTTCCCGTCCGCAGCAGGTTGCAGCTGGATTCCTCTTCGTGTCCTTCGCGAGCTTCGTGGTGAGAGAATTGATGCTGGTTCCCCTCTCCCTTGACCCTCTCCCCGCTGGCGCGGGGCGAGGGAATGGGATCTGGCTAGCGAGAGATCGAGCGGCGCCCACGGAGTGGCCGCCCTACCCTTGAACTTTCGGCTTGGAAAAGCCACCTGACACCTGACACGTCACACCTGACACATGAATTAGATCGTTATGACATTATCCAGTTCCCATGCTGCTCTCCTCTGCGCGGCGGCCGTCGCCGTGTGGACGGCCGGCTGCAGCGACGCCGCCAAGCGCGACCGGCACTTTGGCCGGGCCGAGAAGTATTTTGCAGCCGAGGATTACCAAAAGGCGCTCATCGAGTATCAGAGCGTGCTGCGGCTGGAACCGACGAATCGGACGGTTATCGTGCGCGTGGCGCGGATCTTCTGCGAGCAGGGCTCGCCGCTGCGGGCGCTGCAGGTTCTCCAGAGCGCGGACATCCAGGCCGACGATGCGGCGGTGCGATGCCGGATCGCCGAGTTCCGCATCGCCAACGGCGATAGCACAGCGGGGCGCAGCGATCTGATGTCCGTGCTGGCGGAGTCGCCGACGAACGGCGAGGCGCTGCGGCTTCTGGCGGTCTCGGCGGCGGCGCCGGCGGAGCAGACGAACACGGCGGCCTACCTGCGGCGGCTGGGTCAGAGCCACCCCGATTCCCCGCCAATTCTCCTGGCCGAATCGATCCTGCTGCTGCGTCGGGGCCAGGTCCAGCCCGCCGAGCAGATCCTCCAGCGCGCCTTGCAGCTGGATCCGAACCTGGTCCACGGTCATGTCCAGATGGCCCAAGTCCATCTGCAGCGGACCAACCTGGCGGCGGCGGAGCAATCCTTCTCGAATGCGGTCCGGCTGGCGTCTTATCGGTCGCCGATTCGGATCGCCTACGCGGAATCGAAAGCGGCCCGTGCGAAGCCGGACGAGGCGCGGGCAATCCTGGACGAGGTGCTGAGCCATGCGCCCGATTACCTGCCGGCATCCCTTCTGCTGGCGCGGATCGCGATGCAGGAGCGGAAACTGGACGAGGCGATGGCCCTGGCCAGCCGGGTCGTCTCCCGGGACCCGCTCAACCTCAACGCGCGGCAGCTCCGCAGCCAGCTCCATGTGGTCATGCGCCAGCCCGAAAAGGCCGCGCTCGAGTGGGAGCAGTTCGATCAGAGCCTGCGTCCGAACCCGCTCATCAAGCTGCTGGTGGCCCGGGCCCACGTGGCCAACGGCGATTCCGCCAAGGCGATCGCCGCCGTCGACCAGGCCATCCGGCTCGGATCGAACCGCCTGGATGCGGTCGCCATCGAGTCCACACTGCTGCGCGCCCGGCTCGACATCGAAGGCTCGAACCCGGTCGGTGCGATCGAATCGCTCGAGCGTCTTCTGGTTCGGACCAACGTGACCGAGGCGCGCGTTCTCCTGATTGACGCCCAGCGCGGCGCAGGCCGTCTGGACGACGCGGCAGCGACCTGCCAGGCCCTGGTTCGCGACGTGCCGGACAACCCGTCGTTCGAGTTCGTGCTGGGGATGCTCCAGCGGCAGCGCGGGCGAGTGCCCGAGGCGCGCGCGGGATTCCTGCGGAGCCTCGAGCTCGCCCCCGGCAATCCGATGGCCCTCTACCAGATCGTCGACCTCGAGATTGCGGCCACCAATGCGCCGGCAGCGATGAAGATCGTCCAGACCGAGCTGGCGCGGACGAACACGGCTGCGCTGCGGTTTCTGGAGGGCCGGGTGCATGCGGCCCAGCGGCAGTGGCCGGAGGCGGAGGCGGCGCTGAAGCAGTCGCTCGCGCTGAACTCGTCCTTCTCCCTCTCCTACCAGCTGCTCTCGAGCATCTACCTGGCCAACACCAACCTGGCCGGGGCCGCCCGCGAGCTCGAGGATCTCGTGGCTCAACGAACCAATGACGTCCGATCGCTGATGATCCTGGCCACTCTCTACGACCGGATGGATCAGCCCGAGAAAGCCCGGGACAAATACGAGCAGCTCGTGCAGGCCTATCCGCAGTTCGTCCCTGCGCTGAACAACCTTGCCTACGTCTACACCGAGCGTCTGCCGCGACTGGACCGCGCGCTCGAGCTGGCGCAGAAGGCCCGCCAGCTTGCGCCCGAGGAGGCGTCGGTCGCGGACACCCTGGGCTGGATCCTGCACAAGCGGGGCGATCACCGGCAGGCGCTGATCCTGCTTCGCGAGGCCGCCGGCAAGAATCCCGAGGCGCCCGAGATCCAGTATCATGCCGGCATGGCCTACTACATGCTGGGGCAGACGGATGCGGCGCGGACCGCCCTGGAGCGGGCGGCGGCATCGCCGGAGCCGTTCACGGGCAAGGCGGAAGCGCAGCGCCAGCTGGCAGTCCTGGGCGGCCAGGAAGCTGTCGCCGGCGCCGACGATCTCGCCGCCCTCGAAAAGCTCGTCCAGAGCCAGCCCAGGGATCTCACCGCCCGAACCCGCCTCGCCGCCGGTTATGAGACAGATCGACAATTCGCCAAAGCCGCGGCCGAATACGAAGAGATTCTGCGGCAGAATCCGCGCGCGGCGCAAGCGGCGCTCCGGCTCGCCCTGTTGAATGTAGGGCCGCTGAACAACCAGGCGAAGGCGCTCGAGCTGGCCCGCAAGGCGCGCGAGCTCGCGCCCGGCGATCCCGAGGCAACCCTTCTCCTGGGCCGGATGACATTCCAGACCGGGGATCACGGTCAGGCCTACGGCCTCCTCCAGACCGCCGCCCAGAGGCTCCCCCAGCGCGCGGATGTCCAGTTCGATCTCGGCTGGGCCGCGTTCAGCGTCGGCCGGATCGCCGATGCCAGCCAGGCCATGCAGCGCGCCCTCGAGGTCGAGCCCGGATTCCACCAAGCCGATGCCGCCCGCACATTCGTCTCGATGACGGGGCTTATCCTGAATCCGGACGGCCTGGCCGGCGCGGAACCGCAGATCCAGGAGGCGCTAAATAAAGATCCGAACCACGGGCCGGCCCTGATGGCCCAGGCGGCCCTGATGCGCGCGCGGGGCAACACCAGGGCGGCGATGCCGATCTACGAAAAGATCCTCGGCGCGTTCCCGCGATTCACGCCGGCGAGCCGTGAGATCGGCCTGATCCTGGCCGCGGATCCCGCGCAGGCGCCGATGGCCTATGATCTGCTGGTCAAGGCGCGCGAGGCATACCCGGATGACGCCGATGTGGCGCGCGCCCTGGGGCTGCTGAGCTACGGGCGCAAGGATTATCGCTATGCGATCACCCTGCTCCAGTCCTATCTGCGGGGGCGTCCGAACGATCCCGAGGCGCTCTTTTATCTGGGCATGTCGCAGCATCAGAGCAAGCAGGCGGCGCCGGCCAGGGAGCAGCTTCAGAAGGCGATCGATGCCGGCCTCAAGGAACCGCTCCTGAGCGAGGCCAAGAAAATCATGTCGAACATCCAGCCGTAGCCGGCTCCCCGCTGACGCGGGGCGAGGAGGAGGGAGCAGGTTTCAAGTGTCAGGTGGCGGAGGGCGGTGCGTCGGTGCGTCGGTGCGTCAGTGCGTCAGTGTGCGCGCTTTCTCGTCAATCGATCGCCTCCATGTTCAATGGAGGAGACGGCACGGGGAGGTCGTGACACGTGACACCTGGCACTTCAAACGGCGCCCTTCTCGCCTCGGCGGCTACAATTTCGAGTCAACTTCCACGTGTTCCACGTGTTCCGCGGACTGAAAATGCGCAGGTTAAAACCTGCGCCTACGGGTTAAAAGTCTCTGTGCCTCTGCGTCTCTGCGAGAGAACATTCTTCTTCTAACCTTCGTGGTGAGAGAATTGATGCTGGTTCCCCTCTCCCTTGACCCTCTCCCCGCTGGTGCGGGGCGAGGGAATCGACAGTTGAGTGGCAAGAGATCAAGCGGCGTCCACGGAGTGGCCGCCCTACATTCCAGCTGTCGGCTTTCTGCATTCCGATTCGTGTGATTCGCGGGCACCACCTTCGCGGGCTTCGTGGTGAAAAAAGACCGCAGCTTGAAAGCTGCGGTCTGCGCGATCAAGGGAGTACAAGAGTTGGCCGACAAGCGGACGCGTCAGCGACGCGTCCCTACCTGGTGGTTCAAGAACCGCAGATTGAAAGCTGCGGCTACACGATCAAGGGAGTACAAGAGTTGGCCGACAAGCGGCCGATCCGGCGGCTCGTCCCTACCTTCCGGCCTACCAACGCACCATCCTTCGTCCTTTCGCGGGAAGAACATCTCTGTGCCCTCGGTGGTGATGGAGCGAGGGGGTGGATGTCGGCGGGCTGGTTGCGCCGCGCGCGCGGAGCGCCTGTTCATATTTTTTTTGCTTCGATATGATGTAGTTTATACTACTACATTTACAATTCTTTGCTGCTGCCGGGGATGTCCGCGGTGCGCGGCGGATGTCACGGATAGACCGAGCGGTAAAACCGAAGCCCGGAGCCAGCAGGCGGGGAATCCACGAATTGGAACTGGCCGCTGCCGTTAGCGGCCGCCTGGCCCAGGGGCTGCCAGCCGGGAGGCTCCAGCCCTTCGCTGTATTCGATGCGGTAGGTGATGCCCGGGACGCCGTCGAAACAGAGCAGGCAGGTGCCATCCCCGAGATTCACGATCGCCAGGTTGGGCGCGGGCGGTTCGTCGGAAAGGACGACCACGGAGACCGTGACTGGCACGGGCTCGCCCCGGCCATCGCCGATCGTGTAGCAGAACGAGTCGTCGCTGGCGAACCCGTCCGGGGGCGTGTAAAGGACCCAGCCGTCGGATTGGGACACCGTCCCGCCTTGCGCGCTGGCGCTGCTCAGGGCCACGAGCGTGACGGTATCGCCGTCGGCGTCGGAATCGTTGGCGAGCAACGCGGAGATGGCGGCCTTGGCGCCCGAGGTGGCGGTGCGCAGGATCGTGTCGGGACCGGCTGACGGCGGCGTGTTGACCAACTGCGCGGGCGAGAGCACGGCGGCGGTTCCGAGGAAATCGCTGCTGCCGGCATACTGGGCTTCCACGGAATGCCTGGGCAGCGCGAATTTCCTTCCCACCAGCGCGACGCTGTCGCCGGCTCAGCTTGTCAACACCCCACCAGTGGCGATCGCGGACGTGATCTACCGCCTGGCGGGGAGCGGCACCAAGATCGCCATCCCGTCTCTGGCGGAGAACGACCATGACGGAGATGGGGACGAGCTCGCCGTCATCTGGTTCAGCGCCACCACCGACCGTGGCGTCGCTTTGACACTGTCGAACGATTGGATCGTTTACACGCCGCCGACCGACCTCGACGAGGACGACGCTTTCACCTATCAGATCAGCGACGGGCGAGGCCCGCCAGTTCTGGGAACGGTCCAGATCATTGTCACTCCTGACACCGTCCCGGCATCCAACCTGAGCATCGTGAATCTGGGCAACGGCTCCTTCCGTCTCCAGTTTGGTGGGGTCCCCGACAAGACCTATCGAATCCAATTCACTCTGGACCTCGAATCGGCCGAGTGGGAAACTCTCGGCAGCGTCACGGCCAATGCGGCCGGCGAGCTCCATTTCATCGACACACCGCCTCCCGGCCAACCCGCCCGCTTCTACCGGTCCGTTTACCCGTGATCTCTCCGCGGGCGAGCCCGATTCATGGACCGTGGCCGGCGGAGGGATCCGTCCCGGCTGTCGATCGGGTTAACGAACTGCCAGAGGCTCGGCGCGGGCAGGAGGGGTTCGGAAGCGGCGTCAGCGCAGGGGAGCGCACGGATCCTGCAGGCTGCACAGACCCTACGAGCTGGCGCTGGTGTAACGGCGCAGGGCGAGCCGCCAGCCGAGCTCGGAGACCGCCAGGCAGAGGCCGCACAAGGCCAGGAGCAGCACCATCTCGAGCGGGGACTCGATCTTCTCGGCCAGCAGTTTGGCGGGGACGTTGGCCACCAGGAGCATCGGGATCGCGAAGGTGAAGAACACACGGAAATAGCCGCGGAACGCCGCATCGGGCAGCCGGGCGATCTGGAACATGTTGTAATAGGCCCAGACGATGCCCTGGGCGCGAACGGTCCAGAAGCTGATGGTGGAGAGGAGGAACATGAGTGCGTAATGGACCATCACGCCTGCGGCGCTCAGGATCAAGAAACCCAGGATCGCCAGCGGCCCTGGCCGGATCCCCAGCTGGCTCAGTGCATAGACAATCACCGCCACGGCCGATCCGGCATTGACGAATGCGCCCAGATCGACCTGCCGCACGGAAATCACCCAGCGGGCATTGACCGGCAGCAGGAGCATGAAATCCATTCGGCCCGTCCGGACGTGCTCGGAGATCTGGGCGCAATTGACCAGGAACAATCCCCCGAACACCTGCTGGATGAAGTGGCTTGTTCCCATGAGCAGCACCACCTCCCATTGGGACCAGGTGGCGATCCGATCGGTGTGCTGATACAGCACGGCCACGAAGATCAACTGGAGGGCGAACCAGAGCATCTCGACGACGATCCAGAGCAGGAAATTCCACTTGAATCCCATCTCGCGCGCGACGGAGTTGCGCCAGAGGGCTGCATAGACGGCCCCGTAGCGGCGCCACCACCGCGGTCCCAGGGGCGCAGCAGAGGGTGTGTTCGATGGGGTGGAGCTCATGGCGCGATCATCCGCCGACGGCGACGTAGTGTCGAATGCCCCGGCGCCAGACGGCGCGGGCGATCATCCACATCAGGACGACCCACGCGGCCTGGATCGCGAGGCCTTCCCACAGCTCGGGCCCGCTCACGCGCCCCAGGAAGACGCTGACCGGGAAGAACAGCTGATAGGGAAACGGGGTCCAGTGAAGCGCGCTGGCCACGGCAGGGGGCAGGATGTCCAGCGGGAAGAGATGCCCGCCGGCCAGGTTCTCGAACGCGAACAGGATGAAGACGAAGGTCGAGATCTCGAGCAGCCAGAATGCCAGGAGCGCCGTGGCATAGGAGATCAGGAACTGAAGCAAGCCGGTGAGGAGCAGGGACGCGCCAAAGGCCATCCAGACAACCGGATCGGCGGGCCAGACCAGCTGATCCCGCTGCCACAGGAGGAAGGCGGCGATGGGGAGGGCGGCCACGGAGCAGTACACCAGGCGTCCGGCGGTGAACAGGCAGAGGCGGTACCCGAGGTAATCGATGGGCTTGAGCAGCAGATGGCCGATCCGGCCGTCCCGGATATCGGCGGCAATCTGCCAGTCATCGTCGGTGACGGCCGTCAGCGAGTCGACCACCATGACCACCAGGTAATAGGAGATCATGTCGGCGAGGGTGTAGCCGGCCAAGGTGGGATCGCCTGCGCGGCCGGCATAGACCGCCTCCCAGAGGTAGATGGTTGCCAGCAGCGGGACGAGCCCCAGCAGGCCGCGGAACAGGAAGTTCACGCGGTAGACCATCGTGTTCTGGATGCCCACGATGGTCACGCGCCCGTATTTGCGCATGGCGGAGGCGGCGTTCAATGCATGCTTGCTTTTGGCGGCTGGCCTGGAATGATCCAGCCGCCGTTTACGGACGCACAATGTACGACCAAGCCGCATGAAAAAAAGCAGTTTCTGGGCCTGCGCCCTTTGGATGACCGCCGCTCTGCACCTGTCAACCGCCGCCGAACCCGTCTCAACGACCGAGGCCGGCCGCGAAAAATTCATCGCCGAGTTCCGTCGGATCGGCCTCAACACCGCCCCCGGCGACGCCAAATTGCTGCAGATCCTGGTCCAGAGCTCGAGAGCCAGGCGAGGGGTCGAGGTGGGGGCCGCCACCGGGTATGGGGCGATTCACATGGGGATCGGGTTCGAGCGAAACAACGGGAAGCTGATCACCATCGACATCGATCCGGCGATGGTGCGGGCGACGCGTGAGAACCTGAAAAAGGTTGGTCTGGACAACACGGTGAGCGTGGTCGAAGGCGACGCACTCAAGGTCCTCGCCTCGCTCGATGGCGAGTTCGACTTCGTCTTCATCGACGCGCTCAAGCGGGACTATCTGAAATACCTGAAGGCGATCGAGCCCAAGCTGAAGGCGGGCGCGGTGGTCGTGGCCGACAATGTCATCCAGAGCGAGCGGCAGATGAGAGATTACCTGGATTACGTCCGGACCAGCCCGCTCTATGACTCGACCACCGTGCGCGCGTCGATGGACAAGAACGACGGGATGGAGATCAGTTTCAAGAAATAGCCGGCGCCGGCGCGCGCAACCGCCGTTTGTCCGGGCCCGGCCACCCGATTATGGACAGCATCGAATCCGACCGCGGGGCGAGGTTCTCCGTGCGCGCCCTCGGCTATGCATTGGCGGCATGCGCGTGTTGGGGATACGGCACGCCCCGCGCTGAGTGCGCAGCCCCGGCGGCCCGCCGGCCGAACATCCTGCTGGCGATCGCCGACGACCTCTCCTTCGCCCATGTATCGATCGCGGGCTATCCGGGCGTGCGCACCCCGGCGTTCGACCGCGTGGCGCGGGAGGGCATCTGGTTCCGGAACGCCTTCTCGCCCTCGCCCGGATGCAGCCCGACTCGAGCGGCGCTGCTGACCGGGCGCCACACCTGGCAGATCGAGCAAGCCGGCACTCACGCGAGCGCGTTCCCGACCCGCTACATCGTGTATCCGGACCTGCTCGAACAGGCCGGCTATTGGGTTGGATACACCGGCAAAGGCTGGGGGCCGGGCAACTTCCAGGCCAGCGGCCGCACCCGGAACCCGGCCGGGCCGGTCTTCGCCAGCCGCAAGCTCAAGCCGCCTCACTCCGGAATCGGCGCCAACGATTATGCCGGCAATTTCGCCGATTTCCTCGAGCGGCGGCCCGCCGGCCAGCCGTTTTGTTTCTGGTATGGAGCGACGGAACCGCATCGCGGCTACCAGGCCGGCGCCGGGCTCGCTTCCGGCAAGCGGCTGGCGGACGCGGCCCCGCCTCCTTTCCTGCCGGACGCGCCCACGGTGCGATCGGACATTCTCGATTACTGCCTCGAGGTGGAGTGGTTCGACGAGCACCTGGGACGCATGCTGAAGCTGCTCGAGAAGGCCGGGGAGCTGGATCGGACCCTGGTGATCGTCACCAGCGACAACGGGATGCCATTCCCGCGCGCCAAGGCGAATCTGTACGAATTCGGATTTCACATGCCGCTGGCCATCCGCTGGGGCGACCGGGTCCCGGGCGGGCGCGCGGTGGACGATCTGGTGGGGCTGGTGGATGTGACCGCCACAATCCTCGATGCCGCAGGCGTCCGCCACCCGGGCCCGCCCTATCCCATTGCCGGCCGGAGCTTCCTCGACGTCCTGACCTCGGGCCGCCAGGGAATCGTCGATCCCACGCGAACCGCCGTTTACGCCGCGCGCGAGCGGCACTCGTCCTCCCGCTACCAGAATCGGGGCTATCCTCAGCGCTGTCTTCGGACACCGGAGTATTTGTTCATTCGGAACTTCCGTCCGGACCGCTGGCCGGCAGGCGATCCCCAGGCGCTCCGGGATGACGGCCAGCCCGGTCCGATGCACGGCGCATACCATGACATCGACGCCAGCCCCACGCTCAAGTTCATGGTCGATCATCGCGACCAGCCGGCGATTGGACCTTTCTTCCACCTGGCCGTGGACAAGCGCCCGGCCGAGGAGCTGTTCGATGTCCGCGCCGATCCGGGCTGCACCAACAACCTGGCCGGACACCCCGGCTGGGCTGCAACGAAAGCCAGGCTGGCCCGCCAGCTCGACGATTATCTGCGCCAGACGGGCGACCCGCGCGTCCTCGACGGCGGCGAGATTTGGGAGTCCTATCCCCGATACAGCCCGATCCGATCCTTCCCGCCCCCATCCGAGTGAGGGCGCCACAGCAGGCCAGGAGGCCCGCGCTCCGAATCCTTACGGACCGCGGACGCCTGCCTGCCAGAGCCGTCGCGGCGCAGGCTGGTCCCCGTCCGCAGCAGCGTGCAATTGGATGCCCCTCCGTGGCCTTCGCGCCTTCGTGGTGAGATACAACCGCAGCTTGAAAGCTGCGGCTACGCGATCAAGGGGATGAGAATGCTGGCCGATAAGCGGACGCGTCAGCAACGCGTCCCTACCTGGCCAAGAACAGGATTTCCGCGTCATTTCGTCATTTCGTGCGGGGAAAGCGGCAGAGGACTGCCGCACTCCACGAGGCTGACGCCCATTCGGACACGCCCTCGCTGCGCGCGAAGCGTCTTGGAGCGCAACCTGCCAGAGCCGTCGCGGCGCAGGCTGGTCCCCGTCCGCAGCAGCGTGCAATTGGATGCCCTGAACTTCGTGGTGAGATACAGCCGCAGCTTGAAAGCTGCGGCTACGCGATCAAGGGGATGAAAATGCTGGCCGATAAGCGGACGCGTCGGCGACGCGTCCCTACCTGGCCAAGAACAGGATTTCCGCGTCATTTCGTCATTTCGTGCGCGGAAAGCGGCAGAGGACTGCCGCACTCCACGAGGCTGACGCCCATTCGGACACGCCCTCGCTGCGCGCGAAGCGTCTTGGAGCGCAGCCTGCCAGAGCCGCCGCGGCGCAGGCTGGTCCCCGTCCGCATGCGGGTGAAGCCCGAATGGCGTTGGGCGCCGGTAAATGCTTTGACCCACCGCGCAACTTTTTCTACTGTCCGTTGTTGAGAATTGGGGAAACGCATGGCTTTTGCCTCGATCAAGACGGTATTTGCGCGGGCCGGTCTGGCTGCTCCGGAGCAGGTGGACCAATGGCTTCGGGCGTGGCGGACGGCGGTGGAGAGCGGCTCGACGGAATCGCAGCTGGCCTTCTTTTTTCGGGAGCTGGGCCTGGCGGAAGACCGGTTCCTGGAGAAGCTGGCGGCGGCGCTCGGCTGGCCCTACCTCGATCTGCCCCGGCTGAATGTCAGCACGGAAGCGCGCCAGAAGATCACCACCAAGGTCGCCTTTCAATACACCGTCTTGCCCACGCGGCTGGAGGAGAACCGGCTGCAGGTGGCGATATGCGATCCGTTCAATCCGGCCCTTTTGAACGCCGTGCAGTTCGACGCCGGGTGCCCGATCGAGTTCGCTCTGGCGCCGCGCGCGGAGATCGAAAAGGCGCTCAAGAAGTATTATGGCGTGGGGGCGGAGACCCTGGATGAGATCGCCGAGGACGAGCCTTTGGAGCTGCTCGTGGGCGAGGAGAAGGAGATCACCGACAACGACCAGGAGGCGAGCGTCATCAAGTTCGTCAACCAGGTGATCTGGGAGGCCTACAAGGACCGCTCGACGGACATCCATTTCGAGCCGGCCGAAGACGAGCTGCGCATTCGGTATCGGATCGATGGGATCCTGCACCAGACCCCCATGCCGCCCCAGCTCAAGCGCTACCAGGCGGCCCTGATCTCCCGCATCAAGGTCATGTCGGGCATGAACATCGCCGAGAAACGCCTCCCGCAGGATGGGCGCATCAACGTCCGCATCAAAGGCGAGGAGATCGACATCCGCGTCTCGACGGTGCCCACCGTGTATGGCGAGAGCGTCTCGCTGCGCCTCCTCACGCGCGGCAAGATCTTTCTCAGCCTCGAGAAGCTCGGGTTCGCCCCCGAGGACGAGCAGGCCATCCGCGAAATCATCGTCAAGCCCCACGGGATCTTCCTGGTGACGGGCCCGACGGGATCGGGCAAATCGACCTCGCTCTACGCGTTTCTGAGCACGATCAACTCCGTTCACAAGCGGATCATCACGATCGAGGAGCCGGTCGAGTACGAGCTCAAGGGGATCAACCAGATCGCGGTGCGCCCCGAGATTGGGCTGACTTTCGCAATGGGCCTGCGGCATATCCTCCGCCAGGACCCGAATGTCATCATGGTCGGCGAGATCCGCGATCTCGAGACCGCCGAGATCGCGATCCGCGCCGCGCTGACCGGCCACCTGGTCTTCTCGACCCTGCACACCAACGACGCCCCCAGCGCCTTCACCCGGCTGATCGACATGGGGATCGAGCCGTTCCTGGTCGCGTCGTCCGTCGAATGCGTCATGGCGCAGCGGCTGGTCCGCACCATCTGCCCCCAGTGCAAGGAGGAGCACAAGGTCGAACGCGCCTATCTCCACCGGATCGGGTTCCCCCAGGAGAAGGTCGAGTCGGCGCGGTTCTATCGGGGGCGGGGCTGCGAGGAATGCCGCCAGCTCGGCTACCAGGGGCGGATGGGGATCTACGAGCTGCTGATTCTCCAGGAAACCTTGCGGCCGCTGATCCTCAACCGGGCTCCGGCGTCGACCATCGCCCAGCGCGCGATCGAGCTGGGGATGCGCACCCTCCGCGCCGATGGATGGAACAAGGTGCTTTCCGGCAAGACCACAATCGAAGAGGTGCTGCGCGTCACCCAGGTCGAGGAGCACCTCAATGCGCTGGTCGACGACCCCAAGGCCGAGGTGTGGGTCAAATGAATCGCCCCCTTCCACGTGATACGGTTTGGAGCCGGGCGTCGGCGCGGTCCGGCGCCGCAGTTCGTCCTGCCTTCCAACCCGCCCCATGAAATCCCGCCGCTACCTTGGCTTGCTGCTCATCGGGCTGGCGCTGCTGATGCCGGTCATGGGCTGGGGGGAGCTCTTGAGCGCCGGTCCCGCGACGGCTCTGGCCGGCGGATTGGCCTTCGTGCTGCTCTCTTTTCGATCGCCGCGTGAGGACGGCGCCGGCGGAGGCGGGGCGGACATCCCCGCGGGGCCGGCCTCGCCCGATGCCGAGCCGAGTCCATCTCCGCCCGCGCGGCGCTCTCGCGGCCAGCGCTTTCACCATGGCAACGTCATCGAGATGGCCGGCGAGCAGTGCTCGCTATGGCGATTCTCGGTGAGCAACGGCAAGGTCGGCCTGGAAGGCGAATCGGCGGCCGGCTCGGGCCAGCCACTGCCGGCCCGCTGGATCAAGCGGGACTGGCGTTCCCTGTGGCAGCCCGCGCTGAATCTGGCCTGGCTGCCGGCGGATCAGGTCTTCCTGCGCGTGCTCGAACTGCCGGCCGCCAACCCGGCCGAGCTGGTATCCATGGTCGAACTGCAGCTCGAGAAGATCTCGCCGCTGCCGGTCACCCAGATCGTCTGGACCGTCGAGCCTTACGCCTCGGGCGCGGGCCAGAACCTGGCTGCCATCGTGATCATGGCGCCCCGGAGCCGGGTCGAGGAATTTTTGGGCAAGCTGGAAAGCCGGGGGTTTCTGGCGGATCGGCTCGAGCTGCCGCTGGTGCATGAGATGCTGGCGGCGCCGCGATCGGGGAGCGGATTATCGGTGTATACGGATGCCGCACCGGATGCCTCGAGGTGCCTGGCGGCGTGGTGGCACGAGGGGCGCCTCGAGAGCCTGAACCTGTTGCCGGTCGATCCGTCGCCCCAATGGGCGCCGGTGTTGTTCGAGCAGCTGACCCAGATCGCCTGGGCCGGCGAGATCGAAGGCTGGGTGCAGACGCCCGTCCAGTGCGAGCTGGTCGCGGCGCCGGAGATAGCCGGCCGATGGGCGCCCGCGCTCGAGGAGTGGAGCGGGCAGCCTGTGGCGGTGCGCGAGCCGATGGCCCGCCCCGCCCTCGCGGCCTTGAATCTCGAGCGTATCGCCCGGCAGGAAACCCGCTCGAATCTGCTGCCGGCCGAGCACGTCTCGCGCTACCGTCAGGAATTCATCGATCGCCTCTGGATGCGGGGGCTGGCGGCGGTGGTGGTCATCTATCTCGCGATTGTGGCGGCCTATTTGCTGGCCGTGCAGGTCGTTCATTTCCAGAAGAACCGACTGGAGGCGCGGATCGAAGCCATGGGCGAATCCTACCGCCAGGCCATGCAGCTCAAGGCGCGCGTCCAGGCGCTCCAGGACCGGGTCAACCTGAAATACGCCGCCCTCGAATCCTGGAAGGCCGCCGCCACGCTGCTCCCCACCGACCTGCGCCTCACGGACCTGATATTCGACAAGGGGCGCACGCTGACCATCCACGGCCTGGCGCCTGCCGACCAGGTGAGCCAGATCATCGATTACAACCAGGCCATCAGCCAATACCGGGGCGATGGCGATAACCAGCCCCCTCTCTTCGCCAAGGTCAATCCCTACAACTCGACGCCCCGGCCCGGACCCGGTGGCGTCGCCATGGTGGCGTGGAACTTCACCTGCGAACTCAAACGAACGGAGGTGGAATGAGTTCGTATTTTGACCGCCTCAACCTTCGCCCCCAGGAGCGGCGCCTGGTCGTGGGCGTCGCCGCCGTGGTCTTCGCCGTGCTGAACTTCTGGTTTCTCTGGCCGCATTTCGGCGATTTCCAGAAGGCCCGGACCGAGCTGAAGAGCGTCGGGGCCAAGCTGGCGGAATACGAGCGCGACACGGCGGCGGAGCGCATCGTCGAGCTGCAGCGCCGGCTCGCCGAGCTCGAAGGCCAAGGCTCGTCCGTTCTCCCCGCCGAGCAATCCTTGGATCTGATCCGCGCCATCCAGTCCCAGGCGGCCCAGAGCGGCGTCACCATCAATTCGCAAAGCGAGGTCGTCACCTCGAGCAACACGCGGACCAACGAGTATTTCGAGGAGAAATCGCGCCTGATCACCGTGCTGACGGGCGAGAAGGAGCTGGTGGATTTCCTGGTTTCTCTCGGATCGACCAACTCGATCATCCGGGTACGCAGCATGACCCTGCGGCCGGATCCATCGCAGACCCGCCTCCAAGGTTCGATCACGCTGGTGGCCAGCTATCAGAAGAGCCGGCCCAAACCCGCCCCGCCCCCCTCCGGAGCCACGACGCCCCCGGCCACCCCCGCCGCACCGGCCGCGAGCGCAACCGCCAAAAAACCGTGAAAAAACACCTCTACATCCTCCTGACCGCCGTGGGGCTGCCCACCACCATCTTCCTCCTGGCTCAACTCCCGCCCTCGCCCGGCACGGCGGCATCCACGAACGCCCCTTCAACGTCAACGCTCGCCCCGCCCGCGCCGGGCGCCCTGCCCACTGTCTCGACTGCCGCACCCGCTCGACGCGCGATCTATTCCGGCAGCCGCCCGGCGGCTCTACCGGTCGCCGGACAATCCAATGCGCCCGCCTCGTCCCGGCTGACTGCGCCTCCGATATCCGCTTCCACGGTTGCCACGGGCACGGCAGCACGGCGATATACACCTCCCGCATGGGTTCCTCCGCAGCCGGCCGCCGCCGCCACCAGCACGCCCGCCGCCGCCGCTGCTGCACCCGCTGCCGCCCCACCATCGTTCCCCTCACTTCCCGCACCTCCTCAACCAGCAGCGCCTCCGTCGCCAGCGCCTCCGTCGCCAGCGCCTCCGTCGCCAGCGCCTCCGTCGCCGGGCGCGGTCGGGCAGCCGGCGGCCGAATCAACCATCCCAGGCATCATCATCAATTTCCCGAATACGCCGCTGGAGAGCGTGCTGGATTTCTATGGAGAACTGGTGGGCCGGACGATCCTGCGGGCGCCGACGCTCCAGGCCACCTCCACAATCAACCTGAAAGCGCGGACGCCGCTCACGCGCGAGGAAGCCCGGCAAGCTCTGGACACCGTGTTGGCGCTCAACAATGTCTCTATGATCCCGATGGGCGAGAAGTTCGTGACTGCCGTTCCGGTGACCCAGGCGCTGCAGGAGGCCAACGCCTTCTCGAGCGTCGCATCAACCAACCTGCCTGAAGCCGCCCAGTTCATGACGGAGATCGTCCAGCTCACCAACGCGCTCCCGAGCGAGGTGGTTGCCTCGGTCCAGCCCTTTGCCAAGGTGCCCGGCGGGATCGTCCCCATCGACAGCAGCCAGGTTCTCGTCATTCGCGATTACGCGATCAACATCAAGCGCATGCTCGAGGTGATCCAGAAGATCGATGTGCCGCTTCCTTCCGACTACCAGCTCGAGGTGATCCCCATCAAGTACGGCCGGGTGGAGGATATCGTCGACGTGATGAGCGGGCTGGTTTCCGGCGCCGGCGGGGGAGGCGCGGGGGCATCCACGTCGCGCACCCGCAGCACGGCCAGCCGCACCAGCGGGAGCCGGCTCAGCATGCGTTCCTCCTCGCAGCAGCAGCAGCGCGGCATGTACCCCGGCCAGGCCGCTCAGCCGGTTCAGCCACAGGCGGCGACAGGGGCGCAGACGGATTTTCAGCGGCGGCTGCAGCAGATTGTGAACCGCGCCGCCGGCGGCGAGGAGCTCCTGGTCGACGCCAAGATCATCCCCGACGCGCGCGCGAACTCGCTGGTCGTCTATGCCAACAAACATGATCTCTCCATCCTGACCAACATCGTCGCCAAGCTCGACGTCATGCTGGCGCAGGTCCTGATCGAGGCGGTCATCATCGATGTCAACCTCAAGGACAACCTCAGCTTCGGGATCTCGGCGGTCCAGAGCCAGCTGCAGTCGGGCAACTGGACCTATGCCGGCGGGATGGCCAACGCGGGCATCGCGGCGCCCTCGGCCGGCGGCACCTTCAGCAATCTGCTCGGCGGCCTGACCTACTGGACGCGCTACCGCGACGACCTGGACATCGTCGTGCGCGCCATCGCCGACAAGACCGAGGCCACCGTCCTCCAGCGCCCGCGGATCCAGACCACGCATGCCGTCACCGCCACCTTCAACAGCGGCTCGCAAGTCGCCTACTCCGCCGGGACCTATTACGGGTACGGCACCGGCGCCAACTCCTACGCCCAGTTCCTCGACGTCGGCATCATGCTCGAGGTAACACCCTACATCACCCCCGACGGCCTTGTGGTGATGGAGATCGCCCAGGAGATCAGCGAGCTGGCCGGCTACACCGAGATCAGCCCCGGCCAGCAGGCCCCCAACACCAACACCCGCAGCGCCAGCTCCACCGTCTCCGTCCGCGACGGCGAGACCATCCTTCTCGGCGGCTTCATCCGCACCTCCAAGAGCCGGTCCAATTCCGGGATCCCCCTCCTCAAGGACATCCCTCTGCTCGGCCCGCTGTTCCGGAGCAACAGCAAGAACAACGACCGCAGCGAGCTTCTGGTCCTCCTCCGCCCCAAGATCCTCCTGACCCCGCAGGATGCATCGCTCAACGCCAAGCAGGAGCTCGAAGGCTCCCCCAGCATCCAGCAGGCCAAGGACGATTTCGAGGCCCAGGAGCGCGAGCTCATCCGCGCCATGAACGAGCGCAAGCGCCGCGGCCGCTGATACAATGGGGTCGCATCTAAATAGTTGACAATTGGCGCGCCCCTTGTGCTATCGTTGGGCCCATGGCAAGACCCTTGCGAATCGACATTGCCGGCGCCTGGTATCACGTGATGAACCGCGGGCACCGCGCAGGCGCGCTGTTCCTGGATGACACCGATCGGCGCCGGTTTCTCGGCGCCGCGGCCCAGCTGCCGGAGCGCTTTGCGCTGGAGGTGCACGCTTTTGTGCTGATGCCCAACCATTATCACCTGCTGGTCCGAACCGGCGCGGCCAATCTAAGCCACGCCATCCGATGGCTCAATGTGCGTTACGCGATCCAGTTCAACTGGGCGCATCATTGCCACGGGACGCTGTTCCAGGGCCGGTTCAAGTCGGTCTTGATTCAGGAGGAGCGCCAAGCGGTGGCGGTGGCGCGCTACATCCACCTGAATCCGGTGCGGGTGGGCGGCCTGGGGCTGAGCAAGATCGATCAGCGCCGGGCCCGGGTGCTGGGGTGCGCGAACCCGGGGGCGGAGCTGGTCCGGCGCCGAGTGGAGCGGCTGCGGGAGTATCCGTGGAGCTCCTACCGGGTTTACAGCGGAGCGGAGCCCAATCCGGAATGGCTGGCCATCGATGTGATCGGCCGGAGCTGCGGAGGGCGGAACCGCGCCGAGCGCGTGGCGGCGTTGAGGTCCTACACGGAGGAGCCGATCCGGCAAGGGGTTTTGGAGAGCCCGTGGGAGGGATTGGTCGCCGGAGTTGTGCTGGGCGAGAGCGGGTTTGCGCGCCAGGTGCTCTCGGGGCAAAAGGTGGATGAGGCGGAGCAGACCCCGGCCCGGCGGATACGGCGGCGGCGCCGATGGGAGGAGGTCGTCCAGGCCGCCGAGAAGGTCAGAGGCATGAAGTGGGATCAATGGGCGGAGCGCCATGGCGATTGGGGGCGGGACGCGACGATGTATGTGGCGGTGCGCCACGGCGGGGTTCGGCTGCCCGAGGTGGCGGGGCAGCAGGGGATGATGTATCAGGCGGCCGCGCAGGCGGTGCTGCGGTTCGGAGAGGGCTTGGACAAGGACCCGGCGCGGAGCCGTTTTGTGGAGCAGCTGAGGCGCGAATTGTCAAATATTTAGATGCGACCCCATTGTCCCGGGGCCGGCGAGTGCTTCTCGATGCACTGGACCAGCTCCTCCAGATCGACCGGCTTGGCCAGGAATGGGTACCCGCCGATCATGCCGCCCCGCTTGTCGATCTCCTCCTTCTTGGCCGCAGCTGTCAGGAAGACGACGGGCGCCTTCTGGCCGCCTGCCTGCCGCTCGAGCTGATGGCACACCTCGCCGCCGTCCAGCCCCGGCATGAGAACATCGAGCAGGATCAGGTCCGGACGGAACTCCTGCGCGGCGCCGAGGGCGGCCGCCGATTCGTTCTCGACCCGGACCTCGTAATGGCCGGTGCCTTCGAGGCTGAGCTTGAGCAGCCGCGTGAGACTGGCTTCGTCATCGACGATCAATATGCGCTTGCGACGCTTCATATGCTGTATTCCTGATGGGTTTCGATCCGCTCCACGGACGGCCGGTGGGCCGGGCTGAGATAGATATCGACCCGGGCTCCGCGGGGCAGCCGGTTCCCGATGCGGACATGGCCCCCGTGCCAGGTGATGATCTGGCGCACGACCGAGAGCCCGAGCCCGGTCCCCTGACCCACGGGCTTGGTGGTGAAGAACGGATCGAACACCTTGGCGAGGCACTCCTCGGAGATGCCGGATCCTGTGTCGAGGATGGAGATCTGGACGAGCTCGGCGCCGGGTGGGAACTCACGATCCAAGCCCTCGGGCGCCTCGCGGACCGCCCGGGCCTTCACGGCGAGCCTCCCGCCGTCGGGCATGGCGTCGATGGCGTTCATGAAGATGTTGACGAAGACCTGCTCCATCTTGGCCCGGTCCAGGGAGAGATCGGGGAGCGACTCGGGGACGTCCTTCTCGAAATCGACGCGGTGCTGCTGAAGGGGGTATTTGACGAGGCCGGAGGCGTTTTCGATGATGGGGCCCAGGGGCTGGACCTGCGGCTCCAGATGATGGGCGGAGGCGTAGTTGAGGAGCATGCGGACGATGCCGTCGGCGCGGTGGACGGCCTCGCGCATGTCCTGGAGGACCTGGGCGGCGGGCCCCGGGGCGGCGGCGAGCTGCCCCTGGAGGACCTGGACGCCGGTGAGCAGGATCTGCAGCGGATTCTTGACCTCGTGGGCGATACCGGCTGCGAGAGTGCCGAGAGACTCCATCTTTTCGGCCTGGATGAGGACGAGCTGGGAGGCCTTGAGGGCGCGGTGGGTTTGGCGGAGCTCCTCCAGGGCCTGCCGCAAGGCGGACTCCCGATGGGCGAGCTCGCCGTAGGCCTGCTGGAGCTCGGCCTCGGCCGACTTCCGCTCAGTGATGTCCCGGGCGGTGGCATAGATGAGCCTCTCGGCCAAGCTGGGGCAGGCATTCCACAAGAGCCACTTGTAGCTGCCGTCGCGGCAGCGGTATCGGTTCTCGAAGGTGACCACGACATCGCCGGCGCTGAGCCGCTCGGCGACGGCCCGCGTGGCCTCCTGGTCGGACGGGTGGACGAAGCCGATATAGGGCTGATCGAGGAGCTCCGAGCGCGAGTATCCGAGCGTCTCCTCCCAGGCGGGATTGAGCCTGAGGAAGCGGCCCTCGAAATTGGCGACGGAGAGCAGGTCGAGCGTGAGGCGGAAGAACTGCTCGAGCTGGCGCTGGGCGCGGCGCTCCTCGGTGACGTCGCGCCCGACGCTGATGAGCCCGGTGACGCTGCCGCTGGCGTCGCGCAGGGGCACCTTGGTCGAGGAGATCCACCGGGGGCTGCCGTGGACGTCCACCGAGAATTCCTCCTGGCTGATGAGGGGCTGCGCGCTGCTGAGCACCCGGCGTTCATCCTCGAAGTACTGCCGGGCGAGATCGGCGGCGTAGAAATCGAAGTCCGTCTTCCCGAGCAACTGGTCGGGCCCGAGCGCGCCCATGTGGCGGGCGACGGCCCGGTTGGCGACGATGAACCGGCTGGACATGTCCTTGGCGTAGATGAAATCGGGCATGCTGTCGATCAAGGTGCGGAGGAGGATCCGCTCCCGCGCGAGGGCCTCGGTCTTGGCCCGGTCCTCGGTGATATCCTTGATCAGGCCGTCGTAGGCATGGATCTGGCCGGCGGCGTTGCGGTGCACCAGGGTGGAGTTACGGACCCAGCGGACCGAGCCGTCGCGGTGGATGATTCGGTGTTCGATCGGCGGCCCGGGGGCGCCGGCCAGGACGCGGTTGACCGCGTCGAGGACCTGGGGGCGGTCCTCCTCGTGGATCATTCGGTGCCACAGGAAAGGATCCGCGGAGTAGTCCGATGGCGTGTAGCCGGTGACAGCCAGGCAGCCCGGGGCATGATAGGTGGCGACGGGCCGGCCTGCCTCGATGATCACCGTGAACACATAATCGGCGATCGCCCCGAGCTGCCGCTGCGTTCGCGCCAGATTGTCGCGCAGGCGGCGCCAGGCGCCGGCGCGGGCGCTGACCATGTCCCAGGTCTCACCCAGCGATGCTCCGGCCATCCTCGAGCGCAGGATGACATCGATCACGCCCCGGGCCATCCATTCGACACCGCCTCCTGGGGCGTCCTGGACCACGACCATCGCCGCGAGCGGCCATTCGGACTCCAGCCATCCGATCGAGACCTCCATGGCGGCCGCCCCGATCTGGGCATCGAGCCAAACCAGGTCGGCCGGCTCGCGCATCCTCGGCATGGCGTCCGGCCTCCACGCGGCGGCGTGCTCCCATTGGGCCAGCGGGCCATCCAGCGACTCGAGCCCGTCCTTGACCCTCGCCCAGAAATCCGCGGCCCCTCCCACGGCGATCATCCGCCGGCAGCGCCCGGCATGGGGAGATGCCGGGCCGGCGCCGCGCACACCTTCGATCGGCGCCTGCCCTGCGGGGCTGGCCTCGGTTGTCGAACGTCTCACAATGCCAGGAAAGACCTTTCCTGCGCCTTACCATAGCGCCAGCGCGGCGATTTGGCTAGCGCGGGCGGGGGGGGCTGTCAGGCGCCGAGGACCCGTCGCGCCTCGTCGCGGCCGAGCTGAAACGCGCGAAGGTTCAAGTCAAGATATTTCTCCTTGACAGACGCGCGGATCGATTCTTCCCAGGCCGATGCCGGCAGAGCGAGATCCGCGGCCACGGCGCCGACGACGACCACGTTGGTCGCCCGGATGCTCCCGGCTTTGAGGGCGATCGAAGCGGCATCCAGGAAGAGCAGCCGGGCAAACGCCGACCGCAACCGCGGTTCGGCGTCGTCCGGATAGCGGGCGGCGCCGCTGGAGACCGTGACGGGGACGATGGCCTGGCTGGAGACCACCGCGAGGCCGTCGGGGGCGACCAGATCGACGTATCGCAAGGCCTCGACGCGCTCGAGCGCGGCCAGGATGCGCGCGCTGCGGGCGGGGACCAGGGGGCTGTAGACCCGCGGCCCGAACCGGATCTGGGCGACGACCGATCCTCCCCGCTGGGCCATGCCGTGGACCTCGTTGGTTTTGACGTCGAATCCGGCCGCCATGGCGGCGCGGGCGATGATCTCGCTGGCCAGCAGGATCCCCTGCCCTCCGACGCCTGCCAGGACGAGGCTGGTTGCCGGTTCAGTCTGCATGCGCACCCTCCTGAGTTCGGATCGCCTCGAACGGGCAGACCTGCTGGCAGAGGCTGCAGCCGCCGCAGAGGTACTCGTTGATATGGAGATTGCCTTCCGTGAACTCGATGGCGGGGCAGCCCAGGTCGAGGCATTGCTGGCACTGCTGGCAAATCGAATCATCGACGACCCGCGGGGCGCCGCGCGGCTTTCCGGCGCAGAGGGGGCAGGCCCCTCGAGAGACCACGACGGCGGCCTTGCCCGACTCGATCGCCTCGCGCAGAGCCCGGGTCGTTCCCGCCAGGTCCCACGGGTTCACGGTTGCGACATGCTCGATGCCGCAGGCGCGCGCGATCGCCTCGATGGAGACGGCCGGGACCGGCTCGCCCATGAGGTTGCGCTCGGTGCCCGGGTGATCCTGGTGCCCGGTCATGGCGGTCGTCCGGTTATCGACCACGATGATGGTGGAGGTTCCCCGGTTATGGACCAGATCGAGCAGGCCCGTGATCCCGGAATGAAAGAACGTCGAGTCGCCCACCATGCCGACGATCTTTCGCCGCTCGCCGGCCTTCTCGAATCCCTGGGGCATGGACACCCCGGCCCCCATGCAGAGGATGGTATCCATCCGGTTCAAGGGGGGCAGCACGCCCAGGCTGTAGCATCCGATATCGCCCGTCACCACGACATCGAACTCCTTGAGCGCCTGAAACACGCCCCGATGGGGGCAGCTGGCGCAGAGGACGGGGGGGCGCGCGGGCAGGTCGGCCCCGATGCCGGGGTCGGGGGGCTGGGGGGCGGGGCGCCCTTCCATCCGGGCCCGGCTGGCTTCGAGGCGGGCGGGCGAAAGCTCGCCGATCCCCGGCACCCATGCGCGCCCCTCGCAGGCCCGTCCGAGCGATCGCACATGCTCCTCGAGAAAATCATCCAGCTCCTCGACCACCAGCAGCCGCCGCACCGAATCCGCAAACCGCCGGATCAGGCCGTCCGGGAACGGATACGACCAGCCGAGCTTGAGGACGGCGGCTTCGGGAAACACCTCGCGAACGTATTGATACGATATGCTGGAGGTGATGATGCCCAGCGAGGGATCTCCGGGCTCGATCCGGTTCAGGGGCGACACCTCGACCGCCTCGCGGAGGCGGGCGAGGCGCTCCTCGAGGCGCGCACGCATCACTCGGCCCCAGGCGGGGATGGGGACATACTGGGGCGGGTTGCGATGGAACTCGGCCGGCGGGCGATCGGCCGCCGGCTCCTCGAGCCGCACCACGCCCCGCGAATGGCTCACCCGGGTCGTGGTCCGCAGGATGACCGGCATGTTGAACCGCTCTGAAATCTCGAGCCCGCGCTTGAGGAAATCGCGGGCCTCCTGCGAGTCGGCCGGCTCGAGGAGGGGGATCTTGGCGAATCGGGCGTAATGGCGGGTGTCCTGCTCGTTCTGGGAGGAGTGCATGCCGGGATCGTCGGCGACGCACACGACCATGCCGCCGACGGCTCCGACATAGGCGAAAGTCATGAGCGGATCGGCGGCGACGTTCAAGCCGACGTGCTTCATCGTCACGATCGACCGCGCGCCTGCGAGCGATGCACCGACGGCGACCTCCATCGCCACCTTCTCGTTGGGCGACCATTCGCAATAGATGGCGGGCCGGTAGGCGGCCGCCGCCTCGAGAATCTCCGTCGAGGGCGTCCCCGGATACCCCGTCGCCACCTTCACGCCGGCCTCGAACGCGCCGCGCGCGATCGCCTCGTTGCCCGACAACAAATCCACAGTCACACTCACAGATTCTAAGTGGTCCATTTCACAAATACGGTCACGTAACCCTATTTGTGAAACGGACCACTAAGCAACCAGAAAAACCGGAGGCAATTCCCTCCCTTCGCGAGGCACGAGCGGGGGGGCACAGGGAAAGGGGCTCGTTCCAACGCCCGCCTCTCCCCGACCCTCCCCTCCACTGCCGCGGAGGGGAGGGGGGCGATTGGGCTGGCCAAGGCTGCGCAAGCTCTGCTATAGGCGTGCCTATGATGTGGATTCGAGCGGTGATGGCGGGCGTGGTGCTGGGGGGGGCTGCGAGCGCGGCGGCGGCCGATTCTCCGGCGCCCTTTCGCGCGGCGCGCTCTGTGCACCTCGGCTACCCGGCGGAGCCGGGCGAATGGTTCTACACCGAGATGGTGATCGAGCAATCGGTGAACGGCAGCTACTTCATGGCCTGCGGCTGGAACACGGGCTATTTTGGTCTGCAGCAACTGCGCCGGCCGGAAGACAAGGTGGCGATCTTCTCGGTCTGGGATCCCACCGGGGGAGACGATCCCAACGCCGTCAAAGCGGAGGACCGCGTCGAGGTTCTTTTTGCGGGCGAGGGAACCCGGATCCGGCGGTTTGGCGGCGAAGGCACGGGCGGCCAGTGCATGTGGGATTTCCCGTGGAAGATTGGCGAGACGAACCGGTTAGCCGTTCAGGCCCGCGTGGACAGCGACCGGACCGCCTACACGGGCTGGCTCTATCTGCCTGCGACGGGCACCTGGAAGAAGCTGGCGACCTTCCGCACCCAGGCCTCGGGCTCGCTCCTGCGCGGCTATTATTCCTTCATCGAGGATTTCCGCCGGGACGTCCGCAGCGTGGGCGAGACGCGCCGCGCGCGGTTTGGCCGTGGGGGGGTGAGGGCGGCCGACGGGCGATGGATGCCGCTGCGGCAGGCGCGATTCACGGCGTCGAACGCCTCGTGGGAATCCAAGGACAACATCGATGCGGGGGAGGTCGGCGGCTGGTTCTACCTGGCGACGGGCGGATCGATTCGGGCCAGCCGCCCCTTGCGCAGCCTGATCGAGCTGCCGGGCCCGGCTCCGGATGGGCCCGGCCTTCCGGAAGATCCGGCCCCTTCGCCGCCGCAGCCTGCCAGCCGATGATCGTCGTCACCCACGAATCGTGCTGCGACTACCGCACGCCGGGACATCCGGACAAGCCGGCGCGCGTCCGGCGTGCGATCACCCGGTTGCGCGCAGAGCCGGAAGGGTCTCTCGGCTGGGAGACAGCGTCACTGGCATCGGTCGCGCAGGCGGCGCGCGCCCATCAAGCGTCGATGCTGGCGCGTCTCGAGGAGCCGGCCCCGTTCGATCCCGACACGCCATCTCATCCGGACATCCAGCGGCACGCCCTGCAGGCGGCTGGCGGCGCCATACTGGCGATGCGCTGTGCGCTGGCCGGGCAGCCGGCGTTCAGCCTGCTCCGCCCTCCCGGCCATCATGCCACGCCGGAGCGGTCGATGGGATTCTGCTACCTGAACAACCTGGCCATTGCGGTCCTGGAGGCGCTGGCCTCGAGCGTGGCGAAGGTCGCCGTGCTGGACTTCGACGTCCACCACGGGAACGGGACCGAGGAGATCATGTTCGAGCGTCCGGGCTGCCTGTTCTGCTCGGTCCACGAGTTCCCCGGCTATCCCGGCACCGGCTGCCAAAGCCGCGGCAACTGCCTCAATTTCCCGCAGGCGCATCGGACCCCTCGCGCGACCTACCGTCGTGCGCTCGAGGACGCACTGGATCGGATTGCCGAGTTCGATCCGGCACTGATTGCCGTGTCGGCCGGGTTCGACGCCTACCGGGGGGATCCGCTGGGCCATCAACTGCTCGAAGCCGAGGACTTCTTCTGGCTGGGCAGCTCCCTGCGGCAGATCCGCCGCCCCTTCTTCAGCAGCCTCGAAGGCGGCTACAGCGCGGATCTTCCGGATCTGATCCGGCATTACCTGGCGGGCTGCGCCGGCTGGCCGGTGCCGCGCGAGGCGGATCCGCCGTCCGATCCCCGCTCGGAGATGGGGACATAAGGCCGCTGGTTCGATCCGGTGTAGATCTGCCGCGGCCGGTAGATCCGGCTGGCGCTTCCCATGCTGATTTCGCGGTAATTGGCGATCCATCCCGGCATGCGGCCAATGGCGAACACGACTGTGAACATCTCGACCGGGATGCCGATGGCGCGCATGATGATGCCGCTGTAGAAATCGACATTGGGATAGAGGCGCCGCTCGACGAAATAGGGATCCCGGAGCGCGGTCTCCTCGAGGCGTTTGGCGATGTCGAGCAGCGGATCCTCGACCTTGAGAGCGTTGAGCAGCTCGTCGCACTTCCGCTTGATGATTTTGGCTCGAGGATCGTAATGCTTATAGACCCGGTGCCCGAAGCCCATGAGGCGCTTGCCGCTCTTCTTATCCTTGACCTCCTGGATGAACCTCGAGCCGTCATCGCCTGTGGATCGAATGTGGTCGAGCATCTCGATGACGGCCTGGTTAGCGCCGCCGTGGAGGGGGCCCCACAAGGCGCAGACCCCGGCGGCCGCGCTGGCGAACAGGTTCGCCTGGCTCGATGCGATGAACCGGACCGTCGCCGTCGAGCAGTTCTGCTCGTGGTCGGCATGCAGCAGGAAGATCAGATCCAGCGCCCGCACGACCTCGGGCTTCAGATCGTAATCCTCGTATGGATCCGAGAACATCATGTGGAGGAAGTTGGCGGTGTACTTGAAGGAGGGCTTGGGGTAGATGATCGGCATCCCGCGCGACTTCCGATAGGCGAACGCCGCGATGGTCCGGACCTGGGAGATGAGGCGGGCGGCCTGGGCCTCGAACGTGGCGGGATCATACCCGCGCATCAGCTCGGGATAGAAACAGCTGGCCGCGTTGATCATCGAGGAGAGGATCGCCATCGGATGCGCGTTCGAGGGGAACCCCTCGAAGTGATATTTCATGTCCTCATGGATGTTCTCGCTGCGGGTCAGCAGCTCCGAGAAGCGGCGCAGCTCCCTCTGGGTGGGGAGCTGTCCATAGATGATCAGGAACGCGGTCTCGATGAAAGTCGACGCCTCGGCCAGCTCCTCGATGGGCACGCCGCGGTAGCGCAGGATCCCCTTCTCGCCGTCGATGAACGTGATGTTGCTTCGGCACGAGCCGGTGTTGCCATAGCCCTCGTCGAGGGTGATCCAGCCCGACTGCTGGCGGAGCTGCGAGATATCGACCGCCCGCTCGCCTTCGGTGCCCACCACAAGGGGCAGCTCGTAGATCCGACCGTCCAGTTCCAGTTTTGCCGAGTTGTTCATGTTCGAGATCGTTTGCCGGTTCCCTCTCTACAATGCCCGAGCCAGCACTTCCGTCAACTCCGCCAGCGTGAGGGGGGCCGGATTGCCCTTCATGCTGCTGGCCGAGAGGGCGCGGCGCGCGACATCCTCGATCGCCTCCGCCGGGAATCCGAGCGCTCCCAGCGGCCGGACTCGAAGGCGGCGGCGGGTCTCGCGGACCCATTCGATGCCGTCGGCTGCGCCCGCCTCCGGCTGGCAGCAGAGGAGCCGGCCGATCTCGTCGAAGCGCGCGCGAGCGGCGTGATGCGGCGCTCGAGACTCGAGGGCGGCCAGGTTGGCGGCCATGACCTCCGGCAGAAGGGCTGCGCAGACGGCCCCGTGCGCCATCGCGTGCGCGCCTCCGAGGGGCGCGGCCAAGCCATGCACAGCGCCCAGCCCCCCGTTGGCGAGCGCCAGCCCGCTCAGCAGGCTGGCCAGCGCCACGTCCGCCCTCGCCGCCGCATCCGTTCCATCCTCGTAAACCCGCCGCAAGCCTGCCGCCATCCGCGACAGCCCCTCCCGGCAGAAGGCGTCCGTGATCGGGTTGGCCCGGACGCTCACAAACGCCTCGATCAGCTGGGTGAGCGCATCCATGCCGGTGGCGGCGGTGACCTCCGGCGGCAGATCACAGGTGAGCGCCGGATCCACGAGCGCCATCCGCGGCAGAAGCCAGGGGCTGCGCAGGCTGGCCTTCAGGGCCCGATCCCGGACGGTCAGCACCGCGTTTCGGGTGACTTCGGCTCCCGTGCCCGCCGTGGTCGGAACCGCGAGGCAGGGGATGCCCGGCTGGGCCAGCGGCTGCCCGCGTCCCACCACCTCGAGGTAATCGAGCACGTGGCCGGGGTTGGGCGCCAGGCCGGCGATGGCCTTGCCTGCGTCCAGGACGCTCCCCCCGCCCATGGCCACCACCGCCTCGCACTCGGCCTGGCGGGCGAGCGCCACTCCGGCCTCGACGACCTCGACCGTCGGCTCCGCCGCCACCGAGTAGAGATGCCACTCGACGCCCTGCTCCGAGAGCGCCCGCCGGAGCGCTGCCGATCGATCGGCGTTTTTACCGCCAACGACCAGGACCCGGCGGCCCCAGGCGCGAACCGCCGGCCCCGCCTCCGGCAGCCGCCCGGCGCCGAACCGAATGCTGCCTGCTGTCGCAAACTCGAACTGCATGGCCGATCAACCCTCGGGGCCGGGCTGGGCCGCCGCCGGCGTGTATTTCACGCTGCGGCGAGGCTCCGCCATCATCGGCGCCACCGTGTCCCGCCACTGCCGGTAATGAGCGGTCTCCTTGTGATGGCCGACGGCAGCCGAGTCGCGGTAAACCTCGACCAGCAGGAACTGATCCGGATCATCGGCTTGCTGATAGGCTTCGAACTCCGCCACGCCCGGCTCGAGCCGGCTCTGCCCGGCGTTCTCCATTGTGGCCCGGACAAAGGCGCCTCTGCACTCGGGCTTCACCCGGACATGCACATGCACTCGGATCATATAGGATAACGGGTTGATGTTGATTTCAGCCGGGCGTTCCGGGCGCCGGCGGCGCGGCTTGCGCGAGCCGGGCATTGACGGCGGCGAGCACGGCGAACGCGTCCGCCACATACAGGACATCGGCCTTGCCGCGAGCCCATCCGCAGCCGGGATCCAGATTGATCGCGCGGCGTTCGTGGATGAAACGCCAGCCGACCGCGTGCGGCTCCTCGCCATGGCAGCAGGTTGCCAGGCCTTTGGGATGGCGCGGCGTCGAACCGGTCTGTCCGACCTGGTTGAGATGGGTCAAGAACGAGAGCACCGCCTCTCCCTCGCCGCTGAGGTCGACCAGGGATTTGCTGCTGCCCAGCGAGGCCCGCGACTTCGCCAGGAAATCCAGGAGCAGCGCTTCCGCCTCCTGGACATGCGCGCGGCCGTCTGCTTGCTTCTTGGTCCACCCGGCCCCGGCGACCAGCAGCAGGTCCGCATCGGGCCGAATGGTCTGAGCCTGCGCCGCGGGCGCCTGGACGCCTTCGACTCGGGTTCGCTGCAGGTTGGGATCCGCATCGACCTCGACGCGCTGGGCCTGAGCCGGGCCGGGCGCGCCGTCCCAGGGCGGGAAAATGCCGGGATCGAACAGGATCAGCCACGGGCGGGGCGTCCGGCGGAGCTGGGCCTCCATCCGCTGGCGGTAGTACCAGCGCGTGATGGCGAGCGAGCCATCCACCATTGCCCAGCCGGTCGCATGCGTGTCGATGCAGCCTTGGCACCGATGCGCGGCTGCGGGCAGGGCGCGGCTCCAGCGCGAGGTCCCGGCGGCAAGCACGAGCGTGGCCTGAGCGGACCGGATCAGGGCCGCCGCCGCTGCGGCGTCGGTCGCATGCCGAGCGGGGCCGAATGCAGGGCCTTCGACCGCCAGGAGCCGGGAGGCGCCGCTCGACGCCAGCTGCTCGATCGCGGGCTGGACCTGGCCTCCAACGACTCCCGCCACCAGCGATGCCCCTGGCATATCCCGCAAGATCTGCTGTCCGGCCGCCACGGTCTCGCGGGCGGCTCGGGTCAAGCCGCCATCCGGCCCGGTGTGCAGCAATAACAAAATCGTGTCCATAGCGGTCTGAGTAATGGAAGCGAGCTCTTCGCTTACGGTTGGCGGATCCAGCCGATGATCTCGTCGGCGATCTGGTCTGGAGACAAGTCCTTCACCACGCGAGTGGCGCGCTGCTGTTGGGGCAGCGTGATCCGGTCGAAGCGCACCCCCTCGGCGCCGACCTTGGCGGTCCGGGCCTTCTGGAGGGCGGGCATGACAGAGCGCATGTTTTGCATGCCGATCTGCGGATTATTGCGGGGCTCGGGCAGGCTGCCGGTGGCCCAGCCGGCCAGGACCGGCGGCCCGGTGCAGATCGAGACCTGGTGCTGCCCGCCCTCGACGCGCTCGAGGATTCGGAACGATCCATCGGGCTGGACCTTGAATTCGTCGACCCCTTGGAACTGATCCTGGATCCCTAGGCGCTCGCCGACCAGGGCCATCGTCACCCCGGCTCCGCGCGTGGCCGACTCCCAGCCGCCCCAGACCAGCAGGCGGGCCGGATCGAGGCCGGGGATGGACCGGATGGCCTCGGCCAAGGCCGCGGCCGTCTCTGCCGGATCGGTGAACCCGCCGGCGGCGCCCTCGATGGCGACGAGCTCGAACGGGACCTTCTGGGCCACGGTCATCATCATCTGCTGGAGCTTGCCGCGATGCCCGAGGCTGACCAGCCAGACCTTGCTGCCGGGGATCCGGCCTGCGAGATGGGCAGCTTCGTAGAGGGCATGGCTGGCCCACGGGTCGAGCACCACCGGCAGCATCATCTCGTTCTTGAGCGCGGGCCCCGACGGCCCCATGGCGGGCTCGAGAGACTGGAGAGGGTCGGGCGCCAGGCCGCCACAAACCACAATGTTATACCCTGTGCTTGTCATGCGCCTCCAATCTGCCGCGAGACTGCCTGCCAGAAAAGCAGAAAGTTCCCGCGCACCAACGCCGGATGACGATTCGCGCGTCAGGCGCTCCGGAGAAAGCGGTCGACCTCGCGCGCCGCGCGCGCGCCCTCGGCGACGGCTTGAACGACCGTGGTTCCGCCATTGACCAGGTCGCCGGCGGCATACACGCCCGCGCGCGAGGTCTGCAGCGAGTTCGGCTGGGTCCAGACCAGGCCGGACTCCGTCAAGCGCAGCCCGGGCAGGCCAGGCAGCAGGCCGCTGTCCAGCCGCTGGCCGATGGCTTCGATCACCTGATCGGCCGGCAGCACGTGCTCGGTCCCTGGAATCGGGACGGGCCTCCGCCGCCCGCTGGAATCGGCGGGCCCGAGCTGGGTCCGGATCACACGCAGCCCCTTCAATGCACCGTCCCCACCGATCTCGTAATCGAGCGGCGCGGTCAAGGTCAGCAGCGACACGCCCTCCTGGATGGCCTGCTCGCGCTCGAGCGGCCAGGCCGGCATCTCGGCATAGGAGCGCCGATAGACAATGGCCACCGCATTCGCTCCCGCCCGTTTAGCCGCCAGGGCGGCGTCGATGGCCGTGTTGCCGCCCCCCAGCACGAGAGCCGTTCCCTGGCAGCGGCCGCCCCGCTTGCACTGCGCCAGAAACTCGAGCGCGCCCACCACCCCGCTTTGCGGGCGCCGCGCCCCGGGCAGCGGGACCGACTCGCTCAAGCCGAATGCGAGGACGACCGCGCTGAATCCTTCCTTGTTGAGATCGTCGAGTGTGAGCCCCTTGCCCAGCCGGCCCTGGCGGCCGCTGATCCGATCCCCGCAGGATCGAAGCAGATCCTGGATCTCGCGGCGCAGGATCGCATCCGGAATCCGCTCGGCGGGAACCACGGTATCCACCGATCCTCCCCGCTCGACCGATGAATCGATCATGACCGTCCGATGCCCCAGGCTGGCCAAATGAACCGCCGCAGCCAATCCGGCAGGACCCGCCCCGATGACCGCGACGCGCCACGGGCTGGCGGCAGGCTGGGTGCGCGGTTCGGCGACCCACCCCTCCTCGACCGCCATGCGGCTCACCCACCGCTGGAGATGCCGGATCGGCACGCTGGCCGTGTAATGGTTGTTGATGCAGGTCGATTCGCACAGGACCTCCGCCGGGCAGACATAACCGCACACCGCGGCGAGCGCGTTGGCCTGGCGGATCGTCTCGTACGCCTCGCGAAACCGCCGCTCGGCGATGTGCCCGACAAAGACGGGAATGTTGACCCGCGCCGGGCATCGCCCGATGCAGGTCGGATCGTTGCACTGCCGGCAGGATCGCGCCATCTCGAGGATGGAATCCAGGGCCTCGGCCCTGCCTTCGCGGTAGATCCTCTCGTATGGATCGGGGTCACGCGGCACGCAACCGGTCCGGCCTCCGTCGCGCATGATCTGCGTGCATGCCGAGCATGCCACGCATGCCTTCTGGGGATCGAGATGCCCCGCCGAAGCGAGGGCGCGCGGAAAATCGGGGTGCGCGAACGCCATCCGGCCGCCTCCGGCGAGGGTTGTCCATCCCCGCTGGAGAACGCCGGCGGCGACGTGGGGGAAGAAATGGCGCAGCCAGGAATAGCCGCCCCCGATGACCGCCATGGCGGGATGGGCCTGCTGGATCTCGCGGACGATCCGCACAAACCGGTCCACGCCCACCAGGGGATGCTCTTCGGGCATGGGGGCTCCCGATGTTGGCAAATCGAACGGCCGGTTGACATGCGGGTTGTAATAGGGGTTGCCAATGGTGATGTTCACCAGCGGGGCGCCGTGCTCGGCCAGGAAACCGACGAGCTCTTTCGGCTCGGTCAGATCGGGCTGGGATGGATTCTCGCGATCCACGCCGAAGCCATAGGGATAGGCCATGGCGTCGTAGGCGTTCATGCGTGCGGTCACGAGGATGCCGGGGACGGCGGATCGGATTTTTCGGACCACGTTGCGGAAGAACCGGGAGCGATTTTCCCAGCTGCCGCCGTAGCGGCTGGAGGCGCGCGTGTGGGAGGCGAGCAGCTCGGAGACCAGATACCGATGGCAGGCCTTGATGTCCACGGCGTCGAACCCGGCCGCCCGGGCCTGGCGGGCCGCCTCGACATAGGCGTCTTCGAGGCGCTCGAGCTCGTCGTCCGATATCAACGGATAATCGGCGGGCAGCCGATGCGTCGCATCCAGAAAGGCGGAGTGATGGGCGATGATGGGCTGGGGCTTGCGCCCCGGCCGGCTGTAGCGTCCCGAATGGGTCAGCTGGACTACCAGCAGCGGCCGGTGCGGCTCTCCGTGATGGTTGCGCGCCACGCGATGGATCTCCTCGATGAGCCGGGCGAACTCGGCTCTCACGGGTTCATGCAGCCAGAGCTGCCGGGGATTGGCTCGGCCTTCGGCTGCCACCGCGGTCGCCTCGAACCACAACACCCCCGCCCCTCCGGCGGCAAAACGCCGGTAGCGGCGCCACGTCAGCTCATCGGGCGCGCCATCGGCCCGCCCGTCGCATCCCTCCATCGGCAGCACCACGATCCGGTTCGACAGGCGCGGACCGCGAGGGCTCAGATCGGCATCCTCGAGCAGCAGGCGCGGATCCTCGGCCACGGGCAGCTCCAGCCCCAGATCCGAGATCTCCCGGCGCAAATCGTCCAGCGTGTGGAAATGAAACGCGCGATGCTGGTTGCGCAGCGCAGGCGCACAAGTTGGTTCCATAGCTCTTGATCAGTTCTCCGCCGAATGGAGGCCGCCGGCGCCCACTCGGAAATCGAGGTTGGACCGCTCCGGGCGTCCGGGCAATGTCCGTGTGCAGCTCCAGAGGCAGGCGCCGCAATGGACGCATTTTTCGCGGTCGAACGCCGGCACGCCTCGTTCTCCTGGCCGAAGCGCCTGTCCGGAGCAGACCTCGATGCAGAGGCGGGATCCGCAGGTCTCGCAGAGGCCGGGATCCATGTATACCACATGGTCGGTATAACCGGGCGGGGCCTGGACCTTGCCGCCCAGCAGCAGGGCGTCCTGGTGCGATACCAGGAGCCGGCCATCGTGCGGAATGGGGGGCCATCCGGCCCGTTCCATGAGGACCTCGTGCAGGGCCAGCCCCTGGCTCTGGGACCGCCGGCGCTCGGCATCGATCTCCTCCGGCGTCAGGCGGCCGCGGTAGAACGACTCGAGGGACTCGATCGGCCTCGGCTTGGACCGGCTGCCGCCCGGCCACCAGAGCCGCCCGCCGGTCCAGCCGGCCAAGGCCATCCCGAGCATGCCTCGAACGATGCCGCGGCGAAAACCGTCTCGCGATCGCTCGGCCACGCGGGCCTCGCGCTCGACCCAGCTCGAGCGCCTCCGCTGCTCGTAGGCGGCCTCCAAACGATCCCGGCTCATCGGCAGGCCCGCGCGCCAAAGCTCGGCAACGCCCGCCGCCAGCTGCGCCCCGGTCGCCCATGCCTCGTCCACGCCCGAGCCGGTCAATACGTTCGTGCTGCCCGAGCCTTCCCCGATCCGCGCGAAACCATCTCCGACCAGGAACGGCTCGGCTCGGCGGCCCGATTCCTGCAAGGTCTTCGCCCCCCAGGACCGGAGCCTGGCTCCCTCGAGCCGGCGGGCCAGGTAAGGATGCTGGATCCAGTGCTGGAGGCAGCGATACGCGGTTCGCACAGGGCTGTTCAGCCAGGACGGCACAAATATCCCCAGCGACGCCACCCGGTCCGGATGCACATACATGAACCCGAAGATTTCCGGTTCCGGGTAGCCGAAGGTGTGATAGACCGCTCCCGGGGCCAGCGGGCTGTTCTCGGGCAAGTCGACCACCATCTTCATGCCGACGGCCCAATCCGAGGGCGCCTCGCTCCGGCTGGGCCGGCCGAATCGCTCGTCCAATTGTCTTCCGACCGATCCGACGGGCCCGTCGCCCACGACGGTGAGCTCGGCCCGGACCTCCATGCCGGGCAGGAACCCATCCGAGGGGCGTCCCTGGCGGTCCGTCCCCTGGTCCAGCAACTGCACGCCCACGACGCGTTGGCCATCGAGCACGGCCCGGCTCACCGGCATCCCCGGCCAGAGCTGGACCAGGCCCGATCCCATGAGCCTCATGCCGGCCCATTGCATGAACTGGCCCATCGAGAGAACCCACCCCCCCGTCTTGTGGAGGAAACCGGGGATCCAGGGCAGCTCCCACGCGTCATCGCGCATGCCCAGCGCTCCTCCTGCGAGCCGCAAGATGCGATCGCCGATCCGCACCGTCCTCGAGCGCCGGCTCGCCCCGACCGGGTCGAGCAGATAGACCATGCGCTCGCTTGTGACGGCGGCCCCGAGGGGGATGTCTGCCGGGCTCAATCCCGGCAGCGACTCTCGGATGCTGCGCGCGCGGGTCACCACCCCGGAGACACCGAACCCGAGGTCCTCGGCCCGCTCGTAGCAGAGCACCTGCAAAGGCATCCCCGGCTGGCAGCGGCTGGCCAAGGGTGGCGCGCCCTCTTCCCCGCCGATGTGGCGGCTGAGCTCGATGAGAAATCCGGCCGTCGCCGGACCGAATCCGATGCAGACAATGTCAGCCTCGAGCTTCTGCCGTTCGACGTCCATTTCAGCCTGGATTGGGGTGTCAGCCATGGCGATACGGGCTCCCGCGGCGAGAACGGAATGATAATCAACACTCCGGCATCCGGGTGGGCCCAGACGGATTTGAACCGCCGACCAAGCGATTATGAGTCGCCTGCTCTGACCGCTGAGCTATGGGCCCGTCCCCGGTCTCGGCGCCAGGATCCCCAATCCCACCTCGATTTGCAACGCGGAATTTCCCGCCACGGAGGCCGCGGGCCGGACCGGGCGGGGGCACATTACCGGCTGCAGGGCGGAGAGCGGTAAACCGGGGCGGGCATGGCTCGAGGGCCGGCCCGGCACCGGAGCGCGAGCGATCGCGCAAGCCGCTTTTCCCATCTCTCCCATCTCTGATCGCGCTCGAGATAGATAGCATCGTGCCGGAGAAAGGCTCGCGATGTTTCTCTTCCATTGTCTAAAAATTTATTGCTTGCCCATTCAAGCGTGCGCCGTAATATGTCATAGACATGAATCTAACAAACATATCGGCTGCGACATTTAAGAAGATCCTCGCGCTGCTCAAGAAGAAGGAAGCCCTGTTGGGCAAGATTGCGTCCATCGACGCGGAGCTGTCCCGGTTCGAGCCGGGCGGCCGGCCGGCGCCGGCGAAGGCGGGGCGGGGTCGGGCGCGGCGCGCCGCCGGCCCGCGGGTCTCGACTCCGCGCGGCCAGCTTCGCGACAAGATCCTGGCCGAGCTCAAGGCGGCGGGCAAGAACGGCATGACGGTGCAGGAGCTGGCCGCCAAGCTGAAGCACAAGGATCGGAACGTCTACGCCTGGTTCATGCAGACAGGAAAGAAGATCAAGACCATCAAGAACCTTGGCAGCGGCCGGTTCCGGTGGCAGGAGTAGATCCTTCTCTCGAGCCGGCGCGAATGCCGGCGGCCTCATCGGCCGGGAGGCGAATCTCCGCCTCCTCGACCCTCGCAAGAGCCCGCAGCGCCCGCCCGGGGCTGCGGGCTCCGCGCTCTTCGGCGGATCGCGCCCTGTTTCGCGAGGCCGTTTTCTCCGGTTGACGCGATCCGGGGATATACCTAGGATCCCCGTCATCCGCAACGTGAAACCGTCGAAGCACATCAGCCAGACGGAGCATCAGCAGCGGACCCGTGTGTTCCGGTCCGGGCAGCGCATGAGCGGCGAACCCCTCTTTCCTGCCCGGGCCTTGATCGTCGTCAACCCTTCAACCCAAGGATCCCCGCGATGAGATTGTTCCCTTCGAGTGTGGCCCATTATTTGAGCCGGATGGTCTATTTCAGCCTGGGCCTGTGCCTGATCGCAAGCGGCGGGCTCCAGGGCCGTGTTCTGGACGATTTCAACGACGGTGTGAAAACGAGCTGGGAGGACTTCACATTCATTCCCGACTTCGGCATTCCCGCCGAGGGCAGCGGACAATTCAAGTTCTACCAGACGCCCTCCCCGGTCGGCCAGCCGATCTTCTCCGGATCGGTCAAGACCTCCGAGACGTTCGATCTCCAGGACGGGCGCACCATCGAGTTTCGCATCGATATGGTCGACGGCTACGGGCAGGATTCGTTTGCGGTCCTGGGCTTCATCCCCACGGCCAACGACCCCAAGAGCCTGGCCGGCTACGCCATCGCCAAGTCATCGACCGACGTCCTCATCACCAAAGGGATCGGCAAGTACTTCTACAACGAGAACCCCACGCCTGCCATCAAGAACACCAACGTCACGCTGGTCCTGACACTGACCGGCGAGGGCGCCAACGTCGTCATCCGCGGACGCATCCTCGACAAGGACAACGCCAACGCCGTCCTGTTCGACCAGACCTTCGTCGACACGCCGGCCGAGGATGTGCTCAGCGACGGCGATGACAAGAACCCTTCCACGCCCTACCTGGCGACGGGGCGGTTCGTCCTTTTCCTCTACCAGGATTACCTGGCCGGAACCGATCATTATGAAGTGACCTTGGACAACGCGCAGGTGTTCGAGCTGAAACGCACCGTGATCGATGACTTCAACGACGGCGTGAAAACGAGCTGGGAGGACTTCACATTCATTCCCGACTTCGGCATTCCCGCCGAGGGCAACGGACAATTCAAGTTCTACCAGACGCCCTCCCCGGTCGGCCAGCCGATCTTCTCCGGATCGGTCAAGACCTCCGAGACGTTCGATCTGCAGGACGGGCGCACCATCGAGCTTCGCATCGACATGATCGACGGCTACGGGCAGGATTCGTTTGCGGTCCTGGGCTTCATCCCCACGGCCAACGACCCCAAGAGCCTGGCCGGCTACGCCATCGCCAAGTCATCGACCGACGTCCTCATCACCAAGGGGATCGGCAAGTACTTCTACAACGAGAACCCCACGCCTGCCATCAAGAACACCAACGTCACGCTGGTTCTGACACTGACCGGCGAGGGCCCCAACGTTGTCATCCAGGGGCGCGTCCTCGACAAGGACAACGCCAACGCCGTCCTGTTCGATCAGACCTTCGTCGACACGCCGGCCGAGGATGTGCTCAGCGACGGCGATGACAAGAACCCTTCCACGCCCTACCTGGCGACGGGGCGGTTCGTCCTTTTCCTCTACCAGGATTACCTGGCCGGAACCGATCATTATGAGGTGACCTTGGACAACGCCGTGGTCTGGGCGCCGCCGTCCGATGCCTCGAAAGCGCCCGAGATCAGCAACGTGCAACCCGCCAACTACGCCAACTTCCTACCGGCGACCACGACGATCTCATTCCAGGTGACCGACGACAAACCGCTGGCCGACGATGGCATCAGCGTCACTCTGAACGGGACGGTTTACACGCGCGCCAACGGCTTGGCCGTGACCGGGACCGGCTCGATGCGCCAGGTCGCGCTCGGCGGCCTTGCGGCCGGGCAGAATTACATCGCCCGCCTCGCCGCAACCGATAGCGACAGCCAAACGGCTGCCATCACGCGCTATTTCGACACCTTCACCGACGACAGCATCGTGATCGAGGCCGAGGATTTCAACTACGCCGAATGGGGTCCCAGCCCTTTGGATCCCTACGTCTGGGAGCTCATCGGCGGCCGTTTCTACGATCATCCCGTTCCGACGCCCGAGTATCTGTTCGGGCCATGGGTGGAGAACGCGTATGGCGGCCACCAGGGCCTGGAGGGAATCGATTTTCATGACACCCGCGCCACGCCCGACGCTGGCGATCCCGAGGACTACGTCTACCGGCCTCTGGATCCGGTCGTGACCCTCCATTCCGTGGACCTCGTCCGGAAGAAGTTCAGCGACGCCGGCGGCGTGGCAGCCAGCGTTTTCGACTACGACGTGAGCGAGGTGCGGGCTGGGGAATGGCTGAACTACACGCGCACCTTCGCGCCCGGCTCCTACCATGTCTACCTGCGCCAATCGGTCGTCAACATGACGACCACCGAGGCGATCCTCGAGAAGGTCGCTGGGGATGTGAGCGGGACCAACCAGACGGCGCAGGTGCTGGGATCGTTCCTGGGCGAAAAAACCGGCTACGTGTACCGCAACTTCCCGCTGACCGACGGCCTGGGCTTGAACCGGATCGTTGTCAAGCTGTTCGGCCAGGAGACGCTCCGTCTTCGCCAGGTCACCCCGGATGGCGACCCCATGTTCATCGGACAAAACTACCTGGTTCTGGTGCCCGCCCAGGATCCCGGCGTGCAGCGGGCCAGCGTGGCCAGCCTCGCCCCCGCACCCAACTCGACCGCTGAAGGCCTCAATCCGGTCATCGCCGCCGTGATCCAGAATCGCGACACCAGCGTCCGCGCCGACTCGATCGTTCTCGAGCTGAACCATGCGCAAGTCGCGCCCACGATCCAGACCAACGCGGATGGGGCGGCGGTCACGTATGCGATCAGCCCGCTGCCGCCTTCCGGCCAGGTGAACACCGCCCGCCTGGTGTTCGCCGATAGCGACGGCGTGTTCCAGACCAACGAGTGGTCCTTCACGCTCCTGTATCTGTCGCTCGATCCGGCCACTCGCAAGATCGGCACCGGCCGCGACCCGGGCTTCCGCGTTCGAGTCGTCCAGGCGCTCGCCCCGTCCGATCTCGACAGCTCGATCGCCCGCGCCGAGCTCCAGCTCTCATCCGGCTCGCCCTTCGCCGAGTTCTGCGACACCAATGTGATTGCGCCCTTGATCAACTTCTCGCAAACCGACGGGACCGCCAATGGATCGTTCGCCAGCGATGTCCTGGTTCCCGGTCTCGAGCCCGAGGTCAACGGAACGGATGACATCGCGATGGAGATCTTCGCCTACCTGGAACTGTCGCCGGGCACCTATCGCTTTGGCGTGCACAGCGACGACGGCTACAAGATCGCCTCCGGGGCAGAGCCGCTCGGATCCACCACCCCGCCGCTCAAATTCCGGAACGGGACCGCCAACGAGACCTTCGATTTCATCGTGTCCGAGGCCGGCCATTACCCGTTCCGGATGATCTGGTACGAGCGCGGCGGCAGCGCTCATGTCGAGTGGTTCTTCGTCGATCCCGGCTCCGGCCAGCGCCGTCTGATCAACGATCTCACCCAGGCGGGCGGCATCCGGGCATTCACCCGGATCGAGCTGGCCCTCCGGCTGCAGTCCGCTGCCGCGGTGGGCGGACCTTACGCGGACGATCCCGCCGCCACCGTCTCACCCGGATTGGGGACCATCACGCTGCCTGTGCCCACAGCGCCCCGGTTCTACCGGCTCATCGGGCCGGCCTCGACCCGCATCGATTCCATCCGCGTCGATGGCAGCGCCCTGACCCTCACTTACAGGTAGATCAGCCGGCCCAATCTGGCTGCCCGGCGTGCCGCGACTTTCTCGTCACTGGAAGTTTCCCTCCCCCCGCGAGGGACGAGCGGGGGGAGGGAATGGCGCAAGGTAGCCGTCAGCAATTCTCCCTGTTCGCCATTGTGAACCAACGGGGGTGCCTGAACAGGCCGATGAGCGGGCTCGCATTTTGCGCCGAAGAAGTGTGACTAGTCATCGAGCTGCATGAGCATCCCTTTCATGCCTATCTCGCATCTGGCCCGGCGGCGCTCCCGCCAAGATCGGAATTAATTTTTGCACAGACCCTTACACCCGAGCCCGCGATCGGGGGCACTTTTTTCTTTCCAGTCGCGGCGGCTCGCCCATAATCTTCCTTGCTGCTGCACGACAGGCAAACGAAAGGCTTTGTATGGGCTTGATGGATTATATCAAATCGCAGTTCCTCGACATCATCCAATGGCAAGACGACTCGCGCGACGTGATCTCCTGGCGCTTTCCGGATGAAGACAAGGAAATCAAGAGGGGGGCGCAGCTGATCGTGCGCGAGTCGCAGGTGGCCCAGTTCGTTTACCTCGGGCAGTTTGGCGACACGTTCGGCCCCGGCAAGCACTCCCTCACCACCGACAACATCCCCATCCTCTCGACTCTCAAAGGGTGGAAATACGGATTCGAGTCTCCCTTCAAGGCGGATGTCTATTTCGTCAACACCCGCCTGTTCACCGGCAACAAGTGGGGGACTGCCAACCCGATCATGATGCGCGACGCGGATTTCGGCATCGTCCGCGCCCGCGCATACGGCACGTTCGATTTCCATGTCGTGGATCCCCGCACGTTTCTCAAGGAGGTTGCGGGCACCGACGACCACTTCCGGCTCGATGAGTTCGCCGACACCATGCGCTCGCGGATCGTGAGCGTGTTCACCGATGCCCTGGCGTCGGCCAAGGTGCCGGTGCTGGACATCGCATCGCGCTACACCGAGCTTGGGGACGCCTTGCTCCCGCTGATCAACCCGGCCGTGACGGCTAAATACGGCCTCGAGATCCCGAGCTTCATTGTCGAGAACGTGTCTGTTCCGCCGGAGGTCGAGCAGGCTATCGACAAGCGCAGCAGCATGGCTGCCGTGGGCAATCTGAACGATTACGTCAAGTTCCAGATGGCGGAGGCGATGACCAAAGGCGGGGGCGAGGCGGGCGGGATGGCGGGAACGGGGGCGGGGCTTGGCGCCGGCCTGGCCATGGGCCAGCAGATGATGGCCGCCATGAACGCCGGCCAGGCCGCGCCCGCTGCGGCGCCGGCGGCGACCAGCCCGGCGCCGGCGGCGCCCGCCGGCTTCCCCGAGCTCTTCAGCCCTGCCGACGCCGCGCGCGCCCTGGGCGTCACGGAGTCGGATGTTGTGGCCGCGCTTGCCGACGGGTCGCTCAAAGGCAAGAAGATCGGCGCCGCCTGGCGCATCACCAAGGCCGCTTTGGACGAATTTCTCGCGCACTGATCCATGGCTGAGGCAATCGCTCAGAAGAAATTCTCGTGCCCGGCGTGCGGCGCCGAGGCGAGCTGGACTCCCGCCAAGCAGGCGCTGGTCTGCGCCTTTTGCGGAACCGCTTCACCCGCCCAGATCGAGCTTGCCGCCGACGGCACCCAGGTTGTCAGGGAGCTGGATCTCGCGGCCGCGCTCCGGGCGATTCCCGACGACGCCCGCGGGTGGCAGGCCAAGAAGACCTCGGTCCGCTGCCAGAGCTGCCAAGCCATCTCCGTGTTCGATCCCGAGCGCGTCGGGCAGCGGTGTGACTTCTGCGGCTCCTCCGCCCTTGTCCCGCACGACGAGATCAAGGAGGCCTTCCGCCCCGAAAGCCTCCTGCCCATGAAGGTCAGCGAGTCCCAGGTCCGGGAGAGCATCCGCCGCTGGTACGGCAGCCGCTGGTTCGCTCCGAACCGGCTCCGCAAGGCGGCCCTGACCGACACAGTTCGCGGCCTCTACATCCCTTACTGGACCTTCGACGCACAGGTCCGCGCCGAGTGGACCGCCGAGTCCGGCTACTACTACTACGAAACGGAGACCTACACCGATGCCAATGGGAAGACCCAGAGCCGGCAGGTGCAGAAGACCCGCTGGGAGCCGTCCTCAGGCTCGCTGGATCATTTCTTCGACGACGAGCTGATCGCAGCCTCGCGCGGTGTCGATGCGGAGCTGCTCCGGCGCGTCGAGCCGTTCCCCACCGACACCCTCACTCCTTACAAGGCGGGCTTTCTATCCGGGTGGGTGGTCGAACGCTACCAGATCGACCTGGTCGCCGCCGCCCAGCATGCGCGCCAGATCATGGAGCAGAAAATGATATCGCTCTGCGCCCGGCAAGTTCCCGGAGACACACACCGGAACCTGCGGGTCCGCTCCGATTTCACCGGGCAGACGTTCAAGCACATCCTGGTGCCCGTGTGGCTCCTCAGCTACCACTATGGCGCGCGGGCCTTCCAGGTGGTCGTCAACGGCTCGACCGGGGCCATCGCCGGCCGCTACCCCAAGAGCTGGGTCAAGATTCTGCTGGCGGTGCTGGCCGGGCTGGCCGTTGTGGCGGGTGTTGTCCTGCTCGGGGGGAGATGATCCGGGCGCAGCCGCCCACTCACCGGCCCCGCACATCCACGCATTTGATCTGCGTCTGGTCGCGCACCAGGAGCCGGCCATTCGACAATGCCAGCGGGCCCCAAATCTCCCGGCCTTCGAGCAGCTTGGCCTTGGCGAGCGACTTGAAACCGGCCGGCGACGGCCGAACCGCATGGAGCTCGCCTTCGCGCCCATCCATCACGTACATCAGACCGTCCGCGGTCAGGATCGATCCGCCCTTGCAGAGATAGGGGCTGCGCTGCGTCTGCCAGATCAGCTTGCCGGCGAAGTCGAAACAGACCATCCCATCCGCGCGCTCATTGGTGTTGCAGAGAACGAACAAGTGATCTTCATAGGCGAGGGCGGGATGGCACTGGCCGCCGATCTGGTCGATGCGGGCCAGCTCCTTCACGCTCCATTGATCGCCCTGGCCGGACACCTGGAAGATCGCGCTGCCTGCGTTGTAGCCACCCGTCACAAACAGCCTGTCCCCGCCCAGCTCCGTCACATTCGGAATCGGGATTTTGCAGGGATGCCCATAGCTCCACAACAGCTGGCCATCCGAGGCGCGGACGCCGCGGACGCCTTCCGGGGTGACGATGGTGACATGATCGATTCCGCCCAGCTTCACCACTTTCGGCGATGCGTACCCCATCGAACCCACCGGCCCGGAACGCCACCGCTCCTTGCCGGTGGTCTGCTCGAGCGCCAGGAGGCCCGCCTGCGCACCTTGCGGCGCCACCAGGACCATGTCCCGATACGGGATCGGCGACTGGGCAACCGCCCAGGTCGGCAGCCGCACGCCAAAATCGGCCAGCAGGTTCTTCTTCCATGCCACCCCGTGCGTTGCCCGATCCAGGGCGTGCAAATGCCCGAAAGGACCGATGATGAACACGTGCTTTGCGGTGACGGCCGGGGTGCTTCGCGAGCCGTCGTGGCTGATCCGCCCGGGCGCGTCATAGGCAAACGACCATTGCTCCTTGCCGGTCTCCAGATCCAGGCATCGCAACAGGTCCTGCTGCCGATCGGCGCGGTCCATCAGGAACACCTGGCCATCCCGAACAGCTGCGCCCCCGTAGCCCGCTCCGAGCTTGACGGTCCAAAGCACCCGAGGGCCCTCGGCCGGCCAGCTCGAGCTCAGCCCCTTTTCGGGCGAGGTGCCATCCCCGTTGGGCCCCATGAACTGCGGCCAGTCCGCGCCGTCACATCGCCCCCCCATCAGCATCAAACCCACCGCCGCCATCGCTGCCGATTCGATTGTCGCCTTCCACGTTTTCATTTGCATTTTCGTTCGCTGTTCAAGCCCGCAGAACATATCGCGGCCCTGGACAATCCGCCACAAGTATTCCAGGGCGGCGGGCAGTTCGCGCGCGCTCGAAAGCCAGGCTGCGATGGCCTGGGCCGCCTCCTTTAGGGTCTGTGCATCCACAGCCCCTTAGATCATGGGCAGATGGCAACGCGGAAGAACGAGATGGACTGAGCAGCAGGCAGCGTGCGAACCCGCACTGTGACCCACTCGTAGCGATCGTTCACGGCCACGGACTGCTGGCCGACGATGTCGGCGCTGGCGGAGGCCCAGGTCGCCAGGTCGCTTGACCTCTCGATCCAGTAAGCCAGCTGGGGATCGTCGATCCGGCGGCGGAAGGTGAGGTCGACCCAGAGACCGTATGGGCCTTCCTGCAGGAACAGGGTGGGGTAATCCAGGCGGGCGGGGAGGTCGAGCGGGGGGGCGGCCAACGCTGCGATCGCCAGGCCGCCCGGCGCCGAGGTCAGAACGCGAATCTGGAAGCTGTCGCTCGCCGCCGCGCCGTCCTCGTCCGCGGCCTCCACGATGATGGTGTGATCGGCGGGGGCGGAGGGTGTTCCACTGAACGTCGCAGTCTCCGGGTTGAAGCTCAACCAGCTTGCAGGCGGGCTGGCTGGGTCTTGCGTGGCAGCCAGGGTGAGCATGTCGCCGACGTCCGGATCGCCAAAAGTCCCCGGCGCCAAGGCATAGGTGAAGCTCTGGTTAACGAGCGTCCACTGATCGGGGATGGGTGTGGCGAGCATGGGCGGGTTGTTGAACTTGGCGCGGTAGATGTAACATGCGCCGAAGCGCTTTCCGGTCTCGCTTTCGTGACGGGCGCCGATCGCGATCGTGTGATCCCGGATGCTGACCGCGGAACCGAACTCGTAATACGCATCGAGCATCGGAGGCGCTAGCTTCTCGACCAAACCCCAGGCGTCGGCGCCGCCGCAATTCTGGCCGAAGAGATAGGCGGAGCCGGATTTCGAGCCGGAGTCGTCATCGAGCCGCGCGCCGACCAGCAGGAGCCCGTCGTCGAGGCTCACAGCGCAGCCGAACTCGTCGTAGCGCGCGGGATCGGCGGCCTGGATTTTCCTGGCCTGGAGCCAAGGCGTGGCGCCCGTTCCGGTGCGGGAGAAGAGATAGGCCGAGCCGGAGCGGTCGCCGAAGTCAGCGTCATAAGGGGCGCCGACGGCGAGCCAGCTGCCGCTCAAGGCCACGGCGCTGCCGAATCCATCCCCGGCGGCCGTGTCGGCTGGAGTCAGCTTTTGCACCTGGCCCCAGGCGTTCGGGCCGCCCTGGTTGCGAGAGAAGACGTACACGGCGCCGGAACCCGTTGCCGGGGCGTTGGCGAGCGGGGCGCCGACGAGGAGCCCGTCGCCGGACAAGGAGAGAGCCCAGCCGAAGTAATCCCCGGCCAGACCGTCCGCCGGAACGATCTCTCGGACCAGAATCCACGCAGGGCCAGGGGCTGGGTTGCGAGCGAAGAGATACACGGATCCGGACCGCTTGTTCAAGCGCGTGGGACGGGGCGCGCCGACGGCGAGGAAGTCGCCGCTCAAGGCGATGGCCCGGCCGAACTCGTTGTCGGTGGTGCCGTTGGACGGGGCGAGCTTTTGGACCTGGCTCCAGGCCTCCGTGCCGTCCTGGCCGCGCTCGAAGACATAGACGGACCCGCTCTTGATGCCGTTATGGACGTCCTTGCGGGCGCCGGCGGCGAGCGTGCCTCCCTCGAGGGCGACGGAGCAACCGAACTGGTCTTCTTTGGCGGCGTCGGCAGGAACGATCTTCTGGATCTGCATCCACGACTCGGGATCTCCGAACTGCCGGGCGAAGAGGTAGACGGAGCCGGACTGGCTGGCGATGGGATCATCGAAAGGAGCGCCCGCGGCCACCAGATCGCGGTTGGCGGAGACGGCGAAGCCAAACTCGTCGAAGCTGGAACCGTCGCTGGCCATGAGCTTCTGGATCAGCCCGTGCATTGCGATGACCGTGGTCAGGCTGTCACTGACCGGCGGTGTTTGGAAGTGATCATCGACCGTGATGGTGAACTGCGTGGTCTCGGAGGTCTGGAATACGACACGCCCGTCGGTGGTTGGCACAAAGACCAGCCCGCGCAAAGCCAGGGTCCCGTCCGCACCGGTTGTGGTCTCGAGCACGTAATCGCCCGGGCCGGTGCGAACGAAGCTTCCCAGGTCGGTGAAGTAGCCGTGCGAGGGGTCGCTCACGGCAACCGTGATGCGCAGGGGCTGCAGGGCCAGATCGTCAACCTCGGTCACGAGGACGCCCGCGAAGGGACGGATGGTGAGCTGGTGATAGACGGTCAAGCCGGCGACGGTGCCCTGGATGATCGGCGGGTCGTTGACCGCCGTGACGGCCACGGCCGTGACGGTGTCGGTCACCGGAGCAGCGACGTAGCCATCGTCGACCTTGAGGGTGAAACGAGCCACCTCGGTGGTGGGAACCGTGATTCGATTTTCGGCGGGCCAGAACACCAGATTGTGCAGAGCAGCGGTGGCGGACGCGGCGGTGCAGCCGGCAAACGTGTAGGTCCCGGGAGCGGTCTGAATGAAACCGGTATTTCGAGTGTCCAAAATGCCTTTCTCCGGATTGTCGATCATGATCTCGATGGTCAGCGGCTGGTCTCCGAAGGCATCCACCTCGGTAATCGTGACGCCAGCGAACGGATTGACATGATCCTTGTCGGTGATCGCGTACTGATCGGATGTGCCGGTGATGACCGGGGGATCGTTGACGCCCTGAACGGTGATGTGAAGCACGGCGCTGGCTCGGTCGGATCCGTCGCGGTGGACCACGACGGCCGCCTGGCCCACAGCCGCGCCCGCTGAGTCGTCGGCCACGCGATACTCGAATCGCTCCGTGTACGGGTAACTGCCGGCATAGCCCTCGTCGGGCGTGTAGAGCAGACGTCCATCGCGGACCGAAACGGCGCCGCCCTGATCCGCGCCGCCCGCGTCGAGAAGATGGTAGGCGTCGGCCGTCTCGGGGCGCAGCGCGTCGTTGGCGAGGACGTCGAGGACATTATCCGCGCTTCCCGAACAGGCTGCAAAGAGGTCGGGGGCCAGCGGGTGGTCGCCCACCTTGACCGTGACGGCGGCGGAGCCCGTGCCGCCGAGGCCGTCGGAGACCTGGTATCGGAAGGTGGTTGTGCCCACGAAGCCGGGCTGAGGTGTGAACCAAATGGCGCTGCCGCGGACGACGGCCGCGCCTTCGAATGCAGGCCGTTCGACATTCGTGATGCGCCAGCCGTCGGCCGAGGCTGGCTTGACGCCATCGTTGCCGAGCACAGCGAGGATGTTGGCTGCGCTGTCCCGCGCCACGCTGAAGAAATCGTTGTGGGTCTCGAGATCTCTAATGTTGGCGCGCTGCTGGACCAGGACCTCGACCTTTGCGTCGGCCCGGCGGCTGGTGCCATCGGAGACTTCGTACGTGAACCGTTCCGTGTAAGGGAAGTCCTGGTCCATCGGCGCGTAGAGCAGGCTCAAGCCGTCGGCGCTGATCCGGACCTGCCCTTGCTTGTCGGGCGCGTTTTGAGCGTTCGCGTCATCGATGCCGACGCCGGTGATCCGGAGGAACTGCCCGCGATCAGGGATGACACCGTCGTTTGCGAGCACCGGCAGCGAGAACTCCCGTCCCAGCTCGGCGGCGCCGGACGACTCGAAAAAGACGGTGAAGGCGTCGCTGTTGGCATAGAGCGTGCCGGGGCTCACCTGCACGACGATCCTGGCCATGTCGGTGGACCGCGAGTCGGTCATGGTATAGGTGAAGGTCTCCTCCCCAACATAGCCGGGGGCCGGGGTGTAGAACAGAGCGTCCGGCTGAACCACGACGGTTCCGCCGTGATTGGGGCCGTCGAGCCCGGCGCCGGCCTCGACCACGGTGAGCATTCGGCCCGGACCGGGCACGAACGCATCGTTCAGGAGCACCGGCAGCGGGTTGGCGCTGCTATCGGCGAGCACCGTGAAGAAGTCCGGGCTGGCTTTGGCGCCGGCGGCGAAAACGGCGATGGTCACCTCGGCGGAAGCCTCATGGCCCGAGCCGTCCTGCACGGTGTAGGTGCAGGTCATTTCTCCAAGCTGTCCGGGAGCAGGATCGAACACCAGGCTGCGCCCGTCGTCGGCGATCCTCAACTCGCCCAGGGTGCTGGTCTGAGGAGCGACGCCACCGATGCTCAGCACGGCGCCGTCGGGCGGCAGCAGGCCGTCATTGGCCAGCACGTCGAGCGTCGAGGTGCGGGCATCGTCACTGGGATCGCTGGCGCGATCGAACGGCGCGGCAAAGAAATCGCGCGCGGCGATCAACCGGCCGACGGTGACAGTGACAGCGGCCTCGCCGGTTCCCCCCACGCCGTCGGCCGCCACGTAAGTGAAGGTGTCGGTCCCGCTGAAACCGGAGTCAGGAGTGTAGAGCAATTGAGCATCGGTCGCGCCGCGGGTCACCTGGCCGTGGGTCGGGCTGCTGAAGCTCGATATAGCCAGGCCAGCGGTTGAACCGGGCAGGAGATTGTCGTTGGCCAGGACATCGAGCGGGTTGCTGCGGCTGCCAACGGCCACGCTGAAGGCGTCGTTGCGGATCGGGAGCGAGTTTTGACGGTCGACCACGCGGACGCTGGCCTGGGCGACGGCGCGGGCGGGGCCGCCGCCGGAGATTTCGTACCAGAACGTGCGCGTATAGGGCGGCTGCTCGCCGGCCTTCTGGCGGTAGACAATCGACCCGTTCACCAGCTCGACAACATCGTCGGACGGCGTGTCGAAGAGGCCCGTGATGGCCAGGTTCTGGCTCGCGTTGGGGACGATGCCGTCGTTGGCGAGAACATCGAGAACGGGCGACTGTCCTTTGGCGATGCTGAACTGGTCGGGGCTGGCCTGGAGGTTTCCGTTGAGGTGATCGACCGTGACTCGGACGGTGACGGTGCCGCTGTCGATTCCGCCCTGGCCGTCGCTGATCGTGTAGGCAAAGGTCTCGTCGCCGACAAAATTGACTTGCGGCCGGTAAATCAGGGCGCTGGCGGCGGCGTTGATCTCGATCGTTCCACCGCTGCTGGCCGCGGTCACCTTCGTAATGGTGAGGGGAACCCAGAGGCCCTTCTGCGCCGGATCATCCACGAAGGGGACGGGAATCGAGAACGTATCGGCGTCCAGCGCCGTGACATGATGCACCTGGTTGTAGAGGCCGGCGGTGGCGCAATCGGCGATCGCCACGGCTGCGCCCGTGGCCAGCCCGTGAGCGGGAGCCACAACGACGGTCAGGGCCGGGCTGGCAGCGGCGCGGTACGCCTGCACAGCGCGGCCGGTGCGGGTCAGGTTCCGGTCATTGCGCAGGACCTCGAGCTCCATCGCAGCGCTGTCCGCCGCCGCTCGGAAAAAGTCGTCATTGGCAAAGAGGAAACTGCCATCCATCACGGTGTAAGTGAAAGTATCGGCATATTGCGCCCCCTCGATCAGCGCGTTGAGGATGGGGGACACGGTCGGGTCGTAGGTGAGGCTCGATCCCGACGTCGTGACGAAGGCTTCACCCGGCGAGCTGCGAGCTCCGGTGAAAGGAACGAGGCGGAGGACATTGTCCGGCTCGAAGCCGTCGATGTCGTCGTCCTCGTCATTCTTGAGCACGCTTGGGTAGTCTGCCGGGGGATCTGGAGCGAACACCAGAGGTTGATCTTCGGTGGTTTGCGCCAAATCATCAAGAGCTCCAGGCGTCTCGTTCAGGCCGCTCACCAAAACGACGGCCAGCGAATCGACGTTGCCGCCTTGGCCATCGCTGACCGTTACGGTGAAGGAGTCCAGGTAGAGCTCTTCACGAGCCAGCTGGCGCAGCCGGACCGAGTCCGCCGGATCATAAGTCAGGGTTGCGCCGTCGGCGCTGCGGGTGATCTGGGCGCCGCCTCGGCTCGGACTGGCCACGGACAGAACGCTCCATGAATCGGTGCGGTCGACATCGGAATCGTTGCCTTTGAGGTCGGCGGCGGCGAGCGTGATGGCGGTGGCAGCATCGGTGGCCCAGAGGCCGGTCAGGAGGAGCTGGACCGGGGGCTCGCTCGAGCCAGAGGGAGCGAACTGGACCCAGGTTTGGGCCCTCGGGTCGGATCCGGCAGCGGCAGGCAGGGAGTAGAGGAGGTCGAGCTGGGCGATGAGCTCTTCGAGCGTAAGGCCCTGCTGGCGGAGGAGGGAATCGAGCTGGGAGAGAGAGGCCGGGTCAGGGCCCGGCACCGGGGGATCGTTGACGCCGGCGACGCGCACGGTCACGCGGGCCAGACTGACAGCGCTATGGCGGTCCTGGACTGCGTAGTAGAACGAGTCATCGGCGCTCTCGCCCAGAGCCAGGCCATTCAAGTAGGCGGAAGCGCGAGGGTTGTAGACAATGCTGGTTTCGATGCGGTCCGCGCGGAGCTCGAGGCGGACGGCAGCTCCGAAGGCGGTCACCGCCGTGAGGCGGTTGACATCGTTGAGGATGGCCCACTCTCCTTTGGCGTCCGCATTGTCCACATACGCGACCGGGATCGAGAACCAGTCGGGATCACCGAGCAGGGCGGCGCGATGAAACCCATTGTAGGATCGATAGCCGCCGTATCCGGAGATCAGGATCACGGTCCCGTCGGCCAATTGATGGTTGGGCGAGTGGACCTTCACGGTGCCGGCGGTGTCGCCAGGCGCAAAGTCCAAGATGGCCTGGACCCCTGCCGCGACGCCCACCAGCGTCAGGGAGGCGGGCCCGTCGTCACTGTCCGGATCGTCGTCATTGGGCAGCAGGCTGACGGCGGAGATGACGGGTTTGACAGGGTATTCGCTGTCGGTGTCGAACGCCCAGGCGGCGCCGGCGAGATCGGGATCGCCCATGATTCGAACGACGCCCTCTTCGTCCGTGGTCACGAGATCTTCGCCGGGAGCGGGCGGGTCATTGGCGCCGATGACAGTGACGGTGACGTCGCCTTCGGCCCGGGAGCCAGCCTGGCGCGGATCGCGGGTGATCCAGCCGCCTTTGACGATGGGATCATCAGCGAACGCGACCGGGATGATGAACTCATCGTCATTGACAGGCTCGATCGAAAAAGTGCCGTTGTAGGGCGAGCTTCCGCCGGCATCCGACAGGGCGCCGGAAAGGATGATCCAGGCGCCGCTCGCCAATCGGTGTCCCGGAGAGACGACGACCGTTTGATTGGGTTGCGGCGGCGAAGTCGGCTTGTATTGCCGGACCGGGCCGGCGCCGATATCGACAATCTCGTAATAGAAGACCTCGACGGCCTCCTCACCTGCGGGCAGCGCCTGCAGGGCCTGGGACACGCGCGGGTCGTAGATCAGACCCAGCCCGCGCAAAGGCGTGTCCGCCGGATACACCTGGACTCTGGCTTGGGCGAGAGTCTCGACCGAGCTTGCGGAGCCCGTTCCAGGCTCGGTGGTGGCGCTGACATCCACGAGCACGAGCTGGTCGAGGCCATCGGCATCGGCGTCGTTGGCAAGCACAGGGATGTCAGCGGCCAGGTCCTCATCCACAAACCACACATCCGAGCCGGCCGTCGGCTTGGCGTTGGGCGAACCGAACGCCGTGCCGTGGGTATCGAAGCCCGGCGACGTGGCTTCTCCATTGGGATCAAGCTTGCCGTCGATGAACCGAACGAATCCGGGCAAGGCGGCGCCGAGGACGCGATGGGGGAGCAGAGCGAAGCCGACGAAATCGGGTGTCAATGAGATCGAGCTATGGGCGAGGTTATCGGGCGTGAGCACGCCGTCCGGGTCGACGAACTCGGCGACGTAGGCCAGGCTGGAGACGAGGTTATGGCCGGCGTCGAACAGGCGGATTCGCCCGCGCTGCTCGAGGTTGAGCCGGGCGATCCAGGCGCCCTGATCGCCGCTGGACGCCGGCGTCCAGCTCCCTTTCTCGGCTGGATTGGTGGTGAAGGCGACCGGGACGGAGAACGTGTCGGCATCGATCCTGGTGACGCTATGGTCGCCGCTGTAGTCGGTGATGGTGTCCGCGATCGTCACCCGGTCCAAGGTCGCCAGGCCGTGCCCGGGAGAGGTGACCTGGACGGCGGCGCCGCCGTTGCAGGAGGCAAAGTCGGCGATCGCGTGCCGGTAAGGGGCATCGAGAGAGAACTTGTCTTGCCCGAGCCGCGTGATGGCCTGCTCGCCATTGTAGGCGGATAGGGGGGCGCCCTGGATTACGATTCGCTCGCCGGTTGCCAAACCGTGGTCCGGCGACACAACGACCACCTGGGCCGGATTCGAGGCCGCTTCGTAGCGGGAGATGGCGACCGACACGGAGGGTGTTTGGACGGGCGTCGGGTATTCGACCGTTCCGGCGCTGAAGGAGGAGTCGGCGACGATGATGCCGCGTCCCGGCTGAACGACGGTGCCGGCGGGGAAGAGATGTCGCAGGCCGCCGCCGGCCCACAGGCTGAAGCCCCCCAGGTCAACGGGCACGGAATCCCGGGGCACGTGCAGCTCGACAAAGTCGCAGGCCGGCTCGTCTGCAGGCGGGCTCGGGTTCGGATCGAAATGAATTTCATTGATGACAATGCGGGCTGATGCCTCGGTCTCGAGCGCGCCCGCGTCCGGGTCGCCGTCGTCGCGCAGGGCTCCCCGCTGGTCCGTGGTTGCGCTGGGATAGACCGCCAGCCCTCGGGCCGGGCTGGATGGCTGGAGGCGATAGGCAGCGGTGGGGCGGATGCGCGCATCCAGCGGCAGGACCAGCAGCGGATTGGTCTGGGTCAGGTCACCCTCGGCCGCATCGAGGAGGAAGATCTCCTTGGGCTGGCCGCCTTGGGTGAGCACCACTCGAGTGCTGTCATCGGAGACGTTGCCCGAGAGGGATACAATTCGGCCGGCGCCTTCGACGCCGAGATTTTTCCCGCAGCCATCGGCAAAGATGCAGTTCTGGACCCGGACCATGGTGCCGAAGACATTCGCGCGAATCGAGCTGCCCCGGCCAGCGGCATCGACGTTTTCGGCAAAGGTGCAATGCGCGACCTGGACGGGGAGCTCGGAGCTCGGGGTGAGGTTCTCGATATAGAGGGCGCCGCCGCCGAAGCCGTTGAGCGAGAGCTGGCGGTTCCCCGAGAAGGTCGTGTTGACAAACGAGCACGGTTGATCCGTGTAGAGGGAGATCGCCCCTCCGCCCAGGCCTTGGGCGGCGCCGGTCGAGTTGCGGCGGATCAGGCAATTCTCGACGGCCAAGGCGCCTTGATCGACATCGATGGCCCCGCCCCACAGGCTGGAGGTGGATTCCGTGACGGCACAAGCGCGCAGCGTGAGCTGACCCGCGAGGCCCACGTAGATCGCGCCGCCTGAGGTGTCGGCCCCGCTGGGCAGGCGGTTGCGTCCATGCGTAAGCGTCACGCCCTCGATGACCACGGCGGCCCGGACCTGGAACAGCTGGGTATCCGGCTGGCGATTGCCATCGGAGTCGCCGCTGATGACCAGCAGGTCAGCGCCAGGGCCTTTGAGAGTGAGATTCCGCTCGAGCAGCAAAGGTCCCTGTTGGTGGTTGAGGCGGATCAGCGCGGGATAGCTCGGGAGCGCGAAAGTGATGACATCGTTGTTGTCGGCCTGGCTGACGGCATAGCGCAGGGAGCCGGGGTCTTCGTCGTCCTCGGCGCGCGTGACCAAGAAGTTGCGCGGGGCCTCCTGGAGCAGGATCGAGAGGTTCTTGCGCGCGGTGTTCAGGACAGAGTCAACCGCCTCGATCCTGAAGGTTGTGCCGCCGGGGCTGTTCGGCGGAAAGAGGTGATCGGGATTCACCACAAACTGGAGGCCCGCCAAGGCCAGCGTCGCTTCGGCTGGCGTGCCGGTGAAGCGATAGGTTCCAGTGCCACTTTGTTGGACGAACCCGCCCAAGTGGGCCGGATCGAAGGCGCCCTTGTCCTTGTCGTCAATCGAGACCGTGACCGTGATCGCCGCACGATCGTCGTCATCGATGGACACGGCGGCGAACGGGACGACCGGCGGGGCGGGGTCGAGCAAGACGGGCTGGAGCTCATCTTCGGGGATGCCCGAGATGAGGGGAGCGCCGTTGACCGAAGTGATGGCGATCCGGGTTGCGCTGTTGGCACGGCTCGTGTGGCCGCTATCCACGACCGTGATTGTCAGCGTGACTGTTTTGGTCGCATTCAGGACGCGGTCGGGCCTCTGAGCGGGGCGGAACGTGATCGCTCGAATCTGCGCAGTCACCTGCGCGGCCGTCCCGCTCAACGTCGTCTGGGACAGCGTCCCCATCCCGGGATCGTCGAGGGTGATGGCGACCTTGAGCGGGTCGCCCTGGTCAGGATCGGTCACTGAGACGGTGCGAAAAGGCAGGACGGGGGGCTGGTTGGGGTCGTCGGTGGTGCGGAGGATCTCGGTGGTGACGCCCGTGATGTTGGGGGGGTCGTTCACGCTCTGGATCGTGAGCGTGATGGTGCCGGACGCGGTGGCGCCTTGGGCGTCGGCCACGGTTGCCTGGAAGGTGACTGCGGTATTGTTGGCCTTGTTGGGAGTGGGACGGTACCCGACGCCGCGCAGAGCATTCTGCACGGCCGCGGCGTCTCCGCCGAGGCTGGGTGAGGCGGGCTCGAGGACGCCATAGGTGAAACCCGGATCGCTCACCGGTTGGAGGGTCAGCGTGAAGCTCTCGCCCACATCCGGGTCGGTGATGACCGCGCGGAACGGCATGACGGTCTGCGTGTCCTTGAAGGACGCGGGGCTGGCTGAGACGCTCAGCGTCGGCGCATCGTTGACCGAGGCGATGCTGAAAGTGCGCTCGCCATTCTGGGCGGCGCTGAGGCCGGCGGCGTCAGTGACAGTGAGCGTGAGGGCGAAGGACTCCGTCTGCCCTACCGGCTGGCGATTCGCCACAGGCTGGAACTGCACGCCTTGGAGCTTGGTCGTGGCTGCGGCAGGCGTGTCCGTGATCGGGAAGGTCGTCCCTGAAGGCAGCAGCATCGTGCCCGCGCCCGTATCGGTGCTCCAGGTGACATTGACTGTCACAGATTGGCTGACGACGTTCCCGCCGACCCGCACCTTGTCGTCGTCTTCGACCGTCACGGCGGAGAAGATCGAGGCGACGGCGTTGTCGTTGACTGAGGTTGGCAGGGAGCCGACGATGCGCGGCGCGTCGTTCACCGGGGAGACCGCCAGCGACACCGTGGCCGAACCGGAGGCGCTGCTTTGGTCGGTGGCGGTGACGGTGAAAACTGTTGTTTCCGTTTCGCCAAGGGGGATGCGATTCTGGACGGGCGTGAAGACGAGCGCTTTGAGATAACTCTTGGCATCCGCAACGGATCGTGCCGTGAGGGTGTAAATGACATCGGAGCCGGAAACGGCCTTCGTGAAGCCAGGGGCGCTGACCGGGAAGCTCCCCACGCCGTCGGGGAACTTGACGGTCGCGGAAAGCTGTTCTCCATCGTCGCTGTCGGCGAGGTCGATTTTCTTGAGCGGCTCGCTGGTCTGTTTATCGGTGATGGGGCTGGGAGCGGGAGAGCCAAAAGTGACCTGCGGGGGGTCGTTCACGGTGCTCACGGTGATCGAGAAAGTCTGCGGGTCACTTGTGTCATCGCCGCCGTTGGCAGTGCCACCGTTGTCCTTCAACTCGACCGTCACCGTGGCCGCCCCGTTCGCATTGTCGGCCGGCGTGTAGGTCAAGGTGCCGTCGGGGGCAATCGCCGGCCGTGCACTGAACAGCGCCGGGTTGTCATCGCTCACCAAGAACTCCACAGTTTGACTCGACTCGCCAGGGCCTGGATTGATTGCTGTGGCCCAACCGGTCACTGTCTTCGCCCCCGCATCCTCGTTCACCGTCTGGTCGGCGCCCTTGGTAAAACTCGGCGGGTCGTTCACCGCGTTGACTGTGATCGTGAAGGTCTGCGGGTCACTGGTGTCATCACCGCCGTTGTCGGTGCCGCCGTCATCCATCAACACAACCGTCACCGTGGCCGCCCCGTTCGCATTGTCGGCCGGCGTGTAGGTCAATGTGCCATTGGCGGCAATCGCCGGCTGCGCGCTGAACAGCGTCGCGTTGTCGTGCTCGACCAGGAACGTCACGGTTTGGCTCGACTCGCCCTCGCCCGGGCTGATTGAGGTAGCCCAACCGGTCACCGTCTGCGCGCCCGGATCCTCGCCAACCGTCTGGTCGGCGCCCTTGGTGAAACTCGGTGGCGCGTTGGCCGCCAACGCCGATGGCATCGTCAGAAGCAAGCTCAAGACGAAGGCCGCGGAGCGAACGGCCGCCTTCCTCTGACGGCTTTGAAGTCTCTTGGCTGGTTGCATAGCTGGTTCCCATCGGGCCGGCCGTAGCCGGTCAGTTCCTGTCTCTTGCGTCGTCTGCGGCCGGCAGGGCGGGCGGGTTGGTCTCTTGGCCTTGCGCGTGGGCCGCGACCGCCGCAGGCATTGTGATGGATGAGAGCACATCCCGGTGGATGCGCACGCCGGCCTGCTGGGCCGCTTCCTGCCGAAAGCCCGCATCGAGGGCGCGTCGCTTGCGGGCGAGCAACGATTGATGAAGAGCCGTTTTCACCTCATCGAGCGGTGTGATCCGGCTGGGGCGAGCATCGGTCTTCATCGCCAGGTAGAGTCCATCCTCGGTCTCGATCACGTCGCTGACCTTGCCGGGTTCGAGGGCGGCACCGGCCTCGAGCACCGCTCGGGGCCAGCGCGGCTTCAGGTTGTCCGGCTCCATCCACCCGATGTCACCGCCCCGATAGCGACTGGCCGGATCGTCCGAATAGCGGATGGCGAGCGCGCCAAATCCTTGGGCGGCGGGCCCTCGCCCGCCCGACGCGGGCTGGGCGATCGCCTGCTCGCGCGCCTCGGTCATCCGGGAGCGGAGCTCCTTGGCTTTGGCCTCGCTCATCAAGCGGTCCTTCTTGAGGAAGAGCAGCGCAAGGCGGATCTGGGCCGGCTGGGTGTAGCGGGCGAGATCCTGCTCGTATGCCGCCTTGACCTCCTCCGGTGCGACCGTCACCGCAGCGAGTCGCGCTGCCAGGTGGCGCTCCCGGAGCCGGCTGATGAGCAGGACCTGGATCTCCCGCTGCACGGCCGGATCCTGCTCGAGGCCGGCCTGGCGGGCGCGCTGCAGGAGGGCCTGGTGCGCGATCATCTCCTCGAGCAGCGCCTCGCGATCCGGGAGCGGCTGCCGGAGAGCCTGGCGCCGTTCGATCTCTTTTCGGAAGTCATCCATGCTGATCTGATGCTGCCCGACGCTCGCCAGCACCAGCGATTGCTCGGCTTTCTTGCAGCCAGCCAGACAAGCCAGCACCAGCGACACGGCCAGGCACCAAGGCGGCGGAAACCACCGGCTCGCAGGCGCCGCAGGGACAGGGGCGCCCATGCGCTGCCGAGCAGCAGGATCGAGCTCCTGCCGAAGCGGCCGCAGGGTGGATGGCTCGCGCCCGTTCATGGCCGGTAGGCGACTTTCAGCCGCATGAAGAGGAGGGGCGCCTGCTCGACGGACGACATCGCGCGATAGGAGACCGCGCCAGGATCGTCCTCCCGGCCCGGGACCGCCACGGTCTGCACGCTGGCTGGCGAGGCATCCCAATGGCCGAGGTCGGGCGAAACATCGACAATGTACTCGATGTCCGCCAGGCCAGGCCGACGCCAAACGTCCAGGGTCAGATGGCCGCCGCGAACGACCGCCTTCGGCAGGCGTGCGGGATCGGGATTGGCGGGGTCGAGCCCGCAAGCGTACCGGACCAGGGCGGGGATGCCGCGACGGTTCGGATCCTGGTCCGCGAAGGCGGCGAGGTCGCCCTGTTCGCCGGGGAACCATCGCGCACGCCACGCCGCGAAGCTCGTTTCCTCCGGGATGAGCGTCACTCGGGCCTTGGCCATCCCGCCCAAGCGATACGTCGCATCGGGAACGACCGTGAGGTCCACCGATTTGCCGTTGATTCCCAGGGCGGCGCTTGGGAGGGGCAGAACCTCGATCACGGCGCTCGCCTGGCGCGAGGCGAGCGTCAAGTAGCGCGGCAAGCCCTCGTAATCGACCCGGTTGCCTGCAGAGCCGCTGAACTCGAGGCGGACGACCACGCTCCCATCGAGCAGGTCGCGCCGCGACACCAGGAACGCGCCGGGCCGGAGCGGGGATTGAACGGCGAGGGCCTCGAGGCTCTCGACAGAAATCACCGGCTTGAGATCTTCCAGCGTGAGCGTGGCGCGGCTGCTGCCCGCCACTTCATAGCCGGCGCCGGCGACGACGGCCACCTCGACCGTCTCCGAAGGTTCGGCGAGGCTGTCCGCGAAGGGGGTGATCATCATCTGAACCAGGCGCTGGCCGGGAGCGAAAGTGATCGTGTTGCCGATCGCTGCGAAGTCAATGCCGTTGAGGGCTGACCCAGCCACGGCAACGGCGACCCGCAGCTCCTCGTCCGCGAGGCCGGTGCGTTGCAGGGCGAACTGCCCGGGTGCGAGGTCGTTCTCGCTGGCGAGCGGCTGGGTGGCGGCGATCGAGATCCGCGGCGGCAGGCGCAGCGCGCCGCAGACCAGGCGGCCTGCGTCCACCCAGTCGTGCAGGTCGACTTCGGCGGCGGAAAGCCCGGCCAAGGCAATCGCCAGGTCCTTGTAGTCGGCGCCGCTGCCATCGGCGTCAATCTCCAGGATTGCGCTGCCGCCATCGGAACGGACACGGACGTACTGTCGAAGGTCGGTTGAGATCCCCTGGAGCGCGCTTGACAGATCGATCACATCGTTCTCCGGGAGGCCGAAGTCCAGGATCGTGTCGTGCCCGTCGCTGGCGGCACAGAACAGGAACCGGTCGGCGCCCCCGCCTCCGGCGAGCGTGTCGGCTCCCGGCCCACCCATGAGAATGTCGTTCTCCATCCCGCCCGCCAGCCGGTCATCCTGGCGGCCACCCATGAGCACATGCCCCCGATCGCGCCCGAATTTCGAGACGTAATCTGACGGATAATCGGCGGCGGTGAACGGCGAGCTGGGGGCGGCCATCTCGAGACCGTCAGCCGAAGCGTCTCCGTCCCAAACCACATAGCCCGCCGTTTGGGTCAAGACCTGGTTTCGCGCCCGTTGAGCCTCGATCGGATGCACGCCGGGGATGGCTTCGCCGCGGGCCGCCGCGGCGGCCTGTTCGGCCTGGGAGCTGCCGAGGCTCTGGAGGCAGCCAGGCTGGTAAAGGGTCAGCTGCACCGTGGCGGAGGCGGCCTGGTGGCTGGGGTCCTCGTCGCGGACAGAGACATCGAAGGACATCGCGCCGGGATTCGCGCCCTGGTGGACATAGACGAGGCGCCCGTCCTGAACATCCTGTTGGGTGAACTCCGCGCCGGGCTCCAGGAGCAGATCGGGCGCGGCCGGGTCGGCGCGTTCGTTGCGCAGGCTGAGCCGGCCGGAGGACGGCACGGAGAGGAGTCTGTAGACGAGGTTCTGGGGCGAGGAATCGGCATCGAGGCAGCGCAGCGGGATTCCCGTCATGCCATCGGCGTAGACCTGGTGGCGGCTGGCCTCCAGGGTTGGCTGGCGATTATCCAGGTTCGGATTGAAGCCGCTTCGGTACTCCTGCAGATTGGAGAGCCCGTCTCCGTCGGGATCGGCGTTGGCCGCGGTTGTCAGCTGATAGCGTTCCTCCCACCAATCGGGGAGCCCGTTTTTGTTGGCGTCAGCGGGCTGGAGGGGCACCTCGAGATCGAGGCGGTAGGTGGCGGCGCGCCGGGCTTGAGCCGCGTCGAATGTGGGCCCGGCGGGGCCGAGAATGCGAGCGGGCTGCCCGTCCACGAGGATGCGGGCATGAGCGAGGGTCTCGTCGACGGGGGCCAGGGGCAGCGTGGCAGCCGAGCCCGGCTCGCCGAGAGCCAGCGCCGTGTGAGGGACGTTGAGGCGATAAGAATACTGCCCGTCGTGCAGAGGCCAGAGGGCGGTTTTCAAAGCGCGGTCGGAGCCGTCGGGGAGGCGGATGGTCCACTCGATCGTGCCGGCGGTCAGCAAGAAGGGCCGTTCGGCAGCGATCCCCCAAATCTGGCCATAGAACACGGTGCTGGGTTCGGGTATCGCGCTGGCTGGACTGGGGGCGGCGAGCCCGAGAGCGAGGGCAGCAGCGGCTCGGGCGGCTGGCGCCCGGCAGGAGCCACGCAAGGCAACGATGAAACTTCTCATAGGTCGGCCCATCAAGTAAGAATGTTTAGCCTCCAGAGTAACCGTAGGTCTGGAAGATCAGCTTGATATCGCTCACCTGCTCGATGAAGCGGTCCAAGCCCGTGCTGGGGTCGGCATTCAACAGGCGCCCCGGGATGATCAGAATCCACTCGGTGTTCCAGACGGATCGGCCGATCAACCGGCTGTCCGAGACCAGCTCATCGGTGTTCACCTCGCTGCCGCCATCATGATAGGCGCGGAAGGTCGAGAACTTGCGCGGCTCACCGAAACGGCCGTTCAAGCTATCCAACACGGGGACGTAATCGACATAGTCGAGCTGGGCGGTTGTGGCGGGCAGCGGGACGGGAATGCGCGAGTCGAGGACCTTCCAGACGCGCACCTTCTCCGGGTTGTCGCTATAGGGGATGCTCATGACATCCGCGCCGACCGGGATCAGGTAAACGCGGGGGGCAGCCGGCAGATCGTTGAGGATGTCCTGGCTGAGATAGTCGGAGAACCAGACGCCGACCGAACGGATCTTGATGGCGTACTGGCTGGGATCGTAAGCGTGATCGGCGCCGCTGAGGGGCTTGCCGAAGAGATTCTGGCCGGCGATCACGCGCGTGGCAAAGCGGAGCACCAATCCAGGCTCAGCGACATGCTGCCCGGCCTCGTCGGTCTCGGCGCCGAACGGCCGGCAGTAGTAGCGGAACTCGGGCACCTGCCAGAGGTCCTCGACGCGCGCGTTGGCGAGGAGGCGCTGCCAGAGGGTGTCCGAATCCTGGCCTGGCTCGGGGAACTGGCTGTTCGAGTCGCCGGCGACGGGCTGGGTGCTGCCCGCAGGCAGGATCCGGAAGCACTCGGTCCGCAGCGACGTCTTGCCCGTCTCGATCTGGGGATTGTTGATGCCCAGCTGGCTCTTGCGCACGTTGTAGTTGGCGCGCAGCGTGGCGAGCGCAGCGCCCAGGCCGCCCTTATTCGGCAGCGCTTCCGGCGGCTCGCCTTCGGCGAAGGCGCCGAGGGTGCGGGCACGGACGATCTCCTCGAACAGGGGGCGCGGTGAGGCCGGGTCGTCGGGGTCGAAGTTGGTCTCGTAATCGTATGCCTTGGCGGCCAGATAGGCGTACCGCGCCGCCAGGTCGAACGCGGCGCGATACGACTGGAGGGCGTGGTTGCGCGAGACCCGGAAGGTCATGTCCTGGTAGCGCGACCGCTGGGTTTGGGCGGCAACGCGCTTGTTGAATGCCGCGCGCTCGTCAATCATCCGTGTCCCTTCATCGATCTTGGCGCGGTACTGCTCCGAAAGATCGCGGAGGGTCTCGATCTCCTTGAAGATCTCGATTCGCTTGATGGGTTCATCCCCGAGCTTGTTCTCGATCTCGACCAGGGCCTCCTTGACGCTCTGGCCATCGGCTTCGCGCTTCTCCCACAGCTCGAGCTCGTTGTCCGCGATGTCCAGGCCGATCTCGGCGATGACCTTGCTGATCTTGAGGACTCCCTCGGCGGCCTTGAGGCCGGTAAAGGTCGTGGCCTCGACCACCTTGATGCCCGACCGTCCCGGGGCGAGGGCATCACCGGGGGAGACGGCGAGGCCGACGATAGGCAGATCGGTGGGAATGGCCTCGCCGGTGGCATAGAAGAACTTGCTGGTGGTTTCCCTGACTGCGGTGGCCAGCTCGATGGCGCCCTCGAGCCCCTTGATGGTGTCGTTGACCGCCAGCTTCAAGCGCGAGTAGATCTCGTTCTTGAGCCGGATATTGGCCTCCATATCGAGCTTGGCGTTGGTGAGGCGGAACAGCCGCACGATCTCGCCCTGGAGGGCATCCCAGGCTCCGACGGCGCTGGCGATGGCGGCTTCCTGCTGGAGCATCTGGTTGATCAGGCCCTGGAGCTCGCCCTGGGCGAGGCGTTTGCCCCAGTCGCGCGGAGCCTGGAAGGTGTAGCCGGCGGCGCTGATCGGCATCAGCTCTGTCAGGTTGTCGAGCGGCACCTTGGGGCTCTCGAGGTCGGTGTAGTTGACCGCGTAATACCTGTCGCGCGCCATTCCCCCGATCACACCGGTCGAGTCCGGGGCGAAGGTTGGCAGGAACAGGCTGCGCCAATCCGCGCTCACATCCTGCACCTTGAACAGGTTCTGGCGTCCGACCTGCGAGCCGAACATCCCGCCTCGCCCGGCGCCTTCGACAAAGGCATTGTAGAGGTCGCCGCCGGTGAGAGTGCCGCTCGCGTCGAAGGCGGCAAAGCTGGTGGCGGGACCGGGGACGGTCTGCTCGTTGAGCTCGCGGACGTCGACGTACATGAAGAGGAGGAGGTCGGGCCCGTCGTAGCCGGCCGGGTAGACCCGGCCCGAGCCGATCGTCCCTTCGTAAGGCCGGCCGAAGATCCCGATGAGGGTGTTGCGGTGCGAGAGGTCCTCCTGGAAGGCCTCGTTGCGGAACTCGGCCTCGCTATTGGCCACCTGGCGCAGCGCGTTGCGCGATTCGTTGGCATAATCCCAGATGGTCAACGCGTTGGCGATCGCCTTGACCGCCCGATCGTAGACCTGCTCGAAGTGAGTGCGCCCGTAGATGGAGAGGTCTTCGACCAGGATGGGATTGATGTCGAACGGCACGACGTTCCCGGCAAGGCCCAGCGGGTTCTGGCCTTTGTTGGCCTGGTCAAACGTGTTCTGGATGGCGTTGAGATTCGCCGAGATGACGGCGATGTCGGCGTTCGACTTGCGGTCGACCTTCTGGATGCCCTCGAGCGTGGCGTTGGGGTGCTGGGACGGGAGCAGGGCGTTGGCCGTGATCCAATCGAAGTAAGCGCCCTGGGCGGCGCGGCGGGCCCACTCCTGCACTCCCCAGGCGCGGTCGGGGTTGCTGTCGGTGTAGCCCTGCCACTGAGCGGCGGGGTCCTCAACATAGTTCTCGCGGTAGGTCAGGCTGACGATCTCCGCCCCGGCCTTGGCCTTGGCGGCGGCGGTCTGGGCGAACTTCCGCTCGTCGAGGAAATCGACCTTGATGACAATGTCCTGGAGGTTATAGAACTCCGACCGGGACACCCAGTTGAAGAAGGGATGCTGGAGGAGATCGTACTGGTTTCGGAGGGCGGTGAGGTAATAGCCCCAGGCATCGCCGTGCCCCTGCGGATAGAGCAGCATCGCGTCATCCTCGTCGATAAAGCCGTCGAGGTTCACGTCCGTCACGTTGTAGTTGACGGCGTAGGCGGCCTCGCCTTCGCCCTTGGTGAAGTTCCAGAACAGGCGATTGTAGACCGGGCGGGCGAAGTAGTCGTCGACCCCGCGCAGCAGAGCCAGCTCTTCCTCGATCAAGGACGCCACCTGGTTCTGGAACGAGAACACCGCCGGGGTGAGATCGCCCGGCTCGACGATGTCGCTTCCGATCCCGATCGTCGGATCCAGCGCGTCCACATAGGCCTCGTTGCCCAGGATGGTGTAGAAGTCCGAGATCCGCGTCGAGGCCAGCTGGAGCGCATTTGCGATCGCGGGGGTGGAAACCGGCCGCGAGAGGTCGATGCTCAAATCGCGGCCGCGTTTGAGGATGGTTTCGTACAGCTCGATGAGGCCGACGTTCTCGATGACGTCCTTGTCAGGGTTGAGCGCGACGGGCCCCTCGTAGCGGGGGCCGAACTGGGCGATCATGCTGACCTGAGTCGAGGGTTTCTCCCCTTCGAAATCACGGATGCGGGCCTCGTAGGGATTGACGGCATCGAGCACGCGCTTGATCCAGCCCTGGGCGAGCTGGGCGCGATAGTCCATGATGCCGTTGCGGTCGTAATCGTGGAAAGGGTCGGAGTTGCCGGCGCCGGCCCAGGTGTAATTGACTCCGGCCGTGCCGTCATCCTGGGGCCCGCTCCAATCGGTGCCCTGCACGTCATCGTTCGCGTGCCGATAGCGGACAAACCACCAGGTGTCGGCGAGCAGGGCTTCCGGTGCATTCGGGTTTCCCTTGAGCGTGACCTCATATCGTCCCCGGCCGCGCTGGCCGGTCGGATCGGGAAAGAGCTTCCAGGGATTGGTCTGGCCGCCCGCGATCAGGTCCGGCGGCGGAACATCGAGCTGGCCATCGTCGGGACGGTACCACCACTCGAAGCTAAGGTCGCTGGCCTTGGCGCCAAAATCGCCCGTGTGCCGCAACACCAGATTCTCATCGAACACGTTGTCGGAGACGACGGTCTTGATGGCGCCGCGATAGCGCTCCCGGCGATCGACCTTGACCACGTGCAGGGTGATGGGAGAGCCGCCCAGGCTCGGATCGTTGTTCTCCGCCACGGTCACCCAGCTGACGTCGGGGTAGCCTGCATCGGGGTCGAGGAACGAGGAGTTGGGGATCAGGGCCATGCCCGGTCCGAACGCGCGGAGCGGCACGGGCCGCTGCGGATCGGCCACGACTCGCCGGAGACCTGCCACCGCGGGGTCTTCGATGGTGACGATGTTGTCATTGGCGTCTCGCAAGGCCTGCGGCTCCAACCCAACCAGGTAGGCGGCATCGATGTCGGCAATCGCGACCGGGAGAGGCGCGGTCTGGTTGAGCGGCGTTTCACCCACCTCGGTGTAATAGCCGGTCCAGAACTCCTCGAGCGTCTCGCGGTATCCGCTGGCCGCCGGGTCGTCCGGCAGATCGCTGTCGCGATCGATCAACGAGGGGTTACGCGACAGCTTCCCCAATTCCGCCACGGCCGTCTGCCACCGCGTCTTCCCGGGCTCGGCCGCGTCCTTGACCAAATCCAACAGGGCGGCCTCATCGGTTTCTGTCAGGATGTTCGGCTCGAGGATATAGACGGCGGGCGGGGAGGCGGTCAGCGTGGAATCACCGATCTCTTTGTCATTGAGGAGGCCGAACACTTCGAGCTTGCCCAGCTGCGGATCGAACCGAACCCGGTTCTGGAGCGATGCGGGCAACTCGGTCAGGACGTATTTCCCCTGGCTCAAGCGGGTGCGCTTGGTCGCGGGCTGCAGTTCGGGCGGGAATTCGGACAGCGTGAGGGGAACGGAGCGCTTTTCGAGGACCTGGGCGACCCGGGCGGTCCAGTTTGACGGCCAGAGGCTGACGTCCTGCTGGGGATTGAGGGAATCGAAGACGACCTCGGCGCAGGCGAAGGCGACAATGCCCGGCAGGCCGGGGGTCTCGACCTGATCGAGCTCGCCGTCGGCGCCGACGACGGTTGTGAACGGCTGGTCGGCGCGGTGCTCGCCTCCCTGGAACGTGAGCGTCTCTCCCGACTTCAACACCGGAGCGATATCGGGCCACTCGCTCTGGTAGAGGATTCGGGTGGGGCGATTGGCGGAGACCACGTCGTCGCTCACCACGGAGTTGGTCGGCGCGGCAAGCAAAGACCCCACCTCGGACGGCAGGAACGAGATCGAGTCGCCGGCCTGAGGTTCGATCGCTGTCTGCTGACCCAGGTCATCGAACAAGGAGCCGGACTGGCCGGGAGGCCACCAGAAGTCCGGCGCCAGCGGGTAGAAGAAGGAGACCGTAAACCACGCGTTGCTGCCGCCCGACACCGCCCAACTCGATCCGCGATGATCCTCCCAGTACGTCACCTGGCCGAGCAGGTTCGAGCCGAAGATCTCGGGCGGGGGCGTAGCGCCGATCGCCACGCCCAGGGGATAAAACGGGATGACAGGTTCGCCGGCTTCCATTGTGACGTGCGGCTGGTCCCGCAACTCGGTTGGCAGGGTCGAAGACACCAGCTTGTTGGGAGCGGCAAAGCGATAATCGGTCCGGCCGATCTGCGTATCCTCCTTCACCACCCGGTACACCCGCATCCGATGCTCGTTCACCGCCTTGTCAAAGAACTGGACGAGCACCCGGGGGTGGGATGTGTAGGTGGCCGCATCCTGGTTCTGCTCGGTCAGAGAGGTTGGCTCGTAGCGGTTGAGGTCGTTGTTGCGCAGGGCGTAGGCGGCCGGCGGCCGGGGGGAGACATCGGCGAACCGGAGCGAAGGCGCGAGCAGGGCATGCTCCTCGTTGGGGTTGTAGCCCGCGCTCTCGGCGTCGGGCTGCTGATAGATGCGGACATCCTGGAGCCGGGACGGGTTGTAGGTGGTCTCCTGCGCGTAGTCGCCGGCCGCCTCGACGACCCGTTGGTCCTGGCCATTGGCATCGAGGCTCTCGCTGCCGTGCTGGCTGGCGATGACGATCCTTGGCAGGTCGCTCTCGGGGGCCCACTGCGGTACGTAGCGCCGGGCCTTGTATGGCCACAGCAGGAAATCGTTCTCCGCCGGATCGTCGTACCAGACAACCACCAGCCGCTGATTGCCCGCTGCGCCCGGGTGGATGTTCACCGGGATGATCGGGCCGGGAAGGTTCGCCGGGCGGGTGACGACCTTGTCGCCCGAGTCCTGCAGGGCTGCCATGTCGTAGATGTCCTTCGCCGCCAGGCCTTCGAGCTTGGCGGCATCGTAGATGAACGGGTTGTACCGCGCCCCGGCAAACAGGATGTATCCCGTGCCGAGGTTGGCGCGATCGAGCGAGTCCGTGATCTTGTCGCCGACCCGGGGGGACTCCTCCGGCGCCGGATGATCGCTGTAGAGCTCGGTCGAGACAACGCGGACCTGGAGGAACTCGCGAGGCTCGCCGCGCCCCACGCGCTGGATTTCGGAGAAGAGGAGGACGGTCTTGCCGGCGCTGTCGGCGCTGAACCGTTTGTCCGCATCGACGACGGCGCTGTTCTCGGTGTACTTCACCGCCTTGTAGATGAAGTTGTCCGCCGGATCCGGGTCCAGGGCGACCCCCGGCGCGCCCGCGATGTGGGGATAGTGGGCCGGATCGGGATAGACGGCGGTCACGACGACATCGACCGTGTCAGCAGCATCCGGGCTGGGGCGCCACTGGGCCTTGAACTTGCCGGGCACCACGGGGAAGAGGCGGGCGGCCACCGGGTCCCATACTGCCATGTCCGCCAGCGCGACTTGCTTCATCTTCCCGGTGACCTGGAGCTGCTCGACCAGGGCCGGCTGGGTGGTGAACAGGGCGGCCCGGGCCGGGTCGCCCTGAAACACGAATTGGCCGATCGCGACCTGGACATTGAGCGCCTGGCGGTCGTATTGCCAAAGCACTCGGGCGGCGCGGCCGAGCTGAGGGATCTTGAGGGCGCGGTAGGTCTTGTTCTCGCTGGCCTGCTCGTGCGCGGGAATCCACTCGGCCACCGGGCTGTTATTCCGGACGACGGGTCCTCCGGCGGTGAGCTGCCCGGAGGTCGTATCGAGGTCGCCCCGCGAGCTGAAGTAGAAGCCGTCTCCATTGAACCATCCCTTGAGCGAAAGGCTCGCAGGATCCGCGCTATTCTCGAGCGCCGGAGCCGCCACCAGCACCGTCCTGCCGGGATCGAACCAGAAGCTGCCCTCCCCGACAAACACCTCCTCGACCGTGGCGCCGGCGCCCGGATCCGTCAGCCGAAAGACCCGGGGCAGAGCCGTCCGCGACGACTCGTCCACATTGACACGCACGCCGAACTGAAGCTGCCAGACATAGCGGATCCGGCCCGGGCCGTACATGGTGAACTGATCTCCCTGCTGGCGGGCGGCCGGAGACTGGGCCACCGCGAAAGGACGAAACACCTCGCTGAGCCGGCTGTTCGAAATCTCGGCGGGGTAGGAATCCTCGAGGAGGAACCGGAAGAGGCGCGCCAGGCTGGGGGCCTGTTCCTGGGCATCAGCCACCTGGGCGTAGAACGCCTTCGTGCGCTCGGACCAGGCGTCGGCAGGGAACCGGTTGGTGTCGGCCGGTTCGGCGGCGTCGAGGAAGGCGTCGAGCTGCTCGCGCAGCAGGGCGCGCCGCTGATCGGTCGTTGTCCCCTCATCGGTCAGCGCAGCGCGGGCGGAGGCGCTCAACTCGCTCCAGATGAACGCAGCCGGATCGCTATTGAGCTGCAGCTTCGTGACCAGCCCTTCCGGGTCGAGGAAATGGCTCTCGACGAAATACCCTGCGCGCGTATGCGCGTCGGTGGTGGTATCGGTCTGCTTGTTGGGGGGGCCGCCGGCCCAGTAGCCCGTGGGCACATACCGCACATCCAGGCCGGCGCGGCTGAAATCCAGGACTTGGCCGTCGATCTGGTTCACCTTGAGCTCACCCCGTTTGATCCAGTTCTTCTGGGCTGGGGGGTCCGGGCTTCCCTCGGCTGCGGAGCTCAAGGGGCCCGCCCAGGGGCGATCGGCTTCATCCCGCTCGCTGCTCTCGGTCTGGCTGAAGTCGTGCTCGACGCTCAGCGCGTACTCGTGACGCCACTGGATCACGATCACGGTATCCCGGTCGATGTCGAAGCGGAAGAAGGTGGGATTGCCGGTCTGCGGGACATCGTTGACGGAGATTCCCAGGGCAGTGAATCGCTCCTCGGCCTGATCGCTGATGAGGCCTGGGTCGTTGGCCACACTGTCGGTGATGTCGTCTCCGTAGATGTCGCGGAAGACCTCGGCGGGGGCCGTGATCTCGATCGTGTCGCCGTCGTAAACGTCGAGGCGGTCAGCGCCCAGATTCTCCTGCACAATCGCGCCATTCACCTTCACCGTGATCTTGTTGACGTACTCCTCCCCGCCCGCTTCGGTCACCGATCGGACGGTGAGCTGCCGGTCCTTGGGGGAGGTGACAAACGTGTACGAGACGGCGCCCGGGGCCCCGGCGGGCAGCTCCGGCACCGTCAAGGCTGAGGTTTCGTTGTCTTCGGTGGTCGCCATGAACACCGTGTTGTCCCGGCTGCCGTTGTTGAAGAAAACGGTGCGGTAATCCAGGCTGCCGTTTTCACTGTCGGGATCGACGTCCACATAGAGGGTGAACGACTCGCCCGGGTCGAAGTCGGAGATCTCGAGCAGCACCCGATCGCTGCGGGTACCCCCGTTGCCATCATCCGGCTCGCGCCGCAGGATGGCTCCTCCCGATGGCGGAATGAAATCGGTCGCCGAGTCGAAGTTCCTGCTCGTGTCTCCGATGGTCATCTCGAAACGGGTGATCCGGGCCGTTCGCGATTCGTTCCAGACCCGGATGCGGGGCACGTTGACGCTGCCGTCCACCGTGACTTTGAAGCGCGGGAGCTCCCCCGCGAAGGCGAGGCCAAAAAGCCCGGCGAACAACCCTCCCATCACCCACGAGGCGACACGACACCGGGGTGAGCCAAAGCGGACGCAGGCAAGTTCTCTCATGGCAGGCAATCAGTGGGCGTTCAACGCGTCGATCAAGCTGACACGATTCAGCACGAACCGGCCCTCCACGATCAGGCCCGTATCCTGTTGGGGCCCGAGCCTCTTGTGGAGACCGAAGACTTCCTCCCGGTAGACACCCGTGATGCGGTCGACGCCGTAGCCGGCGCGGGGCAGGACATCCCCGGGGCTGCCGTCGAAATCGAGACGAATGCTCCGGGTGATATCGACACCCGTCGCGTGCTCGGGATTGCGGCGGTGGCGGAAGGGGTTGGTGGGGTGGTTGGCTGGCAGGTAAATGGTCCCTTTCAAGGCGGCGTCGGCGCTCAGGGGGGCCCCGCCGCCGGCCTGAATCTCCCAGCGCAGGCGGGCGTCGCCCAAGCCGGGTCCGAAATGGCCTTCGAGCGGCAGCTCGTGACGCAAGGTCAGCGCGGCTTCGGCCAGCGCGCTCGAGAGGGCCTCCGCGGCGGCGAGCCTGGCCGCTTTCTTCAAGGAGTCGGCCGTCCAGAGCGTGTTCTGGCTCCGCTCGGCCACAGCGGCAGCCGCCGCCGCCTCGGCGGCGACGCCGGAGCTGGAAGCATAACGGGTTGAGCGCACGAAAGCCGTGTAATCGCTGGTGGGCCCCGCTGCGCTCACGGGAAACCGGGCCACATTGTCCGCCAGCTCGGTTCGGCCGGCCGCCGCCGCGGCCGTGGCGATCGGGTCCTGGTCGGCCGCCGCGGCCGGCAGCGCCGCCACTGCGCTGGCGATGACCGCCTCGAGCACCTGGCCGACCGCATCCATCGCCCGGCTGTCGTCATAAGCGGACACCTGGATGCGCAAGGCTTCGGTCTTGGCGTCGTTGACGGTACCGTCCGCCAGCACCGCGGCCCTGATGCTCGCCTCGGTGGCGCCGTCAGCCACGGCCGCGGCTGCCGCGGCCTGGCCGGCCGCATCGATCATGGCGCCGAATCGCTGGCCCGCTAAAAAGCGGTGGTAATCGTTGGCCAGATCGGCGTAGGCCGCAGCCATCGTTTGTGCGGCCTTCTTCTTGACGGCATCGTCTGCATCGGGCGCCAGGGCCTCCACCGCTGCCGCGATTGCGTCCACCATGTCCACCGGGCGTGTGTCGTGATAGAAGGACTGGTCTCTCCGCTGCTCCGCCTCCGTTCGGGCGAGGCTGGCCTCGGTCGAGCTCAGAGCGATTTGGTCGACCCGGGCCCGGTTCAGGAAATCCAGGAACTCAAAGAACGTCTGGGCAACATCGGCGTGATCGGCGATCGGTCCCGTGGCGCTTTCGGCCGCGGCCTTGGCCGCCGCTTCGGCTTGGCTCCGGCCCGTCGCGCTCGAGAAGTCCAGGGTCGAATTGGCGACCGAGGCGGCAGCCTCCTCGGCTGCGCGATTCAGCACCTCCTCGACGGCCTGCGTGGCCTTGCTGTCGCCGAAATCAAACACGGCGCTGGCATATCGCTGCGCGGGCTGGGGCGAGAACTCGCCGTACAAACGCGGGTCCGTGACCAGCGCAACATCGCTCTCGGTCCGCACCTGCAGATTGGAGGCTGACGACCCGGCCGAGCCTTCCGTCGAGGCGGCCCGGTTGAGCACAGCGACGTCCTTGAGGAGGCTGACCTGGCCGCCTCCGCTGACATGCAGGATGAGGCGCAAGTTCGCCTGGTCGTGGGTCGGTGTCGGCCGTTGGGGATCGGGGGCGATGGGCACGTTGTTCTGGTCCAGCGGCACCGTGACCTCGTTGACGAAATTCAAAGTGACCTGGCCGACCCACAGCCCGCGGCAAGGGTCCGATCCCTCGAGCGACACCGCGAGCCACAATCCAGCGACGGCCAGCCAAGCCCCCGCACGACCGCGGCTGCCGGCGGCAGCCGGCAGGCCAGTCCAGCCTCCCGGCCCGTTCCAGACGGCGGGTGCAGCATGGGCTGCTTCGGATCCCGGCGCCAAGGCAGGCCTCGCTTTCGGGCTCCTGCCAAAGAACGCCCGAAGGCCATCCCACCGTGCCATGCGCGCGAGCGTCGCCCGCGCAGCTCCCTGCGGCCCCCTATCGGGACGCGGCGCCCGCACCTCGCCAGGTTCAGCCAAAACAACGAGCAAGCTCATTTTTCCTCCAGATCTTCACGGATTGCGAAAACGGGCACCCACACCTCCGTCCCGAGATCGGTCGTGATCCTGAGCAACGAGCGATGCACGGCCGCCTGCATGGCCTGACGCTCGGCCTCCAGCGGGACTTGAATCGCCTGTCCGGCCTCGAGCGGTGGCAACGCCTGCGTCCACGACGCTTCCGTTTGCGGAACCGCCACGGACCGCCACTGTCCAAAATTGTCGCCATAGGCCTGCACGACCAGCGACAGCGGCACCGGATTCAGGCCGGCAACGACATGTGCCACGGTGGGAGTCACCGGGTGGTCGCATCGGTTCCGCAAGATCACGGTGTCGGCAACGCTCCCCAGCACGACCCCCCGACGGATCGTGGTCTTGACCTCCAGCGGGCCCTGATACCGAGAGGCTCCGACGCAATAGATCCAAAACGCCTCCCCGGACCGCATCGCTTCTGCATCGGGATCCAGGACCCGGCGCCAAATCCCGCCGGTCAGCCGGTAGAGGCGGTTGTGGCGGTGGGCCATCGAGCCGGCGAAGAACTGGGCGAAAGTGGGAGCTGCCTGCGAGTCGACCGAGAAACCCACCAGGTTAAAGGCGTCCGCCTGCCACTGGACCTCGGGAGCGGTGACCAGCCCCGTGATCCGCCATGTGAATGCGCTTCGCGCGCGGATCAAATAGGCCTGCTGCCCATGCACACCATGCAAGGTCTTCAAGAAGGCATCGGGCCGCCCCGCTGCATACCACACCCCCCATCCGGCGCGCCGGTACAAGTCGGCATCGGGATTCACCACGAATTGGGCGGCTGTCGACCGCTCGAAAAACGAAGCGACGATATCGACCGGAAGCGAGCCGAACACGGCCGCCGGATCGCCGTCGAGCGGATGGACCTCGAGGAACACCGCGTTCCAGCCAGCCTGCATCTCGATGACCTGGGTGCGCACAGGCCCGGCCGGATCGGCCGAATCGCCGCCCCGCGCCTCGACAGCCAGGCGGCAGACGCCGCTCGCACACAGCGCGAACACCAATCCAAAACAGGCAGCTTTCATGGGGAGGAAAAATCAGTGCGTGAACCGGTTGGCTGGCGGTGAAACAGACTCCTTTCGGGATAGGTCCCTACACACTCGCACGACTCCCGTAAAATGGGAACGGCGGCCGCCATTGCGATAGTGGGTCGAAGCTGATATTAATCCTACGCAAATCCCGGCCTCGGTGTCAACTCTGAACTGCGGGGCACTGTCTGCCGCATCTCGGCAGCCTCTCTTTGCGCTGGATCGTGCTTGTATGGCGTGGTATTGAGCGGGAATGCAACTCCATCCGAGGATGCCTTCGCGCCTTGCTCTCGAGGGGCCGGAGGCGAATTTCACGGACACCATGAAGACGCAATCCTCCCGCAAGAATCCTGGGTCGGGAATCGGATCCCGGCCGCTGTCGCGCCGCGCCTTTCTCGAATCCTCGGGCTGGACGGCGCTCGCCGCATCGTTCATCCGGCCGCCCGTGATGGCGGGACCGTTCACCGCCGCCGACTTCGAAACGCGGGTGCCCGCGGACAAGAAGCTGGATCCGGCCTGGGTGAAATCGCTGTTTGACCGAGGCGTCCCGGCGGTCTATCGCTGGCCTGAATCCAGGTGGATCGGGATGCCCATCGGCGGCATCGGCGCCGGCCAGCTCTACTTGGGCGGTGACGGCCGTCTCTGGCACTGGGACATCTTCAACCAGCATGTCAACAGCGGAAGCAGCGGGCCGCATTACGCCCAGCCGCTGCCGCCTGTCTCCCCGGTGCGCCAAGGCTTCGCCCTCCGTCTCACCCAGAATGGCAAAACAGAGACGCGCCAGCTCGATCACACAGGCTGGCGCCATATCGCTTTCCGAGGCGAATATCCCATCGGCCGGGTCCAATACGATGACCCCGAATCGCCGGTCTCGGCCGTTCTCGAGGCGTTCTCGCCGTTCATCCCGCTGAACGCCGAGGATTCTTCTCTGCCGGCGACGGTCATGGAGTTCACGCTGTCGAACCGCTCGGCCGATCCTGTGGCCATCGAGCTGCTGGGCTGGCTCGAGAACGCGGTCTGCCTTCACTCCGGCAAAGGGGGCGAAGGTTTCCGCCGGAATCGCGTGCTCCGCCAGGACGGGTTGACATTCCTTGAATGCTCCGTTCGGCCGGCGCCCCCTATGCCCCTGCCCTCGTCGGGCACAAACGCCGTCTCCGGCGGCAGGCCGGCTCCGCCGCCGGCTCCCATGAGCCAGCGCGCCGATTTCGGCACGCTCGGCCTGGCATTGCTGGCCGCCCCGAGCGGCTCCCTGCCCGGCGCCGATCTCGGCTGCGTCTGCCTGCAGGAATCGCCCGGCGCGTTCCGGCTGCCGGATCCGCCTCGAGCCGATCTGCTGGAGCGTCCATTGCCCGAAAAGCCTGTCGGCGGGCTTGCCCGGCGGCTGACCCTGGCCCCAGGACAATCGGCTGCGGCCGCGTTCGTTGTGACATGGCATTTCCCGCACCTTCAGATCGCCGGCCTCGGCAATCATCAGGGACGCCGCTATGGGCAGCGGTTCGCCGACGCTCTCGCCGTCGCCGAGTATGTGGCGAGCCAATGGGATCGGCTGGCCTCGCACACCCGGCTCTGGAGGGACACGTGGTATGATTCGACCCTGCCGTTCTGGTTCCTCGATCGGACGATGGCGCCGACGTCTCACCTGGCCACCAACACGTGCTATTGGCTCGGCAACGGCCGGTTCTACGGCTGGGAAGGCGTCGGCTGTTGCGCGGGCACTTGCACCCACGTCTGGCACTACGCCCACGCCGCCGCCCGCCTCTTCCCCGCTCTCGAACGCGCTCTTCGCGAGATGGCCGACTTCGGCCCCGCCTTCGATCCCGGCTCCGGCCGCATCCGCTTCCGCGCCGAACACAACAACCACTGGGCCGTCGACGGCCAGGCGGGCGTCATCCTCCGCACCTGCCGCGAGCACCAGACCAGCCCCGATGACGGATTCCTGCGCCGCGTCTGGCCCCGCGCCCGCAAGGCCATCGAGTTCCTCATCGCCCAGGACGCGGGCGCCGACGGCATCATCGACGGCCCCCAGCACAACACGCTCGATGCCGACTGGTACGGCCCCATCGCCTGGCTCAGCGGCCTGTACCTGGCCGCGCTGCGCGCCGGCGAGGAGATGGCGCGCGACATCGGGGACGGGCCCTTCGCGCAGCGCTGCCGCGAGCTGTTCGATGCCGGCCGCCGCAACATCGATGCGCGTCTTTTCAACGGCGAGTATTATATCCAGATCCAGGACGCCGAGCACGCCCGCTCGGTCGGCTCCTATGACGGCTGCGAAATCGACCAGGTGTTGGGCGACAGCTGGGCCGGCCAGGTCGCCCTGGGCCCGATCCTGGATCCCGGCCATGTCCGCACCGCCCTCCGATCCCTCTGGCGCTACAATTACGCTCCCGACGTCGGCCCCTACCGCGAGGCCCACAAGCCCGGCCGATGGTACGCGCTCGCCGGCGAGGCCGGCCTCCTCATGTGCACCTGGCCGCGCGGCGATTCCCAGCGCGTTGCCGAGCATTACGACTATTACTTCAACGAATGCATGACCGGGTTCGAATACCAGGTGGCCGGCCACATGCTGCGCGAGGGGCTCGCGCTCGAAGGCCTCGCCATCGCCCGCGCCATCCATGACCGATACCATCCCGCCCGGCGCAATCCCTGGAACGAGATCGAGTGCGGAGACCATTACGCCCGCGCCATGGCTGCCTACGGCGTCTACCTCGCCGCCGCCGGTTTTGAATACCACGGCCCCCGAGCCCACATCGGGTTCGCGCCATCCCTCCAGGCCGAATCGTTCCGCTGCGCCTTCACGGCGGCCGAGGGATGGGGCACCTGCCAGCAGCGCAGCTCGACCGCCAGGTTCGAGTCGGAGATCCAGCTTCGGTGGGGCCGGCTTCGCCTCCGGTCGATCGCTCTGGCGCCGCGGATCGATGCCCCTCCGGCGCGCGTCGCAGTCGCCCGGGATCGCCAGGCCGTCCCCGCCCGGCTCACGGTCCAGAACGGGCGCGCCCGGATCGAGCTCGATTCGGAGATCGCTCTTGCAGCCGGAGAGACGCTCTCGATCGTTCTGACGTAGCGCCTGCGCAACACGGCCGGGCTTGCCGATCCAACGATTCCGTGAGAGGTTTGCCCTCATGCTGTACGGATTCCATCCCGCATCGTCGCCGGACGATGGCTCCGGCCCGATCCTCCCGGGCTTCGAACCGCCCTCGATTCCGCCTGGAATCCGCCTGATCACGCTCGAGAACGGCCTGACCATCATCGTGCGCGAAGACCGCTCGGCGCCGGTGGTTTCGGCGCAGGCATGGTGTCTTTCGGGGAGCATCCACGAGGACCGCTGGCTGGGCGCCGGCCTCTCGCATGTGCTCGAGCACATGCTGTTCAAAGGCACCACGACCCGCGGCCCCTCCCGGATCGACCAGGAGATCCAGGAGGCCGGAGGCGCCATGAACGCCTACACGTCCTTCGACCGGACCGTCTATTTCATCAACGTCCCCAACACGGGCGCCCGAGTCGCCATCGACATCCTCTGCGACATCGTGCAGAACGCCACCCTGCCCCCGGAGGAGCTCGAGAAGGAAAAGGACGTCATCCGGCGCGAGATGGACATGAACCAGGACGACCCGGGCCGGCGCTCGAGCCGGCGCCTTTTCGAGACCGCCTTCACCCGGAGCCCCTACCGCTACACCATCATCGGCTACCCTTCCATCTTCGCCCAGGTCACCCGGGGCGATCTCCTGGCCTATTACCGCGACCATTATGTCCCGCGCAACCTCCTCATAGTGGTCGTCGGCGATCTCGATGCCCGCGATGTCGAAACCCAGATCCGAACCGCGTTCGAGGCTGCGCGCGATCGGGCCTTGCCTCCCCAGTCGCTGTCCGCCGAGCCTCTCCAGATGGCCGCCCGGGAGGTCATCGAGGAGGCTCCGATCGAGCTGGCCCACTTCCACTTCGCCTGGCACGTGCCCGGCCTTCGGCATCCGGACCTGCCGGCCCTGGACGTGCTAAGCACGCTCCTGGGCATCGGGCGGAGCTCGAGGCTTTACCAGCAGGTGCGCGAGATCCAGGGGCTGGTCGAGTCGGTGGAGGCGTGGACCTACGTGCCGGGCGATGCCGGCCTGGTAGGGATCAGCGCCGTGGCTGAAGCGGGCCGCTTTCACGAGGCGCGAGCGGCCATTCTGGCCGAGGTCGACCGGATCCAGCGCGACTCGATCACCTCGGGCGAGCTGGCCAAGGCGATCCGGCAGTTCACGGTTGCAGCGCTGGCCACCCGCAAGACCATGCAGGGCCAGGCCCAGGACCTGGGCGCAAGCTGGATGGCCGCCAATGACCTGTCCTTCTCCAGCCGCTACCTGGATCGAGTCAAGCGCATCACCACCGAGGATGTCCGCCGGGTCGCCTGCGAATACCTGATCGCCGATCATCGCACCGCCTACGCCCTGCTCCCGCCCGGCTCGGCGCCCGCGCTGGCTTCCTCCGCCGCCTCGGCCGCCGACCTGCCCATCCAGCGGTTCTCGCTGTCCCATGGCCTGCGCCTCCTCGTCAAGGAGGATCATCGGCTGCCATTCGTCGAGTTTCGAATCGTGTTCCAGGGCGGCGTTCTGTGCGAATCCGCCCCGCGGAACGGCTTGACGCTCCTCTTGTCCCGGCTGCTGTTGAAAGGGACGCCCACCCGGTCCGCGGAGCGGATCGCCTCCGAGATCGAGTCGCTCGGCGGCAGCATCGACAGCTACGCCGGCAACAACAGCCTGGGGGTGAATCTCGAGGTTCTGCGCTCCGATTTCGCCACCGGCCTGGACCTGATGGCCGACGTCGTGCGGCGCCCCCTGTTCCCCCCCGAGGCCCTCGAGCTCGAGAAGAGCCTCCAGCTCGCCACGCTCAAGTCCCTCCACGATCAGGTGCTGCCCACCGCCAGCCGCGCCCTGCGGCGCGCCTTGTTCGGCCCCCAGGGCTACGGCCTGGATGTCAATGGCGAGGAGGAATCCGTCGCCGCCATCTCGATCGAGGACGTCCGCCAATTCCACCAGCGCCTGGCTGCGCCCGGCAACGCCGTCCTCGCCGTCTATGGCGACGTCCAGGCCGCATCCGTCCTCGAAGCCGTGACCCAGGCTCTGGGCGATTGGCCCGCGCAGCCCTCCCTAGCCCTGCCGGATCCGCCCGCCTCCAGCGCCGGCTCCCGCCGCGTGGTCGAGCACCGCGATAAAAAGCAGGCGGTGGTTCTTCTCGGATTCCCTGGCGCCTCGATTTTCGATCCTGACCGATACGCCCTGGAGCTGATCCAGGAAGCCTGCAGCGACCTCGGCTCCCGGCTGTTCCTCCGGATCCGGGAGAAGCTCGGCCTGGCCTATTACGTCGGCGCCCAGAATGTCCTGGGGCTTGTTCCCGGCTATTTCGCTTTCTATGCGGGCACCGCGCCCGAGCAGGCCGCCCAGGTCGAGAAAGAGATGCTCGCCGAGGCCCAGACCCTTCGGTCCGAAGGGCTCACGCCCGAGGAGCTCCAGCGCGCCAAGGCCAAGCTCATCGGCCAGAAGAAAATCGCCCGCCAGGACCTCGGATCCCTCGCCCAGACCACCGCGCTGGACGAGCTCTACGGCCTCGGCTACGAGCACATCGACCGCGAGGACGCCCTCTATCAGGCCGTCACGCTCGACCAGATCCGATCGGCCGCCTGCCGCTTCCTCACGCTCGACCGCTGCGTCACGGCTCTCGTCCAGCCGCCGCCTTCCTGATCCGCCTTTCCTCATTGACGATCCAGAGATGGGCGGGGAACATCCCGATCCATGTCCCGTCTCTTCCTCGCCATCGCGCTCGCCGCCGGCCTCCCGGCCGCCGCCGCCCCCATCGATATCGCCGGCCCCAGCGGGCTCGTCCGCGTCCAGATCGACGCCTCCGCCCAGGGCCCCATCCTCTGCTCCGTCCACAGCCAGGATCGTGTCCGGCTCCATCCAGCGCCGGCCGGCCTCCTCCTCGACGGCATGGACATCGGAACCAACGTCGTCCTGGGTGCGCCCCGATTCTCGGCCTTGTCGGAGGTGTTCCCTTGGCGAGGTCACAAATCCTCCGCCACCAATCGATGCCGCATCGCTGAAATCCCCGTGCGCAGCCTCTCGGCGGGGCTGGATTGGACCCTCGAGGTCCGCGTCTTCGACGACGGCGCCGCGTTTCGCTACCGGGTGCCTGGAACCGGCAGCCGCCGGATCCGGGGGGAATCCACCGCGTGGCAGCTGCCACACGACGCCACCGTGTGGTTCCAGACCGACACTCAGGCCTACGAGGGCGAATATCGGTCGTGCCTGGCCAGCCAGATCCCGATCGATCTCGAGGTCCGCGGCGCCCGGCGCCCCGTCCACCTGGGGCCGCCGGTGGCGGTGGCTTACGCCGGCGGCGGTTACGGACTGATCACCGAGGCCCGCCTCCGCCGCTACAGCGGGCTCACCCTCCGGCCCGAGGGGGGCGCGATGCTCCGCGCCGCCTTCGAGGACGACCCCGCCGGCTGGCCCCAGGATGGGCTCATCCTCTCCCCATGGCGCGTCATCATCCTCAGCGAGGACCTCAATGGCTTGGTCAACAGCGACATCATCGCCGCCCTGAACGACCCTCCGGATCCCAAGCTGTTCCCGGAGGGCATGCGGACCGACTGGATCTGCCCCGGCAAAGCCCCCTGCACCTGGATGGTCTTCGGCAACGACGGCGCGCAATGGGACCGGCAGAAATGGTTCGTCGACCAGTCCGCCGCCCTCGGCTGCGAGTACCTCCTGGTCGACGCCGGCTGGCGCTCCGAACGCTGGGGCTGGCTCAAAGACCGCGGCGATCTCTGGCAGCGCGCCGCCGAGCTCTGCCGCTACGCCGCCCAGCGCAACGTCGGGATCGTCCTCTGGCACGCTTTCCCCGAAGGCCGCGACGACGGGCCCGGGCTCACCGATCCCCAGGCCCGCGAGGATCTCTTCCGCCGCTGCCGCGACGCCGGCGTCAAAGGCGTCAAGATCGACTTCTTCAACTCCGAGAGCAAGGCCGTCATCGATGCCTGCGAGGATCTCCTGGAACGGGCCGCCCGCCATCGGCTCCTGGTCAACTTCCACGGCGCCCACAAGCCCACCGGCGAGCCCCGGACCTGGCCCCATGAAATCACCCGCGAGGGCATCCGCGAGCAGGAGTACCTGCTCTGGAGCTCCCTCCCGCTCGCCCATTACGGGGCGCTCCCGTTCACGCGCATGGCGGCCGGCCACGCCGATTTCCTGCCCGGCTACCTCCAGCCCCGATTCCTGAAGAACACTACCCGCATCTTTCAGATGGCCGCCGTCATCGTGTTCAGCTCCCCCTTCCTCTGCTGGCCCGACCATCCCGATGCCTATCTCCACTCCCCCCTGCTCCACTTCGCCCGAACCGTCCCCGTGACCTGGGACGAAACCCGCGTCCTCCCGGGCTCCGCCATCGGCGACACGGTCGCGCTCGCCCGCCGCAAGGGCCCGGAGTGGTACCTCGCCGCCCTCAACTGCCGGCCCGAACCCCGCACTCTCGAGCTGCCTCTCTCCCCTCTCCGCCTCTCCGGCCTCGAGATCACCGTCTATCGGGATGGCCCCGACCCGGCTTCCTTCCAGATCGATTCCGGCGCGCAACTGCCGCCGGGCGGCCTCCTGCGAATCCCGATGCTGGCCGGCGGCGGCTTCATCCTGCACGCCCGACCCGCGCCGGAATTCGCCGGGTGGAAATAGCGGCGGCCGCAGCCCCGGGATCGCGCCGGAGAGAACAGTGTGGCCGGTTCATTCATCTACATATCATGATGAATTGATTTTAAGATTGATCCTCCTCGCTTTTGTGCCACCGTTACCGGCAGTGAATACGACCGACTATCAGCGCGAATCTCTGCTCGGCCTGCTCGAGCGCAGGATCGTCATCCTCGATGGCGCCATGGGCACCATGATCCAGGATTTCGGGCTGGGCGAGGCCGATTTTCGCGGCGATCTGTTCGCGTCTCATCCGCGCGATCTCAAGGGCAACAACGATCTGCTGGTGCTGACGCAGCCGGCCGTCGTTGCGGACATCCACCGCCGGTACCTCGAGGCGGGCGCCGATATCATCGAGACGAACACGTTCAGCGCGAATGCGATCTCCCAATCCGACTACGGTCTCGAGGGCCGGGTTTACGATCTGAACTGCGCGGCGGCCCGGCTGGCGCGGGAGGCGGTCGAGGAGTTCGCCGGGGCCGATCCGGGCCGTCCGCGGTGGGTGGCTGGCGCGGTGGGGCCCACCAACCGCACGCTGTCGCTGGCCACGGATGTGAACCGGCCCGGGCACCGCACGCACACGTTCGACCAGCTAGCCAAGGCCTATCGCGAGCAGATCACGGGCCTGCTGGACGGGGGGGTCGATCTGCTGCTGATCGAGACGTGCTTCGACACCCTGGTGCTGAAGGCGGCTCTGTTTGCGGCCGAGGAGAGCTTCGAGGATCGAGGGCGCCGGCTGCCCATCATGGTCTCGATCACCATCACCGACCAGAGCGGCCGGACGCTCAGCGGCCAGACGGTCGAGGCGTGCTGGAACTCGATCGCGCACGGGGGCCTCTTGAGCGTGGGGATCAACTGCGCCCTGGGCGCCGCGCAGATGCGCCCCTACATCGAGGAGCTGAGCCGGATCGCGCCGGTCTATGTCAGCTGCTATCCCAACGCCGGGCTGCCCAACGCCTTTGGCGGATTCGACGAGTCGCCCGAGGCGATGGCGGCGCAGCTGGGGGAGTTTGCGGCGCGCGGGTGGCTCAACCTGGTTGGCGGCTGCTGCGGCACCACCCCCGCCCATATCCGCGCGATCGCCGGCGCCGTCCGCGATCAGGCCCCGCGGCGGCCGGCCCGACCGGAGCCATGGCTGCGGCTCAGCGGGCTCGAGGCCCTCACGCTCCGGCCCGAGAGCAACTTCCTCAACATCGGCGAGCGGACCAACGTCGCCGGATCGCCCCGGTTCGCCCAGCGGATCCTCGCGGGGGATTTCGAGGGCGCGCTGGCCATCGCGCGCCAGCAGGTCGAGAACGGCGCCCAGATGATCGACGTCAACATGGACGCCCCTCTCCTCGACGCCGAGCAGGCCATGGTCCGGTTCCTGAACCTGGTCTCGGCCGAGCCCGAGATCGCGCGGGTTCCCGTCATGGTGGACAGCTCGAAATGGGCGGTGATCGAGGCCGGGCTCAAGTGCCTGCAGGGCAAGTCGGTGGTCAACTCGATCAGCCTCAAGGAGGGCGAGGCCGCCTTTCTGTCCCAAGCCGGGCGGATCCGGCGTTACGGTGCGGCGGTGGTCGTGATGGCGTTCGACGAGCGGGGCCAGGCCGACACGTTCGACCGGCGGATCGAGATCTGCCAGCGGGCCTACCGGCTGCTCACCGAGCAGGCAGGGTTCCCCCCCGAGGAGATCATCTTCGACCCCAACGTGCTGACGGTGGCGACCGGCATCGAAGAGCACCAGCGGTATGCGCTGGACTTTCTCGCGGCAACGCGGTGGATCAAGCAGAACCTGCCCGGCGCCAAGGTCAGCGGCGGCATCAGCAACCTCTCCTTTTCGTTTCGGGGCAACTCGGCCTTGCGCGAGGCGATGCACGCCGCGTTCCTTTACCACGCGGTGCGCGCGGGGCTCGACATGGGCATCGTCAACCCGGGCCAGCTGGCCGTCTACGAGGAGATCCCGGCCGATCTGCGCGAGCGGGTCGAGGACGTCATCCTGAACCGGCGGCCGGACGCGACCGAGCGGCTGATCCGCCTGGCGGAGTCCTTGAAGCAATCGGGGCCGGAGGAGGCGCGCGCCGACCAGTGGCGGCAGGGCAAGGTCGAGGATCGGCTCGCGCACGCCCTGGTCAAGGGCATCGTCGATTTCATCGAGGCGGACGTCGAGGAGGCCCGGCGGCAATACGGCCGGCCGCTGGCCGTCATCGAAGGCCCTCTCATGGCCGGCATGAACACCGTCGGCGAGCTGTTCGGCAGCGGCCGGATGTTCCTGCCGCAGGTCGTCAAGAGCGCGCGCGTGATGAAGAAGGCGGTCGCCTGCCTCCAGCCCTTCCTCGAGGCCGAGAAAGGGTCGGCCGGCAACCCGCGCTCCCAGGGCCGCATCCTCCTGGCCACCGTCAAGGGCGATGTCCACGACATCGGCAAGAACATCGTCGGCGTGGTCCTGAGCTGCAACAATTACGAGGTGATCGACCTGGGCGTCATGACCCCCTGCGAGAAGATCCTCCAGAGCGCCCGCGAGCATGGCGTCGACATGGTCGGCCTGAGCGGATTGATCACGCCGTCGCTCGAGGAGATGGCCCGCGTCGCGCGCGAGCTCGAGCGCGAGGGGTTCGCCGTCCCGCTCCTGATCGGCGGCGCCACCACCAGCCCCGCCCACACCGCCCTTCGCATCGCCCCGGAATACGGGCCGCCGGTCGTGCACGTCCCCGACGCGTCGCGCGCGGTGGGCGTGGTCAGCCGCCTGCTCAACCCGGGCCTGCGGCCGGGTTTCGTCGAGCAGAACATCGCGGACCAGGCGCGCCTGCGCGAGCAGCATGAGAACGCCGGCAGCGCCAAGCCGCTGCTCGCCCTGGAGGAGGCCCGCCGCCGCCGGCCCGCCATCGCCTGGAGGCCCGAGGACGTCGCTCGGCCGGAGTTCCTGGGCGCCCGCGCGCTCGATCCGTTCCCCCTCGAGGAGCTGGTCCCCTACATCGACTGGTCGCCGTTCTTTCACGCGTGGGACATCCGCGGCCGATACCCCGCGCTCCTCGAGGATCCCCGCGCCCGGGAACTGTTCGACGACGCCCGCCGCGTCCTCGACCTGATCGTGAGCCGCCGGCGCATCCAGGCGCGCGGCGTCTACGGCTTCTTCCCGGCCAACCGGGCGGGCGACGACGTCGAGGTCTACTCCGACGACACCCGCGGCCGGACCGTGGCGCGATTTCATTTTCTGCGACAGCAGATGGACAAGCCCGCCGGCCAGTTCAACCATTGCCTGGCGGACTTTATCGCCCCGGTCCAGCCCGAGCCCGCCCTGAGCCCGGCTGCCCGCCTGCCCGATTACCTGGGTGCATTTGCCGTCAGCGCCGGGTTCGGCGTGGACGAGCTCTGCGCCGAGTTCGTGCGGGATCACGACGACTACCAGGCGATCCTGGCCAAGGCGCTGGCGGACCGGCTGGCGGAGGCGTTCGCCGAGTGCCTCCACCGGCGAGTGCGGATCGAGTGGGGCTACGGCCGCCAGGAGCAGCTCTCGCACGAGGACCTCATCCGCGAGCGATACCGCGGCATCCGACCCGCCGCCGGCTACCCCGCCTGCCCCGATCACACCGAGAAGTGGACGATCTGGCGCCTGCTCGATGTCGAGCGCTCCGCGGGGATCCGGCTCACGGAATCCTGCGCCATGATGCCCGCCAGCAGCGTCAGCGGGCTCTATTTCGCACACCCCGAGGCGAAATACTTCGCCGTCGGCCGAATCGCGCGCGACCAGATCCTCGATTACCAGGGCCGCAAGCAAATGGAGCTGGCCGAGATCGAGCGATGGCTCGCGCCCAACCTGGGTTACACGCCCGCATGAAAGCCGGCCGGCCGCTCGGCATCTATCTGGCGGCGGTGTTCCTGGGCAGCGCGCTGATCGCGCCCTTCCTCTATCATCTGGTCCAGTTCCTGGCGGGCCGGATTCCGGCGCTGGCGGGCATCGCAGCCGAGCCGTTCCCGCGCTACCTGACCCGGACGCTTCAGCTGGCCGCATGCGCCGGCCTGTGGCCGCTGCTGCGCGCGCTCGGCCTGAACCGCGCCTCCCGGATGGGGCTGGTCGATCCGGGGCGCGTCCGCCGCCGGCTGGCGGCGGGGTTCGCGGCCGGATTTGCATCCCTGGCATGCGTCGCGGCGCTGGCCATCGCGTGCGGCGGCCGCCGGATCAACCCCGAGCTCGACTGGGGCCAGTGGGCCTACGGGCTGCTGACGGCGGCTCTGTCCGCGGTGCTCGTGAGCGCGATCGAGGAACTGATCTTTCGCGGGGCGCTCTACGGGGCGTTTCGCCAGGCGATGTCATGGCCGGCCGCCCTGGCCGCCAGCAGCCTGCTCTATGCCCTGCTCCATTTCCTCCGCCGCCCCAAGGCGACCCCCGCCGTCGACTGGACGTCCGGGTTCGCCGAGCTGGGGCGCTTGTTCGGCAGCCTGGCCGATTACGACTACATCATGCCCGGCATGCTCTGCCTCACCCTGGCGGGCGCGCTGCTCTGCCTGGCCTACCAGCGGCTGGGCAGCCTCTATTTCTCCTTCGGAATGCACGCCGGGTGGATCTTCTGGCTGAAGTTTTACGGGCGCATCACGCAGGATGCGCCCCACGCCGCCACCGCCTTCTGGGGCAGCCACCGGATGATCGACGGCTGGCTGGCAACGATCGTCCTGGCCGTCCTGCTGGCCGCCCTGGCCTGGCGCACCCGGAAACAAGGCGCCCCCGAGGTTCGGACGACGGGCTGAGTCAGAGCCCAAACAGCTCGGCGACGCTCAGCTCGAATTCCGGCCAGCGATCGTCCCGGAGGATTTCCTTCTCGTACAGGATGGCCCGCAGGGCCAGGCCATAGGGGCTGCCAGCGTAGATCTCCACGTTGTTGTAGCGAGGATCGATGATCCAGAGGCAGGGCACATTGACCTCCTCGTAGACGATCTTTTTCGCGACCGTGTCCGGCGCGTGATCGCCGGCGCTGATCACCTCCGCAACCAGCCAGATGTTGCCCGTTGCGCTCTCGACCAGCGTCAGGTCCGGCCGGATCCACGATCCGCTGCTCAAGGGAACGATCGACCGGCAGGGGAGCAGCTTGCGAGCCGCCGCCGAGCCCAGGCTCGCGTTGACCCGCTGGTGCAGGCGCTCGCAGATGGCTTCGTGCCGGACCCCGGGAGCGCCCCGGATCACGCGCTCGCCCGCCAGGATCTCTTCGTAGGTTTGGCTCATGCGATCCGCAGCAATTTACGGAGTAATCGCCCCGTGTGCGAGCGTTTATTCCGAGCCACCCGCTCGGGCGGGCCTGCCGCCACGATCTCCCCGCCCCCCGCCCCTCCCTCGGGCCCCAGGTCGATCACCCAGTCCGCCTCGGCGATGAGGTCCGGATGATGCTCGATCACCACCACGGTGTGGCCGGCGTCCACGAGCCGATGGAGCATGTCGATCAGCCGGGCCACGTCGGCCTGATGCAGCCCGATGGTCGGCTCCTCGAGCAGAAACAGCGCCGGGCCCGCCGCCGGACGCCCGCCCCGCCCGCCGGGCCTCAGCCCCGACAGCAGGTGGGCCACCAGCTTGATCCGCTGGGCCTCGCCCCCGCTCAGCGTCGGGCTCGTCTGGCCCAGCTTCAGGTAGTCCAGCCCCGTGTCCCGCAGGACCTCCAGCGGCTGGCGCACGCGCGGAACCGCCGCGAACACCTCGATCGCCTCCCCCACGCTCAGCTCGAGCACGCGCGCAATGTTCAGCCCATGAAACTCGACATCGAGGGTCTCCCGGTCGAATCGCGTTCCCTGGCAATGCTCGCAGGGCACGAACGCAGCGGGCAGAAAGCTCATCTCCATTTTGATCAGCCCTGCCCCCTCGCAGGGAGCGCACCGCCCCGACGCGCTGTTGAACGAGAACCGCGACGGGCCATACCCGCGCAGCCGCGCTTCGGGCGTCTGGGAGAAGAGGCGCCGGATCTCGTCGAAGAAGCCCACATAGGTGGCCGGGATCGAGCGCGGGGTTCGCCCGATGGGCGACTGGTCCACCTCATGAACGGCCGTGATGCCCTCCGCGCCGGACACCCGGCCGAGGTCGGCGGGTGGCGCCGGGCGCCGGGCGCCGCGTCGATCCAGGCCCGACCGAACGCACGGCAGCAGGCATTCCCTGACCAGGGTGCTCTTGCCCGATCCGCTCACCCCGGTGACCAGGATCAGGCGATTCCCCGGAAAGCGAGCCGTGAGATTCTTCAGGTTGTGCCGGCGCGCCCCGCTCAGAGTGATCCATGAGACCGGATCCGAGCCCGCCCCCTCCTCGACCGGCCGGCGCCGGCCGCGCGACGGATAGTCGCGCTGCTCGCGCAGGCATCGGCCCGTGACCGACTTCGGATGGCGCATGAGATCGCGCAGGGTGCCGGCCGCCACCACCTCGCCTCCACCCAGGCCCGCGCCCGGCCCCAGATCGACGATGTAATCGGCGCGGCGCATGGTCTCCTCGTCGTGCTCGACCACGATCAGCGAGTTGCCCCGGCCCCGAAGCGCCTCGAGCGCATCGAGCAGCCGGTTGTTGTCGCGCGGGTGCAGCCCGATCGTCGGCTCGTCCAGGATATAGAGCACGCCGCTCAGGTTGGATCCGAGCTGGGCCGCCAGCCGGATCCGCTGGGCCTCGCCGCTCGAGAGCGATGTCACGGCCCGCCCCAGCTCGAGGTAGTCCAGCCCGACCGTCTCCAGGAATTGGAGGCGCTCCTGAATCTGCCGCATCAGATCCCGACCCACCCGGGCCGACTCGCCCGGGAACCGGGCGCGCCCCGCCTCCCGGGCCGCCTCCCGCACCGACATGGATCCCCACTGCTCGACCGTCCAGCGGGACGCCCGCCCGCCGGCCCTGACCTTCTCCAGGCGAACCGCTCGAGCCAGGGCGTTCAGACGCCCGCCGCGGCACTCGGGACAGAGCTCGCGATGCCCCTCCTGCCACCCGAACCACGACTCCTCGATCGCATCCGCCCGGCCCCCCCGATCGACATCCGGCAGGTCGAAGATCTCACCGAAACCACGGCATCGCGGGCACCATCCCCGGGGCGAGTGGTAGCTGAACTGCTTCGGATCGAGCTCTCCAAAGGATTGCCCGCAGCCCGGGCATGCCCGGGCGCGGGAATGGATCGTCTCGCGGCCGCGGCGATCTCGAGCCAGCAAGGTCCCCTGGCCGACCTCGAGGGCGTCATCGACCAGCCTCTGCGCCGCGGCGCCGCCGCCACGCGCGGTCGGCCCCCGCCGCAGGGTGCCCACCACCACCTCGACATTGTGCTCGCGATACCGGTCCAGCCGCAGGGGGCGATCGGCGGGGTGGAGGCGCCCGTCGGCGCGGACCTCGGCATACCCGTGCTGGGCGGCCCATCGGCCCACGTCGGTGTGGAACCCTTTGCGCGCGCGGACCACGGGCGCGAGCAGCAGCAGATCGCCCCGCTGCCGCAGCTCCTCGCGCAGGCGGCGCCCGAGCTGGTCGCGCGTCTGCGAGCCCACCGGCTGCTGGCATTGCGGGCAGTACACCGTACCCAGCCGCGCGAACAGCAGCCGCAAAAAATGATAAACCTCGGTCACCGTCGCCACGGTGCTCTTGCCGCCGCCCCGGCTGTGGCGCTGCTCGATGCTGACCGTCGGCGGCAAGCCCGCCACCCGGTCCACCTCCGGCCGCGCCAGCTGCTCGACGAACTGGCGCGCGTAGGTGTTCATCGAATCCAAGAACCGGCGCTGCCCCTCGGCGAAGAGCAGGTCAAACGCCAGCGTGCTCTTGCCCGACCCGCTCACGCCCGTCATCACCACCAGCCGGTTGCGCGGGATCTCGAGCGTCAGGTTCCGCAGGTTGTGCACCCGCGCACCCTCGATGCGGATGGCCTCGGCGCGCGCGCCCGGCTTCATCGTCCATGACCTCCCGGCGCCATTCAGGATGGGCCGGCGCCCGGGCCCGCCCCCGGATCCGCCCGGTGAAAATGCTCGGCCAGAGCCACCGCGTTCATCATCGCCCGCGCCTTGTTCATCGTCTCCTGGTACTCCGCCTCGGGCACGGAATCGTTCACCCAGCCGCCCCCCGCCTGGACATAGGCCCGCCCATCCTTCAAGACCGCGGTCCGGATCGTGATGCAGCAGTCCAGGTTCCCGTTGAACGAAAAATAGCCCACGCAACCGCCGTAGGGGCCCCGCTGCGACTCCTCGAGCTCGGCGATGATCTGCATGGCGCGGATCTTGGGGGCGCCGGTCAGCGTTCCTGCGGGGAACGTCGCCCGCATCAGGTCGTACAGGGTGCGATCGGCCGCCAGCCGCCCCTGCACCTGCGACACGATATGCATCACATGGCTGTAGCGCTCGATGACCATCAGGTCGTGGACACGGACGGTGCCGTAATCGCAGACCCGGCCGAGGTCGTTGCGGGCCAGATCCACCAGCATGACATGCTCGGCCCGCTCCTTGGGATCGGCCAGCAGCTCGCGCTCGTTGGCCTGATCCTCCTCCTCCGTCCTGCCCCGCGGCCGGGTGCCCGCAATGGGCCGGATCTCGACCTGCCTCTCCTCGCACCGGACGTGGATCTCGGGCGATGCGCCCACCAGCGCCAGATCACCCAGCTCCAGCAGGAACATGTAGGGCGATGGATTGATGGTGCGCGCCGCGCGGTAGACCTCCAGCGGCGCGGCCCGCACATCCGCCGCGAAACGCTGGGACCCGACGACCTGGATGATGTCCCCGCCCGTGATGAACGTCTTGGACCGCTCGACGTTGGCCAGGAACCGTTCCCGGGGGACGTTGGACTCGAACGCCAGAGGGGCCACCTGCGCGGGCAGGCTCACCTGGGTGTGCGCCAGCGGCTGCTGCAGCTGCCCGAGCATCCGCTCGATCTCCGCCGCCGCCTCCTCATACGCGGCCTCCGCCGGCCTCCCCTCCTCGATCACGGCGTTGACCAGCAGGGTGATGGTCTGCGCCACCCGGTCGAATACGAGCAGCCGATCGGCGATCAGGAAGCACATCACCGGCGCCCTCAGATCGTCGCGCTCCGGACGGCGCACCACCGGCTCGATGTCGTGGATGAATTCATACCCGATGTAGCCGACCGCCCCCCCGGTGAATCGGGGCATCCCGGGCCGGGTCACCGGCTGAAACCGCCGCATCACCCTCTCGACCACCTCGAGCCCATCCCGCACCTCTCCCTCCCCGGCCGCCGCGCCCGGCGCCGCCACGCGATAGGCCTCCCGAATGCGCCCCGACTCGAGCACCTCGACCCGCGATCCCGTCTGCCGGATCACAAGCCGCGGCCGCGCGCCCACAAACGAGTAGCGCCCCAGATGCTCCCCGCCTTCCACGGACTCGAACAGGAAGGACTCGCCCTGCCCGCGAACCTTCTGGTAGGCGGAGAGCGGGGTCTCGAAGTCAGCCAGCAGGCGGCGCCAGACCGGGATCAGTTGGCCCGGCTTCGCCAGCCGCACAAATTCATCGCGCGTCGGTGTGTTCATGGGAAAGATCGGGAGCTGGGCCGGGATCGGCGATCCTGGCGGGCGCGGCCGGGGCAGGCCGACGGAGCCGCCAAAAGGCCAGCCAGGTGTAGATCGTCACCGCCAGCGCATAGGCGATCATCCCGACTCCCACCGCAAACGGCACCAGGAGCCAGCCGCTGAACCACACCAGACCCGCGCCCACCGCCGCCACCAGGGCGGCCTGGCCCAACAGACAAGAAAGGAACAGCCCCGCCGACACCTGCATCAGATGCGCCCGCATCTGGCATCGATAGCCCGCCTCCCCCAGCGTCCGCATCAGCCAGGCGGACTGCAGGTTGCGCGACGCCACCAGCAGACTCGTCGTCGCGATGATGATCGCAGGCAGCGGCCAGAAGGCCGCCACCAGACATAACACCGCGTTCACGGCCGCACCCCATTTCCACCCCATCCGCCGCGCGATCGGGTTGGCTTCGAGCTCGAGGCGGGGCGAGGCGATCCACGTGCTCAGGAAATCCATCCCCCGCGCGAACACCAGCAGCGCGGCGTAGACCCCATACTCGGCCCAACTCGCTGTCTCCATTCCGCTCATCAGCCGCCGCCTCGAGTGGATGGTGGATCCTCGAGGACGCTTTCGGTGGCCGTCACCTGCCGGCCATCAACCCCGCCGGACCGGTAGAAGCAGGATCGATGGCCGGTGTGGCAGGCCGGCCCGGCCTGCTCGACCTGGATCAGAAGCGTGTCCCCATCGCAATCCACTGCGATGTCCCGGACCTTTTGCGTGTGCCCGCTGGTCTCCCCCTTCCGCCACAGCGCGCGGCGCGACCGGCTCCAGAACACCGTCTGCCCCGTCTCCAGCGTCCGCTCGAGCGATTCCCGGCTCATGTAGGCCATCATCAGCACCCGCCCATCGCCCTGATCCTGGACGATCGCCGGCACCAGCCCGTCCGAGTTGAATTTGACCTGATCAAGAAGGCTCATAAAGACGCACCGGAATCTCGTGCCGGTCCAAAAACAGTTTCACTTCCTGCACCGAGTATTGGCGCAGATGGAAGACGCTGGCCGCCAGAACCGCATCCGCCCGCCCCTCGCGCAGGACCGCCGCCATGTGATCGAGGGAACCGGCCCCGCCGCTGGCCACCACCGGCACGGCCACTGCATCGCTGACCCGGCGCGTCAGCTCGATATCGTACCCGCCCCGGGTGCCATCGGCATCGATGCTGTTGAGGACGATCTCGCCGGCGCCCCGCTCGACCGCCTCCTCCGCCCACGCAATCGCCTCCCGGCCCGTCGGCCGCCGGCCCCCGTGCGAAAACACCTCCCATCGGCCGGCCCCAGCCCGCATGGCATCGATCGACACCACGATGCATTGGCTCCCGAACTTCTCGGCCCCCGCGCGGATCAGGCCGGGCTGGGCCAGCGCGGACGAATTGATGCTGATCTTGTCCGCCCCGGCCGTGAGCATGCGGCGCATGTCATCGACCGACCTCAACCCGCCCCCGGCGGTCAGCGGCATGAAACACTGGTCCGCCACCCGCTCGATCACGTCGATCATGGTCTCCCGGCCATGGGCGCTGGCGGTGATGTCGTAAAAAACCAGCTCGTCAGCCCCCTCCTGGTTGTAGCGCAGCGCCAAGGCAACCGGATCCCCCACGTCCCGCAGCTCGCCGGCCTCTGCCTTGCCGAACCGGACTCCGCGCGTCACGTGCCCATCGTGCACATCCAGGCATGGTATGATCCGCTTGGCCAATCCGCCCTTCATCGCGGCCCACTATGACACAACCTCGCCAGAACCCAAGCGGGAATCGGATGGATCTTAAAACAGACCCCTACGCGGACGCTGCGCCGGGGCCGAGCTCGCCGGTCTCGCGCAGGCGCGTCTCGAGGCGTTCGAGAAACGGGTGCTGCGCGAACTTCAGCAGCAGCTTCGCCCGGGGTATGGTGAAGAACGAGGCCCGATCCATCTCCGGGTAGCTCCGGTACTGTCCCGAGCCCAGCGGAACCTCGAGGAGAAACGGCGCGCTCTTCAGCGGCTTGGAGCCGTCCCACTCCCCCGCAAACGCCCACGCATGGACGATCTTGCCCCCTTTCTGGCGGATCCAGCTCAGCGGGAGGAACGGGCCCTTCGGCTCGATCCCCACCTCTTCCTGAAACTCGCGAACCGCCGCCTCCAGCAGGCTCTCCTCCGGCTCCACCTCACCCTTCGGGATGCTCCACGTGTCCGAATTCCGATGCCGAAAGTAGGGCCCGCCCGGATGCGCCAGGAAAACCTCGAGCCGGCCCTGGCAGATCCGATACATCAGCAGCCCCGCGCTGACCTTCTGCGGCATGTTAGATCATCTAACCATGACCCGCCACGATTTCAAACCATTTTTTCTCGCGCCCGGCGGCGGGCGATCAGCGACAAGATTCGACACCGGCTCAGGGTGGCCGGCCGGCCAAACCGCGCGGGCCGCTCGCCCCTTAGGGTCTGTGCAAAAATTAATTCCGATTTTGCTGGAGGGGATTGGGCGGGCTGGCAAGGCGCGACGAGCGAGCATACCCGCGCGGTCTGTGAGCGAGGAGCAACAAAGCCAGCGCGCCCAAGGCCCCCAGCCCGCAGGGGCGGCGCCGGGCCATCGGCTTCGTGGCTCGGTCGGTCGAGTATCGCAGGGGATACACTCCCTCCCTCGCGCCTCGCATCGGGCCCGGCGGCGCTCCCGCCAAAATCGGAAGTAATTTTTGCACAGACCCTTAGGCCGGCAGCAGGACCTCGAATGCGAATCCCTTCAGATACTCCGTCTCCGGCACCGCCGGCAGCACGGGGTGATCCGGCGACTGCGCATACACCGCGATCCGCCGAAGCCACCGGCGGGCGTCGAAGGCCGCCTCCAGGATCACCTCCTGGAACATCCGCGCATCCACATGATGGGAGCAGCAAAACGTCGCCAGGCGACCCCCGGGTTTCAGCAGCTTCATCGCCCGCAAATGGATCTCCTTATACCCCCGCAGCGCATCCGGCACCGAAGCCCGGTTCCGGGTGAACGAAGGCGGATCCAAAACCACCAGGTCCAGCCGCGGAACGAGCTTCTCGTGCGCCCCGGTCCGGGTCTGCGACTTGAGCCAGTCGAACACGTTGGCGGCCTCGAACTGGCATCGATCGGCCAGCCCGTTCCGCTGCGCGTTGCGCTCCGCCGCCGCAACCGCCTCGGCGCTCTGATCCAGCCCCCGAACCTCCCGAGCCCCGGCGCGCGCCGCGTGCAGGGCGAACCCGCCCTCATAGCTGAAGCAGTCCAGCACGGACGCGTCCTTGGCCAGCTCCGCCACCCGGCGGTAGTTCTCCTGCTGGTCAAGGTAGAGGCCCGTCTTGTGGCCCAGACCCGGGTGGAGCTCGAACCGCAATCCGTTCAGCTTCACCTCGATCGGCTCGCCCTTGCCTGCGCCCGGTCCCGGCGGATCGCCCTCCGGCGGAGCCGGCTCGTCCGAGCCCTCGATCGGCAGGCTCCCCGTCATACCCTCGAACCGCTGCGCCCCCGGATCGTGCCGCTCGATGACCCCCCGCGGCTGCAGCAAAGCCTGCAGGACATCGCCGATCATGCCCCGCCGCTGGCTCATTCCCAACGACGACATCTGCACGACCAGCACATCCTCATACTTGTCGACGATCAGGCCGCTCAGAAAATCGCCCTCCGCATTCACGACCCGAAACGAGCTCGCCTCCGGGAGATGGCGCCGGCGGACATCGAGCGCGGCGGCAATCCTCTCCCGGAAAAACGCCCCGTCGATCTCCCGCCGGCCCGCTGCCAGCATCCGAACCTGGATCTTCGAGCGCGCGTTGTAGAACCCAACCCCCAGCAGGCGGTGCCGGTGGTCCTTGACCTGAACGACCTCGCCGTCCGCCGGAGGGCGCGTCGTTCGCAAGATCGCGCCCTGATAAACCCAGGGATGCCCCGCCAATACCCGGTCGGCTTCACCCGGGCGCAGGATCACCGTCGCTAATGAATTGGATTTCATGATTTCCATGGCCTCGGCTTTGCCGGAACGGCTCCGCGCCGTCCCCGTCCGCCGCCGGCCGCATCCCCACTTATCCCCGGTCCCTCCTCCCGGATCAAGCGCTTCCGGACGAAAAGCCGGACGGCAGGGGTCGGCGGAGCGGGTGTCAATTGGCTTGCGGGGGGAGGAATTCCCGGTAATCCTGGCGGCACATTATGGGCGGATTTTTTGGTGTGGCTTCGAAGGCGGATTGTGTCGAGGACCTATTCTACGGGACCGATTACCACTCGCATCTGGGGACCCAGCGGGGCGGCCTGGCCGTCCGCAACGCCCAGGGCATCGCCCGCGTCATCCATGACATCCGCAACGCCCAGTTCCGCAGCAAGTTCGCCGACGACATCGTCCAGATGTCGGGCTCGATCGGCGTGGGCGTCATCAGCGATTTCGAGGACCAGCCCCTCCTGATCCGTGGCCGCCGCAGCCTCTTCGCCATCGTGACAGTCGGCGCCGTGCGCAACACGGCCGCCCTGGCGGAAAAGATGTTCCGGCGCCGCGGCGTGCATTTCGCCGAAATGAGCCACGGCGACATCAACCCCACCGAGATCGTGGCGGCGCTGATCAACCAGGAGGAGACCTTCGCCGACGGCATCCGCCACGCCCAGGAGGAGATCGAGGGATCCTGCTCGCTTCTTCTCCTGACCGACGAAGGCATCTATGCCGCCCGCGACCGCCGGGGGCGGACCCCTGTGATCCTGGCCCAGAAAGAGGGCAGCTGCGCGGTGACCTTCGAGACGTGCGCGCTCTCCAACCTCGATTACGAGTTCGTGCGCGATCTGGGTCCGGGCGAGGTTGTCCTGGTGACGCCCGAGGGGTTCACCACCCTGAAGCCGCCGCTGCCGGAGATGAAGATGTGCAGCTTCCTGTGGGTGTATTACGGCTACCCGGCGTCAACCTACGAGGGCCGAAACGTCGAGTGTGTGCGGTATGCCTGCGGCCGATGCCTGGCCCGGCGCGACTCGGCCTCGGTCGACGTCGTCTGCGGCATCCCGGACTCGGGCATTGGCCATGCGCTGGGCTACGCCAGCGAGGCCGGCCTGCCCTACCGCCGCCCCTTCGTGAAATACACCCCCACCTGGCCCCGCAGCTTCATGCCCCAGAACCAAAAAACCCGCGACCTGGTCGCGCGCATGAAGCTCATCCCCGTACGCGAGATCATCGACGGCCAGCGCCTCCTTTTCTGCGAGGACTCCATCGTGCGCGGCACCCAGCTCAAGGACACCATCCAGCGCCTGTTCCGGGCCGGCGCGCGCGAGGTCCACATGCGCCCCGCCTGCCCGCCGCTGATGTTCGGATGCCCCTACCTGAACTTCTCGCGGTCGCGCACGGAGCTGGACCTGGCGGCGCGGCGGGCCATCCAGCAGATCGACGGTGAGGGCGCCGACCTCGAAAAATACACCGACCCGGCCGGCGCGCCGTACCAGCGGATGTGCCGCCAGATCGGAGGCGACCTCGGCCTCACGTCCCTTCACTACCAGCGTCTGGACGACCTCCTGGGGGCCATCGGCCTGCCCGCAGGCCATGCCTGCACGTTCTGCTGGAACGGCCAGGCGTAGCTTTCGAGCTCGGCAGGAATCCCTCCCGCCCGCCGCTCAATACTCGCGGTCCTCTTTCTGCCCCGGCGCAGGCACCGGGTATCTGCCGTCCGGGCCCGCCACGAGCGGCGCCGCCGAGTTCATCGCCAGCCGATCCACAGCGGGCGCAAACTCGTGCTGGCCGTTCAGGATCTGATCGTAGGTGACAACCTGGCCGGTGTGGGCCGCCATCCGGCCCATCGATGTCACCAGGCTGGCGACCGTTCCGCGCCGGGCCTCGTTGTAGGCGCGGCCGTTCCGGATGGCATCGATCAGGTCATCCCACTCGAGCTGGTAGGGGCTCTTTTCCGGCTGGGGAAACGCCCAGGCCAGGTTCTCCTTCGTCATGTTGTGGCCGCGATAGGTCCGGACCCGGCCGGGCGCGTGGCCCGAGGTCGAGATCACGGCGGACCCCTTCGTGCCGTGCCCGTAGCTGGCGAACTCCTCGTGGCATCCGGACATGCACCGCCCATTGAAGATCAGCTTGGCGCCGTCGGGGAATGTGTATTCGACGGCATAGACGTCGAAGTTCTGGTCGACGGAATCGCCGCGGTAATGGCGGCCGCCGACGCCCTGGGCGGAGACCGGCCAGGCATTCTTCATCCAGCAGCATTCGTCGATCTGGTGGATGTTGTAATCGCTGAAGATCCCGCCGCTGGCCCAGAGGAAGCCGTGGAATCGCTGGACCTGATAGAGCAGCTCGCTCTGGCCGGCCGGCCGCGGGCCCGCCTTGCCGCCCGGCCCGTGCATCCGATACGCCTGCAGCAGCATCAGATCCCCGATCTCGCCCTCCTGGATCCGCCGGTGCAGCTCCTGGCGGCCCCGGCAATGACGCACCATCAGCCCCACCCCCACTTTCAAGTTCTTTCGTTCCGACTCCTCCGCCAGCTCGAGCATGCGGCGCGTCGTGGGGCCGTCGACCGTGATCGGCTTCTCCATGAACACGTTCAATCCCTTGGCGATCGCATACGTGAAATGGACCCACCGGAACGCCGGCGGCGTGGCGAAGATCGCCACATCGCCGGGCCGCAGGCAGTCCATCGCTTTCCGGTATCCGTCGAACCCGATGAACTGGCGGTCGGTCGGGACATCCATCTGGCTGGCGTGCCGGGCCTTCAGGTCTTGAAAGCTGCTGCTGAGCTTGCGCTCGAACACGTCCGCCATCGCCACCAGCTGGATCGGACCGCTCTTGGTGGAGAGCGCATTGCCCGCCGCCCCCGTCCCCCGCCCGCCGCATCCGATCAGCGCCACGCGGATCGAGTCGCTGCCGGCCGCGTGCACGGCCGGGATGGCCACCCCCGCCAGCGCCGAGGCTGCCACCGCCTTCCCCGTGCTCGCGATGAACTCGCGCCGCGTGATGCTCGTTTCGTTCCGATGCGATTTCTGTTTCTGGTTCATAGTCTTGCCTGATCTTGCCGCCATTCCAATGGCCTGACCCGATTCTGTCCAGCCCGAAATCCCCGGAGAACACTTGCGCTTGCCTACCCGCCCGCTTTGTCGAATGCTCACTCCATCTATGGAATCGCTCGATTCATTGCAGGACATGTTCCGGATGCAGAAATTGCTCAACGAGCGGATCGGCGTCCGCACCGACGGGATGACACCCGAGGAGCGGGCCCGGTGGGTACTGAATTACTGCCGGGCCATGTCGCAGGAGATCGCCGAGCTGACCGACAGCGTCCCGTGGAAATGGTGGGCCAAGTACCAGAAGCTCGACGAGCAGAATGCGCGGGTCGAGGTCGTGGACCTGTTCCACTTCCTCATCAGCGCCGCCCAGGTCCTCGGGATGAGCGCCGAGGACGTCTATGCGGCCTACCTGAAGAAGAACGCGGTTAATTTCTCCCGCCAGGAGCAGGGGTACACCCGCAAGGACGAAGGCGATTCCAAGCACATCTGAGGGGGTCAAGGCTGGGGGGATCGCCCCTCCCCGCATTGCGCGCGGTGCCGCAGGGCGTGATCCACAAGCACCAGGGCGGCCATCGCCTCGACAATCGGCACGGCCCGCGGCAGGACGCACGGATCGTGTCGGCCCCGGCCCCGCAGCGTGGTCGAACGCCCCTCGGCGTCCACCGTCTCCTGCTCGACCATCACCGTCGCCACGGGCTTGAAGGCCACCCGGAAATAGATCGGCGCTCCGTTCGAGATGCCGCCCTGGATCCCGCCCGACCAGTTCGTTCGCGTGGCCACGCGGCCATCCCGGATGCAGAAGGCGTCGTTGTGCTCGATCCCGGTCATCCGGGTGCCGGCGAAGCCCGAGCCCACCTCGAATCCTTTGGCGGCGGGCAGGCTGAGCATCGCCTTGGCCAGATCGGCCTCGAGCTTGTCGAAGACCGGATCGCCCCAGCCGGGCGGCACGCCTCGCGCCACGCCGGTGACAATCCCTCCCACGGTGTTCCCCTCGCGGCGGATCCGCTCGATGAGCCGCATCATCCGCTGAGCCATGCGCGGATCCGGGCATCGGACCGGGTTGGCCTCGACGTCCTGCGGCTGCACCTTCTCCATATCGACGGCGGCGGCCAGGGTGCGGACCTGCTGGACCCAGGCGAGCACCTCCACGCCGAACTGCTCGCGCAGCACCTTCCGCGCAATCGCGCCCGCAGCCACCCGGCCAATCGTCTCCCGCGCGCTCGATCGGCCGCCCCCCTGCCAGTTGCGAAACCCGTATTTCGCCCAATACGTGTAATCGGCGTGGGACGGCCGGAACTTGCCGGCCATCTCTGAGTAAGCCCCCGGGCGGGCGTCCTCGTTCTTCACCCAGAGGCAGATCGGCGTGCCCAGGGTCTTGCCCTCGAACGTCCCCGACAGTATCTGGACGGCGTCCGATTCCTTGCGGGGCGAGACGATGGGCGACTGGCCCGGGCGGCGCCGGTCCAGGTCAGGCTGGATGTCCGGCTCGGCAAGCTCGAGCCGGGGCGGGCATCCGTCGACAATTGCGCCCACCCCGCCGCCGTGCGACTCCCCCCAGGTTGTCACGCGAAACAAATGCCCAAAGGTGTTGCCCATGCCCGCACCATGGGCGAAAACCCCCCTCCCGACAAGCCTTGGATCGCATTTGCCTTCCCCGCGCGGCCTCGAGCCGCTATCCTGGAACCTATGCGCTTACCCCTTCGCGTTCGCTTGTGGCAGCCGATCGCACCGCGGCTGGTTTGGCTGGCCGGGATGATCGGCCTCGGCATGCAGCCGCTTGCCGCCGCCGAGGCTCAATCCGGCCTGATCCTGGCCGAAGCCGAAGGTTTTGACCGACGCGGCGGGTGGGTTGTCGACCAGCAGTTCATGGACATCATGGGCTCGCCGTATCTTCTGGCGCACGGCCTGGGGCGCCCGGTCGCCGACGCAACCACCGATCTCTCGATCCCCGCAGCCGGCCGGTATCGGGTTTGGGTGCGGACCAAGGACTGGGTTGCACCTTGGAATGCCCAGGGCGCACCAGGGCGCTTCCAGGTGGTTGTCCGCGGCCGTCCGCTCGAGGCCGTCTTCGGCGCCTCCGGCGCTGACTGGCACTGGCAGGACGGCGGGCTCATCGATCTGCCCGCAGGCAAAGCCTCCCTCGCATTGCACGATCTCACGGGGTTCGAAGGGCGGTGCGACGCCGTGCTGCTGTCGCGGGACCCGGACTTCACCCCGCCGAATCGGGATCCGGCGATGGCCGTCTTTCGCCGGGCATGCCTGGGCCTGCCGGAGGAACCGGAGCGGGCGGGAGAGTATGATTTTGTGGTCACGGGCGGCGGGATTGCGGGGACGTGTGCGGCGCTGGCAGCGGCGCGGCTGGGGCTGAAGGTGGCGCTGGTCCAAGACCGGCCGGTGCTCGGCGGCAACAACAGCTCCGAGGTCCGCGTCTGGCTCCAGGGCGCCCGCAACGACGAGCCCTGGCCGAGAATCGGAGACATCGTGGCCGAACTCGAGCAGGAGCGCCGCGCCCATTACGGCCCCGCAAATACAGCAGATCTGTACGAAGACGAAAAGAAGCTCGCTGTCGCGCGCGCTGAACCCAATATCACCCTCCTGCTCGAACACCGCGTCAACGGCGTCGAGATGGCCAACCGCCGCATCGTGGCCGTGATCGCCCAGTCGATCGCCAGCGGAAAGCGCCTCCGGATCGGCGGGCGATGGTTTGCAGACTGCACCGGCGACGCCTCGGTCGGCGCCCTGGCCGGCGCCGATCTCGACATGGAACCGAAGGGCCACATGGGACCGTGCAACCTCTGGAACGTCTGCGAAGCCCGGGATGCCGCCGGCGCCGTCTCCACCCAGCCCATCCCCTTCCCGCGCTGCCCGTGGGCGCTGGATCTTTCGGACAAACCCTTTCCCGGCCGCAGCCCGACAAACCCCAATCCGAACCAGCTCGGCGGATGGTACTGGGAAAGCGGTTTCGACCGGGACCCCATCCAGGAGATGGAGCTGATCCGGGACTGGAATTTTCGCGCGATGTACGGCGCCTGGGATGTGATCAAGAACGTCGACAAGGTCCTGCCCAACTACATCCTGAACTGGTCCGCCCACATCCTCGGCAAACGCGAATCCCGCCGCCTCATGGGCGATGTGATCCTCACGCTTGATGACCTCCAGAGCGACCGCCAGTTCCCCGATCCCGCTGCCCCGACCGGCTGGAGCAACGACATCCACTCGCCCGATCCCCGATACGAGAAGGGATTCGAGGGCGATGCGTTCATCGCCCGAGCCGACTTCGGCCAATACCCCGCCCACCGCGCCGGCCGGCCCTACTGGATCCCCTATCGCTGCCTCTACTCGCGCAACATCCCCAACCTCTTCATGGCCGGACGCAACATCAGCGTCGCCCACGAAGCGCTCGGCGCCGTCCGTGTCATGCGCACCTGCGGCGCCGAGGGCGAAATCATCGGCATGGCCGCCAGCCTCTGCCGGAAATATTCCGCCACTCCGCGCGCGATCTACGAAAAACATCTTTCCGAATTGCAGGACCTCATGCGGCGCGGCGCCGGCAAACTCCAGGGACGCCAAATCCCTTACATCAACCAGGGACGCCGCACCGCCCAATCCGCCACCCCGCCGCGCCCGCTGCCCCTCGCCGCGCCCGCATGGCTCGAAGATGCGGGTCCCAACCTGGCCCGCACCGCCCGCGTGAGCATCCCCGGCGCTCCGACCACCGACGCCCAGGCCGCACGCCTTCTCGTCGATGGCCTCAGCCGCATGGAAGACAACACGACCCGATGGATCCATCGCGGCCCGCTGCCTCATTATGTCGAGTTCATCTGGACCGCCCCCGTCCGCCTCGGCGCTGCCCGCATCCTCTCCGGCTATTCCTCGAATGGCGCCGTCCAGGCCCCCATCCGGGATTTCCGATTCCAATGGCATGACGGTGCCGCGTGGAAGGACATCCCCGGCGCAACGATCCTCGATAACACCCTCCCCGCCTGGTCCGGAACATTCGACGCCGTCCATGCCTCCCGGATCCGACTCGCCATCACCGCCACCCAGGATGACATCGCCCGCATCTGGGAAGTCGAACTGTACGCCCCTGCCGTAAAACCGCGGACTCCAAACTTTAGATCCATGATCGATCCCTAACCGACAGAAGCCCTCAACCGCCAGACGTTCGGTTTTCCTGGAGACAACACCGACGAAGGCAGTCTGGGCAACGCCGTCCCTACCTCCGTCTGCGCTACCGGACCGCGCTCGGCCAACCGCCACCGTCCCAATCCGGATTTTCAGAACCGTACCAACCGCACCGCCCACGGGGACGCCGTGCGCCAAAGCTGTTACCGGGGTGAATGCGTGGACCGTTATTTTCTTGACTCGCTCGCTCGTTTCCTTATAAGGTGTTAGTCAGACTTCAGATGTTTATTGAAGGGACGGGTTTTTCTTGACGCGCTTTAACGGAAAAGTCCGTGGAATATGCTATTCGCGACTCAGTTTTGGGCTAATGGCTGCCACATGGCCCGCAAGGTTTCCCCCATGCAGAATTCCATGCTCCGCCTCCTCGCACTGGTCCTGTTCCTCACGATGCCGAACGCTCTGGGCCAATGGCTCACCCAGCGAGTTGTGCTCCAGCCCGGCTGGAATGCCGTCCACTTCGAGGTCAGCCCGGAACCGGGCGACTGCGCGCGGGTGTTCGCCGGGCAACCGGTCCAAAGCGTCTGGAAATGGAATCGACGCTTCTCGACGATCCAGTTCACGGTGGACCCGAACATGCTATTGCCGGAGGATCCGGATTGGCTGGTCTGGCTGCCACCGTCCAATCCACGCTCCTTCCTGAGCCGGCTGGGCGCGCTGCAAGGCAACCAAGCGTACCTTATCAAGGTTGCGCCAAACGCTGCACCGTTCACTCTGGCGCTCAAGGGGCGCGTTATCCTGGCGCGGCAAGAGTGGTACCCGCACGGCCTCAACCTGGTTGGTTTTCCCGTCCATACCAACCATCCGCCAACTTTCGCCGAGTTCTTCAAGTTCACGCCTGAGGTGGACACTTCCAAAGGCTACGCCAACGAGTTGTATAGCCTGGACGCCAGCGGAGCCGGCCGGCGCATTGTCCAACCCGCCCGCGATCGCATCGAGCGAGGCAGGGCTTACTGGGTGGGTTGCGCCCGCACGCCGACGGATATCTCGGCGCTGCGCATCACTGCCGGAACTGGCGGGAGGGTGGATTTCGGCGTTCTGCTGACGCGCCAGGAACTGATCATGAAGAACACGCATCCGACCGACGCGTTCACCGTCTGCATGCGGCAGCGGGCCTCGGAAAGCCCGCCTCCAACCGGTGGTTTCCCGGAACTGGCGGGCCCGGCACCCCTCTCTTACCTGGCCAAAAATGCCAGTAACCGATGGGAGTGGAGCAACCTCGCCGACGCCGGTCTGTCGCACACATTGGCGCCGGGCGAGCAGTGGCGCTTATGGTTGGGCGTGCGTCGCCGCGACCTAGCGCCGTACGTGCCCCAGGGCACCAACGGCGCCTCCTACCAGAGCATTCTTGAGATGACCGACGGCGCGGAGTCGCTGCTGATCCGCGCCCCGGTCGAGGTGCGCCAACCGCAGGCGGGGCGCGCCGTTTTGACAAGCACCGGCGATCCTGGAGACGCGCACCATGAGGACGAGGGTCTTTGGGTCGGCTCGGTGACGTTGGATCAGGTGAATGCGCCGGCCTACACGGACACGAATCTGGTGAGCACGCCCGCGCCCCTCTCGTTCCGCCTCCTGATGCACGTTGACGGCTACGGCCGGCCGAACTTGCTGCAACAGGTCGCACTGGCCTGGGATCCGACGTTGACCACCGCGCCGCACACCAACGGCACCTACGCACTCTACGCTGATGAGCGGGCCCTGCCGCTGGAAGCGACGGATGTCAAGCGGATCGATTCGGTCGTCTTCCCGATCATGGCGCCCGTTGGTTTGACGGGCGGTCTCACCAACGCGCTCGCCGGCACCATCACCAACTCGTTCGACGATCCCACCAATCCTTTCCTCCATCGCTATCACCCAATGCACGACAACAAGAATTGGGACTTCGAGCCTTACCCCTACGCGGTGGAAACCCGGACCATTGTCCGGAAAATCACCCTGACCTTCAATCCCGTTACGAACAACCCGGCCAACCCGTATTACGGTGTGGACTTCAAGAGCGGGACCTATCGGGAGACGCTTTCCGGGTTGCGGTTCCAGCCGGTTTTAGTGCAGGGGCTTTTCTCGCTCCAGCGCATCAGCCAGATCAACCAACTACGAGGCACGACACCATGACGGCACATCAACATCCGAAATCCGAAATCCGAACCCGTCCAATCACCCGCCCTCCGAGTCGCGTCCACACGCCCTGGGCGGCCGGGCTTGCCCTGGCTTTACTGGTGGCGGGAGCTCCGCTCCTGGCCAGCCAAAGTGTGCCAGCCGCCGTCAATTACCAGGGTAAACTCACCGACAACCTGGGTAATGCCGTCAAGAACGGGTACTACGAAATCCAATTCCGCATCTGGAACGATCCGACGAGGAGCGAGAGCGCCAATTACATCTGGGGTCGCGTCTTCCCCCTGCACGTGGTCACCAACGGCATGTTCAACGTGTTGCTGACCGACGACGGCAGCGTGCCGGGCAGCCCCACGGTGAACAGTATCCTCGATGCGTTCGCCGAGCCGGATCGTTATCTGGGGCTGACGATCATGCGCAATCCCAATGGCGTGGTCGGCTCACCCGTCGAGATCACCCCGCGCCAGAAGCTGGCGACGGCTCCGTTTGCCATTCACGCTCACGAGGCGACGTCGGCGGGCCATGCGGTTTCAGCCGACAACGCCGCCCAAGCGGCCAGCGCCAGCTCGGCGCTGACTGCAGGCAACGCCACGAAGTTCGATAACTTGGCCACGAGCGATTTCCTGAAGGTCAAGCAGACCGCACAGACCCTCAACGGCAGCCTAACCATTACCAATGGCACCCTTACTGTCGGAGGCGACACCACCGTGTCTGGCACATTCAAACTGACGGGCAATCCGGTCGTAACCGGCAGCCCGGTCGTGACTGGCAACCCGAACATAACCGGCAATTTGAGCGTCAGCGGTCAGGTGACTGCCAGTAGCACACTCAACGCACAGGGCGGCGTCAAGATCAGTGGAAACGTGCGCTTTGGCAGCGACGCGCCGATCGTTATCCGCCGCTTCCACCTCGCCGACCAGCCCAGCGGCGCTGAGGCCAAGTGGTACAACACGGGCTGGTCCACCACCACCTGGTCGGCGGTGTTCGTCGGATTCAACTGTACGGGGGATTACAACGAGGGCGGCACCGGCCTGTTGCTGCAGATGATGATGTATCCGAACGGGAGCGGCGGCTCGACTTGGCGGATTTTGTATACCGTGCGCCATCACTCGGACCCACTGAAGGACATTTACGTGGACGTGATGTTCATCCGCAAGGAACTCACTTCCGACGACCGGCCGACTCTATATAACTTGCCAATCGAGAATCCCTAGTCGCTCAATGAATTCCTGGCCGGGAATGACAGACCAGCCATCCGGGGAGGCATTCGTCCAAATGGATCGGAACGACAACGGAGTTCAAATCCCAGATTCCTCAACTCATGAAACCTGCACTCGCTCGGCGCCGCTGGTGGAACTGGCCGCCTGAAGGCGGGACCATAAACCCGGGGCACGACCTGTTCAGAGCCATTGAGCACACGCGTCCTGCCAAGCTCGTTTTCCTGGCGCTGTGTCTCGCGCTCGGGGGCTATTCCGCACGGTTGGCGCGAGCCGCGGACTATTACCTCCAGACCAGCTACCAGAACTATTCGTTTTCTCCGGGGCCGCCCGGCGGCGCCTGTAAGGATTACTTTGGCACAAACGCCTCGACCCTTTTCTTCTGCGGGCATGTGCTTGGCGACACGAACAGCGTTCGACCGGTCGGCGGCGCCTACGGCCTCGATTGGTCCGCATTCGGGCAACCGATCGAGAGCGTGCAGGCCGATTTGGCGATCGGGGATTGCATCAGCCCGCCGCCCGGAGCCCTCACGAACCTGCCACCGGCCAATTTCGTCGCCGTGAAATGGGGCGACAATGCGGCGGCATACTACGAATGCGCCGAGCCTAAGGGAGCCGCGTTTTGGGTGCCTTCGACGGGGCAGATCATCGCTGCTCAAGCCAACAACCTGGCCATCGTTTGGAATATGACCAACCAGACCACCTACCGCCAAATCCTCAACGTCAGTGCGGTCCCGGTCAAACGCCCCGCCCGCCTCTTTTGGACCGAGAAGCCCTACGACGCGCCGAAAGTCAACATGAGCGGCCTTTTCCCGATCATCCATTACAATGCCTCAGTCACGGCGCCCGTCGCGCAAGTGACCACCGTCACCAACGGCGGTATCATCATCTCGAGCACCAACTTCATCTCGGGGGTCTGGCTGGACGACTCGAAGCAGCTTTGCGCCAAGAGCGTCTCCGGCCTTTTCGTCATCGAGTATTACCAGGAGGGCAGTTACAGACAGCAGGTCCAGCCGGACGGCATTGAAGTGGTCGAGGTCCTCGAACCGAACCTCCAATTGGTCGAGGCCAGCGTCGGGGCCCGGCTCAAACCCATCGATACGTATTGGGCCAATCTCGATGGCATCAACGGCCTGATCCCCAATGTCACTCACGGCATCACCGAAGGGACCGCCTACCAACACGACCAGACCGGGCCCAAAGACAACTGGGTGTTCGCTATCAAACGCACCTGGAGCGAGCCGTGGACGCTCGAAATCTACTGGCAGCACAAGGGCCGCATGGGTGTCCTATGGCCTTACGAGGTGGACTGGTATTCCTGCGACTGGCCCCTGTACCCGCAGCGCTACGCTCTGGGTGATGATCCACCCAACGACACCGCGCCGGTGCTGATTCCACCAGCTCTGACGGCGGAGCTAATGGAAGACATGGAGCCGCAACTGCATGCCAGCATCTCCGCCAGTGGCCGGTCGTTCACGGCGACCGAGCCTGGCCTCTGCCTGCTCAAGTACACTACCCACGACGATATTTGGTTCGAGGTGGTTCAGAGCTTAAGCCACACCAATGAAATCGCTTTCGATCTGGACCCGGTGGACTGGCCCATCGGCGAGGAGCTCACGCCCCGGGATGTCACCGCCCACGCACTGCGGTTCGACGGCGTGAACGACTACGTGACGGTCAACCAGGGATTCCTGAATGCACTCACCAACTGGACCGTGGCGCTCTGGTTCCGAGCCGATCGCTTTGGCGACCAAGTGCTCTATTCGGAAGGAGTTCCCGCCACCACGTTCAACTTGGCCTTGACGACCAACGGCCAGGTGAAGGTGGAGGCGTGGAACAAGATCGCCGCCAGTTGGTCCCGAGCGATCACCACCAACGCCCCCGTGCAATCGAACCGTTGGCACCATGTCGCCGTCAGCTACACCGGAGGCACCGACACCGCTGGCACGATGCGCCTTTATCTCGACAATTTCTCCTGGGAAACCAACATGTTCCATCGCGTCAGCGCAGACGGCACGAAGCAGACCCTCTTGGGCGCCCAGTCGGTGGCGACGCCCAACAAGTTCTATCAGGGCAAACTCAGCCACGTGCGGGTGTGGAACACGATGCTCACGAGCGACCAGGTGCGCAGCAACTGCTTTCTCGTGGCAGCGGACACGGCGGCCAACCTGGTCGCCGACTTTCCCCTGAACGAGGGGGAGGGTGATGTCGTTCATGACCGAGCCGGCGGCCACGATGGCACGGCGATCAACCGCCCGATCTGGTCCAGCCGAGTCATCCCCATCGGCGCCTATTGGGCTGATTTCCCCGGCTACATTTACGTGGCGGCCGGCAACCGCTACAACATCAACCGCTACGACTATCCGACCGAAACGGCGCCGGACTCGGCATCGTACGTATTTGCCGTGAACACCGGCCTGCTCGAAGTCTGGTGGGCCAGCCGCAGTCGCCAGGTGAACATGCCGGCTGTGTATTACCCCTCGCGAGTCCAACGCTACAACAACATCTGGCCGACAGACCCGCCCGAGATCGTGATCGCCAGCGACCTGGGCAGCAGCGGCAACTCGCTCACTGCCGCCGATGAGGCCCTCTCCTTCAACGGCGCCAACACCAGCTGCGTGATCACGCGCTACAACGAGGTCATGAACTCGCCTCTGGCGTTGACTTTCGAGGCATGGGTGAAGCTGGCCAATCCGGGCGCCTCCCAGTTTGTCCTTCAGCGGAGCGGTCAGTTCTACCTCGCCGTCTCCGGCGGAACTGTGACCGGGTATTTCAACGTTCCGGACGGGCGGTACTTTTCCGCCGTAGGTGGTTCGGTTCCAACGAACCAGTGGGTGCATGTCTGCTGTGCGATAGGCGGTGGCAATCTGACTATTTATCTCAATGGCCAGCGCGTCGGCAATACTGGGATTGGCGGTTGGCAAATCAGGAGCGACCTCACTTCCGACTTGTATATCGGCCGCGGCACCAGCGTGGCGCCCAGCATTGTGGGTTCGATCGGCGAGGTGCGCATCTGGAACAAGGCAAGAACCGCCCAAGAGATCGCAGCCACTTGGCGCACGCCACTGGCGGGCGATGAGCCCGGTCTGGTGGTGTACTATCCGTTCAGGCGGGGTGATAGCCCATACGAACTGCGCGACGCCGGGCCCTATCGCTTGCACGGCGCGATCTATGACGCCGTTTGGACCACGCCCGGCCATCCGATCCTCGAGGCTGGTCCGCTCGTCCTTGGCTCGTCATCGGTCTACTTCCAGAACGACCCCGCATTGGCCGGCTACAATCCCAACGAAGAGCATGCCCTGTTCCTGAGCGGCGTGGCCTATGCCCTGCGCAACGATCTCAACACCGCCGGTTCGTCGGAGCCGTATGTCCTGGTAGACTATCTCGACCCGGCTACGGCCCGGCCCGGCATGAAGGTGTTCACTGTAATGGCCACCAACGAGTTCTACACGTTCGATCGCAAGGCCATCGCCGGCAATGCCATCACACCGATCATGCCCTTGAGCGCAATGCCTCTTTGCGCCCTAACGGACTCCACGAACAAACCGCCTGCCTGGCGCGATCGCAAACTCAACTGGTGGGCGGTGTCGGCGGGCGACGATGGCAACGCCGCCAATGCCGTGATGCAATACTATTACCAGATGCAGCCCACATTCTGCTTCCCCAGTCTGTCGGCTGAAGAGCAACCTGCAATTGGCCAGGAGTTGCCCTTGCTGCCCAACCCGTCCTTCAACGGCGGCACCACGGGCACGCCGGTGCCGGTCACCTATCGCGTCGTCTGGCCGGACAACCCGCCGGAGTTGTACATCGGCCAGACGCTCACTCTGCCCACTCATGGCCTGCCGGACATCTGGAATCAACTCAGCGTGGACATCGAGTACGACCAATCCATGCGCACGAACGGGCGCCCGAGCGTGACGTTGTTTGACCCGATAGCCGATCGTGCGGTGGGCCTCGATTACAGCGTGGTCAAGGAAATGGTCAGTAGCGAACTCGCACGGCAGGAACTCACCAGCAAAATTTACCGTTTTCCAGACCTCCCCCCATCGCTCTATCCGCGGCTCTTTTACGATCCCGATCGGGGCCAGCTCGTGTTGCGGGGTCAAAGGATCGAGACCCTCACCGGCACGGGCTACCTGCTGCTCAACCTACTCGAGGCTTTCGAGAAACAGGCGGCCGCTCAGATGGCTGCCGTGTTGGACACCAGCCCACGCAGCGCCTGGAATACAGCGATCGCCGACCTCCCCGCCGATTTGTTGCTGCTCGAGCAGAACGTCCCCTATGTCAAGGCAGCCCTCGGGGCCCGCCTTACCAATGGCGTGGGCTACGTCACGCTCGCCTTCAACAACAGCACCAACCGCCACCAGGTGCCTTCCGCGCAGCCGGTCAGCCTCAGCGTGATCAAGGTGGTCCCCAAACTCTACTCGGGCGAGCTCGAGGTCATCTACCCCGACGATGCCCTGGCCGAGCAACTCTCGTTGCGCTACAGTGCCGACCTGGCCGGGCAGATTGAAGAAGCCGAGTTCGAATGGCGCTGGACCAACCCCATCGGCGGCCTGATTCCAGACGAGGATTTCGAGGGAAGCAACTGGTCCACATACGGCTCGGGGACCGCCTCCGCCGCGAATGAAGTCACCCTCACGGGAGCCAGCGATTTCACCCTGACCGATCATTACTTCGCCGCCCGCTACCGCCCGGTGGCGCCCACCGGCCCGACGGGCGCTAACTGGAGCGAATGGTCCTACAACCTCGCCCCCGGCTGGGTCAAACGCGCCATGACCGGGATCAATCCTTTCGTCCAAATCTTCACTAACATGGTGGAGAATACAGTCGACACGCGCGTGAGCATGATCAGCCAGGCCGGAGGACCGTATGAAGGCGACGTGGCCCTCAACCTGAACGCCGCCAGCAGCAGCGGGCTGATCGCCACCTATCAGACCATCTTCAATCGCGCCAAAGCCTTCGGCTTCGCGTCCGGCACCTCCGACGACAACCTGAACCAGACCCTGCTCTTCGCGGCGACCCGCCTGCATGACCTCTACATGCTCTTGGGCAACGAGGCCTACGCCGACGCGCAGGACCCGACGATCGCCTTCCCCATCTCGCTGGCCCAAGACGAGCATGGCGCCGAAGCTACGTCGATCTTCCCCTTCATGAACCAGGTGCCCAACCTGCTCGAAGAAGAGTTGGCCTTGCTTCGCGGACGGGATGCCACGCTCGAGCCCTCGGTCGAGACCTCGCCGATCTACAACCGCCTGATATGGAACTTCACCCAGGGCATTAACGGCGGCGAACCAGCTTACGCCTATAACTACAACCTCCGCGGCACGCCGACCAACGCCGTCGGCGCAATCCTGGCCGAGGACGCCAAACGCCTCTACCCGCAGGGTCATGGCGATGCCTGGGGCCATTACCTGAGTGCGATCAGCCCCTACTACGACCTGCTCTCCTACCCGAACTTCCGCTGGCATACCGAACCCGAGGCCACCCTCCTCGGCAACGCCCCCGTCAGCGTGGATTATCTCGACGAACAGAAGTTTGCTGAGACCGCCGCCGCCCGCGCGCGCACGGGCGCCGAGGTTGTGAAAGAGACGTTCCGCCAGACCTATTCCGAAGACCCGAACGGGCGCTGGCCCGCCTACCATGACAGCGATACCGCGCGCGCCTGGGGCCTGGGCGACTGGGCGAGCCGCGCCGGCCAGGCCGCTTACTTTGATTGGGCCGTGGCCAACTCGCTCCTGCTCGATCATCTCACCAACGTGATTCAGATCGGCGGCACAAGGAGTCAATCGCCGGAAGGCATCCAGAAGATCGACCGCGCCTCGACGCCGGAACTCAAAGAGATCGCCTCGAACTTCCGCGAGATCCAGAACCAGGTCGACAGCGCCAACGGCGGCCTCAATCCGCTCGGCTTGGCCCGCAACGTGGTTCCGTTCGACATCGACCCCGCGGCCATTGACGCAGGCCAGACGCACTTCGAGCAGATGTACAGCCGCGCGCTCCAGGCGCTTTACAACGCCTGTGTCGCCTTCGATCACGCCCGCAACACCATGCGAGAACTCCGCGCCCAGTCCGATTCGCTCTACGACCTCGAAGAGGCGCTGGCCCAAAACGAGATCGACTACCACAACCGCCTCATCGAGCTCTACGGCTATCCGTATCCGGACGACATCGGCGCGGGGAAGACCTACCCCCAAGGATATGATGGCCCGGACCTCATTAACTGGCGCATCCTCGACCTGGAGAATCTGCTCGTCAACGCCCCGACGGATGCGGAACCGATGGAGGTCGAGGTTCGCAACCTGGTGTTTGTTCCAGGCAGTCAGTTTGAAGGCCACGAGTACGATGACTATCAGGAACTGTTCGCGGACACCCAAACGACGAATCAGGTGGTGGGAACCGTCACTGTCTACGTGGCCGACAATGGGCTCCAGGTGAAGCCATCCGACTGGGCCGGACGCCGGCCCGCCCTGGGCGAACTCCAACTCGCGCTTTCCGATTACGTACAGACTTGGTATGCGCTCGAAGCCAAGATGAACGATTACGATCAGGCCCTGACCGCACTTGAGACCGACATCGAACACCGACTGGCCGACTACGAGCGCTACCCGAACGAATGGAAGGAAGATGACGAGACCCTCGAAGCCAAGAAAAAGACCCTCAAGATCGTGGCGGGATTGAAGGCGGGCGCCACCGCGTCCAAACTCGTGGCCGAGTTTGCGAAGAGCATCGGCGAAACCGGCGCCGAGTATATGCCCTTCACCACCACCGGCGCCGCCCCGCCCTTCCCGATCACGACCATCATGTGGATGACCAAGCCGGCGGTCGAGTTGCCGATTCGACTCGCGTATTGGGGCACCATCCTGAGCGAGGCCGCCGTCGAGATCGCCGCCGACCAGATGGAGGCCGAACAGGCGAAGGAGGAGGTTGACCTCGAAATGCTCCTCAAGAGCGACGAGTACTACGATCTCCTGCGCTTCAATACGGCCGAAACCATGGACAAACTCAAAAATCAGTATGTCAAACGAGCGGAGTTGTTCGCCCAGGTCGAGGCCCTGTCCCAAAGCGATCAGCGCGTCGAGAAGCTCCTGGCGGAAGGCCAACGATTGCTCACCGAACGCAGCCAGGTTCGCGTCCGCGCGGCCCAGCGCATCCAGTCGCAACGCTATGCCGATCTCTCGTTCCGCATCTTCCGTGATGACGCCTTGCGCCGGTACCAGAGCACATTCGATCTTGCCGCACGTTACACTTATCTTGCCGCCAAGGCCTACGATTACGAGACCGGCTTGCTTTATTCCGACACCGACCGGACTCCCGGCGCGTGGTTCCTCGAGGACGTCGTTCGAGCGCGTCTGCCCGGGCGGTTCTATGTCTGGCTGGGCACACCGATGGTCGGCGGCGCCGTCGGCGAACCCGGTCTGGCCGACGTCCTGGCCCGCATGAAAGCGGATTGGGACGTCGTGAAAGGCCGGTTCGGCTTCAACAACCCAGACAACGAAACCAGTCGGTTCTCATTGCGGACCGAGTTGTTCCGCATTTCGCTCTCGTCCAGTAACAATCCGGTCTGGTCCCTGGCGCTCGAGAACTGCAAAGTGGCTGACCTGCGTCAGCTCCCCGAGTTTCGGCGCTATTGCCGGCCGTTTGCCGATACCACCAACGCCGAACCGGGCATCGCCATCGAGTTCCCGACCTTTGTCATTGCCGGCAAGAACTACTTCGGGTTGGACTTGGCGGGCGGCGACAACGCTTACGACCCCAGCCATTTCGCCACCAAGATTCGCTCCGCCGGGGTCTGGTTCAAGGGCTACAATGTCACTTTCAACACGAACGTCACCGGCGCCGGTCTGGCGAACGAGCCGCGCGTCTATCTCGTCCCTGTCGGCGAAGACGTGTTGCGTTCGCCCACGGGCGGCCCGGGAGCGCTGCGTCATTGGACGGTCCTCAACCAAGCGATGCCCCTGCCGTACAACGTCGGCGCGGCCGACCTGGACGACCAGGACTGGATTCCGGTGATCGACTCGTTGCGCGAACCGCTGGGCCAGATTCGCCGCTTTGCCTCCTTCCGCGCCTATCATGACCGCGGTCAGTTTGATGAGGCCGAAACGCACAGCAACGGGCGGTTGGTCGGTCGCTCGGTCTGGAATACCCGGTGGCTGTTGATCATCCCGGGCCGAACATTGCTCGCCGACCCCAACGAGGGTGTCGAACGCTTCATCCACGGAGCAGCGGTGGATGGCGGCCGCGACGGCCTGGGCGTGGTGGACATCCTGGTTTTCTTCCAGACTTACTCGATCGGAGGAGACTGATATGAAAGACTGCTTTCTCAATGCCACACTCTCGGTGCTGGGCTTGGGCCTTGCCTTCCTCGCGCCGCCATGCCGCGCTGGATTGCCCCAACCCATGTGTATTATTTACGGCCAGGCGCTCGACGGCTACGGTCTCCCTTACCGTGCTGGCGCCGACGTTATCCTTTTCCACGGGACCAGTGAGATCGCGCGGCAGACGATCAACGGCTCGCTTGCGCCCGGAGTGAACTTCGCTCTATACGTCCACCTGGACGACGGCCGCGGAGCCAAGCCTTACTCGCCGCGCGCCGTGCGCACGGGTGATTCCGTCTCGATCGTCGTCCGCGATAAGGACGGCGTGAAAACGATCATGGAGAGCCAACTGGTGCCGCCCGTAGGCTTGCCGGGCGACCTGTTGCTCCTCAACGTCACCGCTGGTCAGGACACCGATGGCGACGGACTGTCCGACCTCTGGGAGTGGGAGATCATCGCCTGGTCGAACGGGGCTCTGCACAACCTCTGGGAAGTGAATGGCGATGACGACTTCGACGGGGACCACATGTCCAACCGCCAGGAATACCAGGCCGGCACATTCGCCTTTCTAGACTACGATGCGCTGTTGATCGAAGAGTTGATCCCCGCCGCGAATGGCCGTCTCCGCCTCACCTTCCTGAGTGTGCCCGGGATAACGTACAGCGTGCGGTGCGCCACCGGCCTGAGCGAGTCCGCATGGCAACCGTGCGCGTTCTCACTCAGCGACGCCGGCGCGTTTCAGACCGTACCGGTCGAGGGACCCGGCAACTGGATGTCCCTTTACGTGCCCCTCCAGGAGCCCATGTGCTTCTACCACTTGATCGCTGAATGAGAACACGTCCTCACGCCGCATGGATCATCGCTGCGGCACTGCTCGTCCACCCCGATTCCTGCCTCGCCCAACTGTTCTGCTGGGACAACGCCGACGAGGACCTCTATCGGACGGCGGAGCAATTCGATGGCCTGAATGGGGGTGATGGATTCGAGGCGTGGCTGATGCTCAATCCGGGCCCGACGGCGGCTGGCGGGTCTTACTTCGTCCAGCAGGCCTCTCACCCCGAGCAACCGCTGGATGGTGACTACTCGTGGGGTATGAACGGCACGTACGCAGTGGGCCGGGGCCTGGTGAGTCCTGTGTCCGCAGGAACATGGACCTTTCTTGCCGCTCACAATCTCTACAATGAGGCCAATTCCGGGTTCTCCGGCTTCAACCTCAAGTCCGAGAAGTCGCTCCGCAACGGTCCATTCGACCAGTTCGAGTTATTGCGCTTCGGGTACAGCATCAGTACCAGTCCTTATCAAAAGGGCATCGGGTACTCCACCGATGGTGGCGCTAATTACGAGTACGTGGGCGGAGAAGACTGGTCGGGAGACACGCTGCAGTACTCGGTAAGTTGGGATGGCCTCGGCAAATACACGCTGTCTGTCGAGAATCAGAGTGACGCAAACAAGGGGCGCCTGTTTGTCACGGTGACGACGGCGGGTGGCTCAGTCGCCATGCTAGGCGCGGCCATCTACGGCAAAGATCTCAACGCCGAGAGTCTCACGTTCGATGCCTACATGGTCCCGGAACCGCCCGCAGCGATGTTTGTACTGGCGTTCACCGCCTTGGCGGTTGCGCTGCAGCGGACCATGCGCACGCCCTCGCCATGTGCCTCCCGCAAAGAGTGATCGTATCTCCTCTTCTCGCGGGCGGTTTAGCGTTGGAGTGTTTTGCCTTCATCACCTGAATCGAGACCCACCTGGCTGCGCCGATCTCCATCCAGATGCCAGTTGGCTGCGCTCCGAAAAACATGCGCTCGCGCCATCGGAACCGGCCGTTGCTCATGCCACTTGCATCTCGTTCCCCGATTCATGCGCCGGTGCGGCATGGATATGGACCACCTTGGCGGGGGGGAATCCGTTGAACCAGGTGGCAGAGGCGTTGCTGTAGGCGCCGATGTTCTCGGCATAGACGAGGTCGTCGATCTCGAGGTCGGGCAGCTCCTCCGAAAGCGACACCACATCGAGGGCATCGCACGTCTGGCCGAACACGGCGCACACCTCGGTCGCCCCCTTCTTGAACGCCTTCAGGTGGTATTGGCAGTGATCGAACAAGATGCCCGAGAAGGTGTGATAGACGCCGTCGTCGATGTAGTAGCAGGTCTTGCCGTCGCGGACGGCCTTGCCGATGATCCGGGCGACCGACCAGGCCGCCGTCGCCACCAGGAACCGGCCGGGCTCGGCAATGATCTCGATGTCGTGGGGGAACAGGCGGTCGATCTCGGCGTTGATCTTGCGGGCCAGGAGGGCGAACGGCTTGACGTGCCGGTTGTAGGGGGCCGGGAAGCCGCCGCCGATATCCAGGATCTTGATCTCGTGTCCGCGGCCGCGCGCCTCGCCCATCACCGCCGCCGAAATGTTCAGCGCCTGCACGAAGTTCTCGAAGTTCGTGCACTGGCTGCCGACATGGAAGCTGAGGCCCTCGACGACCAGGCCGATGCGGAACGACTCCTCGATGAGATCGACCGCCTCGCCCGGATCGCAGCCGAACTTGGTCGACAGCTCGACCATCGATCCGGTGTTCGGCACCCGCAGCCGCAGCACCACGCCCGCATGCGGGGCGTGCTGGCGGATCTTGAGCAGCTCGTTGCGGTTGTCGAACGTCACCAGGGGCTTGTAGGGATCGAGCTCCTGGAGTGTCTCCTTCGGCTTGGTCGGGTTGGCGTAGATGATCTTGTCCCAGATGAAATCCTGCCGCTCTTTGGCCGGCAGGTGCCGGATGTTCTCGTGGACCAGCAGGAACTCCGGCATCGAGGCGACGTCGAAGCTGGCCCCGGCGCGGTAGAACGTGCGGACAATGGCCGGATCCGGGTTGGCCTTGACCGCATAGTAGGCCTGGACGCGCGGGAGATGCTTGCGGAACTCGGCGTAGTTATGCCGCAGCCGCTGGTGATCGATCACCACCAGCGGCGTGCCCTCCTGGCGGGCCAGTTGGCGCAGTCGCCGGATCATTCCAGCACCGGTTCGGATCCGTCGATCATCTTGACCCGATTGTGCAGGAAGTACTCCTTGACCAATGCCCGGGTCATCCGCTCGCGCTGGTCATAGAGCCGCTTCAGCGCGCGCGGCTTGTGTTTGGCCAGCGCATAATGGGTCAGGATCGGCATCGCGATCGTCGTGTCCGTGTAGCACACGACGGCATCGGGCAGGCGGTTCGGATCCACCTTGCCCCAGCTGACGGCTTCGCTGGGGGTTGCCCCGGAGAGGCCGCCCGTGTCGGGCCGCGCGTCGGTCACCTGCAGAAAATAATCCTGGCCAAACTCCTTGATCCGGAGCACCTCCTGGATCTGCGGCTCCGTTTGGAGCATGAAGTTCTTCGGGCTGCCCCCGCCCCAGAGGACGACGGCGCTCTTGCCGCCCGCGCGCTTGGCCGCCAGCACGAACGCCGTGGTCTCGTTCACGTCGATCGAGGGATTGATCCGCAGCCGGTTGCCGCGCAGCTCGACGCCGGCGACGTTCATCCCGATCGTCGAGTCGCCGGGCGAGGAGGTGTAGCACGGCACCCCAGCCCGATACGCCGCCGCCAGCACCGACACGTCCTTGAGCTTGTTCTTGCGCTCCCACTCCGCGGCGTATTTGCCCAGCAGGTGGTGCAGCTCGGCCGTCCCCATCTCCTTCTGGAACTCGGGCTGGATGAGAATGGCGCGCAGGATCTCGTCGGTGGCCATCAGGCAATCGCTGTAGCCCAGGAGCACGTCATAGATCCGAACGATGTCGTTCTTGCGCAGCTCGGTGTCGTCGATGCGGAAGCTGCCGACCCGGACCGGGTAGTTGAGGGCGAAGTGGAGGTCGTGATAGAGGTTGGCGCCGGTCCCCACGATCCAGTCGACAAAGCCGGCCTTGATCAGCGGGATCACGCTCGAGCAGCCCAGCCCGGCTGGCGTCAGCGCGCCCGAAAGCGTCATTCCCACGGTCACGTCAGGGGCCAGCATCTTCTCCGTAAACAACTGGCAGCCCTCCTTGAGCCGCGCCGCGTTGTAGGCCAGAAACGTCTCGTCGACGAGGCGCTCGACCGATTCCTTCCCCGTGATGTTGGCCGGCTGGATCCGCTGTCCCGACAGAAATTTCTCCCGCTGGGCCCGCTTCTTCTTCCGGAGCCAGTCCGGCAGTTCCGACACGTTCGCCCGATATCGGCGATGTTGAGTAGCCTTTGGCATAATATTCAGTTCGACTTTCTATTGGGGCCCCACAATACGTCAGCCCCGCCGCTTGCCAAACCTTTTTTCGACCTGCCGCGCGCGATCCCCGTCGCCTCGGCGGCTGCCTCTTCGCCGCAGCGGCCAAGGACGAGGCGGATGCCGGTTGCATCCGCACCAAAAACAGGTAAGGTCGCAGCCATTGGATTATGTCAAAAGCAAACGATCTAAACCTGCAAACACCGGCGGACGCGGGGTATTCGATGCCGGCCGAATGGGAGAAGCACGAGGCCACGTGGCTGGGCTGGCCGCATCACCCGACCGACTGGCCCGGCAAGCTCGACACCATCCGCTGGGTGTACGGCGAGATGGTCCGCCGGATCGCCTCCGGCGAGATCGTCCGCCTGCTGGTGGCGGATCGCGCGGAGCGGGCTCTGGCCCGGCGCTGCCTCCGGCTAGCCGGCGCCGATCTCGGCCGCGTCGAGTTCATCATCTGCCCCACCAACCGCGGCTGGATGCGCGACAGCGGCCCGATCTTCGTCCGCCGGCGCCGCGGCCGCAGCTCCGAGACCGGCATCGTCCACTTCCACTTCAATGCCTGGGCCAAGTATGACGACTGGCAGCATGACCGACGCGTTCCCGACATGGCCGCCCGCCGCCTGCGCAAGCCCTTGTTCCACGCCCGACACCAGGGCCGCGATTTCGTCCTCGAAGGCGGCGGCATCGACGTCAATGGCCGCGGCACGCTCCTGACGACCGAGGAATGCTATCTCGATCCGCGCGTTCAGGTCCGGAACCCCGGGCTGGGACGGCTCGAGATCGAGGCTGCCCTCGAGGCCTATCTCGGGGTGACCAACGTCTGCTGGCTGGCCGCCGGCCCCGTCGGCGACGACACCCACGGCCACATCGATGACATCGGCCGGTTCGTCAACCCCCGCACTGTGGTCCTGATCCGCGAGACCAACCGGCGCGATCCCAATTACCGTCCGCTGGCCGAAAACTGGGATCGGATCCAGGATCTCCGGCTCGAAGACGGCTCGAAGCCGGACGTGGTTCCGCTGCCGATGCCCGCGCCGCTCTATTTCGACGGCGAGAGGCTTCCGGCCAGCTACGCCAACTTCTACATCGCCAACGCCGCCGTCATCGTGCCCACGTTCAACGATCCGCAGGACCGAGTCGCCCTGGGCACGCTGGCGGAGCTCTTCCCCGACCGGCCCGTTGTCGGCATCCACGCCGTGGATCTGGTCCTGGGGTTCGGCACCCTCCACTGCCTGACCCAGCAGCAGCCGGCCTGATCTCGGCGCCCCACTCGCCGGAGAAGCTGCCTGGCCAAGCCGCTACTCCTGGCTTGGCAGCGCCAGGTTGCATTCCACCATCAGATCGCCCGCGATTTGCTCCAGCTCTCGACGCAAACCGGGCAGGTCGCACCCTGGCGGAATGGCCAGATCCGCCCGGGCCCGAAACAGGGTTTCGCCGGACATCGCTGCGCTTTCGCACTGGGTGTGCAGCTCTTCCACGTTGATCCCCCGGCCGGCCAGCACAGCAGCGATCTGGCGGACGATGCCCGGCCGATCCTGGCCAACGATCTCGAGCCGCGCGCGCGGTCGTTCGGCGGGCACCGCCGGCACGGCGTCCGGATGCGCCGTCAGGCTCAAACCCTGGTTCTCGATCTGCCCCAGGGCGCGCAGGAGACGCTCCTGCTGCTCGCCAGGCAACTGGATGCGCAGAATGCCCGCAAACTGGCCCCCCAGATGCGCCATCCGGCTCTCGAGCCAGTTGCCGCCATGGTCGGCCACCAAAGCCGCCAGCTGCTGGACCAGCCCCGGACGATCGGGCCCGATGATGGTCATCACCAACGTGCTTTGCATGCTCACTGTTCTTTCCGCGCCACCTTCACCTCGAGATGCAGGTCGCGCAACTGGCGGGGATCCACACCGGCCGGCGACTGCGTCATCAGATCCGTGCCCTTGGCCGTCTTCGGAAAGGCGATCACATCCCGGATGCTCGGGCTGCCGCAGAGGATCGCGCACAGCCGGTCGAATCCCAATGCGATGCCGCCGTGCGGCGGGGCCCCATACCGGAACGCATCGAGCATGTAGCCAAATCGCGCCTGGACCATGTCCGGCGGGATTTGGAGCACCTGCTCGAAGATCAGCTTCTGGATCTCGGGCTGGTGGATCCGGATCGAGCCGCCCCCGAGCTCGACGCCGTTGACGACGATGTCGTAATGCTGGCCGCGCACTTTCCGGGGCTCGCTGGTCAGCAGCGGGATGTCCCCGGCCACCGGCGCGGTGAACGGATGGTGGCTCGAATACCACCGGTTCTGCTCCTTGTCGAAGCTCAGCAGCGGGAAATCCACCACCCAAAGGAAGTGGAACTTGCCCGCCGGAACATCGAGCTTGCCCTGGCCCTTGAGCACGTCGGCACAGTAGAGCCGGATCTTGCCCAGAATCTCGCACGCCGTCAGCCACGGGCCGGCGGCAAACAGGATCAGATCCCCCTCCTCGATCCCGAGCTTTTGCTGGAGCGCGGCCTTCTCGTCAGCGCTGAAGAACTTGACCATCGGCGCCTTCCACTCGCCGTTCTCGACCTTGATGAAGGCCAGCCCCTTGGCGCCGAAGCTTTTGGCGTATTCGGTCATGGTCTCGAGCTGCCCCTGGGTGGCGCCGGCCAGCCCCTTGGCATTGAGCGCCTTCACGACCCCGCCCGCCGCCACCGCCCCGCTGAACACCTTGAACGAGCTGGATCGAAACTCCTCGGTCAGATCCACCAGCTCCAGCCCGAACCGCGTGTCCGGCTTGTCGATGCCGTAGCGGTCCATGACTTCGGCGAACGGGACTCGAGCGAACGGCGTGGGGATATCGACGCCGAGGGCGGCCTTCCAGAGCCGCTGGAGGAGGCCCTCGATCAGCCGGTAGATGTCCTCCCGCTCGATGAACGACATCTCGAGATCGATCTGGGTGAACTCGGGCTGCCGATCGGCCCGGAGATCCTCGTCCCGATAGCATCGGGCCAGCTGATAGTAGCGCTCGATCCCGGCCACCATGAGGATCTGCTTGAACTGCTGGGGCGACTGCGGCAGGGCGTAGAACTGGCCCGGGCTCTGACGGCACGGCACGATGAACTCGCGCGCCCCTTCCGGCGTCGACTTGAACAGGGTGGGCGTCTCGACCTCGAGAAAGCCTTCGCCGTCGAAATACTGGCGCGTGGCCATGGCCAGCTTGCTGCGGAGCCGCAGGTTCCGAACCATCTCGGGCCGGCGCAAGTCCAGGTAGCGATGCTGGAGGCGGAGCTCCTCGTTGACCTTGCTGGCCACCTCCGGGTCGTCCACGGGAAACGGCAGGACGGCCGCCTCGTTCAGCACCTCCAGCTCGGCCGCCACCACCTCCACCCGCCCGGTCTCAATCCGCAGGTTCTCCGTCCCCGCCGGACGCTCCCTCACCCGGCCCGTCACCGCCACCACGCTCTCGCTCCGCAAGGACGCGGCGCGGTCGAACACCTCCGCCGCCAGATTCGACGGGTCGAATACGCTCTGCGTCCGCCCCTCGCGGTCGCGGATATCGATGAAGATCACTCCTCCCAGGTCGCGCCGCGAGTGCACCCAGCCGCAAAGGGTGACAGTCTGCCCGACATGGACAATGCGCAGTTCGTTGCAATGATGCGTCCGTTTCATGGTCATGCCCGCCCGGGTCAGGCCTCCCGGACCCGAAGCGGCCGGGCATGTTGGCGCGAACCGCTGCCAAATTCAAACCCGATTTCACAGGGGGCCCCGAGCCGGGTGTCGACCGCTCGATTCTATCGGGCCGGAGCGGCAGGGGGCTGGAGCAGCTCGGCCAAGTTGTAATGGGTGAACCGGCAATGGCTGGCGACGTTTTCCGAGTCGGCATTGGCGACCCACAGATCGAGCGTCTCGGGCGCAAACAGGGCGGAGTGGATATTGGACTTCATGGCCACCGGTCGCTCCATGAGGCGGAGCGCGGCCTGGGCGTCGATCGAGCCGTAGCGCTCCCGGACACGCTCGACGAGCTTCTCGTATCGGTCGCCGGCGCTGAGGAGCACGGCGTCCTCGATGGCGTGCGGCAGGCGCGGATGCGCCTGGCCGGGCCCGATCACCTCGAACGAGCCCGGCGTGGCGGCGATCCCCGCCGCCCGCTTCGAGTTGCCGTCGGCCATCACGTAGTAATACTCGCACGTGCGCGGCCCTCGCCGCATGATCTCGATCCCTTCCTCCAGCGTCGATGCCTTCTCCATCACCTCGCGCACCAGCAGGGACATCGGCTTGCCGTCCCATTGGCCCTCGCCGCGCCCGCCCATCTCGCCCAGGGAGATCCGCCGCTCGTTCATCGCCGTCACCGAGCCGACGAAGCCGCCGTAGCTGACGTTGACCCAGGCGTGCCCGACCTCCGGCTGGTGCACGATCACGACCGCATTTGGCTCGAGACCGATCCCCCGCATGTAGTCGAGGATGCGGCCATGGTACATTCGGCCGCCGGCCGTCGCGCGGCCAAACAGGGCGAACCCGCTGCAATGGAAGAGCTCGGGGAACAGGTTGGCCAGCCGGACCTCCTCGCGATCGAGGTGCGCGGCATCGGCCAGAGCGTCCATCTCGCGCAGGTGGCGCTCGTCCAGGAACGGCGCCAGGCGTCGCTGCGCCTCCTCGATCTCCCCCAGGAACCACCGCCCTTTTTCGAAGGAGCTGCCCACGCCCACGCCGTAGAGGATCCTGTCCACCAGATTGCGCGCCTCCCGGCGCAAAAGAACCCCGTGCTGGCGCCCCATCTCCTCGGGCGTCCCTTTGAGAAACAGAACCTTGGTGCCATCGTGGTCTTCGAGGCGCCCCTCGCCCTCGGCGGCCAGCAGGCGGCGCGTCCCCGTCGCCGGCCCCAGGGCCGGGATCGGCTTCAGGCTCAGAATCGAGAGCGCAGCCGGCAGGAACCTTCGGACATGGGCCAGAGCCACGGTCTCGACCCTGGCGCCCGGCGGCGCCTCGAGCCGCCACGCACCCGCCGGCCGGGATTCGGCCAGCTCGATCCCCCGAAACTCCAAGGCCAGCCGCCGGCCCCGGCCATCGCGCAGATCCAGACGCGCTGGCAGATAGTCCGATTCGCGCACCCAGATCCGGAGCTCGCCATCCGGGATCTTGAGCGCCTCGATCGCCTGCGGTTGCGGCCTGCCCCGCATCCCGAAACACCGCGCGCCGTCCACGGTCTCCGACGGCAGCGCATCCAGCTGCATCAGCAAAGGCAGCAGGATCAGCTGCTCCCGAGGCACCGGCAGCATGAACGGCGGCAGGGGCGACCGATCCACGCTGTCGGGCCGCGTCGCAAACCGGGGAACATCCGCAGAGCCGACAATGCCGAACGCCTTCCGGGGCGCGTAGCACCAGAGCTGCTGACCCGCCCTGCCCATCTCGAGCTGGCGCCCTTCGATCTCGAACGCGATCCGGATCCGGTCCGGCGCCTGAAAGGAGAGCCGGATCTCCTGGCCAACGGCCTGCTCGGGCAATCCGTCTGCGCCGATGACTTTGAGCGTCGCGGACACCGCTGGCGGGGCCGTGCCGGCGGGCGGCTCGACGATCGCCATCCATCGCCCGATCGCGGCCCCCAAGACCTCCGCCGGCGCCTTCACGGGCGCCTCTTGTCCGCCGGCGCACGCCAGCGCGCCGGCAGCCCACAACGCCAGCCCAGAGGCCCGCCACCGAGGATGTCGGATCATGGCGCCCACCCTACACTCCTCCGAGCCGCCTGGCCAGCCCGATCGATAAGGGCAATGGGGTCGCATCTAAATATTTGACAAATGAAGCTGGGGAGAGGATCCGGTTTCCTCCAGCCACTGGCGGACGGCGGGGCTTCCGGTGTGCCGCCCCAGCAGCGTGCGCTGCTCGTCCGATAGAGCCCGGATGCCGGCGTCCTGCAGGACGTCAAGGGCCCGATTGCCCAGCCAGAGGAGAGCGCGCACCACCTCGCGCGCGGCAGGCGCCGGCCCCGGCGGCTCGGCCAGCTTGCCTCGAATGGAATCGGCCAGCGCCTGGCATCCGGCATCCTCCTGTCCGCTCTCCCATAGCGTCGAGTCGCGAATCCAGCCGTCAAACGGTTCGGGCCCGTCGTTGTACCACCGGCAGAACAGCGGCAGCCGCTCCGCCAGCTTCCGGTCCTCTTCCGAGTCCGAGGCCAGCTCAATCCCCAGCCGCCCGGCCAATTCCCGGCAGAAAATGTCGAAACCGATCTTGACCCATGGCGAGCTCCATCGGGGCCGCGGCCAGCCGAACTCATCCCCGGCGCCATACGATCGAAACCCGAGCAACAATGCAGGCTGCTGCGCCCGGCGCGTCAGGGCGAACCCGATCAGCTTGCGCCCCACGATGGCGCCCGCGCCGTTTCGCATGTAGAGGACGCGCTTGTTCAGTTCGACAGCATTCGCCACCGTGGCGAAATCGTTCGCATCCCCGACACTCAAGCAGGTTCCGAAGAGATTGCCCATCTGCAGCACCCGGAGCGGATCGGTCTCGAGGGAAACGATCCAGGTTTCGCCGGGGACGCGGAACTCTTTGGAGGCAGGCTCGAGCCACGGCCCTGGATCGAGGCCGCACTTGGAGACCTGCCGCAGAAAGGCCTGGTTGGCGGGATGGCTCCGGATCCAGAGCGCATCGCCGGCAGCCAGGCGCCGCAGCATCCGTTTCAGAGCCGATCGGTTGTATCGGACCACGGTGTAGAGCCTCAGCGCGTTGTCCCAGTCGGGCGGGTTCAACGGAATGGCTGGCCTGCCGAGGATGCCTTCCCAATGAGATGCCAGCGCGCGATCGACCAGGCATTCGAGCGCCCGCCACCGGGCCCGGCGGATCTGCTCGGGCAGAATCCTCTCCAACCGCTGGGCAACGCGGCAGGCCACGCGCGCCGGATTGGCCAGGTACTGATCGAGATGCCGCCTCCGAACGTCCGCCCGGCCGTCCAGATCCCCTCGTTTCCGCTGGGCGGCCAGATAATCCCGCTCTGCCGCCCATCGCCCGCCAAGGTTCAGCTCGCGCTGCACCACCTGCGGCCAAGGCTCGGCCTCTCCCGCCAAAGCCCGGTAGGCCGCCAGATGCGCCAGCTGTGCCCGCGCCGGCTCCGAGGCCAATCGAGGCAAGCGATGGGGATGCACTGGACGGGGCTCATGCCACTGCGCCAGCTGGCGGTCCAGAAGCCCATGGAGGCGCACCCGGAGCGCGAGGCTCACGCGGCTCAGCCACATCACCACTCGCGCAAACATGCCCCGCTCGTTCATCAGGCTCCGCGCAAACATACGCAGTTCTGGAAATCTCCCGATATACTGCCAGGCCAATCGCGGATCTTCCGGCCCCTGCCATTCGCAGGATGGAGGGGGCTGTTCGAGAATGCGCGCCAGCCAGTCGAGGTCGCCGCAGCACAGGTCCGCATACAAGCCCACCCGGCTGCTGGTGAGGGAATAGAACCAGGGCGCATCGCAGTCCGTCCGCTGGCGCAGGCGATCGTCCTCGCGATCGCTCCAGGCCAGAAGGCACTCCACCAACGCATCCTCTCCCGCATAATGGCAACGGCGCCACTGCCATCCCACTTCGAGCACAAGATCGGCTCGGCGGCTGAAGGCACGGCTCGGGCTATTCCACTCGCGCGCCGGCTGCGGCGGCAGCCGATCCAGAAACCGTTTCGCGCGGTCGGCCACAGCCTCGAGCCAGTGCATCCGCCGCTCCAGCCACTCCTCCCGATCGAGTGCATTCGTATCGCCCTCGGCAAACACCGAGAGTGCCTGGAGAAAATCCACTCCGGCCGCCACGGGCCATCCCCGAGTGACCGCCACCCTCCGCACCCATTCGAGGAGGCGGCCAGCCAAGGAGCTGCGCTTCAGAGAAAACACCCACGCCCAGACTCCCCGTGTTCGAACCGCGTCCCAATCGGGGCCAGCGCCCGCAAAAAAGCCTGCATATTCAGCGAGGCCTGAGGAATGCCGCTCGGCAATCTGCGCCGCGATCGTGAGCAAGCGGGCTGAGATCCATTCCTGGGCGATGCCGCCCGGCAGGCCGCCCAGGCGGCCTATCACCCAGCCGGCGCTGGCCAGTTGCGGCCATTGGCCGCGGACGGCGTCGGCAAAAGCGCACCGATCGGGCGTCAGGCGGCGCAGGAGGAGAGGGCCGGCATCGCTGACCGCCTCGAGCATGCCCTCGACGTGTTTGGAATCCCATCGCGCGATGGCCATCCAGCACCCGAGCAGCAGCAAGCCCTGCCGGTAAGCGCCCGCGCCATCCTCCCCGGGCGGCCAGTGCTCCCGACAGGCCTCGAGCCATGCGGAGAGCCGATCCACCGCCTCCGCGGGGTCGCGGACCAGCGCCGCCAATCGCGCCGCCAGGCTGAACCCTCGCGCCCGGGCGGCGGCCATCGACTGGGCATCCGCCGTTTCCTTCAGCCGCTCGCCGATGCCCCGGAGGATCGACCGCTGCTGCTCCAGCGAGCATTGTGCATAGCTCCGCTGCGCTGCTTCATCGCCCGCCGCGGCGATCGCCTGGCGCCGGCTCGATAGCTCCCCATCCAGCCAGAATCTCAGCTCGCGCAATATGCCGGACAAATCGGCGGGGTCCACCTTGCCCAAGGGCGCCGGCGTGCTCCGTCGCAGTTCTTCCCAGCAGCCCATGAATGTGGATCGGTAGGCGCGCCCGGACGTCACCGGCCGCTCCTTGCCGGCCCCCAAAAACGCGGGTGAATCCGCCGCCGCGCGATCGAACAGCCGCTGGAACCACTGCAGCCGCCGCTCTCGCTCCCGGTCGAGGCGATCGCAGGTCTCGATGAGCGTCGGCAGCCGCCGCCAGAATTCGACGGGAGGAAGACTCCTCTGCAGCAGCCAATACTCGAGGACCGCGACGGCTGTCTCCGGCCGGTTCGCCCACTCTATCTTCGGTCCGGACAGCCCGCATTGCGGGCCACCGACAGCCTCCTGCTGTATCGTCAGGCAGACAAGATCCAGCGGCCAGCGGCTCCATCGTCTTCCCCTGGCCATGGCGGCCTTCCAGGCGGCGTGGATCGGGCCGGCTCGATGGCGCTGTCCGAGCAGGACGGCGGCGGCCATGGCGCCCAGCGCGCCCTGCCCCGCCCGGTCCGCCAGCCAATGGCGCACGGCCCCCTCCTCGAGCCGTTGGGACGGCCGAAGCGCGTCCAGACCCAGCCAAATGCATCCCTCCTCGACCGCCAGCGATTCCGGCGCCAGTCTCGCGTCCAAATCTCGAGCGCGCCAGGCCGCTCCAATCCTCTGCAATACCCGCTCCAGGTCCCGGCTCCACCGCATGACATCCCCCACCAGCGGCGCGAATCGATCCGCCCTTTCACGCGCGCGCCGCAATTGAAAGGCCGCCGATGCCAGGTGTCGAACCGTCACCTCCTCCAGCCGCTCCAGCTCTGGATTCGTTTTGCCGGCTGCGTCCAGCGGCTTGCGCGGATCAGCCGCGTGCCCGGCGGGCGGGCGCAGCTTGACGCGATAAATCCCTGCGGTCTTGCCCCGCAGGTGCTCGGCCACGATATCCGCGGCGGTGCAGATAACCGGTTCCGTTGGCTCCTTTCGAGGGCCGCCCGATCCTGCCCACCAGACCACTGGCTCCCGCAGCCAGGCCAGTCGCTCGAGCGACTCCTCGGGCTCCAAGACGCGATCCCGAGGCACGCGGCGTCGCGGCCGCTTCTCGCCATACTCCTCGTCTTCTTGAAAGAAGTCTTCCACCCCGAAAATACAAGCGCGTCCGGCCCCCAAAAGCAACACTGGGACCGCGGTGCGACTGCGAGCGTGGAGGCTGGTGGTCTTTGCCGGAGCGCGCATCTCGGTCCGCTTCGACCGCGCCCTGATTGCCGGGGATGGGGAATGAATTCCGCGCTCCCAAGGGCCGGCGCCGTAGGCCGGCGCTTGCCAGATCCGGTTGGCTGGCGCAAGGTCCATGCCGGAAACGACGAATATGAATCCATCCACAACAGTGATCGCCGGGGATTACCTGCGCGATCTGCTCGATCAGCCCGCCGCGCTGGCGGACACGCAGGCCATGCTCCGAACCCAGTCATTCCCGGCCGAGATCCCGCGGCGGCTGGCGCAAAGCGGCTTTGACCGCGTAGTCCTGACGGGGATGGGATCGTCTCTGCACGCGCTCCAGCCGCTGCGCCTGCGGCTGGCCGCCGCGGGCCACGCGCCTTTCCTGATCGAGACCTCCGAGCTCGTTCACGCGCTGCCCGCGCTCGTCACTGCCCGCACCTTACTGATCATGGTCTCCCAGTCGGGTGCGAGCGCGGAAACGGTCCGTCTGCTCGAGCAGGCGCCCTCGGGCTGCTATCGAGTGGGGGTCACCAACACGCCCGGGAGCCCGCTCGCCCAATCCGCTCAGGCGGTGGTTTTCACACGGGCCGGACACGAAGGCTCAGTCGCCTGCAAGACCTATCTGACGGCGCTTGTCGCGCTCGACTGGCTGGGGGCCACCTTGCTGGGCGAGGACATCGGGCGCACCCAGGACGATCTCGGGCGTCTGGACCGGACGGTGGCCGGCCGGCTCGAGGATTGGGCGGGGCAGGTTGCCGCGTGGCAGGCCGAGATCCGCGGCGCGCGCTGTCTGTTCCTTGCGGGCCGCGGTGTGTCGCTGGCCACCGTGGGCAGCGGCGGCCTCATCCTGAAGGAATCGTCCCATTTCCCCGCCGAGGGCCTCAGCAGCGCCGCCTTCCGCCACGGGCCCTTCGAAATGCTGGGCCCTGACGTCGCCCTGGTGGTTCTGGCAGGCGCGGCTAGCTCGATTCCCCTGAACCGTCGTCTCGCCCAGGATTCGGCCAAAGCCGGCGGCAAAGTGGTCCTGCTGGATCCGGAGGCGCCGCAGCCGGCCTTCAGGATCCCCCAGGTCGCCGACCGCCTCCTGCCGGTCGTCGAGATGCTGCCCGTGCAAATGCTGTCGCTTGCCCTGGCGGCTCTGGCAGGACGCGAGGCCGGCCGATTCGAGCACGGCTCGAAGGTCACAACGATCGAATAGCCAATGATCGCTACAAGCTGATAAGGGTCTGTGCACAGACCCTAAGTCGGCGCGCGGCGGAGCGCACGCTCTACCTTGCAGGCCGAAAGCTGAAAGGCAGGGCGGCCGCTCCGTGGGCGCCACCTTCCGATCCATCGAGCCGCAGCCGGTAAACTCGAGCCGCCGATGCGGGCTGGTCGCAGCTCAGAGAGGCTTGGCTGCGATAGGCCGTCACCGGCAATCCCAGCGTTTGCCAGACGGCATTGGCTTCGACGCCCCGGGATTCCACGCGGTAGCGCCGGCCGGGAACGGCCGGCCATGTGAGCCGCAGCCGGCGTCCAGGCAACGTCTCTGCCGATAGCCGCAGCGCCGATTCCCAGTGGCGCGGATGCGTCCCCGCCAGCATCTCGGCCCGATTGCTGTGGCCATCGGAATCGGGATCTCCCGCGGCACCGTCTTCGCCTGTCGATCGGGCAGGATCCAATCCCATCTCCCGTTCCCAGCCATCGTCCAGCCCGTCTCCGTCGAGGTCGGGATTTCGGGCCAGCCGGACCCAGACCGGCTCGAGCGCGGGATGAGGCCCGGGCTGCGCCTGGGGGCCAAAGCGCGCGAATTCTTCGGGTGGCGATTGGCAGCTGGCGTCCAATCCGGCGGCGTAGTCGCGGCTTCCCAAGCGGCCGGCATCGACGGTGTATTGCCAGCCTCCGTTGGTGGACGACCAGCGAACCGCAGCCAGGCTGAGGGCGATTTCCTCTCCAGCCAACGGGCCTCCCAAAGCGCCGAGGGGGATGGCGATCTCGATAAAATCGGCGTTCTGCTCGCCGGCCGCCTCGGCGTCCTGCGGCGAGCGATTGAACTGCTGCAGGCGGCTGCCCGGACACTCGGGAAAGCCAGCCGCTACCTGGAAGATACCCTGGGCAAGAGCCGCCGAGCCCAGGGCACGAACCGCCGGGCTCCGGGCCCCGTCGGCGCGCTCATCCCCCAGCAGGCAGACCACCCTCGGCTCGAATCCGCGGCATCCGAGCGGAGGCAATCCCGGCGGCAGGCAGGATCCGTCGATGGCCTGCGACCTCTCCAGCCCGCTCGGGGACGGGTCGGCCGCCGTGCCCACGGCCAGCACGATCGCATCGTCGGGCCCGATCATCACATGGGCAAGACCCACATATAGATTCGACTCATCGCTGGCCACGTAGCAGCGGCCGAGATTGGAGAATAGGCCGCAGGTGACGGGGATGAAATCGCCCCGGAAATCAAACGTCTGACCGGCTTGGTTGACGGCCGCCGGGTCCATCGGATCGGTCTCGATGTCCGGCCGGTGCCAGGCTGCCGATCGGATTTCGGATCGCGGCGGGATCCGCTGGAGGGTCATGGCATCGAACACCTCGCCGGCGTTGTCCACCGCCCGGAGATCGAGCCGCTCGCGGTCTACAGACACCTCCACGCAATGATACCGGCGATGGTACTGCGCCAAGGTGGGATCGGCGAATCCCGCCCGCGCATACAGCGTGCCTCCGCCCCCGCCGCTGACGATCACATGGACCCCATCCACCGGCCCCATGCGCTCGTAGCAATGATCGTGCCCCGTGAAGATCATCTGGACGCCATGCCGGGCGGCCACCTCCCCCACGGTGCTCTGGATGTCGATCCAGTCCGCCACGCCGTTTCGGTTGTAATCGTCGCCGCGATGAGGCCCGGAGGACCGGATGACATTGTGGAAAACCAGGATCTTCCATGGCCGGCTGGCGCGAGCCAGGTCCGCCTCCAGCCATTGGAGCTGCGCGCTCCCATCCTCGATCCCCGGCCCCAATACCATGTCCGTGTCCAATACCGCAAAATGCGCCTCCCCACAGTCGAACGAGAAGAAGTTGGCGTTGCTCACCCCGTTGTCGGGCTGATGAAACGCGGCGAAAAAGTCGGTGAGGCTCGCATACCGATCGTGGTTGCCGAGCGCGAAGAAGAACGGGAGTGTCGCCATCGCGGAGGCGTGCACGCTCAGGCATTTGAGATCCACGCGCCCGGCGGTGAGGTACGGGTAGATGATATCTCCGGTGTGGATCACGAGGTCGGGCTCGAGGGTCTCCATCACGCGGGCGATCTGGTGCTGGGGCAACTGCCCGGAACCGCTGTCGCCCAGGACGAGAAACCGCACCGGCCCGCTCGACGGCCAGGCTCGAAACGGCAAGACCGGCGACCAGGCAGTGTCCAGGCCATCGCTGCCGCCCACCCGATAAAAGCCCCGGCTTCCCGGCTCGAGGCCATCGAGATCGACGGCGTGCTCCGTGGCCTTCTCGTCCCGCAGGATCGCCCGCCCCAGAGCCTCCGTGCCACCCCACTCGACCCGCGTATCCGTGGGAACGGGCGTGCGCCACTCGATCCTGACACGACCGATCGGGGACTGCCAGATCGCGGGGCCGCGCGTGATGTTGGCCAGGAGCTCAGGGACCAGGGCGAAGCTGTAGCCGCTGGATCGATGGGCCTGGACGGCCAGGACGTTGTCCCCGGGAACCAGCGCCCCGCGATACTCCGAGATGTCGAATTCCTCGGCAGCCCCGGCCGCCCGCGACGCGCCGATCTCATCCGCAGGCACAGGCTCGCCCGGCGCGCCCGCCACGCCCCGCCGTGCGACCTCCACGCCGTTGATCCACGCCACGAAACCGCCCTGATAATCTGCCCGCAACACCAGCCATCGAATCGCCCCCGGGTCCGCTACCGCAAACACCTTTCGGAACAACGCGCAGCCAGCGTCGGCCGACCCCATCTCGGGCAGGAGCGTGGCCGTCTCGTAACTTGCGTATCCAAACCCGGAAATCCCGCACAGCCACCGCAGGTCGTTGTAAGATGCGAACCGCCAGCTTGGCGACGCAGCCATCGATTCATCGGCCTGCGACCAGTAGCTCCAGACCTCACCGACCCGAACCAGGCCAGGCTCCGCCCCGGCGGCCGCCAAGCCGCCCGCCAGCAGGAGGCAGTGGACGCGAAATCGCACCCGCCCACTCTAGCCATCAACCCGCCCCTGTCAAACCGGCTGCCAATGCGATCCGATGCGCACCCGTCAGCCGATCGCCCCGCAGATGGCGGCTCCGATCTCGGCGGTCCAGCCTCGAGGTTCCGGCCTCAGGCATGGCCTGCAGGCGCGCCCGATCGAGCCTTCACTCTCGATCCCCGCGAATCGCCGACCGCATCGCCTGCACGCCGGGCAGGTCCGGATCGATCCGGAGCGCCTCCCGCAAATACCGCTCCGCCTCGGCATGCCGATGCTGTGCCAGCGCGAGCCGGCCGAGCTCAAGGTTGGCTTCGGCCGATGCCGGGTGGAGCGTCAGCGATCTCTCGAAGCAGGCCTGGGCCTCCCGGACGCTGCCCTTGTGGCTGTGCAGGAGCCCGAGGTTCAGCCAGCTTCCCGCCGATGCCGGATCCAGGGCGATGGCGCGGCTCAGGGCGCGCTCGGCGGTCTTCCAATCCTGGCGCCGCACGAGGCTGTCAGCCCAGGCCGCCCATGCATCGCCATACGCCGGGCGGCATTCCACCGCGCGCCGATACGAGCCGCCGGCCTCGGATCCGCGCCCGAGCTCGTCGAGCAGGACCGCATGCGCCAGCCATGCTTCGGGATGATGCGGCAGCCGGTCCAGCACATCCCTCCATGCCGCCAGCGCGCCTTCCGAGTCGCCCGACGCCTGCAGGAGCCGCGCCAGGTTCTGGCGCAGGAAAAGGTCGTCCGGCTGGCCCAGGATCTCCTGCCGGCACGCGCTTATGGCCCGATGCGTCCCGTAGCTCTTGGTGTAGGGACGAAGCTGCGCCAGGGCATCGAGGCATCGATGCTCGCGCTCGAGGCGGTCGCATTGGCTCGTGTAGGGGGCGCGCTGCATCCGCTCCCAGAGCGCCTGGTGGATGGCGTGGCGGTTCCAGGGCGTCAGGGCCAGCCGCCGCGCGCAGCTGTCGAAATCCAGCCACTGGCCCCGGTCCTGTGCCGACCGCGGCCGAATCCATTCCGCCATTTTCTCAGCGAACTGCCGGCCCACGCGATAATTGCCCTCCGGCGTCAGATGCACATGCTCGAAAAAGAACTCGCGCCCGGGCAGCTCGTCCGGGCTGCTCCGCGCCAGGCCCGCCGCCACATCCAGCAGGTAGATGCCCTGGGGCTCGCGCCCGGACGCGGTGTGGCGGATCGTCTCGTTGATCCGCGCGTCGGCCCGGAACCGCAGCGCGTCCAGCTCGATCGCGCGATGGAAGGCCGGCCGCGCCTCCTCGATCCGCCCGATCCTGGCCATGCACCTGGCCATCCGAAATGCCAGCTCCGCATGCCCATCGTCCGCCCGGGCTGCCGCGGCGTAATGGGACAACGCATCGGCATAAAGGCCCGCTTCCTCCGCCTTCGCTCCCGCAGCGAACGCGCGATCCCATGCGGCAAGCTCGGCCTCGCCCAGCGCTCGCCCATGCCGCGACGCGAACGGCGCGCAGTCCCGGACGTTGACCCCCACCGTGCCGACCAGCACCCGCGCTCCGCAAGCCTGGCCGGATCGCACGACGGCCTCGAGGTTGTCCCGGAACAGCGAGCGGACGCGATCCAGCCGGGGATCATCGGCTGCCACCTCGTGCTCCCGAAACATCTCCATCCCGCCCCAGGATCGGAGAGGCGGCTCCGACCGTGCTGCAAGCCGGCGCAGCTCATCCATGGCTTGGCCGATCCTCCATTCCTTGAGCCAGAGGCCGGCCGAGAGGATGAACCGGGAGGGGGCCTGGCGCCCGAACACGGTCCCCGCGCCATACGGGCCCACCACCTCGTTGTTCCCCATGTAGAGGACCCACGCATCCGCCGTCTCCCGCGCGCAATCGGCCGCCAGCTCGCGGATCACATGCGAGTTGACGGCCGTGATGCCCGTGTTCAGCACCTCGATTCGCACATCCGGGAATCGCTCGCGCAACAGCACCTCGAGAAATCGCCCCATGCCGAACGCCGGCTCCGGATCCCCCTGCGCCGCGGACTCGCCCATCAGAAAGACCCGCCAGGTCGATTCCGGCTTGCGGCGCGCAAACGACATCGCCATGGGATGGCGCGTGAGCGATGGCGGGAAGAAGCGCCTCGTGAACTGCTGGTTCTCCCGGCAGCGATCCTCCCCGCCTTCCTTCGATTCGAGCAGATACCGGGCCGGGTAGCCGAAACCGATCCAGCGCAGCCCGCACTCGAGTGCTGCCAGGGCCAGGATCGGCGCAAATCCCATCGCAACCCATCGGAACATCCGGCGGCGCCGGGCCGGCGGTTTCTCGGCGCGCACGGCGCCGCCCGCCGCGGATGGCGCCCGCGGCTGCGGCCCGCCTCCGCCCCTGCTCGAACCACCGGCGCGTCGTCGTTTGGAGTGCATTCGGCTCACATTGATGTTGATAAAAGGCGGCGATCGGTTCAAGGATTACAGGCAGAGGCACGATGAGTGCGCTCAATGTTCGATGAAAAACTTTATCGCTCAGCTCTTCAATCTCCAAACGCTGGAGATGGAACCGACACCGGATTCTACCCATAAAACCGCCGCGATCCAGGAACTGCGGCAACAAATACCGCCTCCGATCCTTGGCCATTACGACCGGCTTCGATCCCGCAACCGCAAGGGCGTGGCCCTGGTGCGCCACGGGGTGTGCGCCGAGTGCCACATGAGGCTTGCGACAGGCATATTCGCTGAGGTCGTTCGCGCCGAAGATATTGTAATCTGCGATACCTGCGGCCGCTATCTCCACATCCTGCCCCAGGACATCGCCACCCCGGAATCCCAGTCCGCCCAGGCCCCTCCCCCGGCCGCCAAACCCGCCGCCAAGCGCAAGAAATCGGCCTCCCCCCCAGGACGCAAACGATCCGCCGCCGTTCCCGACTGCTCCGCACCCGCTTGATCAATCGGCCGCAGCCGGCTCGTTCCCGGCGGCCGCGGTCTGCGATCTCCGGATGACCCGGCCCGGGCGCTGCCCCGTGTGGCGATCCTGTTCCACAACCGCAACGCCATTGACCAGCACCCAGTCGAATCCGGCCGCATACTGGTGCGGATGCTCGAACGTCGCTCGATCCTGGACTTGCGCCGGATCGAAAACCACGACGTCAGCCCAGCATCCCGGCCGGAGCAGGCCCCGATCGGTGAGCCGGAAGGCCGTTGCCGGCAAGGACGTCATCCGCCGAATCGCATCCTCGATCCGCAGGCATCCGAGCTCGCGGACATAGCGCGCCAGGAGCCGCGCGCTGTTCCCGTACCCGCGCGGGTGGGGCACCCCTTCCTCCCAGCGCCGCACGCCGCTGTCGGATCCGATCATCGTGTGGGGATGGCGCAGGAAGGACTGGAGATCCTCCTCGTTGATGCCGTAAAACACGCCCGTCGCGCCGCCGCGCGCCTGGAGATCCAGGATCAATTCGATCTGGTCATCCAGGGAATCCGATCCCCTCGCTTTCCGCGCAGCCTCGGGTATCCGCAGCCCGTTCAAGTCCGGCCGGGACCGGCAAAAGGCGATCTGCGCGTACTCGTAATCCTCCCTGCCCGCCCGGGACAGGATGGCTTTCATCCCGGCGATGATCGCGGTCTTTTGCGGCGGATCGGCCAGCCGCTCCCGCAGCCGGCCGCCATCGAGCGCGGCGTCCGGTATCAATTGGCTGATCCCCGTGCTCGATGCCACGTAGAGATACTGGTCCTGCGTGATGTCCAGCCCCTCCGCGCGCGCCTTCTCGATCGCCCCCAGCACCTCCGCCGCCCTCCCCCAGTTCGGTTTCCCGGAAAGCTTGATGTGGGAGACCTGCGCCCGTATGCCCGCCTCGCGCGCGATCGTGAAGACTTCCTCCAGCGCCTCGAAGATCCTGCCGCTCTCGCTGCGCATGTGCGTGGCGTAGATGCCGTCGTAATCGGCCGCCACCTTGGCCAGCTCGACGATCTCTTCGGTGCGGGCGAAGCTGCCCGGCAGATAGATCAAGCCCGTCGAGAGCCCCACCGCGCCGTCCCGCATGGCCTGGGCCACCAGGCCTCGCATCTCCGCTAGCTCCACCTCGGTGGGCGGCCGATCCGATGCGCCTTTCATCGCCCGGCCCCGCACGGTGCCGTGCCCGACCAGAGACGCTGCGTTCACGCTGATGCCGTTGGTCTCGAGCCGGCGGAAATAAGCGCCCAGATCGAGCCGGGACGATCCACAGTTGCCCATCACGACGGTGGTGACCCCCTGGCGCGCGAAGTTCTCCGCCAGCGGCAGCTCCTCCAGTTCCTCGGCGTGCGTGTGCACGTCGATGAACCCCGGCGCCACCAGGCGCCCGCCCACGTCCCTCTCCTGGCGCCCGGTCCCGGCGATCCTGCCGATCGCCGCGATCCGGCCATCCCGGATCGCCACATCGGCGCGATAGGCCGGATTGCCAGTCCCGTCAATCACCCGGCCCCGACGCAGCACCAGGTCGTAGTCCGGCGCCGCCCACCCCGCCACCCCGAATAGCAAAGCCATCCATCCAATCCACGCACCAGCTTTTTGCTTGCGAAATCGAGTTTTCATTCAGTGGATACTTTCTTGTCGCTTAGACCCTTAGGGTGTTAGCTCCCAGGCCGCCACGGACTTCGCCGCAAACTCGATTGGCTCGGCAAGCCGCTCGACAGCAAACAATTCATCCGAGGATTTCACCCCGTCCAGGCTCGACACGCGCCGCACTTGCGATTGCGTCAAACCGTATTCTTCGAGATCGAGCACGCATCTGGCCTTGACCGCGGAGTCGCTCACGTTGGCGAAGAGCAGCAGAACGCGATTCTCCGCCGGCAGGCGCCAGGCGCCGGTGAGCACGGCATCGGTTGTCACCGGCCATTCCCCCGACCATTGCCAGTCGGCCCGGACCTGGGGAACATCGCCGGACAGCCGGGGCGGCCGCGACATTTCGCCAGCGTAAAAGTAGCGGCGATGGTTCCACCGCACCTGGATCACCTTCCGCAGAAACTCGAGGTTCTGGGGCTCGACGGCCTGCTTGGGATCGAACCACCCGATCTGCTCGCCGAACACGAGCTGCTGTCCGGCCTTCATGCGCATGGCCAGGTCTTGGGTTGGTCCGCCCCGATACGCCCGGCCGAACATCTGGACGGCGCCGCCGTAGATCGCGGGGAAGGCCGGCACCTGACCCGGGTATTGCCAGTGCCAGGTGAGATAGCCGTCGAACCAGCGGACAAACGACTCGGCGTTGCACTCGGACGTGAGCACCCGGCCCGGCGGCATCGCCACGCGTATGGCATCGAGCAGATCCCAGTAGCCTTGGGTCCACCAACGCCCGCCGCCCAGCGGATGGCCGTGGTCCTTGTCCATGCAGAGCGCGGGCGCGGCCGCCGCGATCTGGTCGATATACACCCCCAGGGTCCCTTCGTCGCGCTGGAGACGCAGCACGATGTCGCGCACCCGATCCTTCCACAGCTTTGTGGCTGGGCACATCACGGCCAGGCTGACCGGTTCTCCGTTGGTTTCCTTGCTCCCATATTGCTCGAGAAACGGCTGGCCGTCCTCCTTCTTCGTCGCCGCACCCAGGGCCACCCGGCTGAACTCCAAATCCTCCGCGCCGCCGTCCTTGGAATCCCACAGCCGGCCGTTGATGTACGGCATCACGCAAACGCCCGCTCTCTGCAACTCGCCGACCCCCTGGGCGAACCCGGTCTTCGTGGGAAAATAATGGGGATAATCGTTGTCGAACGGAATCTGATGCCAGCGATACCAATGAAATCCGACGGGGAGCCCAAGAGCGGCGCGAAAGGCTTTCACTGCGGGCAGGCACTCCTCGGGCGCCCCTCCCGTCATGACCCAGGCGCTCAATTCACGCATCCACAGCGGCGTGTCCGCCCGCCCCTCGGGGCCCAGGCTCGGCCACCAGCGGGCCTCCTTCCGCGCCCAGCTCCGATAGATCCGGGCCGCGTCATACCAGTCGCCCCGGAGCAGCCTCCAGACCACCTCGCCGCTGGATCTGAAGTCATTCCCGGCCTGGTTCATATCCGCCGCCGGCACATCCACGCTCAGCCGCACCGTGCGGGACTTCGGGGTGCTGAGAAAATCCAGGTGCTTGGTGCTGCCCCACGGATCGTGGAGCCCCACATACAGGCCGGTGGGCGAGGCGCCCTCCCGATAGGCCGCCAGGAACTGCATCGAGCACCAGCCGGAAGGGTAATTCCCGCGATAATGAAACTCCCGCCGCCACGCGCCGCGCTGCACCTCGCCCGGACCGCGGGGAAAGAGCAGCGCGCCGTCCTCGCTTGTCTCCGCCAGATCCAGCTGCGGAAAGACACATCGCCGCACGCTCCAGTCCGCCGAGCGGTTCTCCACGTCGAGGGCCCAGCGGATCGCGCTCTCAGGCGCGTCGAGCCTGGCCGTGGCCCGCACGGTCAGGCCCGCCAGCTCGCCCTCCGGGAACGCGGCCCACTCGAACACAAAACCGCCCCGCGACGATCCCGCGCTCGTTTTGCCCCAGCCATCGCTCGCGGTCAGCATCCGCTCCTCTCCGTTCGAAACGCGCCGCATGTGCAGGCTGAACAGCGGAGCCCCCTTCACCGCCAGCGCCGTCCGCGTTCGCGCGTCCTCGATCGATTCGAGCTGAATCCCGCCGGCGGCTGTGCGAAACACGGCCTCCAGGTCGCCTGCCGCGAAGCGGTAGATTTCGGCGGACGCCGCCGTGCCGGGCTTCGAGCCATCGGCGGCCGCCGCTCCGAGCCCCGAGACGAACCAGAATCCAGCAACGATCACGCCGATACAGCGCGAACCGATGGAGAGCCGCCGCCCGACGCCGGCGCCCCCGGTCCTCCGGATCGGATCCAAGCCACGGAAGGGCGTGGCCCAGGCATGCGGCGTCAGCCCGGACGGTTCCGGACAACTAAGGGTCTGTGCAAAAAATAATTCCGATTTTGCTGGAGGGGATTGGGCGGGCTGGCAAGGCGCGACGAGCGAGCATACCCGCGCGGTCTGTGAGCGAGGAGCAACAAAGCCAGCGCGCCCAAGGCCTCCAGCCCGCAGGGGCGGGGCGGCGCCGGGCCATCTGCTTCGTTGCTCGGTCGGTCGAGTATCGCGGGGGGATACACTCCCTCCCTTGCGCCTCGCATCTGGCCCGGCGGCGCTCCCGCCAAAATCGGAAGTAATTTTTGCACAGACCCTAAGGCGGGCGATCAGGCTCAGGATGCGATTCACTCAAGCTCCACAGATTTGATTTCGCCAATCCACACGTGCCGGGCGCCAGCGTTCGGCCGGCCACAGGGCGTGCATTCTTGAATCATTCGCGTTACGCGCAAAAAGTGAAGCCCAATTTTCCCCGGGCATATTGGGGGGCAATGGGGTCGCATCTACATATTTGACAAATCCGCCTCCCGCCCGGGAAACCAGTCGGCGACCGGACCAGACATCGACTCTGTCATGGCAGTAGAATCACAAGCTCGACTTGTCCGAACACCGCAACGCCGTCCAAACAAAAACCCGGTGCCGCCCGAACCTGACCTCGCCAGAAAAAAGCCCCCCGCTAATTCCCTTTCAAACCGTTCGCTTGACTTCCTCCGTTGAACCGTGGGACCCTTGCCTGCATCGACCCCTGGCCAATTCGCGTAACGCAACCGAGTTTGAGACAAGAATGGCTCTCAAGGAGGCACAAAGACACGGCGATGATCGAGAATCCGATAGGGACTGTGGCCGTCGATGGTGCGGTTGAGTTGCACCGGGATCTGCGGCCCGGCTTGCCGGAGACGGTCTATGAAGCGACCCTGGCGAAAGAGGCAGCCATGTTCTTCGCACTCTGCTGCCTCCTTTTGGCGGCTGAAACGTGCTTCGCTCAGGGCAGCTTCGAGGCTCCACTGTCGGGCAGCTTTGGTGGCACAGGAGGCTTGGTTGCCGGAATAGGCTACTTCCGTGTGATCGGAACCACCGTCGATTATCAGTTGTCGTTAGGCTCTGTGGCCGAGTCTATTCACACCCGTAAGGAACTATTCCACAATGGACATCCCACGAATCTTCAACATCACTGAGAGCGCTCACCGCATCCACAACCCGATCACGCCCGAGAAGCTCGCCATTCTCGGCGCGGCGCTGCGTCTGGAATCGGGGGCCCGAGTGCTCGACCTCGGCAGCGGTTCAGGGGAGATGCTGTGCACGTGGGCGCGCGATCATGGCGTCGTCGGCACCGGCATCGACATGAGCCGGTTGTTCACCGAGCAAGCGAAGCACCGCGCTGAAGAACTCGGCGTCGCCGATCAAGTCAAGTTCATCCATGGCGATGCTGCCGGCTATGTCTCGGACGAGAAGGTCAGCGTGGCAGCCTGTGTCGGCGCCACATGGATCGCCGGGGGAGTCGCCGGCACGATCGAGCTTCTGGCGCGGAGCCTGCGCCCCGGAGGAATCCTCCTCATTGGCGAGCCCTACTGGCGGCAGTTGCCGCCGACGGAAGATATTGCCAAGGGATGTCTTGCCAGCTCGATCTCCGACTTTCTCACACTTCCAGATCTTCTCGCGTCTTTCGGCCGCCTTGGCTACGACGTCGTTGAAATGGTTCTGGCTGACCAAGACGGCTGGGACAGATACGAGGCGGCCAAATGGCTCACCATGCGCCGATGGCTTGAAGCCAATCCCGGCGACGAGCTCGCGAAAGATGTGCGAGCCAAACTGGCCTCCGAACCCGAGCGCCACGCCGCTTGCACACGTGAATACCTGGGCTGGGGCGTGTTCGCGCTGATGCCGCGGTGATGAGGGGATTACCGGGCGACTCAGAAAGCAAACGATGCAATCGGGTCGGATCCAGACATATTACGAAAAAGCCATCAGGAGAGTGTTTGTTTGATCGCCGGATCAATCCCATCGGACAAGTCGAACGTCCTCGGCGGCAAGCTTCCGTCGCTGACCTGAGTCGCTGACACACACGGCATGTCATGCTGCGAGCCTTCCTCCAAAGATTGGAAGGCGCGCTACACCGCGTGTTGGGATTGCTTGGCGGGCTTGTCTTCGCGTTCGCGCTGAGCGAGGTTGTCTTGTATCTGTTTGCGGTCTTCCGCTATCACATTCTCTGGTTCATCGGAGGATCAGCAGCTGCATTTCTTTGTTGCAGCGGACTTGGCTTGGTACTGCCCCGGTTCTTCGCGCGCTTTTTCGTGCCTGTATTCAATGCTTTGGCTAACGACCCGGGTCATGCGATGCGGGGTTTCCGCGGCATGGGGGTCAAATGCAGGAAACGGCCCTTTGTGTCATTAGTTATGATCGACCCTTTATCAGCCTCTCGCCGCCTAACGCTCCGGCTCACCGACGCCGGACCAATGATGCCCGATTGCCAACTGAGACGCGATCCCGGCCTTGCCTGCAGCCGGTTTGTTCGCCGATCTTCTGTACAACTCGATCATCGCGGTGCTCTCCTCCAAGGGCTGCCGAGGCCGTCACGCTCCGCGTACCCACCGCACGGCAAATCGGCCAACTCGCAAATGCTCGGGTCGTGCTCAACCATTCCGATCAACACCACGATCATCGCATCCGCCGCGGAAACCTGCTGTACCCCCGTGTGAAACTGCCACGCGCCGTCTTTGTCATCGTGGGAAACATGCAAGATGGGCTGCCGAAGCCGCAAGACCTGTGCAGTGGTGAAGACGGCGGCATCCTTCGGGTCTGCGAACGACCAATTGTCTTTCATGGTTCCATCTTTCACGAGACGTGCGATGTCAGCGAACGCTCAGCTCCCCGATGGCGGCCCGCTGCTGACTCCCGAATTGCCAGGCGGCTCCGCCGGACCGCCATTCGGTGCAGCGATTCAGCATTGGTGGATCGGCAGCGCATAATTTTATCGGGTGGCAAATGCCTGGTATGCAGCTTCAAATGTTTCACGAGGCATCCGGAAATAGTCGCGGATCACCTGCTCAGCCTTCGCCCGGTCAACCAGAATCCGATAGTGCTGTTTGACACAGAAGAAGCGGGTGAACTTCGACCCGAAGACAAGGCGATCTGAATGGAAGACGACCGACTCACGACCATTACAGCATGCCTCCAGGAAATCTTCATCTGTTCGAGACAGGCCAAATCCGGTTTTCTCAAGAGCCTCTTCGCCGGAGCCGTAGGACTGCAACGCAGCTTCGTAGGTAGATTTGAGTTCGGCCAACGCACGCATCTCGTCGCATTCGCCAAGGTCAACCACGGAAAGAGCCCGATTCTGCCGGTAGAGTTTCATGCCGAACGTCCCGGCTCACCGACGCCGGGCCAATCTGCTTTGTTGCTCGGTCGGTTGAGTATCGCAGGAGGATACACTCCCTCCCTTGCCTGCCTGCGCCGCCGCGGCAGGCACGCGCCTGGCATCGGGCCCGGCGGCGCTCCCGCCAAAATCGCAAGTAATTTTTGCACAGACCCTTAGCAGCGCGCCCCGAGAACGCTCCCGGGGAATCGCATGGCTATCAGGCGTTGAATATTCTGGCCCACGGCGATCGCGCCGCGCCTGGGTTTGATCCCCCTCGCCTCATTTGTCAATTATTCAGATGCGACCCCATTGGCCTCGTTCAATCCCGGCTGGCACGACGCCGCCATCGGCGACGTGGACGGCGACGGCGACATCGATATCGTCACCAAGATCTGGAACAAGGACGGGGCCACCTACCACGCGGATTACTGGCGGAACGACGCCATCGTGCGCCTGGACAACGGGGTGGACCTCGCCGGCTGGCACAGCGCGGGCGGCCTCTGGCAGGTCGGCGGCGGCGCCATCGTCGGCCAGCAGAACCCGCCCGGCAGCGGCAATGGCGGCCTTCTTCTCAGCGACCGATCCTTCGGCGATTTCGAGGTCACGTTCGAGGTCTGGCCGGACTGGGGAGTGGACACCGGCTTGTACACGCGGACGACGGCTGATGGGAAAGCATACCAGGTCACGATCGATTATCAGGCCGGCAATCCGCAGGTCCATGACTCCCCCGCCGAGTGGCCCAAAGGCGCCGTTGCGCGGTTCAGGAACATCCGCATCCGAGATCTCAGCGAGAATTCATGGGCCCCGGATTCTCTGGCGCCCACCGCTCCATCCAACCTCGAGATCACTGCCGTGACAGCCAGCAGCGTGTCGTTGCAATGGCCGGCCTCGATCGACGACGTTGGCGTCAGCGGCTATCGCGTCTTTCGCAACGGCGTCGAGGCGGGCACGGCTGTCTCGACCCATTTCACGGATGCGGGTCTGGCATCGGATGCGGCCTGCA
>JAKLFB010000012.1 GCA_022711435.1 Verrucomicrobiota bacterium
AATCTCCTTCACCTCTCCGCTCGGCGGCAGACTCGCAACCTGCCGCCCGTTTGTTGTACCCCCCTCCCCACTACCTGCATTTTCAAACCGCCATTTTCACCCCATGTTTACGCCGCCGCCAACACTGACCCGGACTTTCCCGAAAAGGGACATTTTCGGGAATCGGATTAGCGGCGGGCTGGCCCACCTGGGCTGCTGTTTGATGTCGGGCGTTCATAAATCTGTTGTCTTTTCCTGTGCGCACAATAATGTTAAATCCAATCACACGCAAGCACTTTGTGTGCGCACAAGAAAGAATGGTCGAATGAGTAAGAAGCCCAAGCTGGGTAGGCCCCCGCTCCCCAAGGGAGCGTCGCGGGGAGAACGTCTGTTCTGCCGGTTACTGCCCTCCGAAGTGGCCGAGATCGTAGCGGCAGCCCGGAATGCCGGAAAGTCCAAGTCGGACTGGATTCGGGAAACTCTGCTCGCGGGAGCACGCCAAGGCCGAAACCGGCCATAGCTGCGATGGCTGCATGAATCCGTGCGAACCATCGCCACGACCTCGCTGGCTTAACCGGACGGTGCTCGGCATCGGCCTGGCCAGCCTGTTCAGCGACTGGTCGCATGAGATCGCCACGACGGTCATGCCTGCGTTCCTGGCCACGATGGGCGTGGCGGCAGCCTGGCTGGGACTGATCGAAGGCGTTTCGGATGGCCTTTCCAGCTTCGCCAAGCTGGCGTCGGGCTACTACACCGACCGGCTCCGCCGTAGAAAACCCATCGCAGTCGCGGGATACCTGGTGACGGCCTTGGGCACGGCATCGTTCGGCCTGGCAACCGCTGCCTGGCACGTCCTGATGGCGCGTGCCCTGGCATGGCTGGGGCGTGGCATTCGCACACCCATCCGCAAGGCGTTGCTGGCGGCGTCAGTGACCAGGGAAACCTATGGCCGGGCCTTTGGATTCGAGCGGATGATGGACACGCTGGGCGCGATTGTCGGCCCGGCCTCTGCGTTTTTCCTGCTCTCAGCCGTCAACCATCACTATCCCACCCTCTTTGCCCTGACACTGATTCCGGGCCTGCTGGCGGCAGTGCTGATCGCATTCGTGGTCCAGGAGAAGGAGCGGAAGCCGGTGCCGCACATTTCCTTCGGCGAGAGCCTGCGGGCTTTGCCGAAGGATTACCGCAAGTTCCTCGTCGCCGTGGGTCTGTTTGGCATGGGTGATTTCGCGCACACCCTGCTGATACTGCTGGCGACCGTGAAGTTGACACCGACACTCGGCGCGGCCAGGGCCGCAAGCATTGCGACCGGCCTTTACGTGCTGCACAACATCCTCTATGCGGTCTTCTCGATGGCCGCTGGCTGGCTGGCCGACCGGATGAACAAGGGGCATCTGCTGGCTATCGGCTACTTTCTGGCGGCTGTCATGGCGATGGGAGTGATCCTGCTCCCGATGAATGTGTGGACCCTGGCGATGGTCTTTCTTGTCGGCGGGATTTACGTCGGCATGGAGGAAACACTGGAGGATTCCTTCTGCGCGGAATTGGTGCCGGAGCAGCACCACGGCATGGCCTTCGGCACGCTGGCCACGGTCAACGGGATCGGGGATTTCATCTCCAGCGCCGTCGTCGGCATCCTGTGGACCACCTGCGGGGTGCCGGTTGCCTTCGCCTACAGCGGTATCCTCTTTGTCTGCGGCAGCCTGCTGGTTCTGCGGGTGGGCCGGGCCGGGAGTTGATGCGCCGCCCACACAACTGAGCCGCGACAGGGTCGCCGACAATCTGCGCTTAATGTTGATCCCTTCCGTTTCGCGCCGCGCAGCAGGAATGCCCGTTTACGGGGTCTAGCTGGCGTCCAGAGCTACCGCAGCGTCGCTGGTGATGCTTGGGGGAGGCTGTCAGGTCTCGAAGGCTGTCCGATCTTCAGGGCGAAATGCGTCGGATTGTAAACAGCTCCTTTTCGGGTTTGTCAACGCACTGGCGGGATAGCGCCTCAAGTTTCTCGACGGGCTGGTCGGTGATGGATTTCAAATACGCGGCTTGGGGGCGAAATTCGAGCACGTCGCCCTTCAAGTCCTTACGCCTGACGGCGACGAAGGACTGTTGGTAATTCAAGACCTCGGCCAGGCGTAGGTCGAGCCGACCCAGGCTGTTGCCCGTGCCCACCGACAGCCCGTCCACGAGACAAGTGAACGGTGTTTGTGGCGGGACGTAGCAGACGACCTCCAACTCGTGCCGTCCCCACTGCGACTTGAACTTCCGGAGTGCCGCTTGGCCGATGCGCCAGCCCAGGACATTCCACGGGCCAACGTGCCCATGCTGCCGTTTGATTTCAGCCCACCAGTCTTCCGCAGGCTGCCCCACATTCCAGGCGTTGTCCCCCGGTTTGGATTGGACAATGGCGGAGTTCGTCCGCGTGCCGCTCGATTTCGGGGTGGAGTTCGTGGGACCGTCGTCGTGCGCCCAGGCGCAGCACGCCAACATCACAAACGCTGCACAGACCCCAGCCGCCTGAACCAAAGTATTTCTGCTTGTCATACGCTTTTGCTCTTGCGTAACACCGCGTCATGCGTGTTACATCGTGGCTATGTCGTAACACTGACAGGCGGGCCTCGTCAAGCGTGGACGCAGGGATCGCCTATCAAACAGAAATCGGTGAACACAGTATGAGCACATTGAGAACCATGTTGGCCGTCCTCATGATCCTGGAGGCTGCCACTCTGTCCGCCCTGGCAGCGGACGAAACCCATTCCAATCTCCAATCAGTCACGTCCAGCGGCACCAGCGCCTGGAATGGCACCTTTCCGTTCACCCTCCGTGGTGTGCTTCTGTGCGACCCGGAGGAGATGCTGGATTACGCCCCGAACTTCATCCCTTGGGACAACGGTGCGAACGCTGGAAAGATGGGCGGTGAGTGGCAAGTCACCTTCCAGGCCGTTGAAGCGGGCGACCGGGGAGGCACCACCTGCTGGATGGGCCAGAACTATGCCAATCGCGTTCCGCCCCACGACGACGAGTTCAGCTACTCGAATCCGGCGTGGGTCGCGGAAATCAATCGGCTCAATTTTGACCCCACCACTGGCCACAAGTTCCGCGCCGGAGACCTGGTTCAAATCACGGCACGGCAGGCTTTGTTCTATGGCGGCAAGCGCAACATCAACGAAGGTCACGACGTTGATCCTTCGGCGAACTTCGACATCGTGTTGGTCACGCCGAACTACGGCTTGCCAGCGCCAGAGGTCATCACTCTAGCGGACGTGATGGAACCGGTGGGTGTTCCTAATGATCCGACGACCTGGGGATACATCTTCGACCAAACCCGCACCATTGGCGGCGAGCACTACCAGGGGATGCGCGTCCGCATCAATGACCTCACGTTGGTCACGACAAACGGGTGGAATCCCACGAACCTCTGGAACGACCGCAAATGCACGGTGACTGACGGAGCCGGTCGCCACTTCACGATTCGTCATCCCCGCTACAGTCTCGGCCCGGCTCTGACGAACCGATTCGACGCCATTGGCATCTTCACGCAGGAATCCGGTTCTGGCATCCAGGGCACCAACGGATACGAACTGTTTGCTCAACAGATCATCCCGCAAGACCCACCGGTGCTTGGCATCGCACAGAAGATCGCCATCACCTGGCCGGTGAGCGGGGCTGCCTACCAGCTTGAATACCGGACAGACCTCAACTCGACGAATTGGCTTCCTGTCACGGCTACGCCGGTAGTGATCGAGGGCCAGAACACGGTGCTGGTGCCGTCTGCCATGCTGCCGCGTGAGCAGTATTACCGACTACGTAAGACAAATTGACGCCATGCGTGCAACCAGGCATCGGCTGTTGGCTTTCACCCTGATCGAACTCCTGGTGGTGATCGCCATCATTGCTGTGCTGGCCGCGCTGCTCTTGCCCGCGCTGGCGCGAGCCAAGGAGAAAGCGAAGGTCACGAAGGCGCACGCTGAACTCTACGGCGTGGGCCTCGCCTTGGAGATGTATGCTGACGACAACGAGAACCAACTGCCGCCCGTCCGCGTGAACTGCAACACCGACCTCGCTGACCACTGGTGCCAGTTCCCCGTCGAACTCGTCGATCAGGGTTATCTGCCGCGTGGCAATCGACCTGGCATGGCGGCGAACATGGAGGACGTGTTCAACCCCGGTCACACCTACAAATACGCCGCGCCGGGGCCGCAATTACTGAACGATTCGGCTGGCGGCAATTTCAAGCTGTGGGTGCCGGATGATTTCCCTGAATGCGCTACAGACTCCGGCAGATACTACTCAAGCTCGAAGGACTCACCCGTGCGGTGGGCGATCTGGAGCATGGGGCCGCGTCCAGATAGTCCCAAGACCCAGGACGCCCATGCGCCAATGGCCCGGAGCAGTTGGTATCGGAGAGCCGGAGATAGCGGCGTCATCGTCCGCTTTGCCACGCGAGACGGGATGCAGATTAAGACCCCATGAACGAAGCGCCCAAGCCGTTGACGACCCGCGAGCCTTTGCTAACCTTAGACTCCGTGAACGCGAGCAAGCAGGAACCCGTGGTTCGTTTCAGCATCTCCCTCCCCGGAAAGCTGGCCAAACAACTCGACCAGATGACCCACCAGAAGGGCTACGATAATCGCTCCCTGGCCGTTGCGGACATGATTCGGGCACACCTGGTGGAGCACCGGCAGAACTTCGGGGACGAGGACATCGCTGGCACCATCACCCTCGTTTACGACCATCACAAACAGCATGTCCAAGCTACGCTCACGGACATTCAGCACGACCACCACGAAGTCATCGTGTCCGCACTTCACGTCCACCTGGATCACCACAACTGTCTGGAAGTGCTGGTGGTGCGCGGCAAGGCAGACCTCATCAAGAAGATCGCCGATGAACTGATCGCAGCGAAGGGGGTCAAGCACGGCAAGTTGACCGTGACCACCACGGGCAAGGATTTGCCGACATAGTAGTTTGTCGGATCGCTCAGACGACGACTGTGCTTGGCCGATTGAAGGGCGAGACGGCGGGTAATCTTCAATGTATTCCGCCTCCAACCGAGGGGCCAGTTGACGGGAGGTTCCGGTAGCACCGGCTTCACTCGCGGGTCGCCATAGCCGTTCCAGAGCCGGTTGTTGAAGTTGGCATCAGCGGGCTTCATGGACTCGAAATGGCCGCTCGACATCGGCGAGGACACGGGCACGCCGGTCAGCGGAGATTACCGAGTGCCTTTCAAGTTCACCGGAGAGCTGGGAAGGGGCACGATCCACATCGCCAACCACAAACTGACCGAGGCGGAACTCCAGCAATACCGCGAAGGTCGATTGAAAGCTGCCCTGGCTCAGTGAGGGATTGACGGTTCTTGCTGATCCCGGTGCCGACGCGATCCCGGATGATTTGTTCTTTTGGCATGGCTGGTCCTTTCGATGGAGCATTCAGGTTTCGGACCCTGGCAGGCCATTGGGCATCTCGACCATCAGCCTGGACATCCTCAGCGCCCGCAGGGCGTCCGCGAGCGCCGTGAACTGCTCATCGCTGAGGTCGCCCTGGAAGACCTGCTCCAGCTTGACGCCAGCGCGACGCAGAACGAGGGCAGCAAGGAGCGACTTGATGGAGGCAGACGTGGCCAGGAACACCGGTCGCTGGCTGCCTAAAGCGGCTTCCAGCGCGACCTCGGCCATCACCAGCGACTCCGGGGGCGCTTCAACGCCAAACTCGGAAGCGGCAGCTCGCTCCGCCTGGCCGTAGGCGGCTTCCAACCAGCTCACGAACTCCCGCAAGATCGGTTTCGTCTCCGTCATAGCAGGACGCGGCGGGGCACCAGGGCGTGCGGAGTCAGAAAGTGGAGAAACAAATGGTCGCGGCTCAGCCCCAGACCGATGTGGATCACACGTAGCCTCGACTCCACTCCGGCGCTCTGGAGCGCGAGGGTCGCGCAGTGCGCCCACGGGCTGCCATTTCCGGCGCGATGGTAGGGCGGTTCGTGCGCGACACCGGCAACGTAAACAATTTCCGTCTGGAACCGGAACCATATCTCTGCTGAGGGGACGAAGCGGTCGATCACCACGGCTGTCTTCCCGTGAGCGAACTGGCGACCGGGCAGTCCGTCATACAACTGGTGGATCCTTTCCAGCGACCAGCAGGGTGCGGCCACAACCAAGTTGGTGATGCCTTCGAGCCTGCTGACAACGATGGTGAAGTCCAGCGGGGCTTCGGACGGGGGACCGACCAGTGGCAGGCACGCCAGGCAGATGCCCTCCTGCCGCAGCAGGTCCAGGACGTGCAGGTCGCGGTGTTCGCTCCAGGAAAGACACTCGGCCTTCCAGTCGATCCCGGTATCGTCGATGGCTTCAGTGGCGATCATGATCCCGCCTTCAAGATCATCGACGATAGCGCATCGCCCTGGCAAATCCGATTGCTGTTCCGGTCGCGGGTGACGTTGGCCTGCTTGTCGTAGTAGCCCAGGAAGTCGTCCCAATCGGTGGTCGCGTCAGCATGTTGTTCCGTCAGGTTCACACCCTCTCCATACGTCATGGTCGGTATTCGCGCAAACCTTCCCGGTTTTGCTGACAGTTGCTGACAACTTTTTTGCGGTTTGGTGCGTTTGCGTGCGAAATCGGTTCTTGCTGGCCAAGACCGCCGACCTCGATTATCCTCAATAAATAAGCGGTTTTCGGTGTGTTTTGGTGGAAATTGAAGAAGCGGGGGGGATGCTTTCGATTCCCTTCACCCGCTCCAAAATCTCCAAAGCCAATAATACCAAGCGGTTGCGGCTTTTCGGCATTCCTCAAAACGGCCGATTGTTAAATGGACTGTTAAAACAGCCGCCTAAATTCGCCTGTTTCCGGTGACGTGCAGGAATGTTGGCGTGACGGCCCCGCCACCCGGCCGACAGCAACCGCCGCTCCCAGCGGATGCGCCTCGGCCAAAGCATCCTTTTCTCGGCCGCTCGGCCACCTGCGGCGACCGGCCACACCCCTTTCATGCCGCCGAGCGTTGACATACCCAACGCGCTGCGGGCTGCGTGTGACCGAACCTCTGAACCTCCGAATCAAAGACCCAGAAAGGTGTCTGTAACCGGGTTTGATCCCTTCACGATGTATCCGCGCCCCTCAGCGAAGGTAAAGAGCGTCCCAACGACGGTGCGGAAGTTCTTCACGGTCTGGGGTGCAGCTTCGAGCCCATCGAGCCACCTTTGTACGTCTCGACCAGTGACGTGGGAGATTTCGCTCGTGAACGCGTCGGCGAATCGGTGAAGCCGGAAACGGAGGTCCTGAAGGTATCGTTTGGACTTCTTGCTCCGCGCCTTCGCCTCGATCAGTTCTTCGACCACCTCGGCAACGGTCTTTGTAAGTCCTTGACTATGAATTGGAGCCAGTTGAGGGATTCGAACCCCCGACCCACGGTTTACAAAACCGTTGCTCTACCACTGAGCTAAACTGGCTCTTGCGACTGGCGGCCGCTGTCCGGACGCGACGGCAAGGGCGACTTCATCGCATAGGCCGACAAGAACGCCGGCGCTCCGGCACGGGTTCGGACGCTTTGAAAGGCGCCTCGACTTCGGCGATCTCGGAGCGGAGCGTCGCGCTGCTCATTACTATGCGATCCATTGGCGAGCGGGCAAGCGCAATTGCGGTGGCGCGCTACAGCCAACCGCGCCACCGGTAGATCCACCATCCGATCCACTCGTGCCAGGCGGCGGTGAACTGGTCCACGTAACCGAGCTGCGGCAACGGGCCGGACGGCCTGCGGCTGACCGTGATGCCGGCGACGCGGAAATCGCAGGGGGCAGGCACGACCTCGATCCCGGCCTTTTCGAAGACGGCCACGGCGCGGCGCATGTGAATGGCGGACGTGACCAGGAGGATCCGCTTCCAGCCCTGCTGCTGCATGACCTCGCGGATCTTGAGGGCTTCCTCGAAGGTGTTTCTGCAGGGGGGCAGGTAGCGGATCTGGACGGGGCGGAGGTCGTAGGCCTCGGCCACGCTCTGAGCGAGCATGGCGGGCTGGCCGACCTGGTTGGTGTACATCCCCTCCCCGAACACGAGGTAGGGGGCGCGGCCGCGCCGAGCCAGCTCGAGTCCGGTCAGGAGCCGGTCCCCAGCGTCGCTGAGGTCCAGCGGGAGCACGCTCGAGGTCGAATCCGCGTACGATCCGCCGAGGGTCACGATGGCATCGGCTTGCGGCAGCTGGGTCCAATCGACGCGGGCATAGGGCCGCTCGAAGGATTCGAGGAAGGCATCGGAGAGCCAGGGGGTGCCGACGATCGAGAGCAGGGCGGCCGCAGCGGCCGGGATCGCGGCCGCGCGCCATCGCCGCTTCCACGCGGCTGCGAAGGCGCCGGCGGCCAGGAACAGCCAGATCAATCCGAGCGGCTCGCCCAGCGGGCCGAGCGCGCGCAACAACGACACTGTCATAACGGTCAAAGACCATAAAATCGGGAGCCGCGCAAATGGATTTCATCCGAATAGACTTTGTAATTGGAGGGGGTGGGCTTTAGATTGCCGTCCATGATTCAACGGTATTCACGTCCAGAGATGCGCGAGATCTGGAGCGAGGAGCGCAAGCTGGGGATCTGGCTGCGGATCGAGCTGCTGGTGGCGGAGGCGCTGGCGGAGGCCGGGCTGCTGCCGCGGAAGGATCTGGCGCGGATGAAGGCGCGGGCGGCGTTCGACATCGAGCGGTGCCGGGAGCTGGAGCGCACGCTGCACCACGATGTGATCGCGTTCACGACGAACGTAGCGGAGAACATCGGCGCGCCGGCGAGCCGCTGGCTGCATTTCGGGCTGACCAGCAGCGACGTGCTCGACACGGCGATGGCGGTGCAGATGACGCAGTCGGCGGACCTGATCCTCGAGGATCTGGGGGCGCTGCGGGGGGCGATCGCAGCCCGCGCGCGCGAGCATCGGTTTACGCCGATGATCGGCCGCAGCCATGGGATTCATGCGGAGCCGATCACCTTCGGCCTGAAGCTGGCGCTGATGTATGACGAGTTCGGGCGCGCGGAAAGGCGGGTGGCCGCGGCGCGGGATGCGGCCGCGGTGGGCAAGCTGTCGGGCGCGGTGGGGACGAATGCGCATCTGTCGCCGCGGATCGAGGCGCGGGTGTGTCGGAAGCTGGGGCTGCGGGCGGCGCCCCTGTCGACGCAAGTGATCCAGCGCGACCTGCATGCGGAGTTCATCCAGGCGCTGGCCCTGGCGGGCGCCAGCGTCGAGCGATGGGCGACCGAGTTCCGCCATCTCCAGCGCACCGAGGTGCTCGAGGTGGAGGAGCACTTCGCCCGCGGCCAGAAAGGCTCGAGCGCGATGCCCCACAAGCGGAATCCGATCACGGGCGAGCGGCTGACGGGCCTGGCTCGAGTCCTGCGCGCCCATGCGGCGGCCGCCCTCGAGAACGTGGCGCTCTGGCACGAGCGCGACATCAGCCACAGCTCGGTCGAGCGGATCATCTTCCCGGACTCGTGCGTCTTGCTCGACTACATGCTGGCGACGCTGCAGCGGCTCGTCGAGGGGCTGATCGTCTATCCGGAGAACATGCGGCGCAACCTGGATCTCTCGATGGGACTGTGGCACTCGCAGAGCGTCCTGCTGGCGCTGATCCGGAAGGGGCTGACGCGCGAGGCCGCATACGAACTGGTCCAGCGCAACGCGATGAAGACGTGGGCCGCCCGCCACGCGGGGCGCTCGGACGCCGATTTCAAGGCCCAGCTGCTGGCCGATCCCGAAGTGGCCCGCCTCCTGACCCGCGCGGAACTTGACAAGCTGTGCCGCCTCGACTTCCATTTCCGACAGGTCAATGCCCGGTTCCGCCAGCTCGGATTGGATTAGGCCGATGGATCGCCAGGGCCGGGCATGCGGGCGGCAGCGCTCCCGGACAGCGGACATGAACATCTCGCACATGTGAACCAACAACACGACATGAACTCACGGATCAACCTGAGCCGACGCCGGTTTCTTCAAGGGGCACTGGCAGTGCCGTTTCTGGGGCAGATCGTGCCCCGCCGCCTTTTGGGGGGGGCCGGCCAGGTCTCGCCCAGCAACGAGCTGACCAAGGCGGTGATCGGCGTGGGCGGGATGGGCCAGGGGCATCTCTCCTACCCCGGCGCCCGGCTGCTGGCAATCTGCGATGTCGACGAGGGCCATCTCCAGTCGACGTTGAAGAAGGTGGGCCCGGCCGTCCGCGGCTACCGGGATTTCCGGGAGGTGCTCGAGCGGCCCGACATCGACATCATCCACATCCCGACGCCGCCGCACTGGCACGGGGCGATCGCCGTGGCGGCGGCCCGCGCGGGCAAGGACATCTGGTGCGAGAAGCCCATGACCCGCACGATCGGCGAGGGGCAGAAAGTCGTGGCCGCAGTTCAGCGCTACGGCCGGATCTTCCGGCTCAACACATGGTTCCGGTTCCAGGGCCAGTTTTACGGCTTTGGCACGACGGTCCAGCCGATCAAGAAGCTCGTGGCCCACCGTCTGCTGGGCTGGCCGCTCAAGGCGACGGTGAGCGGGGTGACCGGATTCGACTGGAAGTTTCAGTGGGTGGGCCGGACCGATCTGACGCCCCAGCCGGTCCCGGCGGGTCTCGACTACGATTTCTGGCTCGGGCCCGCCCCTCTCAAGCCGTATCACCCGCACCGCGTTCACAGCACGTTCCGCGGGTATTGGGATTACGACGGCGGCGGCCTGGGCGACATGGGCCAGCACTACCTGGATCCGGTCCAATACCTGCTCGAGAAGGACGGCACCAGCCCGGTCGAGATCGACGTGGACGCCCCGCAGCAGCATCCGGAGGCAGTCCTGACCTGGCGGCGGTTCCGGCTCAAGTACGCCGATGGCTGCGAGATCATCCTTGACGGCGAGAACCGCGACCAGAACGCGCCCTTCCTCGAGGGGCCCGAGGGCCGGCTCGACCGCGGATTCCGCTGCTCGGTGCCGCATTTTGCGGAGAAGCTGGCCGCCCTGCCCGATCCCGAGCCGCAGGTCACCGATTTCAGCGAGGCGGTTCGGACCCGCCGGAAATTCGCCCTCAACGAATCCAACGGCCACCGCTCCTGCACGATTGTCAACCTGTGCAAGGTCGCGCTCCAGCTCGGACGCAGCCTCAAGTTCGATCCCGTTCAGCAGCGGTTCATCGGCGATGCCGAGGCGAACCGCCTGGTGGATCAACCCATGCGCGCCCCGTGGCAGATTTAACCGCGCCTTGCACAATCCCATGACGCGCTCGACCCTTCACCCTGGCTCAACCCATCCGATGATGCATCCCATGAACGATTCCTGTGCCGCTCCGCTCCGTCCCGCGTGCCATCCGAACATCCGGCGGATTGCCATCCGCACCCCGAGGCGGGTCGCTGCGCTTTCCGCAATGGGGCTGCTGCCCGCGCTTCTCCTCCTGCTGTTCCTGAACCCGAACGCCCGGTCCGCCTCGCCCGACGAGGCGGCGGCGGCATTCGTGGCACGGATGCCGATGGCATCGGCGGCGGATCTCGAGACAGCGGTTGCGGGCTTGATCCGCGAGGGGCCGGAGGCGGTTTCGGCGGTGTGCGGCCGGCTGGCGCTGGCCGGCGCCGGCTCCGACGCGCCGGTCCGATATGCCGTTCACGCCCTGGCGATCCAGGCGGCCCGGCCGGGGGCCGGCGCCGAGGGGGCTGTGGTGGCTCGAGCCCTGCTCCATGCCTTGGAGCAGAATCGCGACCGCGAGGTGCGATCGTTCCTGCTGGCCCAGCTTGCATGGGTGGCCGGCGAGGAGAATGCCGCCGCCGTGATCCCATTTCTGACGGACGCCGATCTGGCGGATCCAGCGGTTCGAGTGCTGCTCACGATCCGCGCCGGGTCGGCCTGCCCGGCTGCGCTCGATGCCCTTGCCAGCGCAAAGGGCGCGCACCGGCTGAGCTTGATCCAGATGCTGGGCCAGATGCGATGCACGAATGCGGCGCCCGCCGTAGCCGAGCTGGCGAGCGATCCGGATCCGGCAACCCGCATCGCCGCCGCCCGCGCCCTGGCCGAGATCGCCGCGGCCCCGGCCGGACGCGCCCTGCGCGCCGCCCTCGAGCGAGCCGCCTCCGTCCGCGAGCGGGACGAATTGGCCGCCGCGAGCCTGCATTACGCAGCGCGGCTGGCAGACTCGGGACAGCCCCTGCGGGGCGTGCGGCTTTGCCGCGAGGCCATCGATCGCTGGACCGCCCCGGACCAATCCCATCTACGATGCGCGGCGCTGAGCACGCTGGCGGATGGGGCGGGAGCGGACGCCATGCCATCCCTGCTGGCGGCGATGGCGAGCGAGGATGCGGCATTCCGAAAGACCGCGGTGGGCCTTGCCAGCCGGTTTTCGGGGCCCGAGGCGACGGCGGCCTGGGCGCGCCTTTTGCCGAGCGCATCTGCGGCGGCGCAGCGCGAGATCCTTGCGATGCTGGCCGAGCGGGGCGATACGACCGCGCTCCCCGCAATCTTATCCCGGCTGAAGGAAGGGATCGACGAGGTCCGGCCCTGGGCGATCGAGGCTGCGATGCGCCTGGGCGGCGCCGCCCAGCTCAAGCCCATCCTCGATCTCCGCCCCGAGCCCGGCGCGGGCGAGATCCGCGCGATGGTGGACGGATTGCGGTTTCTGCCGGCGGGCGGCGTGACATCGGCTGTGGCGGAGCAGTTGCCGCGAGCTCGTCCCGAGCTGCGGGTTGGCCTCATCGAGATCCTCGGTGCCCGGCATGCCCGGGAGCAGGCGGGCCTGCTTCTCGCTCAGGCCGAGGACGCCGATCGCGGCGTGCGGCTGGCGGCGCGCAAGGCCCTTGCGACGACGGCTTCCATGGACCACCTGGCGGCCCTGGCGGAGATGGTGGCCAAAGACACCGACGCCGATCTGCGGGCGGCCGCCCAGCAGGCGGCGATCGCCGTGGCGCGGTCTGGATCCGATCCCGACACAGCAGCGGGTCCGATCCGGCTGCAGGTGCTTCAGACGGCGGGGGCCCAGCGGATCGCCCTGATGGAATGCCTGGCCGGCGTGGGCGGGCCGCGGAATGCACACCTGGTCGCGATGCACCTCCGGCCCGACGACGCCGCCATGCAGGATGCGGCCGTGCGCGTCCTGGCTGACTGGTCGGATGCATCAGCCGCGCCGGCGCTCCTGGAAGTGATCTCGGGCGATCATCCGCCCCGCCTGCAAGCGCTGGCACTGCGCGGGCTGCTCCGAATCGCCGACCTCGAGACCGTCACCGAGGCGCAGCGGCTCGAATGGATGCGGGCTGCGCTAATGCGTCTGGCCCGGCCGGAGGACCAGAAGACCGTGCTGGCGGCCTTGGGGGAGCTGCGGACGGCAGCATCGGCCCGCCTGGTTGCCGAACACCTGGGCCGCATCGAGGTCCAGAACGAGGCCGCTCAAGCCCTCGTCCGGATCGTCTGTCCGCGCAATGCCCGGGATCAGGGTCTGCGGGATCCCTCGCTGGCCGAACCGCTGCGGCAAGCGCTCGCGTTGCCCGGGATAGCCGAGCCGATGCGCCGGCAGATCGAGGCGCATCTGAAGAGGATCGAATAGCGGGTGCGGGGAAGGGCTGCCTTGGATGGCAAGCGATAAGGGTCTGTGCAAAAATTACTTCCGATTTTGGCGGGAGCGCCGCCGGGCCCGATGCGAGGCGCAAGGGAGGGAGTGTATCCCCTGCGATACTCGACCGACCGAGCCACGAAGCAGATGGCCCGGCGCCGCCCCGCTCCGCAGGGCTGGGGGCCTTGGGCGCGCTGGCTTTGTTGCTCCTCGCTCACAGACCGCGCGGATATGCTCACTCGTCGCGCCTTGCCAGCCCGCCCAATCCCCTCCAGCAAAATCGGAATTAATTTTTGCACAGACCTAAGGTCCGCCACGGCGGCTACGGGGCTGGGCTGGCCGCCTCGCCGGCTTGGACCCAGGCCTCGTTGAATCGGGCGTGTTGGATGGCCTTGGCGAGCGGCCTGCCATCGGTCCCGCGAGGGAGGTCGGGGCGGTTGAGATGGCAGCTGTAGGTAACGTGGAGCCAGCCGTCTCGGGTCTGGACGATGCTGGGGTAGTGGTAGCGGCCGGAGTTGGGGCCGGGCGCGTCGGACTCGAGATGCCGCCGCCAGCGCCAGGATCGGCCCTCATCGTCAGAGATCCAGACCGCGAGGCGGTGCCGGCCCTCTTCGGTATCGTTGCCCACCAGAGCCCAATGCCCGTTGCGCAGGGCGATGACCTCGGCGCCCGAGCCCGGATTGGGCCAGGGGCTGTCGGTGACGTCGGACCATGTGGCTCCGCGGTCATGGGAGACGCTTTGGGCCAGGCGCATCGGCGGAGGGCCGTTGTCGCGCATGAGGGTGTAGAGAGAGCCGTCGCGGCGCCGGACCACGCTGGGCTGGACATTGGCGATGCCGGCCAGGGGCGTGCTCGAGCGCCACGTCTGGCCTGCATCGTCGCTGTAGGCCATGAGAGACAGCTCCCAGCCATCGGAGTAAAGGGGCACCAGGATGCGCCCGCCCTCGAGCACCTGCGGATGGGCTCGAGTCATCCAGCCCAGGCGCTGCCAGAGCTTGTCGGCGGCTCGGCTGCGAAGGCCGGCGACCGCATCGCGCCACTGGCCGAGCTCCGAGCCGGAGAACCAGCGGGGCAGACCGGCCTCGACGCGTTCGAGGTGATTGCTCATGGCGGAGGCGAACTCGGGGCCGGGGGTCACATGCAGGACATCCTCCTTTTCCCAGCGGGGCGGCCCATCGCCATCCCAATCCCGGCTAACGCGATACTTCAGGAGAGCCGTCTCCCAACGGTTGGCGAGGATGACCGGCCAGATGAGCCAGAGCCGCTGCTGTCCATCGACGAACAAGGCGGGGTTGGTGTCGGGGTATCCCGGGGTGTCGGCGAGGACGAATCGCGGGCTCCATCGCTCCTGGCCGGCGCGCCAGCGGGCGCCCTCGATCCGGACGTCATCCGCCGTGCGCTCGCCGGATCCATGGAACCAGCACGCCAGCAAGCTTCCATCGGGAAGCTCGACCACGCAGGAGGCATGGTTGTGCCAGCCTTCGAGCGGAAAGATCAGGGCCGACTCGTGATAGGGCGCGCCCTCGACAGGCCGATCGGCTCGAACGGGGGCGAGCATCGCCGCCAGCGACACCCAAAGGACCGGCTTGTTCCGAGAGACCAGGGAGTTCATGGCGGGCGAGGCTACCCCTCGAGGGCGGTTTGGGCGAACAAAATGATTTGACTGCGGCCGCGGCTTTCGGATGGATGCCGGGATGCGAATGCCGGGCGCATGGCATCGTTGGAACGTGACAGCGGCGCGGGCCGTGGCGCTGCAGCGCGAGCTGGCGGGGCAGATCGTGCAGGAGCCGCTGGGGGCACCGGCCCGCTGGATCGCCGGCGTGGATTGCGCCTTTTCATCCGACAGCAGGTTCTGCCTGGCGGCGGCCGTGGTGTGGGACCGGATCGCTCGCGAGCGCGTCGAGACTCGGCTCGCATACCGGCGGCTCACCTTTGCCTACGTGCCGGGCCTGCTGTCGTTTCGGGAGGCGCCGGCGATTCTCGCGGCGCTGAGGCGGCTCGATCATGAGCCCGATGTGATCCTGTGCGACGGCCAGGGGCTGGCGCACCCGCGGCGGTTCGGACTGGCCTGCCATGTGGGCTTGTGGACGGATCGGCCGACAATCGGGTGCGCCAAGAGCCTGCTGATTGGCGAGCACGCCGATCCATCGCGGGATCGGGGATCGCGCTCGCCGCTCCGGCACAAGGGCGAGACGGTGGGGACCGTCTTGCGCACGCAGGCAGGAGTTCGCCCGGTCTATGTGAGCGTGGGCCACCGGATCGACCTGGCATCGGCAGAGCAGTGCGTGCTGGACTGTGCCGTGAAATATCGCCTGCCCGAGCCGACGAGGCTGGCCGATCTCGAGGTGGCCGCCGCCAAGAGATCATGGCCCGAGGAGCATCGACGGCGAGGGGGCGGCGGGCCGGCGGCGCCTCAACCCGCGTAGCGGCTGCGCAAATAATCCCGGAAGACGGCGTAGTCGGGGCTGAGGCGGTCGTATTCCTCGGGCAGGTTTTCGACCTGGGCCAGGCTGGGGGGCGTTTCGGGGCTGAATCCCAGCAACCGCTCGATCTCGTCGGGGAACTTGGCGGGATGGGCGGTCTCGAGCACGGCGGCGGGGCGTGAGGTGGCGGAGGGATCGGCCTTGCGGAAATCGAGGTAGCCGTGCCAGGCGACGGCGCCGTGGGGCTCGAGCAGGAGGCGGTGCCGCTGCCATGCCTCGACGATCGTGGTGCGGGTTTGCTCATCGCTGACGGAGACGGAGTAGAGGTCGCGCCGCATGGCGGCCAGATCGGGGGGGCGGCGCTGGCAGCCGGCCTCGTCGAGCCATCCGCCATAGACGGCGACCAGCCGGGCCAGGTTGCTCGGGTGGCCCACGTTCATCGCGTTGGACAGGCAGTTGCGCGAAGGGACGATCTTCTCGTACTGGCCCGTGGCCAGGAACCGTGGAAACTCATCGTTGCCGTTGACGGGGGCGACCAGCCGATGGATCGGCAAGCCCATCTGCCCGGCGATGACGGCGCCCATCATATCGCCGAAGTTGCCCGAGGGCACCGTGAAGACCATCGGCTCGCCCTCAGGCACCATGCGGGCGGCGGCGTAGAAATAATACACCGTCTGCGGCAGCAGCCGCCCGATGTTGATGGAATTGGCCGAGGAGAGGGTGAGCGAGGCGAGCGTTGGATCCTGGAAGGCCTGCTTGACCATCGCCTGGCAATCGTCGAACTTCCCCGACACCGCCAGGGTCCGGATATTGCCGCGGAGGGTGGTCATCTGGCGCCGCTGGCGGTCGCTGACCTCCTCGAGGGGAAACAGCACGAGAACGCGGATGCCCGGCACGCCGTGGAAGGCGCTGGCGACGGCCGATCCGGTATCCCCGCTGGTCGCCGTCAGGATCAGCAGCTGGCGGCCCCGCTCCTTGACCAGAAGGCCGAGCGCGCGCGCCATGAACCGCGCGGCAAAATCCTTGAACGACGCCGTGGGCCCGCGGTCCAGACGCAGGACGCGGACCCGGTCCCAGACGGGATCGATGGGGATCTCGAAATGGTAGGCATCCTCGCAGAGAGCGCCGAGCGCATCGGGATCGAGGAATCCCTCGGTGTAGGGGGCGAGGATGCGGGCGGCGATCTGGGGGTAAGCCAGCCCGGCCAGGCTGGCCAGGCCGGTGGGGGAGAGGCGCGGGAAGGCCTGGGGCAGGTAGAGACCGCGATCGGGTGCCTGGCCGCGCCAGAGGGCCTCGCGGAGGTCCACCGGGGGCGCCTCGCCGTTGGTGCTATGGTAAAGCAGGGTTGCCATGCCGCAGCGCTGGATCCTGCGATCGCCCTTTCCACAGGCCCATCGCAGCCGGACCCAGCGGGATCATCATCGGTTTTTTGCCGCCCGGAAGCGAGATGATTTCGACGATTTCATCGGATCAATCCGGCCGGGTTCGAGGAGGGGGAACCGGCAGGTCGGAGCCCGAGGATCCGATCCGGCGTCGAGCCAGATCGAGATAGCGGCGGGCGGACTCGTAATCGGGCTGGATCTCGAGCGCGCGCTGGAAATGGACAATGGCATCGGCGAAGCGCTGCTGGCGCGCGAAGGCCACGCCGAGGTTGAGGTGGGCTTCGGCGAACCGCGGATTGAGGCGGACGGCCTCCTGGAATCGGGCGATGGCGTTGGCATCGTCCCCCAGCCGGGAGTGGTCGTAGCCGACCTGGAAGTGGGCCTCGGGCAGGTCTGGATTCAGGCGCAACGCCTCCTCATAGGAGCGGCGGGCATCGTCGAGCCTGCCCAGCGCGCGATAGGCGTTTCCGAGGTTCATGTGGGCGAGGGCATCGTCGGGGAAGGCGCGGATCCCCTCGAGATACGTGGCGATGGCGTCGCTGATCTTGCCCTCACGGTTGAGGAGCTTGCCGAGGTTGACGAACGCGGCGGGATTCTCCGGCTTGAGCGAGATGGCGGTTTGGTAGTGGGCGCGGGCCTCGCCGGGCCGGCCGGATTCGGCCAGGGCGAGCCCGAGGTTGACATGGGCGCCGGCGAATCTCGGTTTGAGCTCGAGGGCGCGCTCGTAGGCCCGGATGGCCTCGGGCCAGCGGCGCTGGCCAGCGAGGGCGAGGCCGAGGCCGTTGAAGCTTTCGGCGTTATCGCGGTCGAGCGAGATGGCCCGCTGGAAGCTGGCGATCGCCTCGGAGCCCTGCCCGGCCCGGTCGAGGGCGTTGCCGAGCTGGTACCAGGCATCGATCGAGTGGGGGTATTGCAAGGCCAGGATTCGCCACTGGGCGATCGCGCTGGCGGAATCGCCGGTCTGCTGCAAGAGCCGGGCCAGCATCTGCCGGATGAACAGGTCTTGGGGGCGGTCCGCCAAGGCCGCCTGCAGCCGTGCGAGCGCCTCGCCCAGCGCGGCCTCGGTCAATCCGGCACGGGCCTGCTCGAGCTCCATTGCCAGCGCCTGGAACCGGCCGGCGTGGCCGGTCTGGAACGTGAAGGGAGGGAGCTGGAGACGGCGGTGGAGCTCCTCGAGAATGCCCGCCTGGGCCCAGCCGGTGCGCGCCAGCACGCGATGGCATTCCTCCTCGGTCGGCCAGGATTGCGGCTCCCCCGTGTGGCGGGGGAAACGCTCCCGCAGGAAGGGATCCGACGCGTCGGCGAACAGGCGGGCCAGGGCGTAGTTGCCCGCCGCCGTCAAGTGCACATGCTCGAAGAAACCCGCGCGGCCGGTGAAACCTTCGCTTGCTCGCGCCGCGAATTGGCCCTGGGCATCGACGAGCCTCAAGGAAGTGTTGGTCCCGGCGTGCAGCACCGTTTGGCGGATCAGATCGTTGATCGGCCCATCGGCGCGGAACCGAAGCAGATCCAGATCGCAGGCTCGTTCGAAGCGCGCATCCGCCTCCGCCGCGCGATCGAGGGAGAGCAGCGACTGCGCCCAGCGGAAATGGAGATCGGCGTGGCCGTCATCGAGGGCGGCGGCCTGCCGGAAGGCCGATTCCGCTCGAACCCAATCCCGAGACTGGGCGGCTTCGTCCCCCTGGCTGAAGAGGCGCTGCCATTGGGCCCGGGCATCGGCGTCGAGGCTGGACCGGTTCGTCGAGGCGAAGGGCGGACAATCCCGTAGATTGACGGCAACAGTGCCGACCAGGACGACCGCGCCGGTGCGGCGTCCGAACCGGATGATATCCGCCAGGTTCGCCGCGAAGTGGCCGTAGACGCGGCGCAAGCGCGGGTCATCGGCGGGGACCTTCTGCTCGAGGAACATCTCCATGCCGCCCCATTGATCGGGCGAGCCGGCGGGGCTGGCCAGGCGCTGCCAGAGCGCCCGGAGCGCCTGGCCGGTCCGCGTGCGGCCCAGGGCCAGCTGCAGGCGGATGAAGGCCCGCCCGGCAGCCGGGCGGCCAAAGACGGTTCCGGCGCCGAACGGGCCGACCACCTCGTTGTTGCCCATGTAGACGATCCAGAGGTCGCCCTGGCGTGCGGCGCATTGCCGCGCGATGTCGCGGACCACATGGGAGTTGATCGCGGTCATGGCGACATTGACCACCTCGAATTGGAGGCGCGGGTAGCGTCTCGAGAGCAGCGCATCGAGGTATCGCGCGAACCCATAGGCCGGCTCCGGATCCCCGAAAGCCGCCGACTCCCCCAGCACAAAAATCCGGCATGTGTCCGGCGGTTTCACAGCGGGAAATCGCAAGGTCCCCGGCGCCCGGGCCAGCCGAGGCGGGAAGAACTGCCAGCCGTATCGTGCGTTCTCGATCTCGAAGGGCTGCCCCTCGATCCTGGCTCGGAGGAAAAAGCCGGGCGAGAACCCCGCGCCGGCCAGGCGCAGAGCCAGCTCGAGACCGCCCAGCAGCATCGCCGGGATGACGGTCAGCGCGGCAAGCCGGAAGCCCCAGCGCCCCCTCGAGTTCGAGGCTGCGGGGGGCGGGGCCGGCGGCGCCGAGGGCGCGAGACTGCCCTGGGGATCTGGCTTGGCTGCCGCGGGACGTGGCTCGCGCTGGTTTCGACGGTGCTTCAATCGCGGTGGATCCTAGCGGCTGGCGGGGCTGAATCCAAAAGGATATTTTCCTGTTTACAAATCCTGCCGGTTGGGGTCTTTAGGATGAGATGCTGACGAGCTGGGAATCCCTATCGAGCCTGTTCCAGGGAGTGGGCACCCTGTTCGAAGTGCCGTGGCCGATTGTGGCGGCCCGGTTCGGTCTGATCTTTCTGGGCTTCCTTCTGATCTACCTGGGGAAGAAGGGGGTGCTGGAGGCCTTGATCATGATCCCGATGGGGCTGGGGATGGCGACGGTGAATGCGGCCGTGATGTTCTTCGATCCGCTTGATCTGCATGGAGGGATTGGGAACCTGTTTGTCGAGCCGCAGGCCGGGGCCACGGCGGATGCGGTCAAGAACGCGGCCGAGCTGATGACGATCCTGCAGATCGACTGGCTGCAGCCCATCTACACATTCACGTTCAGCAACGGATTGATCGCCTGCCTGGTGTTCATGGGGATCGGCTCGCTGCTGGACATCCGGTTCATCCTGGCGCGGCCGCTGTCGAGCATGGTGCTGGCGCTGTTTGCCGAGCTGGGGACGATCATGACCTTGCCGATCGCGACGGCGTTCGGCTTCAGCTTGAAGCAGAGCGCGGCGATCTCGATCGTGGGGGGTGCGGACGGCCCGATGGTACTGTTCACCTCGCTGCAGCTGGCGCCGGAGCTGTTCGTGCCGATCGCGGTGGTGGCTTATCTGTATCTGGGGCTGGCTTATGGTGGCTACCCGTATCTGATCAAGCTGATGGTGCCGGAGCGTCTGCGGGGGCTGCCGATGCCGCCGGCGAGGCAGCCGCGGGACTACACGTCGTTTCAGAAGCTGGCGGTGGCCTGCGTGACCTGCGTGCTGCTGTCGTTCCTGCTGCCGGTGGCGGCGCCGCTGATCTTCTCGCTGTTCTTCGGCATCGTCGTGCGCGAGTCGGGCATCAAGGCGTTTCAGGAGCTGATCAGCGGCCCGATCCTCTATGGATCGACGATGTTCCTGGGCCTGATGCTGGGCGTCCTGTGCGATGCGAACACGATCATGGACCCGAAGGTGCTGCCGCTGCTTCTGCTGGGCATGCTGTCGCTGCTGCTGAGCGGCATCGGGGGGATCCTGGGCGGCTACGCGCTCTATTTCCTGAGCGGGGGGCGCGTGAATCCGGTGGTGGGCATTGCGGGGGTGAGCTGTGTGCCGACCACGGCGAAGGTGGCCCAGAAAGTGGTCTCGCACGCGAACCCTCATGTGGTCATCATGCCGCACGCCCTGGGCGCCAACATCTGCGGAGTGATCACCACAGCGATCATCGCGGGCGTGTTTTGCAGCCTGCTTGGAAAATGAAATGACGACACCCTGGATGCGCTTATGAACCCTTGGACGGCGGCGTTGGCGACCTACGCGTTAACGGTTGGAATTGCCCTGCTGATTGCGGGCGCGATTCGGGTGATGGCGTGGGCCGCCTCGAAGCTCGGCGACCAGGAGCCCTCGGCCGATGCGGACTCGGCCGCCGCGACGGCGGCTCTCACCGACGAGCACGTGCGGATCGCCATTGCCCTGGCTGCCATCCACGCCCTACGCCGATAAACATCGATCAAGCTCATGTCGCTCAAGAAAGTCCATTTCATGCTGACGGCGTTCCGGGACGGATTCCAGTCCGTGTACGGCGCGCGCGTGTTTTCCCGGGATTACCTGCCGGTGGTGGAGTTCGCCGCGCGGGAATGCGGCATCCAGCACTTCGAGGCTGGCGGGGGCGCCATGTTCCAGTCGCCGTTCTTCTATAGCCGCGAGAACGCGTTCGACGTCATGGATGCGTTCCGGCAGGCAGCGGGGCCGGAAGCGGACTTGCAGACCCTGGCCCGGGGGATCAGCGTGGTGGCTCTCAAGGCCCAGCCGCGCGAGGTCATCCGGCTCCACGCCCGCCTGTTCAAGAAGCACGGGATGACCACGATCCGCAATTTCGACGCGCTGAACGACGTCCAGAACCTGATCGAGAGCGGCAAGAGCATCAAGGAAGCCGGCCTCAACCATGAGGTGGCGGTGACGATGATGGAGCTGCCTCCGGGGTGCAGCGGGGCGCACGACGTGCCGTTTTACGAGGCCGTGCTCCGGCGGATCCTCGATGAGGGCGTGCCGTTCGATTCGGTCGCGTTCAAGGATGCGTCCGGCACGTCGTGCCCGCGCAAGGTCCACGACACCATCCTCATGGCCCGCCGTCTGCTGGGAGGCAAGATCAAGCTCGTGTTTCATTCGCACGACACGGCGGGGACGGGCTCGCTCACCTACCAGGCAGCGATCGAGGGGGGCGCCAACCAGGTCGACGTGTCGATCGCCCCGGTCTCGGGCGGCACCTGCCAGCCGGACCTGCTGACCTTGTGGCACGCCCTCCGCGGAACCGATTACACGCTCGATATCGATCTGGCCAAGATCATCCGGCTCGGGGAGATGCTCAAGCAGGCGATGAAAGACTATTTCCTGCCGCCGGAGGCGACCCGGGTCGAGCCGCTCATCCCGCTGTTCCCGATGCCGGGCGGGGCGCTGACCGCGAACACCCAGATGCTCCGCGACAACGGCCTGATGGATCGATATCCCGATGTCATCGCCGCGATGGGCGAGGCGGTCCGGAAAGGCGGCTTCGGCACGTCGGTGACCCCGGTCTCGCAGTTCTATTTCCAGCAGGCCTTCAACAACGTCATGTTCGGCCCCTGGAAGAAGATCGCCGAGGGTTACGGGCGAATGGTGCTCGGGTATTTCGGCCGCACCCCGATCCCGCCCGATCCGGAGGTGGTGCGTCTGGCGAGCGAGGAGCTGAAGCTGCCGCCCACGACGGACCATCTGGCCATGCTCGAGCAGGACGCCAAGCGGGGCTTGGCCGCCGCGCGGGCCGCGCTGGAAAAGGAAGGGCTGCCCGTGACCGACGAGAACCTGTTCATCGTCGCGTCCTGCGAGGACAAAGGGGTGGGCTTTCTCAAGGGCCACGGCGCGCTGGGCGTGCGGAAGAACCAGCCGGCGGCCGAAGCCGCCCCGGCCGAGCGCCCGGCGCCAGAGGGGCCGGCGTTCTATGAGGTGTTGGTCAACGACCGGGTGTTCAAGGTCGAGATCAACGACGACATGGCCCTGGTCAACGGCGTGTCCTACCGGGTGGGGGTGAAGGAGGAGGCGGCTCCGGCGAAGGCGATCGGGTTGGGCCCCGGCACGCCCGTAACCAGCCAGCTGCCCGGCCTGGTCCTGCGCATCGAGAAGCAGGTCGGCGCCACATTGAATGCCGGCGATCGAATCCTGGTGCTCGAATCCATGAAGATGGAGACGGCCATCGTCTCGCCGGTGGCGGGCACGCTGGCGGCCCTGCATGTCCGCCAGGGCGAGCAGGTGCCCATCGGCAAGGTCTTGGCGGTGGTCCGCTGATCGCGCCGCGGCGCCTGGGACGCAGCCCGGTCTCCCATGATCAACCCCGAAGAAACCGAGTTCGAGGCGCCCGAGACCGACGCCGGCGCCGCGCCTGGCAACGGCGCGTGGCCGTGGCGGATCCGCCATTTCAACGAGCTGGATTCGACCAACCGGTATGCGTCCGAGCACATCAGCGAACTGGCCGACCGCGAGGTGATCGTGGCGGACTGCCAGACGGCCGGCTACGGCCGGCTGAGGCGCCACTGGTTCTCGGACCGGGGCGGCAACCTGTTCGCATCCCTCGTCCTGAAGCCGGATCCGGAGGCGGAGATGCTGACCCCGTGCCTGAACCTGACCCAATACCTGGCCATGGTCCTGTGCTGGACGCTCGAGGGCCACGGCCTGCGTCCAGCGATCAAGTGGCCCAATGACGTGCTGGTGGCTGACCGCAAGATCGCCGGGATTCTGGCGGAGACCGTCATCCGCGGCTTCGATCTCCTCGGCATGGTGCTCGGGATGGGCGTGAACCTCAGCCTGACCGCCGAGGACCTGGCCCGGATCGACCAGCCGGCGACGGCGCTCAACCTGGAAACGGGCCGGACTGCGGCGCCGCTGGATTTTCTGGACGGCCTTCTGCGCCGCTTCTTCGAGCAGTACCATTTGTTCCTCCAGAAAGGATTCCCCATGATCCGCGCGGAGTATTTGCGGCGCTGCCCGCATCTGGGGCGGGAGGTTGAGATCCAGCTCCCGGGCGGGCTGGTGCGCGGCCTGGCGACCGGCGTGGACGACCATGGCGCGATGCTGCTGGTGGACGAGGACGGCATCCAGCGGATCATCCACCTGGGCGAGGTGTTTGCGGCAGATTGACCCGAGCCACGATCCCGCCTTTTTCCGTGCGCTCCGCCCGAGGCGGCGATAGGCTTCTTGCATGGCGCAGGAATATCGGAGCTTGCTGGATGCCATGATTCGTCATGTGAAGGACCGCCGGAACCGGGGGGAGGTTTACGCCCCGATCACATCGGCCAAGTGGGCGGCGATTCTCGAATCGCCGCCGGTCCGGCGCCGGAGATCTGCCCTTGCAGCGCCAGTTGTGGACGCTGCGGCTTCGCCGCCGGGATCGGCGGTCACGGCGGCAGCGGCGGACCTGCTCCCGGCAGAGGCGGGATCGCCGCTCGCGGATCTGCTGGCCAAGGTCAGGGGCGCTTCGACGGTCGAGCAAGCAGCCGAGATCCTGGGCCGGGGAGCCGCCGGGTGCGCGCGATGCCCGAACCTGGCCCGGACGCGCCGGAACGTGGTGCTGGGCGTGGGCGATCTTCATGCCGAGTTGATGTTCGTCGGTGAGGCGCCGGGAATGGAGGAGGACGAGCAGGGAGAGCCTTTCGTGGGCCGGGCGGGCCAATTGCTGACACGGATCATCGAGACGATGGGGTTCACCCGCCAGACAGTGTATATCGCCAACGTGCTGAAGTGCCGTCCGGACACCCCCGGCCAAGCGACGGGAAACCGCAAGCCGACGGCCGACGAGATGCGGACGTGCCTTCCCTATCTGCTGAGCCAGATCGATCTGATCCGGCCTCGAGTGCTGGTGGCGCTGGGGGCGACCGCGGTCGAGGGGCTGCTGGGGCAGGCGGTCATGATCACCCGGTTCCGAGGCCGGTTTCAGGATTTCCGGGGCATCCCCCTGATGCCGACCTATCATCCGTCGTATCTGTTGCGGAACCAGTCGCTGGCGGTGAAGCGCCAGGTATGGGAGGACATGCTGCAAGTGCTCGAGAAGCTGGGCCGCCCCATATCGGCCAAACAGCGCGGGTATTTCCTGAAGAGCTCGTAGAGCCCGCAAATGCCGCTTTCGTTTTCCCGGGATTCGTGCTAACCGGAAGATCATGGCCGACGAATCGAATGTGGGGTTCTTGGGGGCGGGCCGGATGGCCCAGGCGCTGGCAGGGGGGCTGCTGAAGGCAGGCCTGCGGAGGGCGGACCAGATCCTGGCCAGCGATCCGCTCGAAGCGGCGCGGTCCGCTTTTGCCGCGGCCACGCGGATCAAGACCACGCCGGACAACATCGAGGTTGCCGGTTTTGCGAGGACGCTGATCCTCTGCGTCAAGCCCTCGCAGGTGAGCGGGCTTTTGAGCCAGATCGCGCCGTCGGTCGACGCGTCGCACTTGATCCTTTCGATTGCGGCGGGAGTCACGCTGGACCAGCTGGCCAGCCGGCTGCCGCCCCGCACCCGCCTGGTCCGGGCGATGCCGAACACGCCCGCCATGGTCGGAGAAGGCGCAATCGCTTTCAGCCCGGGCCCGAACGCAACCGCCACCGATGCGGACCTGGCTCGAGGGCTGTTTGGGGCGATCGGATGGGCGGTGCCGGTGCCGGAGGCGATGATGGATGCCGTCACGGGATTGAGCGGGAGCGGGCCGGCCTTTGTGTTTCTGATGGCGGAGGCGCTGAGCGACGGCGGGGTGGCGAGCGGTCTGCCGCGGGACCTGGCGACGCGCCTGGCGGCGCAAACGCTGGCGGGGGCGGCTCGGATGATCCTGTCGACCGGCCAGCACCCGGGCGCGTTGAAAGACATGGTCGCCAGCCCGGGCGGCACCACCATCGAGGGGCTGCAGGTGCTCGAGCAGGCGGGTTTGCGGGGCGCGTTGATCGGGGCCGTCCGGGCCGCCGCGGACAAGTCGCGGCGCCTATCGGCCGGGCCGGCGTGACAGAGCGGGCTGAATTCATGATGCCATGGTCTTCCCTTCACCGACCGAGAAACAGGCGCGGATCTTCTGGCTGTCGCTGACGGCCTTGGCGATCGGTGTGCTGCTGGCGCTGCTGGGGCTGCTCGCCTACGGGGTGGGCCTGGTCATCAACCGGCTGTCGTCGGTGCTGCTGCCATTGGCGATCGCGGCCATCCTGGCTTACCTGCTCGATCCCGTGGTCGATTTTCTCGACCGGCGGGGCATCCCGCGGCTGCGGGCCATCATCCTCGTCTTTCTGATCGGCATCGGGCTGGTGTTCCTGACCCTGGTCACCGTCGTGCCCAAGATCGTCACTCAAAGCCAGGAGCTGATCCAGAAGCTTCCGGATTACACACTGCAGCTCCGGGCGCGCATCCTGCAATGGGCCGATGAACCGCCGTGGGGCATCCATCTTCCGGCTCGATTGATCGACTGGCTGGGCGGCACCAACAACCCCCCGGGCACGAACACGGCGGTTTCGGGCAGCCCGTTGACGAACCTGTCGTCGACCAATTTCCTAACCCAGATCGATCTGCCGCGGCTGACGAACATCGACCTGACCCTGTCGCCGCCGACGGAGCCGGTTGTGGCTCCGCTGGAGGGCCGTCCGGGGTGGCGGCCGGATTTCTCCCAGGATTTCGTGGCCTGGGTGGCCCGGTCCGCGCCCGCCATCGGCGCCTGGTTCTTCAGCCAACTGAGCAAGGTTGCGTCGGGGATCGGCCTGCTGATCGGCATGGCGCTGGTGCCAATCTACCTCTTCTATTTCCTGCTCGAGAAGCAGCGGATCCAGCACAGCTGGGCGGATTACCTGCCCATTTACGAGTCCAAAGCCAAGGAGGAGCTGGTGTTCATCCTGCAGTCGATCAACACCTATCTGATCCTGTTCTTCCGCGGCCAGGTGCTGGTCGCTCTCTGCGATGGCATCATGCTGACCGTGGGTTTTCTGCTGATGGGGCTGAACTACGCGATCCTGATCGGATTCGTGGCGGGGCTGCTGACCCTGATCCCGTATCTGGGGGTGACGGTGAGCATCCTGCCCACGATCGCGCTGGCGGCGGTTCAGTTCGGCGACTGGTGGCACCCGTTCCTGGTGATCGGCGTGTTCGCTCTGGTGCAGACCATCGAAGGCTACTTCGTCTATCCCAAGATCATGGGCGACCGCGTCGGGCTCCATCCTCTGACCATCATCGTGGCGGTCATGGTCGGCGTCACGCTGATGGGCGGCATCGTGGGCGGTCTGCTGGCGATTCCGCTGACGGCGGCCTTGCGGGTTCTCATGTTCCGGTATGTATGGAAGAAGCCGGAGGGGGCGGGCCGGAGGCGGCGCCTGCCATCCCAGCAGGCAGACGAGTAGACGATGGAGCGCTTGATCCATCGAAGCCGCATCGATGCGCCCGCGCAGGCGGTCTTTGAGTGGCACCGGCGGCGGGGCGCTTTCGAGCGGCTGATCCCGCCGTGGGAAGCCATCCGCGTCGACCAGTCTCCAATCCTCCTCGCGCAAGGCGCCCGCGCTGTCCTCCGCGTCCGGATCGGACCCGTCTGGGTTCGGTGGCTGAGCCGCATTACCGAAGTCGAGGAGGGACGGGGCTTTGCGGATGCCCAGGAGCGCGGCCCGTTTGCCGCATGGGAGCACGCGCACCGGTTCCTTGCCGACGGCCCGCGGGCTTGCTGGATCGAGGATGACATCCGGTACCGGCTGCCGGGGGGGGCCGCGGGCAGCCGGTTGGGAGGCGCTCTGGCGCGCCGCCGTCTCGAGCGATGGATGCGCTACCGGCATGATGTCTTGGCGCATGACGCACCCCTGGCTCTGCCGGCAACTGCCGGGCAGCCGCTCCGGATCCTGCTGACCGGCGCGACGGGCATGGTGGGCAGGAACCTGTCCTGTTTTCTAGGCGCCTTGGGGCACCAGGTCTGGCCGTTGCGGCGCGATCCCAGCCGCAGGAGCGCGGCTCCGCCCGCATGGGATCCGGATGGCGGCTGGATCGACCTGTCCGGACTGCCGCCTTTGGACGCGGTCGTGCACCTGGCTGGGGAGAACATCTCGGGACGTTGGACCGCCACCCGCAAGGAACGGATCCGACGCAGCCGCATCGAAGGGACCCGGCTGCTGTGCGGGGCGATTGCGCGGCTTCCCGAGCGGCCGCGGGCGATGGTGATGGCATCCGGCCTGGGATTCTATGGCGATCGCGGAGACCAGCCGATGTCCGAATCCAGCGGGCCGGGCCGGGGGTTTCTGGCGGAGTTGGCCCGCGACTGGGAGGCTGCGGCCGATGCGGCTCGCGAGGCGGGGATCCGGCTGGCGGCTCTGAGGCTGAGCATGGTGCTGTGGCCTGGGGGCGGGGCGCTGGAGCCGCTCCTGAGGCTGTTTCGGCTTGGGCTGGGGGGCCGCGTGGGCGGCGGGACCCAGTACTGGAGCTGGATCACGCTGACGGATCTGCTGGGGGTTGTGCGCCATGTCCTGGCCTGCGATGCGCTCGATGGGCCGGTGAATGTGGCCAGCCCTCAGCCGGTGACGAACGCCGAGTTCACTCGAGTCCTGGCGCGGGCGGTCGGGCGTCCGGCGATCTTCCGGCAGCCGGCTGCGCTGATCCGGCTGGCGCTGGGGCAAATGGGGACCGAGCTGCTGTTGACCAGCACCCGGGCGGCTCCGCGGCGTCTCGAGGAGAGCGGATTTCGTTTCAAGCATCCGACGCTCGAATCGGCTCTGGATCACTTGCTCGGCCTCAGGGCAGGCGGGCAATGATCCGGTAGTATCGGCGGTCGGCGCCGCCGGCGAACGGGTCGGAGACAACGATGGTCTGCGTGGCGGCCGCCGGCGCCAGATGGAGGAGGTCGTGCCACGGACCGGCCGCGAGGTTGTCGGTGAACTGGACGGTGTAGGAGCGGCCGGCTACGGCGACAAAGCTCAGGGTGAACCCGGCGGCGCTCGATCCGCTTTCGACGAAGCTGAGGCGGCTCAGGGGATTCCGCGGGTGGGTTCCGGCGAGGTATTCCTCGAGATTGGACATGCCATCGGCATCGGGATCCAAGGCGGCATCGAGCGGGTCGAGGCGGTCGAATCCATAAGCGATTTCCCATGAGTCCGGCAGGCCGTCCATGTCGAGGTCAAGGCCGGGCGAATCGGATGCGTTGGGAGCGGCGGGGCTGGGGTGGAGGGTGAAGAAGGCGATCGTGTCGCTGCCGTCGGGCAGTCGGCCCTGGGAGACGCCGGCGGTTTGAGCGGCGAACTCGATGGCATCGATCTGACGGAGCTCCGCGCTGTAAAGGCCGATCAAATCGCCCTCAGCGCTGAGCTTGAAGGCGACATGGTCGGCGCCATTCTCGGGGTGATCGTCGGCCTGGAAGACGCGATAGTCGCCGGCCCCGATGAACGAGAGCGGCGGGATGGTCGACATGTCGCGCCGGGAGGGATCGTCGCTGAGATGAAGCCCTCCGAGGGCGACGGGCCGCGGCTCGGGATTGTAGATCTCGAACCAGTCATCGCCCGCGAGGGGGCGGGCCATCCACTCGTTGATGCGAAGGCGGGCGGGATCGCCGAGCGCGGCCGCGATGTTGGCGCCGCCGGGCGTGGGTTGGGCAAGGGCCCAGCTCCCATCCGGCTCGATGCGGGCGACCGACCAGCCGGGCAGCTGGAGGCCGAACGCCAGGCTGTCGATCAACCGGCTCGCCTCGCCGGCAGACGCGAACAAATACACCGTCTCCCCCGAGGCATTGAACCCGAAGCCGAGGTTGGAGGCCGAAGCAGGCAGTTGCGAGTCGGCGCCCAGAACGCGGTATTGGCCGGCTTCGAGTTGCTCCTCCGGCCCAAACACCCACTTGCGCGGCAAAGCCGGGTCGTCGCTCAGGCTCATGTCGGAAAGCCAGATTCCGTTAGTGCCCGGGTTATGCAGCTCGATCCAATCGGCCCCCGGCGGCTGGGCCGGCAAGGCGCTGCCGCTCGATGCCACCAGCTCGCTGATCCAGACGCGCCCAGGCCCGCCCGGCGCGGATGGATTCGACGGGAGGTCCGGATTGGAGAGGCCGGGGGAAGGGAAGTCGAACGTGATGATACGGCCGCCGCCATCGGGGGATCGGCCCTGGGAAAGGCCGGCGCGCTGGGGTCCATAGAACACGATATCGATGGGTGCCCCGGCGGGATCGAACAGGCCGATGACGCCTTGCTCCTCGGGCAATTCGGCCGGCCAGGGGATGGCGGGCAGGTCGCCCGCCGGGCTCGAGGCCAGCCAGGCGGTTTGGCGGGGGCCGATGAAGCTGGCGGCGGGGATGGAGGGCTGCGAGAGGCGCGCGACTTCCGATGGAAGGAGCTGCAGGCCGGCCAGGCTCACGGGCAGATCGCCCGGATTATAGAGCTCGATGAAATCGACCGCGTAAGGCGCCGCGGGGGCGGCGAGCCATTCATTGATGGCCAGCCGGGCCGGATCGCCCAGCGGCTGGGCAAGGTTGGGCGCGCCGAAGGTGGGCCGGCACAGGCCCCACTGGCCATCGGGCAGCCTTCCCAGCGAGCCATCTGCCAACTGGCGGCCGAACTGGATCGAGTCGAGCAGGGCGCCGCCCCTGGCGGGCGAGTCGAAGAGGTAAAGGCCTTCACCCAAGCGGTCGAGCTGGAATGGAAGGGCAAGCGGGCCGACAGCGCCGCCGGCCTCGAGCACGAGGAATCCGTTGCCCGCCACCACAGCGCCGCCGGGAAATACATGCCTCTGCGGCCATCCCGGATCGTCGGTCAGGCTCATGCCGCCCAGATCGATCGCGTCCGGCCCGAAGTTGTGGATCTCGACAAGATCCGGCTTGCCGGCAAAGCCCGGGATGCCCGAGACATTCCAGGCGAGGATTTCATTGAGCCGAAGGGTTGGCGCCCAGGCAGCGGGATCGACGATCCAGGAGCGGGATGAGGTCGGGGTGGCAGGATCCTGCCATTCCCCCGCAAAGTTGAGCCCCAACACGCGGACCTGATGCGTCCCGGGGACGAGGCCCTCGAGAACGATGGGCTGGGCGACGGGCCGGGGCTCGCCATAATCGCCGGGCTCGATCTTGAACCGGTAATGAGTGATCCCGGGACCCGCAATCGCGAGCTGCGCCTGCGTTCGCACCGTCCGGCCGGGGGGTTCGCCGGTGATCGCAGCTCCAGCCCGGACGAGCGCGCCCAGATCCAGCCCGTCCGCGGCGGCGCCGAGCGCGGGCGAATTGGGCCGAAGAGAGAAATCCAGCGCCGTCAGCCCGGTCTGGCCGGGCCAGGCGGGCGGCCGGACAAAGGCTGGATCGACTTCGAAAACACGGTTCTCGGCCAGCCGACAGTCGGGCGCCGAGGTGATCGTGTCGCGCAGCGCCCATTGGCTCGAACCGAAGATCGGATCGTCCACCACCAGGTTGGTGAAATTGGCGGCTGCGGGCCAGAGGATCGAGGCATCGACCGATGCGCCCCGGCCCGGGATGACACCGGCAGCACGGCCCAGAGGCTCATCGAGCGACACCGCGGCTCGACGGAGAAAAGCCCCCGTGTGATGCGAGATCTCGACGAAGCTGCCCCCCAGGACCCGGGCCAGCAAATCGCAGTCGTAGGAAAGGTTGCGGACCATGACGACATGGGCCGCTCTGCCAGCACTCGCATCAGCCGATACCGCGCAGCCAAGGGCGCCAGCCTCGGCCGATCCAAGCGCTCCCTGGAAGAAATTCGCCTCGATAAACGCCCGCAAACCCCGGATGTCCAAGAGATCGCCGCCGCTGCCGAGGAACGTGTTCTCCCGGATCACGATGACGGGGCTCGAGGTGGAATCGCCGACAGCCAGGACCGCGTCATGCGGGCCAGACACGGCTCCGAACCAGTTGCCGGACAAAAGCGCATCTCCCGGCAATGGCGGGTTCAGGATCCGGACCAGATCGCCGCTGGCGGCCGGCGAGAAGGCGCAGCCCTCGATCCGGAACTGGCTGCGCTCCAGATCGACGCAGGGAGGGGCGCAGTTCGTGAAAATGGAATGGGCCAGATCGACTCGGGTTTCGACGGCTCGCAGGACGGGCTGGCCAGCCCCTGCATCCGCAAATTGGACGTGAGCGAGCCGATGGGTCTGCGGACCGGCCAGGAGCAACCCGGCCCAATGACCCGCGGCGCCGGGCTCGAGCATGAACCGGATCGGACGGGCGGGCGTTCCGGCAGCCACCAATTGTCCTTGGACATCGATCCGCACGCCAGGCCGCAAAGCGATCACGGCGCCAGGCTCGATCGCGAGGGAGATCCCGGGCGCGACCGTGAGAGGGGCGGTCAGAACGATCGTTCCGTCCGCGGGTGACCAGGTGGCAGGGGCCGTGAGGATCTGAGGAGCTGGATCCGCGGGGCCGGTCTCGCGCCAGACATCGAGAATGGCGCGATCGATTTCAGCGCCGGCGCCATCGAGGCACTGGATCTGGAGGCGATTCAGGCCGGGCGAAAGCGGCCAGGCGGGGGCGGACCATTGGGCTTCCCAGGCGGACCAGGAAACGGGCTGGCCGTTGATGAGGACCTGGCGGCAGCGGGCTGCATGGGCGCGTCCGGAGAGGGAGATGGAGTCGAGCGGGGTGCGGTAGCCGCCGGGCTCGGGGGCCAGGCCGGCCTGAACCGAGATGGCCTGCGGGATCTGGTTCGACAGAAAGGCGCGGCGATCGCTGGCAAAGCGGTTCATCGCATCGATCGATCCTCGCGGGGCAAAATGCCCGATCGCGCTCTCGACCAGCGACGTGAACGTGGTCGAGCTCATGGTGTGATCCATGAGCCGGAGCAATTCATCGTAATAGAGCGGGGCGAACGCGGGCGTCTGCATGAACCGAGCGACGATGGGGTTGGCATGCGCACGGAAGAGCCCTTCGTCGGCACGCCCGGCCATGTCGCCCTGGCCGAGGATGGTATCGAGGTCGTAGGCGACGACGACGGCTCGAGGATCGCGCCGGCCGAAATAGAGGTGATAATCATCGCCGAACCCGCGGCCGAGGTGGCCGTTGCCGAGGCTGGTCTCCATGTTCACGGCGAAGGTCTCGAGGGCGAAATAGCGCATCCAGAGCCGCGGGTTCAGGACCCGCTCCATCGCGGCGACGTAGGATTCGGCGGGGGCGGTGTCGAGCGCGCGGGTCAGCTCGAACAGATCGCTCCAGTCATCCTCGCTGGCGTTGGACTGCTTGAAATAGTGGAGCCGGTAGGGATCGGGATCCAGGCCGAGGAAGCCGAGGTTGGCACCGGGCTCGTAGAACTTGAGGCAGCGGTAGATGTTGCCGCCCGGATCGTCGGGGAAATGGCGGTCGGAGAACTCCTCGTTGGTGACCTCGTTGGCCGCATAGCGCCCGTAGGAGGGCGGGCCGATCGGGGTCGGATCCAAGCCGTTGACCCGGACGCGGACGGGGCGGGACTGCTGGGTGGGAAGCCCGGCATGCTGATAGAGAACGCTGCCCACGACCTGGATGTGCGGGTACTGCGAGTTGAGATTGACGCCGGTCACGCCTTTCCAGGGGCGGTCATTGGGGAAATTGACGCGAAAGCTCTGGGGCAGCTTCGAGTTGCTGCTGTTGCCGCGGTTGCGGATGCCGACGGCGTAGTGCATCTGGAAGCCCCGGCTGTCGCGGCTCACGAAGGCGCCATTGAACTGGGCATGGCTCCAGGACTGGAGATCGATCCGAAACGGGTGGGGCGGCGCCGGCCAGTTGCGATTGATCTGCTGGAGCTCGGCCAGGTCCGCAGCGCGCAGGATCAGCCAGTAGAGAGGCTCGGATCCGGACTCGACCTCGTCGATCACCTGGTAGAGCGCGTTCTGCGATTGGACGATCTGGCCGTCGTCAAGGGCCGGTGCCGGCCAGGTGCGCCTCGAGGATTGGGCGTCCTGAGCCTCGATGTAGAACTCGACCACGGCGTGGTTCGTTTGCGCGGGGAGCCGGGCCCCGTACCGGCCGTCTCCGGGAGCGCCATCCTCGTGCTGGCCGTCATCCGCCATCGGAACCTCGGCGAACGCGTCGTCGCCATCGCGCCGCCACCAAACCCTTGCGGCCAGACCCGTCCGCGATTCATCCAGGATACGGGCCGTGACGTGGACGGCCTCCGTCGATCGGGGGAGGACGGGGACCTGGCTTGCCTCGAAAACGAACGGGGGCGAATTCGTCGCGGCGACCGAGTTCGGCTGGCCGGGAGTGCCGAGAGGATTGGCGCTTGGCCGCCAGTTCTGGCCGCAGGTGTTCGGCATGTGCGGGTTGACCAGCTCGAGCGAGCGGCCCCCGCCGTCCGCCGCCGAATACCACGTCCAGCCCCGATGGCCGCTGTCGACAGCGTCTCGAATCCGATCCGCCCAATCGCCATCGTCGGCATACCGGATCCGGTTCACGGTGCGGCCCGACGCATCGAGGATCTCCACCGTGTTGGCCCGGTTGCTGAGCCGGCCCGTCCAGCTGCCCACGACGTTCGTCACGGACGGATTCCGCGCCCGGAAAACGTCGGCATCGGCGGCGACAACCAGATATCCGCCACCGGGCAGCACGGCCGGCGAAAAGACAAAATCGATGCCGCCCTCCAGCCGCCACCCCTCGAGATCGACCGGGCTCGATCCGGCGTTGTGCAGCTCGAGGAATTCGTCGCGAACATCCTCCGATGCCGGGTGGTACATGATCTCGCTGACCAGGACGCCCGCGAAGGCCGGGGGCGCGGACAGCACCCACCCCAGCAGCCACGAGCCAAGGACAAAGACGAGATGGGATCGGCAAGCCTTCACTTGAGCAGGCGGTAAAAGCGGACGTCCTGATCGCGGGCGAGCCGATGCGGGCTGGCGGCCCCTGGCACGGCCTCCCAGGGACCGCCCGCAGCCGGAGCGGACTCGAGTGCGCAAGCCGGATCGGACCAGACGGCATCCAGGCCATCCGCTGCGCGGAACAAATGGACTCGCGGCTGGTCCGCCACAGATTCGCGGACGTAATAGACCGACGGGCATCCGGTGATCGACGCGCCGACGGGATCCACCAGCGCGATCTGGATCGCATCCGCACCCGCAGGCCATGCCGGGAGCGGCATGCGCCGGATCGTGCGTCCGGGCTCGAACACGGCCAGACCCCGCGCCAGTTCGCCGTGCGGGGCGCTCGCACGATATCCCACGGAGACCGGCTGGGGGGTGAAACTGCTGAGAGCGATCGGGATCGCATCGGGCGCCTCCTCGAGCCGCTGTTGGCGCTGGCGCACAGCCAGGCCGACGCCGACGGCGGCGCCGGCCGGGTGCGGGAGGAATGGAGCGAGACGGAAGCCGTCAGCGGCCGGATCCCATGCCTCATTATCGGGGTGAAACGGGCTGGGTGCGCCAAGGTAATTGCCGCGAATGTCCATCTGAAGGGCGCGATAGGTCCAGTCATTCCAGTTCATGCCCCATACATCGCGGTCGTTGAAGAGCAGATACGAATCCACGACGCGGAGGAATCCATTGAACTCGAACGCGTAGTTGTCGCCGAATCGGGCTCCGACGGAATTGTTGGCGCACAGGAGACGCTCGGCGTGGACGAGGGGGCTGTTCGTCCCATGGCTCCAGCCGGCTTCGATCGCCTGCCCGCAGCCCAGGACGACAGTGTCGTAGACCTCCGCCACCCGGCCGCCTCCGGACCACGCCATCCCCTCGTGGAAGCAGGCTTCGAACCAGCAGTTCGAGACCAGGACCGAACCGGCATAGCCGGACCCGGCATCCAGGCCGTCGTCCTTGGCCCAACCCAGTATGGAATCCCGTATCTCGTGAACGCCCTCGGTCAGATAGAGCGCGTCATTGTCGTAATCGATGTACGGGTCGGAATCGACCGGGAACTCGATGAGAGCGGAGCGGCGGACGGTGACGCCGCCGCCATTGCTGTATTCGCCGGTGGTGATGCAGCGCTGGATCAGGCAATGATCGAGAGTCAAGTAGCCGCCGTATCCATTGCCCGCCTGGCCGGGGTTGTCGATCAGGAAAGAATCGGCGAGCGAGACCCGCGCCCCATGATGGATAACGAACACGGCCTGCTCCTGGCGATGGCTCAGCCCGAAGTGCGTCTGGAAATACGCGGGGTCGCCGCCGCCGCCGGTGAGGATGGCGCCGGCGATCTCGATGCGAGCGGTATTGGTTTGGGCGATGAACCCGCCCCAAGGCTGGCTGCGGACCGCCGGCAGAAACACCACTGGTTCGTCCATGGTCCCGGAAACCGCGAGCCGGCCGCTGACGGTGATGTTGGCCAACGGATCGAGGGCGATCATGCTGCCGGCCCCGACCGACAACGACGCGTCCCGAGGGATATCGAGCGCGCCGATCACATGCAGCCGGGATTGGCTCGGATAGACCGCGTCACCTTCCACCGCGCCCTCGAGGTCGATCCATTGCGTGGCCGATTCGATCTGGATTGTTTTTTGGGCGCTGAGGGAGTGGAGCTGCGCGGACAGGGTGAGGGCCGCAGGGGCTTGGCTGCCTGCCAGAGCGGCGGCAGCGACTTGCGCCGATCCGAACCCGCGCCGCACGACCAGCGTCTGGCGGGCAGGGGCCGTGATTTGCACTTCCCCATTGAGCCGGGCCCCGCGGCCGCCGGCATGTTCCAGCAGGGCGATCACCGGCAGGTCATGCCCCGCGGGAATCACCGCCGGCGCCACGAGCCGAAGCGCGCACCCGGACAGTTCTTCGGGGGCGGAAGGGATGACGGGCGGGGGTGTCCAGATCGGCAAACCGACCTCGGCAGTTCCGCGCCACTTGAAATACACGACGAACGCCCGGAGCTCCTCGGCTATCTCGCCGTCCGCCAGACGCGTCCGGCGGACCCGAAGCTCGTGGTAGTTGTAATCGCCAACCTCGATCCAATCGCCGGCGGGGATTGCCTGCCCATCCAGCCTGCAATCATACGTGAAACCCGGCTCGACCGGCACGCGCAGGCGGACCGGATCGCCGTAGATCCCGCGGTTCTCGATCCCTTCGACCGGGATCGAGTCGATGTCAGCCGGCGCCGCCGCCACCGACAGGAAAAGCGCTGCAATCACTGGGGCGAGGACATTCACGTTAATCGAGGATCAGGATTCGAATGAACCGATGGGGCAGGCTGGAGCCGGGCAGGATCCAGGTCTCGGTGGCCGCCGCCGCCTTCCGAGCCGCAACCAGCGTCGTCCATCGTGCGCCCAGGAGATCGTCGGTGGCCTCGATCCGGTACGCATGGCCTGCCAGGGCGTCGAAAGTGACGCTCAACGCGCCATCGGGTTCGCCCCTGGACTCCCGGATCCGGAACGGCTGCTCCGTGGCCAGATACCGGTTCGACTGGCCCGGCGTGAAGGCCTCCATCCACACCAGACGCGGGCTTGCGTCGGGCCATCGGCCCTGGCTGACATCCTCCGATTGACGGCCGAACTGGACCGTGTCGATCGCCCGGCCATCCGGATCGAACAGCCCGATCGCTTCGCCGGCAGCCGAGAGCTTGAAGTCCGCATGCAGATCGCCCCCCGGATGATTCTGCTCCGGCTCCCCATCCGCCCACACCACCCGGAAACCGCCCGGGCCAATCCACGTTCCAGCGGGGATCTGCCACCTGGTGGGATCGTTCAAATTGTCGGTCAGGTAGCAACCGCTCAGATCGATCGTCGCGTCGCTCGGGTTGTGCAGCTCGAGCCAATCCTCGAATTGGCCGTCCGACGGGTCCGGCCGCGCGCCGGCATTGTCGGCCATCCACTCATTGATCCGGATTGGCAGGGGCGGCTCGGAGAGGTGATTCAGCTGCCCCGGGGTTGGATGAAAGAGCCACCGGCGTTCCCTGACGGAGCTGTCCCGCGGCAGTCCGAAGCTATGGCCGGCGCAGCCGGCCGGATAGGCAAGGGCATCCACGACCACTTTGCTGCCGCTCTGCCCGTCGGCGAGCCCGAGGATCCCGCCGCCGGACCGGGGCCGGAAGCTCGCGTGCCATTCGGCCGGCGTCGATTCTCCGGGCTCGGCATCCAGCCACACCACGGCCAGGCCTCCGGCGGGAATCGCAGCATCCGCCGGGAACTGCCATCGGTCGGCTGGGCTGTCCGGATCGACCAAGCTCATGGCTCCCAGGGCGACGGCGTTCGATCCCTGGTTATGAATCTCGATCCACGGATCGTAATCCCCCCAGCGATCGGCCATCCCGAAGAGGTTCTCCACCTGGATCTCATTCAGACGGAGCGTTGGAAAAGGCAGAAGCACCGACAGCACCGAGTTGACCCTGCCCGGCGTGGCGGCGCTGTCCAGGGGGGCTTCGCGCGCCGCCCAGTTGCCGGGCCGGTTGTTGTCCTGGGCAGCATCGCGCAACTGCCAGGCCGCAGCCCGATCCAGGCCAGCCTCCGGCCAGGCAGCGAGGCGGTCGTAGGTCACTTCGTCGGCCACCACCTTCTCCCCGGGCCAGGTCCCGGGCCGGGTTAGAACCAGGGTGGCGCTCCATGGATCCAATCGCCGGCTCAGCTCCCCGCCAACGGGCAGACCTTCCCCGTAAATTTGCTCGAAGAGATCCCCGTTCTCGACCCACAACACGAACTGGCCTGGCTCGATCGCGACTTCGTCCGCAATGACGGCCCCTGCCAGCTCCCAGCCGTTCAAGTCAACGACCGTCGCCTCCGAACGATTGTGGAGCTCGACATAGCCCCGCCCTTGGCCGGTCAGATCGGTCATGATCTCGTTGATGACCACTTGGCCCGGATCGGGCAACGAGCCGGCGCGCACCATCGTCAAAGGGGAAGGCAGCCCCGCCATGGCAATCCCGTCCGCTCCCAGCGCGGCCAGGACGAACTGGTTGACACCCGGCTCCAGCTCGACCGATGCCGTCCAGTTGGTGATCGACGTCCAGGCGATCGGATGCCGCCGGCCATTGATCGTCAGATCGGTCATCTCCAGGGGGCCGGACCCGATCAAGGCGATCGTGTGCCCGGCCACCTCGATCCCGTCCTCGACAGGAAACTGGAGAGCGAAGGGGGCTCGGGCCGAATCGATCGACGCCTGGATGACCTGGCGGCGCTGATGGAGGTAGTTCGTGATGCCCGACGGGTATTCGGGCTCGAGCCCGGCGGAGCGGAACGCGGCATAGCGTTTCTCGATGCCGGGCATGTGCCGGGCGGGATCCAGAGGGCCTCGAGCCGCTTCGGCAAGCCATCGCAGATACTGGCGGCGCAGGGACGGAATCCCCAGCAACCGCCGGAGAGCCGGATCGCCGAACTCGAACAGGTTGGCGGCGGGATCTTCGCCGAACGAGGCGTCCACATCCCAGATCAGGCATTTCCAGGGGCCGCCCGTTGGTTTGAAAATGTAGAGGTTATGGCCGGTCCATTCGAGGTACCCGAACGAGTCGAAGTTGCCGACGGCATGTTGGATGGCCAGGGTGCGAAGCCAGGAATCGAGGTCGAGCGCAGTCTCGAGCGCGGGAAGGAAAGCCGGACTTGAGGTGGGAAAGTTGACGACGTCGACCAGCGCGAAGAGGCTGGCGTAGTCCGAAGCCAACCCGCCCGATCCGCGCCGGGGCCACGTCCACCGATACCAGGCCAGTTTCTTGTGGCCGCCCAGGGTCCGGATGTCTTCGAGGCTGGCCCCGGCAGGGCTATATCGCACCAGCTGGGGCCCGAACTCGAACCACCATTGAACCTCGTGAAGGTCGCCGTCGGGTGTCGCCGGGAACCACTCTTCGACCAGGTCACCGCCCGGCTGCTGGACGTCTTCGAGCAGCATGCCGCGGCGCACCCCGTTGACCCACATCGCCACATGCCGCCGGTGGCACGCCGGCAGCCCCATCTCACCGATCGCCCAATAGGCAGTGATCTCCTGCTGCAGGGTGGCATCGGAGCCGTAATTGCCTGGCCAGGTGATGCGGACGTCGGTCTCCCCCAGCCACGGCTCATCGGCGCTGAAATAGAGATTGTAGTCGCAGTAATTGCCCATGGGCGAGTCGTGGTAGTTGGCCTTGACGGCGCTGCCGGCATAATGAGCGCCCACGTTGTAGGCGATCCGGCCCTCGCTCGAGACGAACGTCGCGTCCAGGGGTTGGTGGCTCTGTTTTTCCCGCTGCCGCCAGCGCCCAAGCGTGGCCTGCGTGATCCACAGATGATACCCGCCAAAAGGCCCCTCGTCCCGCGGATCCCCCCACCGGATCAGGCACTCGCTCCGAGGCGCATCGGCCGGAAACCGGGCCGTCGCCGAGACGGCGTGCAGGTCCGATGCAACCAGATGAAACGCGGCCGTCATCCCGCTCGACTGGCCGGGGATGGCGGCCCAATACCAGCCGCCCCCCCCCGAGCGCATTGGCACCCAATACGAACGCATCCCAGGATCCAGACGATAAACCAGCATCACCGACGATAGACCGTCCGGATCGTCCGCCCGGGCCCAGACGGTCACCGCCGCTCCCGGGGGCGGGATCGGCGGATCATGCCGGACATCGGTGATCGCGGGAGGGGCATTGGCGAGCCGCCGGCTGTTCGCCCGGCCGGGGGTTCCGCCCCCCGCACCCGGATGGGCCCGACCCACCGCCTCGAGCCAGTTGCCCCGCAGACGCAGCAGGATCTCGGAAGATCCCGCCACCCACCGAACCCGCATCCGCAAGGTGGCGATCTCACCCGGAGCCAGCGGCGCGGTGAGCAGGCCGTGTACCTGGTTGGCTCCCGTGTCCCCCCGGCCCGATGCCCGCACATGCAGGCAGGCGCCGCCCCCCTCGCCCGGCCCCGCCGCCAGCCCCGATCCATCGTGCGAACCCCGAAAGCTCCAGGGCGCCATCCCCGACTCGAACCCGCCATTGACCACCCGGTTTTCCCCATCCGGCCCGATCACCTCGATGTCGTCCACCAGGCATTCTCCCGGACCCAGCATCAGCACGTCCACGGCGTTGGCTGGCGCCAGCCCGTGATCCAGAATCCCTGTGTGCTCGATCGTGATCCAGCCCGCCTTTCCTGACTCGTCGCTGTCCATCCAGTGAGGCGACAGGGCGGCATCCGCGCGCGGATCGCTCAGCTCGAGGCTGCTGCCCAAGCCGTCAGCCCACCGGCTTGACCGGCTCGTGCTCGAATATGCGATGGCATCCATCACCGATTCGACGGTGATGGTGTGGGCCGTGCCGCCGGGCTCCGGCCTCGCAAAGGAGACCGGCCCTACCAACTCGATGCGCTCGCCTTCGTTATCGAGCCGGCCGGTCCATGGGCCCGCCACATCGCCATCCCCCAGCCAGGGGTAAAGCTGCGCCAGACGGTCGGGATTGGATCCAATCACCAGCCAGCCCCCGCCCTCGATGCGGCTTCCGGCGGGAAAGGCGTAGTCGACAGCGCCCTGCAGACGCCAGCCCGCCAACGAGATGCCCTCCGCAGTCCGGTTATGCAGCTCGATGAACTCGTCGTCAGCCCCGCCGGTGGATGGATGGAACATGATCTCGTTGATGACAACAGCCGGCCGCTCGGGACGGGGATTCGCCTGGCCGGGGGTGATCCCGGCCAGCCGCCCGATGGCCGGTCCGCCATCCGGATGCCGCCCGTAGGCAGCTCCGGGAACGACGTCGGACATGCCCACGGCATCCACCAGGCGCGAGCCCTCCGGGTCTTTCAGCAATAGGGCAGCTTGGGGCGCCCCCGGCCCAAAGCCCAGCGCAGCCTCCCAGCACACCAGAAATCCGCCCGGCGCCAGGGTCGTCCCTTTCGGAAAAACATATCGATCGGCCGCGATCTCGTCGCTCAGGACCAGACCGGACAGATCGATCGATGAGCCGCTGGCATTGAACAGCTCGATGAAACCCGGCTCGCCGCCTCCCGGACCGTCACCGGATCGGAACTCGTTGATCCGGATTCCATCGAAAGAGGAGGGCCGCCCGGCTTCGGCGGCGCCGGGCGATCCGCCAAACGCCTCGCTCGAAGACCAGGCGCGAGGGTGGTTCTGGCCCAGCGAGGGCCGCGCCAAGACCAGCGAATGACCCAGACCGGCCGCCGCCGGCGCCCAGGGCGGCTCCGCCCGGTATTCGATCTCGAGCAGGACCGCTCCCTGGCGATTGATCAGCCGGATCGCGCCCCCATCGTCCGGCAGAGATCCGGCATACTCGCCGATCGGGGTTTGTCCGAACACGGCATCGAGATCGGCCGCCGAACCGGCCACGATCCCGTAGGACTTGGATCCCAGCCGCGTCCCTTCGGGAAAGGTGTAATCGATCGAGCCGGCCAGCCGAAAACCGCCGATCTCCTCCTCCCAGGCCTGCGAGTTGTAGATCTCGATGAACTCGAGATTGCGTCCGTCGGCGCGGATGGCCGGCCGATACATGATCTCGGTGATCGCCAGCGGGGTCCGGCGGCTGCCCGGACCGGGCTTCTCGCGCGCATCCTCCGGCCGCCGGACAGGATACGATCCGGACTCGCTCTGGATAGGGACCCGGACGGGCTGGCCGGCTGCATTGGGAGGAGAAACCGCATCGGTCAATTGCCGGATCACCAAGGTGGAATCCTGCGACTCGGGGAGAGAGACGCCCAGCACGACGGTTCGACGGTCCGGGGCCAGTCGCGCCGACTGAACATGGCCCGAAGGCTCGATGGCGTAATTGCTGGCAAGGGCAGCGGGAAGGACGGCGACAGGCTCGCTGAACGTCACGCGCACCTGGCGCCCGTCGATGCCGCCCATCGCCCCGAGAACCTCGGGGGCGACGGTGTCCGGAAGCACCTCGAGCGCGGCTGCCCGGCTGGCGATCGATCCAACCCAGTCCGCCGCCACGCAATGGAACCGGCTGCCGTCGTCTTCCTTGCGGACCTGGGCCCACACCAGGATCGGCTGGGTTTCATCCGGAATAGGCTGGCCGTTGCGATACCATTGGTAGCGGGCGGCGAAAGGCTGAAACAAGCCGATGCTGAAGATCGCTGCCTCCCCTTCGAAAGCTGTCTGGTCCCACGGATGAGCGACGATCCACGGCTCGGCCGCGCCGTAGGGATTCAGAGAGTCGGTCGGGATGGGCTCCGGCCCGCTGCCGAAAGGCGGCATCCAGCTCACAGCCAGATGCCCGCCCAGCCCGTCCTGGACATGGATGGCCTCGATGTAATATCGCTGGCCGGCCGCCAGGTCAATGGAGGTCGAGCCTTGGCCCGCTTCACTGCCCCACTCCTGGTATTCGGCGGACAGGTCGACCTGGGCGATCGGGACTTTCGAGGCGGGATCCTCGCCGGCGCCCAGGTAGAGGATGCTGGGGCCTTCGCTCGCAATCCAGAAGCGATGTCGCCCGGTTCGAGATGGGACCAGCCACGCTCGCCAACGCGTCCCGTAATGAATTCCCGCGTCCACCGGCATATCGAACGCCGGCTCGATCGTCCGCAGCAGCGGGTAGTCCGGATAGGCAAAATGGTTCGTCAATGCGGCCAGTGTCGTGCCGACCGTATCGAGGTAGACCTCGCGCAAAACCCCTTGGGCGGGAATGTCGGCCCTGGAGCCGGGCGTTCCGGTCAATGCGATTGCGGCCAGCAATCCTCCCATTCCGGCGACATGGCGCCCCCACTCCCCGAAACGCCGCCCGATGGCCGGTCTGGCCTCCAGACCGATAGCAATCATATAGCCCGCGCGATGCCGGATGCGGACTCCACTCCCAGCGGTGGACGGGCGATTGCATTCATACCGCATTGGGTTGGCGCGGAACAGCTTTTTTCATCGCCTCGACCGCCATTGACAGAAGGTCGGATTAGGCGATTTTGTGTGCATGAAAAAAGCATGTCTGGCTCTGGCGGTCTGCGCGGGGATCGCCGCTGCGGCCCGCGCCGCCTCGCTCTACGAGATCTCTTTGCGCGACATCGATGGCCAGCCGGCCTCGCTCGAGCCGTATCGAGGCAAGGTGCTTCTGATCGTCAATGTCGCCTCGAAATGCGGGCTGACCCCCCAATACGAGCCGCTGCAGGCCCTCCACGCCCGCTATCAGAAGCAGGGATTCACCGTCCTCGGATTTCCCTGCAACGATTTCGCCAACCAGGAGCCCGGATCGCTCTCCGAGATCAAACAGTTCTGCTCGCTCAATTACAATGTCACCTTTCCCATGTTCGACAAGCTCCACGTGAAAGGCCCCGAGCAGCATCCCCTCTATGCCGCGCTCACCGGCAAGTCATCCCTATTCCCCGGCGACGTGAAGTGGAACTTCGGCAAATTCCTCATCGGGCGGGACGGTCGGATCCTCCGGAGGTTCGAGCCGGCGGTCAAGCCGGACGCGCCGGAGGTGATCGAAGCCGTCGAGGCCGCGCTGGCGGCAAGGCCGCCCGTGCCGAAAAGCTGAGGCGCCATCCCCCCGGACGGCGGGGCTCGCAACCCGGGAGGCCAGGGCCGGGGTCCTGGGTGGGCGCGGTCCCGAGCCGACAGCCTCAACCTGCACCGCCCGCGATAAGGATCGGGCTGATCCCGCAAAGAGCCGGCGCACAAGCGAAAAGGGCGGCCATCGAGCATTCGATGTCCACCCTTTCGTTGATCCGATCGGCCGGGGCAAGGAAGCCGGACCCGGCTCCTCGATCGGGCCGAGAGGCCTGGCTGGCTAGCCCTTCTGAATCATGTGCTTGAGCAGGTCGCCCACGCGGCAGCTATAGCCCCACTCGTTGTCGTACCAGCTCACCAGCTTGAAGAACCGATTGTTGAGCTCGATGCCGGAACCCTTGTCGAAAATCGACGAGAACTGGCAATGGATGAAATCGGAGCTGACCACTTCGTCCTCGGTATAATCGAGGTAGCCTTTGAGATAGGTCTCGCTGGCCTTCTTCATCGCTGCGCAGATCTCGGCGTAGCTGGTCGGCTTGACCGTGCGGACGGTCAGGTCGACGACCGACACCGTCGGCGTGGGCACGCGGAAGGCCATGCCCGTCAGCTTGCCCTTGACCTCGGGAAGCACCAGACCGACCGCCTTGGCCGCACCTGTCGTCGACGGAATCAGATTGACCGCCGCGGTCCGGCCGCCCTTCCAATCCTTCTTGCTCGGGCCGTCGACAGTCTTCTGGGTTGCCGTGTAAGAATGGACCGTCGTCATCAGCCCTTCCTCCACGCCGAACCCTTCCTTGAGCAGCACGTAGACCAGCGGCGCCAGGCAGTTGGTCGTGCAGGAGGCGTTCGATATCACATGATGCTGCGCTGGATCGTACTTCGCATGGTTGACACCCATCACAACCGTCAGGCAGTCGCCCTTGGCGGGGGCCGTGATGATCACCTTCTTCGCCCCGGCCGCCAGATGGCCCTTGGCTTTCTCGACCTCCGTGAAAAGGCCGGTCGACTCGATCACCATGTCCACGCCCATCTGCTTCCACGGAAGCTCGGCGGGCGACTTCGCGCTCACTACCCGCATCTCGCGGCCGTTGACGACCAGAATGTCCGGCTCAGCTTCGGTCTCCTTCTTGCCGGCCGCCTGGGCCTTGGCCACCGCGTCGGCCGACGCCTTGCTCCCCACCGTCCCCGCAAACCGGCCCTGGATCGAGTCGTACTTCAGCAGATAGGCGAGGTTGTCCGCAGGCACAATATCGCCCACCGCCACCACCTCGATCTCCCGCCCCACCATGCCTTGCTCGACCAGCGCCCGATACACCAACCGCCCAATCCGGCCGAACCCGTTGATCGCAACTTTCACTGCCATAAGATTTCTTTATTTAATGGTTTTTGCACTCTCACACTGCCACGAAATAGCTATTTTACGGGCGCGCCCGGTCGCGTCAACGAGAATCCAGGCCCTACCGAAGGCCCGCCTGGCTCATGTCCATCTCCGGGGTGAAATAGAGTATCCGGCTGCAGTTCGGGCACTGCACGAGCTCCTGGCTGGTCCGGCAGGAGATCAGCACCTGGGGCGGCAGGATCATGTGGCAGCCGCCGCAGACGCCGTGTTCGACGCCGACGACGACGCGGGCGCCGCGGTGCTTGAGGAGGCGCTCGTATTGGCCGCGGAGGGTGTCGCCGATGCCGGCGGCGATGCGGGTGCGCTCCTCCTGAAGGCCGGCCAGCGCCTGGCGCAGCGCCGCCTCGCGCTCGTCCATGTCGCCGAGCTGGTGGTCGACCGTCTGGCGGACCTCCTGGTCGGAGCGTGCGGCCGCGTCGAGCTCGCGCTGGAACTGCTCCGCCTTCTCCATCGAATCGAGCTGGCGGTCCTCGAGCTGGAAGATGGCGCGCTTGCAGGTGTCGATCTGGTGGGTGAGGGCCCGGTACTCATCGTTCTTCTTGGTCTGGTACTGCTGGATCGAGTAGCGGGCGATCGCCTCGCGCTGGGATTCGACCTCGAGCTCGAGATCCTTCCGGTGGCTTTCGTTGGCTTTGATCTCCTGCCGGATGCCGTCGAGCCGGGTGCGCGCGGCCTCGGCCCGCTGCCGCAAGCCTGCCCGCTGCGGATCCAGCGAGGCGATCTCCGCCTCGACGGCGAGGATCTTCTGATCCCGCTCCTGCAGTTCGACCAGTTGACGAATGACTTCGCGCACGCGGTTCACGCCCTGACCCGGGCGTCGAAAAAACTAGGGCGATGGCGCGGGCAAGTCAATGCGCCAAATCGGGAGGGGGAGAGAATCTCACGGCCTCACGGCGCAGGTGCGCGCCAGGATCGCCGGCGCTCCGCGGAGCTCCGGACCGCATCAGCCCTCCAGCGAGGCCGGCTCCTTGGACCAGGACCAGCGGAGCGCCCAGCGCGACCGCGAGGAGCCCGCCAGCCAGAGCGCCGCGAGGATCAATCCGCCGTTCTCGATCAGCTTGCGGCAGACGTTGATAATCCCCGCCCCGCAGCCGCAGTCGAAGCGGACCTGGCAAAACGGGATGCCCTGCATGTCCGCGATCGCGGCGCCGCGCCAGGCGATCATCGCCGTGAAACCGGCCAGCATCGCCAGGAGGACAACGGCGGCGCCGCGACCCGCCACGCCAATCAGGAGCAGAATCCCGCAGAAGATCTCGAACCAGGGGAGCGCGCCGGCCGCCAGGTTCAGCAGCCAGGGCTGGGCGATCGTGTCGTACTGGCGGATGAGCTTCAGAAAGTCCACAGGATCCAGCGCCTTGGAGATGCCCATGCCGATGAACGTCGCCGCCAGGATCGCCCGCGCCGCGATCCCCACGATGTCCGGAAGGTTCCAGGGCCGCGAATGGAGAGGGTGGTTCATGGGGACGCAGGGGGGCTTGGGCTCAATCCGCTGCCGCGAGCACCCGATTCGATCGGGTGGCCGGCCTGCTGCCAGGCGGTGAAGCCGCCGGTGTAGATCCAGATCCGATCGCGAGGCACACCTGCCTCCTGGAGCACCACGGCGGCGAACTCGCTGTCCTCGCACTCCCCGCCGGCGCAATAGACGACGATCTGCCGGGCGGCCAGGGCGGCCGGCAGGAGATCGGGCAGATACTGGCCCATCCGGTAATGATCGAGCTGCCAGGCGCCCGGGATATGCCCGGCCTGATACTGCGAATCGTCGCGGGCATCCACGAACAGCACCTCGCCTTGCGCCGCGCGGGGATCCTGCAGGAGGGCGAGCGCCTCCTCGTGCGACAGCGCCTGTAGGCCTTTGGCGGCAAGCCGGTCCCGGGCCGCGCCCGCCCCCCCTGCGCTGAGGCCGGCCGCCGGGCCGCCGGGGAAGTAATTGCGGCCCAGCTCGATCCCGCGCGGGGAGAGCGCATTGGCGAACCATCCCAGCGCGCCGCCAGCCGCCGCCACCACAAGGGCTTCAATCAGGACGATCCGCGCTTGGTTCCACATGACAGTTCGGGGACCGCCTGCCGCTGGCAGGCCGGACGAATTCCATCTCGCTCGTCAGCGGGGGACGGGGCCGGGCGCCGGCAGTCCAGGAGGGACCGGCGGGGGGATGACCGGTGCGGGCGAGACCAAGCCCGGAATCGCCGGGGTGGCGGCAGACGGCGGAGCCGCCGCCGGCGCGGGCGCCGATGGCAGGCGGATCTGCAGGACCGGCACCTCGATTCGCGGAAAATCCGGGTGGTTGGTCTCGATCGAGAACAGGACGTTCTTGCCTTGCGGCACCTCGAACAAGGCCGGAAATGCGAGCGCGATATTGAAGACCTTGCCAGCCAGAGTCTCCTGAACGGTCACGGTGACATTCTCCGCGTTGAGGATCTTCGGGTTCGACAGCTTGAGGGCAAACTCGGTGCTGTTGCGGACGATGATCGAGCGAGCCTGGACGTTGGGCAGGGGGCCGGCGGGCAGGACGATGTGCTGCGGGTTGACCTGCACCGGCTGAACCACCGAGGCGAACACGGTGACCTGGACGGGCGGCAGCTTGTCCGTCGAGGGCTGGAGCGTGGCCACGGCCTGGATGGCCCCGTAGGCCAGCGGCGGCACGGTCTGGATCACCAGCTCGAACTCCTTGCCGGGCCGGACGGCCTTCAGCTCGGCCCGAAAGCGTGGATTGTTGATCTGCGGCGGTTTGAAATCGACCGGATCATCCGTGTTGTTCACGATCCGCACGCTGCGCGTCTCGGCGGCCTGCAGGTTCGTGATCGCGCTGTAGATCACATAGGAGGGCGTCACATCGATGGGCTTCCACACCGTGCCCTGCAGCTGCAGGACGACCGACGGCTGGCCCGCCGCGCTGCTGGTCACCATCACCGTCTTGTGCAGCGGACCGCTGAAATTGGCGGTGTTGAGCTGAAAGGCCAGCTGGCTGCTCTCGCCCGGCGCCAGCTGCCGCTTCCAGTTGCTCGCCGTGGTGCACCCGCAGGACGGGCGCACGTCGCGAATCTCGAGCACCTGATCGCCGGTGTTCTTGTAAACAAACTCGCAGCTCACGACCGAGCCGGCCGCAACGCGCCCGAAATCGTAGGTCAGCCGGTCGAACTCGAGCCGCGGGCCAATCGCAGCCGGAGAGGCTGCGGCAGGCGCAGCCGAAGGAAGCACAGGCGCGGGCGGAAATCCCTCCGCCGCTCCAACCCGCCCCGCATCCGCGAGGATCCACGCCAGGCTGATCCATGCGATCCGGCAGCCGCCGATCCCTCGATGCCATCCCCGTCCGCCGCCCGGGATCCTCGAGGTCGGCGTGAGATTCAACGTGCTTTTCATAAATTCATTTGGCGGCCGGCTGCGGTCCTTCCCGCCACGGTCTCGAGGGCTCTGCCCGGCCGCGCCGCGCGAACCGGCGGACCTTATCCCGCCGAAGCGCCATGCCTGGGAATACTAGGCCGGCCGCCGAATCGATGCAAACGCAAAAGCCATCGCCGGCGGCAGCCGGCGGCCGGCCCCCTGGGCAGCAGCCATCGGGGGACAGAGGGGCGCGTCGGGCATTGTCAGAGGAGGCTGGCTCGTGCTATAGACAAAGGCAGGCGAACACAGAACCGCATGATACTGGCCAACGCAATACTGATTGGGCTGAAAGAGATCTGGGCGCACAAGTTCCGGTCGCTCCTGACGATGCTGGGCATCGTGCTGGGGGTGGCGAGCCTGGTGGCCATGGCCGCCATCGTCAAGGGGATGGAGAACGGGATGAAAGAATCCCTCATCGCCATGGGCGGGCTGGACAAGGTGCTCATCCGGGACGAGGACGTGCCGGTCTACCAGCATCATCTGCAGGATCAGGCGCCGGGGCGGACCCTGCGCGACGTGCATGCCCTCCAGTCCAGCGCGCCGCTCGTCCGGGCGGTCTCCCCGGAGATGTCGCTCTACCGGGTCGAGGTGTCGCGCGGGGGGAAAAACGTCTGGCCATCCGAGGTGGTCGGGGTGTGGCCCACGGTGCTCGAGATGAACCTCTACGAGATCGAGCACGGCCGCTTCTTCACCTCCGTCGACGAGGACCAGGCCCGCAGCGTCTGCGTGATCGGAACCGGCATTCGCGACGCCCTGTTCGGCTCCCCGGAGGAGGCCGGACGCCAGATCATCCCGCTGGGAGAGCGGATCCTGATCAACTCCCAGCCGTTCACGATCGTCGGCATGTTCCGCCATTACGAGAGCGAGCAGACGCGAAAGCTGCGCGAGCAGGCCCAGAGCCAGCCGGACAGGAAGACCAACGGACCCACCCGCATCCGCGGCTTCCGCTCCCGCCACTGGGATGCCTTCTGGCGCAAGAACAACGTGGTCTACATGCCCCTGAACACGATGTGGATCAAGTTCCGATCCGCCTCCGGCACGGGCGGCATCCCGGATCCACGCCTGACGGACATCGATATCAAGGTGGCGAGCATCGAGCAGCTCGAGCCCGCGCTGCAGCAGGCGCGAAACATCCTCCTGATCACCCACAACGGCATCGAGGACTTCGAGTTCCGCACCCAGGAGAACCAGGTCGAGGACATCAACACGCGCATCCGCAACGCCCGGATCAGCGGCGGCATCATCGCCGGCCTCAGCCTGCTGGTGGGCGGGATCGGGATCATGAACATCATGCTGGCCAGCATCAACGAGCGGATCCGGGAGATCGGCACGTGCAAGGCCATCGGCGCCACCGGGACCGCCGTCTTTTTCCAGGTCCTGGTGGAGAGCCTGGTGGTCGCGATGCTCGGCGCCATGGCCGGCCTGGCCGTGTCGCTCGGATTCGTCCGGCTCCTGGAGTGGATGTCGCCGACGCAGAACTCGCCTGTCATCACGGCGCTGCCGATGATCCTGGCCGTTTCCTTCAGCGCCGGAGTCGGCATCGTGGCGGGCCTGTTTCCGGCCTTCAAAGCGGCCCGGCTCGATCCCATCCAGGCGCTTCGCTACGAATAGCCGGCCCTGCGCACGAGCGCCCGCCGGCCCGCCTCAGGGCGGCAGCGGCGCCTTGGGATCGATGGGGCTGCCCTCCCAGATCGCCACGCCGTTCGTGTAGACCAGCAGCCGGTGCGCGCTGCCGGGCATGGGCGGCTCGTTGATGCGCGGCAGCCAGCGGGCCAGCTCGCGCTTGGCGGCATCGAATCGCGAGTCAGCCGCCAGGTTGTTCCACTCGTTCGGGTCGCCGCGCTCGTCGTAGAGCTCCTCGGAGCCGTCGGCGTACCGGATATAGCGCCAATCCTCGGTGCGGACGGAGTGATTATCGTGATTGTGGGTGGTGATGGCCGGCCAGGGCCGGGCCGCGGACGCATCCCGCAGCTGCGGGGCCAGGCTGTGCCCTTCGAGCCCCTCCATCGGAGGCAGCCCGCAGAGATCGATCAGCGTCGGATAGATGTCCAGCAGCTCGGCAGGGCGCCGGGAGCGCCCGCCCGCCGCCACCCCCGGCCCCGCAAAGATCAAAGGAACCCGCGTCGAGCGCTCCCAAAGAGTATTTTTCCCGGTGATCCCTTTTTCCCCGAGGTGCCATCCGTTGTCGCCCCAGACGACCACGACCGTGCTGGATTCGAGGCTGGAACGCCGGAGTGCGTCCAGCAGGCGGCCCACCTGGCTGTCCATGAAGCTGACGCTCGCCAGATAGGACCGAACCAGTGGGACCCACTGGTCCCGGTCCTGCAGCCAGGCCAGCCGCGGCTCCGGCAGCCTCCAATGCAGAAACGAGGCGAACGGCGGCAGATCGTCGCGATCGCCCGCGCGCACCGGCGGCAGCGCCAGACGGTCCTCCGGATACAGCTCCAGCCAGCGTGGCGTCACGTAGCACGGCACATGCGGCAGGAAATAGCCGACGGCTAAAAAGAACGGCTCCGCCGGCGGCCGTTCCAGCTGCCGGATCGCCCAGTCCGTAATCACCCAGTCGCCCTTGTCCTCGTCCCGATGAGGAAATGAGCCCCAATCCACGAGCGGGTTCGGATCGGGCGTCTGGACTAGCTTCCTGGCTGGCCGGGCTCCCACGCCGCCCGGCGGCCCCCAGACCCGGAATTCCTTCTGCCGCTCGCCGCCCGGCGGGTAGCCTCCGTGCCAGATCTTGCCCGTGGCCAGCGTGTCATACCCGCTCGCCGCAAAGTGCTGGGGCAGGCTCACCCGATCCTTGAATCGATCGGCCGTTCGAAACCACGGCGCCAGCGCATAGACGCCCGTGGTCGAAGGCCGCAGCCCCGTCAGCAGGCTCGTCCGCGACGGATTGCACAGCGGCGATTGGCAATGCGCGTTGAGAAAGACCGTGCCCCTGCGCGCCAGCCCATCGAGGTGGGGCGTCTGCACCTGGGGATGCCCCCCCAGACAGCCGATCCAATCATTCTGATCGTCGATCGCGACGAACAGGACGTTCGGCCTGGATGGGGGGCGTGCTTCCTGGGCCTCGGCCTCGGCGCCCCTTGCCGGCTGAATCCCAGCCGCTCCCAGCACCACAGCCAGTCCGGCTGCTTCCAATCTATGGTTGAGGATCATGGAGTCTCTTTCTTCGAGCCCCATCCCATTGGCGGATGGTCTCGAACAGGACGGCGCCCAGGACCACCGACCCGCCGGCCACGGTCCTGATCTCGGGGATTTCGCCCAGGATCAACGCGGCGAAGACCGCGCCGTAGATGGGCAGCAGCGTGGCGATGACGCTCACCGTGCGGGCGGTGAGGTGGGCGAAGCTGTTGTTGAACAGCGCCTGGGGAAGGGCCGTGAACACGACTCCCAACAACACCAGCTGGCGTACCGCCAGGCCGTCCCACTGATCGGCGCCAGCCGCCCACGCCAGCGGCAAGGTCGCCACCGCAGTCACGATAGACTGATGAAGCATCATCACCGATCCCGGCCACCTCCGGATCTGATGCCGGTTGAGCAGGTTTCGGGCCGCGAAGAAGAGGCCGGAGAGGATCCCCCAGGCGATGCCGCGGGTGGTTTCGCTCGAGAGGCTCAGCTCCGGCACCATCAGGCCGATCCCGGCAAACACCGCCAGCGCCACCGCCAGATCCGTCCGCCGGAACCGCTCGCCAAAAAACCACGGCTCGACCAGCGAAGTCACCACCGGATAGGTGTGGAGGGCGACGATCGCCACCGCCACCGTCGCCACGCGAATCGCGTGGAAATAGGTCAGCCAATGCAGCGCCAGGCACAGCCCCATCGCCACCGCCATCTCTCGATCCCGGCCCGGCCCGATCCGCACGCTGGCGCCCGTCCATCGCAAATAAATCCCCAGGGCCAGCGCCGAAACCACCGACCGGCCGCAGATGATCTGGCTGACCGGCAGGTGGATCAGCTTGGCAAACAGAGCCGTGCCGCCCCAGAGCAGCACCGCCAGATTCAGCTCGAGCCAGTTGCGCGCGCGCGGATCCATCGCCGCCCCTCTCTGCCGCAAGCCGCCGGTCTTGTCAATCCAGCCGGCCGCCATCTTGCGGTTGACGCTTGGCGGCTCCGCGATAGACTTGAGCCCGCATGAATCCCAAACGACGGGCCCCATCGTCCCCCCGATGGCCACGCTGCGCGCCGGGGCGGCTGGCGCCGGATTCATCGCGCCCCCGCGCATCGACGGCCGCCAGAAGGTCAGGATCTGCGAGGCGATCCTCAACAGCCGCCGCGCCCGGCGATGGACCGCGGCGCACGAACCCGCGCAAGAATTGCGTCCGATTTTGTCAGCCTGTCCGCTAAACCCAAAAACCAACCAACCCCACAACCCATGACGCTATGAAACTTGGATTCGTCACTGCCATCCTGCCGGAGCTGAACCTGGAGCAGGTGCTGGCCTTTGCCGCTCAAAAGGGCTTCGGGTGCATCGAAGTCATGTGCTGGCCCGTCGGCAAGGCCGAGCGCAAGTTCGCCGGCGTCACGCACATCGACGTCGCGGCGCTGAGCAGCGACCAAGCCGGTGAGATCCGCGGGCTCTGCACCCGCTACGACGTCGAGATCAGCGGCCTGGGCTTCTATCCCAACCCGCTCGACCCCAGCCCCGCCGTCGCCCGCCACGCGGTCGATCATCTCAAGAAGGTCATCGCCGCCGCGCCGAAGCTGGGCCTCAACACGGTGAACACGTTCGTCGGGCGAGACTGGACCCGATCGGTGGACGAGAACTGGCCCCGGTTCCTCAAGACCTGGAAGCCCATCATCCGGTTCGCCGAGTCGCACGGCGTCCGAATCGGCATCGAGAACTGCCCCATGCTCTTCACCCGCGACGAATGGCCTGGCGGCAAGAACCTCGCCACCACACCCGCCATCTGGCGGCGCATGTTCAACGACATCCCCTCCGACAACTTCGGTTTGAATTTCGATCCCTCCCATTTTGCCCTGCAGTTCATGGACCCGGTCAGCGCCCTCGACGAGTTCAAAGACAAGCTCTTCCACCTCCACGCCAAGGACGTCAAAATCCACCCGGAGAAGCTCGACGAGGTGGGCGTGTTCGCCTGTCCCCTCGAGTGGCACCAGCCGCGCATCCCGGGCTACGGCGACATCGACTGGGCGCGATTCATGGGCACCCTGCTCGAGACCGGATACGACGGCCCGGTCTGCATCGAGGTCGAAGACGGCACGTTCGGTCAGACGCTCGCCGGACGCCAGCGCGCCCTCGAAGTCGCCCGCAACATTCTCCAGCCCTACTTCGCCGGCCAATGATCCGGCCGCCGCCCCCGCGATCATGAGCGACCCGACCGACCAGGAGCTGATCGCCCGCTGCCGCCAGGGCGACGCGTCGGGCTGGGACGCGCTCTTCAACCGCTATTACTCGCCCCTGGCTCGGTTCCTTCTCCAGTCGGCCTCGGACTTCACAGCGGAGGACGTCGAGGAGGTTTGCCAGGAGACCTTTCTGACCGCCATTCAGCGCCTCGAGTCGTTCCGCGGCCAAAGCCAGCTCCGAACGTGGCTGTTCCGCATCGCCGCCAACAAGGCCGGCGATTTCCGCGACCGCCGGCTGGCCGCCAAGCGCGGGGGCGGCCAGGCGGCGCTCCCCCTCGACCTCGAGCCGGCTGGGGACAGCGCACCCGTCGACCCTCCGAGCAATGAGCCCCCGCCCGATGTCCGGCTGATCCGTTCGGAGCTGGCGGCTCTGGTGGGCCAGTCCCTGGCCCGGCTGCGCCGGGACTGCTGCGAGCTGATCGACCTCCGCTACTTCGGCGATCTCAGCTACGAGGAGATCGCCCGCGAGCTTGACCTCAACCCGAAAACCGTCAGCTCCCGCCTCAGCCGCTGCCTCGACCGCCTCGAGATCCTCATCCGAAAGGAGCTGGCCCGGGAGAAATCCGGACCGTTTCCCGTCTAACCAGTATGGGCTCCGACATGGAACGATGGGTCGAGCGATGGCTGCATGACTATTCCGCCTGGCGGCGCGATGGCATCCAGCCGCCTGCCGCCATGCCGCCCGATGTGCGCGCCCTGCTCCACGCCGAGATCGCTCGCCATTGGCCACGGCCCGGGCCACCGCCCGTTGCTTCAGCCTCGCGGATCGGCTGGCTTCGAGCCCTTTGGCCCCGCATGGCTTGGGCGGGCGGTTTCGCCCTCCTGGCTTTCCTCCTGGCCGTGGCTGCCCTGCCCCGAAAGGAATCTTCCTCTCCGACCGTTGAGGCTGCCCGCAGCCTCCCCGCGGCCGATCCCATGCCGGACCGCATCAGCTCCTCACATGTCCGGCTCCTCTTCGAGCGCGCAAGCCAGGCGCCGGAACCGGCTGCCAAGGCGCCGCGGCCCCTGCCCGCCCGGAGCCGAGCCGCCGCGCCCGCCGCGGCCTCGAAGCCCGTGCCCGCCTCCGAGCCCGAGCCTCCAGCCACGCTCCTCGCCCGGTTCCACTGGGAGCAGGACGGAGGGATCGTGCGCGTCCGCGACACGGACGGCTCGGTGTATGTGGGCCGAGCCGAGGCGCATCTGGCATCGCCTCCCGATCCGCCGGGACCGGCGCCAACGCTCGCCGCTGCCGCCCCGCACATGCCCGACTCGAACAGCCCCATGCCGCTCACGGGCCCGATCCTTCGGACAGCCCAGCCCATTGCGTTCACCGTGACCGGCACCAATCGCACGCACCGGCTGCCGGTGATCTTGACCGGAGAGCTGCGGGCCGCCCCGGCATCGCAGCCGCTCGAGATCCGAGGGCGCCTCGAGTTCGGCGCACATCGATCGCCGTTCACGGCGCGCCTCGCCCCGGACCCCGCCCCTGGCCATTGACCAGGACGATCGCGAGCCCGGTGGACCGGACGCTGACAGCGGCACCGAGCTTGGTTCCAACTGCCGTCTCGATTCGCATCCCTGTCGGGCGATCGGCCAGCCGAACCGATCCCCCTGGGCCGGTTCGACGATCGCCCCGCGGGCTTCAGGGCGGCCCCCGGCCCGCGGAGCGCGACAGCGCAGCTTTGGCCGGCGCGCAGTCGGGATCCACGCGCAGCGCCAGCTGGTACTGCTGGATTGCCTCGCCATGCCGGCCTTGGTCCTCGAGGGCCCGCGCCATCACCAGGTGCAGAGCGGGGTAGACCGGCATGAAGCGGATCGCGAGGGCGATCTCCGAGGAGGCGCCGGCCTTGTCCCCGAAATCGCGCAGCAAGGACCCGAAATTGAAGCGCAGCTGCCAATCCTCGGGGCGTCGCGCCGTGGCCGATCGATACACGGCCACCACGCGCGGGAAACCGCCGGTCTGTTGAAAGCGCTGCCCGCGGCGCTCGAGCTCCTGTTCGACGCGCGCCTGCCGGCTGGCGTGCTCGATCTGGTCCAGAAATGGAGGCCCGGCGGTCAGGCGCGCCATGGCCGCCGCGACGCCGATTTCGTCCCATTCCGTGAAAGCGAGCGCGTCGGCGCATTCCTGGCGCGAGGGGATCGGCGGCGGCTCGCCAGCAGGGGGAGGCGAGCTCGCCAGGTTCAGGGCCCGCGCCACCAGCGGGAAAAAGAGCCGCGCGAGCAAGTAGTCGCCTTCGAAGTTCAGGTGCACATGCTCGTGAAAAAACCGGTTCCCCGGCCCGCCCGCATCGGGACCAGCCGCTTGCGCGAAGCTGCGTTCGGCGTCGAGCAGGATAACCCCGGGATCGCGCCGGGATGCGGCGGTGTCGCGGATGATCTGGTTGATGCGGCGGTCGGCCCGGAATTGGAGGGCGTCCCAATCCCGCGCGAGCGAAAAGTGCTCCGCGGCGGCCTCGCGCTGGCCCGCGGCCAGCTCGCAACGCGCCAGCCGAAAGTGCAGCTCGGCGAAATGGCCGTCCACGCGAACGGCTTCGCGGTGGCGGGCGAGCGCGTCGGCGAGCCGGCCTTCCGCCTCGGCGTTCGCGCCCTGCGCAAAAGCCGACTGCCAGGCGGCGAGCTCCGCCGGGGCCAGCCCCGTGCGGTGCAGCGAGGCCAGCGGCGGAAAGTCCGACAAATTCACCGCCACCGTCGAGACAATCACTGGAGCGCCGGATGCGCGGATCGCGCGGCAGATCTCTTCCAGATTGGCGCGGAAATTGTCGTAGACAGCCTGGCGCCGCGGATCGTCGGCCGCCAGCCGCTTGCGCCGGAAGAAGTCCATGTCTTGCCCGGATCGCCGGGGCGGGGCGGCCTGGAGCGCCCGGACCAGGCGGTCTCCCAGTTGGACCAGCCTGGCGCCCTTCATCCACTGCGTGAAGCGCAGCAGCCCCAAATACGGGGTGAGGTTGAGCCTTTCCGGATCGGGCGCGTGGATGCTGATCGTTTCGTTGTTGCCCAGATACACCAGGCAAAGATCCGGCCCAAGCCGGGCGCACTCGCGGGCGATCGGCAGCACCGCGTGTGAATTGATGCCGCGCATGGCCACATTGACTACCTCGAAGCGCCAGTCGGGGAACTGCTGGCTCAACATGACCTCGAGAATCCGGCTGAATCCGAAGGCCGGCGAGGGCGCGCCCTGCGCCGCGGATTCCCCCAGGATGAAGATCCGCGCCTGCCCCGCAGGCTTTTGCGCCGTGATCACGAGCGGATACGGCTGCGTCGCCGTCTGGCGCGGCATGAACTGCCAGCCGAAGCACCGATTGGAGGCGAGCATCCGGCCGTCGTCCAGCGGCACGAAGAAGCTCGTGCGATGACCATACCCGGCCAACCGCAGCCCCACCTCCAGCACGCCGAGCACCAGCACCGGTCCCGCAACGGCCAGGAGAGCGCGGACCAAGTTCCGTCTCCAGCCCGGGTGCGCTCGATGCGCAACCACCTGCCCCTCAGCCAAATCGGGGCTGGCTGCCAACCTTGCAGGGCCGGCTGCAGGCCCATCGGATGGACGGTTGGCATGGCGTCGCCTTCTGGACACGAGCTACATTTGCCAGATGCCCCCGCCCTGGAAAAGCGAATTTCTCGCGCATTAATCCTTGGCGTTCGTGGCAGGCAAGGGGTAGGATCGTCGCGCAGCCTGTAAAAATAACCGCAACAAAACAAGTTCCACAGAACGATAGCGAAAAGCCGTACTTTATGAGCACAAACAAACACGTCGGGAGATTTCTTCCCGCACTGGCCGCGCTCGTGGCGCTCGGCAGCGGGGCCATCTGCGCCCATGCCGACTACGCCTCGACCGTCCTGGCCAACGGCCCCATCGGCTACTGGCGCCTGAACGAAACAACGACCGCAGCCGCATGGGACGTCGCCAAAAACAGCGGCTCCTTGGGTTCGCTGGCCCAGGGCGAATACGTCCCCGGAGCCACCCATCCCGTCCCCGGCATCCCCGGAGCCGGATCGGACACCGCCGCCAACTTCCCCAACGCCAACGGCGGCTCAGGCGGCGTCGCTTGAGTCAGAGTCCCCCACATCCCGGAACTGAACTCGAACGCGCCGTTCTCGATCGAGTTCTGGGCCCGGCCCGCCAATCTCAACGACATCGCCTGCCCGGCGTGCTCGGTGGATTTCAATATCACACCACGCAAAGGATGGTTGTTCTATCAAGGGAATACCGGCCTCAACAATGCCAACGGTTGGATGTTCCGCGCCTATCGCGCGGATGCGGCTGTCGTCAGGACCGCCGGGGTGGACCTGGCATTGGATCCGGCCCAGTGGTATCACCTTGTCGGCGTTTATGATGGCGCCAACGTCAAGCTGTATGTGAACGGCGCGCTGGCGGCCTCCACGCCCATGGGAGGCCCTTACGCCCCCACCACTCCCATCATTCCGCTGACCTTCGGCTCCCGCGCCGACGGCGCCTCGGGGAATTACGGCTGGGGCGGGGATATCGACGAGGCGGCCTACTACGGTGCGGCGCTCAGCGATGCCCGGATCCTGGCTCATTACCAGGCCGGCAGCAGCTTGGCGCCCACGACCCCCTACTCTCAAGTCGTGCTGGCCGACTCGCCCTTGGGCTACTGGCGGATGAACGAGCCTTATTACACGGCGCCCGATCCAAGCACTTACCCCGTCGCCGCCAACAGCGGCACTGCAGGCGATGCATTGGTTGGCCTCTACAATCTGGGCATGGAGTTCACGGCGGGCCCAGCCTACACGGGTTTCGGAGCCAACAACCGCGCAGGCAGGCTCTGGAGCGTGGTCTCGGGAGGCGTGGGAACCGCGGCCACATTGAACGACCTTGCTCAGTTCACCATGATGGGCTGGATCCAGCGCGGCGTGGGCCACTCGACTCGGGGCGGCTATTTCGGCCAAAACGACCTGATCGAGTTCGGCGATGCCGATAGCGGGACCAACATCGAGCTCTGGAGCAGCGCAGGCGGCCAGATCAAAATCCCTTATCCTTTCAAGGACAACGACTGGGGATTCCTCGCGCTGGTGGGAGACGGCACAAAGATGACGCTTTACGCAAATGGTGTTCCTGTCGCCTCCCGGCCCGCCACCGTGACCACTTACGGCAACAGCGGCTACTTCTTCAACATCGCCGGCGGGGGTATCTTCAATGCCACAGGCGACTTCTTCTATGGAAACGTGGATGAAGTGGCCATCTTCGATAAAGCCCTCACCGACCAGCAGATCATGGACCTGTTCCTCTCGGCAAACGTGCCGCCGTGGATCACCCGGCAGCCGGCCGCGCCTGCGCGCGACATCTTCGCCGGCAACATCGTGACGCTGAGCGTCGTCGCCGATGGCAACCCGCCGCTCTCCTACCAGTGGCGCAAGGGCGATGTCGAGCTCATCGGCCAGACCTCGACCACTCTCGCCTTCGACAGCATTACGGAAGCCGACAGCGGTGTCTACGACGTCGTCATCCGCAACAATTACGGCTCGATCGCGAGCGCCAAGGTCACGCTGGCCGTCAAGCCCGCCGAGACGAACCCGCCGACAATCCTCCACGCCGCCGGGAATCAAACATTCAACGCAGTACGCGTCTGGTTCTCCGAGCCGCTCGATCCCGTGTCCGCCCAGAAAGCCGAGAACTACAAGCTCTCCGGCGAGCTCGTGGTTTCTTCCGCGACCCTTTCCGCTCCGGCAGGCAACCCGGGCGACAACATTGTGGATCTGGTGACTTCGATGCAAACCCCGGGCCAGGTCTACACCCTGACCGTTAATGACGTGAAGGACCAGGTCTTCCCGGCCAACACGATCGCGGCGGGCACCGCCGTCCAGTTCTCCAGTTGCATGCTCAGCCCTGGCGTTCTCCGGTTTGAAGTCTGGAACGGGCTCTCGACCAGCGACAACTCGATCGCCAACACGCTGCTAAGCGACCCGCGCTTCCCCGGCTCGCCGGACGCGGTCACCTTCACCACGGCCTTCTCGAGCCGTCCGGTCTACCCCACCGACAGCCACGAAGGCTACGGCGGCAAAATGTCGGGGCTCCTCGTTCCGACCAAGACGGCCGACTACCGGTTCTTCCTGGCCAGCGACGACTCCTCGCGGCTCTACCTGAGCACCAACGCCGACGCGGCCAACAAGACCCTCATCGCCGAGGAGGTCGGCTGCTGCGTCGGGTTCCTCCAGCCCGATCCAGCCCAGGGCGATGCGTGGCACAATAACGGAGCCGGCATGGGCCAGACCACGCTGACCCCCATCCACCTCGTGGCCGGCCAGCAGTATTATATCGAGGCCATCTGGAAGGAAGGCACCGGAGGCGACTACTGCAACGTCGCCTGGCGCGAGGAAACAGACGCCACCCCCGCCAATCAGCTGTCGTCGATCCCGGGCCAGTACCTCGCCACCGTGGTCGATCCGAATGTCGACATGGCCTTTGCCCAGCAACCGGTCAGCCAGATCGGGACTCCCGCCTCCACCGCGGTCGAGATCTCCTCTCAGAACTTCAGCGCAGGCGACGGCGGCTACACCGTCATCAACACCGACCCGGCGCCTCCGGGGCCGTGGTACTGGAACGGCACTACGTGGCTCGCCGATGGCGGCGAGTCCGATTGCACCGGCCCTTACAACTCCCAGCTCAACAGCCCGACGAACACCTTGAGCCAGAACGGCACGCTCATGCTCACCTTCAACCACCGCTACTCGTTCGAGCCCGACCTCTGGGATGCCGGGCAGGTCCGGGTCAGCGTCAACGGCGGCGCCTTCACCCTGGTGCCGGCCCAGAACTTCATCACCAACGGCTACGCCGAGGGGCTCATCGTCGGCAACGGCATCGCCAAGGACCAGCGGGCGTTCAACGCAAATTCGCCCGGCTATGCATCGGGCGCGTTCATCACGAGCAAGGCGATCCTGGGCACCTTCACCACCAACGACCAGGTCGTCGTGCAGTTCGTGGGGGCGTGGGACGACTGCGCCACCGCCAGCGCGCCCAGCTGGGAGATCCAGAGCGTCAAGCTGGACCTCATGGTGGGGGCGGAGCCGTCCACGTTCACCGCCGAAGCGGTGGCCCAGCGGCGAGGCGAGCCGGTCGAGCTCCGCTACCAATGGCAGCGCGATGACGGCGCCGGATGGGTCAACATCCCGGAGGCCACCACCGCCAGCTTCCAGATCACCCCAACCCCGGTGGATATGAATGCGTCCTTCCGCCTCGTGGTGACTGCCTACGGGATTCCCGGCAAGGTCATCTACAGCGACGTCGTGAAGCTGGCGGCCACGCCCACGATCTCCATCTCGAGATCGGACACCGGGATCGCCGTCAGCTACATCGGAACGCTCGAATCCGCCACCGCGGTCGACGGCGCTTTCACACCCGTCCAGGGCGCACAGAATCCGCACCTGATCGCGAATCCGACAGGGACGATGTTCTTCCGCAGCGTGAAGTAACATAGCGCGCCCCCTGGCGGAGGTCCGCCGGGTCCGGGCCAACTCGAGACCGGGAAGGCATCCTTCCCGGTCTTTTCGTTTTCATGGCCTCCCGAAGTCCGGACCCGCCCGCGTCCCGCGCCACGGCCGACAGTTTATCTTGCCTGGCGCGGGCGGGTGTGGCTGTAATACAGCGTTCGCAACGCCGGGGGACACGGTCCACGGGAAGAGGGCGGTGTGCGCCTCCCAGCCGGCTTTCGGGCGCCGCGAATCATACCGCATGCGATCGGAACAACCCGCCGCCATCGGCATCATCGGGGGCACCGGCCTCTACGAGATGGAAGGATTCACTCGGCGCCGATGGGTGCGCGTGCGAACCCCGTTCGGCGCGCCTTCGGATGAGTGCCTCACGGGCGAGCTGGCGGGACGCCGGGTGGTTTTTTTGCCCCGCCACGGGCGCGGGCACCGTCTGCTGCCCAGCGAGATCAACCACCGGGCCAACATCTACGCCCTGAAGAAGCTCGGGGTCGCATGGATCCTGAGCGTCAGCGCGGTCGGCTCGCTCCAGGAGCGATACCGGCCGCGCGATCTCGTCCTGCCCGACCAGTTCTTCGACAAGACCAAGAAGGCCGGGGAGCACACCTTTTTCGGGCGCGGCATCGTGGCGCACATCTCCTTTGCCCATCCGGTGTGCGAGGATCTGCGGCGGCTGGCGCTGGAGGGCGCGCGAGCGGCCGGCGCCCGCGTGCACGACGGCGGCGTCTACGTCAACATGGAAGGCCCGGCGTTCAGCACCCGGGCCGAATCCATCTGGCACCGGGCCCAGGGCTTCGCCGTCATCGGGATGACCAACCTGGGAGAAGCCCGTTGCGCCCGCGAGGCCCAGATCGCCTACGCGACCATTGCCCTGGTGACCGACTACGACAGCTGGCATCCCGAGGAGGCCCACGTGAGCGTCGATCTCGTCGTGGCCAACCTCCGCCAAAACGCCGAGCGCGCCCAGCAGGTCATCCGCCTCACCATCCCCGCCATCCCCGACAAGCCCGGCTGCGCCTGCCATCGCGCCCTCGATCATGCCCTGCTCACCGAGCCGCGCCGCTGGCCCGCAGCCACCCGAAAAGCCCTGGCCCTCCTGCTCAAACCCCATGCCTAGCCGCCCGGGAATCCGTTCGGAGCGCCTGGCCGCGCAGGATGCTTTCTGGCGCGGCAGCGGCCCCAGCCTGATCCTGATCCCCCCTGCCCAGCAGGATCTCTACGACCTGGACAACTACCCGGCGAAGTTCCGCAGCCCCCGCCTGATGTGGGAGTCGGAGATCCGCCGGGCCGAGCCGCTCATCGGCTGGCCGACCGACGGCCTGCCCACGGTGCGTCCCAACCTGGGGGTGATTTTCGTGCCGGCCATGGCCGGCCTCGGCTACCGCCTGCCCGAGGGATCGATGCCCTGGCCCGGCGAACCCCTCGAGCGCGAGGCCATCCGCGCCGCGCTCGGCGCGGACATTCGCCGCTCGGAAACCATGCGCCTGGCGGAGGAGTTCTATGCCATCCATCGCCAGTCCGGCATGGACGAGGTGGCCGCCTACCACGCCGACACGCAGGGCGTGTTCGACATCGCGCATCTGCTGAATGGATCGGCGATCTTCTACGATCTGGCCGATCCGGGCCAGGCCGAGTGGATCGAGGAGCTCCTCGGCATCAGCCTCGAGCTCTATCTCCGAGCCACGCGCCAGCTCAAAGCGTTCCTCGGCGAGCCCGATCGCTCGATGATCCATGGCCACGGGACCAGCCAGGGCGTCTGGTTCACCGCCGCCGGCGCCCGCCTCGCCGAGGACACCGCCACCCTCCTCTCGCCCGCCATGATCGACCGCTGGATCCTGCCCGTCCTCGAGCGCGCCGCCGCGCCGTTCGGGGGCGTGTTCGTCCATTTTTGCGGCCGGCACCCGGCGCTGCTCGAGCGGCTCTGCGCGCTCGATGCGGTCCGCGCCATCGACCTCGGCAACCCCGAACAGTATGACTCCCGATGGGTTCTCGAGCGTTGCGCGCGGACGCGCACGGTCCTTTACAGCCGGCTGGCAGCCGAAGCCGGCGAGACCTGGGAGCATTATGCGCAGCGCCTGGCCGGGCTCGTCCGCGAGACGGGCGCCCGCGTCATTCTCCGCCCGGTCGTCTTCCCCCGAGAACGCGCCGAGTGCGCCGCCATGCGGGATCTTTGGCACGAATGGACGCAATGCTGACAGGAGGGGAGCACCCTGGACGGGACGCGGCGCTGCTCCGACGGGCGCCACAGACGGCCGGAGATCGGAGAACCCAGAATAGAGAGACCCTTTGATGAAACGATTGCCCCAACCGCTCGCCGGCGTCGTGCCGCCCATGCTCACCCCGCTCGAGGACCGGGACGCGCTCGACTGCGCCGGGCTGGAGCGCCTGATCGATCATCTCCTGGCCGGAGGCGTCCACGGGCTCTTTGTCCTGGGCACCACCGGCGAAGGACCCAACCATAGCTATCGCCTCCGCCGCGAGCTCGTCGCTCGGACCTGCCAGATCGTTCAAGGCCGCGTCCCCGTCCTGGTGGGCATCACGGACACCTCGTTCGTCGAGTCGATCCACCTCGCCCGGCAAAGCGCCGAATCGGGCGCCGACGGCCTGGTGCTGGCGCCGCCTTTCTACCATCCGCCCGGGCCGCCGGAGCTGCGCGCCTACCTCGAGCATCTCCTGCCCGAGCTGCCGCTGCCGCTGTTCCTCTACAACCTGCCCTCTCTCACCAAAGTGTCCATCACGCTCGATACCATCCGCTGGGCGATGGATCAGCCCGGCATCGCCGGCATCAAGGACAGCTCAGCGAGCATGATCTATTTTCACCAGGTCCGCGCCCTGCTGCCGCGGCGGCCCGGCTGGACGCTGCTGATCGGCCCCGAGGAGCTCCTGGGTGAAGCCGTCCTGCTCGGCGGCCATGGCGGCATCTGCGGCGGCGCCAACATGTTCCCTCGCCTCTACGTGAATCTCTTCAAGGCGGCCCATGCCGGAGACATCCCCCGCACCCGCGCGCTCCAGGACATCGTGGGGCAGGTTGCCGACCGGATCTACGGGGTGGGCGCTCACGCGTCCGCGGTCATCAAAGGCATCAAGACCGCCGCCGCATGCCTTGGGATCTGCGGGGCTCGCATGGCCGAACCGTTCCCACCGTTCCACGAGGCCGAACAGCGCCGGATCGAGCAGGCCGTGCGCGATCTCCAGCCACTGATCAGCCTGTAGCAAGGCGGCAAGCCGCAGCCCCCCGGCTTCAAACCGGCAGCACGCCCGCCGCCAGAACGGCCCCAGGGCCGGCCGCCTGGGGCGATTGACCAATCCCGGCGTGCCGCAGCCGGCGCGTCACCGCCGCGATGAGGCCCAGCCATGTCATCGAGCGCCCTTGCTTCAGCTCGGCATTCACGGCCCACGTGAAAGCCCCGTGCGCCACGGTCCCAACCCGGATTTCCGCCGCGGTCTCCGCCTCGCCGCAGGCCTGCAGGATGACGGGCATATACGGTCCCCGGTGCCCCAGCTTCCGGCAAGCCGCCTGGAATCCGGCGTCCATGGTGCGCCGCAGGACCGCTGCCCGGCCCAGCCGGCGCAACGCGCCTCCGGCGCCGAAGAACTCGGCCTGCTTGGCCGCTCCCAAACCGCAGCCCCAGGCTGGCCAATCCCGCGCAACCCACTCGCCCGAGGCGGCGTCCCAGCGCAAGCCGCGGTGCCGAATGTCATCCGGCGGATGCAACCCCCGGACGCGGCCGATGCCGCCGCGGTCCATGCCGCCGCTGTGGCAGCAATCGAGCATCGCCACGAACCCGACGTCATAGGGCAGCTGGCTGTACCACGCGAAGAGATGGTCATCGAGTATCGCCCGATCCGCCGTCCAATCGAAGTCCACCGGCACGAGGCACTCGTCGGCGTGATCGATCCGCTCCCCCCATCCATAGCCCGGCATTTGCGCGCCATGCCCGCTGAAGTAGAAGACCCGTTGATGGCCGCCGCGGACGCCCTCGACGAGCCAGTCCCATCGCTGGCGGATGGCGGCGGCCGTTGCCCGCTCGTTCAACAGCACCCGGATCTCCTCGGCGGCGTATCCGCGCTCCTGGAGGCGGGCGCTGACCAGAAACACGTCGTTGGCGCATCCCTCGAGCCGGTGCGCCGGATCCGGATAGCGATCGATGCCGACCAGCAAAGCGCGCCGGCCGGGCGCTGTCCGGCGCTGTCTCGAGCTGCGGACAACTCGCGGCTGGATCCGGACATTGCCCGATCGGCCCCGCCTCGCCTGCTCCGCGGTCTCCCCTTCAAATCCAAACCCCCAGGGCGGGGACAACACGATGTCCAGCAGCCCCATACCCCCTCGCGCAAACCCCTCAGGGACGATGTGCCGGGTGACCCGGCTCTCAGGGATCCATCCGCCGGCCGGCCAAGTCCTCCGGCCCTCCGGCTCAATCGCATCCCAATGCCGGATCGGCAGCCGGCCTACGCGCCCCCGAAACAGCCGCGAGCCCAGCACCCCCGGCTCCATCACTGGCGCATCCCACGTGATCAGGCGAATGCCGGCCGCGGACCCGGACCGCGGCCGCCGGCGCAAGGCCTCGATCGCCACCAAGGCGCCCAATCCCGCCGCCAGCACTCCCCGGGGATCCACGGCTTCGAGCCTGCCCTCGATGTATTGCCGCCGGCGCTCGAACATCGCCCCGTCCAGCCACCGCGCCCACTCGTCGATGCAGCCTGAGGGCTCGGGCCCGCCCGGCTCGGGGCCGCCGCCTGCCCGCGGCCACCGCGCCCACCGGAACTCGATCCGCCCCCGGCCCAACATGCGCTCGAGCCAGGCGGCCAGCCGCCGCAAAGATCTCGCTCGGGCAAAATCGACAGCGCCGCCTCCCCAATCCGGCACGACCAGCACCCTCGCCCGCCCCGCCCCACCCGCGCGATCGCCCATGGCCCGCTCTCAAATGGTGAACGGTTTCCCGTCCTCGAAATCCGGATTCGCCGGCCCGATCCGGTAGTAGTTCGGGCTTTGGGTGGGCGGCATTCTCTCGGCGATCGCCCGGCGAAACGCGCGCCAGCCACCCTCGAAACGGCCGCCGTCCCAGACCTGCTTCAGCGTGCCCGTAAACAGCCCGTTCCGATCGCCATCGAGCGAGTATTGGTTGTCCTGGCAGCCCGAGATCAGGAGAACCGTCGCCTTGACCTTGGCCCGGCCGCCCGGCCGCCCGGATCGCGCCGCCAGACGATCGTAGAGCGCCCGATGCGCCGCATAAACCCGCCTCCCCACCGCCGCCGGCAAGAGCCGAAACCGCGGCCCTGCGCCCAGCAACCGATACACCGCCCTCGCGCGCGTCACGGTCCCGCTGTGGCAGCTGTCCGATAAGACCGCGATCCGGACCCCCGCCCGAAATCGCGCCCAGAGAGCATACAGCTCGTCGTCGATCATCTGCCGGTCATACAGCACCCAGGTCTCGTCTGCGTGGTCCGGTTCATCCCCATCCCGGTCTGGCACCTGCCCGCCATGGCCCGAGTAGGTCAGCAGAAACGTGTCCCCCTTGCGCAGCGATTCCGCCGCCTCGCCGATCGCCTCGGCCACCGCCGCCGCGGTCGCCTCCCGCGTCAGCAGCCGGCGCGCCACATACCCCTGCTCCCCTGCCATCGCCTCCAGATCCCGCGCGTCGTGCTCGCAAGCCCGCAGCGCCCCGTTCCATCCCTCGTAATGAGCCGGGTCCACCCGGTTCAATCCCACATGCAGCGATCTGCCTTGTCTTGCCATAACATCCACTTTCGGCATCGACCGGCCGCAAGCCGGCCATTGAATCGTACGCTCATTATATGACATCTGCCTTATATTTCAAGTGGATATTTGTTAATAAACAATATAACTGTCTATCATTGATCCGGGCGCGTGCTCCGCCGGCGGCGGGACTTCGTGGGATGCGCGAAGGCGGTGGCGGGCTGGACGATGATCGTCGGGTGCTGCCCTGGCCGGATGCCCGATCCGGGCGGCGCTAGGATCGAGCCGCCCGGCGGCCTCGATCTTATGGCGGGGCCGATCCGTCCGCCGCTTGCTCGCCCGGCGGGCTGCCGGGATCGGACACGGACGGAGAGCTCATCGCGACGGACGCCTCCGCCTCGAGAGGCGCAGCCGGCGCCGCGTCGGATTGGAGCGGTGCGGGAGGCGTCTGGATGTAGGCCTCGATCCTCTCGATCCGATAGCGATGCAGCTGATGGTCGTGCTCGAGCTCGATTTCCTCGCCCACCGCGCGGTTCAACAGGCTCTGGGCAATCGGGCTCAGGTAGCTGATGATGCCCCGCTGCGCGTCGAAATCCCATGCCCCCAGAATGATGTAGATCTCGCCATGCGAGTCGGCCAGATCGGTGACATGGACCCGGGTTCCGATGCTGACGACATCCGTGCGCGGGCTGACGAAATCGGTGCCTCGGGCGCGGGCCAGCTGGCTCTCGAGCTCGGCCTTGCGGCGCATGAGGAGCTTCTGCATCTCCTTGGCGGCTTTGTACTCGTGGTTCTCGTTCAGGTCGCCATAGCTTCGGGCCACCGAGATCTCGTGCGAGTTCGACGGGATCCGCTTGTGGACCAGCTCGTCGTACTCGGCCTTCCGGCGCTCGAGGCTCTCCCAGGAGACGACCAGGCTCGATTCCTGGCGCGCATGTTGATCGCCCGAGATCAGGCTCTGGATAGCCGGGAAATGCTTCACGATCCGCGCCAGCAGCGATCGCTTGTCCATGTCGTCAAAGCTGGGCGACAGCTGGAGCGTCCGGGTCAGATCCTTGATGACATCCAGGTCGGCCGACTCGATCAGATCGACCAGGAGGGTCGGGTCGTCCAGCATGTAATCCCGCAGGCGGTTGGACTTCTTCTCGAGAAACTGATCCCGCTCGACGGCCGTGAGCATCGCTCGAAACAACTCCGGCCCCAGGATGTCCGCAAACGAATCCGACCGCTCCCGGGCCAGCCAGAGCAGCAGCTCGCTGCTGGCCAGGTGCTGGCTGATGAGCCGGGCGAGCCAGGCCTTGAACTCCTCGATCCGGCCTTCCTGGCTGAGCAGCTTCACGATCTCGCCGCAGAGTTTGGACGACACATGATTGAGCGCCTCGATGAGCACCACCGCCCACTGGTCCGGGCAGGAGGCGCGGAACGACTCCAGCGCATGCTTGTGCCGGGAGGCCGTGACCTGGTCCAAAACCTCTCCCACGGGATGCTGGTGCGCCCAAACGTCCTTGGCGCCGAGCTCCGGCTCCGCTGCCGCTACAGCGGTCGCCTGCCGGGTTTCGTCCCGCACAAAAATCGCCTCCAGCGCCAGCGCCGGCTGAGTCCGCTGATGAGTCGCAATCTCCGCGTTCAGCAGCCCGCACATCTCCCGCACCGCCGCCGCCGGATCGGCCAGGTCCGAATGGTTCTTCAAGATCTCGTGGGCCTGCACCAGGCGCGCCTTGAGCCCCTTGGCACCCCGGAACTCGGCCATCAGCCGATCCTGCAGGCTCACTTCCTCGCTCGCCCATCGGATCGGATCCGCCTTCCGCATCGGAACCAAAAAATGGCCGTCCTTCTTCAACTCGCGCCTGGCCGCCTCCCACCACTTCCGCCAATCCTCGGTGATCACGTCCGGAACCAGCACCTGCTGGATCTGCTCGAGAGTGGCTTTGCCGCCGTAGCTATCCAGCACCAGCTTGATCAGCTCGAGGTGGTGCAACGCGGCCATTTGACGCAATCCGCTCAGATCGTGAGCCTTGCGAGCCAGGATGTGCGTGGGCGGAATCGGTTCCAGCGAGTGCGCCGCAAACGCAAGATCCATCGAATGCCCCGGCTTGCCCGCAAAGTCGATCATGAACCGGCTGAAAATCGTGTCCACCGCCGTAATTTTGCCAAACCCCCAGCTCCGGTGCCGGCAATATCCGCAGTGGGCCAGCTGCACCAGACGATCCACATGCGCCCGGCTGATCTTGCCGGCGGACACCAGTTTTTCGAACTCTTCTCTCATAAATCGAATCGCCTGATCACAAAGCTATGTCATCATGGGTGAAGATGGGCACGAAACCAAGACAATTTGCCAGCGAACTGCTCGATGCATCTCGATCGGCGGCGGGAGGCTATCTCGAGGATCGTCTCGATGCCGCCCTCGGCCCGGCCGGCATGACCGCTGCCGACCGGCGGCTCGCGCAGGAGCTGGTGTTCGGCGTCACCCGCTGGCAGCGCTCGCTCGATTGGATCATTGACCAGCGGGCCACGAAACACCCCCCCGCTCCCCGCCTCCGCAACCTCCTCCGCCTCGGGCTCTACCAGCTGTTCTGGCTCGATCGAATCCCCGATCACGCCGCCATCCATGAAAGCGTCGAGCTGGCCAAGAGCCTTTCTCCCCGCCACGCCGGATTCGTCAATGCGCTGCTCCGGGGCTGCGCGCGCGACCGCGACCGCATCCGCGTCGAGCTCGAGGGCCTCAGGCGCCGCCAGCCGCCCATCGGCTGTTCCCATCCCGATTGGCTGTGCGAGCGCTGGGAAGACCGCTGGGGACGCCCCGACCTGCTCCGCCTCCTCGATTGGAACAACTCGCCCCCGCCGGTCATGGCCCGAATCAACCGCCTGCGTCTGACGCCCGCCGAACTCCAGGCCCGGTGGCTCGCCGAAGGCGTCGATGCCATCCCCCGCGCCTGGGATTGGACCGGCCCGGACACCGTGTTCGAGCTCCGGTCGTTCCCGCCGCTGGCCGCCTTGCCCAGCTTCCAGATGGGCGGCTTCTATCTCCAGGATCCCAGCACGCTGCTGGCCGTCCGCTGGCTCGATCCGCAGCCCGAGGATCGGGTGCTCGACCTGTGCGCCGCGCCCGGGGGCAAGGCCACCTGCCTGGCCGAATCGATCCGGCCCCCCGGCCAGCTCGTCGCCGCCGAGCCGGATCCGGCCCGGCGCAGCCGGCTGGCCGACAACTGCGCGCGGCTCGGCATCTCCAGCGCCATCATCGCGGACGACCAGGATCCCCGCCTGGCCCAGCCGGCCTCCTTCGACCGCGTCCTGGCCGACGTGCCATGCTCGAACACGGGCGTGCTCCGCCGGCGAGTCGAGCTCCGATGGCGCCTGCGGCCGTCCCACATCCCCCGCATGGCCGGCCTCCAAACCTCCATCCTCGAGCGCGCCGCGGGCCTCACCCGGCCCGGCGGCATCCTCGTCTACAGCACCTGCAGCCTCGAGCCCGAGGAGAACCAGCGGGTCGTTCAAGGCTTCCTCGACGCCCATCCGGATTGGATCCTCACCGACCAGCGCCAGCTGCTGCCGATCAAGGACGGCGTCGACGGCGCCTATGTGGCCCGGCTGCGCCGGTCTACTTCCGGATCGGCTTGAGAACGATGTTCCGGTACGCCACCCCGGTGTGGTCGCCCTGGAGATAGATCGGCCCCGGACGGAACTGATCCGACCAGAGAGCGCCGCCCGTGCAGCCCAGCAGCGGCTGGTTGTCGATGATCTTCCGGCCGTTCAACACCACCGTCACATGGCGATCCAGCAAGGTGATTTCGAGGGTCTGCCACTGCCCTGCGGGCTTCTCGGCGCTGACGGCCGGAGTGATCCGGCTGTAGACGGCGCCCATGTTGTGAGAATCCAATCCCTGGCCGAAGCTGTCGCTGACCTGCACCTCGTAGATCCCCCGCAGATACACGCCGCTGTTGCCCTTCGGCGGCACCCGCACCTCGAGAGCCAGCGCGAAATCCTCGAACTCCTGCTCCGTCCGCAGGTTGCCGTAGGACCGGCGCGGCCTGCCTTCCTGCTGGACAGGATCGTTGACCAGCGTGCCATCCTCGACCCGCCAGCCGTTCACCTGGCGCGGCTCGGTCAGACGCCAGCCGTCCAGATCCCGCCCGTTGAACAGGCGGATCGGCTCCCCATACTGCACTCGACCCAGGTCGGGCCGGGGCGGCAGCGGCGGAATCCGCCGGCCCGACAGCTCCTCCTGAGGAACCCCTTCCCCGTTGTCCCGCGGCCGAAACTGCATCAGATGCAGATTGTCCCCATCCACACGCCCCATCAGCAGCTCGGGAAACAGATGGGTCCGAACCACCTGGCCCGCCGCATCCCTGCGCTTCACCTCGCTGATCCGAACCACATGGACGACGTCCTGGTCATCGCTGAAAAAGACGCTCGAGACAGGGACCACGCTGCCGCCGCCCCACAGGATCCGCCCATCGTAATAGTTCTTTTCCTGGGTGATCTCGAGCCAGCCGGCGCCGCCGCCCGGCAGGGTCAGCGCCCATGAACCCAGGAATGGATTCGACGATTGCGCCGCCCCCAGACCGACCGCCGCGCCTGCCAGCAGGATCGCCGCCCAGATCCCCCGACCCCGACATGTTGTTGTTCTCATGGTTTTCATTTCGATCCCAGCAGCATATCCCCTCGAGCCCCTTTTGCCAAGCAGACTCCCCATGAAAGCAAACGCTCGATGGCCGGCTCTGCCTGGCTCAGGGCAAAATCCGTCCCCGCACGATGCGCGCCCCCTCGACCTCCGGTTCGGACGCTCCATAGGTTCCGCCGTCCCCTCCGTTCGTCATGATTTCCGTTGAAATGCGCTGCCTTTGGCCTCATGGTTGACGGAAAATGAAAGACTGTATGAAAGCATTGACCATCACCGCCGCCGGCCTGGCCTGGATCGCCTGCGCCTTGCCCGCCGCGGACACCACCGTCACCCTGGCCGACCAGAAGCAGAAGCTCAGCTACACCATCGGCCATAACCTCGGCAACTCATGGAAGAACGGCGAGATCGATCTCGACCTCGATGTCGTCCAGAAAGGGATCAAGGACGCCATGAGCGGGGCCAAGCCGCTGCTCAGCCCCCAGGAGATGCAGACAGTCGTCAGCACGTTCCAAAAGGAGTACACCGCCAAACGGGATGAGATCCGCAAGAATCAAGGCGAGAAAAACCTGAAGGAAGGCGAGGCGTTTCTTGAAGAGAACAAGAAGAAGCCGGGCGTCCAGACCACGGCCAGCGGCCTCCAATACAAGGTGATCACCGAAGGCCAGGGCCCCAAACCCAAGACCAACGACATGGTCAAGGTCCACTACCGGGGAACCCTGATTGACGGCACCGAGTTCGACAGCTCGTATTCTCGCGGCCAGCCCGCCGTGTTCGGCGTCAACCGCGTCATCAGCGGCTGGACCGAAGGGCTCCAGCTCATGCCGGTCGGCTCCAAGTACCAGCTCTTCATCCCCAGCCAGCTCGCCTACAGAGAAACGGGCGCCGGCCAGAAGATCGGCCCCAACGCCGTGCTTCAGTTCGAGGTCGAGCTGATCGAGATCCAGCCTCCCAAGGTCGCTCCGGCCCAGCCCGTCACCAGCGATATCATCAAGGTCCCGTCCGCCGAGGAGCTCAAGAAAGGCGCCAAGATCGAGGTCATCAAGAAAGAGGACGTCGAGAAGCTCCAGAAAGAGGCCCAGGAAAAACAGGCCCAGGAGAAGAAATAAATCCTCCGCGCTGACCCATTTCGCAGGGCCCGGCTCCGGGCGAATCGCCTCGGGGCCGGGCTCGTGTCTTTTGTTCAGGCCCTATCGCACGGAGTCATCCGACGGCATCCCCAGCTTCTTGTAGAGCTGGCGCCGGCCTTCCTTGTCGCCATCCAGGATCTTCCGCGCGTAGGCCGCCACCGCCTCCGCCTTCGCTCGGGGTACGACCAGGACGCCGTCCCCGTCCGCCACGATCACATCCCCCGGCATCACCAGCATGCCCCCGCACACGATCGGGCGATTCACCGACTCGATCTCGTTGCGCCCCGGCCGGATGCCGCGGCCCGGCTGGCGGTAGTAGAGCGGCACCTTCTCGGCGATGATCTCGTCCGTGTCCCGCGCGGTTGCGCTGGTCACCACCCCCACGCAGCCGCGAACCTTCCATCCCAGGATGTTGTTCGACCCGATCGATCCCACATCCGCGTCCGGCGCGTCTTCGATGACCAGGGCCGTGCCCGGCCGGATCAGGGCCGTGAACGGCTCGCTCGACCGGTTCCGATACCACTCTCCGGCCCATCGGTCGTAATCCTCGATCGCCCGGGCCCCCGCCGCCGGCTGCTGCGTCGGCACATACCGCGCCGTCACTGCGATGCCGATGATCCGATGGGTGAACTTCTCCGTATCCCGCCACAAAGGCCGAATTCCTGGATCCATGAGGCCGGTCGATGGCAATCCCACCGCATCCATGCCGTCGATGGCGTCCGACACTCGAAGCCCCCGGAACAGCCCGAGGATCCGCTGGTCTTCCGCCTCGCTGTAAACCGGCGTGGCGATCAGGTTCCGCCCGCCCCGCAGGTCCGCCCCTGCCGCCCCGGACGAACCGGGGCCGGCCTGCCCGCTCGCCGCAAGAATGCCTGCAGCCAGGCAGATCGTGCCGATCGGCCAGGCATCGAGCGCACGGCGGCGTTCTGTCCCAAGAGCAACATGTGTTTTCATGACCGTGGACTGTATCCTTGCCGGGGCCCGAAGCCAAGATTCCAGCGATGCGTCCCCGGTTTTTGTTTGCACGGCTTTTAGCGGCTCTGGTATATCCAACGGAATCCATGGCCGCTGGATCGGCTTACGGCGGCACGGGCATCAATAATCAGGTGTGGCGCCGGCACAGCCACCGGCTCCGGGCCAAGCAAGTTGGGCCGCACCTTGTGGCGGAAATGACATGAAGAAATACGACGCGCAGTCCATTCGTAACCTGTGTTTTGTGTCCCATGGCGGCGTGGGAAAGACCAGCCTGGCAGAAGCCCTCTGTTTCACCACCAAAGGCTTCCCCCGCCTCGGGAAGACCGCCAATGGCACCAGCACCTTCGATCATCGGGCGGATGAGAAGGAGCGTCGGATGACCATCTCGATGCACCCGGGCTTCTGCGAGTGGAAGGAGACCAAGATCAATTTCCTCGATACGCCGGGGTTCCTCGATCTGGCCGGCGACATCCATGCCGCCGTGCGGGTCGTCGAGAGCGCCGTGGTCCTCGTGGACGCCGCCAGCGGCATCCAGGTGGGCACCGAGTGCGCCCTCCGCATCGTCAGCGGCGCCAATCTCCCCCACCTCTTCCTGATCAATGGGCTGGACAAGGACGGCGCCGATTTCGAGGCCGCGCTCTCGGCGCTCAAGGAGCAGTTCAAGACCGCCATCGCCCCGGTCCACCTCCCGATCGGAAAGGGCGCCGGGTTCAAGGGCATCGTCGATCTCATCACGCTCGAGGCCTTCGAGTACGCGCGCGAAGGCAGCGGCATCGGCCAGAAGATCGAGGTGCCGGCCGGCCTGGCCGACTCGATCAAGACGCACCGATTGGCCCTTATGGAATCGGTGGCCGAGACCGACGAGACGCTCATGAACGCCTATTTCGACAAGGGCGAGCTTTCGGTCGATGAGCTCCGGCAAGGGCTGGCAGCCGGGCTGGCCAGGAACAGCCTCTACCCGGTCCTGTGCGCCAGCGCGGCCCTCAACATGGGCACCGATCTCCTCCTGGATGCCATGGTCCAGTTCAGCCCTCCGGCCGCCTCGCGGAAGGAGATCCAGGCCCTCGAAGGCCAGGCTCAAAAGCCGGTGGCCTGCTCCCCCGCCGCCCCCATGACCGCTCTGGTCTTCAAGACCATCTCCGAGGAGCATATCGGCGAGTTCAATCTCGTCCGCGTCTTCAGCGGGCGCCTGGCCCTCGGCACCGAGGTCCAGAACAATACCCGCAACATCTCCGAGAAGCCCATGAACCTCTATCTGCTCCGCGGGCACGATCGGACCGAGGCCGGCGAGCTGGTGGCCGGGGACATCGGGGCGCTCCTCAAGCTCAAGGGCACCCACACGTCCGACACGCTGGCCGATCGCGGGCAGAACCTCCTCCTGCCGCCCATCGCCTTCCCCGAGCCCCTGGTCAGCATCGCCATCCATCCCAAGACCAAGGGCGACGAGGATAAGATCGGCCTGGGCCTCGCCAAGCTGCGCGAGGAGGACCCCAGCTTCACCTTCAAGTACCACCCCGATATCCGGCAGGAGCTCATCTCCGCCATGGGCGACGTCCATATCGACATGGTCCTCGACAACCTCAAAAGCCGGTTCAAGGTCGAGGTCGACCGCACACCGCCCCGCATCTCCTACCGCGAGACCGTCACCCGCTCCGTTCAATACGTCGAATACGCCCACAAGAAGCAGACCGGCGGCGCCGGCCAATACGCCAAGGTCGCCATCGATCTCGAGCCGCTGCCCCGCGGCAGCGGCTACGAGTTCGTCGACAAGATCGTCGGCGGCGTCATCGATCAGCCGTTTCGCCCGGCCGTCGACAAGGGCGCGCGGGCCAAGATGGAGACCGGCATCCTGGCCGGCTATCCCATCGTCGATGTCCGGGTGCTGCTCGTGGACGGCAAGACCCACCCGGTGGATTCGAAGGACATCGCCTTTCAGATCGCCGGCCGCGAGGTGTTCAAGCTCGCCTTCGAAAAGGCCGGCCCCATCCTCCTCGAGCCCATCGTCGATCTCCGCGTGACCGTCCCCGACAAGAACACCGGCGATGTCATGGGCGACCTCTCCTCCCGCCGCGGCAAGATCAGCGGCATGGAGCCCGGCGTCAGCTACCAGACCATCGTCGCCAAGGTCCCCGAGGCCGAGATCCAGAACTACTCCCAGGCCCTCCGGTCCATCACCCAGGGACGCGGGTTCTACACCAAGTCATTCTCGCATTACGATCCCGTCCCTCACGAGCTTGCCCGCAAGATCATCGAGGCCTCCAAGAAAGAGCTCAAGGAGGAAACCGAATAAACCACGATCCACATCGAGCATCATGAAAACCTGTCTGTCGCTTGGAACGTTCCGTTGGTGCGGTTGGCTGGCGGCCCTGGCGGTCGCCGCGCCCATCGCGCAGGCCGCCGCCCCCTCCAGCAGGGCGCGCGTCGAAAAATCCAGCTTCGGCCGAACGCCCGATGGCGTCGAGATCGAGCTCTACACGCTGACGAATGCCCGCGGGGCCATCGCCAAGGTCATCACCTACGGCGCCACGCTCACCGAGCTCTGGGTCCCCGACCGCAGCGGCAACCTCGGCGATGTCATCCTCGGCTTCGACCGGCTCGACGGCTACCTCGGCGAGCATCCCTATTTCGGATCGACGGTCGGCCGCGTCGCCAACCGGATCGCCAAAGGCCGCTTCACGCTCGATGGCCGATCGTACCAGCTCGCCTGCAACGACGGCCCCAACCATCTCCACGGCGGCCCTCAGGGGTTCCATCGCAAGGTCTGGAAAGCCGAGCCGGCCGCACGCCGCGGCGCCGCCAGCGTCCGGCTCGTCTACACCAGCCCTGACGGCGAAGAGGGCTACCCCGGCAACCTCACCGCCACGGTCACCTACACCCTCACCGATCGCAACGAGCTCCGCATCGATTACGAGGCCACCACCGACAAAGCCACCCCCATCAACCTCACCAATCACAGCTACTTCAACCTCGCCGGCGAAGGCGACATCCTCGCCCACCAGATGATGATCGCCGCGGATCGATTCACGCCCGTCGACGACACGCTCATCCCCACCGGCAAGCTCCAGCCCGTCCAGGGCACCCCCATGGATTTCACCCGCCCGATGGCCATCGGCTCGCGGATCGATCAGCTCACGAACAACCCCCGCGGCTACGACCACAATTACGTCCTCAATAGCGGCGGCGGACGACTCGCCCGCGCCCTCCGCGTCTCCGATCCCCACAGCGGACGCGTCATGGAGGTCCGTACCACCGAGCCCGGCATCCAGTTCTACTCCGGCAATTTCCTCGATGGCACGATCCGGGGCAAATACGGCCGCGTCTACCCAAAACACGCCGCCTTCTGCGTCGAGGCGGACCACTTCCCCGACTCGGCCAACCAGCCGGCCTTCCCGCCGACGATCCTCCGCCCTGGCAAGACCTATCGCCAGACGACCATCCACCGATTCAGCGTCCAGAAGTAGACAGCAGCGCGGGATAGGCGGCGCTTCGAGCCAGCCGGATCCACCCCGCATCCCCATACACTCCCGCCCGGCCCGGATCGAACGGCTCGAACCCAACCGCCCGCGCCGGCGAATCCGGCGCCAGCCGAAAGTCCAGGTTCGCCGGATCGGCGAACTTCGGGTTAGCCACGATCGACCCTGCCTCGTGGCCGAGCGCCTGCCAGGCCTCGAGGGTCTTGCCCTTGAAATCGACCGGCTGCCCGCTGCTGTTCCAGTAGCAGTTGTTGCGCATGACATGCCGGACCTTGTCCCAAGGCCCCTGCAGGAGGTGGCCGCTGTCCCAGAACACAATGTTGTTCTCGAACGTGAACGACAGGTGGTCTTCGACGCGGGTCGCCTGGAGCTGGTAGAGCCGGCTGAAGGCCAGGATGTTGTTGCGCACGACGTTCTCGCGGCCGTAATGCTGGTGGAACCCGCCGTTCTTGACCCGATAGACCAGGTTGCTCTCGAACCGTATCCCGGTGCTTCCTTCATCCGTATACAGCCCCCAGCCGCCGTAGGAGTACGATTCGACATCGTGGAACACGTTGTTGCGCACGACGGTGCCCTCGGACGGCCCCAAGGTGTAGATCCCTCCCATGTCGCTCAGCATCCCCCACCCCAGATGGTGCACATGATTGAACGCGATCGTGTTTCGCTTGGCCGGGCTCTCGCCATACCCCCAGCGCCACCCCACCGAGATCCCCGTGTAATAGAGATCCGCCACCTCGTTGTGCGTCACCTCGTTGTCCCCGCTGTGCCCAATCCAGATCCCGACCGCGCACGGGAAGATCCGGCCGCCGTGGCGGATGATGTTGTTATCGACCGTGATTCGCCCCGTGCGGCGCGCGTCGGCGGCAGGGATTGACGTTTCGCCAATCCGCACGCCGCCGGCGCCGAAATCGTGCACGTGACACCGCCGCACCACGCAATCCTGGCACCCCTGCCGGAACCAGATGCCGTAGATCCCAAAATGCCCGAGCTCGAGATCCTCGAGCGTGATGTCCCGCGCGCCGTCCGCCTGGATCATCGCCTCGATGGGGGAGGCGGCCTGAGCTGCCTCGAACCCGCCCGGCGGCGTCAGCCATTGGCCGTGCCGAAACGCCAGGCCCCGCAGCGCGATGTGCTGGACCCATCGCCCCTCGTCCGGCGACCCTCGCAGCCATACGAACCGGTCCGTCACCGGCGCCACCAGCTCCGCCGTCCGCGGATCCTCGCCATCGAGCGGCCTGTAAAACAGAGTGCCGTCCCGAGCCAGAAACCATTCGCCGTCCTGATCCAATGCCGCCCGGAAATTCTCGACGATGAAGGGCGTGTTCGTCTGCCATGGATTCCACGATTTCATCCCCTCGCCCCGCGTCACCAGAACCTTGCGCGCCGGATCGATCCGCTCGATGAACCGCCGGGTGTTGTCCCACTTGTGGTAGACGATCAGATTCACGTCCTGGAGCTCGGCCGTGCTCAGACCGGACAGCGCCGCCATCGCGTCGTCCTGGAGCCCGACGGTCTGGACGGCGCTCCGGGCGCGCCGGGCGCCGCCCCCTTCGCGGGCGTCCTCCTGGACGCTGGCCATGTAATAGAAGAACTCGTTGGGCGATCGCGCCCGCGTCGCGCGGCGCCCGTTCACGAAGAGCTGCTCGAAATACCAGCGCCCGGCCGCCACGTCCGGCTCCCGGATTCGCCAGAGCCCATCCGAGCCCACGGTGATCCCGCGCAGGACGCGCCCGCCGCTGAACACCGGCCGGGCTCCGGCCGCCGCCGCATAGACGACCGGCGCCGGCGCCGTGCCGCTATCCTGAGGCTCGAGAATCAAGGGTTGCTCGAGCGCGTACTGGCCGTCGGCCACCTCCACTCGAACGGGCCCCGAGATGGCCCCCTGGCGACGCATGGCACGAACCGCATCCCGCGCGCCGGCCAGCGACGCCACCGGGCCGTCGGTCCGATCCGCGTTGGGCCGGGCGAGCCGGCCGCTCCAGACGTCCTTTCCGTCGGGCGCCACATACACATCGGCAGCCTGCAGAGGCGTCCCCACCGCGTCCAAGGACGCCACCAGAGCCAATAAGCCAATCAACCGCCGTTTCCGGAGCAAGTTCATGAGTTCAGCATTGGATCGTTCCGCTCCATGCTAATGGAACTCGGCCCATTGGCAAGGCGGACCCTCTCGCCGCCGCGGTTCCATGCCGGCGATCCAGCGGTTGTATTTTCCGTGGGTTTCACTAACTTGGTTCGCAGGAAAGGCGGTCGATGCGCGCTCCGGGGCGCCCATGATGGGCGGGAATCCGGAGCGCGGACGGGCCGAGCCTGTTCCCGATCGAGCATGAGACATTTCGAGTTCCGCTGGCGGTTGCGGGGCCCGCGCTTGGCGCTGGGCCTGACATGGATTTGGCTTTGGGCTGCCGGGTGGGGTGCGGGGGCGCTCGGGGCGGAGGCTGTCGCCCCGGGAGCATCCGATGCGGCGCGCGATCTGCCCGCAGCCTCGCCGCGCGATCCGGCCGCCCCGCCGCGGGACTTGGCTCCCGGGCCCGACGCAGGACACATCGCGCAGTTCACCGCGCGGCTCCTGATGACCTCGCACTACACCCAGCGGGCGTTCAACGACGAGCTGTCCGCCAGGTTCCTCGATCAGTACCTGGACACCCTCGACCCGACGCGGCTGGTGTTCACGAGAGCCGATGTCGAGGAGCTCGAGCCCTTGCGCCACAGGCTCGATGACCTGATCCTTCGAGCCGGCGATACCCGGCCCGCCTACCTGATCTTCAAACGGTTCCTCGAGCGCTACGACCAGATGGTGGCGTTCGCGCTCGAGACGCTCCGGACGAACTCGTTCGCGTTCGATACCGACGAGCAATACCGCTACAACCGGCGCGAGCAGGCGCGGCCGCGTGACCTCGAGGAGAGCCGCCAGCTCTGGCTCCAGCGGATCCGCTACGAGTACCTGCAGGAGAAGCTCAACCAGGAGGTGCGCCTCGACAAGCCGGCGGGAACCAACGCCTTGAGCGGAAGCGGCGAGATCACCAACACCATCGCCCGCCGATACACGCGCGTGCAGCGGTTCTTCAAGGAATACGAGCAGGAGGACGTGCTCCAGGCCTACTTGAATGCCCTGGCCCACGTCTACGATCCCCAGAGCGATTACATGGGCGCCAGCGCCTTCGAGAACTTCAACATCCACATGAAGCTGTCGCTGTTCGGCATCGGCGCCCAGCTCCGGTCCGAGGACGGCTACTGCAAGATCATGGAGCTGGTCCCGGGCGGCCCGGCCGAGCAGTCCAAACGGCTCAAGCCCAACGACCGCATCATCGCCGTCGCCCAGGCCGACGGCGAGTCCGTCGACGTCGTCGACATGAAGCTCGATCGGGTCGTCCAGCTCATCCGCGGCCCCAAGGGCACCGTGGTCCGCCTCACGATCATCCCCGCCGACGCCGCCGACCCGTCGGTGCGCCGCACCGTGACGCTGGTCCGCGACGAGATCAAGCTCGAGGAGCGCGAGGCCAAAGCCCGGATCGTCGAGCTGCCCGGCACCCCTCCCCTGCGCCTCGGGATCATCGACCTGCCCTCCTTCTACGCCGAGATGGGCCTCCTGTCGCGCCCCGGCAATCCCAAAAGCACGACCGCCGACGTCAGCCTGCTGATCCGCAAGCTCGTCCAGGAAAAGGTCAGCGGAGTGATTCTCGACCTGCGCCGCAACGGAGGTGGGTCGCTCGAGGAAGCCATCCGCCTCACCGGCCTGTTTATTCCCGAGGGCCCCGTCGTCCAGGTCAAGGACCCGGACGGCTCGGTGACCGTGGACGAGGACACCGATCCCTCGATCCTTTACGCGGGGCCGCTGGTGGTGCTCACCAGCCGGTTCAGCGCCTCTGCCTCCGAGATCCTCGCCGGCGCCCTCCAGAACTACGGCCGCGCCCTCATCGTCGGCGACAGCTCCACCCACGGCAAAGGCACCGTCCAGAACCTCATCCAGCTCGAACCGCTCTTCGCCCGGTTCGGGATCGAGCCCGCCGCCAACCCCGGCGCCCTCAAGCTCACCATCCGCAAGTTCTACCTCCCCAACGGATGGTCCACCCAGCTCCGGGGCGTCGTGCCCGACATCGTCTTTCCTTCGCTCAACAACCATGACGAGATCGGCGAAAGCGCGCTCCCCAACGCGCTCCCTTGGGACTCGATCCCTCGGGTGCCTTTCCGCGCCATGAACACGGTCCAGCCTTACCGCGAGCGCCTCCAGCAGCGATCGCTCGAGCGGGTCCACGCCGATCCCGATTTCGCCTACCTGCAGGCCGAAATCCAGCGCCTCGAAAAGGCCCTCTCGGAAAAGAGCGTCTCGATGAACGAGGCTCGCCGCCGCCAGGAAAAGGCCGAGGCCGATGCCCGCAGCAAGGCCCACAAGGAGGATCTCCGCCGCCGGCCCGCGCCCGAGGAGACGGTCTACGAGATCACTCTCAAGCAGGCCGATCTGCCGGGACTCCCTCCCCCGCTCAGCCCCACCAACTCCGTCGCCCGCGCGACCGAGGCCGGCGACCCGCTCGATCCCCCCGACCCGGACAGCGTCGATCCCGAGGACGCCGTCCCGGATGTCGACGCCGCCCTGCGCGAGGCGCAGCGGATCCTGCGCGACTGGATTCAGATGGACGGGGGCAACAGCTCGATTGCGGGCCGGCCCGCCAATCGCCGCTGATCCCCCGGCGCCGCCGGCGGCCGCCGCACGCTACTTGGAGGGTGCGGGCTGGAGTGACCGCCACTGGATGTTCCGCACGGCCCCGGTCGTGCGCCACGTGGCAATGCCGAACGGCCGGCACGGCTCCACCTCGAACCGGATCGAGACCTCGTGCTCGGCCAGCTCCTGGTCCACCACCTGCTCGTCATCGATCCACGCCTGGATCCGCTCCGCGGTGACCCGGAGGCGGATCAAATACCATTGCTTGTCCTTGAAAGAGTGGTAGGTCGTGGTGTTGTTGTTGGCGGCGTCGTAGCCGTCGATGCTCGAAAGGCCCACCACCCCGCCGCCCCACCCGCCCACGACCAGGCTGCACGGATCCTTCTTCACCGGAAACGTCAGCGCGCAGAAGAAATCCGATCCGTCCACCCGCATCGCTTCGAGGGCGACCTCGTAATCGATCCGCAGCGGCTCGTTGGTCCAGGTGATCCCCGTCATGTCGTTGCCCATGTTCATCACGATCCGCCCGCCCTCGACCGCGACCTCGCCGCTCCCGGCGAAATCGCTCGCCTTCCATCCTTTCAGGGTCTTGCCGTCAAAAAGGTTGGTCCAGCCCAGCGCGGTGAGGAGGGGCGGCTCCGGCGCCTTCCGCTTCTCCGCGGCGCCGCAGTGCGGCGCGATGAATAGGGCCAGGAAGACGGCGATCAGGGCGGATGTGGCTGCGGCGTTAGCGCGTCTGTGATTCATGTTCGATTGCATAAGACGATATCGAGCTCGAGTTCATTCAACAGGATGTCTTACGCCTTGCGACCTTACCCGGGCGCGCATGGATTGTCGATGATCGAATGCTCGAGAACGGATTTGGATCCGCGCAGAAGACCATTGAAAGAGACGGAACGCGGGGTGAAGGTCGCACTGCTATGAGCTCGACAGACGTTTGAGCCAAACGACAGAGAACGCTTTCAGCGGATGGTTGGCCGGCGGATTCAGTTCGCTCGGGACGAACTTGGCTTGAGCCAGGAGGAATTGTCCAAGCAACTGGGATTTCCCGCGCGTCAGACTCGAAACGCGTTGGTGCCGCAACTGCCGTTAACGCTGCGAAGTTCGTTCGAAGAGGCCGCTGCCGCCGCCACGCGCCTGGCCAAAGAGTGGAAGTTGGGCAAAATCCCGTCCCGCGCATTATTATCAGCGGCTGAGGAACGTTTGAGCGTGCTGGTGCTGATGGTGGACGCGCCCGCGGAAATCTCGGGCGCCGCGTTACATCTGCCAGAATTCGACACCATCTTGATCAACCGCAAGGAATCGATTGGCCGGCGGAACTACGATCTCGGGCATGAATTGTTCCACCTGTTGACTTGGCACAGCATGCCCCCGGAACGGGTGGACGTGGAAGATGGCAAAAAGAAGAAGCGCGTCGAGCATCTGGCCGAAGCATTCACCTCGGCCTTGCTGATGCCCGCGGAAAGCGTGCAGGCGGTTTGGGAGAACCGAAAGGACACGGCTCTTCAGGGCTGGCTCAAGGAGATTGCTGGGGCGTTCGGCGTTTCCGGCAGGGCGTTGTTCTGGCGGCTCGTGAATCTCGGTTACCTGAGCAAGGCAGATCTGTTGGAGATCAACCTCGATGGACTGGCTCCTGACGAGGATGAGGCCAAGCCCAAGCTTTACTCGCCTCGCTTTGTGGATTGTCTGTATCAGGGCCTCGACAAGGGATTGCTTTCCGTTCGGAGAGCGGCTGGGCTGCTTGATTGCACCATCGAGGATTTGGAGGATTTGTTCCGGGATTACGGCTTGGAGCCGCCGTTCGACCTGTAACCCGAGATGAACGGACCTTCTCGTAAGGGACCCGCGAAGTGCAAGGCTTGATCCGGGAGAAAGGGACATGCTTGCCTTCGCCTTGAGTCAACAAGGAGCTTGGCTCCTCTGCGCCCCCGACAAAGCAGCGATTCTGTCGGCGCACCGGCTGAGCTTTTTGGATCGGGTCGTCGCGCTCGAGGAAATGGCCCTGGCTGGCTGGTGTTGACGTTCTGGGGGCATCTCCTCCATCGGCCATGGAGGAGAGGGAGAAGACAAACTGGGGACGATCGCCCAACTGCAACCAGACGCACGAAGCGGCGAAAAATTCTGTCCTGCACCGCCGTCGTGCCCCTGGCGGATTTGCGGATTGAACGGTCCCGAGGTTCCATGCTCTAATCCACCATGACCGTCAAACGGATCGTGATCGCCGGGGCCGCCCTGCTGGCCGCCCTGCAAATTGTCTCCACGTCGAACCAGGGGCGCGCGGCCGATCTGGGCAGCCCGGCCCCGGCCCTCGACATCGCCCAGTGGATCAAGGGCGGCCCTGTCGCCCTGGCCGATGGCAAAGGCAAAAAGGTCTATGTGGTCGAGTTCTGGGCCACCTGGTGCCCCCCCTGCCGCACCAGCATCCCCCACCTGACCAGCCTCCAGAAGAAGTTCAAGGACAAGGGCATCGAGTTCATCAGCATCAGCGACGAACAGACCGCCGTCGTCCGCAAGTTCGTCGATAAGATGGGCGATCAGATGGAATACACCGTGGCGGTCGACAACGAGCGCAAGACCGCCTCCGGCTACATGAAAGCTTTCGGTATCGACGGCATCCCCCACGCCTTTGTCGTCGACCGCTCCGGCCGGATCGTCTGGCACGGCCACCCCATGGCCGATCTCGAGGAAACCCTCCAGCAGATCATCGACGGCAAATATGACATGGCCGCCGCGCAAAAGCGGGCCGGGGCCCGCCAGAAGATCGAGACCTTCTTCGAGCTGGTGATGGAAGGCGGCGACGAGGCCAGGATCGAGTCGCTGGGCAAGGAGCTCGAGGCCCTCGATGCCGAGGTTGGCGGCATCCTCGAAGGCGGCCGCCATTTCCGCGCCGCCGATGCTCGCCAGCACGCCCAGTTCAGCCAGGCCCTGCGCAAGTGGCAAATGGCGCTCTTCTCCGGCCAGGACGATGCTGCCGCCGATGAGCTGGCGAAGAAGGCCGAATCGCTCGCCCCTGCCGGGGTCGATTTTCCGGAGATCAAGGGGATGCTTCTGACCCAGCGGCTCTTCTCTCGATACCTCGAGGCCGTGGGCGAGAAGGGCGACGCCGCCCAGGCCGCCGACCTCGGCCGCCAGCTCTCCAAAGCCGAGATCAAGAATCCCACTCTCCTGAATCAGTTCGCCTGGACGATCCTCACCGGCGAGCAGGTGAAAAAGCGCGACCCCAGCCTCGCCGCCCAGCTGGCCAAAACCGCCTACGACCTCAGCGAAGGCAAGAACTCATCCATCGCGGACACCTATGCCCGCGCCCTGTTCGACACCGGCAAGGTCGCCGAGGCGGTCCGGCTCCAGCAAAAGGCGATCGATCTCTGCGAGGACGCCGGCGAGAAGGCCGAGCTCGAGTCCACGCTCAAGCGCTACCAGGCCGCGCTCCCAACCGCCACTCCATCGAATCGTTAGCCGGAGCGCGTCCGGTCGTAGTTGCGCAGGGTCCGAACCCGCCGGATGAGCCAGTCCCGGCCGGACCGCACGAGGTCGATGCGCACGTCCTGAGCCACGGCATTCGGATCGCCATCGACCTCCCCCAGCACGGTCAGCTCCGCATGGGCGCTGCTTTGGTCCGGACCCACGGTGACCCGGATGCCGCGGAACTCGACGCGGCATTCATTCACCAGCCCCCGTGCGCTGAGGTAGAGCTCGAATAGCTGGTCGCGGCCCTGGATCTCGCGGAACTCGGACGGGACCCCCGCAAGCATGACGCCGACGTCCGGCGCGAACAGCCCCTGGAATTTCCTCGCCGCTCCCAGGCGCGCGAGCGGCGCCTCGTTGGGTGGCACCCGGAGCGATCCGGCCAGCTCGGCCAGGGCCCGCCGAATCCGGGTCTCCTCGCTCGTGAAATACCGGACGCCAATCCCCGCGCACACCGCAAGGATCGCCATCCCCAGCAGGAGTTGAATCGCGCGTCTCAAAACACGACCTTTCCCACGATCTGCCGCAGCTCGAACGGCCCGTACACGTGGTCCCACTGGTTCATCTCGCGGTTGTCGCCCAGCGCGAAACACTGGGTCGGGCCGAGCTGCATCTCGGGAAGATGCCACGGCGCCCGCGGGTTCTTGACATAGGACTCGTCGATCGCCTCGCCGTTAATGAACACCGTGCCGCGCCGGATCGCGATCCGCTCGCCGGGAAGGCCGACCACGCGCTTGAGCAGGACCAGGGCCGAATCCGGATACCGGATCGCCACCACGTCCCCCCGCCGCGGCCCGTGCCTCGAGTAGGACCAGGTGTTGACCAGGTTAATGGCGCCGTCGCGGTAGCTCGGAACCATGCTGGTGCCCCGCACGCGGATGGGGATCAGAACGCCCGTAAACAGAAACAGGCTAGCCGCCACCACCACGGCCAGGCGCACCAGAGTCCATCGGGGCCGGCGTCCGATGATCAAACGCCTCCAAAAAGAATCCTGGACTTGCCGCTCGCTGGCCGTCTCCATATGCCGCGCCTTTTTTGTCGATCCACCCCGATTGAAGCATCAATCGGCCGTTCTGGCAAATCGCAGGTGGTCGGCTTGACAGGTTCGAGACCGCACCTATAGTGCGTTCAAATGCAGGAACACGACGAACCTGGCGGAGGATCGCCGGACATCGGCTCCCGCCGCCTGGCCTCGCTGAAGCAATTCCAACCCGCCAGCCGGAGCATCTGGGCTCGAGTCGACGAGTCAGACTGGAACGACTGGCGGTGGCAGCTCAAGCATCGGATCGCCACGCTCGATCAGCTCGAGGCGCTACTGCCCGCCCTGACCCCCTCGGAGCGCGAAGGCACCCGCCTGGCCAGCCGCAAGCTCTCCCTGGCCATTACGCCCTATTTCTCCGGCCTGATCGATCCTGCCGATCCCGATTGCCCGATCCGATGCCAGGTCGTCCCGCGCCTCCCCGAGAACGACCGCTCTCCGTGGGAGATGGCCGATCCCTGCGGCGAGGAGGGCCAGTCGCCCGTCCCCGGACTGGTGCACCGCTACCCGGATCGGGTGCTCCTCCTGGCCACCGACCGCTGCGCCGCCTACTGCCGCTTCTGCACCCGATCCCGGCTCGTCAGCAACGCCGCCGGCTACGATTTCCACCCCGCCCTCGACCGCCAGATCGATTATGTCCGGCGCCACCCCGAGGTCCGCGACGTCCTCGTCAGCGGCGGCGATCCCCTCCTCTTGAGCGATGACAAGCTCGACGGCCTCCTGGGCGAACTGCGCGCCATCCCCCATGTCGAGCTCCTGCGGATCGGCACGCGGATGCCCATCTTCCTCCCCGCGCGGATCACGCCCGAGCTCTGCGCGCGCCTGCGCCGGCATCACCCGCTCTTCATCAGCGTCCATGCCAACCACCCGCGCGAGCTGAGCCTCGAGGCCCGCCAGGCCCTCGGCAGGCTGGCCGACGCCGGCATCCCCCTCGGCAGCCAGACTGTCCTCCTGCGGCATGTCAATGATCACCCCGCCGTCATGCGCGCCCTGATGCACAAGCTCCTCGCGTGCCGGGTCCGGCCCTACTACCTCTACCAGTGCGACCTCATCGCCGGCTCGGCCCACTTCCGGACCAGCGTGCGGCGGGGCCTCGAGATTATGGACAGCTTGCGCGGCCACACCACCGGCTACGCCGTCCCCCGCTACGTCATCGACGCCCCCGGCGGCGGCGGCAAGGTTCCCATCCACCCCCCCTACATCCTGAGCCACAACGCCGATCGAGTGGTGTTCCGCAACCATGAAGGCCGCGTCTTCGAATACCCGGAAACGCCCGACGATCCCGCCGGCGACCGCCGCCTTTCCATCACTCCCCCCCTCTCCCCCGCCCGCAGCCGGTGGGAGGAGAGCTAGACACAACGCCATTATAGTCACGCCGCGTGAGGGCACGCGGCCCGCGAGCCGCCAGCCTGCTACCGGGCGCGGCTCCCGCGGATCAACTCGTCCGCCAAACTGTCGGCGCCATACACCCGCCGCAGCGCCTCGATTATGCCCTGCGAATGGACCGCCACCGCCCGCGCCTTTTCTTCGGTGTATTGGTAATCGAGGACGAGGGATTGGATGTTCCCGTCGAAGATGATTCCGACCAGCTCGCCCTGGCGGTTGACGACCGGGCTGCCGGAGTTGCCGCCGATGATATCCGCCGTCGAGACGAAGTTGAGCGGGGTCGGAGGGGAGAGGCGGCTGCGCTGGTCGATCCAACGCTGGGGCAGATCGTAGGGCGGCCGGCCTTGGTGGGAGGCCCAGCGCTCGTAGAGGCCGCCCATGGTGGTCTGGAAGGGAACAGACCGCCCGTCCTCGCTGTAGCCTTTCACCACGCCGAAGGCCAGACGCAGGGTGAAAGTCGCATCCGGATATTGGCTTGCGCCTTCGAGCGCGAGCCGGGCTTGGGCGATCCGGGCATGGGCCTGCGCCTGGATCTCGTTCTGGACGTCGATGGCGTCGCGCGCCGCCCGTGCCTCGGCGTCCACCAGCCGCGCGAACTCGATCATCGGATCGCGCGCGGCGTGCATCGCTGCCTTGCCCCCGTCATAGAGCCGGCGGCGCACCTCGATCTCCTTCACCTTCGTGCCGCGGACCAGCTCGGCCGCCCGGCCGCGCGGCGGCTGCCCCGCCAGCGCCTTCCGAACCAGTGGATCGCCGGCCCCTGCCCGCATCGCCAGCCACGTCAGCCCTTGGGCCAGCAGCTCGATCTCGTATTCGTCGTAGATCGGCCGCGCGGAAAACAGCTCCAGCTCGAGGGATTCGCGGCTGGCCTCGCGGAACTCGCTCAGGCGGCCGCCATCGGGCTTCTCTCGCTCCTCGGCCGCGCGCAGCAGGGTCCGCGCGATCTCGAACAGGCTGGATCGGAAACCGTGCGCGGCTTCGAGGAGCCGGTATCGCAAGGCGTGCGCGTCGATGGCATGCTGCGCGGCGGCGATCCGATCCCATGCGGCATCGGCGCCCCTCAGCTCGGGATGGCCCCGGATGGCTGCGCGAAGCCGGGCCTCATCGGCCTCCCGGCCGGGAAACAATGCCGGATCCAGCAGGCCCGCCAGGCCGCCCAGGCGCGCCTTGCGCCGGTTCTGCACGCCGAGCAGATCGTCCCGGGCAATCCGCGCGTTCTCCTCCTCCCGCGCGCTCCAGGCTGCCAGGTTCACCTCGCGGTAGCACAGCCATTGGAGCAGATACGCGTAATCCCACTCCCTCAGGCTCGCCAGCTCCGCCACCGTCAGCCCCCGGTCCGTGTGCCCGGGATGCCCCGCCACGAACACCAGCTCGCCCTCCGCCGCCCCCGACGCGCTCCATCGGACGAAATCGCGCGTGCGCGCCGGCCGGCCGTCCTCGTAGACGCGAAAAAAGCAGATGTCCAGATCGTGGCGCGGGTACTCGAAGTTGTCGGGATCGCCCCCGAAGAACGCGATCTGCTGCTCGGGCGCGAACACCAGGCGCACGTCCGTGTAGCGCTTGGACCGGTAGAGGTGGTACTGGCCGCCCTGGTAGAGCGTCACCACGTCGCTCCGCAGGCCCGTCCGGTCCAGCGACTCCTTCTCGATGGCCGCGATCGCCTCGCTGCGGGCCCGGAAGGCCGCCGCCGCCGAATCGCCCGGGCCGACAGCCGCATTGACCCGATCGGTCACGTCCTCGATGCTCATGAGCACGTTGAGCTCGAGGTCGTGACAGCGTTTCTCCTCGTCCCTCGTCCGCGCGTGGAAGCCATCCCGGAGATAATCGTGCGCCGCATCGCCAAACTTGGCCAGCGCGTCGGCGCCGACGTGATGATTGGACATCACCAGGCCGTCCTCGGAAACGAACGCGCCCGAGCCGCCGCTGTTGAAACGGACGCACGATCTCTGCAGGCGCTCGAGCCATGCATCGCCGGCCTCGAAGCCGTGGCGCTCCTGCAGCAGCCGCCGCGGGGGATGGTTGAACAGCCACATTCCCTCGTCCGCCGGCAAGGGCGTCCCCGCCCAGGCCAGCAGGGCGAGGATCCAGAGATGGCGATGCGCGATCATGGAGATCCGTTGCCCGGGGCGGGCGGCTCGTCGTCATCCTCGATCCCGTGCCGGATCCGGCTCGAGATGAACGGCCGCGCGAACCCGTAGACCAGGTAGGCCCCGAACACGAAGGGGAGCACGATGGGGAGCACCCGGTTCCGCAGGATGATGAAGAACCCGATCGTCATGATGATGATCACCATGCGGGTGAACGTCGGGCTGGTGCGCCAGTCGAACGCCTTGAACGACGGGTACCGCACGTGGCTCACCATCATGAACGAGAGGAAGATCATCAGGACCGGCAGCGCGTACCGCCAGAAGCCGGCCTGAAAATTCCGCTCGTCCCACCAGAGCAGGAACAGGGTCAGCGACGCCACCAGGCCGGCCGCCGCCGGGATCGGGAATCCCAGGAACTGCTTGCTGCCCACCCCGGGGCTCATCGCCGCCAGGCAGTTGAACCGCGCCAGGCGCAGCGCGCCGCAGATCAGGTAAATCGACGCCAGGAACCAGCCCACCTCCGGATGCTCCACAAACACGTCCCGCAGCACGATCCGGTGCACCAGAAACGCCGGCGCCACCCCGAACGAGACCAGATCCGCCAGCGAGTCGAACTCGCGCCCGAACGGGCTTTCGTAGCCGCCCAGCCGCGCCACACGCCCGTCCAGCAGATCGAAGATGCACGCCAGCAGGATGTAAAACATCGCGTGCCGGATCGCGGAGTTGAAATCGGCCGCCGACGGGTCCGCCTCGACGATCTTGGTCAGAGCCAGGAAACCGCAGAAGAGGTTCCCGGCCGTCAGGAGGTTCGGCAGGCAGTAGATCCGCAGCCGCGCTTCCTGTTCGGGCGTCTGCGTGAAAGAAGGTTCCGGGCTGGACATAAGGGTCAAATCCGATGCGCCACGATGCTCTCGCCGCCCCGCACGCGGTCGCCGAGCTTGACCTCGAGCGGCAGGTTCAACGGGAGATACACCTCGCACCTCGAGCCGAACTGGATCAGGCTGATCCGCTCGCCGCGCGCCACGGTCTCGCCCTCCTGGATCCACGGGACGATCCGGCGCGCCAGGACGCCCGCCACCAGCCGCACCCCGATCCGCAAGCCCGGATGCTCGACCGACTCCAGGCCGATCATCACGTTCTCGTTCCGGGCCGCCGATTCCAGCTGGGTCGCCGCCAGGAACACGCCCGGATGATGCCGCACATACACCACCCGGGCCGACAGCGGCGCCTTCTGCACATGGACATCCAGCGGCGACATGAACATCGAGATGCGCCGGCAGCGGCCCCCCAGAAACTCGGTCTCATCGATCTCGTCCACGACATCCACCCGCCCGTGGGCCGGCGAGAGGATCGCCCCCGGCGCCCCCGGCACCGCCGGATCCGGGTCCCGGAAGAAGAAGAGCGTGAACCCGGCCAGCACGATCCACAGGGCAAACATCACCGACGCGGCCAGCGTGATCGCCGATCCGATCACCACCGCCGTCACGCCCGCCCCCAGCAGCACCAGCATGCCCACCAGCGTCCATAGTATGATCCGGCCGGCTGCCTGCCCCGCTTTGCCCTTGTGCCTCACCCGCCCACACTACCCCCAACGCACCCCCGCCGCAAAGCCCAAATCCCGCCGCAACTAATCGCGGGCTCGACTCGAACCGGGTTCCACGTTAGAAAGCGGTTGGTGTCGCGTTGGTCTCAGATCCTGCCATCACTGGCGCAGCGCGCGCGCGCCTACCTTCGAGGTCATTGGGCGGCGGCGCTGAAGATGCGGGAGCGCCTTCGGCTGAACGAGGCGACGATCCACCTGTTGCTGGCGTGCGGTGTTGGGGTGCTCGGCGGCCTGGTCAACCTGGCGTTTTCGGGCGCCTACCATGGGCTGGCGCATCTGATCCAGGCGGGGCCGGCCGGGATCGGGGATGGCATGGCGCGGATGCCCTGGTGGCGGTGGGCGCTCACGCCCGCCGTGGGCGGGGTGATCGCCGGCGCGATCCTGGTCTGGGGCCGCCGGTGGGGCGGCGGCCGGCGGGACAGCAACCTGCTCGAAGTCGTGGTCGCGGGGGACGGCCGGCTGCCGTTCCGGCAGAACCTGTTCAAGGCCTTGTCGTCGCTGGTGAGCATCAGCTCGGGCGCGTCGATCGGACGGGAGGGTCTGATCACGCAGCTCACGGCCACGCTGGCATCGAAGTGGGGGCAATGGGCTCGGTGGCAGCCGTATCGGCTGCGGCTGCTGGTGGCCTGCGGCGCGGCAGCCGGCCTGGCCGCCGCCTACAACGCACCCCTGGGCGGCGCGGTGTTCGCGGCGCAGATTGTCCTGGGCAACTTCGCGATGAATCTCTTCGCGCCGCTGGCGCTGTCGGCGCTGGTGGCCGCGATGGTCTCGCGCTCGTTTTTCGGGATCGATCCCTGGTACCAGGTCGAGGGGTTTGCCTTCAGCCGGCTGGGCCAGCTGCCTTGGTTTCTGGTTCTGGGGGCTTGCGCGGGCCTGGTGGGCGCGCTGTTCCTGAAGCTGCTTGACCTGAGCCGCGGCTGGTTCGCCCGAATGCCCCCGCATGATTGGGCGCGGCTGGGCGCGGCCGGGCTGGGCGTGGGCGCTCTGGCCATCGTCTACCCCGAGGTCTGGGGCAACGGATACGAGGTCACCCACCGCATTGTCCACGGCGCGGTTCCCCTCGGGATCCTGGGAGGGCTGTTCGGCGCCAAGCTCATCGCCACGGTCGTCACGGTGGGCGCCGGCACCGTGGGCGGTGTGTTCACGCCGACCCTGTTCCTGGGGGCGACGCTGGGCTCGGCGATGGGCATGCTCCTGCACCATTGGGGATGGGCGCCCGACCTGCCCGTCCAGGCGTTCGTGCTGACCGGCATGGGAAGCGTTCTGGCCGCCACCATGCACTCGCCCCTGCTGGCTATCATCCTCGTGTTCGAGCTGTCGCTGAACTACTCCCTCATGCCGCCCCTGATGCTGGCCTGCATCGTGTCCGCCCTGGTGGCGCGCCGCCTGCACCGGGACTCGATCTACACGGAGCCGCTGCGCCGGCGCGGGCTCGAGGTCCATGGCGAGAGCCTCCAGCCGGGCGACGCCATGCAGCGCACGGTGGGCGACCTGATGCGCGAGCCGGTGCCTCCGGTGGCCCTGACGGCCGGGTTCCGCGAGCTGGCGGACCGTTTCCTGAGCTGCTCGAACAATTTTCTGCCGGTGGTGGATCTGGACGGGCGGCTGGTGGGCCTGGTCGCCCTCCAGGACATGAAAGAGCACCTCAACGCGGGCCAGGAGCTGCGCGGGGTGATCGCGTATGACCTGATGCGCCCGCCGCCGCCGGCCCTGACGCCCAACCAGCGGCTCCTGGCGGCGCTGCCGGCCCTCCTGGCCAGCGAGCAGCGCCACCTGCCGGTCGTCGACAGCCTCGCCCGGCAGCGCCTGGTCGGCAGCATCGTCCGCGCCGAGGCCCTCGGCCTGCTCTCCGAAGCCATCGCCGTCCGCTCCACCCCCGAGTCATGACGCTGCCCGCCGATATCGCCCCGGAGCCGATAATGAGGCTTGCCAAACCTCGAATGCTTGAGTTTGCTTGGCGTCTATGAATGCGAAACCGGTCATCGTGCTGTTGGTCATTCTGTGCCTCGCCCTGGCCGCGGCGCTGATCTACGGCCTCTACAAGACCAAAGGCGAAATCTCCGATTTACAGACCGCGCTCGTCGATCGTTCCAACAACTGGCGCACCGCCGAGACCCAGCTCGGCCAGGCGCGGCAGGATCTGACGCTTCTCCGCCAGACGCTGGACGAACGAGTCGCCGAGCTGCTCGATACCTCCAACCGGCTCGTCAGCACCACGCGCCAGCTCACCAAGCTCGAAGCCGATTCCAAGGCCGCCGCCCAGTCGGCCCGCCAGGAGATCGCCAGCCGCGACACCAAAATCACCGAGCGCGACGCCAGGATCGCCGAGCTCGAATCCGAGCGCGACAATCTCACGCAGCGAATGAACAGCCTGCGCAGCGACATCACCGGCCTCGAATCCCAAATTGCCGACACCGAGCAGAAGCTGGCGGCCTCCGAGGGCGACCGCGCGTTCCTCCTCTCGGAGCTCAAACGCCTCCAGTCCGACAAGGCCGACCTCGAGCGCCAGCTGAACAATCTCTCCACCCTTCGCGAGCAGTACCGCCGGCTGCGGGAGGAGGTCTCCGTCGCCCGCCGCCTCGAGTGGATCCGCCAGGGGCTTTACGGATCGACCGCCAAGGGCGCCGAACGCCTCAAGCAGCAGACGCCCCAGCCCGTCACCGCCACCAACGGCTACCCTCTCAATGTCGAGCTCCGCCAGGATGGCACCGTCCGAATCACACCTCTGCCTTCGGATTCCGCCCCCGCGGCCGAGCCGGTGACCGCCACCAACACCCCCGCCGCACCGTGAACCTTCGCCCCGGACTGCCGGGCGGGTCCCGCCCGCCCCGGGCTCGCACGGACACGGTCGCCAGGTCCATCGGATTGACCTTGCCCCTCGGCCTGGCGCTCCTGGCCGCTCTCGCCTGCCCCAGCTGCCGCACGCCCTCTCCCGCAACGCCCGAGCTCGCTCCGGCGAAGGTGGCCGAGATCGACGACGCCATCGAAAGCGCGGTCGCAGCCGGCCGCACCCCGGGCGGCGTCTTCTGGATCGAGCGCACCGGCCGGGCTTACCACCGCGCCTACGGCCAGCGCGCCATCCGCCCCGCCCCGGAGCCCGCCGCCGAAGACACCATCTACGACCTCGCCTCGCTCACCAAGGTCCTGGCCACGACCCCCTCGATCATGCTCCTGGTCGAGCGCGGCCAGATCGATCTCGATGCCCCCGTCCAGCGTTACATCCCCGAGTTCACCGGCGAGGGGCGGGAGCTGGTTGCGATCCGCCACCTGATGACCCACACGTCCGGGCTGCGCCCGGGCCTGAGCCTGACTCCGGCCTGGACCGGCGCCGTGCATGCCATCCAACTCGCCTGCGCCGAGAAGCTCACCACCGCCCCCGGCGCCGCCTTCCGCTACAGCGACATCAATTTCATCCTCCTCGGCGAGGTCGTAGGCCGCGTGTCCGGCACCCCGCTCGATCAGTTCGCCGAGCGCGAAATCTACCGGCCTCTCCGCATGAAGGACACGGGCTTCCGGCCGCCGGCGGACTGGATCGCGCGCATCGCCCCCACGGAGCAGACCGGCGACGTCATGCTGCGCGGCGTGGTCCACGATCCCACCTCGCGCGCGATGGGCGGGGTGGCCGGCCATGCCGGCCTTTTCTCGACGGCTGCGGACGTGGCGCGCTTCGCGCGGATGATGATCCAGGAAGGCTGCCTCGACGGCGTGCGCCTGTTCCAGCCGGCCACGGTGCGGCTCATGACCACGGTCCAGACCCCGCCCGAAGTCCCCTGGCGCCGCGGGCTGGGATGGGACATCGACTCCGGATATGCGCGGCCCCGCGGGCAGTGGTTCCCGGTCGGATCCTACGGGCACACCGGCTGGACGGGCACGGCGATCTGGGTGGACCCGTTCTCGAAGACGTTCTGGCTGTTCCTGGGCAACCGCGTCCATCCGGATGGCAAGGGCAACGTGCTCGAGCTGTGGAGCACCCTGGGCTCGCTGGCCGCCGAGTCGGTCGTCGGCTTCAATTTCGCCGGCGTGCCCGGATCGCTCCCGCGCCGGCCCGAGCCCTCCCCATCGGGCGCCGCCCCGGCCCGCGAACCCGACGCCGCCGTCCTCAACGGCATCGACGTCCTCGCCCAGCAGGGGTTCGCCCCCCTCCAGGGGCTCAAGATCGGGCTCATCACCAATCCCACCGGCATCGACCGCCAGCGCCGATCGACGATCGATTTGCTGCACCAGGCTCCGGGCGTCCAGCTCCGCGCCCTCTTCAGCCCCGAGCACGGCATCCGCGGCGACCTCGACGAGAAGATCGGCGACAGCGTCGATTCCGCCACCGGCCTGCCGGTCTACAGCCTCTATGGCGAGACCCGCCAGCCATCGCCGGCGCAGCTCCAGGGGCTCGATGCGCTCGTGTTCGACATCCAGGACATCGGGACCCGCTTTTACACCTACATCTCCACCCTCGGGCTCGCCCTCGAAGCCGCCGGCAAGCAGCCGCTCCCGATCTTCGTGCTCGATCGCGTCAACCCCATCAACGGCATCGCCGTCGAGGGGCCCGTGCTCGATGGGCCCGCCACTTTCACCGGATTCCATCCCATCCCCGTCCGCCACGCAATGACGGTCGGCGAGCTGGCGCGGATGTTCAACCAGGAGCGGAAATTCGGCGCCGACCTGCGGGTGATCCCCGTTCAGGGCTGGAGGCGCTCCCTCTGGTTCGACGAGACCGGCCTTCCCTGGATCAATCCCTCGCCCAACATGCGCAGCTTGACCGAGGCGGCGCTCTACCCCGGGATCGGCCTGCTCGAGATGTCGGCCTTGTCGGTCGGGCGCGGCACCGGCACGCCGTTCGAGGTGATCGGGGCGCCGTATATCGACGAGATCCGCCTGGCATCCGAGCTGAATCGGGCGGGTCTGGCGGGCGTTCGGTTCGTCCCGATCCGGTTCACCCCCGTCGCCAGCAAGTTCAAGGGCCAGGAATGCCGCGGCGTCAACATCCTGCTCACCGATCGCGACCGCTGCCAGCCGATCCGCGTCGGGCTGGCGATCGCGCGCCTGCTGCACCGCGATTACCCCGGCCAGTTCCAGCTCGAGAAGCTCAACACGCTGCTTGTCCACCCGGCCACGGTCCAGGCCGTGCGCCAGGGCAAGCCCGTCGCCGAGATCGAATCGAGCTGGAGCCGCGCCCGCGAGGAGTTCGCCCGGCGCCGGGCGTCCTTCCTCCTCTATCCTTGATCGCCTCGGCCGCGGGCGGCGATCGGGATGGGACGCCGGCTGCGCAGAAAAGCCCGGGCTTGGCCATGGAATCCGCTCATCCAATCCGGCTGCTGGTGGTTGACGACGACCGCAAGCTGTGCCGGCTGATCCAGGATTATCTGGCGCCGATGGGCTATGCGGTGGATGCGGCGCACACGGGCCCCGAGGGGCTCGATCAAGCTCGATCCAACCCCTACGCTGCCGTCATCCTCGATGTCATGCTGCCCGGCCTCGATGGCTTCGAGCTGCTCCGCCAGCTCCGCCGCGACTCCAACGTCCCCGTCCTCATGCTCACCGCTCGAGGCGACGAGTCCGACCGCATCGTCGGCCTCGAGCTGGGCGCCGATGATTATCTGCCCAAGACATTCTCGCCGCGGGAGCTCCTGGCCCGGCTCCGCGCCGTCATCCGCCGGGCCGCCCCCGCGGCCGCGCCCTGCCCGGATGCCGCCGCGCCCGAGATCGCCGTCGGCCCCCTCCGCATCAACACGGGCGCGCGCGTGGCCGTTCTCGGCGATCGGCCGCTGGCCCTGACCGCGCTCGAGTTCGATCTGCTGGCCTCGCTCGCCCGCGCACGCGGCCGCGTGAAAACCCGCGACCAGCTCCTCGCCGAGATCGCCGAGCGCGATTACGAGGTGTTCGATCGATCGATCGATGTCCACGTCTCCGCCCTCCGCCGCAAGCTCGAAGACGACCCTCGAACGCCGCGTTTCATCCGAACGATCCGGTCGGTCGGATACATGCTCATCGATCCGGATCGCGAGCGAATTGAGCCCTGGACACCTCCGGATTGAACCGCGATGAAGGTCCATCTGCCGATCTACGTCCGGCTGCTGCTGGGGTTCCTGCTGAACCTGGTCTTTCTGGGGGCGGTGTTCTACGGTTTCTTTCGGCTGCAGTTCCGTGTGGACATGGACTCGCTGCTGCTGGGGCGGGCGGGCGACCGGATCCAGGCTGTCGGCGAACTCATCGCCGCCGAGCTGGCTGACACGCCCGAGGCGGACTGGAACCAGGTGCTCGATCGGTTCAGCCAGGCGTATCGCGCCCAGCTGTTGCTGTTCCGAGCCGATGGCGTCCAGGCCGGCGGCGAGGCCATCGAGCTGCCAGCCGCCGTCCGCGAGCGGATCGCCGGAAGCCAGGAGCCCGTTCCCGAGCCGCCCGGCCGCAGCTCGATCGCCCGCCGCGGCCCGCCCCCCGGCCGCGGCCCCATGCGGCGCTGGACACCGCCCCCCCTCAATCCGCAGCCCAAGTTCATGCTGCGCGCCGGCGATCCATCCCGGTACTGGATCGGCGTGCGTCTCCCTTTGGCGGAGCCGGCCCGGATGCGTTCGCCTCCCCTCGTGTTGCTGGCCGTGTCCGACTCGCTGCGGGGGGGCGGGCTTTTCTTCGATCCGATCCCGTGGATCGCGATGGGCTTCGGCGCCGTGCTGCTGTCGGTCCTGTTCTGGACGCCGCTGGTTCACCGGCTGACCCGCGCGATCGGGCAGATGACCCGCGCCACCAGCCGGATCGCCGAGGGACGCTTCGACACCCGGGTCCCGGTCCAGCGCGCCGATGAGCTCGGCCGGCTGGCGGCCTCGATCAACCAGCTGGCGGCCCGGCTTGCCGATTTCGTGCAGGGCCAGAAGCGGTTTCTCGGCGACATGGCCCACGAGCTGTGCGCGCCCCTGGCCCGGATCCAGATGGCCCTGGGCGTCCTCGAACAGCGCGCCGATCCCGGATCCCAAACCCAGCTCCAGGATCTCCAGGTCGAGGTCGAGGAGATGTCCGATATCATCCATGACCTCCTCTCGTTCACCCGCGCCGGCCTTCAGCCCGAGCACATCACGCTCGAATCCGTTCCCCTGCTCGAGATCGCCCAGCCGATCGCCGCGCGCGAGGCGCCGCGTCTCGCCGCCCTCGAAGTCCGCATCGATCCCGCCTGCCGTGTCCTCGCCGAGCCCGACCTGCTCCGCCGCGCCCTGGCCAATCTGGTCCGAAACGCGGTTCGCTACGCGGGATCGGCAGGTCCGATCCTTCTCGCCGCCGAGTCCAGCGGCGATCGCGTTCTGGTGCGGGTATCCGATTCCGGCCCGGGCGTGCCCGAGGAGACGCTGCATCGGATCTTCGATCCATTCTTCCGCGTCGAGCCATCCCGGAGCCGCGAGACGGGCGGCATCGGCCTGGGATTGGCCATTGTCAAGAGCTGCATCGAGGCCTGCCAGGGCACGGTCGTCGCCCGCAACCGCTCCCCGTCCGGCCTCGAAGTCGAGATCGCCTTGAAGCCCGCCCCCGCCGATCATCGAGCCGGTTCGCCAAGTTAAGCCTGGGCAGGATCACGTCGCTCGGGCAGCATGCGGGCATGACACCGATTGGGCGCCAACCCGGGCGGAAGTGCGGATTGACTTGGCTGGCCGCGGCCATCCTGGCGGCCCCGGCATCCGCTCCCGCCGAAGAGGGCTGCACACCGGATGCCATCCGAACATCCGGCGCAACGTCAGGAGCCTCGCCCCTCGAGAGCGCACCGCCCGCCATCCACCTGCGCGGCAATCAGCTCGGCTACCGCCCCCAGGACCCGAAATGCGGTATCGCTTTTGCTCGGGTGCCCATCGCCGGCGAATGGGTTATGATCGAATCAGGCACCGGCCGAGAGGTGCTGCGCCGGCCGCTGCCGGCGGCGTCGGAGGGGCGGTGGGGAGCCTTTAATTATTTCGCAGACCTGGATTTCAGTGCCGTGACCCGGCCCGGCCGGTTCGAACTCGAGGCAGGCGGATCGCGTTCGCTCCCTTTCGTGATCGCCCCAGAGGCGGGGGGATCGCTGGGGGACGACATGCTCGAGTTCATGCGGCAGCAGCGATGCGGATTCAACCCCTGGCTGGGAACGCATTGCCACCAGTCCGATGGGCGAACCGCCTACGGGCCCGCCGCGCCCGGTGCCGAGATCGACGCCGCCGGCGGCTGGCACGACGCCGCCGATCTCCTGAAATACCTGCTCACATCCGGCAATGCCACTGCGCAGCTGCTGCTGGCCTGGCAGATCGCTGACGAGCAGGGCCAATCGAATCCGGACCGGCGATCCGCCGGCGTCTGGATCGACCGCGTGGACGCCTCGGGGCAGCCCGGCGCGAACGGCATGCCCGATCTACTCGATGAGGCCCGCTGGGGCCTCGAGTGGATGCTCAAGCTCCACCCGGCCCCGGACGCGCTCTACCACCAGGTAGCCGATGACCGCGATCACTGGGGCTGGCGCCTGCCCCCCGACGAAAAGGCCGATTACGGCTGGGGCAAAGGCGGTCCCCGAGTCGTGTATGGCGCCGATGGCCGCCCCCAGGGGCTGGGCAAGTTCGCCAGCGCTTCCACCGGCCTCGCCAACCTCGCTGGCCGCTACGCCGCCGCGATGGGATTGGCCTGGCAGATCTGGGGATCTCAGCCCGATCACCGCGCCTTCGCCCGGCGCTGCCTCCAGGCCGGGATCGAGGTCTACCGCCTCGGCCGCGCCCAGGAAGGCGTCCAGCAGGGCAACTCATACGGCGCCCCCTATCGCTATGCCGAAACCACCTGGGCCGATGATATGGAATGGGGCGCCGCCGAGCTCTTTCGCGCCACCGGCAATCGCGACTATCTCGAGCAGGCCGTGGACTATGCCCGCCAGGCAGCCGACGAGTCCTGGATGGGCCGCCCCACCGCCGATCATTATCAGTTCTATCCCTTCTGCAACGTCGGCCATTACCGGCTCCATCCGCTCGTGCACGCCGATGTCCGGACCCGGCTGGCCGGGTATTACCGAGCCGGGCTCGAACGCTGTCGGGTCGTCGCCGCATCGAATCCGTTCGGCCTGGGCGTCCCGTTCATCTGGTGCTCGAACAACCTGGTCGTCGGCCTCGTCACCCAATGCCTCTTATACGACCGCATGGCCGGACGCGACGAATACCGGGATTTCGCACATCGGCATTGGGATTGGCTGTTGGGACGCAATCCGTGGGGAGTCACCATGTGGACGGGAGTGGGATCGGTCTATCCGCGGCATCCGCATCTGATGACCACGCGGCTGACCGGCCGCATGGCTCGCGGCGGCCTGGTCGATGGACCCGTTCGTGAAGAGATCTTCAGCCAGCTCAAAGGCGTCCACATCCAGCTCCCCGATCCCTTCGCCGATTTCCAGGACGCCCGGGCGGTCTACCACGATGACCTGGGCGATTACTCGACCAACGAGCCGACCATGGACGGCACCGCATCGGCTATCCTGATGTTCGCCCTCCTGGAAACAACGCGCCCGGCCTCCGCCGCTGGCCCGTTGCGATGAACTTCTGGAAATTGGATGGTGCCGATGGAGGGACTTGAACCCCCACTCCCTTTCGAGAACCAGATTTTGAGTCTAGCGCGTCTGCCAGTTCCGCCACATCGGCATGCTGCTTTGCAGGCACTTATGACCATTGCCCTGCACGATCTACGCAGTTGCGTCAGAAATTGCGGCAGTGTTGCCGCATGAAACCGCCGGCTACACCCTGCAATTCGTCTGAAGCAATCTCAAGCCCACGCCGCTTCAAATACACCAAGGTTCTGGATAACCGCAAGCACGGAATTCGCGGCCTCTGGCGGCGTCTGGACCGCTATTATGCCCGGATCACCATCGAGAATGATTCGGGCCGCAAAGCGGTCAAATGGATGCCGCCGAACGCCAGGACCGCCGCCGAGGTCCGCCAGGAGCTCGATGCGGTCAAGTTGGCGCGTAAGGAGCATCGGTTGCGGCACATCGGCCGCTGCCCCACATTCGCGATTACCTGCGGCTTCTGTCGCTGTGTGGAGCCCGCGAGCAGGAAACCATCAAGCTGCGGCGGGCTGAATGAACGCTCAAAGACCTTCCGCGAATCGCTGCTGCTGACGCGAGCGGTGTCCGGTTGGGTGTGCCGCGATTGTCAGGGCATCGTGGCATCGTGTTCAGGATGGACGCGCCGGCTACCTGCCCGAAATGCGGGGGGTACCGGGCTCGATGCGAAGGAGCAGGCTTTGCCGGAAAACCTCCAGCGGATGGGGTTTCACGACCTACGACATCATTTTTTGTTCCCTGTTGAAATGCTTTGAAATACTATCCGTGTCAGCCTTAGGGTCTGGATCGCTGCATCGGAAGAGGACGCTGCAACTGAGTCGATCAAAAAACGCCTCTGGGACGCCGCCGACCAGGTTCGTGCCAAGTCCGGCCTGAAGCTCCAGGAATCAGACGAAACCAGGCGCATTTGCCGCACGAACCTGTCTTGAAAATGTCCAATCCCTTCTTCGACCACCCAATCCTGAACTCGCCCTACGAGTATCCGTTGCGGCATTGGGAGCTGGACTCTTCCGGGCAGCCAACTCAGCGCGTCTTGGAAAAACGGCGGCGCGCCGAGTTCATTACTCCCATCCCAAAGCCGAAGAAGTGGAAAATAACCGCGCAACAGGAAGAGATCGTGTTCGACGAGGGGATTGGCCTCTCAACCAAAAAGCAGCAGTACGATCCCACCTCCATCATCAATGAAGTGCGCACGAACGTGGATTTATGGCGGGCCTTGCCAAGCCCCAGCCAATGGCAGGTCACACCCGAAACAGCGCGGTTGCTCCAGCACTGGCGGCACCACAAGTTCGGCGGCATTCGTCCGTTCTTCTGTCAAGTGGAGGCGGTCGAAACCGCCATCTGGCTGACCGAGGTCGCGTCCCAGTCCCAGTCCGGCAAGCGACTGCTCGATTACCTGGCGAACGCGAACAAGGACGCCAATCCCGAACTTATGCGCTTCGCCCTGAAGCTGGCCACCGGCGCCGGAAAAACCACCGTCATGGCCATGCTCATCGCGTGGCAAACGATCAACGCCGTCCGCCGCCCCGGCAGCAAACATTTCAGCCGTGGATTCCTCGTCGTCTCCCCCGGACTGACCATCAGAGATCGTCTGCGCGTTCTCCAGCCCCACGACCCCGACAGCTATTACAGGGACCGCGAACTGGTGCCCGGCGACCTGCTGGACGATCTCAAGAAGGCCAAAATCGTTATCACCAACTACCACGCCTTCAAGTTGCGCGAGCGCGTCGAACTCTCTGCCGGTGGGCAGCCTGCTGCTCAAAGGACGGACCGGTGACGAACTCAACACGCAGGAAACCGAGGGTCAGATGATCCAGCGCGTCATGCCCGACCTCATGGGCATGAAAAACATCCTCGTGTTGAATGACGAGGCGCACCACTGCTACCGTGAAAAGCCCGACACGGATGAAGACGAAGCCCTTAAAGGTGATCAGCGAAAAGAGGCGGAGAAAAATAACGAAGCAGCGCGCCTCTGGATTTCCGGCCTCGAAGCGGTCAACCGTAAGCTGGGCCTCTCCCGCGTGATCGACTTGTCGGCCACCCCGTTTTTCCTGAGCGGCTCGGGCTACGCCGAGGGCACCCTGTTCCCCTGGACCATGAGCGACTTTTCGCTCATGGATGCCATCGAATGCGGCATCGTCAAACTGCCGCGCGTTCCAGTGGCGGAAAACATCCCCGGCGACCAAATGCCGGTTTATCGCAACCTTTGGGAGAACATCCGCAAGGACATGCCCAAGAAAGGTCGCAGCCAGGGTGGTGAACTCGATCCTCTCAAGCTTCCGACCCGCCTGCAAACCGCGCTCCAGGCTCTCTACGGCCACTATGAGAAAACCTTCAAACTGTGGGAGGAAAAGGGCATCCGTGTGCCGCCCTGTTTCATCATCGTCTGCCAGAATACCGCCATCTCCAAACTGGTTTACGATTTTGTCTCTGGCTTCCATCGCAAAAACGAAGACGGCACAACAACATTGGAGAATGGTCGCCTCGCGCTTTTTCGCAATTTCGACGAAAACACGGGCAATGCGCTCCCGCGCCCCAATACCCTGCTCATCGACGGCGAGCAGCTCGAAGCCGGCGATGCGCTCGATGACAATTTCCGCACGATGGCCGCCGACGAAATCGAACGATTCCGTCGCGAGATCATCGAGCGCACCCGGGACGCCCGCGCCGCCGATAACCTCACCGATCAGGAATTGCTGCGCGAGGTCATGAACACCGTCGGCAAGCCCGACCAGCTCGGCGGCTCCATCCGTTGCGTGGTTTCGGTTTCCATGCTCACGGAAGGCTGGGATGCAAACACGGTTACTCACGTCCTCGGCATCCGCGCCTTTGGCACCCAGCTCCTGTGCGAGCAGGTCATCGGCCGTGCGCTCCGCCGCCAGTCCTATGAACTGAACGAAGACGGTCCCGACAAAGGTCTTTTCAATGTCGAATACGCCGATGTCTTCGGCATTCCCTTCGACTTCACGGCCAAGCCCGTTATTGCCCCGCCGCAGCCGCCGCGCGAAACGGTTCAGGTCAAGGCCATCCGCCCCGAGCGCGACGCCCTCGAAATCCGCTTTCCCCGCGTCGAAGGCTACCGCGTGGATCTGCCAGAGGAACGCCTCGCGGCCAGCTTTAACGACGATTCCATTCTCGAACTCAACCCCGACCTCGTCGGCCCGTCTATCACCCGCAATTCCGGTATCATCGGCGAAGGCGTGGACATGAACCTCCAACACCTGGGCGACATGCGGCCCTCCACGTTGCTTTTCCACGTCACGCAGCGCCTGCTCTACACCAAATGGCGCGACCCCGGCGAGGAGCCGAAACTCCATCTCTTCGGCCAGCTCAAGCGCATCACCAAGCAATGGCTCGATACCTGTCTCGTCTGCAAAGGCGGCACCTATCCCGCCCAGCTCATGTATCAGGAACTGGCGGACATGGCCTGCAACCGCATCACCGCCGGCATCACCCGTGCGCTGGAAGGTAAGCGACCCATCAAAGCACTGCTCGACCCTTACAATCCCACCGGCTCCACAGCCCACGTTCGCTTTAACACGTCCCGCGCGGACCGCTGGGAGACGAGTTCCAAGTATTGCCACATCAACTGGGTCGTGCTCGACAGCGACTGGGAAGCCGAGTTCTGCCGCGTCGCCGAATCGCATCCGAAGGTCCGCGCCTATGTCAAGAATCACAACCTCGGTCTCGAAGTGCCGTATCGCTACGGCTCGGAGATCAGGAAGTATCTGCCGGACTTCATCGTGCTGGTGGACGACGGTCACGGCCCCGACGACCTCCTGCATCTCGTCGTCGAGATTAAGGGGTACCGCGGCGAGGACGCGAAGGAGAAAAAGTCCACCATGGATACCTACTGGGCGCCTGGCGTGAACAACCTCAAGCAATTCGGCCGCTGGTGTTTTGCTGAGTTCACCGAGGTTTACCAGATTGAGACCGACTTCAATGCCAAGGTTGAAAGCGAGTTCAACAAGATGATCACCCAAGCCACCCAGCCCTGACCACGGTCTCCTTCATCTGCTCCCCATGAATCCCTGCTACAATCTAAGGGTCTGTGCAAAAATTACTTCCGATTTTGGCGGGAGCGCCGCCGGGCCAGATGCGAGGCGCCTGCCTGCCGCGGCGGCGCAGGCAGGCCTGCCTGCCGGCAGGCAGGCAAGGGAGGGAGTGTATCCCCTGCGATACTCGACCGACCGAGCAACGAAGCAGATGGCCCGGCGCCGCCCCGCCCCTGCGGGCTGGGGGCCTTGGGCGCGCTGGCTTTGTTGCTCCTCGCTCACAGACCGCGCGGGTATGCTCGCTCGTCGCGCCTTGCCAGCCCGCCCAATCCCCTCCAGCAAAATCGGAATTAATTTTTGCACAGACCCTAACGCCGGAGCAGCGAATGACTCAGCGCCTCGTGGACCAGTTCAACGCCGATGAACGGCTTTGGAAAAAGCTGATAAAACTCGATCTGCTTGAGTTCACCAAGGCCAGGCCCCCGCAAGACGGCATCGGCCAGCTGACTCTGCCATGAAGAAGAACCACCTGCAAACCGCGCCCGCAGAGATTGATGCGCTCATCATTGAGGTCCGCGGCCAAAAGGCGATTCTCGATGCCGACCTGGCGCGAATTTATGGCACCGCGACCAAGTTCTTGAACCGCGCCGTGAAGAGAAACCCCGGGCGTTTTCCGCCCGATTTTGTATTCCAGTTATCGGCTGAAGAGGCCGCGGATTTGAGGTTCCATTTTGGAACCTCAAAGAGCCTGAGGGGCGGGCGCCGGTATCTTCCGTACGCTTTCACGGAGCATGGGGCTATCATGGCCGCCAATGTCCTCAACAGCCCCCGCGCTGTTGACATGAGCGTCTTTGTGGTGCGCGCCTTCGTCAAGATGCGCTCCGCCTTGGCCGGCACCCGGGAGCTCGCCCGGAAACTGGCCCTTCTCGAGCAGGAACTCAAAATCCGACTCAACATCCACGAAGCCGCTATCGTGGATGTCCTCCAACGGATTATGAGGATTCTTGATCCCCCGCCCCCGCCGCCAGAGCCGCCCACGCCGGAAATCGGTTTTCACGTCAAAGAAGCCGCGATGCCCTACCGCACCAAACGAAAAGCGCGTTCCTAATTCATCCTTCAACCTTCATCCTTTCCCCAGCATGGCCAAAAAGCCCGCCACTTCCAAAACCGTCGAAACCCTCAAGCACGACGAAGCCAAGCGGAAGAACATCCCCACCGCCGAGCACCAGTCCGTCATCCAAAAGGAGCAGGAGGCGCCCCGCGCGGTGAAATATCCTCGCAACACGGACCTCGATCCCCAGCTCGTCTGGCGCGGCAAGGATGAGCAGGACTGGAGCGACCTCGTCGTCCACGCCCCGCCGCTATACATTCAGGAAAAAATCCACCCCAAGGTGCTGATTGACGATCTGCTGCGCCAATCCAAAGAGGCGAAGGCGCAGGCGCCGGGTGCGCAAATCGATCTCTTCGCCGACTTCAACGGCATGGCCAAGGGTGCGGACAAGACCGAGTTTTACCAGCACGACCAGAACTGGTCCAACCGCATGATCCTCGGCGACTCCCTCCAGGTGATGGCCAGCCTCGCTGAGCGCGAGGGTCTGCGCGGGCGCGTGCAGTGCATCTACTTCGACCCGCCCTACGGCATCAAGTTCAACAGCAACTTCCAGTGGTCCACCACCAGCCGCGACGTGAAGGACGGTAACGCCGACCACATCACCCGCGAGCCGGAACAGGTCAAGGCGTTCCGCGACACCTAGCGCGACGGCATCCACAGCTACCTCACCTATTTGCGCGACCGCCTCACTGTCGCCCGCGACCTCCTCGCCGAGTCCGGCTCCATCTTCGTGCAGATCGGTGATGAAAATGTCCATCGGGTTCGCGCTTTACTGGACGAAGTCTTCGGCAGCGAAAACGCCATCGCGACGATACCTTTCAAAAAGACATCGGCGCTCGGCGGCAAAACAATCGACGTGGTTTTTGATTTTCTCCTTTTCTATGCAAAGGACCTAGAAAAAGTGAAATACCGCCGGCAGTTGATGGACACAGGATTTGACACCTACGCGTATCCGAATGTCGAAACCGGAATCGGCGAATGGCGTCGCCTATCGTCAGAGGAACGAGAACAATTCAAGTCAGAGATGGGCCGCTTGTTTCGGACGGACAATCTCACGTCGCAAAGCGGAGGAGATAAAACCAACTTCACAATTTCGATTGAAGGCAAGAGTCTGCGCCCGTCGAGCGGAGCATTTTGGAAAACGAACGAGAAGGGAATGAGCGTCTTGGCAAAGGCAGGCCGACTCCGCCCAGTTGGCAACACGCTGACATACATCAGATACCAAGACGATTTCGCTGCGCGAGCGCTCACGGCGTGGTGGGACGACACGATCCAGTCAACTTTTGCAGCGAGCAGCATCTACGTCGTTCAGACTTACACAAAGGTCGTGCAGCGTTGCCTGTTGATGACCACCGACCCCGGCGACCTTGTGCTCGATCCGACCTGCGGTTCCGGTACCACCGCCTATGTCGCTGAGCAATGGGGTCGCCGCTGGATCACGATTGACACCTCCCGCGTGGCGCTGGCCATGGCCCGCGCCCGCATCATGGGCGCCCGTTATCCGTTTTACCTTCTCGCGGACTCACGCGAAGGCCAGGAGAAGGAAGCGGAAATCACCCGCAGCGCCCCCAGTTCGCAGCCTGTGTATGGGAACATCCGCCACGGTTTCGTCTATGAGCGCGTGCCGCACATCACGCTCAAGTCCATCGCAAACAACGCGGAGATTGATGTCATCTGGGAGCAGTGGCAGGCGAAGCTGGAGCCGTTGCGCGAGAATCTGAACGCCGCGCTCAAGAAAACCTGGCAGGAGTGGGAGATTCCCCGCGAGGCTGATGCCAAGTGGCCGGATGCGGCAAAGAAGATGCACGCCGACTGGTGGCAGGCGCGCATCTCCCGGCAGCAGGAGATGGACAAGTCCATCGCCTCCAAGGCCGAGTTTGAATACCTCTACGACAAGCCTTACGAGAGCAAAAAAATCGTCCGCGTGGCCGGTCCCTTCACCGTGGAGAGCCTTAGCCCCCACCGCGTGCTCGGCGTGGATGAGGACGATGAGTTGATTGATACCCTCAAGGACGACAGCGCCGAATACGGAGCGAAACAGTCCTTCCCCCAGATGATTCTGGAGAACCTCAAGACCGCCGGCGTGCAGCAGGCGCACAAGGAGGACCGGATCACCTTCACCGGTCTCACCCCTTGGCCCGGCGAATTGGTCTGCGCCGAAGGCCGCTACCTGGAAGGCCAGACCGAGAAGCGGTCCGCCATCTTCATCGGCTCCGAGTTCGGCACCGTCCAGCGCGCTGATCTCGTGGCCGCTGCCCGCGAGGCCGGCGATGCCGGGTTCGATGTGCTGATCGCCTGCGCCTTCAACTACGAGGCGCACGCCACGGAGTTCAGCAGGCTGGGCCGCATCCCCGTGCTCAAGGCCCGCTTGAACGCCGATCTCCACATGGCCGAGGACCTAAAGACCACCAACAAAGCCAACCTCTTCGTCATCTTCGGCGAGCCGGACATCACACTCCTGCCGGACCCTGACGGCAAATTACGGGTGAAGGTCAACGGGGTGGACGTCTTTGATCCCAGCACCGGCGAAGTCCGCAGCGACAGCGCCGACGGCATCGCCTGCTGGTTCATTGATACCGACTACAACGAAGAAAGCTTCTTCGTCCGCCACGCCTATTTCCTCGGCGCGAACGATCCCTACAGCGCCCTGAAAACAACCCTGAAAGCCGAAATCAACGCCGAAGCCTGGGCCACCCTGCACAGCGACACCTCGCGCTCCTTCGAGAGACCGAAGAGCGGGCGCATTGCCGTGAAAGTGATCAATCATCTCGGCGATGAGGTGATGAAGGTATTCAAGATCTAAGCCCAATGGACTTTCGCATCGCCGACACTTTCACCGACAGCCTCGCGCGCCTGACCGGCGATGAGCAGAAAGCCGCCAAGACGACAGCCTTTGACTTGCAGGTGAATCCGGCTGGGCCGGGCCTCAGCTTCCACAAGCTCGAAAAGGCGAAGGACAAGAATTTTTGGTCAGTGCGGGTGAGCAGCGACATCCGTCTCATTGTTCACAAGACGGAGAGCAGCCTGTTGCTCTGTTACGTGAATCACCACGATAAAGCGTACGACTGGGCCGAGCGGCGGAAGCTGGAAACCCATCCCAGCACCGGAGCCGCGCAGTTGGTGGAAATCCGCGAGACGGTCAAAGAGGTCGTTGTCCCGGTCTATGTGCAAACCGAAATGCCTGCGCCAGCCAAGCGGCGCCTGTTTGCTGAGAAGTCCGACGTGGAGCTTTTGAGTTACGGCGTGCCGGCGGAGTGGTTGAACGATGTGCATCAGGCCAATGAAGACAGTCTGCTGGTGCTGGCGGATCGCCTGCCGGGTGAAGCGGCTGAGGCCCTCCTTGAACTCGCCACTGGCGGCAAACCGCGGGTGATGCAACCGGTGACCCCGATCGCGAGTCCTTTCGATCATCCCGATGCGCAACGCCGCTTCCGCGTGATGACCAACGTCGAGGAACTTCAGCGCGCCCTCGATTTCCCGTGGGAGAAATGGACGGTCTTCCTGCATCCCGAACAGCGGCAGTGGGTGGAGCGCGACTACACCGGGCCCGCTCGCATCTCCGGCTCCGCCGGCACGGGGAAGACCATCGTAGCATTGCATCGGGCCGTCCATTTGGCTCGGACCCGCCCCGAAGCGAGGGTGTTGCTCACGACCTTCTCCGACACGCTGGCGAATGCGCTCCACACCAAGCTCAAACGCCTCGTGGGGAGCGAACCACGTCTTGCCGAGCGCATTGACGTTCACTCTATGAATGCCCTCGGTATCCGCCTCTACAAATCACTTTGCGGACCGGTGAGCCTGGCCAGCCGCGAAGCCGTGCGGGAAATTCTCGCTGGGGCATCCCAGGCCATCGGGGGCCACAAGTTTAGAATCCTTTTCCTCTTGACCGAATGGGAACAGGTGGTGGACGCATGGCAGTTGGAAACGTGGGAGTCTTATCGGGATGTAGCACGACTCGGTCGCAAGACCCGGCTGCCCGAGGCGCAGCGGGCGGTTCTTTGGTCCATCTTCGAGCGGGTCCGCAACGGGTTGAAGGAGCGGAAGCTTACCACGCAGGCCGGTCTGTTCACCGCTCTGGCATCCGCACTGGCGAAAGACAGGCATCCGCCGTTCGACTTCGCCGTTGTGGATGAGGCACAGGACATCAGCGTTTCGGGATTGCGATTCCTCGCTGCCCTCGGGGGCAACCGCCCCAACGCTTTGTTCTTTGCCGGCGATCTCGGCCAGCGCATCTTCCAGCAGCCCTTCTCGTGGAAATCGCTGGGAGTGGATATTCGGGGGCGCTCCCGCACGCTGCGCATCAACTACCGCACGTCCCACCAAATCCGGATGCAAGCCGAGCGACTGCTCGGCCCGGAAGTGACTGATGTAGACGGCAATAGCGAGAACCGCAGCGACACGATTTCGGCCTTCAACGGCCCGCCGCCTGTCATCCGCGCGCTCGCGACTGAAAATGAAGAAATCAAATTCGTCGGCACCTGGTTGGCTGAGCAGTCGAAAGCCGGCGTCCTGCCCCACGAGTTCGCCGTCTTTGTGCGCTCGGCAGGGCAATTCAACCGTGCCCAGGCTGCGATCAAGGAGTCTGGATTGCCTTTCAAGATTCTCGATGAGCGCGTCGAAACCACCAGCGGCTACGTTTCGATCAGTACCATGCACTTGGCCAAGGGACTCGAGTTCCGGGCCGTGGCGGTGATGGCGTGTGACGACGAGGTCATTCCGTTGCAGGAGCGCATCGAAACGGTGGGCGACGATGCTGATTTGCAGGAGGTTTATGACACCGAACGCCACCTGCTCTATGTCGCCTGCACGCGGGCGCGGGACCATCTCTTGGTGACCAGTGTTGAACCGGCATCGGAGTTTCTTGACGATCTGCGGGAATCAGCGCCGGGGTAGAACCCTGCGTCGGTAGTGGACGACTCAAAGCTGAATCAGGCCACAGTTAACACAAATCGGTCAAATTAGTTGATAAACGGCAACAGACCCATCGACTTGCTCGGTCGATGAGATCGATGCCTGAGTTCCTAAACGGCACAGACCGTTAGGCCAGCTTCACCGCGGTGCCGCTGGCCGTCGTCATGAGCATGCCGTTGTTCGCGCCGAGCACCTCATAATCGAGGTCAACGCCGACCACGGCGTCCGCCCCCAAGGCTTGCGCGTAGGCCTCCATTTCGCGCAGGGCTGTGGTGCGGGCATTGCTCAGCACGTGCTCGTAGGAGCTGGAACGCCCCCCCACGATGTCACGGACGGCGGCAAACATGTCGCGAAAGATGTTCGCCCCGACAACGGCCTCGCCGGTCACGATGCCCAGGTACTGCTGAATCGAGCGTCCTTCGATGTTGGGTGTTGTGGTCGAGATCATAACATGCCCGCTACGTTGGCCTCTGGCGCTGGGAGCGGCAATTACGAACTGAGGGGCCGTTTGTAACTTCCGCCAAACCGCATCGACCCATCCCTGGCTCGCCGAGCAGGCCGGGTGTCAGTCCCAGCCCGAGCCGGGCCGCGGCGCCCGATCCAGTCGCGCCAGCCAAGCGCGCACAACCTCGGGGTGCGCGCCGGTGCGATCCCGGGTTTCATCCGGATCGGCCTGGCAATCGAACAGCTCGATCCGGGTGCTCATCCCTGATCACGACTGAGAACATGATGGCCATTTGTTTCTGAAAAGAAGCACAACACCTATCCCCGCCAAAACCAGCACGACCAAGCCGATCTCCCAGCCTAATTCGGGCCTCTGAGGAGACGAACCCCCCTTTGCCAAGTTGAACATTCCCCTCTCAATAGCATACGCGATTTTGGCTCCAACAATGCCCGCGGTGCAACAAGCACCGGATGTGACAAGGAGGATTGCGCCGATTGTCTTGTTATTCATAGGACATTCAGTCTAATCGGTCTCAATCAGATGTATCCGACCTTCAGCTCTTTCTTTGATGCTTCCATCGTCAGCAAAATCGCGAACGCACCCAAAGTGGCCGCTTGGATGCAGGAGGCAACCTCAAGAAGAAATGAGCGTCGCACGATGATCAGCGGGTCAAGACAGAGCGGGTCTTGAGCGTTCGGGTGCTTCTCGAATATCAAAACCAGTCCGGGGTCGTGGTGAAACCTGGCTGCCTCCTGTAGCAACAGGTTGGTTTCTTTGAACGCGGGGCTGCGGTCGCGCCGCTCGCTGGCTGCGCCGGTCTGGCGAAGGTGATCAATGCGATCGAGGGGGTCGGGATCCCCCACGGTGACGCCCATCCAGATCGTGGACGGTGGGCCGAAAGCCGTTGCGGTAGTTGGGCGATCCCATGGCGTACAAACGAGTGGCCATCCGCTCGGCGTAGCAGTTCTTGGGGTCATCCGGTCGCAACTGAGGCACCCGGGGTTCTGTCGTTCGCGGAGATCGATGCGTGCGGTGGTCATTTGGGTTTTAGGTTTCTTCTGTTTCGTCTTCAGCGTCCTCGGCCGGAGCGTCTGGGCTGGCGGCGACCACAGCCTTGCCCATGGCCTGCTCAATCACCCGGATGAGGGCGGCTTTGCGGTCGGCGTAGAAGTCGGTGAACTTGTCGGCTCGCAGCAGGAGGGGATTGATGAGGTGCGTCTTCAGAATGTTGTCCTGCTCCGCGTCAGTAATCTGGACCTGGGCGTGGTCGCGGATTTGGTTGAGGTACTTGGACGGGGCCTTCCCGCCAATCATGCGGTTGGCTTTATAGGAGATGGGCGTCTTGTTCACGATGGAGTTGAAGACCTTGGGCTGGATGTGCTGGTCTTCGCACCAGTCGCGCGGGAAGATGTGGTGGATGTCGAGCTTACAGTCGTCACGATCAAGGTCCACCATGCGGGCTTTCCAGAAGAAATCGCGCGAGCCTTCACGTTGCAGCAGGACGTAGATACCGCGATAGGCGGCGCTGGTCCGAGTGCGGAGGGTGTCGAGGCGAGCGGGCTGGAAGCCGGCGGCAACCACCGTGACCGGCTCCGGAGCGCCGGCTTGGTCAATCCAGGCGAGGAGGTTCTGGAGGTCGAGGGCGATTCGGGTTTCGACGGCACCGCCATAGAGTTCGCCGAGGACGCCACACCAGAACCAGCGAGCAAGTTTGTTTCGGATGACGGGCTCGAGCCAGCGTTGGCCGAGATGGACCATGGCCGCCGCGATAGGAACGAGCTGGCTGCGGTACGGAAGAAACTTGGGGCTGTGGAAGCCTTCCATGCGCAGGAAGCGGTCGGCTTCGAGGAAGCCTTGAGTGAGTTGGTCGGCCCATTTATTAAAGGCGGCGAGAGGGAGTGACAGAACGTGTTCGCGTTTGGCGCTGACGGGGGTCACGGCTTTGCCGGTCAGGCCGGCGGCGAGGTCGGCGAGGCGTTGTTCATAAGTGTGAAGCAGAGAGAGACCTTGAAGGAAGTCGGTCGGTTCGATGTCGTGGAGTAGCGGCTTGGCGGCGAACTTCTTGTGGCGGCCGGGCTTTTGGCTACGGGCGTTGCCGTACCAGTCATCGCGGAGGTTGAAGCCGTCGGCCGCGTAGGTGGCGGTAACGAGTTCAAAGACGGACAGGGGCACGCCGCCGGTGTTTACTTTCTCGAACACGAGACAGACGGCTTCCTTGCTTGTCTCCTTCTTGAGCTCAATGACAGGGACCTGGTATTCGCGGAAGGCGTTCAGGACGCGCTTGCGAAACTCCATGTAGCGCTTGAACTTGGTGTCATCGAAGGCCATGAGGCCCTCTTCCCACTGGTCAGAGTTGAGAATCTGGTTGCAGGGGAAATGAAACGCCTGGAATTCTTTTTCCAGGGCGCTGAGGTCAAGGACAACGTCGCGGCCGAAGTTGGCGCGCAGCATTTTGTTTGCGTCCACGGGAACGATGGAGTCCTCCAGGTTGCTGTTGCCGGCGAGTGCTTTCTCGATATCCATGTAGTAGAAGCGCTGGACCTCGCGGCCGTTGTCATCGCGCGTCTGGACCGGGGCGGACTGACGGAGGACCTGAGTAAGGGAAGTGAGGCGTTGCTGGCCGTCGAGGATGAGCTTCTCCGCAGCGGGTTTGGCGCCTGGGGGGAAAGCGACGCCTTCGATGGCGCGAATCTGGAAGCTGGCGGTTCCGCCGGTTTCCAGAAGCATAATGCTGCCGATCGGAAACGACCGGGCGATGCTGACGAGCAGAGAGCGGATGTGCGAGTCGTCCCACACCCAGCCACGCTGAAAGTCGGGGAGTTGGATTTTGCCTTCGAGGATCTCTTCGAGCAGTTTGCCCAGGGCGGTTTTTGTGGAGTCGAAAGTTGCCATAGGGTGTGGAGTTAAACGATGTGGCTGATGGAGAGGTTGCTCCAGCGGCGATGGAGGTATTCCACGACCAGGCGGCGGTGGCACTGGTGGAGCTTGTCCTCGCTGCAAAGGAGGCGGCCTTTGGCGCCGACGGCCACGACGCGCCGCCACTGGGCGAACCGGTGGAGACCAGGGCGGATCGTCTCGGCGAAAATAGAGTCGGTCCAGATCCTTATGAGGTTGCTCACAAGAAAAAGCCCATCGGGCAAGCCCATCAGGATCTTCTTAGTCAACTTGGTAGCATTGGCGTTCATCATCATCGTTCCATTTCCCGTTGTTGCCCCGTGTTCATTGCGTTTCTCGATAGTAAAGCACGCATCGCTGGGAAACACAATACAGCATGTTTGCCAGTTGACAAGCAGATTTAACACGTGTTAAGTTGTCATCATTGATATGACAGACGTGCCTGGAGATTACGCGAAAATCGTCCGAGCCAAACGGCAGGCTCGGGGATGGACACAGGCGGAACTTGCGGAGCGACTCGGGCTGACGAACGTCACGATTTCACGGTGGGAGAAGGGCAAGGTCCAGCCTCTGCCAACTTTTTGGGCGAAGTTCCTGGAGGTCACGGGCGGTGGGCCGGCTGCGACCGGGGGGGCACGGAAGGCGGCGGTGCCCGAGGCGGTGGATTTCATGGGGGATGGGCTTGCGGTGCGGGCGATGGTGGAGGGGGAACGGCTGGCGTTTGGCCATCTGGCCAACCCGGCGTTCGCGACTGAGATTTCCAAGATAGACCCCCTGCCGCACCAGCGGTTGGCGGTGTATGACCACATGCTGAGCCAGCCACGGCTCCGGTTCCTGCTGGCCGACGATGCCGGGGCCGGCAAGACGATCATGACCGGGCTGTATGTCCGGGAAATGCTGGCCCGGCGACTGATCCGGCGCATCCTTGTGGTACCGCCCGCCGGGCTATTGGGGAATTGGCAGAACGAAATGCGGGAGTTGTTCGGCCTGGAGTTCGCCGTGGTGACCGGGGCGGACATGTCGTCCCAGACCACCAATCCTTTTTCGACCGGACCGAATGCCGACCGGGTGATCTGCTCGGTGGACACGCTGGACCGGGAAAAGGCGTTCTCACGATTGAGCGAAGAGGGCGTGCTGCCCTATGACCTGGTGGTGTTTGATGAGGCGCACAAGCTGTCGGCGCGGCAGGACGCCGATCTGACAATTCGGCGGTCGACCCGGTATGAACTGGCGGAGGCCCTGGCGGGAGTGGCAAACCGGAAGGCCGAATGGAACCTGGGATGGAGCGCCAGGCACCTGCTGCTTTTGACCGCGACGCCCCACATGGGGAAGGACTACCCGTTTTTCGCCCTGTGGAAACTGCTCGATCCGCAGACGTTCAGCACCCTGGATGCCTTCCAGGCGATGCCGCGCGAAAGGCGAGGGCGGTTCTTCATCCGGCGCACGAAAGAAGAGATGGTGACGTTTGAGGGGAAGCCGCTTTACCCGAAACGGAACACGGACACATTTTCCTACGATCTGACCCAGGGGCCGGTGAGTGAACAGGCGCTCTATGACAAGACGACGGAGTACCTGCGATTCATCTACAACCGGGCGAAGATGCTGAACAAGACGGCGGCGCAACTGGCATTGGGGGTGTTCCAGCGCCGCATGGCCAGCTCGACGTTTGCGCTGCTGCGGTCCCTGGAACGGCGGCTGGAACGGCTGGACGGCGTAATTGCGGATGTGCTGGCCGGGCGGATTGACCTGGTGAAGCTGGCCCGGCAGGCGGACCGGCTGCGCGACGAGGATGACCCTTTTGACGCGCACACCGCCGATGAAGAAGCCGGGGGTGAGGGCGAGGAAGAGAACGAGCGGTCGGAGGCAGAAATCCTGGGCAGTTTCGTGACGACCACGATTGCGGATTTGGAGATTGAGAAGGATTACGTGGCGAAGCTGCTGACACTCGCGCGCAAGGTGCAGGACCTGGGGCACGAATCCAAGTTTGAAAAGCTGAAAGGGATCATCGAGGACAAGCGGTTCCGCAATGAGAAGCTGCTGGTGTTCACGGAGCACCGTGACACGCTCACCTACCTCAAGAGCCGGCTGGATGGGCTGGGGTTCACGGGGCAGGTGGCGAACATCCACGGCGGCATGAACTACCTGGAACGGGGTGAACAGGTGGCGTTCTTCAAGCGGCCGATCCAAGACGGTGGCGCGCGGATCATGGTCTGCACCGATGCGGCTGGGGAAGGCATCAACCTGCAATTCTGCTGGGTGATGGCGAATTATGACATCCCGTGGAATCCGGCGCGGCTGGAACAGCGGATGGGCCGCATTCATCGGTATGGTCAGCCGGCACCGGAGGTGTTCATCCTGAACCTGATTGCCGGGAAGACCCGCGAGGGCAAGGTGGTAAAGGTACTGCTGGACAAGCTGGAAGCGATTCGGAAGGAACTGAAGTCCGAAAAGGTCTTTGATGTGATCGGGCGCATCTTCGAGGGGAAGAGCATCACCGACTACATGCGGCGGTCGTTGGAGGGGGAGGACCTGGACCAACTGACGCTCGACCTGGGCGGGCAACTGACGAAAGAACAGGTGGCGGCGATCGCAGAGCGGGAGCAGCGGATTTACGGCGACGGCGGCGACGTCGCCATTCGGCTGCCGGCCCTGAAGGAGAAGATGGCGGCAGAGGTGTATTCGCAGCTGCTGCCTGGGTATGTCCGCCAGTTTGTCCAGGACGCCGGACCGATGATGCACCTCCGGCTGACGGCGCTGGACGAAAAGCGGTTTCGACTGGTGGCGACGCGGCCACGGGCGCTAGACCCACTGCTGCCAATGCTGGAAGCAAAGGGCCGCGACCACCTGGAAATCACGTTTTCGCGGCCGGCTCGCGGCGAGAATGGAGCGGTGTGGGTGCATCCGGGCGAGCCGGTATTCGAGCAGCTTCGGTTCCAGGTGGATACGGCGGCGACACCGCACGCGCGGCGAGGCGCGGTGGTGGTGGATCCGTCGTCGTCCTGTTCTTACCTGCTACACCTGGCCGCCGTGACGATTGTGCGGCGGGCTGACCCATCCTTGAAGACGTTGGCAACGGATGAAGTGCTGGAACAGTCGCTCATCGCGCTGCGGCAGCACGAGGATGGAACGATGACGGTGCGGCCGATCGAAGAATTCCTGTTGCTCGAACCTCGCACGGGCGGGCTGCCATTGGACGCGCAACGGCTGGCGGTGTCGGCACAGGGGCGCATCGAGGAAGCGCGGGCATTCATGGTGGCGACGGTGGGAAAGGAGTTTGCGCAAAAGCACCGGGACCGGTTGAACGCGGACCTGGCTGGGCGGATTGAGTTTCTGCGACAGGGATTCTTCTACGAACAAAAGGAGCTCGTCGAGGCGCGCACGGTATGGAGCAAACGACGGCGCGAGGGGCATCCTTCGGCGGAACGGGAGATCGAGCGCATCCGGGACCTGCAACGGGCCTGGGAGAGGCGAGCGCAGGACGCAGAGCAGACGGTGCTGCGCGAGCCGGCGCTGATTGGGGTGGGGCCAGTGGAGTTCCTGGCCCACCTGCTAGCGCGGCCCGCGGCCAGCGACGAAGAGAGCATGCGGTACGATGCGGAGGTGGAGCGCGTGGCGATGGAGTTGGTGATGGCGCACGAGCGGGCTTTGGGGGCGCGAGTGCAGGATGTCCACTCGCCCGAACTGGCATTGCAGGCCGGACTGAACACGGCCTGGCCGGGATTCGACGTGTTGAGCCATCGCCCGGATGGCAAGCGCCGGTGCATTGAGATCAAGGGCCGGGCGCGGTTGGGGAATGTGCATATCAGCACCAACGAATGGGCGGCGGCAGCGAACCGGCGGGGGGAATACTGGCTCTACGCCGTATTTGAATGCGCCACCCCAGCACCGCAACTGGTGGCGGTGCAAGACCCGTTCGCTAAGCTGGTCGAAAAGGCCGCTGGATTTGAACTGGAAGCGGCGGACATCCTGGCCGCCGGAGAACAGGTGATCATCTAAGATTTGTGATTGAAGATTTCAGATTGGCCCGCGAAACACGCCGACCACGCAAAAAAGGCGCCTCAAACCGATGAAACACCCTATTTTTCAGGCGTTTTTCGGTGTTGACGAGCCGGCAGCCCGCCGTTACGTTATTTCCATCATCTCCCCGGTCGCTTCGGTGGCCGGGCGCGAAGCCGGCTCTTCGGAGTCGGCTTCAGCATTTTTGGGGAGGGCCCCGTGAATACCTTCGTTTACGTGGACGGCTTCAATCTCTACTTCGGCTGCGTCAAGGGGACAGCGAACAAGTGGCTGAACATCCGCAAGCTTTGCGAAACCCTGCTTCCCGCCAACCAGATCGAGTGCATCAAGTACTTCACGGCGAAAGTCGGTGCCCGGCCATCGAACCCGACGGCCCCTGTCAATCAGGAGGCTTTTCTGCGCGCGCTACGGACGCTGCCGAAGTTTGAAATCCACTTCGGTCATTTTCTTACGCACACGGTGCGAATGCCGCTGGCGCATCCGGTGCCGGGTCTTCCAAATTATGTCGAGGTGATCAAGACCGAGGAAAAAGGTTCAGACGTGAATCTGGCAACCCAGCTTTTGAATGACGCGCACTTGGGACGCTTCGAAGTCGCCGTCGTGGTCAGCGGGGATTCGGATTTGCTCGGGCCTGTGAAGATCGTGATGAACGAACTGGGGAAGCGCGTCGGCGTCTTGAATCCTCAGCAACGCACTTGTCGCATGCTGGCGAATCAAGCCACGTTTTACCGGCACATCCGGCAGGGCGTTCTGGCGGTGTGCCAGTTTCCGTCACCGATGAGCGACGCCACCGGCACTTTCCACAAACCGCCCACGTGGTGACTATGAATTCAGGATTTATGGCTCTCAATCCTTTTGAACAACTAAAGAACGTTTGCGTCGAGCCTCGGCAGGCATTTGAGGAGATTTGCACCGACATTCTGCGACGCGTGGTTCCCGGCAGCCGCAGGATTCGCGTCCATGGGGGCGACGAAGGTGTTGACAGCTTTCTTGGGGAGTGGGGGCCTAGTGGCGGGATTGAGGTTTACCAAACAAAGTTCTTCCCGGACCAATGGAGTACGAGCCAGCAGCAGCAGATTGTGAAGTCTTTTGAGCGCGCTCGTGATTCAAAAATGTACCATTTGACTAAATGGTTTCTCTGCGTGCCTGCTCGCTTGACTAAGAATGACTTGAGATGGTTCGACGTGTGGCGAGAGAAGCAGGCCGTTGCGATCGAATTGCTGGATGGCGATGACCTGACGGAAAGACTTAGTCGCAGTGAGTGCCGAGAAGTCAGACTACGTCTTATCGAGTGGGGGGTACAAGGCTTGCCACGGCAGGATAGAGTTGTCTTTGGGCCAGGAATCCAACTCCGCTGCATTTCAAATCCGCGAGACGGAATTTGTTGCGTCTGCACGGTTTTTGTGAAGAACGGTGGGAATCTGTCGGCTCGGAATATGCGGGTGGTAATTCGCCACTCGGAGACTAATTGCGTTTGTTTCGCCGCAGACCAGTCCTTGTGGGCGCCTGGAAGCGATGGCGTTCTTAACCCGCGCACGCTTGAGGCTAAGAAACCGCTTCATCCAGGCGAGGAGGTCTTGGCTCTTCGGATCCCACTTCAGCGCATTCCGACCACGCGATTCTTTGTCGAGGTGAAGATCTCGGCAGACGATTGTCCGGTTGAGGAATACCGGGCGAACATCATCCCTGAGCAATGGGAAGAACAAGCGGTCATCCAACTCGTGCCACGGGGCAAAGAAGCAAAGGATACTGCCGGTTCCGATGGGTCGGTGAAGACCAGTTAATATGAACGACTACTCACGATTGATTGAACATGCCTTCCCGCTGCGGCAGGCGTCCATTGATTCGGTCCACGAGAAGAATGTGCGGCACGGGCATATCTCCACGCTGCATATCTGGCCGGCACGGCGACCACTAGCTGCGGCACGCGCGGCGCTGCTGGCCACACTGCTTCCTGACCCTGGCACCCCGGAAGCGCGCAAGGAACTGTGCGAAAAGATTGGCGGGCGGTTGCAGGACAGCAAGCCGGATAAAGAGGGACGGGTGAAGGAAGAGACGGTGGGCGGGATTCTGCGATGGAAACGCGAAACTGACAACAAAGAACTGTTGGACTGGTTTCGGGCGGAAATACTTAAGGCGAACGGCGGACGAGCGCCGAAGGTCTTGGACCCGTTTGCCGGTGGCGGGGCGATTCCGCTGGAAGCGATGCGCCTGGGCTGCGACGTGACGGCGGCTGACTTGAATCCGGTGGCGTGGTTCATCCTGAAATGCACGCTGGAATATCCGCAGAAGCTCGCAGGCCAGAAGCGGTCGTTGCCGCAGTTCATTTTGCGGGATCGCGAGTTTATGGAGGAGTTTTTCACGAAGGTTCACAGGCTGAAGGGAGGCAGGTTGCGGAAGGCGATGGAGGCGCTGGGACACCGCCAAGAAGGAGTCATCGTCCAGGAAGAATTGAACTGGGACGAAGCCGCGAATCACGCAGAGGGGGAAAAGCCAGCGAAATACGCGAAAGAGGAAACAGAGTCTCAAACACTTTCGCGTCCTTTCGCGTGTTTAGCGGGCATTTCCTTGGAAGCGGACCTTGCGTGGCACGTGCGGGCGTGGGGGCGGAAGGTGCTGGCGGAAGCGCGCAAGGAACTCACGCACCTTTATCCCACCTACGCGGAGTGGCAACCCTTGATGCCAGGCAAGGCCTTTGATCCGCAGCCGATGCGCCTGCTTGACCCAAATGAAAACGGCGTCGCAAGCGCGGACAAACTCAACGCAGAATTGGGAGAGGCGTATTTGCAGGACAAATTCAATCCGCGCTGGCTGGCCAAGCCGACGGTAGCCTACCTTTGGGCCCGCACTGTGACATGCAAGAACTGCCGTGCCACAATTCCGCTGCTTAAAACGCGCTGGCTTTGCCGGAAGGACAACAAGCGCATCAGGCTTCTGGCGAAGCCAAATCCAGAGCGCACAGGCGTGATATTTTCAATCGAACATGACGTGCCCGAGCGTGGGGGTAACGCAGCGCAGAAGCGCGAGCACGATAAAAAGCTCGGTGCAGCGACGATGTCGCGAGCGGGCGCACAGTGCCCGTGCTGCCTGGCAATCATGGAAACCGAGGACATCCGATACGAGGGCCGCAACGGGCGGCTGACACAGACCATAACCGTGGTCGTAGTGGACGGTCTTGACAGCAAAGAATATCGGCTCCCAACCGATCATGAGCGGCGCATGGCGGAAGTGGAGGATGACACGATGCGGAAGGTCTTCGAAAAAGTGCCATTCGGTGTGCCGGAGGAGCCGACGCCAAAATGCGGGCCGGGTGCCTCACGTGCGTTCTCCGTGGACCAATACGGCTTTGACCAATGGCGGAAGCTGTTTACGGATCGACAGTTGCTGGCGCTGGGGACATTTCGGAACTCCGCCGCCAAGGTCGGGCTGGATTCATGGATTGAACCGACAAGGGCCTACATGGCCCTCGCTGTAGACCGGCTTGCCGAAGCATCAAGTACTCTCGCGTCTTGGCGTATGACGGTTGAAGCCCATCGTGGCACATTTTCCCGCTTCGCTCTGCCGATTGTGTGGGACTTCACCGAAGTAAACCCGTTGTCTCAAACCTGTGGAAACTTTCTGGGAGCAGTTGAGTGGATTGCGGAGTACTTGGAGCATGCGCTAGGCATCTGCGCCGCTGCCGGTGAAACCAGAGTTCTTCAGAAATCGGCACTTATCCCTGGCAACGAACTGTTCGACGTAGTAATCACTGATCCTCCTTACTACGATGCAATTCCTTACTCAGATTTAATGGATTTCTTTTACGTTTGGCTTCGGCGCACGCTGTACGGATTAAGTCCGGGGTTCGATGCGGTGTTCGCCGAACCGCTGGCGCCGAAGTGGAACCACGAAAGGAACGATGGCGAGCTGATTGATGATGCTGCTAGGCACAACGGTGATAAGGATGCATCTAAACGAGCCTACGAGGATGGGATGGCCCGCGCCTTTCAGGCCTGCCATGCCACTTTGGCAGGACATGGGAGGTTGGTGATCGTTTTCGCGCACAAACATCCTGATGCTTGGGAAACTCTGGTATCGGCGATCATTCGTGCTGGTTTCGTTGTGGATGGCTCTTGGCCTATTGCAACCGAGCGGACTGGGAGGACTCGGTCGCTCGCATCGGCCGCCCTCGCCTCCTCCGTCTGGCTTGTCTGTCGCAAGCGTGACCCGATGGCGAAGGTAGGCTGGGACAACCGGGTGATGGCTGAGATGCGCGAGAATATCGCGGCACAGTTACGGGAGTTTTGGGACTCGGGGATCCGAGGGCCAGATTTCGTGTGGGCCGCCACCGGCCCGGCGATGGAAGCGTATAGCAAGTATCCGGCGGTCAAGAAGGCAAACAGCCCATCGAATGAGTTCCTATCGGTTAAAGAATTCCTGGACGCGGTGCGGCGCATCGTCATTGAGTTTGTGGTGGGCCGAGTGCTGCATATCGAGGCGGGGACAGATCGCCTGGACCCGGTGACCGCCTATTATCTGCTGCACCGAAACGATTTCGGATTTCAGAAGGCGCCAGCCGGGGCGTGCATCTTGTATGCGGTGAGCTGCGGGGTCTCCGACCGCGACCTGGAGCCAACATGGAATTTGATCACAGTGAAGGGGAGCAAGGAATCTGTGATTTCAGATTTGAGAGTGGAGAATGAAGGCGAACGGGATGAAGAAGCCGAGGGAGGTGGAGCAGAGGACGAGGCAAGCGGCGGCGAGTTCATCCTGCGAACGTGGAAGGAGCGGAAGGAAAAACGGATGGGCTACGAGGCGCCAGGCGGGCGCGAGGTGCCGGTGATTGATCGGGTTCACCGACTGATGCACTTGTGGAAGGACGGGGATGTGCGGAAGGTGAACGATTACCTGGACGACTACGCGCTTCGGCGGAACGACCTGTTTGTGAGGGTGATTCAATCGTTGATCGAGCTTTCCGAGCGCGGGAGCGAGGAGCGGGTGCTTCTGGAGAGCCTGAGCAGTCACTTGGGCGCGAAAGCGGCCAAGAGGGATGCAACCATGCCGCTGGGGTTGGAGAATTTAGATTGAAGAATTTAGATTTTAGATTTCCCGCCCAAAGCAAAATCCGAATCCAAGCGACTTATGAACGAACAGGAAATGAAGGCGCGGACAAAGAAGTTTGCGCTGCGGACCATTGAGCTCGTGCTGGCGCTGCCGCAGAGCGAGCCGGGCCGCGTTATCGGCCACCAGTTGATGAAGTCAGGAACATCGGTGGGGGCCAACTACCGGTCCGCATGCCGGGGAAAGTCAAAGCCCGACTTCATCGCCAAACTTGCCATCGCCCTGGAGGAGGCCGACGAATGCGGATACTGGTTGGAACTGCTGACTGAGAGCGGTCTGATGAAGGAGACGTTGATCCAGCCGCTCTGGAAAGAGGCGGACGAACTTTGTGCGATCTTCTCCAGTTCCCTGACCACCGCAAAACCTAAAATCTAAAATGAGCAGATCTAAAATGTGGACGCCGTGGCACCAAGTGGTGACGCTTCGTGATGAACTGAAGACGGGCGAACTCTCGATGGCCATGTTCGCCGCCGACCTGGATGAGGTGATACTCAAGAAGGGCAAGCGCCCAATCTATGAGGACCCGTCCAAGTTCTTCGCCCTGACCTACCCGACGTTCAACCTGCGCAACCTGGCGCGGGACGTGGTCCGGCGGCTGGCGGGAAAGAGCGACAAAGCGGTGCGCCAGCTTCACCTGACCTATGGTGGTGGGAAGACACACACGCTCATCACCCTGTTCCACTTGACCGACAACCCGGCGGGGCTGCCGGACCTGCCGGCGGTGGAGGAGTTCCGCACGCATATTGACCTGGGCAAGAGCCTGCCGAGAGCGCGAGTGGCGGCGATCTCGTTCGACAAGTTGGACCTGGAGACGGGGATCGAGGCGGCGGACCCGGCCGGGAAGGTAGTACGGTTGTTCCATCCGTGGAGCGTGCTGGCATGGCAACTGGCCGGCGAAAAAGGGATGGGCATCCTGAATGGCGGGAAAGGGATGGCCGAGCGCGACACGGCGCCGGCGGAGAACGTGATGATGGATTTGCTAGCGGTGCCCAACGCCGAAGGGGTGGCGCCGTTGATTCTGCTGGATGAAGTGCTGATGTATGCGCGGCAGAAGGTGGCCCAGGACAAGAACTGGCTGATCAAATTGCAGGCGTTTTTTCAGGCCTTGACCCAGGCGGCGGTGAAAACGGACCGGTGCGCGGTAGTGGCGTCCCTGCTGGCGTCTGAGCTGAGCCGAATGGACCAGTTCGGATTGGAGATCACGAACGCGCTGAAGGACATCTTCGCGCGCCAGCAGGAAGAGCCGGTGGAACCGGTGGTGAAGCAGGATGTGGCCGAGGTGCTGCGACGGCGGTTCTTCACGCCGGAGAGCATCAAGGACAAGGATGCCCTGCGACCGCACGCGATCGCCGCCTTCAAGGGGGTGAGCGCGCATGACGAGGCGACCAAGAAACAGGGAGCGGAAGCGGAGAAGCGATATGTGGAAAGCTATCCGTTCCACCCGGAGCTGACGGAAGTGTTTTACTCGAACTGGGTGCAACTGGATCAATTCCAGCGGACGCGCGGCGTGTTGCGGATCTTCGCGATGGCGCTACGGGACTCGGCGGGGAAAGACCCGTGCCCACTCGTGGGGGCGAATGTGTTTTTGCGGAAGCGGGGCGAGGATAGCCTGTCGGACGCCATGCGGGACCTGGTGGACATCGCGGATGCGCAGTCAGCCCAAGGGCAAAAGGTGGCGTGGAGCGGGATACTGAACCGGGAGCTTGGGTTCGCGCGGGATATCCAGCGGGATTTCCCGGCCCTGGGATACCGAGAGATTGAGCAGACGGTCGTGACGACCTTCTTCCACTCGCAGCCAACGCCGCAGAAGGCGCATTTGCGGGCGCTGAAGATGGCGGTGGCGCCGACAAACCCGGACCGGATCGAGCTGGAGAAGGGGCTGTTGCGGTGGGCCCAGGAGAGTTATTGGTTGGATGACAAGTACTCCTCCACGGAAGGCGGGGTGCTGCCCGAGGAATGGCGGCTGGGGAACAAGCCGAACCTGACGCAAATCCACCGCGAAAAGAAACGGGGGGTGGAAGGCGATCCGGGATTGATTGCGGTGCGGCTGGACAAGGCTGTCCGGGATGTGAAGAAACTGACAGAGGGGGCGTCGGCGCTGGGGGTGCGCGTGCATCACCTGCCAGACAAGCCAGCGGACATCGAGGACGACGGGAAGTTCCATTTCGCCGTGCTGGGGCCAGAGGCGGGATCGGAATCGGGCAAGCCGTCGCCGGTGGCGCGGAAGTGCATTGACGAGACGACGGGCGCGGCCAAGCCGAGAGTGTATCGGAACGCGGTGATTCTGGCGGTGCCGTCGAAGGACGGGCTGGAAATGGTGCGCAGCCGAATTGCGGACCTGCTGGCGTGGGAACAGGTGGAGACGGAATTGAAGGACCAGGCCAAGAGCGGGAGCGTGGACGCCCAGCGGATGCAGCGGTTGGCGGTGGAATTGGAAAAGGCAAAGAAGATGGTACCGGACGCGATCCGGCAAGCGTGGTGCATGATCGTGACGGTGTCGGAAGCGAACGACATCCAGGCGTTCAAGCTGAACATCACTGATGACGCGCTGTTCACGACGCTGAAGGGAGACCCACGGTCGCGGTTGCAAGAGACCAAAATCACAGCGGAGTCGCTGCTGCCGGACGGGCCCTATGATCTGTGGAAGAAGGGGGAAACCCTGCGACGGGTCAAGGACCTGTCGGGCGCCTTTGCGCAGCTGCCGCATCTACCGAAGATGCTTAACGCGTCAGCCATCGTGGACACGCTGGTTGACGGTTGCGTGGCCGGGGATTTCGTGCTGCAACTGAAACGACCGGACCGGAGTGCCAGGACCTGGTGGCGCACGCGGCCCGATGAAGAGGCGTTGAAGGACTCGGACATGGAAGTCGTGCTGAGCACGGCGGCGGAACTTGCGGAAATCCCGGGTTCGCTGCTGCGCAAGGGTGTCCTGCCGGGGCTGTGGGAAGCGAAGGCGGAACTGCCGCTGGCGGATATCAAGGCGCACTTTGCCGGGGGGAAGGTGGTCCAGGTGGACCGGGGCGGATACACGGAGGGACAACAAGTGCCCAAGGCCAGCGCCGCGGTTGTCGAAGCGGCGGTAGAGAAGGCCGTGATGGATGGCGACCTATGGCTGGTGTCCGGGCCAACCTCGTTGTTTAAGGAGGCGATCCCGGCCGGTGTGCTGACAGACGCCGGGCTGCTGCTGCCTCCGCCAGAACCGATCGTGGCGGCGGCGATCCTTCAAGCCAACGTGCCGGCGGCATGGAAAGACGGGAAGGCAAACGTGGCGGGCATCCTGGCCCAGCTCTCGACCCAGCGCGGGAAACCGGTCCCGTGGTATCAGGTGCAACAGGCGGTGGATGGGGCCTTGCGGGCGCGCCTGGTGGAATGGGATGCGGACTCGGCCGCATGGCCGTGTGATCCCTCGGCCGCCGCCAAGGTGGTGCTGAAAGCCGTCGCGGGCGCGGGTGGCGGCGGGGGTGGTGGTGGCGGTTACACGATAAATGACAAGGGCGTGACGTATCGCGCTTACCTCCAGCCGAATGAGCTACAGGACCTGGCCGATGGCCTGAGCGACATCATGGAGCTACAGGCGAAGCACGCGATCAAGATACGCTTCAACCTGACGGTGGAGGCGACAGCGGAAAAGGACCTGAAGGCCGAAGCGACCGCCGAGTTGCGGAAGGCCCTGGAGGACGTATCCGATGCGTGGCACTAAGATCCAGCTCCTCAACAGAAAAAGGGCAAAGGGGTCTAAATAGTTGATAAATGAGCGTGTTTTGAGTAGCAGCTTTTACAAGCCAGCATACCAGGCGCTTGGTTCCTTTCTTTTCCTCTGCGCAGTCTAGCAGGGATTATCAAGCCAGAAAAGCCCGCAATCACGGCGCCGGCCCGGCGCGCGGATTGGCGCCGGGATCGGGCAAGGGAGCTGGCGCGGCGTTCGCTCCATCTCCCAACGCCGCGGGCGGGGCAGGAGAGCGCCATTCGGATCGGGCCTCGCGAGCCGCGAATGGCCGCTGTTCGCCGTTCCCGCCCCGTTTCACCTGGACTTGACTCCCTTGGTCAGGCATGCTTCGGCGATGTCAAAGCAACCAATGCCGATCCGCCTCTTGCTCCTGACTGCCATTTGTTTGGGCGCTGCCGCCTTTGCCGCCGACACGCCGACCGGCATCCCCGCCGGCTACAAGCTTCTCTACAGCCAATCATTCGACAATGCGGCCGCCTTGAAGGATTTCGAGGCGACGGATCCAAAGGCGTGGCAGTTCGCGCGCGAGGGAGCCAGCTCGGCGATGCAATTGACCCGGCAGAGCCAGTACATGCCGCCGTTCCGTTCACCGGTCAATATCGCCCTCATCGCCGGCAAGCTCTTCGGCGATTTCGTCCTGGAAGTGGACATGAAACAGACCGGGCGCGAGTACGGGCATCGGGACATGTGCCTGTTCTTCGGGTTTGAAGATCCTGCCCACTTCTACTACGCGCATCTGGCGACCGCGGCGGATCCGAACGCGCACAATATTTTCATCGTGAAGGAGGCTGCGCGCAAGAACTTCGCCAGCAAGACCACCCAGGGCGTGAACTGGGGTCTCGATGTGTGGCACAAGGTCCGGCTGGTGCGCGACACGGCCGCCGGCACGATCCGGGTTTACTTCGACGACCTGGCTGCGCCCATCATGGAGGCCGAAGACAGGAGCTTCATCCAGGGGCAAATTGGCTTCGGCTCCTTCGACGACACCGGCATGATCGACAACGTCCGGATCTGGGGCCCTTCCATGAAAGAGAAACCGGGCGCATCGTTTCAGAAGATCGGTCCGGGCTGAATGTTCATCGCCGCCATCGTCTTCCTCGGACAGGCCGTCTTCGGCGCGGAGCCGGAGCGTTCCCGCGGCTTCGTCCTCACCGACATCTCGAACGAGCCCGGATGAAAGCGAATTTGCATCTGGGGCGGCCAGACCGATCTGGCGCAGGCGCTCTGGCGCGTGAAACACGAGCGTGGCGCGTCCGGACTGGCCCAATTCGTTCGCAAGTTCCGCGTCTATGACATCGGCGACCAGGACGGGATCGCCGACTGGATGCGCACGGGGTATCCAGGCATGTTCTACATCCTGGCCAAAGCCGCTCCCGGCCGCGACAAGCGTGAGAGCACCTACCGCGGCATGTATCTGACCGGCGACGAATCGCTCACCAGCCGCGAATGGGTGGAAAAACATGTCCGCAGCATCGGTTCGCTCGGCGCGCTCCTGACATGACCATCGCGCCCGCCGGCACCGCGTAGCCGGGAGCCTTTACCCTGATTGGCGATCCGGGTTCCGGTGAGAAAGAAAATCGTGTAAAACCTGGCTCGCGCGGATTTATCTGCTGCCATGCCGACGATAAGGCGCTGGAATCCGCCGCTCTGGAACGATGTCGTCGGTCGCAAGCTGTAAAAAGTTATTCTATGAAAGAAATGATGACATTGAAACATCGGATCGGCCGCATGTTGGCGCTTGCGGCGTTGACCTTGCCGGCCTTTGCCGCTGCGCCGCCGCAACGCCACACCGAGGTCAGCATCCAAGGCCCGGCCTTTTTCATCAATGGCCGGCCGACCTACGCGGGCCGCTCCTATCAGGGGATGAAACTCGAGGGCCTCCTGATGAACGCGCGGCTGGTGCAGGCCACCTTCGACGACCTCAACCCCGAAACGCGCGCCCGCTGGGCCTATCCCGACGGCCCGTGGGACCCCGAGCGCAACACCCGCGAATTCCTCGCTGCCATGCCGGTGTGGCGTGAGCATGGGTTGCTGGCCTTAACCCTCAACCTCCAGGGCGGCAGCCCGGAGGGTTACAGCAAGGAACAGCCTTGGCATAACTCCGCTTTCACGCGCGACGGCGGACTGCGGCCCGATTTCATGGCGCGGCTGGAGCGAGTCCTCAACCGCGCCGATGACCTTGGCATGGCCGTCATCCTTGGCCTGTTCTATTTCGGGCAGGACGAACGCCTGGCCGACGAGGCCGCCGTGGTGCGCGGTGTGGACAACGCCGTGGACTGGGTGCTTGAACGCGGCTACCGCCATGTGATGATCGAGGTGAACAACGAAACGAATGTGCGCTACGACCACGCCATCCTCCGGCCGGATCGCGTTCATGAACTGATCGAGCGTGTGAAGACGCGCCAGCGCGAGGGCCGCCGGCTGCTCGTGAGCACAAGCTATGGCGGCGGAACCGTCCCGCGCGAAAATGTCGTGCGCAGCTCCGACTTCCTGCTACTGCACGGCAACGGTGTGCAGGAGCCGGCGCGCATCCGCAACATGGTGGACGACTGCCACGCGATGCCAGCGTATCGCGGTCAGCCGATTCTCTTTAACGAGGACGACCACTTCGACTTCGACAAGCCGGACAATAACATGCTCGCCGCCGTCAGTCGCCACGCGAGCTGGGGCTACTTTGACTTCCGCATGAAAGGCGAGGGGTTCGACGAAGGCTACCAAAGCGTGCCCGTGAACTGGGGCATCAGCTCGGCGCGCAAACGAGGCTTCTTCGAGTTGCTGCGCCGCATGACGGGCGGCGGGGCAACTCCCGCGGATTAGTATGAGAACCAGGGGCGCCGCACTTTTGATCCGCCCGGCGAGGAACAGCCTGGCAACGACTGGGTGCTCGCGCTCGATGGCGCCCTTGCCAAATTCTAAGGGTCTGTGCAAAAATTACTTCCGATTTTGCTGGAGGGGATTGGAATTAATTTTTGCACAAACCCCAAACCCAAAACCACCCACCTCCAATGTCCGCAACCAACATGATCCGCCACCTGCTCTTCGCCAGCTTCAGCCTGGCCTTGTTGCAATCGCTCCAGGCCGCGCCCGCCGCAGTGAGCTTCACGCAATCCGCTACCACCGTGGATGCCTTTGACTTCGTCGAGGTCACGCTCAGCTTGGCCAAACCGGATGCCGCCAACCCGTTCACCGAGGTCGCGGTCACCGGCGAATTCGCCCGCGAAGGCGGCGCGCCGCTCAACGTCAATGGCTTTTGCGATGCTGCCGATGGCAGCGTGTTTCGGATTCGTTTCATGCCCGCCGCCGCCGGGCGCCACACGTTTTCGGTTCGCTACCGGCAGGGCGATTACGCGCGCTCGCACACCGGCAGCTTCACCGCCCGCGACGGCCAACGCCGCGGCCAACTGCGCGTCGACCCGCAATTTCCCGAGCACTTTGTCTGGGCGGGCACCGGCGAACACTATTTTTGGAACGGCACCACCACCTATTACCTCATGGGCTGGGAAGACGACGCCGTCATCCGCCAAGCCATCGACCGCCTGGCCGCGCTCAAGATCAACCGCCTGCGCGTGCTCGTCTATGGCCGCAATGAGGATCGGCCATGGGGCCAGCCCGTGAAGTCCACCCCCGGCTTCAAGCTCTATCTCAATCCCTGGCCCGCCGCCCGGCCTGACGACGTGAAGAATCCCGGTTTTGACCTCACGCGGTTCAACGCGGCTTTTTGGCAGAAATACGAGCGAATGCTCCGCCATGCCCGCGAGCGAGACGTCATCGTGTCGGTGATATTTTTTATCGGCGGCCAGGTGCTGCCCACGCCCTTTGCGGCCTACAGCGCCGACGAGCAGCGCTATTACCGCTACGGGGTGGCGCGGTTGGCGGCGTTTTCGAATGTCACCTGGGACCTCGGCAACGAGCACGATTTTCACCGCGAGTTTCCCAAGTGGTGCGACTGGCTTGGCCCGCTCGTCAAGGAATGGGACCCCTGCAAGCATCTCCTCTCGGCCCATAACAAGATTTATCGCACTCCGGGCAGGACGTGGAACGACCTGCAGCTCATCCAGCGCTGGGACGGCGGGCAGAACGCCTTCATGCTTGGCGAGCGCACCAAACAAGCCGCCACAGGCCGGATCATTCCACAGATCAACGAGGAATATGGCTACGAAGATGTCTGGGAGAAAACGCCCGGCCAGCGCGCCGCCGACACGCGCCGCCGCTGCGCCTGGGAAATCGCGATGGCCGGCTGCTATCAAACCGCCGGCGAGACCGCCAATCGCGGCGTCGGTTTCCCGCCCGACACCGGCGGCGGCTGGGTCAGCGGCCGTGGCGACCCCACCATGACCATGCTGCGCGGCTACGCCCACATGGTGGATTTCTTCACCTCGTTCGACTGGTGGCGGCTGGCGCCCCGCAACGACCTCGTGCGTGGCGGCGCGTTCTGCCTGGCCGAAACCGGCAAGCTGTACGCCGTCTATCTGCCGCGCCCCGGCAACGTCAGCGTCACGCTGGCCCCGGGCAATTATCACGCCCGCTGGTTCAATCCGCGCTCCGGGCAATGGACGGAGGCGCCGGTGGCCAGCGGCCCGCGTTGGTTATCCCCGGCCCCGGCCGACGATGGCGACTGGGCCTTGTTGCTGCGCCACGATCCCAAACTGCGCGACACCACGCCGCCCATGCCGGTGGCCGCCACTGCCAGCCTGGCGCGGAACGAAGTGCTGGTCTATTTCACCGAGGCGCTGGATCCGCGCAGTGTTGCGGCGGACCGTTTCACCCTTGAACCCGCGGTGAGGATATTGGCGGCCAAGGCCGGCGCCGACCTCAACACGGTCGTCCTGTCCACCAGCGGCCTTGCCGATGGCGCGCGCTATACGTTGACCGTGCGCGAGCTGCAAGACCAGTCCACGCCACCCAACCGCCTGACGGCGCCCGCGCGCGTGGCATTCGACGCGCACGACGCTTCGCGGCCGATTATGGAATTGCGCTTCAACGAGGGGCGCGGAGAAACCACCGCCAACACCGGCGTCTCCGCCCATGCTCATCCCACCCTCGCCCTCACGGACAAGCAGCTTGCTTGGACCACGAACACCCCCCCTGGCGGAGGAGCTGCGGCGCTCGACTTCGGCAGCACCCCGGCCGACCGCGCGGTGGAACTGACGGGCGACTTGTTGGCAGCCCTCAAGGGTCTGAAATCCTTCACCCTCTCCGGTTGGATCAACTGTCGCAGCGCACAGGTGGGCAGCGGCGGCAACCGCATCGTATCGGCCATCAACCAGGGCGGCGACGGTTTTGATCTTGTGATGACCGGCGACGGCCGCCTGCAACTGGGCGTGAATCAATGGCCCGACGGTTCACCCGCACGCAGTTCGGCCCGCCAGATTCCCGCCCAGCCCGGTGCGCCGGCGGCCAACTGGCGGTTTTTCGCCGTGGCCTATGACGCCACCCGCTCGCCGGCCGAAGTGAAGTTCTACTTCGGCACGCCCGAACGCCAGGCCGCTTTGGATGCCACCGTCGCTTACGATCGCGGCCCGGTCGGTGAAGACCTCGGCCCGCTGGCCATTGGCCACTTCAACCGCCTCACCCGCCCGGAGGCAACCGACCGCATGTTCCGCGGAATACTGGACGAAATCCGCATTCATGGCAGCGCCCTGGACGGCACGGGGGCGTTGACCCTTGAACGGATTCGCGCGCTGCAAGGCCCCACCAAGCCGGCTGTGGCTCCGGCCACACCACCCGCGGCCCCGCGCGCGCAAAGCCCGCCGCCCCGCGCCGTGCCACTGCCTGAATTGCGCGTCTCGGAGAACCGCCGCTTTCTGATGCAGGCCAACGGCCAGCCTTTCTTCTACCTGGGCGACACCGCCTGGGAATTGTTCCATCGGCTCGACCGCGAGGAAGCCGATCGCTATCTGGCCAATCGCGCCCGGCATGGCTTCACGGTCATTCAAGCTGTCGTGGTCGCCGAGCTCGATGGCCTCCGCACGCCCAACGCCTATGGACACTTGCCGTTCCACGACTTCGACAGCCGCCGGCCCAACGAGGAGTACTTCGCCCATGTGGACTACATCGTGGACCGCGCCTCCGAACTGGGGCTGCATCTCGGCATGCTGCCTTCCTGGGGACGCTACGTGGGCGGCGCCGACGCCGGCCGGCCCGACGCGGACTTCTTCAACGCGCAGAACGCCGCCGACTACGGCCGCTTCCTCGCGCGTCGATACGGCAACAAACCGATCATCTGGGTGCTGGGCGGCGATCGCTTGGCGGACAACACGGCAGCGGTGTGGACGGCGATGGCGCATGGCATCCGCGAAGTGGTGGGGCAACGGCAGCTCATCACCTTCCATCCCCGGGGCGGCGCCAGTTCCTCACGCTGGTTCCACCAGACCGATTGGCTCGACTTCAACATGCTGCAAAGCGGCCACAGCGCGCAGAGCTTGAATTATCTCATGGTCGAACGCGATTATGCCCTGCAGCCGCCCAAGCCCACGTTCGACGGCGAGCCGGCCTACGAGTATCCGCCCGGTGCGTTGCCGCCCAAGCGCCCCGTGGGCGCGCTGCAGGTCCGGCGCAACGCGTATTGGGCCGTGTTCGCTGGCGCGTTTGGCCACACCTACGGCACCCATCCGATCTGGCAGATGTATGACACCGGCCGCAAACCGCTCTGGGAAGTCGTCACGCCCTGGCACCAGGCGCTCGAGCTGCCGGGCGCGACGCAGTTGATCCACCTCAAGCGCCTCATGTTGAGCCGCCCCTTCCTCACACGCATTCCCGACCAGAGCGTGATCACGCCACCCGTCCCCGACGGCGTGGCGCGCAACGAGGCCACCCGGGATGGACAGACCGGCCAGGACAACGCCACCTACCTGATGGCCTATTTCCCCGAGCATCGCCGTGCGACCATCAACACCGGGCGCATCGCCGCCGCCAAACTGCGCGGCTGGTGGTTCAATCCCCGCACCGGCCAAGCAATCCCTTTGGGCGAGCTGCCCAACACCGGGAGGCAGGAGTTCGAGCCGCCCACTCGATCCGCCGGTGAGGACTGGGTGCTGGTGCTGGATGACGCGGCCAGGGTTTACCCCACACCCGGCCAACCCTGAACCAACAGCGAAACACGGCCCAGCGCAAGGCGCCCGTCATCCCGCCCAAGGCCCAAAAAGCTGCGGGTCATGATTCACACGGACGCGCGGAACGAGATCGACAACTTGTGGGTCACCGCCCTGGCCGTATAGGGGTTAGTCAATGAGATTGTCACAGTCTCCAAATGAAGAATTCGCCCACAGTGCCAATTCGGCGTCATGAAGACAGTGCAACCTCATTAACTGATCCCGATCCGATTTCGGGAATCGACTTCCCGCTCCCATCGCCTACACTGCGCTCGTGAGCGACGTCACGCGCATCCTCGAGCGCGTCCAGCAAGGCGAAGCCAAAGCCGCTGAGGAGCTGCTGCCGCTGGTCTACGACGAGCTGCGCCGGCTGGCTCACCACAAGATGTCCCTCCTTCCACCCGGACACACGCTCCAAGCCACCGCGCTGGTGCATGAGGCCTGGCTGCGTTTGTCGGGGGACCAGGCCGCCCGCTCCTCCTGGGATAGTCGCGGTCATTTCTTCTCCGCGGCGGCCGAGGCGATGCGGCGGATTCTTGTGGAACAGGCGCGCAGGAAAGCAGCCCGGCGGCACGGCGGCGGGATGAGGCGCGTGGACCTGGATGACGTGGACTTGGCGGAGGAAACGAACAGCGATGTGCTGCTGCTGGTCGACGAGGCGCTGGACCGGTTGACGGCTGTGGATTCTCAAGCGGCGCAGTTGGTAAAGCTCCGGTTCTTTGTCGGCCTGCCCAATGCTCAGGCAGCCGAGATGCTGGGCCTGGCGGAACGCACCGCCAAGCGGAGCTGGGCTTACGCCCGGGCCTGGCTTCTGAGGGAACTGAAAAAGGAAATCCGCGGCGAATAGCTGGCCCAATCGGGCCGGGAATTTCGGATTGTAGGTTGGCAGGCGGTTTGAGTGCGGAGTGCGGGACCAGCTGCCAAACGGTATGAACGCGCCCAGCCAGCATGAGAAAGAGATCTTCAACGACGCTTTGGAGCTGACGCCGGCGGAAGCCCGCCATGCCTACGTGCGGGAGGCCTGCGCCGGAGACGAAGAGCTCCGCCAGAGGGTCGAGGCGCTTCTGGAGGCCGCCGGGACAGCCACGGGTTTTCTCCCCCACCGGCCGGATGTCCCGGCAACGGAGGTTCTGGCGGAGCCCGTAGCGGAAGGTCCCAGAACTGCGATTGGCCGGTATACGCTGCTGGAATCCATTGGGGAGGGAGGTTTTGGGGTCGTTTACATGGCCGAGCAGCGGGAGCCGGTGCGGCGCCGGGTGGCCTTGAAGATCATCAAGGCGGGCATGGATACCCAGCAGGTGATCGGCCGCTTCGAAGCCGAACGGCAGGCCCTGGCGCTGATGGAGCATCCGAACATTGCGCGAGTGTTCGACGCCGGCGCCACCGAAACGGGCCGGCCCTATTTCGTGATGGAGCTGGTTCGCGGCAAGCCCATCACCCAATTCTGCGACGAGGCCTGCCTGTCCACCGGCGAACGGCTGCAACTGTTCGTCCAGGTCTGTCACGCCGTCCAGCATGCGCATCAGAAAGGGATCATCCACCGCGACCTCAAGCCCTCGAATATCCTCGTGACCGTCCATGATGGAGTGCCGGCGCCCAAGATCATCGATTTCGGCATCGCCAAAGCGACCGCGCAGCCGCTGACCGACAAGACCGTCTTCACCTCCTTCAGCCAATTCCTGGGCACGCCAGCCTACATGAGCCCGGAGCAGGCGGCCCTGACCAGCGTCGACATCGACACGCGGAGCGACATCTACGCCTTGGGCGTGCTGCTCTACGAGCTGCTGACCGGCCAGACGCCTTTTGACGCCAAGAGCCTGTTGGCCGCAGGGCTGGATACCCTGTGCCGCGCGATCCGCGAGCAGGAGCCCGTGCGCCCCTCGACACGCCTGCGCATCATACCACAGACCGAGCTGACGGCCACGGCACAGCGCCGCCAATCCGATCCCCCGAAACTCATCCATCTCCTGCGCGGCGACTTGGACTGGATTGTCTTGAAAAGCCTGGAAAAGGACCGCAACCGGCGTTACGAGACGGCGCACGCGCTGGCCATGGACGTGCAGCGCCACTTGAGGCACGAGCCCATCCTCGCTCGCTCACCCAGTGTGCTGTACGTGCTGCAGAAGTTTGGCCGCCGGCACCGAGCGCGGCTGGGCGTTGCGAGCGCCGTGAGCCTGCTGGCGGCCGGCCTCATCGGGACCGGCTGGGGGTATCGGCGAGCCTCCCATCTGCAATGGGCGAAGGGCGAAGCCCTGCCCCGAGTGCTGCAACTGGTAAGAGAGGGGCAGAACCAGGCGGCTTTTGATCTGGCTCGGAAAGCCCAGCTCTACATACCCAACGACACCGCGCTCCGGGATTTGTGGCCCCGCATGTGCGCCGAATACTCAGTCACCACCACTCCCGCAGGCGCCGAGGTCTGGTGCCGGGAATACACTGCGACGAACCAGGCCTGGCGGCGCCTGGGACGCACGCCGCTGGAAAAGGCGACCCTGGCGCGGTGCATGTATCGATGGCGGTTCGAGAAGGAAGGCTTCGCGCCGCACCAATGTGTCGGCGACCAGGAGTCCCTCGAGAATATCCGGTTGCGGGAGGCGGATGAGCCCGAAGGCATGGTGTGGATCGGCGGGGGGACGAACTGGATTCCCGCTGCCGACTACAGCGGGATGGAGCCCGTCGGGGTGCCGGCCTTTCTCATCGACCAGCACGAGGTGACGAACGAGCGGTTCAAGCGGTTCGTCGAGCAGGGCGGATACCAGGATCCCCGGCGCTGGGCAGGGCTTCGGTTCGTCCGGGACGGCCTTGAACTCTCCTGGGCTGAAGCGATGCTCGAGTTCCGCGACAAAACAGGCCAGCCCGGCCCGGCAACGTGGGAGGGAGGAACCTACCGCCAAGGCCAGGGGAACTATCCTGTGGGCGGGCTCAGCTGGTATGAAGCGGCGGCGTATGCCCGCTTCGCCGGCAAGAGACTCCCGAGCGTCCATGAGTGGGACTTGGCCGCCTGTTTGGGCGAATCTCAAGTGATTGTCCCGCTCAGCAATCTCGGCCCAGAGCGAAAAGGCCTGGCGCCCGCTGGTCATTATATCGGGATGGGCCACACCGGTCTGTACGATATGGCTGGCAATGTCAGGGAATGGTGCTGTAACGCGACGGACGACGCCGAGAAAGCTCGCTACACCCTCGGCGGAAGCTGGGACGAGCCGACCTACGTTTTCACGGCGCACGATTCGCGTTCGCCGTGGAACCGGTCGCCCGAGAACGGCTTTCGCTGCGCGCTATTTCCGGCCGGGGAAACCGCTCCTCCTGCGGGGCTGTTCGCTCCATTGCCCCCGCCCGCCTGGCGGGATATCTCCGGATTGTCCCCTCTCTCAGACGTCGAGTTCGAGGCCCTCCGGTCCCTTTACAGGTACGATGCCAGGCCGTTGAAGGCCAAGGTCGAAAGCGCCCATGATACTTCGCTCTTCTGGCGCGAGGAAAAGATCCGCTTCGATGCTGCTTACGGAGGCGAGCGCGTCATCGCCCATTTGTTCCTGCCGAAGACAGGCAAGGCGCCCTACCAAACGGTCATTTTCTTCCCCGGGGTGAATGCAGTATCCGAGGAGTCCTTCACGGGTCTCCCCTACGGCGCGTTCACAGAATATGTCATCCAGAGCGGCCGCGCTCTGCTCTTCCCGATTTACTACGGCACGTATGAGCGACCCGCTGCGCGCGGACGGATCTGGAGCTTTGCCAGCGTCGTCGAAACCCCCTGGGCTTACCGGGACTGGATGGTCTTCACGACCAAGGATCTGGGGCGATGCATTGATTTCCTCGAGACCCGGCGCGACATCGACAGTCAGCGAATCGCGTACTACGGCGTCTCTCATGGCGCCATCCTCGGGCCCGTGATGCTGGCCGTCGAGCAGCGCATCAAGACGGGTGTGTTCGCCATGGGAGGGCTGGTCCCGATCAACATGCCCCGATATTTCGATATCGCCCTCTACGCCCAGCGGGTCAGGACGCCGGTCCTGATGGTGAACGGCAGCGAAGACGCCCTCGTTCCGCTCATGGCCAGCCAGCAACCGCTATACGAACTCCTGCGCCAGGCCAATGCACAAACCACGCGCAGACTCTATCCCGGCGGCCATGGCGCGCTCGAGGGCTTGTTCGGCCAGCAGATCCGCGACGATGTGCTGGCTTGGCTCGATCGGCGCCTGGGAGCTGTTCCGTGAGGCTGGGCAAGAGGCCCGCGCATGAACTGTCGTGAAGCTGGATCTTTGGAGATGAGTGAGTGCTTCGATGTCGCTGGCATCCTCACCAGGCCGGTCCTGCTCCAAGCGCTGGGTTTGCGCGCCCGGAGGAGCGACTTCGAAGCCTTGACGCGAACCCGAAAGAGCAACAACAAATGAATACGCAGAGAATTCGCTATGCGGTCGTCCTCATTGGATTCGTTGGGCTGGCCTCGATCGAATTAGGTGCCCAGGCCAACTGGAGGCCGAAGGCCAACATGCCCACCGCGCGGTCGCTCGTCGCCGCGGCTGTGGTCGAGGGGAAAATCTATTGTATTGGCGGCGGGCCACGCAACGGCCCTATTTACTCCGCGGTGGAACAGTACGACCCGGCAACAGACACTTGGGCCCAGCGAGCCGAGATCCCAAGTCCGACGTCAGGATTCGACATCGGCACAGTCAACGGAAAGGTCTATGTGATCGGGGGCGCAACGCCCACCAGCTCCCTCCCGCTCGTGCAGGAATATGATGCGTCGAGCGACACCTGGCAGACCAAGGCGCCCATGCCCACGCCCCGAGCGTTGTTCTCGTGCGCGGTGGTTGACGGGAAGATCTACGCGATCGGCGGCAGCACCGGCAATCATACGGCGAGCCTTGCGGTGGAGGCTTACGATCCAGCCGCAGACGCCTGGATCCAGAAGAAGAACGTGCCCAGCCCGAGAGGCGGAGCCTCTTGCAGCACGGTCAACGGGTTGATCTACATTGTGGGAGGGTCTTCCGACTCAAGCTCGCCTCTCTCCAGTGTGTATGCGTACAATCCTGTCACCGACACTTGGACCCTGAAAGCCTCCATGCGGTCCGCGCGGCAGTTCCTCTCGACCTGCGTCCTGAATGGCAAGATTTTCGCCGTTGGGGGCTGCAGCAGTCCTTACGACGGAAGCGAGCTTTCGAGCGTCGAAGCCTACGACCCAGACACGGATACCTGGCGGACCATGCCCCCTATGCAAGTCAAACGGAAGGCCCTGGCCACCGCCGTGGTCAGCGACAGAATCTATGCCATCGGCGGGGTTTCCATCAGCGGGTGGGAACCAGGGCTCCGGACGGTCGAGGAGTACGATCCCACGCCTACGGTGTCCCTCGCCCTCTCGGGTAATGCGCTCAAGGTTTACTGGAACGGAATTCTGGAATCTGCCGATACCGTCGACGCTGCAAGCTGGCAGTCGCTCAATCCGCTGACGTGGCCCTATACGACCAGCCGGATCCATCCGATGAAGTTCTATCGAGCGCACAGACCCTAATCCAAATATAGAATGTCAATTCTTCCCCGCCGCCTTGGATCTTTGTCGTTGACGACCTTTCTTTTGCGGCCCGGTGCCGCCGACGGTCAACGATTTAGGCGGGGCGTCGGACTGTGCGACCTCTTCGGCCGAACCGGCTCGTTGTGGGCTGGCTTCGACCCTACAATCCCGAACCTGCTGTCCGCACCTTCGTGACCTGATAAGCCGTCGGGAAACGGCCTGCCAGGGACCTGCGTTCGATAAGGCGGGCGTTCAGGAATGTGAAGAACTATCGATGGCGTCTTAAGAACTGACCCTTCATCGTCAGCCCGGTTCACGAAAACGCCGCTGCCGCAATGCGGACGGGGCGCCGCGTGCGGTAGCATTCCAATGCGGCAAAAACCACCTGGTGGGTTTTGATCGCATCCGCCAGGTTGCAGTGGGACTCGATCCCGCGCCGCAGACAGTCTACAAAATGATCGATCTGCGCGTTGAACGGATGATGCCCCACATCGCTTGAGTCGGGCTGGATGGCGGGAAGTTCGATCCAGTCGGTCTGGCCAGGGAAATGGTGCGACCAGACGCGGTTGTCAAAGATCGTGCCCCGGTCGCCGAAAATGCGGATCGGGAATCGGTAGGGCATCACGCAGTCGAAATGGACCGAGACCTTGCCGATCACCCCGTTGTCGAACCGGACCAGGGCCTCCTCCAGGCCGTCGTATTCCATCGGCCGAGCGTTGCGGATCCAGGCATTGCGAGTCGGGTCATACGCGGTAGCGCGGCCTTTGCGGTAGCCGCCCGCCAGCGCAAAAACCTCAACCGGATTGGCCGCCTCCGATTCTCCCGGCGCTGCAAACCATCGCAGCGCGTCCACGGCATGACAGCCGGCCACGAGCATGGCGCTGACGCCGTTCTTCCGGGTGCGCGTATCGTTCCAGCCGGACCACCAACCGCCGTTGTGGCTGAGATAATCGGCTTCCACGCAATACACTCGGCCCACGGCGCCGCCGGCGATCATCCGCTTGAGCATCTGGAACAGCGGGTTCCAGCGCAGGACGAAGCTGACCACGGTCTTCACGCCGGCTTCGCGGACCGCGCGCTGCATCCGGCGCAACTCCCGCGGCGAAAGGCCGGCCGGTTTCTCGATGACGAGATGTTTGCCGGCTTGGGCTGCGGCCACGACGTTTTCGCAATGCACATGCTGCGGCGTGCAAACGGATACGATGTCCACTCCCTTGTGCCGCAAGGCTTGCGCGAAGTCGTCATAGATGCCAATGCCCTCGAGGCCAGCCGCGTCCGCTTCCCGCCGGGCGCTGGCGAGCCGGCGGCTGGAGATGGCCACCACGCGCGTAGCCGGGTTTTGGCGGTAGGCGGCGATGTGCTGAGTCGAAATCCAGCCCGCCCCGTGAATCAGCACTCCATATGGTTTCATGGATTCAGCATCGCCTCGAGATTGGCCTCTGGCGTCTCTATCGCCAGCGTGCAGCCGGAGCTCAATATGAAACGGGCGTGTCCGCACCGGCGGGCGGTCTCCACCGCCCGGCGCGCCGCTTGCCGGACCTGGGCGTCGCTGCCTTGCGCCAGCAGACCGACGGGGTCCAGAATCCCTATCATCGAGATCCTCCCTCGATTGTCCAGAAGATAGGCGCAGAACTGACCCCTTGCCGAGGGAGGCGGAGATCAAGGGCGGCTGACGCGGTAGAACGCGCCGGCGCTGGGAGGGTTCGCATCATCAAATTCCACCAGGCCGCCCGAGCCCACAAGGACATGCATCAGCAGATCCCATGGCCCGGCAACGGACGGCGCTCGCTCGATTGTGTGGCTGGCCCCGGTGACTCCCGCAAAGGAGATGCGCCATCCGGCCGCGGATTGCTCGATCCCGTTCCATCGCGGCGGCGGCAGGGCCCGGATAATCGCCAGGGCAAAAGCTGTCCCAAGGGACTGCTGGCCTCGGGTGTCGTAGTGCAAACCGGGACCGGACCATGGGGTGGCCATGCTGAAGGCGGGCGGGTCCGTGTCGAGCATGAAGACGTTCGGCAGGGCCGCAGCCGCGGCCTCCTGCCCGGCGCGGACCAGCAGGTAGTTGGCATGGTCTGGATCCGCGGGGTTCGAGTAGACGGTCTGGTTGGCCGAGATCCGGCTCAGGAAAAACGGGAGGTTGGTCCCATAAGGCTGCCGGGCGGCATAGGTCAGGCGGACGTCCTTGATGAACTTCACCAGGTTGGTTCCGTACATGCTCGAAGCCAGCGTGCCCAGGTCGATGTCGGTCTCTCCCTGGACCCAGATCATGCCGCCGAGCTCGATTGCGGCGTCAGGGTAAGCGGCTGCCAGGCGATTCAGCCCGGCGGCAGCCACCCGCTGGAACGTGATGTAATCGACCCCCTCGCCGCTCGGGGTGCTGTTGCCGTTCGGCCTCCATGCGTTGTACAACGCCGTGCCGCCATGGGCATACTTCAGGATGGCAACCGTGACGTTGCTGGATGGAACGTTGTTCGTCTTGCCAAAGTAATCCGCCAGGGTTCGGCCCAGCGTCAGCTCGGGCCCGAACGTGGCCCCTCCGCCCAGTGCCGAGCACCCCGGACGCAGGGTGGTCAATGTGCCGAGCGTGCCATCGCTGTTGGCCGGGCTTCCGGTCAGGTAGTAGTAATAGGGGATGTCAGCCTGCGGCTCGAGGAAGCTGTCCGGTAGTCCGTTGGTCAGCGCCCGCCCATCGGCATTGGACTGCCCAGCCTGCAGATATACTTTGATAATCCTCGAAGCGTCGCTCGTGGCCGGAGATGCACCCAAAGCCCCGCCCGGCGCGCTCCCATCCGCCCCGTCCAGGAAGACTCGAGCCAGAAAAAGGATTGCGGTCGCAACCGCCAGCGATTCTCGATGACTCAATTTCATGATTCGCACCCATTCAACCTTGACCCGGATTTGTCGCACGGTTCTTTCGCTCCTGCGCCGCCAAGAAATCCAGCCGCGCTCCGCGGGGCTCACGCGGGAACGGCAACCTGTTGCTGGCGGTGAACTGACATGAAATTCGAATCCTTGAAAAGCCAAATCCATCCTCTCCCCGCCCCTCTGCTCCATTGCCATGGAGGCGAGGGAGAAGTCAAACCGCGGACGATCGCCCAACTGGGACCGGACGCACCAAGCGCCGAAGAAATTTGTCTCACACCCTGGAATGGGCTGCACAGCACGCGGCAGAAACGGCTTGCGGCGAGAACCCGGCGCTGTAGTCTGGCTGGGTGAACCCGAGGCGTCCAGCGTGAGGAGGATTGTATTGCAGGGGCTGTCCACACCGATACTCCAATCACTGCGAGCATGAAGAGCCCATCGCGGATTGGGTTCACCGGGGAGCGCGTCCTTCTGTTCGCGCTGGTCGCCGCCAAGCTGGTGTTGAACCTCCTCCTCGATCAACGCTACGGCTACTTTCGGGATGAGTTCTATTATCTGAAGCTGGGCGAGCGGGTGTTTGACGGGCCGACGGCGATGCCGCTGCTCGGGCCGCTGCTGATGGCGTTGAGCCGCGGCGTGCTGGGGGACTCGATGGTCGCGCTGCACGTCCTGCCGGCCATGGCCGGGGCGGGGGTGATCGTGCTCACGGTCTGGATGGCCCGGGATCTCGGGGGGCGGCTCCTCGCGCAGGGCTTGGCGGGGATCGGCGCGCTGCTGGCGCCCGCTTACGTAGGCGTCAATTCGACGTTCTCCTACGACTCCTTCGACCAGCTCTTCTGGGTGGCTTGTCTCTTCGTCCTGGTGCGCCTGCTCCAGAGGGATGAGCCCAGGCTCTGGCTCGCCTTTGGCGCGGCGGCCGGGCTGGGGCTGTTCACGAAGGAGACGATGCTCTTCCTCGGCTTCGCGGTGGCGCTGGCGTTTCTGCTGACGCCGGCGCGCCGGCATTATCAAAGGGTCTGTGCAAAAATGAATTCCGATTTTGCTGGAGGGGATTGGGCGGGCTGGCAAGGCGCGACGAGCGAGCATACCCGCGCGGTCTGTGAGCGAGGA
>JAKLFB010000013.1 GCA_022711435.1 Verrucomicrobiota bacterium
GGGGGGGGGGGGGGGAGGGGGGGGGGGGGGGGGGGGGGGGGGGGGGGGGGGGGGGGGGGGGGGGGGGGGGGGGGGGGGGGCGGGGGGGGGGGGGGGGGCGGCTATGGCGGGGGCGGCTATGGCGGCGGTGGCGGCGGCGGCCTGACGGGCGTGACCCGGCTGACCCCGATGTCGGAAGTCCAGAACATGGTGCGCCAGTTTTTCACCGAGGCCACAGGAATCAATTTCGGCGGCACGAGCACAACGGGCGGCCAGGGCGGCACGGGAACGGGCGGCTACGGTTTGGGCGGAGGCGGGCTGACCGGAGGGCAATACGGAACGACCACCACGGGCGGTGGCGGCCAGAACGTGATTCGACCGATGTTCTTCAACGATCGGACGGGCGTGCTGTTCGTCCGGGCAACGCTCGAGGAATTGGACTTGATCGATCAGGCCATCCAGGCGCTCAACTTCGCTCCGCCGCAGGTCAACCTCGAGGCCAAGTTTGTCGAGATCAGCCAGGATGACAACAAGGCCTTGGGATTCGACTGGATCATCGGCAATTTCCTCTTCAACGGAGGGAAGGTGGGGGCCCAGGGCGGCTCGGCGCCCCAGTTTGGATCGCCGATCACGGAGGCCAATCCGGTCGGGTATTTCCCGATCGGCATGGGGCCTGGCACGGGCGACTATGCGCCCAAGGACAGCGATGGCGCCTTGTTCCAGTCTTCCGGGACACCGATTGCGACGATCACCGGCATCATGACCGACCCGCAGTTCCGGGTTGTGATCCGGGCGCTCGAGGAGCGGCAGGGCGTGGATGTCATGAACGCGCCGAACGTGACGACGCTGAGCGGCCGGCAGGCGCAAATCATGGTGACGGTGCAGCGCCAGATTCTGGCCGGGGTATCGGCCACGACCAGCCAGCCGGGAGGAACGACCACGACCACCGGAGGCGGGGTGGTGCAGCAGGCGGCCGCGGTGCCGATCCTGCAGCCCGAGCCCATCGCGATCCCCACCGGGCCGACCTTGGACGTGATTCCTTATGTCTCGGCTGACGGCTACACCATCCAGATGACGCTGATCCCGTCGATCCTGGATTTCCTGGGCTACGGCAACCCGGATATTCCCGAGGCTCTCGAGTTCGAGAAGACGGTGCAGGCGCAATCCGGGCAGTCCCGATCCCCGATCCCGCTGCCGCGATTCCTGATTCGCCAGGTGACGACCAGCGCGACCGTGTGGGACGGGCAGACCGTTGTGCTGGGCGGGCTGATTTCGGACAAGGTAACCCGCACGCGCAAGCAGGTGCCAATTTTGGGCGACCTGCCGGTTCTGGGCCGGCTGTTCCGGAGCGAGAACAACGGCACCGCCAAGAAGAACCTGGTGATCTTTGTCACCGCCAAGATTGTGGATCCGGCTGGCAACCGGGTGCACACGGACGACAATCTGCCCTACGATCCCAATCTGGTTCCGATCCAGCGGACCGTGTCAACGGCCCGGTAAGGCGATGGGAGATGGGAGCCAGCGTCCGCGGTGCGAGCCAGCCTCATGGAACAAGGTCTGGAGGTCAGACGGGCGGGTGGAGCGAGCCCGGAGCGGCGGCTGTTGCTGGTCGATGGCCATGCATACGCCTATCGGGCCTATCACGCCCTGCAGCGGCTGAGCGGGCCGGATGGGGCTCCAACCCACGCCATCTATGGATTCATCAAGATGCTGGGCAGGCTGCGGATCGATTGCTCGCCCACGCATTGGATGGTGGTGTGGGATGGCGGGCTGGACGCCGGCCGGGTTGCGGCGCTGCCCGAGTACAAGTCGAACCGGCCGCCGATGCCGAAGGACTTGGCGGCCCAGCTGCCGGGGATGATCGAGTATCTCGAGGCCGCCCGGGTTGCGTGGCGGCAGGAAGATGGGATCGAAGCGGATGATGCGATCGCATCGCTGTGCCGCCAGGCGGTGGCGCAGGGCGCATGGGTGACCGTAGCCAGCTCGGACAAGGATTTCATGCAGCTGGTGGGTGAGCGGGTGGGGTTGGAGAATCCGTCGGGAGCGGCGGGCCGGAGGCTGGGCGTCTCCGAGGTGGTCGAGAAGACCGGGGTGCGTCCGGAGCAGGTAGTGGATTGGCTGAGCTTGATTGGGGATGCAGTGGACAATGTTGCGGGAGTGCCAGGCATTGGCCCGAAAACTGCTTCCAAGCTTCTGGCGCAATTTGGGTCCGCTGAGGAGCTCTATGGCCGGTTGAGCGAGGTCGAGCCCGCCGCCGTTCGGGAGAAGCTCGGATCGAGCCAGGCGGTGGTTCGGCGCAACCAGGGGCTGATTCGATTGCGATCCGAGGTGCGGGTTGAGATGGATTGGGATGGGGCGGCTGTTCGGCCGGGGGACGAGCAGCGATTGCGTTCGCTCTACGAGCGGTGGGGCTTCCGGTCGCTGGCGGCCGAGCTGGGCGGCTTGCGGCAGGGCGAGCTCTGGTGATGCGGGGCGTGCGGCGTGGCGGCGGTGGCGAGAACGTTGGACAATGACGGACTGCTTTGTTAGAAGGACACAGCTTATGCGGCGGGTTATGCGAACAAACCGATGGATGGTGGCGAGCGTGCTGCTGGGGCTGGCTTGCCAGGCCCGGAGCGCCGACGCCCCGATTGCCCCTCAAGGATCCGAGTACTCCCTGCCGGGACACCTGGCGGGCGACCAGGCGCACCCGCACCTGAGCCTGGGCGGCAGCGGCGGCTACCTGGTTTGGGACGACAATGCGACGGATGGGGCGGGCCGCGGCATCGGCGCCGTGAGACTCAACGCCAACCTCTCCCCCGCGCTGGGCGCCATGCGGATCAACGAGATTGCTGAGGGAGATCAAGAGCAGCCGCAGGCGGCCTTATTGCCCAACGGCGGAGCGGTTTTTGTATGGCAGGGAGGCGCGCCTGGATTCCAGAAGATCTATGCGCGGTTCATGGGGGCGGATCAGGCCTTTTTAGGGGGCGACATCCAGGTCAACGTGTATGCGGCGCAGCAGCAGGTCAATCCTGCCGTGGCGGCCTTGGCTGACGGCACCGTGGTGGTGGTCTGGTCCAGCCACGGACAGGACGGGAGCCTGCAGGGGATCTTCGGCCGGCAGTTTTCGGAGTCGGGGCAGCCCTTGGGTGGCGAGTTTCAAGTCAGCCAGACGACCAGCTTGAATCAGCGCAATCCCGCGGTGGCGGCGCTGGCCGGAGGCGGTTTTGTGGTGGCCTGGATCAACGAGCGATTCATGGGCTATGGGCCCCAATACGGGCCGGATGGGCTGCCCTTCAACAGCATGGGATTGCCCTATCCAAACACCGAGCAATACGGCTTCGAGTGTTACGGGCGGCTCTATGGGAGCGGCGGCCAGGCGCTTGGAAACGAGCTGCGTCTGAGCGAGGCGGGGTCGTTCACGGCCAATCCGGCTGTCGCCGGCTTTCCGACAGGCGGTTTCTTGTGCGTCTGGAGCCAGAAGTTCCAGCTGGATACGGATCGGAACTGGGACGTGTGCGGCCGGGTTTTCAATGCGAACGGCACGCCGGCCAGCCTGGTGAAGACGCTGAACACCCACACCTACGGCGATCAGTTCGGCCCACGAGTGGCGGCGGTGGGGACCGAGGCGCTGGTGGTATGGACCAGCCTGCTGCAGGACGGCTCCTGGGAGGGCGTTTTCGGGCAGTACGTCGATGGACAGGCCGAACTGGCGGGAGGCGAGCTGCAGGTGAACACCACGGTTCTGAGCCGCCAGATCCACCCGTCGGTGGCGGCCGACGCCCGGGGCCGGCTGCTGGCGGTCTGGTCCGGCGTGTTTCTCGAGGCGGGCGACTTCGATTTGTTCGCGCAGCGGTATGCATCGGCTCTCCCGCTCGATGCGCCGGCGGCGCCCTATGTGGCGCCGGTGAAACAAGGGCGGCTGAGCGTGACGTGGCCGCCGCTTTCGGGTTACGTGGTGGACCATTACGAGCTCTACATGGACGGCAGCCAGGCTCCGATCGTGGTGGCGGGCAACCGCTATCTGGCGAGCCAGCTGCTGCCGGGAACGGCACACACGTTCCGCCTGCTGTATCAATTGGACGACGGGAGGCGATCGCCGGTCTCGGAGGCCGCCAGCGGCAAGACATGGGACGAGGATGACAATGGCGACGGGCTGCCCGACGACTGGCAGGCGCGGTATTGGGGGGCGCAGCCGGCAGCCTGGCCCAGGAACAACGACACGACCGACAGCGACGGTGATGGCGCGTCGAACCTGCAGGAGTTTCTCGCCGGCACTGCCCCGAACGATCCGGCCAGCGTGCTGCGAACGCGGTGGGCAAACGAGGCGACCGGGAGCCGGCTGATCTGGAACACGCAGCCGGGCTTTGTCTACCAGGTGCAGGTGGCGGCGGAGTTCGCGGAAGCCAGCAGCGATGCGTGGAGCGATTTCGGGCTGCCGCGCCTGGCGCCGGAATCGACCGATTCGGTGGCGGTCCAGCCGGGCCAGAGCCAGGCCTATTACCGCGTGATCCGGTTGTGGTGAAGAAGACGAGGTGATCTATGTTGCGAAGGCTTGCAAAATGGTGGGGGCTGTGGGCCGTGGGGGCCGTCGTCCCGTCCGCGCTCGGGTTTTCCCTGCTGGGCCCCGTGGCGTCCTGGATGGACAACCTCAAATACTACAACCTGACCGGGGACATCGGCAATGGGCCGATGGCGCGCGGGGAAGGGTACCGGCGCAATTTCAGCACGATCTACTACGGGTTCGACCGCAGCTTCATCGAGTTCTTCGGCACGAAAGGGATCGAGGCGGTGGATGCCGCGGTCCAGATCATGAACGATCTGCCGCCGGCGTCCCAGATGGACCTTTCGAAGTTTCCGCTCTCCACCCTTCGGGACAACTACAAGGCGAGCGCGCTGCTGCTGGTGGACCTGAAGTCCGTTGTCCTGTGGATGCTGCTCGAGCAGCTGGGGTTGGCCGAGTCGGAGCGCTGGGTATGGTGTCTGCGGGAGTCGTGGGATGCGGGCAACAACAACTGGAACCATGTCGTGATCAAGCGCAATTACGATCCGGAGACGCTGCTGCCTTCGAGCTATGTCAACGGGGTGCTCTACACCTACCGGATCCAGCGGTACATCTCGCCGGCCGATCCGTCCTTCGATGCGGTGGAGACCCCGGTGGATCCGCTGGCCCTGCTCTCGACAAGCGTCACGGGAACGGCGCCCTCGGTGGGGCAGTTCTTCACCGGGCTGACCCGGGATGACGCGGGCGGGCTCAAGTATCTATACAGCACGCTGAACCGGGTGGTGGAGACCCCCGTGGCGGGCGCCGAGGTGCCCACCAACGTGTTCGGCGGGATTCCGTGGTATCCGATCGGCCTGACCAATCTGCTGAACACGAACGTGATCACGGCCACGAACCTGGCCTTTCCCAGGGCGGGCATCGAGAAAGTGACGTTCGTCAAGGTCGACGTCAACCCGATGCTCGGCCAGCTGTTCCAGCCGATCACGAACCTTTGGATGGACACGTTTTTCACCAACACGGCGCAGGGATCGCTGCAGACGGCGACCATGCAGCTCCAGCGGGTGATCACCGTCCCGGACATCCTGTTCGCGGCGGGCGATCTCGGGCTGCAAGACCATTTCCCGATCGATAACCGGCGCAATGTCGCCATGGTCAACAACTCGGCATTGAACACCCTGGGAACGGCGACGGAGCTGTATGGGCCGGGGGTGATCAATCCGCCATCGGTGATCACCTTCAGCCGTCTGGGGCCAAGCTATCATAACGGGCCGGGGTTCCTGACCGAGCAGCGGGCTCAGCCGATCTTCGTGTTCCAGTGGGGGTCGTTCGACGGGACGACCAACGATCCGGTCGTCTTCCCTGTGGGGACCACGGCGGGCGATCTTCGGCAAATGTACTTTGGACCCTAACGAACGGACCTATTTCGGGCAGTCGCATATGAAACCGACCATTGTCGCTCTCGGGTTGGCGGGCATTTTAGGAGCAGCGGAGACGTGGGCCACCGCGCCGCGATACGAGAACTACGGAACCGTCACGGCCCCGCTGAACATTGACGCGACCGTCTTCATCAACGGCGGCCTGTTCAACCTCAGCGGGTACACCGGCGAGTCCTATTACTACTACTCCTACGTCGTCTCCACGATGCCGTTCGTGACGCAGAACACGATGTATTACACCAACCTGGCCAGCGGCATCATGCAGGACAGCACCGGGTTCCGGTTCCTGTTTTTGACCAACGGATTTCCCTATTCGGCGAGGTCGTTCGACAACAAGGGCCAGATCGAGGGATACCTGCTTTCCGTCAAGTCGGACGACATCCGGCACTCGGGGCTCATGACGGGCGTCGGGGGCGGGCTGGTGCGGCTCGAGGGCAGCAATGTCGTTTTGCGCAACGGCGGTATATCTGCGCGCGGCTACGGCAGCTCGGGAGGGTTGGGCCCCAGCATCGTGGATGAGCGCGAGTCGGTCGAGCACCTCTATTTTGCCACGGGGGAGGCGCAGCACCTGGACGACGAGGGCGAGCCGCTCAACCTGAACCTGCTGACCATGCCCAATCCGCAGTCGCCGATGCACCAGGTGCTCGAGTATAGCGTCGGCGGGGGAGTGTCGAACATCTTCCTCACCAACATCGCCTACGTGCCGAGCTACTACGGCTACAGCAGCAACTACATCGCCGTGGCTCAAACGAACCAGATCAATCCGTCCAACGCCATCATCCAGGTGATTTTCGTCAACACCAATGTTTTCGACACGAATGTGACCGTGACCGCCGGGTTCCAGGGGCGGACGGCCGGGATCGAGCTCCAGGCGCCGGCGTACGATTTCGTGACCGGGACGCCGTACACGAACTACATCTACTTCATGGATTACGCCGCAGGCCGGACCAACTTCAATTATGCCACCAACACGTACGGCGAGATCCTCCGGCCCGACAACTACACCATGGTCCGGGGCACCAGCGAGTATTACTTTGGCGGCCCCTTTGGCGGCGGGCTGATGCCGGGCAACACCGAGTTCACCAACGACCTGATCGTCAACCCGACCTACGAATTCACCGAGGTGACGAACCGCTACACCGCCTACTCGGTGTTTACGGGGATGACCAATGCCTATGGCTCGGTGATCGACACCGGGCTGAACCCGGCGCTCACGGACCCGACCAACAAGGCGGGCCGGATCGAGATCAAGGCCTCGTCGCTCGATCTGACCCGGGCTCGAATGGCGGCGGAGACCGTGATCGACATCCAGACAACCAATCTGGTGAGCGCCGACCGAACGATCGTGGATGCCCCGATCGTGAGGCTGGATCTGACCAGCACGAACGGCCTGCTGCTTCTGACCACGAACCTGCTCCCGTCGATCTCGAAGCGGCTGAGCGGGACGATCTCGGCCTACACGGCGCTCTGGACCAATAACGCCTCGGTGATGGTGGACACCAACACCAACAACGTGGCGATCAAGTTCCATGTCCTGGTCCTGGAGCAGGAGTTCTACGGGGAGCAGTCCGTAGCCCTCTACGACGCGCGATTGAAGGCGACCAACGTCGTGCTCGACGCGGACCTGATGGTGAGCAAGTCCCTCGTCGTGGATGCAGCCGGCATCCACGTGCGCAGCAATCTGTATGGGGCCGCTTTCGCCAACTTCGGCGCCACGAATTTCCCCGCGGTCAAGCACCTGACCAATGACGGGGCGATCACGGTGCAGAACCGCGTGAACCTCGGGGTGGACCGGGCGGATCCGATCGACGTGCTGGTGAACCGGGGAACGATTTCAGGCAGCTATGTGGGGATCAAGGCGAACAGCCTCGAGAACAGCGGCACCTTGGAGGCGTCCAGCGGAGCGGTGGAGATCGAGGCCCAGGTGGCCAAGCTGGACGGAGGCGCCATCTATGCCGACGGCGATGTAGTGTTGAAAGGCCAGGAATACAAGGTGCGCGGCGTCACCGTTTCGGGCAGCGCACTGTATCTCGATGTGCCCGGCCGGTTCTCCGATGGCGGCGAGGATGCAATGTCGATGTGGGGCTGCGGGGACGGGTTTCACTTGCTGACCAAGCCGGCGGAGGGTGATCTGCTGGGCACGGACATCTACTCGAGCGCTCCGCAGTTCACCACCGTGCCGCATACATGGGCGGGCGAGGACCGCGGGGCGACGGCGGCGGGATTCAGCAACAACATGGCGATCGGCCGGCTGACCCTGGACGGCGCCAACCTGAGCACGTTCGCCTTCAGCAGCCCGGGCGCCCGCAACGCGCTCTACGTGGATTACCTCAACCTTCAGAACCGGGCGACCAACATATTGGATTCCCTGGAGGTGGCGACGAACATGACCATCTATTTTGCGGCTGCCAACCTCCCCGTCGAGGATCTGGATGGCCAGCTGGATGGCCGGCTGCGATGGGTGAGCCAATACGCGGGCCCGAACAGCACCGTCACGATCACCACGCCGGACGGCCAGACATTCGATGTGAACGCCAGCCTGCCCACCAGCACCCGGATCGATTCCGATGCGGATAGTCTGGTCAACGCGGCCGATCCTTCCCCGTTCGACGGCGTGAAGATCCTGAGCGTGACGGTGACCAACATGCCGGAGCCGACGGCGCTGATCTCCTGGCAGGCGGCGGCGGGAACGACCTATCAGATCGACTATGCGGACAGCCTGCCGCCATCAGTGTGGCAGCCGCTTACGACCTGGGTGAATCCGGCGGCCACGAACGGGGTGGTCACGGTTGCGAACGCCCTGCCCCCCGGCGAGAAACGCTACTTCCGCGTCGGCTACGTGCCGGGCCAGTAAAGGATCAAGCGCCGAGCTCGCGGCGGAGGGCGTCGGCCAGCTGCTGGCTCCAATGCTGGAGCAGCGCGCGGTCGGGGCCTTCCAGCAGGATGCGGGCCTTGGGCTCGGTGCCCGAGTATCGGAGGAGGATGCGGCCACCCTGGGCTTGAATGGCGGCTTCGGCCTGGGCCAGGAGCGCCGCGACGGTGGGCATTCGGTCGAAAGGCGTCTTCTCGCGGACGCGGACATTGGTGAGGATCTGGGGCAGCCGATTCCAGCATTGGGCCAGGAGCGAGAGGGGCTGCCCGCGGGTTTTCATGATGCGGAGGATTTGGAGGGCGCTGACCAGGCCGTCGCCGGTGGTGCTGAAATCGCGAAAGATGAGGTGGCCGCTCTGCTCGCCGCCGAAGTTGAGATCGAGCTCGAGCATGCGGTCGATGACATGGCGGTCGCCGACCTCGGTTCGGAGGACGATGCCGCCGGCTTTGTGGAGGGCCAGGTCCAGGCCGGCATTGGTCATGACGGTGGCGACGAGGGTTTGTTTTCGGAGGGCGCCGGCGCTGAGCATGTCCAGGGCGGCGATGGCCATGATGTCATCGCCGTCGATCAGGCGCCCTGTCTCGTCGCAGAGCAGGACGCGGTCGGCGTCGCCATCGTGGGCGATGCCGAGGTGGGCGCGGTGCTCCCAGACCTTGCGGCACATCGATTCGGGGTGGAGGGAGCCGCAATCCCGGTTGATGTTGGTGCCGTCCGGGGCATTGGCGTAAACGAAGACCTCGGCGCCGAGCTCGCGGAGGACGCACGGTGTGGATTTGTAGGCGGCGCCGTGGGCGCAATCGACGACGATCCGGAGGCCGTCGAGGGTCAGGCCGCGGGGGAAGGAGCCCTTGGCGTACTCGATGTAGCGCCCCAGGGCATCGTCGATGCGGACCGCCTTGCCGATGGCCTCGGCGGTGGGGCGGATGGAGTCGATTTCGCGATTGAAGACGAGGTTTTCGATGCGGGCTTCGATATCGTCATCGAGCTTGTAGCCATCCGCGCGGAAGAACTTGATGCCGTTGTCGGCGTATGGATTGTGGGAGGCGGTGATGACGATGCCGGCATCGGCTCGGAGGCTGCGGGTGACGTAGGCGACGCCGGGGGTGGGCAGGGGGCCGATGAAGAGCACGTCGACCCCCATCGAGAGGATGCCGGAGGAGATGGCGTTTTCGAGCAGATAGCCCGAGAGGCGAGTGTCTTTGCCGAGGACGATCTTGTGCCGGTCGCGGCCGCGGGGGAGTTCCTTGAGGGTCTTGAACACGTGGGCGGCGGCGCGGCCCAGCTGGAGGGCGGTCTCGGCCGTCACCGGCTCGATGTTCGCGATGCCCCGCACGCCGTCGGTGCCGAAAATGCGTTTTTCCATGGCGGGAATCGGGGGGATCGGATCCATGTCAGGGGTTATCGACCAGCTCGATCCGAACGACCTCGGGCCGGATGCGGACGGGCTGGATGCCGGTGGGGCAGAGCACCTCGACCTTGCGCAGGAGGTTGAAGGCGTCCTTGATGTCGGTGAGATTGACGAAGACCTGGATGTCCTTTTCGGACAGTTCGCTGAGGAGGCGGGAGGAGCCCTGGACGCGGACGCTGACCTCGCTGGGCAGGATCTGGAATCGGCGGGGGCTGGTGGGATCGCTGAGGGTCGTGATCCGAAGGCGGCGGAACTCGCGGATGTTGGCGTTGCCCAGGCGGTAGGGTTCGAGATGGAGATCGTACTGGATCGCCAGGTGAATGATGAACCAGGAGATCACCGCCAGGGCCAGGGCGGAGAGCTTCAGCCAGAGGTTGTGTCGGAAGAGTTCCTGCCAGGCCATAGCTATCGCGGATGAGATGATGCCTCGGCCGGGGCGCGGCGGCGCCAGCGGCTGCGCCACCAGTGCCGGAACCACTCGGCCAGCGTCCGGGGCGTGCTCCGCTGGATGAAGATCGATGTGAGAAACGCGCGCAGCTCCTCGATCGACACCCCCCGAACCAGCTGCCCGCGAAACGCGTGCGAGATCGCCCCGGTTTCCTCGGAGACGGCCACCACGACCGCGTCGGTCTCCTCGCTCAGGCCGATGGCGGCGCGATGGCGTGTCCCTAGGGATTTTTGCAGGTTCTGGCGCTGGGTCAGCGGGAAGATGCAGGCGGCGTAGAGAATCCGGTTGGCGCGGATGATGACCCCGCCATCGTGGATGGCGTTGTTGGGGAAGAAGATGGTTTCGAGCATCTCGGGCGTGGCCTCGCAATCGACCACGAGGCCGGACTCGACGACCTCCTGGAGCTGGATGGAGCGCTCGAAGGCGATGAGGGCGCCGATGCGCATCTCGGAGAGGCGGCTGGCGGCCTGGATGATCACCTCGATGTTCTCGCGCTGCTCGCGCGCCGTGCCCAGGAGGGGCCGGTGCCCAAGCTCGGCGAGAATGTGGCGCATTTCGGGCTGGAAGAGCACCAGCACGGCCACGACCGAGAACGCCAGGAACGTGCGGAGGATCCAGGTGAGAACCTGCAGATTCAAGCCGGTGCTGATCAGCGTCAGCGCGAGCAGCAAGATCAGGAAGCCCGTGATGACCGCCCACCCGCGGGTGCCCCGGATGAGGACCAGCGCGTAGTAGAAGCCCACGGCGAGGATGGTGATCTCGATGGCGGGACGCCAAATCTGGCTTAGTTGATTCCAGAGCACGGTCGTTGGTGAAGGAGTATCGCCTCCGTCGTGCGGACCGCCGCCACCGTGGCTTTCACATCGTGGGTTCGGACGATCTGGGCCCCGGCCAGGACGGCCCACCCTGCGCAGGCCAGAGCGCCCGGCAGGCGCTCGCCGACCTCCAGCCCCAACAGTTGGCCAAGGAAAGACTTGCGCGATACCCCGAGCAGCAGCGGACGGTCAAATCTTTTAAAAGAAGACAGGCCGGCCAGCAACTCCAAATTGTGGCCGAGGTTCTTCCCGAAGCCGATGCCCGGGTCGAGAACCACCTGGTCCGGCTTGACCCCGAGGCGGGCGAGCCCCTCGAGGCAGTCCGCGAAAAAGGCGCCGACGGCGCCGAGGACGTCGTCGTAAGCGGGGCGGATCTGCATGGTGGATGGATCTCCCTGCATGTGCATGGCGACGTAGGCGGCGCCGGTTTCAGCCACCAGGGCGGCCATGGCGGGATCGGGGCGCGCGGCGCCGACGTCGTTGACCATGACGGCTCCGGCATCGATGGCGCGGCGGGCCACAGCGGCTTTCCGGGTGTCGATCGACAGGGGAATGGGCAAGCGCCCAGCCAGACGCTCGATGACGGGCAGGACGCGCCGGAGCTCCTCGGCCTCGCTCACGGGCGATGCGAATGGCCGCGTCGATTCCCCGCCGATGTCGATGAGATCGGCCCCCTGGGCGGCCAGCTCGAAGGCATGGGCTTCCGCAGCGGCCGGATCCAGATATCGCCCCCCGTCGGAAAAGGAGTCCGGTGTGACGTTGACAATGCCCATCACCCACGCGGGGCGGGGGAGGGTCCACACATGCTGGCGTGCCTGGAGGATCATGCGAGCCGGGCGGCAGGTCAGGCCATCTCCAGCACGGCCTGGACCAGCTTGCTGATGCCGGCCTCGGCCTCCGTGATGCGCTGGGCCAGCATGTAGGCGGGCGTGGTGACGACTTTGAGCCGGCGGTCCACGACGACGTTGTGGACGGCGCACTGGATGTGGCGGCCGCCCCCGGACTCGAGCGCGCGAGCGGTGCCGGCGTCGCTGCCGATGGTGAACTCGACGCCGGCCGGCCCCAGCAGCCGGGCGGCGATGGCGGGGGCGATGCAGATGAAGCCCATCGGTTTGCCGGCCTGGTGGGCCGCCCGCAGCCAGGAGTCGACCTGTGGATCGATGCGGAACCGCTCGCCGTCGGTCGCGAAAGAGCAGAGCGTGGTCGCAGCCCCCAATCCGCCGGGCACGATCACGGCATCCACCTGGCTGGCCGGCAGGCTCGAGAGGGCGACGATGTTGCCTCGGGCGATGCGGGCGGACTCGACGAGCGCGTTGCGCCGGGCCTGCGCTTCCGGCTGGCGGCTGAGGTGGTTCGTGACGTGGTGCTGCGGGATGTCCGGGGCGGCGCAGATTGCCTGCGCCTGAGCGCGGTCGATGGCCAGGAGGGCCAGGACCGACTCGTGGATTTCCGAGCCGTCGAAGACGCCGCAACCGGAGAGGATGACCGCGACCTTTTTCATGCCGGCACTGTAACGGTGTTGGGCCGGGCGCGCAAGAGGAGGCGCTCTCAGGCGTAGGGCTCGAGGCAGGGCGGGATGTCCGAGCGCCCGCCCCGGCGGTAATCGGCGAGCAGGTCGCGGGCGGCCTCGGCGGGAGGCTGGCCCCGGGCCGCGACCAAATGCTCGAAGGCCAGCCCCATCAGCTCCCGCAGCGCGATGGCGGCCAGGTGCCCCCGGCGGGCGGCCAGCCACTCCGTCCAGCGCCGGAAACCGGCGAACGGGGACGGCGTGTCCGCCCAGAAGCGGGGGAGCGACTGCCGGAAATGGCTGCGGTTGGCCATCAGCTCCCACAGGCGCGCCAGATGCGCCAGGCAATTCATTTCATGAAAATCAATTGAATCGTTGCACAAGATTTCATACGGCGGGCACGGGTTGTAGACCATGTGCGCGGGGGCGTCATGGCGGCGGATGGGGGCGCCGCGCAGCCGTTTGAGGAGGCCGATCTGGATCTCGTGCGGCTCGAGGGCGACCAGGCGGTCGAAGCCCGCGGCGAAGCTGGAGACGGTCTCGCCGGGGAGGCCGGCCAGGAGATCGGCGTGGAGTCGGACTCGAGTCTGGCGCCGGAGAAAGCGCAGGTTCTCCTCGAGGCGGCCGTTGTCCTGGAACCGCCGGATGCGGCGGGCCACCTCGGGGTTGAAGGTCTGGATCCCGATCTCGATCTGGACGCTGCCGGGAGGGAACTGAGCGAGCAAACGCCGGTCCTCTTCCGTGAGCCGGTCGGGCACGATCTCGAGATGCAGGAACAGGGACGGATCGGTCCGGGCCAGAAAGAACTCGAGGATGGCGCGAGTGGAGGCGGGGTGGAGGTTGAACGTGCGATCCACAAACTTGAACCGGCGCGCCCCGCGGCGCCACAGGCGGTCCATCTGGTCGAGGAAGGCCGGCAGAGGAAAGCGGCGCACCGGGGCATCCCCGCTCGACAGGCAGAACTCGCAGGAGAAGGGGCAGCCGCGGGATGCCTCGACGTAGAGCAGGCGGTGGGCCACATCGCTGGAGGTGTAAAAGTCGTAGGGCATGGCGACCGCGCCCAGGTCGGGCGGATCGGCGGCGACGATCTTGCCGCTCGGGCGCCGGCCGCTCAGGAGCTGGTCGCAGAGCGAGCGGAAGGCGAGGTCGCCTTCGCCCTGGATGACGTAATCGGCGCAATCGACGATCGGCAGGCCATCCGTCTCGTAACTGACCTCCGGCCCTCCCAGCACCACGAACACCTCGGGCTGAACCGCCTTGAGGATCGATGCCAGGTTCGTCGCCAGCGAGAGATTCCAGATGTAAACCCCCAGCCCGATCACCCGCGGACGCAGCTCCAACATCCGGGCCGCGATCTCCGCCGGCGGATGGTGAAGATCGAATTCCAGCAGCTCGGTCTGGGACGATCGAGGCCCGAGATTGGCCAAAAGATAGCGCAGGCCGAGCGAAGGATGAATGAACTTCGCGTTGAGTGCGGCGAGGACGATATCGGCCATAGCAGATATTTATGGATACCATGGGGGTATTCCGTGGGGCAAAACATAATGCAAAGAACGGGTTGAGAGGGGCGATAACGTTAATTCCAACAAAAAACGCGCACCGGTGTTGCAGCGGGAGCCGATCAAGAGGTGGCTCCGATTGTCTGGGCGACCAAGCAGATTTCGGCAGAGGCAGGAAATCGATTAGTTGTGTAGTTGTGAATAACTCACCCCTTTATATTGTGTTTTTCCTTGAGTGCCAGATTTGCATCATTTAGGTTTCGGTCAGAATGCATCTAAAGAGCTTAACGGTTTTAGGCTTTAAGTCCTTCGCGGACAAGACAACGCTGAATTTTCAACCTGGGATCACAGCGATTGTTGGACCGAATGGCTGTGGCAAATCCAACGTGGCGGATGCGGTTCGCTGGGTGCTGGGTGAGCAGTCGGCGAAGGCGCTGCGCGGGTCGGAGATGGCAGATGTCATATTCAATGGGGCGGAGGGGCGGAAGCCGATGTCGATGGCGGAGGCATCGTTGATGATTGGGGATGTGGATCAGGATCAGCTGAAGGCGGCGGGGGTGGAGCTGGCGTACAACGAGGTGACGCTGACGCGGCGGGTGTTTCGGGACGGCGTCAGCGAGTATTACATCAACAAGACGCCGTGCCGGCTGAGGGACATTCAGCAGCTGTTCATGGGGACGGGCGTTGGGCGGGCCAGCTACAGCATACTGGCGCAAGGCCACATTACGCAGCTGCTGTCGAGCCGCCCGGAGGATCGGCGGCTGGTCTTCGAGGAGGCGGCTGGGATCACGCGGTACAAGGCGCAGAAGCGCGAGGCGCTGCGGAAGCTCGAGAGCACGGATCAGAACCTGCTGCGGCTGTCGGACACGATCCGGGAGGTGAAGCGGCAGATTGGTTCGCTGCAGCGGCAGGCGGGCAAGGCCCGGCGGTACAAGCAGCTCCAGATCGAGCTGCAGCATCTGGACTCGCAGCTGGCCCGGCATCAGTACGATGTGCTTCAGGTCGAGATCCGAGCGCGGCAGGAGCAGGTGGAGCGGCTGCGATCGGAGATGGAGGAAGGGGCGCAGGCGGTGCTGAGGCTCGAGGACGAGCTGGGACAGCGGCAGCAGGAGATGAGCCGGCTCGAGCGCGAGATTGGAGAAGCCCAGCAGCGGGGCATGGAGCTGCGCGGGGAGCAGGACCAGCGGCAGGAGCGGATCCGGAGCAACGAGGAGCGTCTGCGGGAGCTCGAGCAGCAGAACACGCGATCCCTGGCGGAGATCGCGCAGGCGGAGGAGCGCGGCCGGGCGGCGGCGGCGGAGCTGGCCGAGGTTCAGCAGAGGCTGTCGGCGTCGGAACAAGCCCAGGCGGAGCACTCACGCCAGCTGGCGGCCCGGCGCGAGGAGCTGGCCGGGATCGAGGCGGCGCTCCAGTCGCAGCAGGCGGCCCTGCGCCAGGCGCAATCGGAATCGTTTCAGGTGGCCCAGGAACTGACGCGGGCTCGCAACGAGGCGGCGGCGCTGGAGATGCAGAAGCAGGGCAACCGCGTCCGTCTGGAGAAGCTGTCGGCGGAGAAGATCCAGCTCGAAGAGGAGCGGGCGCGGCTGGAGCAGCGATGGGAGGAATTTCAGCGCGAGCTCGAGGAGGAGAAGCGGCAGACCACGGCCTCCCGGGGGACGGTGGAGGAGCGGCAGGCCCGGCTGCGGGCGTTGCAGGAGGAGCTACAGCAGATCGGTCGGGCGCTGGACGAGGATCTGGTTCGGCAGGCGAGGGAGCGTTCGCAGCTGGAGGTTCTCGAGCAGCTTCAGAGACAGCGCGAGGGGTTCAGCGCGGGGACCCAGGCCGCGCTGCGGCTCTTCCCGGATCTGCGCGGGGCGCTGGTGGACCGGCTGCGGGTGCCGCCGCAATACGTGGTGGCGGTCGAGACTGCGTTGGGCAGCCACCTGCAGCTTCTGCTGGCCGAGGATCCCGAGCTGGCGCGCCGGGCGGTGATGGAGCTGAAGTCGCGCCGGCAAGGGCGGGCCAGCGTGGCGGCTCTCGGCTTGTTCGACCCGGCCGATGCGCCGGGGCCGAATGGCGGGCCGGCGCTGGCTTCGAGCGAGGCACCGTCGGGAGGCGCGGCGGGCGCCGGGGTCCGGGCTCTGGACGTGGTGCAGGCGGACAACGGCGTGGGCCATTGGCTGGGCCGTCTTCTGGGGCAGACGTGGATTGTCTCGGACCTCGATGCGGCGACGAGGCTTTGGCGCGACGGGGGCGGCGGTGCGGATTTCGTGACCCTGACCGGCGAGATGCTCAGCCGGCACGGGATCTTCACGGGGGGCGAAGCCACCTCGGAGGCGGGGAGCGCGCACTCTCCGCTGGCGCGCAGGAACCGGATCGAGGAGCTGCAGGCGGCGCTCGAGGCATTGGACGCCCGGGTGGCCGAGGCGAGCCGGGCCAAGGGGATGCGGCAAAGCGAGCTGACAGTCGAGCAGGCAGGGCTGCAGGAGGCTCAGGCGGCGCTGCGGACGCGCGAGGTGGCGATGGCGACGTGCGAGGGAGAATGCCGGGCGCTGGAGAACGCGCGCCGGATCCTGCATCAGAAGATCGAGACAGTCCTTTACGAGATCCAGGTGCTTGCGGAGCAGGAGCAGGAGATCCAGGGGCGCCGGGACGATCTGGGCGGGCGGCTGAGCGGGCTGGAAGGGCGCGAGCGAGAGTGGCAGGAGAAGCTGGCGTCGGGGGCCGCGAGCCTGGAGGAGCTGCGGGGCCAGCGGGAGGCGGTGCAGGGTGCGGCTGGAGAGCTGAAGGTGGCGCTGGCGGCGGAGGAGCAGATCGGCGCCTCTCTCAGCCACCGGGCGGGCTCGCAGGCCCAGCGGATCCGGGAGCTCAACGCGCTGGTGGATCTGCGCCGGCGGGAGATCGGCGAGTGGCTCGAGCGGCGCGGGCAATGGGAGACGGAGATCGCCGAGCTGCGGCGGGCGATCGACGCCGGCCAGGCCGAGCGCGAGCGGGTCAGCCAGCAGTGCGCCCTTCTGATCGAGCAGCGGACCGCGCTCGAATCCCAGTGGGCGCAGCGGCAGGAGGAGCTTCGCCAGGAGCGCCGGCGCCACGGCGAGGCCCAGGAGCGACGGGCGGCGCTGGAGCTGGAGCTGGCCCAGAAGGCCATGTCGGTCCAGAACCTCTGCGAGCGGATCCAGCAGAAATACCAGCTCCGGCTCGAGGATGTTCGGACCGAGTGCATCACGATCACCTTGGCCGACGAGGGGCCGGCTCGAGTCGAGACGCTGACGCCGGAGGAGATGGCGGCGCGGGGCGTGGCGACGGATTGGGAGGCGGTGGGGCGGCAGGTGGGCGATCTGCAGCGGCGGATCGAGGAGATGGGGCCGGTGAACCTGGTGGCGATCGACGAGTACGAGGAGATCGAGAGCCGCCACCAGTTCCTCTGCGCGCAGCAGGAGGACCTGCTCAAGACCAAGGAGCACCTGCTCGATCTGATCCAGCGGATCAACCGCGAGACCCGGGCGCTGTTCACGGAGACCTTCGAGAAGATCCGTCAGCACTTCGGCGAGCTGTTCACCGAGGTGTTCAACGGCGGGCGGGCGGATCTCCAGCTGGTGGACGAGGCCGACGCGCTCGAGAGCGGGATCGAGATTCTGGCGCGGCCGCCCGGCAAGCAGCTCAAGAGCATCTCGCTCCTGTCCGGCGGCGAGCAGACGATGACGGCTGTGGCGCTGCTTTTTGCGATCTACCTGGTCCGGCCCAGCCCGTTCTGCGTCCTGGACGAGCTGGACGCCCCGCTGGACGAATCGAACATCAACCGGTTCATCGCGATCCTGAAGCGCTTCCTGGGCCAGTCCCAGTTCATCATCATCACGCACAACAAGCGGACCATCGCGATGGCCAACGTCATGTATGGCGTGACGATGCAGGAGCACGGGATCAGCAAGCTCATCAGCATGAAGCTGCGCCGGGCGGAGGAGTCGGGCTCGGGCGGTTTTGGCGATTCGGGCGAGGACCGCCCGCAGGACGCGCCTCGAAATCCGAGCGGCACGCTGCCCCTGGCCGGTGGCAAAGGCGGCGGCGACGCTCCGCCCGAATTTCCGGGCCCTGGCGATCGGGAGGGCGACAGCGGCTCGGGCGCCGAAGAGAGCGAGGCGCTGGTGGTGGCCAAGTAGCGTGCGGCGCGCCGGGGCGCCGGGCCGCTCTTCGGCCGGGCGGCGGGCTCGGGCGGGCTTGCTGCCCGCTCTGCCAGCTTATTGCCTGGGGTCATCGCAAGGAGGCAGTCACGCGAGGTTGACAAAGAGCGCGTGATACGAGAAAAAAGTGCCCCGTTCAGCATCGGGCTGAATACGAGCAGAAGATCAATCGTCGGTAATGGTGAAGCGTTATGAATGACATTTCCATCGCAGTGAGGGCCGTCGGACTGCGCCGTTCGTTGGCGATTCTGGCGGCAGGAGTCATGGGCACGATTGCGGCCGCCCTGTCCGCGGCGGAGACCAGCCCGGAGAAATTCGAGAATTACACCGAGCGGATTCCGGGCCAGAGCTCGACGGTGGCATTCGACATGGTGGCCATCCCCGGGGGCGAGATCAGCATCGGCAGTCCGGCTGGCGAGGCGGGGCGCGAGGAGACCGATCTGGCCCAGGCCAAGGTCGCGGTGAAGCCGTTCTGGATGGGCAAGTGCGAGGTGAAGTGGGAGGAGTTCCTTCCCTTCGTGTTTGCCAGCCGGGAGGAGATCGAGAAGAACAAGGAGGACGGCATCACGCATCCCACCAAGCCCTATGGATCGATCTATCGGCAGCGGGGCGAGAAGGGGTATCCAGCGATGGGGATGTCCCAGCACAACGCGGCCGAGTACTGCAAGTGGCTGAGCAAGAAAACAGGCCACAAGTACCGCCTGCCGACCGAAGCGGAATGGGAATACGCGTGCCGGGCGGGGGCGACGACGGCCTATTTCTGGGGCGACGATCCTGCGATGGCGGGCGAGTATGCGTGGTTCAAGGACAATTCCGAAGAGACGACCCAGCCGATCGGCAAGAAGAAGCCGAACAAGTTCGGCCTCTATGACGTCGTCGGCAACGTGACCGAGTGGGTGTCGAAGGAAAACGCGGATGCGGCGGCGGTGGCGCGGGGCGGCGGCTGGTCGGAGCCGGTGACGCGGCTGCGGAGCGCGTCGCGCATGATCGAGACGGAGGAGTGGAACGAGCTGGATCCCCAAAGCCCGCCCAGCATCTGGTGGCTGTCGGCGGCCGATTGGGTGGGGCTCCGGCTGGTGCGGTCCTTCGAGAGCGGCGAGGCGGCTCCGGCGGCCACCTCGACAGCGGCGGCAGCCGCGGCCCCGGCGGCGCCCGCGACCGATGCGGTGAAAGCCAACTACAAACGGTACTGCGCCGGCTGCCATGGCATCGACGGCAAAGGCCAGACCAAGCTGGGCAAGAGCAAAGGGGCCAAGGACTACACCGATCCCAAGGTCAAGGCGGGTTTCGATGAAGCTCGATGGATCAAGGCGGTCCGCGAAGGCGTCGAGGTCGATGGCCAGCATGTCATGACCGGCTACGAAGAGAAGCTGACGGAGGCCGAGATGAAGGCCCTTGTCTATTTCATGAAGGCCCTGTAAAGAAAGAAAGCACATGAATCCAAACAACCTCCATTCTCCGGTATCCCGGCGCAGTTTCTTGAAGGCGTCCTCGCTGGTGGCAGCCAGCGGGGCGGCTGCGCCCTATCTCACCAACCTTCGGGCCGCCGCCGAGGACCCGATCCGTGTCGGGCTGGTCGGATGCGGCGGGCGGGGCAAGGGCGCCGCCGAAGACGCCGTGAAGGCGGCGGGCAACGTCCAGGTCGTCGCAGTGGCCGATGTATTTGCCGATCGCGCGCAGGCGGCGGCCACGCAATTCAAGGTGAATCCGGACCGGTGTTTTTCCGGGTTCGATGCCTACAAGAAAGTGCTGGCGCTGGCGGACGTCAACTACGTGATCCTGGCGACACCGCCCGGATTCCGCCCGCTGCATTTTCCGGCGGCGATCGAGGCCGGCAAGCACGTGTTCATGGAGAAGCCGGTCGCGGTGGATGGGCCGGGATCGCGGGCGATGCTGAAGGCGGGCGAGGTGGCCGCGCAGAAGAAGCTGTGCGTGGTGGCGGGCACGCAGCGGCGGCATCAGAAGAGCTACCTCGAGACCGTCCAGCGGATCCACGATGGGGCCATTGGCGAGATCCTCTGCCTGCGCGCCTACTGGAACCAGAACGCGATCTGGAACAATCCGTGGAAGCCGGGCGTGTCCGACATGGAGAACCATCTGCGCAACTGGTACCACTACACCTGGCTCTCCGGGGATCACATCGTCGAGCAGCACCTGCACAACATCGACGTGTCCAACTGGGTCATGAAGGCGCATCCGATCAAGGCCTACGGCCGGGGGGCGCGCCAGGTGCTGACGGGCCGCGGCCAGATTTACGACCATTTCACCGTCGAGTTCGAGTACGCCAACGGCGTGCGCATGTTCAGCCAGTGCCGCCAGATCAACAACACGTCGGGCAACGTGAGCGAGGCGGTGGTGGGCGCCCATGGCACAGCCAATCCGAACAGCACCATTATGCCGAAGGGATTCCCGGTCTGGCGGTTCCGCGGGGCCAATCCCAACCCCTACGTGCAGGAGCACACGGACATGATCGCCGCGATTCGGGTGGGCAAGCCCATCAACGAGACCCAGGAGGTCGTCGAGAGCACCCTGACGGCCATCATGGGCCGCGAGTCGGCTTACACGGGCCAGATGATCGATTGGGATTCCACCCTGAACTCGGCCATGAACCTGATGCCGCAGAAGTTCGAGTTCGGCCCCATGCCGCCGGTCACCGTCCCGGTCCCCGGCGAATACGAATTCGTCTGAGCCTGCGCGGGCAGAATTCGCTGATCGGTTTTCGGGCCGGCCTGAGGGGCCGGCCCTTTTCATTAGTGGGACGGGAGCGGCCCTCATGGCTGGGCGAGAGAACCAGATCGGAGTGGGATTGATCGGCTGCGGAGCGGGGGGGTGGGCGGCCGCTCGAGACGCGCTCTCGGGGCCGATGGCCGTCCGGATCGCAGCGCTGGCGGATCTGTTCCGCTCCCCGATCGAGCGCATGCGCCGCCAGTTGCGGCGTTGGGGGCAGGATGTGGCCGACGGCGGCTGCTTTCTGGGTGGGGATGCCTATCTCGGCGTCCTGGGGATGCGGGAGGTGGATTGTGTGGTGTTGGCGACGCCGCCGGTGTTCCGTCCCCTGCATTTCCGTGCCGCGGTGAGCGCCGGCAAGGATGTCTTCCTGGGCATGCCGGCGGCTGTCGATGCCGGGGGCGCACGGGAGATTCTGGCGGCTGGGATCATGGCGGAGAGGCGGGGGTTGGCGGTGGCGGCCGACCTGCCCGGCCGGCACGATCCGGCGGTCCGATCGTTCGTTCGCCAATTGCGCGAAGGGTCCGCAGGCCGGCTGATGGGGATGCGGATCGGCCTGCGGCTGCCTCCGCTGAGCTCGAGCATCCGGCCGCCTCAGATGAGCCAGAACGAATTCCAGATCCGGCACTGGCGGTCGTATCTGTGCCTGTCGGGCGACCTGATCCTGGATTCGCAATCGTGGCAATTCGATCTGGCCAACGAGATTCTCGGCGGCCATCCGGTGCGCGCTCTGGGCCAGGGGGGCCAATCCGCCGGGTCGATGGGAGATGCTTTCGATCATGCAGCCCTCGAGTTCGTGTATCCCGGGGACGTGAGGCTCCACAGCTTCTGTGGCCGCCTCTCCTCGGTGGAGTACGGAGAAAGTGCGATTGCCTGGGGCGATCGAGGCAGCCTGGCCCTGCCACTTGTCCAGGCGGCAGCGCCGATGCCGCGGGCAGGGGATTCGGGCGCCATGGATCGCGGGGACCGCTCGACCGGGGTTTGTCTTGGGGGACTGCTTGCAGCTCGGATTGCCGGCGAGCCATGGAACGATGCCCGGCGCGCCGTGGAGGTGACTCTGACGGGCATTCTGGGGCGAGGGGCCGCCAGCAGCGGCCGGGAGCTCACCTGGGAGGAGGCCGCTGGATCGCCGATTCGGCTTGTCCCGGATCCGTCGAGCCTTGTGTTCTAAATCCAGGATGATGGCGCCGATCTTTTGCTGGATTTTCATGCGAGGGGGACCCATCATTTGCCCGCCGGCGGACTGGCGGGCATGAGGGCGCCCGGTCGGGACCCGCCGCGCCTGATGGCGGATGATTCTGGATGAACGTATGCAAAACGATTTGTCGAATATCTCTTCGTCTGTGTTGAGCCGGCGCGGTTTCTTGCGGGGGGCCACCCTGGCGGCGGCGGGGGCGGCGGCATCCGAAATGCCGTGGGTTGGGACGGCCCGCGCGGCGGCGGATGATCCGGTGCGCATCGGGGTGATTGGCTGTGGGGGCCGGGGCACCGGCGCGGCGCTGGACGCCCTGGGCGCGGCGACCAGCGTCGTGTATCCGAAGACCGGCTACCATACGGAGGACGTGGCGCGGGACGCGGTGGCCACGGAAAGGGGCGTGCGGATTGTGGCGCTGGCGGATGTGTTTCCGGATCGGCTCGAGCGGTGCAGGAGCCAATTGCGCAAGCTGCGGATGGAGATCCCGGACGAGATGTGTTTCACCGGATTCGATGGCTATCGGAAGCTGCTGGGTGTGGCGGAGATCAACTATGTGATTTTGGCGGCGCCGCCGCACTTCCGGCCGATGCATCTGAGAGCGGCGGTCGAGGCGGGCAAGCATGTGTTCATGGAAAAGCCTGCTGCGGTGGACGGGCCGGGCGTGCGTTCGGTGATCGAATCGGGCGAGCTGGCGCGGCAGAAAGGCCTGGGGATCGCCGCCGGCACGCAGCGGCGGCACACGTCGAGCTACCCGGAGACCATCCGGCGGATCCAAGACGGCGCGATCGGCGCGATCCGGTATGGCCGGTGCTACTGGAACGGGGGCGTGATCTGGGTTGTCGCTCGGCAGGCGGGGTGGAGCGACATGGAATGGCAGCTGCGCAACTGGAACTACTTCACGTGGCTCTCGGGGGATCACATTGTCGAGCAGCATGTGCACAACCTCGACATCATGAACTGGGTGCTGGGTGCCCATCCGATGCGGGCCTATGCGATGGGGGGGCGCCAGGCGCGCCCCAGCAAGGACTACGGCCATATCTACGATCACTTCGCCGTCGAATATGAATACCCCAACGGCGTCCGGGTGTTCAGCTACTGCCGGCAGATGGACGACTGCGCCAACCGAGTCGAGGAAGCGGTCGTAGGGACCCGGGGATCGAGCAACTGCCAGAATTACATCCAGGTGGACGGAGGCGCGGCCTGGCGCTTTGGAGGCAAGGATCCCAATCCGTATCGCCAGGAGCATGTCAACCTGATCCGGAGCATTCGCGCCGGCCAGCCATTGAACGAGGCGCGGAGCCTGGCCGAGTCGACTCTGACGGGGATCATGGGGCGCGAGTCGGCCTACACGGGCCAGGTGATCGAGTGGGATGCGGCCTTGAACTCGAAGCTCGATTTGTCACCGGCCCGATACGCGATGGGCGAGCTCCCGTTTCCGGAGGTGCCGCAGCCCGGCCGGCACAAATTCTTTTAAGGGGTGATCGCGAGGCATTCGTCGTCGTTGGGGCCGGGCGCATGCGGCAACGGGCAGCCGGGAGGCGGTCTCGGGGGCAAGTCGGGCCGATCCATGCCGCCTGCACCGGACGGGCAGGCCTGAAGGGGGTCGATGGAATCGTTCTGGCTCATCCTGGCGATCAAGGGCGTGATGATCGGGAGCATCTACGCGCTGATCTCGCTCGGGTTTAACGTCATTTATCGGACCACCGGCGTGCTGAATTTCGCCCAGGGAGAGTTTCTGATGATCGGCAGTTTGGCGGCGGCCTCTGTGCACGGGAAAGGTGGGGTGGGGATGGGGACAGCCCTGTTGCTGGGAGTTGGCGCTGCGGGGCTGACGGGGGCGCTGGTGGATCGGCTCGCGATTCGGCCGGTGCGGCATTCGCCCCCGGTGGTGCTGGTGATCGTGACGATCGGGGTATCGCTGGTTTTGCGGGCGGCGGCCTCGCTGATTTGGGGGACCGATCCCTATCATCTGCCCCCGATGTCGGAGGGGCATGTCACGGCGGGCGGCGTGCAGATCGAGGCGCAGAGCTTCTGGATTCTCGGCGTGGCGGTGGCCTGCATGGCCGGGCTGGCGCTCTTCTTCCAGCGAACCGCCCTCGGGCGGGCCATGCGCGCGTGCGCGGAAAACCCGGAGGCGGCGGGGCTGTGCGGGATCGATCGGGGTGCGATGTCGCTGCTGGCGTTTGGGCTGAGCGCGGTCTTGGCAGGGATCAGCGGGATTCTTTTGACGCCGCTGTTGTCGATGAGCTACGACCGCGGGACCATGCTGGGGCTGAAGGGATTTGCATCGGCGGTTCTGGGCGGGCTGGGGCATCCGGTGGCCGGGGTGGCGGGCGGGTTGATCCTGGGCATGCTCGAGCAGTTCGGCGCATGGTTCTCCTCCGCTCACAAGGAGATCCTCGCGTTGTCGGTGGTGATTGTTCTGCTGCTATGTCGTCCCCAGGGCATATTCGCTCGCTGAAGCCGCCGGAGCCTTTGCCAGCGTGGCGGCTTTATGGGGTGCTCATCGTTTTGCTGCCCGTCTGGGTGGTGTTTCCGTGGGTGGCGGCCGGGCCGTATGCCTATCTGCTGCCGCTGGCGCAGCTGTGCGGGATCTATGCGATTGGCGCGACGGGGCTGACGCTGCTGATGGGATTCACGGGGCAAGTATCGCTGGGCCATGCGGGGTATTATGCCGTCGGGGCCTATGGGGTGGCGGTGGCGGCGGGGGTTTGGCACTGGCCGGTCCCGGTGGCGATCGGGGCGGCCTTGGGTGCGGGGGGGGCGCTGGCCTGGGCGACGGGGGCGGCGATTCTGCGCCTGCGCGGCCATTATCTGGCCCTGGCCACGCTCTGCCTGGGGGTGATCATTGCCGAGATCATCAACCGCTCGGCGATCACTGGAGGGGCGGCCGGCTTGTTCGACCTGCCCGAGATCACCCTGTTCGGGCTGGCGCGGGGTCCGGTGGGCAAGTATTACCTGATCTGGGGCGTGCTCTGGCTGGTGATGGTGGCGATGGTGCATCTGACGGCCTCTCCGGTGGGGAGGGCGTTGAGAGCGATCCACCATGACGAGGAGGCGGCGGCGGCGGTGGGGATCCGCGTGTTCGAGGTCAAGCTCAAGGTGTTCATCGGATCGAGCTTGCTGGCGGGCGTGGCGGGGATTCTGTATGCGCTGGTCTACACTCCGTCCTATCTGGGGCCGGAGGAGTTTCACCTGATGCTGTCGGTTTTGTTTCTGACCATGGTCGTGGTGGGGGGCATGAGCAGCGTTTGGGGCGGGGTGGTGGGCGCGGTGCTTCTGACCAGCATGCATGAGGCGATCACCCTGGCAGGGGAGAAGGCGGGCTTGACCCAGATCGCGCGGTTCGAGCAGCTGATATACGGACTGGTGCTGGTGCTGATGATGATCTACTGCCCGCGGGGCTTGGCGCCATCGCTGCATCGGTGGATCCAGCGCCGGTTCCGCCGGCCGCCATGACTCCATCGCGTTCAGCCGCCCTGCGGATCGAGAGGCTCAGCCGCCATTTTGGCGGCCATCGGGCGGTCGATGAGGTGTCGTTCGAGCTGGCGCCGGGCTCGCTGACGGCGCTGATTGGGCCCAACGGCGCCGGGAAGAGCACGATCTTCCACTGCGTTTCCGGATCGCTCCCGCTGACGGCAGGCGAAATCCGGGTCGATGGCCAGCGGATCACCGACGGCGCAGCTGCCGGCCGGCTGGGTGTGGCGCGCACCTTCCAGAACGTGCGGCTCTTTGCGGAGCTGACCGCGATCGAGAACGTGATGACGGGGCTGGATCGAATCAGCTTCTGGCGGGGCTGCCTGCGATGGCCGGGATCGCGCGAGGCCGAGCGGCGGGGGATGCGGCGCGCGTGGTTTTGGCTCCAGGAGACGGGGGCGTCGCATCTGGCGGGGCTGCGGCCAGGCGAGATCCCCTTCGGCCAGCAGCGGCTGGTCGAGATCGCGCGGGCGCTGGCGCGGCAGCCCCGGCTGCTGTTGCTGGATGAGCCCGCGGCGGGGCTGAACCGGACGGAAACGCAGGAGCTGGCGGGGTTGATCCAGCGGATTCATCAGCGGGGCGTGACGGTTCTGCTGGTCGAGCACGACATGCAATTGGTCATGAACCTGGTCAAGCGCGTGCTGGTCCTGGACCGGGGGCGGCTGATCGCGGACGGATCGCCTTCGGAGGTCCAGCGCGATGTCCGCGTTCGGGAGGTCTACCTGGGGGGATCGATCGAGGGGGCGAGCTAGGGGCGGGGCGATCATGCTGCGAGTCATTCATCTGAGCGCGGGTTATGGGGCCTTGCGAGCCGTGGATGGGGTCTCGGTGAGCGCGAGGGCTGGCGAGGTGGTGGCGCTGCTGGGCGCGAACGGGGCGGGCAAGAGCACCTTGCTGCGGGCCATCGCCGGCCTGCTCCGGCCGTGGGACGGCCGGGTGCTGGTCGGAGGGCGGAATCTGGCCGGGTGGCCGGCGCATCGGATCGCGGCGGCCGGGCTGTCCCTCGTGCCCGAAGGACGCGGGCTGTTTCCCGGGATGAGCGTTCGCGACAACCTGCGGCTGGGCGGGTTTGCCCGCCGGGGATCCGCCCGTGAATTGGAGGAAAGGATCGACGAGATGGCGGGGGTGTTTCCGGCCCTGGCGGAACGGTGGGACATTCCGGCGGCGCATCTGAGCGGGGGCCAGCAGCAGATGCTGGCGCTGGCGCGCGCCCTGGTCGCCCGCCCCCGGGTTCTGCTGCTGGATGAGCCGTCGACCGGCCTGGCGCCGCTGGTGGCGGGGGAGATTTTGGCGCGGATCCGGAGATTGAAAGCCGATGGCCTAGCGGTTATCCTGGCCGAGCAGAATACGCGCGCCGCGCTCCAGGCTGCCGACCGGGCCTATGTGCTGGCAACCGGCCGGGTGATATTCGATGGAACGGTCGCGGAGCTGCGGGCGTCCGAGGCGATCGCGCGCGCTTATCTTGGATCGGAGTGATTATGAAGAAACATGAAAAGCTGGCAGTCGTGGCGGCCGCGGCGATGATGGCGTCGTCGTTGACGGCGGCCGAGGCCATTCGCATCGGCGGCTTGTTCGACCTGTCGGGCAAGGCCCAGCACATCGGCCAGCCGACCCTGTGGGTGGCCCAGATGGTGGTGGACCGGCTCAACGAGCAAGGGGGCCTGCAGGGCCGGCGGATCGAGCTGGTGGTGGCAGATGCCCAGAGCGAGCCTGCCCAGGCCGTCGTGGCCCTGCGGCGGCTGCTCGATCGCGACAAGGTGGCGGCGGTCATCGGCCCCACCACGACCGGCGCGGCCATGGCCTGCATGAAGACCATCGAGGACGCGGGCGTCCCCATGGTGGCATGCGTGGGCGGGGATGCCCCGGTCGTGCCCGCTCGCAAATGGGTTTTCAAGACGCCGCAGCGGACGAGCACCGCCGTCGAGCGGCTCTACGCCCATCTGCAGGGGCGCAAGCTGGCCACGGTCGGGATCCTGGCCGCCGGCGACAAGTTTGGCCAGGAAGGCGAGCAGGATCTCCAATCGCTCGCGGCCCGGTTCGGGATTCGGATCGTGGCGCGGGAGTCGTTCGATCCTCTCGATGCCGACATGACAGTGCAGCTGGGCAAGCTGGCGGCGGCGCGCCCCGCGGCGGTCGTGGTGTGGACCATCGGGCCCGGCGGCGCTGTGGTGGCCCGAAACGCGCGGCAGGCCGGAATCCGGATCCCCCTGTTTCAGTGCCATGGGCAGCCGGATCCGATCTACCTCAAGCTGGCGGGGGAGGCGGCCAACGGCAGTTGCATGCCTTCCACCAAGCTAATGGTGGCCGGCCAACTGCCTGAGAGCGACCGGCAGCGGGCGGGGGTGCAGGATTTCGTGCGCGAGTATCAGCGCCGCAAGCTGGGCGAGGTCAGCACGCACTCAGGCTATGCCTGGGATGCGGTGCAGCTGGTGTTTCGGGCCATGGAGAAGGTGGGGACCGAGCCTGCGGCCTTGCGCGACGCGATCGAGAACACCCGGGATTATGTCGGGGTGAGCGGCATCTACAACATGTCCGCCACGGACCATTGCGGGCTGGGGGTGGATTCCCTGGTGATGATCGAGGTCAAGGATGGGCAGTGGCGGCTGATGGAATAAACCATGGCATCGAAACATCCAGGTGCGCCTCGGGCCACGACCGGTATGAATCTTTATTGGAACCAGCGGGCGGAGACCATGTCGCGCGACGAGCTCGCGGCGTGGCAATCGCAATGCTTGAAAGGCCTGGTCGAGCGGGTCTACGCATCCAGTCCCTTCTATCGGGAGAGGTTCGACCGGGCAGGGCTCGAGCCGGGGGACATCGCGGATGCAGACGACCTCCGCCAGGCGCCGTTCATCGGCAAGGAGGATTTCCGGGTAGCCTATCCGCTGGGCATGCTGGGGGTCGACCGGGGTCGGTTGCGCGAGGTCCACATGAGCTCGGGATCGACCGGCACGCCGGTGTCCATGGTCTACACCGAGGCGGACCTGAACCAGTGGGCCGAGTGCATGGCGCGGTGCTATCGGATGGCGGGATTGGATCAGGGGAACGCCATCCAGATCACGCCATCGTTCGGGCTGTTCAACGGCGGGTTCGGCTTCTACCACGGCGCGCGCAAGGCGGGCATGTTCGTGGTGCCGACCGGGTCGGGCAACACCCTGCGCCAGATCCGAATGATCCGCGATTTCGGGGTCAAAGGCCTGATGGGGGTGGTCTCCTACGGCATTCGGATCATGGAGGTTCTCCAGGAGCAGAAGCTGGACCTGCCATCGCTCGAGGTGGGTATCTTCGGGGCGGAGACGTTCTCGGACAGCCTCCGGGAGAAGATCGAGAACGGGCTGGGCATCGAGGCGTTCGACATCTACGGCATGACCGAGACCGGCGGGGTGGGCACAACAGGCATGGATTGTCCGTCCCGTTGCGGCATCCATGTCTGGGAGGACCATTACATCGTCGAGATCGTCGATCCCGTCACCGGGCGGCCCCGGCCCGATGGCGAGACGGGCGAGGTCGTGTTCACCTCCCTGACTCGGGAGGCGATGCCCATCATCCGATTCCGATCGGGCGACCTGACGCGGGTGCTGAGCCGGGAGCGCTGCGAATGCGGCCGGACCCATCTGCGGCTGGATCGGATCACGGGTCGGGTCGATGACATGCTGATCATCAAAGGGGTCAATTTCTTCCCGCGCCAGGTCGAGCAGGCCCTCATGGAGATCCCCGGCGTGCTCTCCCATTACCAGATCATTGTCGAGGATTACGAGGGCGTCCGCGATTTGCGGGTCAATGTCGAGGCCGAGCCCGGCGTGACCGGGTTTATGGTCGAAAAGCATCTGAAGGAAAAGCTCGGATTCAGCCCGAAAGGCGACGTGTTTCCGCCGGGGGGATTGCCTCGAACCGAGGGCAAGGCCGTCCGGGTCCTTCACGCCAAGGGCTGTCCTCCCGCGTGACCGGCCCTTGATGGCCAGCGAACCGACGGCCGTTTTCGCCGGCGGGCGGGGCGGCGCTCTGCCGCGGCATGGAAGCAGATCGAGGCCAGGGAGATCGCAATGTCACGACCGCTGGGTGTCCGATCCGGCCGGGTGGCGGCCGGCGAACACGTCCTCGGGATGGACAGGGAAGGCGGCGCTGACGGCGGGGGGGATGCGGGCGGGCCGGCCGGTGCCGAAGTGGATCCAGGCCCATAGAGTCTGGCCCCGGGCCAGGAGGGCCTGATCCGTTCGGCGCGCGATCGCGTAGCAGCGCAAGGAGGTTGCCCGATCGATGGCACGAACCCAGGTGCGGACCACGAGGTCCGTGCCGGGCTGGGCGGGGCGCAGGTATTCGATCTCGTGGCGGCGAACCACCCAGCCCTGGCCCTGGTTCAGGTAGGCGTGCGGCGGCCAGCCGAGAGCGGTGGTATGGGCGACTGCGGCGGCGTTCATCCAGCGCAGATAGGCTTCGTTGTTGGCGTGGCCCAGCTCGTCCGTTTCGTCGGCAGCCACCTGGTGGGGCCATTCGAAAACCGTTTTCATCCGGCGCAGGATCCTGGCGGCTGGCGCTGGATTACTCAACCACCGAATCGCCGGGGCTCGCCATGGCGTGCCGGCGCCGAGAGCGTGCGGTGGAATTGGCTTTGCATGAGCGCGGGCGAATGGCTTAATGCCATTGTCGAACGCCGTGGCGGAGTCTGGCCGGTCAGTTTTTAGGTGTCTTCGGCCGCGCCGTTGTCTATGGACACAAAACCTTTGGCGGCCCAAACCAGCACGCGGGACACCGTTATCGTATTCCGCAACAGCCAGGGCGCGGAGATCCGAGCCACGCCCTTGCGGCTCACGCACTACGAAGTCGTCTTCGAGGTCTACAATCCGTTCAGCATTCTCCAGCTGTCGGAGGTCCTGAGCGATTTCCGGATCATCATCAACGAGCGGATGGTCTACCACGGCCGGGCGGTGGTGAGCAAGCTGGTCAACGCGGGCATCTTTCTCGTGCTGGAGGCTGCGCTGGATGAGGCGTGGCTGGAGGTCGATCTATTCACGCCCCTGATGACTCCCGGCCGGCTGCGCCAGGAGTTCACGGCCTTCATCCAGGAGTGGGAGAAGATGCGGAGCGTGACGGCCGCGTTCAAGGTGCTGGTCTCGGACCTCCAGACGCTGCTGGTGGACCTTCGCCGCTGGCTTGAGCAGGTCGAGCTGAGCATCCGGGCCGATCCGGAGGGGAATCGGGATCTTCGCGAGCGGGAGGTGGTCGATCAGCTTCAAGAGCCCATGGTTCCCCTCATGATGTCCTGGTTTACCCGTTTCGATGAGGTGGCCGATTCGGTTGGGGAGGAGATGCGTCCGGCGCACCGGGCGTATGCCCGCCGGCAGCTCCACCCCTTGCTGCTCTGTTCCCCGTTCGTCTACCGCACCTATCAGAAGCCCCTGGGCTATGCCGGCGACTACGAGATGGTGAACATGATCCTCGGCGATCCCCTTCGGGATGCCTCGTCGCTTTTCGCGAAGATCATGAACCTCTGTTTCCTCAAGAACCCCCCCGCCGAGGCGCATCGGAACCGCATTCGCGTCCTGACCGGGCATCTGGTGGAGGAGACCCGGCGGGTTGCCCGGCTCGGGCGCCCGGCCCGCATTCTCAACCTGGGCTGCGGCCCCGCCCAGGAAATCCAGAATTTTCTGGCCCAGCATCCCGAGTGCGAGGCGGCGGAATTCACGCTGCTGGATTTCAACGACGAGACCATCGAGTTCACGCGGCAAATCCTGGGCGATTATTGCCAGCGCTACCATCGATCGACCCCGATCCACCTCGTCAAGAAGTCGGTGCATCAGGTGCTCAAGGAGTCGAGCCATGCGAGCGATGAGGGCGAGGGGGGCGCCTACGATTTCATCTATTGCGCGGGCCTTTTCGACTACATGTCCGACCGGATCTGCAAGCGGCTGTCGGATATCTTCTACGAGATGCTGGCGCCCGGAGGCCTGCTTCTGGCCACCAACGTCGACGCGTCCAAGCCGTTTCGGCACTCGATGGAATACCTGCTGGAATGGCATCTGATCTGCCGCAGCCCGGCCGAGGTCCGGGATCTCGCCCCCGCTCAGGCCCCTGCGGACGCCTGCCAGGTCACGTGCGATCCCACTGCCGTCAACGTCTTCCTCGAGGTCCGGAGGCCCGGCCATGCCTGAGACTGCCTCCATGCGCATCGAGGAGAGCCAGCGCGCGTTTCAGGAATACAACCGCGAGCTGACGGTCAGCAACCTTCAGGTCGGCTGTTTCGTCGGCGTCCTCCTCATGCCTGCGGGCACGGTCCTCGATCTGGCGGTCTATCGCTCCGAGTGGTCTCATTTCCTCCAGCTGCGGCTGCTCTGCTCGGTCCTGATCGGCCTTTTCTGGATGCTGGTGGTCAGCCCGATCGGCCAGCGCTACCACCGGATCCTGGGCATCACGCTGGCCATGTTTCCCACCGGGTTCATGGCATGGATGATCATGGTCACCGACGGCGCCAGCTCCCCGTATTACGCGGGCTTGAACCTGGTCCTGCTCGTCGTGGCGATCATCGCCCACTGGACAATCCGCCAGAGCTTCATCGCCTTTGCCCTGGTGGTGCTCATGTATCTCACCGCCTGCGTGGTGAATTACGAGCAGCACCGCACGCTGAACTCCGGCGCGCTCGTCAATAACCTCTATTTCCTGGTCGTCACGGGCCTGATCGTCATGGTCGGGAGCCATTACCACAGCCATCTGCGCCGCCGCGAATTCCAGTCGCGCTTCGAGCTGGATCAAAGCCGGCAGCGCCTCGAGGAGAGCAATCGGAAATTGCTCGAGATGGACGAGACCAAGAGCCGGTTCTTCGCCAATGTCAGCCACGAGCTGCGCACTCCGCTGACTCTCCTGCTGGCGCCTTTGGAGACGCTCATTCACAGCAAGCGGCACCGGCTGGACAACCAGGCCCGCGACTGGCTGCTCACCATGCAGGCCAACGGGATGCGCCTCCTCAAGCTGATCAACGACCTCCTGGACCTTGTCCGGATCGAATCCGGCGCCCTGGAGATCCGGCGCGAGCCGATCGAGCTCCGCGAATTCCTCCAGGGCCTTGGCAACGAGCTCCGGCACGCCGCCATGGACAAGCGGGTCCGGCTCGAGATCGGCGTGGAACCTCCGCTGTCCCGCGTGCTGGCCGATCGCGACAAGCTCGAGAAGGTCATCCTCAACCTCCTTTTCAACGCGATCAAGTTCACCCCTGCCGGGGGGCGCATCAGGCTCCGGGCGCATCGCCAGGATGACTTTTGGCGCTGCGAGGTCAGCGACACGGGGATCGGCATCGCACCCCAGCAGCTCCCGTTCATCTTCGACCGGTTTTGGCAGGTGGACACGTCCTCGCGCCGAAAGTATCAGGGCCTTGGCATCGGGCTGGCGCTGGTCAAGGAGTTGGTCGAGGCGCAAGGCGGCGAGATCCGCGCCGACAGCACGGTAGGGCAGGGCACCACGATCGGATTCTCGCTGCCTTTCCTGGAGCCGCTCCCGCCCGCCGCGCCGGAGACCGTCCCCGGCGCGGCTCCCGAGATGGGATCCGATGCCGTCCCCGCATCGGCCCCGCAAGCGGCGGAAGCGGCGGCTGTCTCGACCGCGGCTCCGGACGCGCCGGCGGGCGCTCCCCAGGCGGAATGGCTCGCCGCTCTCTATCGGCGGGCCGAGTTCTTTCCCGGCATGGTCACTGTCCAGTCCAGCGCCCAGAGCAAGGAGCTGCCTCTCGGGCCGGCGGCGGGCGCCCGCCCGCGCATCCTGATCGCCGACGACGAGCCCGACATGCTTCGCTTCCTGCGGTCGCAGCTCGAGACCCAGTTCGAGGTCCTGGAGGCCATCGATGGACAGCAGGCCATCGACAAGATCGTCCAGTTCCTCCCCGACCTGGTCCTTTGCGACATGATGATGCCCGAGAAAGACGGCCTGCAGGTTTGCCGCGAGATACGGGAGCGCACCGCCACGCGGAATCTCCCCATCCTCATCCTGACCGCACGCGCCGACGAGCGGACCAAGATCTCCGTGCTGGCCGCCGGCGCCAACGATTTCCTCACGAAGCCATTCTCCTCGACCGAGCTCTACGTCCGGCTGACCAATCTCATGAGCGCCCACGAGTACGAGCGCCGCCTGACCACCCAGAACAAGCGCCTGGAGGCCCTGGTCGATCAGCTCAAGGAGACCGAAGCCCAGCTGGTGCGAAACGAGAAGATGGCCTCCCTGGGCCGCCTCAGCGCCGGCATCATCCACGAGATCAACAATCCCCTCAATTACGTCCTCACCGGCATCCATTTCCTGAAGTCGCGCCTGGCGTGTCTGCCCGCCGAGTCCCGGCCCGAGGCATCCGAGATCCTGCACGACATCGAAGAGGGGACGGAACGCATCAAGGTGATCGTCTCGGACCTTCGCGCCTTCTGCCACCCCCAGGGCGCCCAGGCTGAGCCCATCGAGGTGGCCTCCCTGGTCGCCATGGCCACCCGTTTTCTCAGCCATGAGATCAAGAACGGCATCCAGATCGAGCTGGACCTCGAGACCTGTCACCGCATCTACGCCGACCGCAATCGCATCCTGCAGGTCCTCATCAACCTCCTGCAGAATTCCGTCCAGTCGTTGCGCAAGAAGGTGTTCCCGAACGGCGAGCAGCCTCTCGTCTGGATCCAAAGCCGGATTGACGGCAACCATGACCTGATCCTGGTCCGTGACAACGGGCTGGGGATCGCGCCGGAGAATGTCGACAAGATCTTCGAGCCGTTCTTCACGACCAAGGACGTGGGGGAAGGCACCGGCCTGGGCCTGAGCATCTGCTACCAGATCATGCGCGAACATCACGGCGAGATCCGAGTGCAGAGCGAGGTGAACCGGTTCTGCGAATTTGCCTTGGATTTTCCGCGAAAAGAGACAGAATAATGGCCGCAGCCATAACGAAACGGGTGCTATGCAGAGCTTCTACGACTATAAAAAGTACGCCATTCTCTATGTGGATGATGAGGAGAAGTCGCTCAAGTACTTTCTCCGGGCGTTCGGCGATCAATTTCGGATACTGACCGCCCCCAGCGCGCAGGAAGGCGTCCGTCTTCTGGAGGCCCACCCCGACCAGATCGGGATCCTCATGACCGATCAACGCATGCCGGGGGAGAAGGGCGTCCAGTTTCTCGAGCGGTCCCGGCAGCTCCAGCCTCGGATCATCCGCATCCTCTGCACCGCCTATGCGGACATGGAGGCCGCGATCCAGGCGGTGAACACGGGCGCCATCTACAAGTATGTGACCAAGCCGTGGGATATCCCCCAGCTCGAGACCACGCTCAAGCGCGGCCTCGAGTTCTTCATCGTCCAGCGCGAGCGCGACGCGCTCCTGCGCGAGAAGCTCACGGCGCTCCATAATCTCATGATCACCGACCGGGTGATCAGCCTGGGCGTTCTCGCTGCGGGCCTGGGCCACTACGTCCGCAATGCCCTCGTCGCTGTCCGCACCTTCCTGGATCTGGCGCCAGCCAAGCTCCAGGAGGAGCGCGTCGATGTCCAGTCCCTCCGGAACCCGCAATTCTGGCGCGATTTCTACCTCCAGGTCCAGCATCAGGTCAAACGCATCACCTCGATGCTCAATGACCTGGGCGACCTTGCCCCCGATCCCCATGCTCCCTACCCGGACCAAGTCCAGCTCGACCAGGTGATCCAGGCGGCGATTCAGCATGTCGACGCTCAGCGCGCCGAGAAGAAGATTGTCATCTGCAGCCAGGTTCCGACTTCGCTGCCGCCGTTGTGTGTGGAGCGGGCGAAGTTCGACCGGCTGTTCGAGCTTCTGCTCGAAGACGAATGCCTGATGCTACCTGCGGGCAGCCGGATCGATCTGCGGGCGGAATTGCTGCCTGCCGCCTCGGGCCAGCCGCCGGAAATCCTTCTGGAAGTTCAGGACAACGGTCCCGGCCTGCCCAAGGATGCCTTGCGCGCGATCTTCGATCCCTTCTTCATTCGGAGCGATGATCCTCAGCTCTACGGCGTCAACCTGATGGCGTGCTACTTCATCATCCACCACCACAACGGGCGCATCCAGGTCGAGAACTGCGATCCGGGCAGCCTCTTCCGCATCCATCTGCCGACCCAGCCCAGCGCCCGAAGCCCCGAAGCCTGCGAACGAGAGGTCCTGGACAAGGTGTTGCTCAACGACCGGCTCTGGGATCGATTGCTGGCCGGCGAATAGACCGCACCGCTCCCCGCCATGCCTGATCGGAATGCTCCCAAAAGACCCTTTGCGGGCGCCGTGGTTCCGTCGGACGGGCTGCCCCCGCGCACGCTGCTGGTCGTGGACGATGAGGAGGGCCCCCGGCAGTCGCTGCGCATCATCTTCGAGGATCGTTACCGGGTCTTCACGGTCGAGGACGGCCGGCAGGCCATCGAGTTCGCCCGCCGCACTCCGGTCGACGCCGTCATTCTGGACATCCGGCTGGCCGATATGTCCGGGATGGAGGTGCTGGATCGCCTCAAGCAGATCGACTCCGATATCGAGGTGATCATACTGACCGCCTACAACAACTTCGAGACCGCTCAGGAAGCGATTCGACTTGGCGCTTCCGACTATCTCTGCAAGCCGTTCGAGGTCCATGCGATGCGGGCCGCCGTCGCCAAAGCCGTCGAGCGCAAGACGCAATCCGAAGAGCGACGGTACGACAAGCAGCACATCCTCCGGCTCAAGGACGAGATCCAGCGGTTTCAGATGCGGGCCGACTTTTCCGGCTCGGAGGAGCAGGTCTATGCCAGCATTCTCCACGACATCCACAGCCCACTCAGCGTCATATCGGGCTCGGTGGACATCCTGCTTCACCAGCTGGCCAGCCGTTCCGAGCTCAGGGCCGGTGACATCGAGGACATCCGGAATCGTCTCTCCTTCATCACGCGGCAGATCGAGCACTGTGGCCACATATCCCGCCGCTACCTCCGTTTCCTGCTCCAGCGGTCTCTCGAGAGCGATCTGAGCTCCCTCTGCAGCGTGCTTCAGAACCTCCGCCAGCTGTTTCAGCTCCATCCTGCCGCTCGAACGCATGCAATCCATATCGAGCTGCCGCGCCGGGATCGCCAGGTCCTCATCAATCCGACCGACTTGACCCAGATCCTGCTGAACCTGGGGCTGAATGCGCTTCAGGCGACCGAGAAACCTCACCGTGTCAGGATCTTTACCCGCCAGGTATCCGGTCCGGTCCGCGGTTCCGCGATGGTGGACGGACCCCACGACCGATGGATCAACCTGGATGGTTTCGCGAATGCGCTTCCGATGCTTTCCCTGACGGTGGAGGACAACGGGCCGGGCATTCTCCCCGGCGCCATGCCCCAGATCTTCAACACGATCTTCTCCTCCAAGCCCAATCACCAGGGAACAGGGCTGGGCCTCTCGATCATCTCCTGGCTGGTCAAAGCCGCCCGGGGCGCCATCCATTGCCACTCCGCTCCCGGCTGTGGGGCGCGGTTCACCCTCTACCTCCCCAGCCAGCCGCGCGCCCCCCGTCGATCCTCCCGCGTGGCTCCGGCCTCCTCCCCGGCAGCATCGCCGGACAAATCGAGGTGAGGCCTGGCGGCCGGCTGCGGGCGAAGATTCTGGCCCCTTGCGCGCGATCGGGCCGCGCGCCGGGATTCCTCAGGCCGCCTTCCACGCAGGCCAGTCATCGAGCAGGCTGGCCGGGCCTTCGTCGTTGAGGACGGCCGCCAGCTTCTCGAGCCAGGGAGATTCCGGGTGCCCGTTGTGCCGGGCCCGCGTGATATTTTGGGCCAGGAGCAATCCGGAGCGCCGGCGGCCGGCCTTGATGGACTTCTTGAGCAGGCCCAGGGCGGGGCCGCGCGCGTCGGCTGGCCCATGGGCCAGCTGGTAGAACCAGCACTCGAGGGCGAGGTTCGGTGTTTCCTGAAGACCGGACTGGCTCAAGACGCGGGCCAGGGCCTCGAGCCCTTCGGGATCGCGGCCTTGGGCGAGGAGGAACCCCGCGTGGCTGGCCTGGATGTAGGGATCTGCGGCGTCGATCGCCAGCGCCCGCCGGTAGTGTTCTTCGGCCCTTTTGACATCGCGGCGCATGCGGGCCAGGAACCCGGCGAACGTGGCAATGAGACGCGGGTTGTTCGGATCCAGCGCCAGGGCCTTCTGGTAGAGATCCTCGGCTCGTTCCTGGTCCTTGCGGACTCGGGAGAGGAAGAAGGCGTAGTGCTGAAGGACCTCGGGGTTCCCGCGGTCGGCGGCCAGCGCGCGTTGGTATTGCTCCTCGGCGCGCACGTTGTCCTTGCGGTAATCGCGGAGGAAGTTGGCGTAGCTGTTGAGGAGGGGAGCCGTGTTGGGGAACTGCTCGATGCCTTTCTGGTAGACCGCGTCCGCCTTGGCCGGATCGATCCCCTTAAGCCGTTCGGCTTCGAGCTCGACCGCCCACCAGTCGGGGAAGGTGGCATCGGCGCGCTGCACGGCCTCCTTGAGGGCCTCGACGCCCGGCTCGTTCTCGCCCAGCGATCCGATCCGCTGGGAGAGGCTCTGATAGGTGCCGGTGTATTTGAGGAACACATGGTCGAACCGCTTGCTGTCCGGGTGCGGCAGGCCGAAGACGTCCCGCAGCAGCAGCATCCACTCGTCGAAGTCGCGCTGTTGGATCCAGACCGCCCGCCGGCTCTCGAGCCAGGGCCGGATCGCCCCTTGGGGCTCCTGATCCCCCACCCAGTACACTCCCAGCGGCAGTGCCTCCTCCGTCAGCTCGGACAGCATCCGGGCAATGCCCTCGTCCCGTCCGCCGTAGCCCATGAAGATCAAGCCGCGGTCGCGAATGACCGAGCGGATCCGCTTGTCGACATCGCGGCGGAGATCGTCGGTGCTGCGCGGGGTGTTGAGCGGCGCCAGGCAGTGGTCGCCGTGCAGCTTTACGATCAGCGGCCGGGTTCGAGTGGGCCGGAGGTAGGTCCCCAGCGACTCGTGCGGGGCGACCAGGGGCCGGACCGATGTGAACAGGTAGAGGGCATCGGAGATGAGGTCGTCGAAGTTGGTGGTCAGCGCGACATTGAAGCTGCCGCCGGACTGGGTCATCAGGCTGGCCAGCACTGCGTATCCGAACCCGGGGAACTTGCCGTCGCAGAGCGACTCGATCTCCCGCTGCCGCTCCTCGGGCAGCAGGAAGAGCTCCTGCATCAGGGGGCCGTAGGCAGCCGCGGCGTCCTGCGGGTCGTGCGCGGGGAGCACTTCCTTGGCCCACGCCTCCAGATCCCGCCGGCGGGGCGCCCGCAGATCCCGCAGCCGGGGCAGCCAGTGGTTGCGCACCAGGCCCGCCGAGGCCGGGATCCCCGAGCTGGCCGAGCAGCCCGCCCCCAGGAAAAAGGCGAATCGGCTGTCCGGATGCTCGCACATCATCTTCAACCGCCGCGCAAATTCCTCGGCGGACATGGTTCGCAAAGCGTCGCTCATATTGTGGCTTCTCCCGTGCAGTTTTTCTCCGGGGCTATTCAAGCCCCTTGCCTGAAAAAGGCAAACAGATTCAGCCCGCAGTCTTGCGCCTGACAGGCTTCCGGTTTCATGGCATCTTGATTCCGATGCGCATCATGAATCTGAATCCGGGCAGCGACATCGGTGCCAGCGGCTGGCATGTCGAGATCGATGGCCACCGCATCCTCCTCGATGCCGGCATTCATCCCAAGCGCGAGGGCCGCGCGGGGCTGCCACTTCTCGCGCTTCTCCGGGCCGCCCCGCCTGACGCCGTCGCCATCTCGCATTGCCACCACGACCACGTCGGCGCCCTGCCGGTCGCCCTTCGCCAGTTCCCCAAAGCCCATGTCCTCATGACGGATCTGAGCTATTTCCTCGTCGAGCGAGTCCTCCATAACTCGGTGAACGTCATGACCCGCCAGCGCGAGGAGCTGGGTATCGCCGATTACCCCCTCTACACGCACACCGAGGTCGACGAGCTCGCCCCCCGCTTCCAGGGATTCCGTTACAACCGCGAGATCGAGTGGGCCGCATTCGCCAAAATCCGCTCCGGATTGCCGTCGCCCACGCTCGAGTTCTTCGACGCAGGCCACACGCTGGGTTCGGCAGGCATCCTCCTGCGCGGGCGCGCGGAGACGCTCTTCTACACCGGAGACGTCTGTTTCCATGACCAGACCTTGCTTCGGGGCGCCCGATTCGACGATGTCAGCGCCGACGTCCTCATCATGGAGACCACGCGGGGGGACCGCGCCATGCCGTCCGGTTTTTCGCGGGAGAAGGAGATCGACCGCCTCGCCGCCGCCATCCAGCGCGTGCTCGGCCGCAAGGGCAGCGTGCTCATCCCCACCTTCGCCCTGGGGCGGACCCAGGAGATCCTGGCGCTCCTGGCCCTGCTCATGAGGTCCCGACGTCTGAAAAAGCAGCCGGTCTATATCAGCGGGCTGGGCCGTGTCTTCACCGAGATGTACGACCTCGAAGCCCACCGCGCCCATCGCCAGCAGAGCGGCCTCAAGCTGACGGAGGCTCTGCCGATCATCGTGCTCGAACGACAGCAGGCCGAACAAATGAAGCTGGCCGGGAGCCGTCTCTTCGTCCTCACCGCCGGCATGATGAGCGAAAATACCGCGTCGCACGAGATCGCCCGCCGCCTGTTTGCCGAGCCCCGCCACGCGATCTTCTTCGTCGGCTACGCCGATCCCGACACGCCGGCGGGGCGCCTCCAGGCTGCGCCCCCCGGCCAGCCGTTCCTGTTCCATCCACGGCAGCCCCCCGTCGCCTGCCATTGCGAGCTCGAACGGTTCGACCTCACGGCCCACGCGCACCGCGAGGCAATGCTCGAGTGGGTCGGCGAGGTGGATCCCCGCGTCGTTGTCCTCGGCCATGGGAATCCCGCCTCGATCCAGTGGTTTGCGGCGGAGATCCATCGCCGCTATCCCGGCATTCGAGTCGTCCAGCCCGGTCCGGGCGAGACGGTGGCCGTGTGAGGATGCGGGGAGAGGGGCGGAAGCGCCGGGCTGCCCGCCGGCGTTCAACAGCCCGATCGCTCGATCCGGCGTCTCCGGCTACAAAGCCCACCCTGCCCGATACGGAGGGTTCAGATGCTGGTTGGCCTCGGGCGAGTTGGCGAATCGCATGTGCTCGGCGTCCCACTCCAGCTTGACGCCGGGCATCTTGATCGCGATCACGCCGAGCATCGCAAGCTCGGTCAGCGGGCCGCCATACGAGAAATCCGAACCCGCCTGCGTGCCATTGCGGATCGCCTGAAGCCAGTTCTGGTGATGCCCCGGCACCCGGGGTATGGTTTTCGCCGGGCGCTGGAAGGCATCCATCCGCTCCTGGGGGATCAGGCGCACCCCGCCAGCCCCGTGGGATCCATAGACGATGGCGCCTTTGTCGCCGATCACCACCGCGCCGGTCCCGACATCGCGATCCTCCTTGTCCAGCTCGGGCGGCCGCGGAATGCGCTCGGTGCCGCTGTACCAGTGAAGGATCACCGGGCCGCGCTGGCCCCTGGCGGGAAATTCAAAGGTGATGATCTCTCCCTGGGGGAACGCGTCGCCCTGGATCTTGGGATCGTAATCCTTGACCTGAGCCTGGATTGTGGCCGGGGCCCCCAGGTCCAGCGCCCAGAAAACAGGGTCGACGACGTGGCAGATCCAATCGCCGATCGTTCCGTTGCCAAACGGCACCCACCCCCGCCAGGCGCCCGGCAGATAGGCCGGATGATAAGGGCGGGGCTGCGCCGGCCCCAGCCAGAGATCCCATTCGAGCGTGGGCGGCACCGCATGAGTCTCCTTGAGGCGCGGCAGCTGGCTGATGCCCGAGTTCACCGCGGTGCATCCTGCATGGATGGTGTGCACCTTGCCGATCGCGCCGCTCCAGACCCATTCGCAAAAATCGCGGATCGAGTCGTAGGAGTGCCCCTGGTTGCCGAGCTGGGTGACGACCTTGTGCTCCTTGGCCGCCCGCATCAGCTCGCGGACCTCGAAAACCGAATGGGCCAGCGGCTTTTCGCAATACACATGTTTGCCCCGGCGGATGGCCGCCATCGCTGCCACCGCATGGCAATGGTCGGGCGTGGCGACCACCACCGCATCGATCTCCTTCTCCATCTCGTCGAACATCTTCCGGAAATCGCGGTAGGCGCGCGCTTGGGGGTATTTCTTGAAAGTCTCCGCGGACCGGCGCTGGTCCACGTCGCACAACGCAACCACATTGTGCTGGGGCGCCACGGCATCGATATCGCCCGCGCCCATCCCGCCGACTCCGATGCCCGCGATGTTCAGCTTCTCGCTCGGGGGATTGGCGCCGCTCGCGGCCACCGCCGACCGCGGCGCCACCGCGAAGGCGGTCGCCGCCGCCCCGGCTGCACGCAAAAAACCTCGACGGTCCAACCTCATGGCAAACTTGCTCATATCGTTTCCCTTCATGAGCCCGCCGGCCAGGCCGGCGGGCGCCGCCTTCGAAATCCACCACCCACAGACCCGGTCTCGGGAGTGCATCCCGCGTGTCCCGTGAATGGCGCGCACATTAATCCGCCCCTCTCAGCCAGTCAATACTGCGCCTCTCCGCAAAGGCCACACGATTTCATTGTCGGATGGCCAACGGTCCGGCATCATGCCTGCATGAGTGAATCCGAGAACAAGAAGAACGTCGGTCTCCCCATGGCGAGCCGATGGGATCCGGGAAAACTGCGGCAGGAGGAAGCTCATCTCCAGCAGCTCGCGACACAACCTTTTCTGGCGCGCATCCGCGGCTACGCGAAGCTGACGGGGCCGGCCTGGCTCCAGAGCGCCATGACGCTCGGGGCGGGCAGCGCCGCCGCCTCCGTCATGGCCGGAGCGTCCTTCGGCTACGCGCTGCTCTGGGTCCAGCCTGTCGCCATGCTTTTGGGCATCATCATGATGGGCGCCCTGGGCAACGTGGTCCTGACCACCGGCGAGCGGCCTTATGGGGCTTTTGCGCGCGAACTCCATCCGGCCGTCCCTTTTCTATGGGCTCTGGGATCGATCGTGGCGTCGATCATCTGGCATTTCCCGCAATACGGTCTGGCTGGGGCGGCGATCTGGGATCTGGCCACGCTGGCTGGCGTGCCCGCAGATCCCACCGCGATCCCGTATCTGGTCAAGTTCGCCGGCGGTGCAGCCATCCTGGCGATGAGCATTGTGGTGACCTGGAATTACGGGGCCGGAACTCGCGGCATCCGGATCTACGAGACGTTCCTGCGCTGGGTGATCCGGCTGATCATTCTCGCGTTCCTGTTTGTGGTGATCAAGACCGGGGTCGACTGGGGTGCGCTGTGGCGGGGCTTTTTCGGTTTCACGATTCCATCGGGCAAGGACGGTTTGACGCTGGTGTTGGGGGCCGTGGGCGCCGCGGTGGGGATCAACATGACCTTCCTCTATCCGTATTCGCTGCTGGCCAAGGGCTGGGGGAAACACCATAAAGGGCTGTCCCGCTACGATCTGTTCAGCTCGATGTTTCTTCCGTTCGTGATCGTGACCTCCCTCGTCATCATCGCCATGGCCAACACCGTCTACGATCCGGCCGCGGGCGTTTTGCGCACGGACCTCAGGCCCGTTGACGCCGCGCGCAGCCTCGAAGGCCTCCTGGGATCGTCCCTGGGGCGGATCGTGCTCGACCTGGGCTTCATCGGGATGGCTTGCGGCGCCATCAGCACTCACATGGTGGTCTGCGGCTTCACCGGCTGCGAGATGTTCAAGCTCGATTACACCACCCGCCGCTACCGGATGTTCACCCTGCTCCCCGCGATCGGGATCCTGGGCGTGGCATTTCCGAGCCCGCTGTGGATGCCCGTGGCCGCGTCCGCCGTCGCCCTGACCCTCCTGCCGATCGCCTACATCACGTTCTTCGTCATGAGCAACAAGCGGAGCTACCTCGGCGAGGCCGCCGGCACCGGCTGGAAACGAGCGCTCTTCAACCTGGCTATGATCGTGGCCATCCTCTTCGCATGCGTCGGGTCCGCCATCAAGATCAAGAGCGGCGTGATCGACAAGATCTTCCCGCCGAAATCGCCGGCCGCCACCCAGATCGCACCGCCGATGCCTGCCATGCCGCCCCAAGGCTGAACGCCTCCCGAGGTCCGACACGGCGGGCTGCCGCGGCCGACAAATCCCTGATCAAGCGGGGATGAGGGCTGAAAGGTAGCTCGCAAGCTCCTGCATTCGGGCGATGAAAGAGCCCCTTAGGGTCTGTGCAAAAATTACTTCCGATTTTGGCGGGAGCGCCGCCGGGCCAGATGCGAGGCGCAAGGGAGGGAGTGTATCCCCCTGCGATACTCGACCGACCGAGCAACGAAGCAGATGGCCCGGCGCCGCCCCGCCCCGCAGGGCTGGGTGCCTTGGGCGCGCTGGCTTTGTTGCTCCTCGCTCACAGACCGCGCGGGTATGCTCGCTCGTCGCGCCTCGCCAGCCCGCCCAATCCCCTCCAGCAAAATCGGAATTAATTTTTGCACAGCCCCTTGCCCCGGGCGTCCAAACTCGACGCAGCGATGGGGGATCCAGGCGATCCCTTCACTCGAGCCGGCGCATCACCGCGGCCATCTCGAGCGCGGTCCGAGCCGCCTCGATGCCCCGATTGTGGTCGCGCTCCAGGCAGCGGACACGCGCTTGGGACTCGTTTTCGAGCAGCAGCACGCCGTGGATGATGGGGACACCTGACTCCCACTGCAGGCGCGCCAGCGCGTGGGTCACCCCCTCGGCAATCAACTGGGCATGGGCGGTCTCCCCCCGCAGGATGACGCCCAAGGCGATCACCGCTGCCGGGGGCGTCAGCTGATGGCGCGCCAGGTGGGCTGCCACGACCGGAATCTCGAATGCCCCCGGGACGCGGACGATCCATCCCACAGGCGCTCCCGCCCGTTTCAACTCCTGCCGTGCGGCCCGCAGCATCGCCTCGACGTAGCGGCCGTTGTATCGGGCGGCAACAATGGCGATCGGCCTTCCGTCCGCCGATGCGCGCCGGTTCTTGATCCTGGTCAGCATGTCGTTCACTTTAGCGCCGGCCGCGTCTGCCCGGCAAGCCGGACTGTTCACCGAACGGCCGACAGGGTGCAGAGGGGCGGTCATCGGCAGCTGGTCTTCTCCCTCCCCCCGCGTGTGACTTGCGGAGGGAGGGAGTTGCGTCCGGCGGCCGTCAGCGGTTCTTGCTTTCTGCCGTCAGCCTGCCAAGGGGGCCCGCGGCGTCCCGGGCCCGCTGGATCACGGGGTGCGAATCCGGAAGAACCGGTTCTCGCCCGGGACGATGTCCACCGAATAGGGCGGGGCAGGGGCGGGCGTGACAGGCGTCCATTGGCCGTCGACAGCGGGCGCTGACTCGAGCTGCCCGCTGCCGGTCCAATCCAGAGTGATCCGGTTGTCGATCCGGACCGGCGGGAGAAACTCGGCGGGCGTGGCCGGCGGGGCCGCCAGGACGGCGATCTCGGCGCCACTCAAGGCGCGAGCGTAAATGCGGACGTCATCGATCTTGCCGTCGAACGGGGTGCCGCTGACGGAGCGGTTGCCGATCGCGACGGCGAGCGAGGAGTTGTGCTGTTCGGCGGGCACGCTGTCTGTCCGCTCGCCGGCCAGGACGCCGTTGGTGTAGAACCGCATGATAGGCCCTGCGATATCGGCCGGGTCGTAGACGCCGGCCACGTGGATCCATTGGCCGGTGAGTATGCCGGGGACATTGAGAGAGACGTTGACGGTTCCGCTGCTGGCGACCTGGAGCGCCCAATTGTCGGTGTTCTCGACGTTCAGCGACCAGCAGCGCTGTCCGGACCCGCCGCCTTTGGTGACGATGCGGCCATTGCCCGAGATCGTGTCCACCCACACCCATGCGGCCAGTGTCATCGGCCCGGTGATTCGCATCTCGACGGGGTTGCCGATATCGACCCGGTCATCGGCGCCGTCGAACTCGATCGCGTGCCGGCCTTCGAGGCCGGCTGCCCACACCGGCCCGTTGACCAGCGTGCCGTCGAATCCGCCGCCGGACGCATCCGCGGTGGTGAGCCCGGCCCCTTCCTCGAACCGCCAATGGCCGACGAGGCTGCTGTAATCGAAGGGCGCCTGGGTGTTCGGGACAACCGAGTTGGGCGGGACCGCCAGGTCCTGGACCCCGTTGACGACCAGCGTGTAGGCGGTCCCGTCGGTCATCGGATCGGTGGTCAGCGTGACCGTCTGCGCATCCGTTCCGAGCGCCGCAGCCAGGACGGGCACGCTGGCGCCGCCGGGGCCGACAATGGCGTAGTTTCCGGCCGCCGCCGCGCTGTCGGCCGTCACCGCCTCGCTGAAGGCAAGAACCACTCGAGTCGGGATGCCCCGGGCCCGGATCCAATCCACCGTGGGCGGCGTCTTCTCCTCCGTGACCGTCAGTGTGGCGATCTCGGATTCCCGGGTGAGACCCGCGAAGTGAACGCGGAGCCGGAAGCGGGCATTGTTGTCTTCGGGTTTGGCCTGGAAGGTGTAGGCAGCGAGGTTGGCGCCGGGGATGTCAACGAACGCGCCCCCAATCTCGCGCTGCCACTGGAACGCCATGTCGCTGGGGGCGGCGCCGGCGCCCTCGGCTGCCGCGGCGAACGTGGCATTTGCGTTTTGCGGGGTGGAGGTGCTGGCGGGCTGCTGGGTGACGGCGAGGGTGGCGTTGCTGAACACCGTGTTGGCGAAGCCGCGGAGCTGGGCCAGGGTAGGGAGGGACGTATCGCTGTGGGCGCTGGCCGCCATTCCCAGAAGGACCGGATTGGCGAATGTCTGGGCGGCCTGTCCCATCCAGACCCAGTCAAGCCCATTGGTGCTGTAGAAGCCGGAGAAGAGATCTCCCCAGCGGCGGAGCCGAACCCAGACGTCCGGCAGAACGGCGGTGGTATAGGTCGTTCCCCAATTGGCAGTGCTGCCGCCGGCCGTCGAGCGCCAGCCGGCCTCGACGTAGCCCCGTCCGTTGGGCGGAGGCGGGTTGGCGAGCAAGTGGAGCGCGGGGCTGCCGGCATCGGCCGTTTCCCGGACCATGATGCCGGCCTGGGCAGTGCTGTTGACTGGCGTCAGGCTCGCCACGCGAACGTTCACGTCGAAGTCGCCGGACGCCTCCCGATAGACGAAATGGCCGTTGTCCACTGTGCCCCAGATGGCCGAGCCGCCCGCTGTCACGTCGAAGTCGTCGGGACGGCACGAGAAGGTCGAGCCCGGCGCGAACGGGAACCCGAGATCGATCGATGTGAAGCCTGCCACCGTTCCCGCCGCGGTCACGGCCGGCATCGGGTTGCCGAGCAGATCCTGGATCGAGGTGACCTTGACCGTCACGGGGCCCGGAGTCAGATAGGGCCAAACATCGAGTTTGACCGAGGCGCCGTCTTCGCGCAGCGTGACCCCGACGACGGCCGTTGCTCCGCCGTTGACTTCGTAAAAATTGAAGTTGTAGGCCGAGTTCGGATCGAGGGGTTCGTTGAAGCAGATGTCCACGGACATCCCCGTTCCGCTGCCGGCGGAGAGGACGGTGGGCGGCTGGGTGTCGGTGCTGACGCGGAGCGTGGCGTTGGTGCTGGACACCCCGTAGGCGAGGTTGCTGACGGTGACCGAGTATTGCCGCCCGTCCAGGTCCAAGGTGGCGGAAGGAATCGTGTATTCGAACCGGTTGGCATCGAAGATAGGCACGCCATTCTCGTACCATTGGATGAAGTAAGGCGGCGGTCCTTGGACCGCGGCGGTGAACGTCACGGGCCGCAATTCCACCACCGTCTGGCTCGCCGGCTGCCGGGCGAATGTCAGCGGTGTCTGGACCAGCTCCGGCAGCGCCTGGATCTCCTCCCCGGTCAGCGCCCGGTTGAAGACGCGGACCTCGTCGATCAGGCCGTCCCACGGAGTGTCGGGGCTGCCCGAAGGGCGGGCGCCGATCGTGACATTGAGCGAGCTGTTGTTCTGGGTGGCTGGGACATCGGCGGTGACCTCGTTGTTCAGGAATCCGTTGGTGTAAATGCGCATGGCCTGGCCGGGAATGTAGACCCCGGCCAGGTGAATCCACTGATGGGCCGGAATGGCGTCGATGGTGTGAACGCTGAAGGTGGTGGTCGGTGTGCCGCCGATTTGAAAGGAGCCTGTGTTGGGCGGCGTGGTGCCGCTCTCGACGTTGAGCGCCCAGCTCCGCTGTCCGCTGCCGCCGCCTTTGGTGATGATCCGCCCGTTTTTGGAAAAGGTCCGCACGTAGACCCAGGCCGTCAAGGTCATGGGCCCCGTCATTTGAAGGGCCGGCGGATTGCCGATCGTGATCCGGTCGTTCACGCCGTCAAAATTCAGCGCCGAGCCGCCGAAGGGGCTGTTGGTCCAGGCGGGGCCGCCCCAGGTCGCGACATTATCGAACGTGCCATTGAGCCCATTGGCGGTCAGGTCGGCTGTGTTGGTGCCGGCGCCTTCCTGGAACGTCCAGTAGCCGATCAGACCATCGAGATCGGCTCCCATTGCAGGGAGCCTCAGCAGGAGGATGCTCAGGAGAACAGCCCGCCAGAGCCCGGTGATCGGGCCCGACGCGGCCGAGTGGGTGGAAAAAGGAAAAGCAGTTTTCATGGTGGCTCCCATCTTAAGAGAAATGACCGTCGATGGCCATCTTTTTCCGCTCGCGTTCGGCGGCCGCCCGATCCGGGTGGTTGTCAGATCAGGAGAGCGCGCTCGCCGATCGATCCACGGACGCCATCATTGCACCGAGACGTTCCATGGCCGGCCGCCGGCGGCCCACAGGGCCAGCGCGCAGCGCTCGATAAAGAAATAATCGGCGCGGCACCATGGCACGTCCACGAATTCGAGGAGAGTCGATCCGGACATCTGCTCGATCCAGAGCGCCCCCACGAAAAGCGATCGCGGAAAATCGGGCGGGTTGGTGTAGTTTTCGCCTCCGACCAGCCGGTCTCCGAAGGCCAGGTGCCACCCGTTGCGCGCCTCCCGGAAATCCCGGAGCCGCATGGCCGCAACGCCGTCGGTCCATTGCCGAAGGGCTTCTCCCAGCTCCGGCGCCAGGTTGCCGTATCGGGCGAGCTTGCTCAGGTGCAAGCTTTTGGTGGCGGCCGCTTTTTCCAGGATGCGCGGATTCACGCGGTCGAGATTGACCCGCAATTCGAGCATGCGGGCCAGGCGGGACAGGGCAATGGTCTCGGTCGGGCGATCGCCGTTAAGCCGCGCCAGGCGGACCAGCCCGATCATGCCGGCCAGATCGCCGTTGAGTTTTTCGGCCTCGGTTTTGGAATCATCCTGGCGACGGATGTCGAAGGGATAGTCGGTCTCGAGGAGGGGCTGCATGCGCTGGCGAACGGCCGCCCAGTGGGTGCGGGCGGCGGCCGGGTCGGGGGCGTTGTGGCACCACGACCAGAACGCATAGACACCCCATGCGCTGGCGGCCTGCCCGGTTCCGGCCAACCGCAGCGCCGGAGGCACCGTGTAGGACTCGCGGGGGCGGCCGGGCCCGACGCTTCCGCTGTCAGCCGCGTAGGGCGGACATCGATCGAGCTCGGATCGCAACAGCGCTCGGGCTCGGCTTGCCGTGTCCGCGCTCAGGTAGGGCAGCGCCAGTGCCAGGGCGGAAAACAACTGGTCCGGATGCCGGAAATAGGCCTCGTGCCCGCTGATCCCGAGGGTGTGATGAAAAGGCAGCCACGGCCAGTCCTCGATCATCTCGCGAACATGCGCATCGAGCTTTGCGGCCACGCGCCGGGCGGCGGCATCGGTGGCGCCGGCGGCGGCCATGGTGCGGCTGATCGCCTCTTCGATTTGTCCGGGGGCGAGTTTCAAGGCGGGCGCCACGGCGTCGCCGAAGCTTTGGCTCACGACGTTCTGCGCCGGCACGCGCGCGGCGAGAACGATCGCCAATCCCAGCGCCGCGCCGAGCGTCTCGAGTCTGCCGCGCCAGGCAGGTGAACCCGGCCCGCACCCGCCCGCAGGCCGCGCGTTTCCATTTGGCGAGACTGTTGACAGGACGCGGATCGGAGCGCCGCCATTCCTGTCGGCTTTCGGGCGGACCGGCGCTCTTGTTCGGACTCCTTCTGGAGTTGCGGATCGGATCGCCGGCTTCATTCTTGTCCCTCCAGACACAAGACCTGGGATCCGACCGGGAACAGGACTCGGCGGCCGGCCACCGACACCATGGCGCGCGCAGGCCCGTGCCATTCGTTGACGATGCCGTAGGGCTGGCCGGAGGCGCGCGCCTTTTCGAGCCCGCCCTGCTTTTCCCAGCCGAAGATCCCCGGCCCGTAAAACCCGCCATAGGTGTCGCGCCGGCCGTAGAGGCTGGCGGTCAGCCCCGTCGAGAACCGGAGCGATCCGATGTATCCCTGGTGAATGGACAGGAGGAGATCGGGCGCGCATCCGAGGGTTTGGGTCTCGTCGCCGATGGTGTTGAAAGTCATCCAAGGCATGTCGGTTCGTCCGGGCGGCCGTCCGGGCTCCTTCGAGGGGTAGCCATGCTCGATGAGCGAGACCCGCCCCGTCTCGAGGTCGAGCCGCCCCACGCCCGTGAAGGACCGCACCTCGCCTCCGCCGTCCCACACGCCGTAGGCCGAACGCACCAGAACGAACGCCTCGCCCGTCGGGCGGTTCACGCAAGGGGGCGTGAGCGGATTGTGAAGGCCGCCCGTATACAGGATCGGCGCAATCCAGCGCTCGCGCCCATCGCAAATGTCAAAGGCGTAAAAGGTCTGCTCCTCCGGATGAGCCCGGAGGAAGTCCACGATGAAATCATGTTCCGCCCGCACATCCTCGGGCGTGCCCGGAATCCATCGCGGGTCCGGCCCTTGATACCCGGTGCGCTGGATCAGCATTCGCTGGTTTTCGTCCAGGATTGCGTGAAAATCCTTGACCGGATTCGTCGTGACAATGGCCAGCCCGCGCGCGATCACGGGCGCGTAGTCGCGGACGCTGAGGCCGGCCAGCTTTCTGGATTTCCATCGGAGCCGGCCATCGGCCACCGCCAGGCAGTAGACATGCATGTCTTCGGAGGCGAACACGACCCAGTCGCCGTCCTCGCTGATCGACGCCGTGGTCAGGATCCGGTCGCCGGCGGCGAATTTCCAGGCAAGGCTGCCCGTGGCGGCATCGAGCGCGTAAAAGATCCCTTGGCGGTCCCCCGCGAACACCCTGGCCTGCCAAACGGCCGGGGAGACGCTGATGCCTTCGGCGGCCTCGAAGGTCCATCGGCACTTGCCGCTGGCGGCATCCAGGGCGTAGAGCCGGCGATCCATCGATCCGAAATAGATGGTGCCGCCAGCGAACATTGCCGAGTGGGTGACGGCCCCTTCCGCGGCGAATGCCCAGCGCTCGTTGCCGGTGGGGATGTCCCAGGCGCGAAATCGGCCGGCGTAGCTGCCGAGAAACGCCATGCCGTTGGCCGCGATGACCTCGGCGCGGGGGCCGGTCAGCTCGCGATACAGCTCCTTGCGCCAGACAAGCTTCAGGGGGCCGGAAGGGAACCGGGCGTAATATCCGGACCGCTGGAGATCCCCGCGCAGCGTGGGCCACTCGGCCGGGGTGGCGGGCGCGGTCTCCGCCTTCGCCAAGCTCGTCCAGGCCAAGCCCGCCAACAGAATCATGAGGAGCGATTTCATCCGAAAACGCTTATGGGATCAGCGCGATCCAGAGGCGCCCATGCTATTGGACCTCGATCCAGAGGCGGGCGGTGGCGGGTTCGCCGCGCGGATTGATGTGCTGCACGCTGGCCAGGTAATGCCCGGGCCGGGCGTAGCGATGGGAAATGCTCTTGACGCCAGGGGCTTCGCCTCCGTCCACGAAGGTGGGCTCGTTGGCCATCTGCGTTCCGCTGGCGAACCAGCGCTGGCGGACCGGATATCCGAAGGCGCCGGGGGGCATCCAGGGAGAGCCGGCCGGCCAGAGGCGAAAGCGGGCGGCCTTGCGCAGCGCCCAGACGTCCTTCCGGGTGTCGGGATCGGCGTATCCGCGTGTGATCGGGCAATCGATCTGCACGCCCGCCACGGTGACGGGCAGGTGATAGGTGGCGGAGGTGAGGACCTGGCGGATGCCATTGACGTTGACGGTAGCCCGAGCGGCTCGGATCGCCTGGCGCAATGGATCCCGTTCCTCGACCAGGTCGATCAATTGAACGCGGGCGCGATGGCCATCGGCCAGCTCGACCTCCTGCTCCTCACCCAGCTCGAGATCGATCGTGCGCACCAGGGCGATGCCCGACGGGGCTGGCGCCGTCGCGGCGGCAGGCGGCACGGGATCGCGGGCCAGTCGAGTGTTGTCGAGCGCAGCCTGGGTTTCGAGCAATTGGGCGAGGCGATCCGCCAGATCGGCTCGAGCGATCGCCTGGTTCTTCTGTTCGGATGGATCCTGGGCGAGATCGAACAACTGGCGTGCGAGGTTCCCGGCCTTATCGGACTCGACGATGAGCTTCCAGTCGCCCTGTCGGACCGCGCGAGATCGAAAGCCCGTGCCGGCCCAGTAGAGCACCCTCGGCTCGGGCTTTTGCTCGCCGGCCAGGACGGGCCAGACATCCCGTCCATCCCATTGGAGATCCGAGGCCGGCTGGTATCCTGCGAGCCGGCAGAAGGTCGGCATCCAATCGACGGCGTGCAGGGGTGTCGAGATCCTTCCCGGCTTCAGGCGGGCGGGCCAGGAGAGGATGGCCGGCACGCGAATGCCGCCTTCGTAGAGCTGGGCCTTGAATCCGCGCAGCGGCGCGTTCTGCCCGCTGCAGGGGCCAGCCGCATAGCCGTCGGCGGGATAGAGAGGATCGTCGTTGCGCGCGCCGCGGGGCGCTCCATTGTCGCTGAAGAACAGGACCAGGGTTCGATCCCGCTGGCCGTTGCGCTCGAGCGCATCGAGAATCCGTCCGATCGCGTCGTCGAGGTGCGCGACGCAGGCGGCGAAGAGCCGTTCCTGGGGATCGGCGATGTGGCGGCAGCGCTCGAGCCATTCGGGCGGCTCCTTGATCGGGATGTGGGGTGCGGTGAACGGGACATAGAGGAAGAAGGGGCGGTCGCCGCGGGTTTCGAGCCAGCGAGTTGCCTCGCGGGCGATCAAGTCGGTGACATGGCCGGATTCCTCGAGGAGATGGCCGTTGCGGTGCCAGGTGCGGGTATAGGGGCCCTGCTTGTAATGATGGTCGTAGGGGCCCACCCCCCCTGCCAGGGAGCCGTAGGAATCGTCGAACCCAAAACGCTGCGGACCCCAGTTCGGATCCGATCCCAAGTGCCATTTGCCAGCCAATGCCGTGTCGTAACCGACGCTTTTCAGGGCGCGCGCGATGGTGACGGTGTCCAAAGGCAGGGCGCGGTCGTTTTGGGGTGTGGTCACACCGAACCGGCTCGCATAGCGGCCGGTCATCAGCGCCGTTCGAGTGGGGCTGCACACCGGGGAGACATAGTGTTGTTCGAGCAGGCGGCCTTTAGCGGCGAGCTCGTCCAGACGGGGAGTGGGAATCGAGGATCCATGATACCCCACATTCGCCCACCCGAGGTCGTCGGCGACAATCACGACGATGTTGGGCCGGGGCGGGGCTTCGCTTGCGCCGGGGGCGATCGAGCGGGCCAATGCGAGGCCGACCGCTGTCAGGCAGATCAGGTATGTTCTCTTCATGGGCAATCAGGATGGAGAATGTATGCAGGCCGTTCTGTTCATTCAGGCACGCCAGGGACGACTGGGCGAATACCCCGACTATGGGCCAGAAGCCCGAGCCCGTCACGACACTTTCTTGAATTTTCCGGAGGTTCATGCGCACTGTCATCGATGGCAGGATTCAAAGCAAGGTGCAGCAGGGGAGCTGCGCAGAGCTGCGGAACTTGCGGGCGCCCGCAGGCCGGCCTTCGCATTGCCGCCCCGGACCGCGATCAGCGGCGTGACAGCCGCCGCCATTCAAGGTAGTGTGGCGGCGAATTCAAAACAGCACCGCAACCCAACCAGGAGCGATTTCCAATGAGAGCATGCCTTGATCTGGCAGATCGGAGCCATTCCGGATTGATGGGCTTGCCACCGATTAGGCCGCGCGAGCGCGGGACTCGATCAAACCGGGGCAGCCAGGGTGACGAGGCAGATCGGCTGCTGCGATCGGTGTCCGCCTCCTTACGTCGGCGGCTGCGGTTCGTGCTCCCCGCGCGCGCTTTCCAGAAGCAGGCGAGCGGGGCGCTTGTTTTGCTGTCGATCGTCGGCGCCATGGCTGCCGAGCCGGCCCTGGAATTTCGGGCGGCGACGCCCATGGTTAACGGCGAATTCCAGTTGCAGTTGGCGGCGCCGGCGGGGAATTTCTTTCGGATCCAGGCCTCGCGAGATCTTTTCCAGTGGGAGAACCTGGTCACGGGGCGCAGCGCGGGATTGAATTCCTACATGGACACCGCCGCGCCGTTTCTGGAGACGCGGTTCTACCGCGGCTACCGGCTCGAGGAGACGAACGTGTTGACGGGCGATCATCTGGCCACGGATGACGGCGACATGGTCATCCACCCGATCAACCACGCCACGTTCGTGCTGGGGTGGAACGACCGGATGATTTACGTGGATCCGGTGGGCGGATCGACGCCGTTCCTGGGGCTGGCGAAAGCCGATCTCATTCTGGTCACGCACAGCCACAGCGATCATTTCAGCAGCGATACGATCGATGCTGTGCGCGGTTCGAATGCCGTCATCGTGGCGCCGTCGGCGGTTTACAGCGGCCTGAAGGCCAGCCTCAAGAGCCTTGCGGTGGTCATGGCCAACGGTGCGGCCACGAATCTCGTGGGTTTGAATGTGGCGGCGGCGCCCGCCTACAACCTCAGTTCCAGCTTCCATGCCCGAGGGGTTGGGAATGGGTATGTGCTGACCATCGGCGGCTGCCGGCTTTACGTGGCCGGCGACACGGAGGATATTCCCGAAATGCGGGCCCAGACGAACATCGCCATCGCCTGGCTTCCGATGAACTCCCCCTACACGATGACCGTCAGCCAGGCGGTATCGGCGGTGCGCGCGTTTCGGCCCCGGATTGTGTATCCCTATCACTACCGCAACCAGAATGGCTCGTATACGGACCGCGAGAGCTTCAAGTCGCAGGTGATCCAGAATCCGGGCGTCGAGGTCCGGCTGCCGTCGTGGTATTGAGCCGCGCATATTGCATGCTGTAGCCTGCGGTGGTGGGGGGGTGGATTCCGCTCGAGCGGCTCGAGAGCAGCGCGCGGGCCGCGGCGCCCCCGGAGGGAGGCTTGCGGTTGTGCGGGCGGCCCAAAGAGACGCTCCGCCTTTTCCGCACTCTCGATTGACAGCCCTGCGGCGGCGGATCACCCTTTGCGCATGATGCATGCGTTAAACCGGCTGGTTGTTGGCGGCGATCGAGCCAATGGGATGGGCCTGATGCTGGGGGCTCTGTGGATTGCAGGCGGGCTGTCCCTCGAGGCGGACTGGCCCGAGTTCCGCGGGCCGCGCGGGGACGGGCACGCCGCGGTCTCCGCCGGCGGCCGTCCCGCCGGGCTTCCGCTCACCTGGAGCGAAACCAGCAACGTCCGATGGAAAACCCCGATCCCGCATCGCGGCTGGTCGACGCCTGTGGTCATGGGCGGCCAGGTATGGGTGACGACCGCGACGGAAGATGGCCGCGATTACTTCGCCATCGGATTGGACGCCGGGACCGGCCGGATCGTTTTTCAGGAGAAGGTGTTTCACAGCGACGATCCCGAGCCGCTGGGCAACGGCGCCTCGATGAACTGCTACGCGACGCCATCCCCCGTCATCGAGCCCGGCCGGGTTTACGTCCACTTCGGCCGGTTCGGCACCGCCTGCCTGGACACCCGGACCGGCCAGCCGATCTGGAAACGGGACGACATCCAGTGCCGGCATTACCGCGGGCCGTCCTCCTCGCTGGTGCTGTTCGAGAACCGGTTGATCCTGACCATGGACGGCGTGGACGTGCAGTATCACATCGCGCTCGACAAGCGGACGGGAGAGACGCTGTGGAAGACGGATCGCTCGGTGGCGTGGAACGACGAGAACGTGCCCGGGCAAATGGCGCGGGATGGCGATCTGCGCAAGGCGCACAGCACGCCTCTGGTGGTGGATGTCGGAGGCCAGCCGCAGATGCTCAGCGTTGGGGCCAAGGCCGCCTATGGCTACGATCCGCGCTCCGGGCGCGAGCTCTGGCGGGTGCAGCATCCCGATTGGTCGGCCGCCCCCCGGCCGCTGTTCCACCGCGGCCTGGCTTTCTTCGTCACCGGCCTCTCGAAGAAAGAGATGTGGGCCGTCAAGACCGACGGGCAAGGGGATGTGACCGACACGGGCATCGTCTGGAAGCTTCGGACGCGCGTCGGGAAATACGCCTCGCCCATCCTGGTGGACAGCCTGATCTACACGGCGGCGGAGGAGAGCTTCCTGACCTGCCTCGAAGCCGCCACGGGAGAAACCGTCTGGACGGAGCGGATCGGAGGCAAGTACGCGGCGTCGCCGGTCTGCGCCGATGGGCGGCTCTACTTCTTCAGCCAGGAGGGCAAAACGGTCGTGATCGAGCCCGGCCGCGCGTTCAAGGTGCTGGCGACCAACAGCCTCGAAGACGGTTTCATGGCGTCGCCGGCGGTGGACGGCTCGGCCTTCTATCTGCGCACCCGGAGCTGCCTTTATCGGATCGAGTCGATCGCGGCAGCCCCGCGGAGCTGATCCATGTGAGGTGCATCCCGGCGCCCAAGCCGGGATCCGCCCGCAAGAGTCGGACGGCATCCGGGGGCCGCGCGCCGGCCAGGATCGCCTCAACCGATCGCACACCATTGCCGGCCTGCCAGGCTCTGAATCGGCTTGGCCCGCAATCATGGGCGGCTTCCGGGAGCGCAGATTTCAATCTTGACCGATCGATTGGGGGCAAGGTTTATTGGGCTCCTCGCGATGAAGAAACTGATTTGCCTGTTGCTGGCAGCGGGGTGTGCGCTGCTGGCCGGATCTGCTATGGCACAAACCAATGTCCCGCTGTCGGAGAGCCAGCGGGTTGTCATGCTGGAGCCGCCGGCCCGGAAACCGGTCGCCATGGTGCTCGACACGGACACCTACAACGAGATCGACGACCAGTTTGCGCTCGTCTATGCCCTGATCTCAGCCGAACTGCGGGTCGAGGCGGTCTATGCGGCGCCCTTCAAGAACAACCGATCCTCGAGCCCCGAGGACGGCATGGAGAAGAGCTACGAAGAGATCCTGCGCATCCTGGGCAAGCTGGGTGTCTCGGCGGAGGGCTTCGCCTTCAAAGGCAGCCGGCGCTTCATCGCCGATGTCGCGAGGCCGGAGCGAAGCCCGGCGGTCGATGATCTGATCGAGCGCGCCCGCAAGCACCGGCCGGAGGATCCGCTCTATGTGGTGGCGGTGGGCGCCATCGCAAACGTCGCCAACGCGCTCCTGATCGAGCCGTCGATCCGGCGGAATATCGTGCTGGTCTGGCTGGGCGGCAATGCCCATCACTGGCCGCACCAGCGCGAGTTCAACTTCCAGCAGGATCTCAAGGCTTCGCGGGTCGTGTTCGACAGCGGAGTGCCGCTGGTGCAGCTGCCGTGCACGCCCATCGTGACCCACTTCGCGACGACGGTGCCGGAGATGGAACGGCATGTGGGCGGCCAGGGCGCGATCGGGGATTACCTGCTCGAGATCTTCAAGGGATACCACAAGGACCACTTCGCCTGGTCGAAGGTGCTGTGGGACATGACGGCCGTCGCGTGGCTGGTGAACGACCGCTGGCTGCCCTCCAACATCGTCCACACCCCGATCGTGACGGACAACTACACCTTCAGCTTCGACAACTCGCGGCACATGATGCGCGCGGTGTATTTCGTCCAGCGCGACCCGATCTTCCGCGATTTCTTCACCAAGCTGCGCCGGCGCGCCGGCGGGTGAGGCTTGGCGGGGAGCACACGGCCCCCCCAGGCCGGGTTATCGGACCACGCGGGAATTGCCTTCCCAGATGCTCCAGATCTGTTTCTCGTCGGCCGGCTGGGCGTAGTCGGTCGTGAGGGTGACGACCAGCGCGCCCGAGGCCCAGCCGAACTGGACCCATTTCTCGGGCGCCCAGCCTTTCAGGATGGCATAGAGCATGCCGCCCACAAAGCCATCTCCGCCGCCGATCCGGTCGAGCACCGCGATCTCCCGGGGCTCGACGACCTGCCAGGAGTTGCCGGCCCACATGATGGCGCCCCAGAGATGGGAGTTGGCGCTGACGACCTCGCGCAGCGTGGTGGCGAACACGGAGGCGTGGGGGTAGGCGGCGCGAGCCTGCTGGATCATCGCCTTGAAGCTCTCGATCTTGGCGGCCAGGCCTTTGCCGCCCGCCTCCGGGCCTTCGAGGCCGAGGCAAAGCTGGAAATCCTCCTCGTTGCCCACCAGGATGTCCGCCAGGCCCGCGATCTCGAGGAACAGCCGCCGGAGCTCCTCCTGCCGGCCTTTCCAGAACGATGCCCGATAATTGAGGTCGAACGAGATTCGGGTGCCGTGCTTCTTGGCGGCGCGGGCGATCTCGAGGCAGAACGCGCCGGTGTCGGGAGAGAGCGCGCCGATGAGCCCCGACAGATGGACGATCTGGACGCCTTCCTTGCCAAAGATCCGTTCGAGATCGAAGTCCTTGACATTGAGGGTGCGTCCGACCTCTCCGGCGCGGTCGTTGCAGACGCGCGGCCCTCGCAGACCGTAGCCGCTGTCGGCGATATTGATCTGGTGACGATAGCCCCAGGGGCCGCCCTGCTCGACCTCTTTGCCCTCGAAGGTCATGTGCCGGCTGGCCAGGTTGTCCTTGATGAGCCGGGCGATGGGGCTGTCCTTGACAAAGGTGGTCAGAACCTTGACCGGCAGGCCCAGGTAGGACGCCACGCTGGCCACGTTGGTCTCCGCGCTCGTGGCGTGCAGGGTGAAGGTGTCGCTGCAATGCACGGGCTGGCCGTGCAGCGGGGTCAGCCGAATCCCCATGCTGGTTGGCACCAGCATGGCGAAGGCGCAGTTCTTCCGTAGCTCGATGCTCACAGTCGGTTCCTTTCGCGTTGGCGGCTCAAACAATTCATCATGACAGGCGCCGAGTATCCGGCTCTTGCGCCGAATGGTCAATCCCATCGTGCACGAGGGGGGCGCGAGGGCGCGATGGCGCGGTGTGTCTGCCTCTCTCGGCGCCAGGTTATGAGCCTGGCCGCGTCGGGCCTGCCTGGCGCGGCGGCAGCAGGCAGGCCCGATCAGGCGTTTGAGCGAGCCGACCGAGGGGAAAGCCTGCCAGCGCGCCGCCCGGAGCGAACCGGAACAGCGGGCTCGGTCAAAACCGCCCTGTTGACACCCGATCGCCATTGTGGGAATTTCCCACTGTGCACACTCTGATCGTGGATTCCAAGAAGCGCGTTCGGCTGCCGGACGCAAGGCCGAACCAGGTCTTCGCTTACGAACCTCAAGGGGATGGTCAGATCCTGCTGACCCGGCTTGTCAAGGAGCAGGTGGCTGAGCCGTTTCCGCGCGGCAGTCTGAAGAAGTATTTCACCCGCGCGAAGGCGAAGGAGGAGCTGGCGTTGCTGAAAGGCTGCAGCCTCGAGGTCCCCGAGTGAAAGACCAGTTCGAGGTATGGCGCTTCGATTTTCCGGATAAAGGCGAGCACCCGGTCGTGCTGATCTCGCATCCGGACCGATGCGCTCGGGGAGCGCTGGTCAACGTGTTGTATTGCACCAGCCAAAGGCAGAGCCGCGCGCCCCATCCATACGAGGTCCTGCTCGATGGGGCTGACGGCATGGATTGGGAGACCTTCTGCGATTGCTCGATCTTGTACACGATTCCCGCGGCGAAACTCTTCGGCCGCCGCGGCCGCGTCGGTCTCGAGCGGAGGCGCGAGATTCGGGCCAAGGTCCGCGACCTGCTGCGCCTGAATGCAACGGATTGAGGTTCTGTCGGGAATCAGGAATCGGCGATCTGTGCCAGCGCCCGATCGAACCGGCGCAGGACGCGTTCCCTGCCCAGGACTTCCATCAGATGGTAAAGGCTCGGCCCGATGGTCTTGCCAGTGCAGGCGACCCGGGCGGGGTGGACAAGGACGGCATTTTTCACGCTGCGGGCGGCGGCGGTCGTCTTGAGGGCGGCCTCGATCGCGGCCGCGGTGAATGGATCGAGCGCGACCAGGGCGCCCCGCAAGGCGGCCAGATGATCCCGGCTGGCCGGCGTCAGCTCGCGCGCCATGGCCTCCGGATCCAGAGCGACCTCGTCCACGAAAAAGAAATCCACGAAGGGAGGCAGATCGGTGAGCGTCTTGATCTTCTCGCGGGCGAGGCTCACTGCGGCGGCGATGTAATCCTTGGGAAACGGTGCGAGGGAGACGCCCGCGCGTTCGAGCGCCTGGGAGGCGAGGGCGGTGAAACGGTCGCCGGAGAGCTGGTGGAGATAGGCGACGTTGAGCCATTGGAGCTTCTTGAGATCGAACCGGGCGTTGTGGCGCTGGATCTGGGGCAGGTCGAAACGTCCGATGACATCCTCGATCGGCAGGATCTCCCGGTTGTCTTTGGGCGACCATCCCAGGAGCACCAGGTAGTTGACCACGGCCTCGGGCAGGTAGCCTTCCTCGATGTAGGTGGCCAGGGAAGCGCCCTGGTCGCGCTTGCTCATCTTCGTGCCGTCGGGATTCAGGATGAGAGGGATGTGGGCGTAGCGCGGCGGCTCGACCCCGAACGCGCGGAACAGGGCGATATGCTTGGCGGTGTTCGAGATGTGATCCTCGCCGCGAACGACGTGCGTGATGCCCATCTCGAGGTCGTCGATCACGTTGACCAGATGGAACACGGGCTGGCCGTCCGAACGAACGATCACGAAATCCGGGTCCAGCGCCTCGCGGTCGGTCAGCTCGCGCCGGATGGCCCCGATGGCCAGGTCCTCGAAGACGATGGGCTCGCGGGTCATGCGGAACTTGGTGGCGCCGTCAGCCTCGTAGGCGAGGTTGCGTTCGAGCAGGTACTGGACCCATTTCCGGTAGACATCGGCGCGCTGGGACTGGAAGTAGGGGCCGCGATCGCCTCGGCCGAGGTGCGTTGCCTGGCCGTCCACGGGTCCTTCGTCCCAGTCGAGCCCCAGCCATCTGAGGCCCTGGAGAATGACCTCGACGGCCTCCTGGGTGTTGCGGGCGGTGTCGGTGTCCTCGATGCGCAAGATGAACGTGCCGCCGGTGTGCCGGGCATAAAGCCAGTTGAACAGGGCGGTGCGAGCTCCGCCGATATGCAGGAAACCGGTCGGGCTGGGCGCAAAACGTACACGGACATTCATACTTGATACCGCATCCATGGCAGGGCTCGCGGTCGGTTGCGAGCTGTTCGTCGACGAACACCTTGGAATCGGGCCGGTCCATTTAATAAGCGTGGCAACCGGGTGACAAGCGAAATAGAGTCAGCCTATGGCCGAATTCGGAGCGCGGGCCTCCTGGCCCGCAGCGCGGTCGGCTGGCTGGCTGCATGCTGCTGCGGACGAAGATGCCACGCAGCTTGGAACGGAGCGATCCAATGAAGAATATCAAGCGATGGATGGTCTTGCTGGCTGCGGCCGGTCCGGCTGTGGCGGCGCCGTCCGCCGATGTCCCCCGCTGGCGCGTGCTGGCCAACGAGACGTCGGCCAACGCGGTTTTGCATAACGGCGGATTCGAGCAGCAGGAAGGAGGCCAGGCCGCTCATTGGCGGCGAGCGGCTCAAGGATACGAGCTTGCGCCCGGGGCCGGCCGCGCCGGATCCACCGCGCTTCTCTGTGACAATCCTGCCGGGGAAGGCTGGATGGGCGCCTCCCAGACGGCGGCCCTGAACCGCGCTCGGCCTGCCCCGCTGCGCGTGCGCGGCTGGAGCAAGGCCGAGAACGTCAGCGGCGCCAGCGACAGCGGCTATTCGCTCTACGTCGATCTTGTTTACGACGATGGCACGCCGCTCTGGGGCCAGACGGGCAACTTCCACGCAGGCACCCACGAATGGGAAATGCGCGAGTTCGTGATCCTTCCCGACCGGCCGGTTCGCAGCCTGACCCTTCACTGCCTGTTTCGGGGTCGGGCGGGCCGGGTCTGGTTCGACGATGTCACCGTCGAGGAACTGGATGTGCTGGATGGGGGGCTGCGGTTTCAGGGAGCGGTGATTGGCCGGCCCCAGGCGTCTCCAAGGCCTCTCTCCGGCCCGATCCAGCGTCACGCGATCGAGGACGGCCTGCGCCTGGCCCTGGATGCGCGGGGGGCCGCATCCGTGCGGATCGGCGGGCGCGAGCTCGCGGTCTCGCGTTCGGGGGGGTTCATGGCGCGGGACGTGGCGGCTGGATCCGATTTCATCGGCTTCGACCAGGGCGAGTGCGGGCAGCTCGGGTTGCACCTGGAGACGGATGTGATGGCGCGGTCGAACCATCTGGCCATCGCCGGCTGCATCGCCGATCTCCGCGGCACAGACCGGGCAGTGACCCTGGTGTGGGTTCTGCCGGTGGACGCAGCGGGCTGGCATTGGGGCGACGATATCCGGCGGAGCCGGGTCATCGATGGGGCCGGGGAGTTCCTGAACCAAGTGGCGGTCCGGTGCGGCGCCACGGGCACGATGTCGCTCTATCCGCTGGCGGCCCTTTGGGATGATCGGTCGGGCCTTGCCCTGGGAATGGATATGGCCTGCCCGGCGGTCGCGCGCCTCGGGTACCATGCGGGGACCGGACATCTCTTCATCGCTTACGATTTTGGGCTGGCGCCCGACACCGAGCGGTTCCCGCGCTCGGCCGAGTTCCGGTTCGTGCTCTTCCGATTCGATCCGGCCTGGGGATTCCGGAGCGCGTTCCAGCGGTTCATGGAGATCTTTCCGGATCATTTCCAGGTGCGCGCCCGCGAGCAGGGGATCTGGATGCCCTTCACCGACGTCAGCACGGTTCGGGAGTGGGAGGATTTCGGCTTCAAGTTTCACGAGGGGAACAACAGCGTGCCGTGGGACGATGCGCACGGAGTGCTGAGCTTTCGCTACACCGAGCCGATGACGTGGTGGATGCGCATGGGGCCCGAGGCGCCGCGGACTTTTCCGGAGGCGGTCCGGATCCGGGCCGGGCTCGAAGCCGGCCCGGACAGCCAGGCCAGGCGGATGGCGCGCGCCGCGCGCGTCGCCGCCATGCACGACGAAACCGGGCAGCCGGCCTTGCTCTTTCGAGACGAGCCCTGGTGCAACGGGGCGGTCTGGAGCCTCAATCCCAATCCCCATCTGCCGGGCGAGATCAATGCGGCCACGGTCCACTGGAGTTCGGAGATCCGAGAGCGGCTTTACGGGCCGGCGGCGCGCGGCCGGCTCGATGGCGAGTACCTCGATTCGCTCGAAGGGTATGTCACCGCCGATCTCAACTACCGGCGGGATCATTTCCGGGCCACCACGGTCCCGTTGGCGTTCGCGACCGGCTCGAATCGGCTGGCTCTGTTCAAGGGGCTCGCGGTCTTCGAGTTCACGCGCTGGATCGCCGAGGATGTCCATCGTCAGGGCGGGCTCATGTTTGCCAACAGCGTTCCTCACCGGTTTGCGTTTCTCTGCCCGTGGCTCGATGTCATGGGCACCGAGACCGACTGGATGCGCGGCGGCCGATACCAGCCGCCGCCCGACGCCACGCTGGCCCTGTGGCGCACTATGTCCGGCGCCAAGCCGTATCTGCTGCTGATGAACACCGATTACGACCGGTTCCAGGGTGAATGGGTCGAGCGCTACTTACAGCGCGCGCTCTTTTACGGGCTGTTCCCGAGCATGTTCAGCCATAACGCCTCCGAGAATCCTTACTGGAAAAATCCGAGATGGTATGACCGGGACCGGCCGCTCTTCAGGAAATACATCCCGCTGGTGAAGCGGGTGGCCGAGGCGGGCTGGGAGCCCGTCACCGCTGCGCGATGCGACAATCCGCGCCTCTGGATCGAGCGGTTCGGCCCCGCAGCCGGCGGCGCCGCATACCTGACGCTCTTCAACGACACTTCCGAAATCCAGACCGGCACGATCCTCCTCGAAAGCGGCTTGAGCCGGCCGGGCTCCGACTGGACCGCGCGGGAATTGTGCGCGGATCGCGACCTCGCACGGTCCGGGGCTGGCTGGCAGATCGCGCTCGATCCGCAATGCGCAGGGGTCGTGCGGCTCGATCCTGCCCAATAGATCCAAATAGATCGAAATTGGCTTGCCTTATGGGGCTCGCGCTTTAAGCTCGAAATGGCTCTTCGATATGTCCGCTTCACTGACATGAGACATAATCCCTATCGATGGGCGTTATGTGTTCTGGGAGTGTTTGTCCCGTTGGTGCTGGGTGGAGTGCCTGGCTTGCTGCATTATCAGGGACGGCTGCTGATGGATGGAATGGCGCAGGATGGAATCGGCCATTTCAAGTTCGCTCTGGTCGATAGCAGTGGCGCGTCGGTCTTCTGGCGAAATTCCTCGGACGCGAACGGGGACGGCCAGCCTGATGCCGCGGTGCCGCTGGCGCTGAATCGAGGGCTCTACTCGGTCCTGCTGGGAGACACGACGCTCGAGAACATGGGGGCCATACCGCCGGAGGTGTTCGCGCTCGAAACCCTTCTCCTGCGGGTCTGGTTCAGCGATGGGACGAGCCCGTTCGAGCGGCTCGAGCCGGACCAGCGGTTGGCGGCGGTGGCCTATGCCATGATGGCCGCCAACGTCCCGGACGGCGCGATCACATCCTCGAAGCTGGCGCCGGGCGCCCTCGATGCCGCAAACCTGACCGGCACGCTGGACCCGGCGCGCCTGCCGCCAAACGCAGCCCTCAAGGATCCCGATTTGCTTGTCACCAGCAACGCCCTTGTCGGTCTGTTGAGCCAGCAGATCGTGGCGCTGTCGAATCGGGTCGACACCTTGATCGGCCAGCTTTCCGGCATCACGGTCTCCAACGTGGGCCTGCCCGGGCTGGTCCTGGCCTCCCCGCTCGAGCAAGACCCGGTGCTGATCCAGGCCGGTCTTGTCCGGTTCTTGACGTTCCCATCCTCTGGTTGGATCTCGGGGACGGCTGAGCTCGAGCCATCGCCGCGTTTCGGGCACACCGCCGTCTGGGCGGACACGCGAATGCTGGTCTGGGGAGGCGACCTCGGTTCGGGCACTTACTCCGGATCCGGAGGGATGTACCGGCCCGACCTGGACGAATGGCACACCATTTCGCCGCTGGCCGCCCCGGAAGCTCGCGCCCGACACGCCGCGGTATGGACGGGGCAGGAGATGATCGTATGGGGCGGCTATTCAGCCCAGGGCTTCCTTGATACCGGCGCGCGCCTCGATCCCGCCCGCCAGGCCTGGGCCCCCCTGCCGTCCGAAGGGGCGCCCTCGGGCCGCGAAGGGCATGTGGCGGTTTGGACCGGACGGTTCCTGGTCGTGTGGGGCGGGCGCAACTCGACCGGGCTGCTTGCCGATGGAGCGCTCTACGAGCCCGCGACGGATTGCTGGACACCGCTCGATCTGCCCGCCCCACCCGCCGCCCGAACGGGCGCCACCGCGGTCCGCACCGCGGATGGCCTGCTGATCTGGGGCGGCGAAGGCAATGAAGGGCCGCTGGCTTCCGGCTCGCAGCTCCGGTTCAACGCCGAAGGCACTCCGATCGCCTGGCAGCCCGTCGCCGCCGACAACGCCCCCTCCGCACGAAGCGGGCACACCGCGGTGTGGACGGGACAGAAAATGATCGTGTGGGGTGGACAGCACGCTGGCGTCCGGCTCGGGGATGGCGCCCTATACGATCCCCTCGCCGATGCATGGCAGCCCTTGACCGCTGCCGGAGCGCCTTCTCCAAGAACCGGGCACTGCGCCCTCTGGACCGGCGCCGAGATGTTGATCTTCGGCGGAGAGGGCGCCTCGGGTGCCATGGCGGACGGCTTCGCCTACGGTCCGGCTGCAGGCGCGTGGCGTGCCTTGAGCGCTGCGGGCGCGCCTCGGGCGCGCGCGCAGGCCTCAGCGGTGTGGGCCGGCTCGGAGCTGGCCGTCTTCGGCGGCCGAGACGGCGCTTTGCCCTTGGGCGCGCTCCAGCGCCTGGCGCCAGAGCCGACTTGGCATTTGTATCGCAAACCCTGAACTCGAACTCATGAACGTGTACCGTTTGAATCCGTCGTGCCCGGGCCGGCGCCGGCAGGGATGGCGGGCCGGCCTGGTCGAACTCTGCCTGGCGGCGGCGCTGATGGCGGCGTTTGGCGCATCTGCGCGAGCCCAGTGGCTGACCCAGTCCTTCAGCCTCAAGGCCGGCTGGAATGCGGTCTATCTGCATGTGGACGCGTCGCATGCCGACCTGCAGGAGTTGGTCGGCGCCGATGCCGCCAACCCGATCGAGGAGATCTGGATGTGGAAGCCCGAGCCCGGCACGCAGCAGTTCGTCGAAAGCCCCTTGCTTCCCACCGGGACGGGAAGCCCCTGGGTCAGTTGGCTCCGCGCGCTTGGGCCTTCCTCGAGCCTCCAGCGCCTCGAGGGTAATGCGGCCTATCTGGTGCGCGTCCGGGCTGCCGCCGCCGACTATGTTTGGAACCTCGTCGGAAAACCTGTCGCACCCCAGTATTCATGGACCATCACCGGGCTCAACTTCATCGGGTTCCCCACACCGGCGGAGAATCCGCCCAGCTATGAGACATTCCTGTCCGGATCGCCCGATCTTCTGCTCAACGCGGAAATCTATCGCTATGTCGGAGGCGACCTCGGGCCGTCGAATCCGCTGCGGCTATTCGCGCTGCGCACCACGCCGCTGCGGCGGGGCGAGGCCTTCTGGATTCGCGCCGGCACGTCGTTCAACCGGTATTACGGCCCGTTCGAGATCGATCTCCAGAGCGGGAGTGGCGTCCATTTTCACGATTCGATCGGCCAGTACCGCATCCGCCTGAGGAACCTGGTGGCGGCCGAACTGATCGTGACCGTTGCACGGCTCGACTCGGCGCCGCCGCCGGCGGGGCAGACGGCGATTGCCGGTCCGCCGCCGCTGCTGCTCCGCGGCGCGCTGGACGCGGTCACCCTGACGTATGGCCACGCCGACTTCGATGATGGCCCCCAGACCCGGACGCTGGCGCCGTCGGGCCAGGTCGGGTCCGAGACCGATCTGGTGATCGGGCTGAACCGGTCTCGGATGACGGGCCAGCCGGGCGGCCTCTACGCGGGCATCCTGCGGTTCACCGACTCGATGAGCCTCTCCCGGGTCGATGTGCCCGTCACCGCCCTGGTCGCCTCCCAGGCAGGCTTATGGGTGGGGGAAGCGTCGGTCAGCCAGGTGCGCCATTATCTGAAGAATTACGAGCGCGACGAGTCCGGCCAGCCGGTCCAGTCCGCCACCGGCGCTTACCAGGTCCTCTCCACCAACACAACCCTCGGATCGGTGCCCCGGTCTTTCCCGCTGCGGCTGATCTTGCACAGCGATGCCGCGGGCGCGGCGGTCCTGCTCCAGCGCGTGCATTATGGCAAGGGATTCGAGGGAGGCATGATCCTGGCCGCTCGCGAGCAATCGCTCAGTCCGGAAGGCCTGGGCGATGCCCGGCGGATCAGCGCCGCGCACCTGCCCTGGTCGGCCGCCAACCTGCCATGGGCGATGACGGGCGAGCTCAAGGAAGGCGCCACAGCTGCCGCAACGGTTTCCCTGAACTACGATGATCAGGCCGCCAACCCCTTCCTCCATACCTACCACCCCGACCACGACAGCCGGAACGCCGCGTTTGACCAGATCCTGCCCCAGGGCGGCGAATCCTACGGTGTGCGCCGCGAGATCGCCTTGCGATTCGCGCCGCCGCCAGGGGATTTCGACGGGCTGACGACGAGCGGAGGCGCGCTGCAGGGCGTGTACGAGGAGTCCGTGACCCTCCTCGGCAAGGGCAGCGAATCGCGCCAGTTCGACGTCCGGGGCGCCTTCCAGCTCAACTGCATCAGCGATATTCCCACACTCACCACCGAGTAACCATTTCCCATGAACTCGATCCGCCACTCCTCCATTCGCTATTCGACCATGAAAACTCAATCCTCGAACTGTCTTGTGCCGCGGGCGCTGTGGGCCGCGTTCGGTCTCACCGTCATGCTGGCTTTCTTCGGGCCGGCGGCCCAGGCGGCTGATGCGAACCCACCCGCCCAGTTGTCCTATCAAGGCTATCTGACGGATGCCAACGGAGTGCCATTGGGCAGCACAACGCCGCGCAATTACGACGTCGTGTTTCGCATCTACGATGCCTCGCAAGGAGGGAACATCAAATGGGCCGAGCAGCAGACCATCACGGTCGACAAAGGCTACTTCACCGTGATGCTGGGCGAGGGGAGCGCGGTGGGGAGCGAGCCGCGGCCCAGCCTCGCGGCCGTGTTCACCGGGGCCGACGCCTCCGATCGCTACATCGGCATCACGGTCAAGGGCCTTGCCGCGACCGATGTCGAGATCGCGCCCCGGCTTCGGCTGCTGACGTCGCCCTATGCGTTTCTGGCGAAGAACGCGCTCGCCATTGTCAGCAATGCCGGCGACACGATCCTCAGCGCGGGGACCGGGTCGGTGGGCATCAAGACCGCCACGCCTGCGGCGGAGCTGGATGTGAACGGGACCGTCAAGGCCACCGCGTTCGTCGGAGGCGGCGCCCAACTCTCAGGCATCAATGCCGCCAACCTGACCACCGGCACGCTGCCGAACGCGCGGATCTCGTCCGATATCGCGCGCCGCACCGAGGCGAACACGTTCACCGCCAACAACACCTTCAACGGCGCCGTCAGCGTGGGATCCAAAGTCGAGGTCAATGGCGCCGTCTATGCCCGGGGCGGCGCCCCGGGCGGCGTCAACGTCAACAACAACGGTTTCGCATTCAAGAACAATTCGGGCGACAACGATTCCGGCATGTTCAGCACTGCCGATGGGCGGGTCTCCCTCTACGCCAACAACAGCGAGATCCTGCGCGTGACAGGGACCGGCGCCAGCCTGAGCGGCGCCATGTCCGCCAGCGGCACGGTGACGGCCGGGATGTTTTCCGGACCCGGCACGATCCCCATCGGCGGCATCATCATGTGGTCCGGAACGATCGCGGAGATCCCGGCGGGCTGGGCGCTGTGCGATGGCGGCACTTACAACAGCAAACTGACCCCCGATCTGCGGGACCGGTTCGTCGTCGGGGCTGGCAGTTCCTACGCGCCCAAAGCGACGGGCGGCGCGAATTCGGTCACGCTTTCCACGAGCCAGATCCCCTCTCACTACCATTCCATGACGGATTACTACCATGCCGAATCCAGCGATCGTGGCGTCGATTACTATGGGTATGTGTCTACAAGCCGGGTCGGTTCTGGAGATAGCGATTCCGACAACAAGTACCTTTTCTACTACTCACACAACACGGGCTCCACCGGCTCGGGCGGAGCCCACGAGAACCGTCCGCCCTATTTTGCCTTGGCCTTCATCATGAGGGTTCAATAAGCGTTGCCGAGGCGTCCTGCACGCCTGAAACGATATGAGGACCAGGCTTATGCGAACCGTTCGACCCCTCGCCCTGTGGCTCATCTTTCTGGGGTGCGGCATTTCCGCCCGGGCCCAAGTGCCCCCACTCGAAATCCAGCAGGCTCTCACCCCTTACAACCACCAGTCCTACCGGGGCGTCCCGATCTCGAGCACGGCCGGCGATCCAGCCGGCTCGGATGGCCGGGCGCCGACCGTCGAGCAGCAGGCGGGTTGGGGTTTGACCACCACGGTGCCCACCGTCGGCCAGTTTCGGAGCTGGGTCGGGTTCGGCGCTCTGGCCGTGCCCGCCAATCCCGAGCGATATGTCGAAGGGGGCGATTACGGCGACAACGCCATTAACACCGGCCTGCCGGTCGGCCAAGCGGGCAGCACCTTGGTGGCCGTCATGAAAACCGCCGTCGTCGGCGCGCCTTATGTGAGCCGGCAGGTCTCCTTCCTGTTCGGATCGGTGATGCCCGTGCCGGACACGGATGAGAACGGCGTCCTGTTATCTCTCAGATCTCCGTCGGTCCGGCCGGAGGACTATTGGATGGCGGAGCCTTATTGGACCGACAAGGACTTCAACGGTTACCACACCAATGCACCCTACTATTGGAGCCCGAATGCCCGAGTCGTGTTCGCGGTCCAGCCCGGCCCCGTCCTGATCACCTGGAAGAAGGCCCAGCCCACGCTCACGCCGCCCGCCGATCCGGAAAACTACTCGCTCGAGTCCGGCGCCTACTACCGGCTTAACCCCGTCCGCTACATCGTTTCAGGCAGCGCCGCCAAGACGCCGCGCCGGATCTACTGGACGCGCGGGGTCTTCCAGAACACGGGCAAGCCGGTCACCGTCCCCACCGCTCGCGTCGGCGCCGTCCGAGTTGTCTACAACCCCAACTTTCCCGCGCAGGTCGAGAGCGAGTATGTGGCGCCCGGCACACAGCCCGTCACCGATGCCCCCGGCCTCGAAGAGAAACGAACCCTCTGGTACGACTCCCAGCAGGGCCAGATCCACGCCTATAACCGCGAAGGGCGTGCGTTCGTCGAGTTCCTGGGCGACCTGCGGGAAGATGGGTACTCTCGCAACCATCTCGGATTCGAAATTGTGGACGTCTTCAAGCAGCCGAACCCGGCCGACGTCACGATCGAGCTGGGAGATCCGATCCGCGCCTGGGAGGACGGGCGCGACGATTCCGAGCTGAAGCCTGAGATGCTCCTGTCGGCCACCGCATCGTCGTTTGCCTTCGAGCATTCGACCAGCGGACGCACGATATTCTATGCCATCCGCGAGACGCAGAATCTCAACGATTTCTTCCTTTACTGGATGGAGCAAGGCGAGCTGGGGCTTTACTGGCCCCTGCGCCTGGTGCGCTACGCCCTGCGCTGGCCCGCTGATCCCTCGAGGTACAGCCACTACGTCCGCCCCTTGGTTGCGACCGAAGCCGAAGCCAGCCTGACGGCCGTCTCCCTGCCTCTGGACAATGTTCCCACCATCGATTACCAGGATCCCCTGGACCAGCCGCGCGCCCACCTGACGCTCGATTTCAAGTTCTATACCTTTCTCGAGCCTGCCTGCCCCGCTCACCGCACCCTGCTGCGGCTCAGCGCCGGCTTCAACGTGACCTTCGAACGCGTCTTCTCATGGCTCGACGGGAACTTGATCAGCAACCAGTTCGCCGGGACGGTGGCGACGAACCTTTCCGTCTGGGACACCAACACCCAGACGCTGGTATGGGCTGATCCGCTCTCCTCGCCCCGGGTGGTCGAGCAGACCGTGGATGTTGGGCGCCGGATCGCCGCCCCGGCCGGCGAGCTGGGCGCCCTCGCCGGCTCGGAGTATTGGGCTGGCCATGTTCGCCCCGAGGCGGGCACATCCTACAATCCCCACGCTTACCTGGATCCCTTCGCCGCTGGATTCGAGTCCGCGAATCGAGGTGCGATCATCCCTGTCAATGCCATTCCCGGCGCCAATCTCCTCGAGGTCTGGTGGTTCCGCAAAAACGCGCCGGACACATCGCAAGGCTTCCGCGCGACCTGTTGGCCCTCGGTCATTGGCCGCTACACGATCCAGTGGCCCGCCAACCCGCGCGAGATCGTCCTCGCCAGCAACGACGGCAGCGGCGGGCTGCCCAGCCTCGAGGCCAAAGGCAGCATCTATTACCAGAACGACCCCGCCCAGCACGGCTACAACCCGAACGAGGAGCACGCGCTCATGCTTGCCGGCCAGGCCTATGCCTTGCGCGATGACCTCAACGTCACCGCGGGCGCCGGCTATTCCTCCGATCCATTTGTCCTGATCGAATACGCGGAGTCGGACGGGCGTCCCGCGATGAGCGCGTTCCGCGTGCTGCGCGAGAAGCCCTCGGCGGGCATCTTGTTCGACTACCTGGTCGAAGCGGGCACTCTCCTTCAAGCGCCGATGCCGCTGCCGCTCATCGAGAAGCCGGTCGAGGGGGCCGGAGCTGCCGCGGTGAACTACAACACCGAACCGCCCGTCACAGGGGGCGATCTGCCGGGCCAGTGGGATCCGGCCATCCATGCCAACGGCCCGTTTGCGCATTACCCGCGCTTCACCTATCAGGATCGGAAGCACTCATTCTGGGTGTATCGCGGGCTGCATGCCGGGCCGCCCCCGCTCGAAGCGGGCTTTTACAACACCAACACGGCCGCCTTCGAGCCTCCGCCGGCCGCGACTGCTGTGGTCGGTGTTCCGTTCCGCTACAGCCTCCATGCATCGCGCCTGGCGGCCTCCTTAACCTTGCAGGCGGCGCCCGGAACGCCGTGGCCCGGCTGGCTGCGGATCGAAGGCCTCGATCTCGAGGGAACCCCCGGCTCGAGCGACGTCGGCTCACTGACGCTCCATCTGCGGCTCGAAGCGGTCGATGATGGCAGCCAGATCGATCTCGACCTCGACATCGAGACAGTAGCCAGCGGATCCGTGGTGACCCAGGAACCCCTCGCCATCACCAGCTATAATCCTTATAGCAATGCCGATGTCACCTTCGTCGACCGCCCGCCGTACCTGGCGGATTCGCCCAGCCCGACCAACAGCTTCACCATGCGGTTCTACTACAAGACACGGGAGGGATTCGCCTGGCCCGGCGCCGGCACGCCGCCCCCGGTGGGCAGCATCGTGCCCTACCTCCGTCCGCAAAACGCCCAGGGCGTCTATGTCGGCGATGCGGGATCGAAGAACACCGCCGCCCTCGATATCGTCTATCGCCCGTTCTGGCCCTACGAGGACACCAAGCTGCCCAAGCTGAACCTGGGCGACACGCTGACCACGCCCAAGAATAACCTGCCCGCCGTGCGCGGCCAGACCAGCCTCCAGATTCTCTACCAGCAGTCCATCGCCCTCGACCTGGATCAGGCCCATGTCAGCGCCACGCTCCATGACGCCACGCGCGAGAAGTTCTACGACATTGCCTTGCAGGGCCTCGATCGCCTCCCCGGCGGCGTCCTCACCGAGACCTACCAGGGCAAGCTCTTCTTCCCCAACCTCCCGCCTCACCTGGCTCAAAGGCTGTTCTTCGATCCCAACCGCGGCAGCAAGGGGCACCTCGTGTTCCGTGGACAATACCAGGACGAGCCGGTGGGCGAGAAATACGTCCTCCTCAACGTCCTTCGCGGCGCCGACCTCGAATCCGTCCAGGGGCTTTGCCCGGCCGCGGATGCCGACAAGGGCAAATGGGACGCAGCCGTGGCTGGCCTTTCGACGCAACTCGAGACGTTCATCGAAGATCCGGCAGTCCCTGGGAGCTACATCCCGGATCCGAACCTGACGGTCGCGATCGGCGTGGGCGATCTGGCCGAGATCGCCAACGACGATACGGCCGTCGACTCTTATGCGCTGAGCGCCTGCGGTCCCGGTGTCGGTTACCTGACCCTGATCGCCGGCAACGGCTTGGCCTTCACGCCCCCGGGCGAGCCGGTCTCGGTGCACGTGATCAAGGTCCGCCCCCCCATGCACGTCGGCGAGGTCAAAGTCATCGCGGCGGCCAATCCGCTGAGCGAGATGGTGACTTTCCAGCACACGGCCGATCTGGGCGGCCGGTTCGACGAGTTCGAATACGAATGGCGGATCGCGCCGCCCGTGGACGGCCTTCCTCCGGCCGTCACGCCCGGGATGGACGCCTGGACATTGCTCGTCGCCGCGGTCGACCAACCCCGCTACACCCTCGGCGGCGCTGGAATTCAAGCCCTTAGCGACAACTATATCGTCATGCGCTATCGCCCGATCCATCCGGACCACCCGCTCCTCAACCAATGGTCGGCGTGGACCGAGCCGCAGCTGGCTGAGGGCTGGATCAAACGCGTCCTGGCGGGCATCAATCCCTTCAACCAGCGCGTGTACGACCTCTACAACAATCAGGTCAACACCGACGTCAGCCTCCTGACCCAGGCCGGCGCCCGCTGGGAAGGCGATGTCGCCCTCAGCCTCGAGAATATCGACGACTTCGGCCTGATCGAGATTTACGAAACGGTATTGAACCGCGGCAGGATGCTCAGCATCGATGCCGGCATCAACTATGGTCCCGCGAATGATGCCCTCCTGTTGGCCGCTGGCTACATCAACGACCTCTACATGACGCTGGGCAACGAGGCCTGGGCCGATGCCGCCAACCCCACCATCGGCATCGGAACCAAGGACCATACCTACAGCGACATCGCCACCGCGCTGTTCGCCTTCAAAGGCCAGGCCGCCTCCCTGCTCGAAGAGGAGCTGGCCCTCCTGCGCGGACGCGACGATTTCCTCCAGCCCGGCGTCGAGACCCCTCCCGTCTACAACCGGTTCTTCTGGAACTACACCCGCGGCATCGACGCCGGCGAGGTCATCTATGCCCTCAATTACAACATCCAGGAAAACCCCAATGCCGAGGTGGACGGCATCGTCAATGCCGCCGACGCGCGCCGGATGTTCCCCCAAGGCCATGGGGACGCCTATGGGCACTATCTCACGGCTCTCAAGGGCTATTACTCGCTCCTGCTGGACACGGATTTCGACTGGGTGCCGCGCACCGAGGCCGTCACGGTTTTGGGCAAGCCGGTCCAGGTCGATTACCTGGACGAACGCAAGTTCGCCTCGGCCGCGGCCGCTGCCGTCCGCGCCGGGCGTCAGGTGTTCGATCTGACCTGGCGGAAGGATTACCAGCCCAACGCGGCCGGCTGGGAGCACTTCGCGGCCACCCGGACCAACGATCTGCGCGATCTCGACTCCACCCGGTTCTGGGGGCTGGACCACTGGGCATCCCGCGCGAGCCAGGGGGCCTACCTGCACTGGATCGTCGGCAACGCCATCCTCCCCGATTTCGACAGCGATCCATCCCACGAGGGCATCCAGAGGATCGACCGGACCACCGTGCCCGAGCTCCAGGAACTGCCGTCGCTGGCCAAGGATCTCCAGACGTCGCTCGACAGCGCCGAAGGCGGCCTCTCGCCTCTGGGTCTTCCTTCCGACGCCGTCGTCTTCGACATCAATCCTTCCCAAGTCCTCGGCGCCGACAACGCCACCCACTTCGAGCAGGTCTACCAGCGCGCCCTCGGCGCCCTCCAAAACGCGATCGCCGCGTTCGACGACGCCAAGGATGTCACCCGCCTCCTGCGCTCCGAACAGGACTCCCTGGTCGAGCTGCAGGAGCAGGTGCAGCGGCAGGAATGGGCGTTCGAATCCTCGCTCATCGAGCTTTACGGGACCCCTTACCCCGATGACATCGGGCCCGGCCGGACCTGGAAACAGGGCTACAAGGGCCCCGATCTCATCCATTATACATACGTTGACCTGCCCGAGATCGTCTTCCCCGAGCTCTGGAACCACACGGAAACCACCACCTACTTCATCGATCTCAACGATGTGCCCGAGGACTGGACCGGGACGCTCTACACGAACTTCAACTTCATCGTGAAGACCGACGATGAGGAAAACTACGCGGCGACGAACCCGATCGAGTTCAACCTCGGGCCGCACGGGTACTCGGACAAGCCCGCCACCTGGACTGGGCAGCGGGCCCATCCCGGTGCTATCCAGCAGGCCATCTCCGAGTTCATCCTCGCCCATCGCCGCCTGAAACAGGCCCTCTACGACAACGCCGGCGGCAAGGCTGACCTCGACAAGGCCATCCGACTCTTCGAGTCCCAAAAGAGCGTTCTCGAGCAGGTGTCTCAGCTCGAGCAGGAAAACCTCGACCTCGAGAACGATATTTCCGAGCTCGAGTCCAACTACGAGGTGCTGAGCAAGGACCTCGAAACCGCCATGTCGGTTGCCGACATGATCAAGGATTCCCTGCTGCAGGACCTGCCCGAATCGAGCATCTTCGGCACTGCGTTCGGCGGCGACACCATGTTCCCCGTCCGGATCGGCATCTGCGCCGCGTACATGGCATCCAAACTGGCGATGCTGACCGCGGATGCCGCCCGCCACCGAGTGGTCAAAGCCGACATTCAGGAAAAGCGCGATTCCATCCTCGAAAAGGCCAAGAGCATCAATAACAAGCAGCTGGCCCAGGCCCTCCAGGACGGCGTCTATGCATTGTTCAAGCAACTCGAGGAGGTCCAGGCCGCCCTCGAGACCATCGATGTCCGATTGCGCGAGTTCGACGATGCCGAGCGCAAGATCCGCGCGCTTATCGCCCAGGGCGAGCGGATCCAGGAGGAGCGCGAGATCTACCGCCGCCGGGCCGCCGCCATCATCCAGGGCTACCGCACGCGGGACGCCGCGTTCCGGATCTTCCGCAACGAGAAGCTCGAACGCTACAAGACGCTCTTCGACCTGGCTGCCCGCTACAGCCTGCTCGCTGCCAACGCCTACGATTACGAGACCGGCCTGCTCGACACCACCCAGGGCCGGTCCTTCGTCAGCCGCATCACCAGCGCGCGCGCGCTGGGCGTCGTCCGCGACGGCCAGCCCCAGTTTGCCGGCAGCAGCACGGGCGATCCCGGGCTCTCGAGCGTCTTGGCCGAGATGAAGGCCGATTGGGACGTCCTCAAAGGACGGCTCGGATTCAACAACCCCGATGCCTATGGCACGACCGTCTCGCTGCGCGCCGAGAACTTCCGGATACTTCCCGGGACCGACGGCGACCAAGCCTGGCAAGACGTGCTTCACGCGGCTCGAAAGGAAAACCTGCTCGAGGATAAGGATGTCCAGCGCTACTGCCTGCAGATCAGCCGCGGCGACAGCCTGCCCGTGCCCGGCATCCTCCTCGAGTTCGACAGCACGATCGCCCATGGATACAACTGGTTTGGCGAGGCGCTGGCCTCCGGCGACCACGGGTTCACTCCCAGTTCGTTCGCCACCAAGATCCACGCCGTCGGCGTCGCCCTCGAGGGATACCGGGGCATGGACGATCCATCGGCCAACAGCAGCGCCGTCCAGTTCGCCGGAGGATCCTCGCCTGCGGATCCTTCTCTGGCCTTTCTGGATCCGTTGGGCCTGTCAGCGACGCCCTACGTGTATCTCATCCCCGCCGGCGTGGACTCGATGCGCACCCCGCCGCTGGGCGACTCGAGCGCGATTCGCACCTGGAGCGTCCACGACGTCACCATCCCGCTGCCGTTCAACATCGGTGCCTCGGACTTCTCGGCGTTCAGCGGGTGGCAGTCGAGCGATTTCCTTTCCGAACCCCTGTTCGGCGTGCGGAAGCACCAGGCCTTCCGGCCCGTCTCGAGCGCCGCCGTGTTCAGCCCGGATTTCTTTGGCAGCACGGGCCAGATCGTGCCCTCGCAGTTCACAAGCCGCCGCCTCATCGGCCGGTCCGTTTGGAACAGCAAATGGAAGCTGATCATCCCCGGCCACACCCTGCTCAACGATCCCAGCCAGGGCCTCGATCGCTTCATCCATACCGTCCAGGACATCAAGCTCCACCTGGTGACCTATTCCTATGCCGGCAATTAACCGCCATGAATGCTTTCCATAAAGCCCGCGCCCTCTTCATCCTGGCCGGGGCGCTTGCTGCGCTATCGTCGCCAGCGTATCCTCCGGCCCCGCACCACACCATTTTTGGATTGGTCCGCGACGAGCTCGGCAACCCGATCGAATCGGCCGCGGCCGAGGTGATCCTCGAGACCGCCTCCGGCGTCCAGCTGGCCGCCCGAATCGTCCCCGGCCTCAAGCCCGGCGTGAACTATGATCTGGCCGTTCCCATGGATGCCGGCATCGCCGGCGCGCCCTATCGCCCGACGGCTCTCCAGCCCACCGTCCCCTTCAAGATCCGCGTCCGGATCGGCGCCGCCACGTATCTCCCGATCGAAATGCGCGGCGACTACTCGCGCCTGGGCGAGCCCGCCCGCCAGACCCGCCTGGATCTGACCCTGGGCGAGGATGCCGATGGAGATGGCCTGCCGGATGCCTGGGAGCGAGCCCTGCTGGCTTCGGGCGGCGGCCTCCTGACCCTCGACGACATCCGCCCCGGCGACGATTTCGACAAGGACGGCCTGAGCAACCTCGCCGAATACATCTCGGGCAACTATGCCTTCGATCCGAAAGATGGATTCACGCTCGAGATCCTGCCCGGCACCGACAGCCGGCCGCGGCTCGAATTCCTCGCCATCACGGGTCGGACCTACACGGTCCTGGCGTCGGCCGACTGCCGCGACTGGATGCCGGTGTCGTTCGCGATCCTGGCCTTGGGCGACCTGGATGCATTCCGGACCAGCTACCGCGCGACCGACATCCGGCGCGTCCAGATCGAGGCGGGCGGTTCCCCCGAGCATCCCCCCATGCAGTATTACCGCCTGATGGTGCAGTAGAGTTGCCGCAATGGGCGCAACCTCCCAAGCTCGACTCGGTCTGATCCTCGCCATTGCCGCGGCGGCTCTCCTGGCGCTGATCCTGGTCCCGCGTGCGATGCGGCGGTCCGCCTCGGCTGCGCAAGCCGCGCCTTCGGAGCTCACGCGCCATGATGGCCGCCTTTTCCTCATCGGCCAGGACCGCCCCTTCACCGGCCTCCTCGTCGAGTCGTATCCGGATGGATCGATCCGTTCGCGGTCGTCCTTGGTCGAAGGGCTGCTCCATGGCATATCCGAAGGTTATCACACCAACGGGCAGATCGAGGTCCAAGAGGAGTTCCGACACGGCGTGGCCCATGGCATCCGCACGAAGTACCATCCCAACGGAAACATCAAATCGCAGGTTGCAGCCCTGGATGGACAGCTCGATGGCGCCTACCGATGCTGGAACGAACAGGGCGTCCTCGAAAGCGAGGTCGAGATGCGCCGGGGTCAGATCCATGGCCTTTCCCGGGCGTTCTACCCCAGCGGCTGCCTCAGGACGCTGGCTCGAATGGAGAATGGCCAAGTCCTCGAACAACAGTCCTGGCCTGACGGGGAGCGAAGGCCATGACGCGCGCCGCCATCGGGTGTGGCCTGTTGCGCCGGGGCATCCTCTCCAAGCTGGGGCGCGCGCTCCTGATATCGGCCGCTTGGACCGGGAGCCTCCGGCTCGTCATGGGAGCCGCCCCCGAACCCTCGCTGCTCCACACTGCCCTCGACGGCGGCGGCGGACGCAGCACGTCCACCCGCTGCACAATGGACGGCTCGCTGGCCGGCTGGGGCGGCATCGGCCACATCGCCAGCCGCAACACCGTCGCCCGCCAGGGGTTCCCTGCGCAGCTGAACGAGCCCCCTCAGACGCAGCCGGACATGATCGAGCGGTTTCCGGAGCAGTCGGTCAAGACCGCTGTCTGGAGCCTCGTCGGAAATGATGCGGATCCGGAAAACGATCCCCTGGCGCTTCTGGATGTGATCACCCCATCCCCGCATGGAGCCGAGGTGGCGCACATCGGAGGCTGGGTGTTCTACCGCCCGCCTGCTGGATTTCGGGGCGAGGATTACATTGTCTATCGAGTCGTCGACGCCTGGGGCCAGCTCGCCCTCGGCACGGTCCGGATCCTCACCTCGACGCCCGAGGATCCATCCGTGAATTACCGGCTGTTCTGGATCGGCTCGAACCGATTGCGCCTGGATTTTGCCGGCATCCCGGGACGGATTTACCGGATCGAGTGGGCCGATGCGATCGATCCGCCGCGCACGATCTGGCATTTTCTGGCCATGGCGGAGGCCAGCGATCTCGGCTGGTACAGTTGCGAGGACACGCTCTCGCCGGACATCCCCCATCGTTTTTACCGGGCCGTGGATCCGCGCAATGAATAGCCATTCGATGAAACGACTGCTCCATCGCGGGATCGCCGCTGCCGCCTCGATGGCATGCGCCGCCTCTCTCTCGGGCGCGCTCCTGGTCGAGACGCACAGGTCAAACCCCGGCGCCCTCATCCCGGACGGCATCGGCACCGGCCTCCGGGACGATCTCCAAGTCGGCCATTCTGCCATCACCTCGATTCAATACCTGGTCGTCCGGGCCACGATCGACGGCGAATACAACGGCGATCTCTATGTTTACATCCAGCACGACACCGGTTTGACGGTCCTGATCAACCGCCCGGGCCGAACCGCCGACAACCCTTACTGCTACGGCGATCCCGGCCTGAACATCACCCTCAGCGATGCCGCCCCGCACGACATCCATCTGTATCAAGATCATGTCACGCTCGGGATCGGGTCGCGCCTCGAGGGCGTCTGGCAGCCCGATGGCAGGCGGATCGATCCCGATCTCGTCCTCGACTCGTCTCCCCGCGACTTTCTGCTCGATCAATTCATCGGGCTCGATCCTCGGGGCCAATGGACGCTTTTTGCCGCCGACCTCGAGCGCGGAGGGATCAACCGGCTCGAGTCGTGGGAGCTGGAGATTGGCGGCGTAGTCCCTGAGCCGGCGGCAACAGCGCTGGTGGCAAGCCTCGTTTCCGCGCTGGCCATTCTTTGCCGCCGGCGCCGGCATCCTGGTCGGCGGTCTTGATTCGCCTCGAGCAGGGACGGCCGAGCTCTCGCGCTTCGAGAACCGAAGCATCCGCGACCCATCCAGGTCAGTGCGGCTTGGAAAGATTACGGCCTATTGGCGCGCCGGGGACGGGCGGCGGGATTGGGCGAGGATGGGGCAGGGGGCTTGTTTTCGGCGGGCAGCCAGGAGGAGAGGCGCTGGATGGTTGGGGCAGAGGCGCCCTCTTTGCGGGCGAGGTTGACCCATTCGTAGGGATCGGCGGTCTCGTCGTAGAGTTCCTGGCCGCCGTCGGCGTACCGGGTGTAGCGCCAGAGCTCGGTCCGGATGCTGTGGTTGTTCTGCCGGTAGGTGGTGATGGCGGGGGCGTCCCAGGGGGCCTTGGGGTTGGCCAGCAGCGTGCGCAGGCTGCGGCCCTGGACGTGCGCCGGGGTCGGGATCCCGCAGAGATCCATCAGCGTCGGGTAGATGCTCATGAAATCGACCGTGCGATCGCATCGCCCGTCCGCAGGCGTCAAGCCCGGCACGATCCAGATGAACGGCGCCCGCGTGCTTTCCTCCCAGAGTGCGAATTTGCGCCAGTGCTGTTTCTCGCCAAGGTGCCAGCCGTGGTCGCTCCAGAAGCAGAGGATGGTGCGATCGCGTTCGGGCGACCGGTCATAGGCATCGAGCAGACGCCCTACCATCGTGTCGCAGAAGCTGATGGTGGCCAGATAGGCGCGGATCGCCTGCTTCCAGGTGTTCGTGCCGCCCTGTGCGAGAATGGCGGCGTGATCGCCCGAGCTCAGAGCGAACCGAAGCGCGATCGGCGGCAGATCCTCGAGATCATCCTCGCGGCAGGGGGGCAGCTCGATCTGCTCGATGGGGAACCGCTCATAGTACTGCTTCGGCACGCTCCAGGGCAGATGGGGCTTGGTGAGGCCGCAGGCGATGAAGAAGGGGCGATCGTGCTTGCGGTTCAACTGCTCGATGGCGTAGCGGACGAAGCGCGCGTCCGGCATGTCGTCGTCCCCGCAGTTCAGCGGGGTGATGGGCAGCTTGCCGGCCTGGACCTGGGTTTCCGGCGCGCCGTCCTCCTCGCGGCCCGCACCCCGGGCGCTCCGAAACCAATCATCCCACTCGCCCGGACGGTAGACGCTCGAGTGATAGATCTTGCCCGCGCCGCACACGTAATAGCCGGCTTTGCGAAACTGAGTCGTCAGGGTGATCGCCTCGGGAATGACGGGCGCGAAGTTCTCCTGGTTGTCGTACACCCCTGTCGATCCGGGCCGGAGACCGGACATGAGCGCCGCTCGCGAGGGATTGCACACCGGGGCCGCGCAGTAGCTGCGGGTGAACCACACGCCGCGTCTGGCCAGGCGATCCATGTGGGGGGTCAATGTCTGCGGATTGCGTCCCAGATAGCCCACCCAATGGTTCAGGTCGTCCACGGCGATGAAGAGCACGTTGGGGCTCATGGCCGGGCCTGATGAGGACGGAGAGCCGGCGGCGGCTGTGAGGGCCGCACCCGCCAGAAACGCGGCAGCCAGGCGCAAGGATATGTTCATAGCTCGATTGGATTATCGCAAGCCGGGCGCGCGCTCCGCGGGGCGCCGGATGGCGATCCTTCAATACTCCGGATCCCAGTTCTGCGGTTTCTGGTAGCGGAACGATTCGTGGACGACCTCGACGTGGCCGTCGGCGAACGCCGCGCAAGCCTTGGTGTTGTGGCGCGATGTGAAGATACCGTCGTTGTCGCCCCGCCCCCATTTCGCGTCGCTCACGTAATTGGGGCTGCTGACGACGTGGGGGAGCTGCACGCCGTCCTGGAGGCTTCCGCGTTCCTCCATGAGCATCATCTTGGTGGCGGGATTCTTGATCCGGCTGTATTTGTGGAGCCGGATGGTGCTGCGGTCGGGGGTGAAGTAGCTGGCCATGCCCTGCGGCCCCGCGTTGATCGAGTAAGTGAACAGATACCGCTCGAGGGCGGGGTTGGCCGCCCACTCGGCCTGACGTTTGAGGGCGTCCCTATCCGCCGGGCAGAGGAACACGTTCGTCCGAAAACCGGCGATGTAGGGAGCGATCCGGCTCTCGTGGGGATTGCGGAGCCCCCGTCCGCCAATGGTCTGGGGCTGCCAGTAGATCCAGTCCTCCGGCTGAGGCCCCTCGGTCGCCCGCGAGCCGGGCGCCGGGAAGACATCCTGGTAGTCCGGCAGATACATCATGAAGGCCAAGCCCATTTGATGGAGGTTGTTCAGGCAGCCCGTGGTATGGGCCTTGGCCTTGGCCTTCGAGAGCGCCGGCAAGAGCATGCCGGCCAGGATCGCGATGATCGCAATCACCACCAGAAGCTCGATCAGCGTGAACGCCGATCGCATGAGGCGTCGAGGCTCTTGTTTCATGGCGCTATTTCCGCAGGCGATAGAATACCTTCGCTTCGGTGGGCACGGTTTCATAGATATTGGGCGCCGTGGGGGTGAGGATGGACCAGGAGGATGCCGGCAGCTCGCTGGCCCGCTCGAGCTGGCCGGGGCCTTCCCAGGTGATTCGGACCTTGCCGTCCGCCAGGGCCGCCGTCAGCGGCCCCAGCGCCGCCGGAGCCAGCGCATACTCGACTGCGGCGTCGAAGAGCTTCAGGCCGTCATCGTTGAGGTTGGCGAACGCGGTGTTCTGCAGGAAGATATGAATCCGAAGCGCGGGCGCCGGCGCGCTGTTCGCGAGGATCGCGCCCTCCTCGTAGACGTAGATGCACGCCTCGCTGGCGTTGCCGGCGATGGTGGCGATGACCTGGGCGTTGGCATTGGGGCGGCCTGCCGTGAAGCCCTGTGCACTATTGACCACCGTGCGCACTCCCGCCGCCAAACCCGCTGCCAGCGGATGCGCAGGGCTGACGATGTCGATGTCCGTCTGGCTCGGGCGATCGAATCCGTCCGACGAAGCCGCCACCATGGCCATGTCGTCCTGGAGCCCGGCTTCCCAGTTGATGAACGGAACAGCCGTGTCGCGGAACTTGGCGCCGACATTTCCCGAGCTCACCGAGGAGGAGCAAATGATCAGCTGCTTGCCGTCGCCATGGCTGGTCTGGACCGCCGTGTGGCCGACCACGGTCACGTCGCATCCCAGGTCGGCAGCGAGATGATCCCGGACCGCGCGATCGCTCGCGTCGGTGGCCGACGTCCCTGTTGGATTGGCGACGATGAAGAGCACGTTGGGCGGCGCCTGGCCGATCAAGATGTTCACGGATGGCGAATCGCCGGCGTTGCCCACCGCATCGTAGGCGCGGGCCAACAGGCTCCATCGGCCATCGGCCGCCCCGGTCCAGGTGAATCCGAACGGCGCGCTGGTGGATTCGCCAATGGACTCGCCGTTGGCGAGGTACTGGACGCGGACAACCCCGACGTTGTCATCCACGCTCACGGCGATGGGCACATTAGCGCCGGAGGCGAGCGCGGCATTGGCGGACGGGCTGGTGATGGCGACCGTGGGCGGGGTGACGTCGCCGACGTTGACGGTGACTTCCGCGGTCCGTTCGAGGCCCAGTGTGTCCTTGGCAACGGCCGCCAGCGTGTGCACCCCGGCCGTGGCTTTCGCCCACGATCCCGCGTACGGGCTGGTCGTGTCCTCGCCGATCTTCACGCCATCAAGGTAGAAGGATACCTTTTCGATCGCGTTGCTGCCCGGAGCCGCCGTGGCAGCGATCGGAACAGCGTTTCCGACGGAAAAGCTTTGGCCGTTGGTGGGAGATGTGATGCCGGCGGCGGGGGGCGCCGCTCCCAATCCGTAGAAGACAGCGGCATTGAACAGCGCCAGCCCGGTCGAGTTGAGCACGCTGAACGTGGTGTCGCGGAAGAAAATGTGCATGCGGCGGGCAGGCGCGGGCGTGAAGCCGTCCGCCAGCAGTGCGCCGGGCTCGTAGGCGTAGATGCACCCGCGGCTCGGGTTCGAGGCCAGAACGGCAATGGTCTGGCCGCCGGGGCCAGGGTTGCCCGATGTCCAGTTGTTGGGGCTGCCGGTGATGACCGTGTAGGTGCCCGCTGCCAGCCCTGCCGCCATCGGATGCGACGGATCCACAATGGTCAGGGCCGTCTGGGCGTCGACGTCGCCAAACTCGCCTGCGACCGACATCAGCATGTCGTCCTGGAGCCCGCTCTCCCAATTGAGGAAGGGGACCGGCGAAAGCTGGAACTTGGTGTTCACATCCCCCGACGTCACGGTGGATGAGTTTACGATGAGCTGCTTGCCGTCGGCGTCGGTGGTCTGGGCGATGTCCTCATCGAGAACCTGAACGTCCAGCCCGTATGTTTTCAGGTGGTCGACGACCATTGCGTCGGTGATCCGATTGACGTGGGTCAAGGCCAGCTCGTCGATCTTGCCGACGAACAGGACGTAGGGCGCGAGGTCGGTGCCCACGACAATGCTGACGATCTCGGATGCGGTGTTGTTGCCCAGGACGTCATAGGCGCGGGCGACCAGGTCATACCGGCCATCGTCGGGCGCCGTCCAGGTGAAGCTGAAGGGGGCGGCGGTGGACTCCCCGATCTTCCAGCGGTCGGCGAAATACTCGACGCGCGCGACGCCGGCATCGGATTGGGCGCTGGCGGTGATGGGGACGCTCGATCCGCTGGCGAACGCGGCGCCCTGGGCTGGGCCTGAAATGGCCACGGTAGGCGGCATCGGCGCCAGGGTGGAGAAGGCCCATTCGTTGGTGTAGGAGTTGGCGCCCGCGTCGCTGAACACCACCTTCGCCGAGTGGATCGAGGAGTAAGCCAGCGGCGGCGCCGGCTGATAGGCGATCGTTGCCCCGCCAGAGATCGCCGCGCGCGCGCTCGAGGCGGTGACGTTGGTGCTGTCGAGGAAGAGCTGGATCGAGTCGAGCATCACGGACAGGGTGCTGCGGTTCATGATGGTCGCCGAAATGGGCGTGTGAATGCTGGCGGCGGCGCCGGGCGCGGGCTCCTGGACGGTGACCACGGGCCCCAGCGGCGTGACCGGCTCCGAAGTCGGAACCGCGACCAGGAAGTTCGGGAACACGTTGTTCGCCGCCGACCCGGCCGCCAGCCGGAGGGTCTGCACGCCGCTGAGGTTCAGCACCAGGGCCGCGGCGGTCCCCAGGTCGCGCAGCGGGATGTATTCGTAGCCCGCGGTGGCGGGGATCTGGAATTCACCCAGCATCTGGATGGCCTGGTTCGGCTGCGTGCGGTTGCCGGTGACCCGGCTCAAGGTCAGGGTTTGAGCGGCGGTGGCGCGGGCGCGCAGGTAGATCATGTAATTGGTGCTGGCGAACGTGCGGGTGTAATTGAGCCACTCGCCGGCCTGCACCTGGTTCAGGTCCAGGTCCCAGGCGGCAATGTCCAGATCGAGATACTTCTTGCGGCTCAAATCGCCCGTGGTGGCAGCCCCGACGGCGGTGCAGGCGCGATAGCTGTTGATGCAGCTCAGGGTGGTGCAGCCGATGGCCGTCGTGGTGTCGGAATAATCCACGCCGGGGACCGCGTAGGTGTCGAGATAGCCGACGCCGCTGCCGTGGACGGGAACCTGGGCGGGCGTGAATCCCGATGGCGGCGGATCATCCTGGAAGCCGCCTCCCGAGGCCACGGGCGGGGGCTCGATATTGCCGGTGGTGCAGAACTTGGTGGCCGGCTGGCTGGCCGCATCGACTCCGTAGTTGTAATCCTCGTTTTCGATCACGACGCCTCCGGCGCCCATGGTGTCGAAGCTGAAGGTGTCGCGGGTGCCGTGTCCAGCGGTGTCGGTCACAAGAATCTGCACGTTGGTATAGAGGGTGTTGCCTGCCAGACCCGCGTAGCTGACGGCGCGATCCGTGCCCGAGCCGCTGATGGCGAGGCTCGCGGAAACATCGGCGCCGTTGACGATGAGACGGATGCCGGAGGGCTCGATGCTGTTGGGGGGGGCTGTCCGCGCGTGGAATGCGATGCCGCTCGAGGGGGGATGCAGCAGGGCCAGGTTGGCCGGCGAGCGTTCCTCGATCCGTGGCGCGGCGTCGGCGGCGGCGCCGGCCGGCTGGACGACGATGCAATACATGTTGTTCCCGATGTACTGGTGGAAGGCGACCGTTCCGGCCGGGACGTTCTCTTTGCGGTAGACGGTGCTGTACTGGTTGATGCTCTGGCCGGGGCCGGTGCCGATCCCCTCGCCGCCTTCGTCCATGCCGACCTCGTCGGGCACGTCAACCAGGTTGGATCGGTTGATGCCGTTGCCCGTCACCCGGCTCCAGCCGGCGTCGATCAGCCACTGGAGATTGGTGTTGCCCGAAGCCGATATGTTCGGCGGGAGGGTGTTGGTCGAGCCGTTTCCATAGCGGTTATCGACCAGCACGTAAACATGGGCAGGCTGGGAAAGGGTGACCTCGAGCCGATAAGGCGGGCTGCTGGTCGTCTCGGGGTTGTTGTTGCTGTCGTTGGCGATCATGATGTACTCGCCGCCAACCAGGTAGCTGGGGATGTCCATGATCCCGCCATACACGCTCAGGAAGCCGTTCCAGTTGTGGGCCCGGTCGGTGTAGGCGAAGGCGTCCTCGCCGAAGGCCGGCACGGTGTAGTACCGGTTCACCGCCGCCCCGGTCCGCTGGTTCGCCAGCCAGAAGGTCTGGCCCGTGTATTTCGGGGCCGGCCCGTCGGCGTCGCCTCCGGACTCGACGACATCGACGATGATGGGGGCCGCGATCAGCGGCTGGGCCAGAGAGGCCATCGCGAGGACGATGGCGATCAAAGAACGATGCTGGGCTGGTTGTTTCATGGACGGGTCCTCGTTGAGGGGTTGCGGATCGGGAAAGCTTGGGCTGCGCTGAAACGACAGATCTCCGGCGGGCCGATAAAACAGGCCCACACTCGCCCGTAAGCCGGCTGGATCATACGATGGGCCCAGCGTTACATGATCGGGGTCCCGTGTCAAACAAATCTGGTATGACCAGAGGAGTCGTGCTTGACTCGGGGCGGGATCCGCGCGCAATCTGGTATGACCACATGCCAGCAGTGGACAAAGGTATCGAAGCGCGTTCTGCGGCGGCATCGGCGGGCCGGAGCCGCCGGGCGCGGCGGCTGTCCGAACCCGCGAATGGCCCGGCGCGTCCGATGCGGGGGGCCGCGGATGGCCGCCCCCGCCGCTCGGACGACGTGCTGCGCCGGCTGCTGAGCCTCATCTTCGAGGGGCGGCTCAGCCCGGGGGCGCGCCTGCCCTCGGAGCGGGAGCTCTCGCAGAGGCTGTCGGTGAGCCGCACCACGCTGCGGGACGCCATGAACCGGCTCGAGGCGCGCGGGTTCGTCGAGCGCCGGGCCAAGAGCGGCAATTATGTCTGCACGGCCCTGCCCCCGGCGGTGCGCGATCCCATCCAGGAGGCCGTGGGCGCCCAGGTGGCCCGCCTGGCGGATGTCGTCGCCATCCGCAAGGTGCTCGAGCTTTGGGCGGTCGAGCAGGCTGTCCAGCAACGCCAGCCAGCCCTGCTCCGAGCGATGGAGAAGCGCATCGCCGCCATGCGGGCCGCCATGCGCTTCCGAACCGACGAACAGTTCGAGCGGTACCGCGGCGCCGACCTCGAGTTCCATCAGATGCTCGCGCGAATGACCTGCAACCCGATCTATGTGCACCTGATCGACTTTCTGCACCGGCTCATCCGCGACTCGATCGCCATCAGCCGCGAGCTGGTGGCGGGCGATTACGGCCAACGGAACCTCCGGGCCCACGAGCGGATCCGCGCTGCCATCGCCCGGCAGGATGCCCCCGGGGCGCGCCAGGCAATGCTCGATCACTTCTCCCTCGTCGAGCAGCGCCTGGGCGCAAGCAGAAGCCAGCCTGCAGCCCCGGCGGATTCGAGGCCGTCCCGGCATGGCAGGGCGATGCCCCGCCGCCTTGAGGGCGGCCCGCACCGATCCCCGCCAACGTCCCTTTCCCACTCCTGATATGACCCGAACGATCAACCCGTTCGATGTGGCCACCTGGTGGCGGCCGTTCCGCTCCGATACGCGCCGGTTCCAGGAGGTGTTTCCGCACCACGCCGAGCACGCGAGCCTGCTGCGCAGCAGCGAGACGCTCGCCTACCTGATCCGCAGTTTCACCGTCTACGAGATGACCTGCGCGGCCCTGGGCCATCCGGGCGGCAGCCTGTCCGAGTCCGACTTTCTGGCGGTCCTCTTCAATCACATCCTCCGCTTCGACGCGAAGCATCCGCAATGGCCCCAGCGCGATGCGTTCTACCTTTCGAAGTGCCACGCCTGCCCCGCGCTCTACGCGGCGCTCGCGCTGTTCGGCTATTTCCCGCTCCGAGATCTCGAGCGATACGGCGCCTGGGATTCGCACCTGGAGAGCCACCCCGACAGCACGCGCACGCCGGGCATCGAGATTTCGGGCGGGTCGCTGGGCCAGATTCCGGGCGTGGCGGTGGGGCGCGCCCTGGGCATCCGGCGGCTCGGTCCGGACCATGCGGACCGCATGGTGTATGTGTTGCTGGGCGACGGCGAGTGCAACGAGGGCTCGGTGTGGGAAGCGTTCATGGCGGCCGGGCATTACCGGCTGGACAACCTGGTCTTCATCATTGACTACAACAAGGTCATGGCCAAGGGATTCGTCCACGCCGACATGTCGCTCGAGCCGCTGGCGGACAAGCTGGCCGCCTTCAACCTCGAGCCCCGCGTCCTCCGGAACGGGCACGACGTGGCCGAGCTGGTCGACCTCGGCAACCATCTCGCCGTGCAGCGGCATGGCAGGCCCGCCGCCGTCGTGCTCGACACGATCAAGGGCAAGCAGGTCGCCTGCTGCCAGTACAATCCCAACTGGCACACGAGCGCGCCCCGGGACGCCGCCACCGCCCAAGCCTGGCTGCGCGAGCTCTGGGAACGCGATGGGCGGCGCCTCGGGATCCCCGAGGAGTTCGCGGCCGCCTTGGGCCAGGCCATCCGCATCGTTCCTCCGCAGCACGCCAACCCGGATCGCATCACCGAAAAGCAGGCCTGAAACCGGATTTCCCATGGCACAATTCACCATCCCGCCCCGCGAGGCCACCCAGGAGATGCGCTACCAGATGGGTTATGCGCTGGCGGATCTGGCCTTCGAGTTCCCCCAGATCGTGGCGCTCGACGGCGATCTGCGGACCAGCTCCGGCCTTCACATCTTCGAGCACTTCCATCCCGACAAGCTCCTCAAGGCTGGCATCGCCGAGCAGAACATGATCAGCATGGCGGCCGGCCTGAGCCAGGAAGGGTTCATCCCGTTTCCGTGCACGTTCGACGCGTTCTGCCGGCGGTTCATGGACCAGCTCTACGTATCCGTCGCCTACAGCCATGCCAACGTGAAGGTCCTGGGCGCCTACCCGGGCCTCTATACCGGCAAAGCGGGCGCAACCCATCAGAGCGACAAGGAGCTGGGGCTGCTGCTTCGCATCCCGAACCTGCGCGTGATCGAGCCCGGATGCCATCTCGAGATGCGCCAGGCATTGCGGGTGGCGGTGGAAACGCCCGGGCCGTTCTACTTCCGCATCGTGCGCTGCGAGGTGGCCGAGAACGAGCTGGCCGCCGGCTACCAGTTTCGATTGGGCCGGGGTGTCACCGTGCTGGACAACGGCTGCGACGTCGGCCTGGTGAGCACCAGCCTGATGGTCAAGACGGCCAAGCTGGCGGCCGCCAAGCTCGAGCGCAAAGGCATCCGCGTCCGGCTGGATCATCACCCGAGCCTGAAGCCGTTCGATCGCGATCTGCTCTACGACCTGGCGGCCCGGACGCCCGCGATCGTCACGCTCGAAAACCACTGCACCAGCGGCGGCCTCTTCTCGCTCGTGGCCGAGGCGCTCGCCGCCAAGGGCGCCCCCGTCCGCGTCGGCGCCATCGGGACCGACCCTGACGATTTCATCCACACCGGCCATGTCAACGACCTCATGGCCCGCTACCGAATGACCTCGGACGACGTGGTGCGAAAGGTCGAGGAGATGCTCGCAAAGCCATGAATCCCCGCCCTCTGATTCACGATCCCGTCCGCCTTTTCGGCGATTACATGGCCGTCACCGGCGTGCCCGCGCTCGAGCCCGAACCCGATCTCCCTTTCTCCGGCAAGAAGCTCGGCGTGGTCAACGGCGCCTCCTGGACCAGCCTCTGGTCGACTTACTTCGCCCGGCGCGAGCTGCCCGGCGTGCAGGTGGTCAACGCGGGCAACGAGGGCGTCCAGCTCCACTTCATGCGCGCCCACCGCGAGGGGCGGCCCTGTCCGCCCCCGATCAATATCGAGCTCTTCTGCCGCTACGCGCGCGACCTGTTCGACCTCGCCCGAGTCGACGCGATCCTCATCTCCTGCTCGACGATGAACCGTGCGTTTGCCCGGGTGCAATCGGATCTGGCCCCGCTAGGCGTGCCCGTGGTCCAGATCGACGAGGCCATGATGGAGGAGGCGGTGCGGCGGTGCGGCCGGATCCTCATCATCGCCACTCACGGTCCGACCGTCAAGAGCACGCAAAGCCTGATCGAGGAAACGGCCGCCCGGCTGCGGCTGCCGGTCGAGTTCACCGGCGCCACGGTCGAAGACGCGTTCGAGCTGCTCGGCGCGGGCCGAATCGCCGACCACAACCGCGCGATCGCCGACGCCATCCGCCAGGCGCAGCGCCGTGAGCGGGTCGACATCGTCGTTCTGGCGCAGATGTCCATGTCGGTCTTTGCCTTCAGCCATCCCGATCCGGAGAAGGATTTCGGGGTCAAGGTGCTCAACAGCGGCGAGACGGGCTTTCGACGCGCCGGCGAGGTCCTTCTCGCCAAAAACCGGGAAGCTGAGGATCGGATCCAACCGCCCGGTCCGGGGGCCGGGCCTCACTGAACTCGGAGCCATTTCGGCCGGCCGAAGACCAGCGCGATCACCCAGGCAAACGTCGCCAGCCCTGCCAGGACGAAGAACACGGGATTGAAATCGGCGGTTTCCTTGGTGAACAGCCCCACCCGCTGGATGACAAATGCCGTGAAGCCCGTCTCGATGGCGCCGACCAGGGCTGCCACGGTCGCAACCTGCCTCCGGTCCACATCCTGCTTGAAGGCGTGCTGGTTTCCCAGGAACGCCCCGATGCCGCACACGTAGAGGCAGAGAAACACGACGCTGGCGTTGATCGACGAGAGCCGGGGCACGACGAGGACCGACAGCATCAGCGCATACGCGCAAGTGATGACCACCTTGCGGGACGCGAGGACTGGCAGACCGCGGCGGCTGAGCCAGAGGACGGCCGCGCCGCCTGCCCACAGGCCGACGTCCTGCATGAAGTAGATCGCCGATAGCTTGAAAGCCAGCGACTGGTCGTAGGGATGATCCAGTTGCTGCGTGAAGAATGACGGAAACCACTGGGTGGCGAAATAGAGCGAGGGGATGATCCCCAGACCCATGAGCGCAACCCCCCAGAATCCGGGCTGACGGAGCACGTGGACGAGGCTGGCGCCCCAGCCGGCATGCCAGCCCTGGGGCATGCCCCCCGCCGTGGCCGCCAGGCTATCCGTCTGCCAGCGGGACGCCCGCCGCTCCGGCTGCCGAAAGATCAGCAGCCACGGCGCCAACCACAGAAACCCCAGCGCGCCGGCCAGCAGAAACGAATACTGCCAGTGATGGCGGGTCGAGAAGTAGATCGCGACGGGCGGAGCAGCCAGGGTGGCCAGAAAAGCGCCGCTGGCGAAAACGCCCGACGCCAGGCTGCGCTCCTCGGCGGGGAAGATGCGGCTGATGATCATCAGGCAGATCGGGAAGTTGGCCGCCTCCCACACGCCCAGGAGCATGCGCAGCCACAGGATGTGCTCGTAGCTCTTGGCCAGCCCGACCAGCATCGTGCTCGCCGACCACCCCGCCACCATGATCGGAAAGAAACGGCGGACGTTGCGAAACCGATCCACCACAAAGCCGAAGAACAGATGGCAGAACGCATACGAGTAGATGAACGCCGAAAGCAGGTTGCCCCGCTGCGCGTTGTCCAGACCGAACTGCCTGGCGATGGGATCCATCGTCGTGCCGAGCATCTGGCGGTCGAAGTAGTTGAGGAACGTGGCCAGAAAGAGCGTCCCCAACACGAACCACCGCCACTGCCGGTCGAAAAACGAATGCGTGGTGTTCATCGTCTCATTCCGCCGATCGGCGCAAACGGAGGATCCAATCGTCCCCATGGGAGGGGGGCTCCAACACCTGGCCCGTGCGCACCGCGCCGCCAGCCTCGAGCCCGGACGGCTGCCGCGCATTCGTCCACGTTGCCTCATACGGCCCGCCTTCGAGCGTCACGATGACTGGCGCTGTGCGCTCCAGGTAAATCAGATACTCCCTGCCCGGGTCGGCAAGGCAGAAGGCATGGCGGCCGGATACCGCGCCTGGACACGGCTGCAGATGGGCGAAGGGCAGGGCGGCGCAGAGATCCCAGGCCAGGCGGACGGCGTCGTGCCGGTTCTGCCGGCAATCCTTCGGGTCCATCGTCCCGCTGTACCCGCTCGATGAGTCGCCGTCGTTGTCCGCGAACACCAGGGAAGCCGCCGAGAAATGGATCACGATGGCGTTCTTCCGCAGGTCGTCGTCCGTGTAATCACGCCGGATGGATCGGATGTGGTTGATGTTGCCCGACCAAAGCGTTTCCTGGGCGAGGAGCGGCTTTCGAGGATGATGGTTGCGGAGCAGGATTGCGGCGAGAGCGGCGCGGTCGACGGTTTTCGGCCCCTGCAGGGTTCCGTAGGTCAGCCACGGCTCGTCGAGGAACAGGTCGTTGCCGGTCGGGTTATGGATGGAGATCGGCTTGGCGAAGACGTTCAGGCGCTGGATATCGCTGCCCAGCCGGTTCACCTGATCCCGGGTGAGATAGGCGTTGTTGGGGAGCAGCGGCTCCGGGCCGGCGACGTTCAGCAACAGGTTCCAGTAAGCTCCAAGCCGCGCATACGTGTATCGAAGGTAAAGCGCCTGATCGGCCGGGTTGTCGGGATAGGACGAGGAACGCCCGAAGAACCCGGCGAACGGATACGCGAGGATTCGGCGCGAGGCGAGGTCGTCGAGGACCGCTTCCATGGATTGGTATTCAGCGGCGCTGAGGGGCCAGAGTTTCGGCGTGTTCCAGCCGCGGCCCCGGCCGGCGCTGTTGCGGTTGAGGTAATGGCTGGCGACGGAGAGCAGGTTGTAGCCCTGGCGCTGCGCCCAATCGAGAAACGCGGAGCGCCGTTCGCCGTCGGCCGGGTTGGCCGGATCGTCCCAGTTCCGAGCGAAGAACCGGTCGCCCACATGCAGCCCGCGTACCAGGACGGCATCCCCCCCGCGATAGCCGAACCAGGCCGGGTTTGACTCGTCGGGGGCGATCATGCCGGGCAAATCGGAGGGGACGCAGAGGAACGCGCCTTGGGCGGCTGGCGGGCCGTCGGAGAACCGCGCTTCGTATCTCCACTCCCCCGGCTGGTCGGGCATGAACCGCATTCGCCACGTTTGCCCTCCGTCGTAGAATCCCCAGAACCGGACCGTGCCCCCGTCGGGGCGCGTGAAGACAGCATCGAGCGAGACGTCACGATAAGGGTTGGCGTAGGGTCTCGGATTGACGATTGCCGTCTCGAAGCGGCCCCAGAGGGGCGCCTGCACGCGGATGGGGAGAATCGCCCTCTCGAGGACCCGGGGCAGAGTGTCTCCGCGGGATGCCGGGGCGGCCAGCAGCGCGATCGCGGTGAGCACAAGAAGTGGTTTCATCGTCGTGCCGTTGGAGAAGGGATCATTGGCCATGAGCCCGCGAATGTCCAGCGCGGCGTCCGGCCATGCATCCCGCGAATGACCCGAACGCTATGGCTGAAGATTGAAAAAGGCTGCCGCTTCGAGCGCGCGATAGCGTTCCGGATGGCAGGTGAGGATGACAATCTGGAGCGCGCCCGCAGATTCCTCGAGGAGGGTGAGCAGCCGGGCCAGGCGGCCGGTATCGGTCGCGTTGAGCACGTCGTCGAGGACCACGAGCTGGCGTTCGTTCTGGGCGAGGACCTGGCCCAGCGCCAGGCGAGTGATGAGAAACAGCTGCTCCTGCTCGCCGCCCGAGAGGTTGTCCAGCTCAACCGCTTCGCCCAGGGCTTTGGGCTCAATGCCGGCTGGCACAAACTCGCCGGTCAGGCGAACGGGGCCGAGACGCGGTCCGGCAACGCGCTCGAGCATTCGGCTGGCCGTGCGCTCGACCGGCGCGGCCACGGCAGCGACGGCGGCCGCTTTGCACGATGCCACGGTGTCGTGCAGGAGTCGGAGGGCGTCCATGCGAAGCTTCTCACGCCGGATTCGGCCCGTCAGATCGGCCAGTCTCTCCTCGCAGGCCGACAGCTTCGAGTAGGCGCCCGCGGCGGCCAGGCTCTGCAGCCGCCCTTCAGCCTTCTTCTCATCATCCCGGGCGGCGGCTTCTGCTGCCTCCAGCGCCCGCAACTGAAGCTCCATCTTGTCCAGGGACTTCTGCGGGTCATCGCCGATTTCTTCGAGCTTGCGCTTGCACTCCTCGGCTTGAGCGCGGGCTGCTTCCCAAGCCATCGAAGCCTCCTGCCGGGCGGTTTGGCGGTCATGGTCCGACAAGCCGTCCCGGGTGAAATCGGATCGGCGCCGGTCGGCCGCCTCGAGAGCCAGGCGCGCACCCTTGAGCGCGGCTGCGGTCTCAGTATGGCGTTTCTCGACCCCCTGCGCGCCAGCTTGGGCCTCGTCGAAAGCATCCTCAGCCTGCACCACGGCGGTCTCGATTGCCTTGCGCTGCTCCTCGAGAGCGGATTGCAGAACGCTCAGGGCCGGCGGCTGGTCTTTCCATGCAGGGAACCGTCCGGTTCGCTCCAGGATGCGGGCATCGAGTTCGGCCAGATCGCCTTGCAGCTCCTCCGTGGTGTCATCGCCCAGGAGCTCCCCGATTTGGCGCTCGAGAACCTCGATCTTCTGGTCGAGCTCCTTTGCCTGGTCGCGAACGAGCTGGAGCCGGTCCGGGTCCTGGGTTCCGTAGGGTTGGGTTAGCTTTGCCAGTTTCCTGTCCGCCTCAGCCATTTCCCCTCGCAGCGCATCCACGTCCATCTCGGGGCCGGCCGCGTGAATGCTGCCGAACCCCTCGATTTCGATGCTCACCTCGGGAGAGCCGGCAAACGTCGCGGCCTCCCCTGCAGAGATCGCTCTGGTTTCCTCCGGGGATTTCCTGGTCGCGGTGGCCGCCCGATGCGGACGAACTGTCAGACGAATGAGCGATGCCTGAAGAGCGGCTTCCGCCTTTCCCCTGGCCGCGAGATGCTTTCGGACATCGCGAATGGCTCGATCGTCCGGCGCCACCAAGACCGCGCGCGATTGTCTCTCTGCCGTGAAACCGGTCTGGAGCTGCTGGAGCTTCTCAAGCCGGGCGGCCAGGGCCTGCCGGGCCTTCGTGTCGGCCAGGAACGCCCGGGCATCCTCGACTTCGGCGGTGCGCTGGCTCAGAGAGGCGCGCCTCGACCGGGCTTCCTCGCGTTGGCGGCGGCGTTCATCCGCACGCGCGCTGGCGGTTTTCAGCTCGGCAGCCAGCTCGCCCAGCAGCGCCTCGTCCCGCTCGATTTGAGCCTTCAAGCCGGCGGCCTCCCGCCGCGCGTCAGCGATCAGCTCGATGGTCCGTCCAATGGACTCGTGCCTCTCCTTGGCGGTTTGTTCCGTCTGGCGTTTCTGCTGCAAGTCGCTTTGGAGCCGTTGAAAAGACTCGGCCAGCTTTCGCGTCTGGCCCAGCGGCTCTCGGAGCGCGTCGGCTTCGCGCCGCGCCTGGGCGCGCCGTTGTCGGGCATCCTCGACGGCGCCGGCAGCCTCCTCGAAGCTCTGCTGTTGCGCCAGGAGCTCGTGCCGCTCCATGGCCATCTCGGCGAGCTGCGATTCCATGGCCAGGATCGGAGCCGCATCTTTGCCCGCGCGCGGCTTGCCGCTCCTGGTAAACAAGGACAGGTATTGCTCCTCGAGCAGCTCTTCGAGCCGAGTGCCGCTTTCCCCGGTCAGCTGGACCCCCAGGGCGGCGCGAAGGTTCTCCGAAACGCTCGACGACACGAAGCTGAGGCTCAAAGCGCCTTGCGGCGCCCAGAGGACCTGAGCCAAACCCCAGTGCTCCTGCTTCGACAGGCCGCGTCCCGGCGTGTCCCTCGCAGCCAGAATCTCGCGTAGCTCCGAATCCGCATTGCGGCCATCCGCCAGCGGCACGAACTCGCCGTCTTCGAGCCGGGACAGCCGCGCGCTGGGGCTGTCCAGAAACACTTTTTCGATCCGGTAGCGGACGCATCCCTGGGAGAACTCGACCATCACCTGGGGCGCCAGCGAACGCCCCCACGGGCGCACGGCTTCGATTTCCTTGCCTGTCACAAGGTGCGCGTCGAACAGCGCCCGCCGCATTGCCTCGAACAAGGACGATTTCCCCGTCCCGTTCGGAGCATGGATGACATTCAGGCCCTCGACAAAAGGGCCCACCTCAGTCGGCTGGAGAAGGCTCCGCCAATGCGTGACACGCAGGTTGTGCAGGATCATTCGCGGCTCCTTTCGTGGAGGTCGAACAGCTGCAGGAGCGCCTGCGATGCCGTGGCCTGCTGGTCCGTGCCGGATGGCTGCGACGCCAAGGCGCGCAGCTTCCGCGCCGCATCCTGGAAGGTCCCGGCGGGCAGGGATTCGATCCAGCCCTCGCCGTCCGGCGCCGGCTTCAATCCTTCCGCCTCGAGCGCGCCAAACAAGAATCGCGTTGCCAGCAGCTCCTCAAGCCGCCTCAGCGCGCCGCGATCCTCGGGAAAGAGCATCCCATCCAGGCGCATGCGGACCAGCGTCGATTCTGGCTGGGCGATCTCGGCCAATTGCTGAACAAGGGATTCCAGCGTGCACGGCTGGGCCACCGAATGCTCGACGGTCCGCCAGTCCAGCCCCCCGGTCCTTATCGAGGTCAAGGCGGGCGGCCCGCCCCGGCGGGTGATCTCCACCAGGATCGCGTTGCCGCTGTCCCGCTCGCCGAACCCGGTGGTTTCGTGGGTGCCGGAATACGCCATGCGGCACTCCCCGTTTGGATCCTCGTAGCGGGCCAACGAATGCCAGTGCCCCAGGGCGAGGTAGTCCAGGCCCCGGCGATTCGCGGTATCGCGAGGTATCGGGTAGTCCGGCTCGCCGCTGGGGATCCCCTCGACATTTCCGTGCGCCAGCCCGATGGCTGGCTTCGCCGCCGCGCGCCCGTTGATCCACGACGTTGGATCTTTGGTCGAGTATTTCTCCCGCAACGGACAAGGAAACAGCACACACGTCTCCAGCTCGATCGGCTCGCTCCTCGTGCAGACGGTGATGTTCCCCGCCTCCGCCCACACGGGGTGCTCCCACACCGAGCCTGGGCTCAGCGGATCATGGTTCCCTGGAATGATGTAAACCGGTCCCGGAAATCGGCGCAGGATTTCACCGGCCTTCCGCACCAGAAGCCGGTCCACGGCGTTGTCCTCGAAGACGTCGCCGGCCAGCAGCAGCATTTCGGCGCCGTGGTCGCGCGCCGCCTGAACCACCCGCTGCGCCGCGGCCAGCCGCTCCTCCCGCACGCGCTCCGCCATCTTGCCGGCCGACTCGGCGCGCATCCCGATCTGCCAGTCCGCTGTGTGAATGATCTTCATGGAGCCGTGCCCCCCCAACAGACCGGACGCGGCCCGATCCGGGCAGGAGCATGTTGTCGCGGAAATTTAGCGAACCCGGTCCGGGATGGCCATACAAAATCCAAAGTGCATCAAACAATGGGAACAATGGGGTCGCGTCTAAATAATTGACAAATGGGCTCTGGCGGCTTCGCAGCAGGGGATCCAGCAGGACAGGAGCGCCGAGGGGGGGGGAGAGAAATGTCAAATATTTAGATGTGACCCCATTGTTCCAGGGCGTGCTTCAAAGCGTTCAGAGCCGATTTCTTTTGTCAGAGGGCGGCGGCCTTTTGCAGGGCGGCGCCGACGGTGCGGAGGGCTTGGTCGGGCGGCATTTGGCGCAGCGCCGGGTTGAACGGCTCGCAGGCCACCGGGCCGTCATAGCCGATCTGGATGAGGGCGCCGAGAAAGGCTCGGAGATCGATCACGCCGGTGGCGCAGGGCAGCTCGCGCCGGCTGTCGACCTGCTGGGCCACCGGGATGTCCCTGGGGGCATCGTTGACATGGCACATGACGACGTCGCTCGCCCGCAGCGCCAGCAGATCCGCCTCGGTTTCCTGGGCGCTGTACCAATGCCAGCTATCGAGGAGGAATCCGACGTTGTCACGGCCGATCTCGGCGATCAGGTCCTTCATCTCTGCCATGGTATGGATGAAAGGAAAACGATGGGCCGACCAGGAGGTTTTGGGGCCCACGTATTCGAGCCCCAGGCGGATCCCGTGGTCGCCGAGCACGCGGGCGATTTCGCGGAGGCGCCGGGCATGGAGCCGGAAATTGGCCAGGTAGGTCAACGATTTGTGGCCCGGCGTGAGCCACGTGGCGGTCCGGGTCACCCCGGCTCGCTGGAGAGATTCGGCGTAGCCGGGCAGCGAGCCGATGCCCTGATCGTAAGCGGGGTCGGCGCCGCGGAAATCGACGGGCACGCCCGCCGAGCCCCAGGCGAGGTTGCGGGCTTTCATCTCGTCGCGATAGGTCTGGAGCTCGGGATCGGACAACCTGGCGAGGAACGAGGCGGGGGGCTCGATGGATTCGAAGCCGTATTGGCTGGCCCAGCCGATCAGCTTGCGTGGGTTGGCGGGGACGCCAATCATGCCGCAGGCCAGGCAGAGAGTGAACTGGCGCTTGCGTTTCGGTTCGCCCACGGCCCGGGTCGAGCCGATGCGAAGGCCGGCCAGACCGGCGGTCGTGGTCCTGATGAAATCTCTTCGGTTCATATCCCGCGGGCGACTTCTCCACACCCGGCGGGCGATGTCAAGGAAGCGTCGCGGGGAGCGTCCCGGCTATTTCTTTGCCGCCCGGCCTTTTCGGGTGCGCTGGGCGGTTCGGCGGGCCTTGGGCTTGGGCTTGCACTGGCATGCAGCCGAGGCGACCGGGGGCGGCGCGGCGCCGGCGGGAGCTTGAGCGGGCGGGGCCTCCGCCGGTTTGGGGGCGGTCTTTTCGTGGATGGTCTGGCGCATCCGCTCGAGCTTCTGGTCGACCTTGGTCTTCGCCTTGGCGACGGTGGACTGGGCGAAATTGACGGTATCGGTCAGGAGCTTGCATGCCTTGCGGACGCGCTGGGTGTAGGCGCCGTCCTTGAACTCGATTCCCTTGTTTTGGAGGAAAGCGCTCAAGTGCTGGTAGAGCTCGTCTTGGTCGATCTTTTTCATATCTGCCTTTTCGATAACCGGGCTGGTCACTGAGCCGGGGCGCACGGGCAGCCTCGATGGCGGCCGTGCGACAGCATCAATATGACGAAAAGGGCGGGTGAATTCCATTATAAGCTTCCGGGTGAATTGTAACGCGAGGGGAATGACTGGGCGATGGCGTGGCGGAGGACGGCCATCATTCGGCGGACCTGGTCAGCGGAAGCGGCATAGGGGGGCATGATGACCAGGACATTGCCGATGGGGCGGGTCAGGACGCCGTTCCGGGCCATGGCGGCGCAGACGCGGGCGCCGGCGCGGGCTTCAAGGGGCCAGGGCTCGCGGGTGCGCCAGTTGCGGACCAACTCGACGCCGAGGATCAAACCGATCTGGCGGACATCGCCGACGGCGGGCAGGGTCCAGAGGGGGGCGCTTTCCTCGCGGAGGATTTGATCGAGGCGCTGGCGGTGCCGGATGCTGGCGGCGGACTCGAGGAGCCGGATGCTCGCGAGGGCGGCGGCGCATGCCAGCGGATTGGCGGTGTAGCTGTGGCCATGGAAGAAGGTCTTGAACTCGCGGTATTCGCCCAGGAAGGAGTTGAAGATGGTGCGGGTGGCGAGCGTGGCGCCCAGGGGCAGATAGCCGCCGGACAACCCTTTCGAAACGGCCATGAAATCGGGGCGCACGCGTTCCTGATGGCAGGCGAAGCAGGGCCCGGTGCGGCCGAACCCGGTCATGACCTCGTCGGCGACGAGCAGGGCGTCATGGGCGCGCGCGAGGCTGGCGGCGCGGGCGAGCCAGCCGGCGGGCTGGGGGATCATGCCGGCGGCGCCCTGGACGAGCGGTTCGACGACGAGGGCGCCGTAGGGGCGGCCGCGGCGGCGGGCTGTGGCGAGCATGGCCTCGAGGCGGTCGGTGCACTCCCAGCGGCAAGCGCGGTGCTGGCGGGCGTCGAGGCGGTCGGGCCGGGCGCGGTTATGGGGGCAGCGGTAGCAATAGGGGGCCATGACCGTGTCGGTCCGAAAGAGCAGTCCGCGGTAGGCGGCGTGGAACAAGTCGATATGGCCGAGGCTGACAGCGCCGATGGTATCGCCGTGGTAGGCGCCGCTGGGGGAGAGGAACCGGGGCTGCTTGCTGTGTCCGGACCGCCGGCAGTGCTCGTAAGCCATCTTCAGGGCGACCTCGAGCGCGGTGGAGCCATCATCGGAATAGAACACCTTGGCGAGGGATGGGCCGGGGCGGGTGCGGGGGGCCGGCGCGCGCCTCCAGCCGCTGCGGGCCAGGCGGATCAGTTCGGCGGCCACCCGGGATGCGGGCTCGTTGGCCAGGCCGAGGGCGGAGCAGTGGGCGATGCGGCCGATCTGCCGCTTCAGGGCGGCGTCGATAGCCGGATGCCGGTGCCCGTGAAGATTGGTCCAGATCGAGGCATTGGCATCGAGATACTCGCGTCCGCGGTGATCGCGCAGGAGCGCGCCTTGGCCGGACAGGATGAGGATGGGCTCCCGGGCGCACCACTCCTTCATCTGCGTGAAGGGGTGCCAGACGTATTTGCGATCGAGCCGGACGAGGGGGTGGATGGGGCGGATCAAAGGGCGGCATCCTGCCGCTGGCGCTTGCCGCGGGCCGCATCGGAATGCCAGCGGGCCTTGTACTTGCTCTGGCGTTTGCGGATCTGCTGCTCGATCTTTTTGGCGACAAGATCGATGGCGGAGTAGAGGTCGCTCTCGGCGTCTTCGGCGAAGAGGTCGGGACCCGGGACCGAGAGGCGGACGGAGCAGGAGTATTGGCGGTCGGGTGCGCGGGTATGGTCGTGATCGAGGGTGACGCGGGCATCGAGGGCGAACCGGTTGAGGCGCCCGAGCTTTTCCATCCTGTCGATCACGTGATCCTCGATTGCCTTGGTCAGCGTGACGTTATGGGTCGAGAGCACTAATTTCATAGCTGAGGGTATATTGGACTGCAAACGGCAAGAAATCCAGCGCGGCTTTTCACGGCGCCATCTGGCGGTGGCGGAGGAACAGGGGGCGGAGGGCGAGCGAGATCTCGTCCTGGAGCGACTGGAGAGCCTGATAGCGCTGGACGTTGGATGGAATGGGCTCGGTGGATTCGGACCGGTTGAGCTGGACGAAGCGGTCGGTGATTTCCTCGATGGAGACGGCCTCGCCGGCCTGGCGGCGCCAGCACCAGAGGGCCTGGAGGGCGGCCCCGTAGGCGGCGCCTTCGCCCACCTTGAGCGTGACGACTTCGGCGTTGAAGACATCGGCCATGATGCGGCGCCAGACTCTCGAGCGCGCGCCGCCGCCGGTGGCGCGGATCTGGGTGCAGCGGACCCCGAGCTCGGCCAGGCGCCGGAGGCCGTAGTTCATGCCGAGCGTGACGCCTTCCATGGCGGCTCGAGCCAGGTGGGCCGGCTGGCAGGTGCGGGTGTTGACGCCGAAGAACACGCCGGTGCCGGCGGGGACGTTGGGGGTGCGCTCGCCTTCGAGGTAGGGCAGGAGCAGCATCCCTTGGGCGCCGGGGGGCGATTGGGCAACCATGGCATCGAGCCGGGCAACGTCCCAGCCGAAGCAATGGCGGACCATCTCGGTGGCGACGGTGACATTCATCGTGCAGAGAAGGGGGAGCCAGCGGTTGGTGGAATCGCAGAACGCAGCGATTTCACCGCGGGGATCGACGACGGGCGTGCTGGAGCAGGCGTAGATGGTGCCGCTGGTTCCGAAGCTGGCGGTGATCACGCCGGGGCGGGTGTTGCCGGTGCCGATGGCGCCCATCATGTTGTCGCCTCCGCCGGCGCTGACGATGACATCGGCCGCGAGGCCGAGCTGGGTTGCGGCCGATGCCTGGAGGCGGCCGACAGGCTCGTCGCTGGAGATCAGCGGAGGCAGCTTCGAGGCCAAGTCGTCGTCGATGGACTGGAGCGCGGCGGGCGCCCACCGGCGCCTGCGCACATCGAGCAGGGCGGTCCCGCTGGCGTCCCCCGGCTCCATGACCGCCCGGCCGGTCAGGACGAAGTTGAGATAATCGTGGGGCAACAGGACGGCAGCCAGCCGCCGGAAATTCTCCGGCTCGTGTTTTTTCAGCCAGAGGATCTTGCCGGCGGTGAACCCGGGGAGGACGGCGTTGCCCAGGATTCGGATGGCGGCCTTGAGCCCTCCGAGCCGGGCGGTGATCTCCTCGCATTCGGGGGCAGTCGAGGTGTCGCACCAGAGCTTGGCGGGGCGGATCACGCGGCCCTCGGAGTCGAGGGGGACGAACCCGTGCTGCTGGCCGCTGATGCCGATTGCCTTGACTTCACCGGGGCGGGCGCCGGCTGTCCGGAGGGCTTGGCGGATGGTCTTCAACATGGCATCGCGCCACGTGTGCGGATGCTGCTCTTTGGCGCCGGGAGGGAGGCTGGGGATCAGGTCGTAGCCCTGAGCGGCTGAGGCCAGAACCCGGCCGTTTCGGGCGTTGACCACCAAGGTCTTGGTCGACTGCGTCCCGCTGTCGATTCCCAGAATGAGCGTTCTCATCATAGCCATGGTTGCATGGTGTTTGCGCAGGCCCAAGGATGGGCGACAGACGATAGCGTGTCGATCCTTTTCAGGTCGCGGGAGCGGGGGCGGGTGGGGGATTCAGGGGGCTGCGTCCGGCGGAAGGGCGGCCCGCCATCCGGCGGCCAGGAGAGCGGCCATATCGGCCCGCGCTCGAGCGTGGGCGGGATCGTTGGCGAGGTTGGCCGTTTCCCAAGGATCCTGGGCCAGATCAAAGAGGGCGACGGGGACGGGCCCTTTCTTGAATTCCATATAGCTGAAGCGGCGGTTGCGGGCGACCTGGTTCAGGTCGCTTTCGACCATGAAAACGGCCTTCTTCCAGGGACGATCGACCTGGACCAGGAGGGGGGCGAAACTGATCCCTTCCAGATTGGACGGGAGTTTCAGCCCGAGCAGATGCCCCATGGTGGGAACGAGATCGACGAACTCGACGAACTCGCGGCAGGTTTTGCCGTTGGCGGGCGCGCCCGGCACGCGGATCCAGAGGGGGGCGCGCCGGGTGGCTTCGAGCATCGAGTATTTCGACCAGAACCCGTGGTCGCCCAAGTGGAATCCGTGGTCGCCCAGCACCGCCACGATGGTGTTGTCAGCCAGGCCGTGGCGGTCGAGCGCGTCCAGGATCAGGCCGACGTTCTCATCGACGAAACTGACGCAGGCGTAATAGGCGGCGATGGCCTCGCGCGTTTGCCGGGCGGTGGGCTGACCTTGCATGAAGATGTCCGGATTGCCATTCGTGACGCGCTTGGGGTAGAGGCATTCCTGGACAGCGGCTGGCGGCGCCGGCGGCATCGGGATCCGATCCGGATCGTAACGGTCGATGAACGGTTTGGGGGCGATCAGCGGGGTGTGCGGGCGGGACTGGTGGACCGACAGAAAGAAATGGCGCTTTTCACGCGCGAACTCCCCGAGCAACGCGATGGCGGTGCGCGCGATCCGGCGGTCGCCTTCCTCCTCGATCCCGAGCCCCGAGTCGCCGTATCGATCCGAGTGGCGGGCGCGCCAGAGGCGGTATTCGCGGCTGGCCTTGTCCGGGGGCGCAGGATCGCGATTCGCCCGGGTGACCGGAGGGAATTTCAGGATGGGGTCCGGTCCGGTCCACCCTGGCGGCTTGCCGTACATCTCGATGCGATCGAATGTGGAAAGCGGCTTCTCAGCATACTCGACCTGATGGAAGAACTTCCCGATGACGGCGGTGTAGAATCCTGCGTTCTTGAGATACTCCGGCAAGGTCAGAGTGCCGGGGGGGAGGCGTCGGTCCATCTCTTGTCCGTTGGACCAGACGCCGCTGGTCAGCGGCCGGAGACCGGTCAGGAACGAAGATCGGCTCGGGTTGCAGCAGACCGCCTGAACATAGGCCGAATCGAACCGGACCGCCGTGGAAGCGAACCGGTCCATGTGAGGCGTTTGGCAGATCGCATTGCCGTAGCAGCCCCACACCCCGGCGTTGCAGTCCTCGATGATGACGAACAGGAGGTTCATCCGCGATGTCTCGGGGAGACCCGGGACGGCCGACGCGGCCCTGACGGGATTGGGTGAAGCCAATAAGGCAGCCAGTCCGGCGAGACAAGGGAAAGACAATCGAAGCCAGGAGAATCGGTTCATGGCCGATCATGTTCAACGCTCTTCACGCAGTGTCAAGTTTTCCGGTGCGCAGGGAGGGTTTGGGGATGACAGGGGGCGGGCGAGGGATGACGGGCGGGGAGGGGGTGGTATTGGCGGCGCGCTCGCGGGCGATCCAGGCTTCGACGCCGAATGCGGGATCGCCCACCTTGGCATCGAGGCTGAGGGGCGCGAGGACGGGCGGCAGGGGGTTTGGAGCCGCCATTTCGAGATCGGCCGGCGAGGCAAGGGCTGCGGTCTTGGGCTCGGGGGCGGCCTGGTAGCCGTTGACAATCCATTCGAGGCGGCCGGATTCGATGTCGATCATCAGGCCGTGGACGGGGATATGGGGGGCGACGAGAGGGCTGCTTCGGACGAAGGCGGCGGCCCGGGTGACGTTCTGGCGTTCGCTGGCGAACAGGCCGAAATAGTCGGCGAGGCCATCGGGCATGCGGGTGCAATCCAGGCCCATGGATTGGAAGGCGGCGGCGAGCTCGAGGGCGGAGAGCCGCTGGATCTGGCAGTCCGAGTGGCCGAGGATGACGATTTCGCGGCCGCCCTTGACAGCGCAGGCCAGGGCCAGAGACCGCAGCGTGCTGGTGAGGGGGCCGGTGATGATGTTGCCGGCGTTTCGGAGCCAGATGAAGTCCTCGTCGGGGATCCCGAGGGCGGCGGGGATGAGCCGGTTCAGCCGGGGATCGATGCACGTGAGCGCCACCACGGGGAGGGCGCCGGCATGATCGGCAATCCGGACCGAGGCGGCGGGATCGCCTGCGGCGGCGCGCTGGTTGGCTTCGACGATGGCTTCGAGCAGTTTCATCGACGGATCAGTTGGCCGCGTCCGGGGAGGAGGAGGCGCGGGGGGGGCGTCTCCTCCTCGGCCCGGTGCGGGAGGGGTATCAGGCTTTGGGCGGGGTTGGCTTTTCGCCGGCGGGCTTGAGGCCGGGGATGTTCTGGATGAGCTTCTCGAGCTGGACGCCGGTGAGGCCCTCGATGACGGGCGGCAGCTGGCTGATGATGGAGGTGACGTCGCCGGTGAGCTTGCTGGCGCCGCCGCCGGGGCCGTTGTTGATGATGATCATGCGCTCGGTGCGGGCGAGGGGCTCGCTGATCTTGCCGGCGACTTCGGGCAGGGTGCGCATGATGAGCTCGATGATGGCGGCCTGGTTGTATTCCTTGAACGAGTCGGCTTTCTCGTGCATGGCCTCGGCGGTGGCTTTGCCCTGGGCGGCAATGATGGCGGCTTCGGCGAGGCCGCGGGCCTTGTGAGCTTCGGCCTCGGCGAGGCCGGTGGCCTGGCAGACCTCGGCGGAGGCGAATCCTTTGGCGCGGGCGGCAGAGGCGGCGCCGGCGGCCTCGGTTTCGAGCTGGAACTTGGTGGCGTTGGCGAGGGTCTCCATGCGGTAGCGCTCGGCATCGGCGGGCTTCTGGACGTTGGCCTCGAGCTCGCGCTGGCGGCGGAGGATCTCCTGCTGCTGCAGCTCGATCTGCTTCTGTTTCTCGATGATGTGGACCTGGATCTCCTCGGCCTTGACGAGCTGGCCGGTCTTGAACTTCTGGAGGTCATAGGCGAGGTCGGACTCGGCCTTGCGCTGGTTGACGGCGGCCTGGTATTGGGCGACGCCGATCTGGTAATCGCGCTGGGACTCGGCGATCTTGGTATCGGCAGAGAACTTGGCCTCCTGGCCGGCCTGGGCGGCCTGGGCGCTCTTGATCATGGCATCGCGGTCGGCCTCGGCCTGGGCGATGATGGCATCGCGTTTGACCTGGGCGATGCGGGGTTTGCCGAGGGCTTCGAGGTAGCCCTGGGAATCGCGGATATCGCGGATGGTGAAGCTGACGATGCCGAGGCCCATGTTGGCCATGTCGCCGGCGGCCACCTCCTGGACCTTGGCGGCGAAGGCATCGCGATTCTGGTAGATCTCCTCGACGGTGAGGGTGCCGAGGATGGCGCGCAGGTGGCCCTCGAGGGTCTGGGTGGCGATGCTGCGGATCTCGTTGGCGCCCTTGCTGAGGAACTGCTCGGCGGAGGTGGCGATCGAGATGTCGTCGCCTTTGACCTTGATCTGGGCGACGCCGTCGACGCGGACGGGGACGCCCTTGCTGGTGTAAACCTCGGGGGTTTGGACATCGATGGTGAGCAGCTCGAGGGAGAGGATGTCGACCTTTTCGAGGACCGGGATGACGAACGTGCCGCCGCCTTTGACGACGCGGAATCCGCGAACGCGCGGGGTGCCGTCAGGATCGGTGAACTTGTGGGGGCGGCCGGAGACGACGAGGACCTCGTTGGGGCCGACCTTGGTGTATCGGCTGGCCCAGACGAGGATGAACAGGAAGATCACCAGGACGATGCCGATGATTCCCACCGACGCGACGGCGCGAGCCGTCATGTCGAATTGAGCCAGGAACAGGGTTGGGTTCATACAGGGAGGGGTTGGGTTAGTGGGTTGGGGGTGGAACGAGCACGGTTAGATTCGGGTGACGAAGAACTGGGTGCCGGCCAGGCGGGTGATCACGACGGGTTCTCCGTGGGGGACGGGGGCGCCATCCTCGGTGCGGGCGGGGGCGGTGTAGCGGCTGCCGCTCTGGATGTAGGCGATCTCGCCAACCCCCTGGGAGGGGATGGCGGTGATGGTGGTGGCCGATTGCCCGATGAGGTCGGAGACGCGCGACTCGCTCGAGCTCTGGGTGCGCCGGAAGATCTGCTGGAACAGGACGAAAACGGCGGCGGCGATGGCGAGGCCGCCGAGCACGGCCAGGGGGGCGCTGATCCAGGGGTTGGACGTGATCGAGATCTTCGTGAAGACCATGCCCAGGCCGCCGAACGCGGTGACGAAGGCGGCGATGGTCGTGGGGCTCAGCGGGGAGAATCCAGGCATGTCGTGGCTTCCGAAGCCGGCTTCGGCATGGCCGTCGGCGCCGGCGCCGTCGACGTGGATGTCATGGCCCCCGAACGCATCGGCAAGAAATGCGCTGATGAGCGTGAAGAGCAATCCCACTCCAAAACAGACGAAATAGAGCCAGAACATGAATTCCATACGCGCTCTCCGGTTGACGACATCCAGTGTTTCATCAAGTCGGGGGGCTGACAAGCCCGACCCGCGGCACGCCTCGAGATTCCAGGGATAATGTATGCGATGGCGGGAAGCGCGCCATTATAAAGGGAGGCGGGATTTGTATCTGGGGTTGCGGACGGCCTCTGGGGTTGGGGATCGCAGGCATGAGCAATGGGTTTGACAGACGGGATGACGGGTCTACTCTCGGGGGCGATGCAATCCCATGAATTGCTGCGCGAAGTGCTGCAAAGCACGAACGCGAAAGAGGTTGCCGCGGAGATGGCGTTGTCGCTCTCGATGGTCTACAAGTGGGCCGAGCCGGTGAGCGACACGGGCAGCGGGGCGCCCAATCCGCTGGATCGGATCGAGGCGCTGGTGCGGGCGACGCGGGATCCGCGGATCGTGCAGTGGATCTGCGAGCGGGCGGGTGGCTTTTTCATCAAGAATCCCCGGCAGGAGCGCCCGCACGCCTATTTTCTGGTGCCGGCGACGAACGAAGTGATTCAGGAATTTGCGGATCTGCTGGCGGTGGTGGCGACGGCGGCCTCGGACAACCACATCTCTCCGAAGGAATCCGAGAAGATCCGCCAGCGCTGGGAGGAGCTGAAGTCCGTGACCGAAGGGTTTGTGCGCTGCTGCGAGGAAGGGAATTTTGCGCCGATGCGGAGCGTCTCCTCGTCGGCGGAATCACCGATATGAGCGGGAACGAGAGCCAAGGGGGGCCGGGCTGGAGCCGGCGCCGCCGAGTCGAGGCGGCCTTGAGCCACCGGGAAGCGGACCGGGTGCCCTACGATTTGGGGGGGACGATTCTGACGGGGATTCACGAGCGGGCCTACGGGAACTTGCGCCGGCATCTGGGGCTGCCGGCGGGCGAGGTCGAGATCGAGGATCTGCACCAGCAGTTGGCGCGGGTGGAGGAGGATGTGAAGCAGCGGCTGGAGGTGGACGTGTATGGGGTGAGCCCGCGCAAGCCGCGGGGGCTTGCGCTGCCGAGGTGGAGCGAGGGCGGCTACGACAAGATCCGGGACGAGTGGGGGATCGAGTGGTGGAAGCCGCAGGAAGGGGGCTTTTATTTCGACATGCGAGGGCATCCGCTGGCGGGGGTGGAGTCGGCGGCGGATCTCGCGAAGCATCGGTTTCCGGACCCGCTGGATCCGGGGCGTTTCGAGGGGATGGCGGAGGCGGCGGACGCGGTGATGAACGGGCGGCAGGCGGCCTATGTGCTGGGCCGCAATGCGCCAGGGATCTTCGAGGTGGCGCTGTGGATGCGGGGGTTCGAGAACTTCTACTGCGACCTGCTGCGGCAGCCGGCCCTGGCGGAGGCGCTGCTGGACATCATCTGCGAGATCAAGATGAAGTATTGGGAGCGGGCGCTGGGAGTGGTGGGGGCGAACGTGATGATCGTGTCGGAGGCGGACGACCTGGCGAGCCAGGATCGGCTGCTGGTGGCGCCGGCGCTGTATCGGCGTTTTCTGAAGCCGCGCCACGCGCGGCTGTTCGCGCACATCCGCCGTTGCGCAGCGGTGCCGGTGCGGATCTTTTTTCACTCCTGCGGGGCGGTGGCGGAGCTGATACCGGACCTGATCGAAGCAGGGATCGACATCTTGAATCCGGTGCAGGTGAGCGCGCGGGGGATGGAGACGCGGGAGCTGAAGCGTCGGTTTGGGAAGGACCTGACCTTTTACGGCGGGGGTGTGGACACGCAGCGCGTGCTGCCGCGGGGGACGCCGGCGGAGGTCCGGGACGAGGTGCGGCGGCGGGTGGACGATCTGGCGCCGGGTGGAGGGTTCATCTTCGCGACGGTTCACAACATCCAGGCGGATGTGCCGCCGGAGAACATCCTGGCGATGCGGGAGGCGCTGCGGGAGTACGGGCGATATGAGGGGTGAGCCGAGGGCGGGAAGGGCGGCGGGCCTGCAAAGGGCGGGCGCGGCGCCGAGGATCGCGGCCGAGCAGAAGGGCCGACTTTGCTGTTTACAGGATTGGCGCGGGGGGTACTATTTTAACAGGAACATGGCGAGAGCGAACGCATGAAAAAGATTGAGGCCATCATCAAGCCGTTCAAGCTGGAAGATGTGAAGGAAGCCCTGGCGGGCATCGGCGTGGAAGGGATGACGGTGTGCGAGGTCAAGGGATTTGGGCGGCAGAAGGGCCACACCGAGATCTATCGGGGCAGCGAGTACACGGTGGATTTTCTTCCGAAGATCAAAGTGGAGATCGTGCTGGCCGACGCGATGGTGCCGCAGGTGGTGGCGGCGATCACGCAATCGGCGAAGACCGGGAAGATCGGGGACGGGAAAGTGTTTGTGAGTCCGGTGGACAATGCGTATCGGATTCGGACGGGTGAGACGGGGGAGCAGGCAGTCTAGATCCGGGCGGCGGAGCGGCGGGGCCGGCTCGGTGAATAATCCGTGAATAAGAGTTAATATGTTCTCCTGGCCAGAGGGGTTGAATTTGCATAGAACATCGGCCCGACCTGAGCCAGCGATCCGGGGGCATGGAGACGAGAGCGGGGCGGCGATTTTTTCTGGCGGTTGTGGTTTTTCTTTGTAGCAGGTTGATTAGTAAAGCTTTATGAATCCAGCGGTCCGACTTTTTGCTTGCGTTGCCGGCCCACTTGCAGCGGTGGGGAGCGGGGCGAGCCGCGGGATAAGGATTGTAAACGATTGTTGAATGGGCTGTTACAATTCGGCGGTACCGGCAGGTGAATAAAACGCGGTGGCAGCGGGGACAGGCAGGACATGCACGCTTCGGCCGAGAAGGTATGGGCCAGGGCGCAGGAGTTGTTGCGTTCGATGGTGAATCCGGAGATTTACCGGCTATGGTTTGCGCCGATTCGGGCGCGGCAATCGGACGAGCGCTCCATCACCCTGGAAGTGGCGAATGATTTTTGCGGGGTTTGGCTCAAAGAGAACTACCTGAGTCTGATCCAGGATGTGCTGATGGATGCGACGGGGCAGCCATTGCGGGCGATGTTCCAGGTGGCGGATGCGCCGCGAGGGGAGCCGGAGCCCGGCGAGGTGAAGCGGGCGCATGCGCGTCCGCCCAACGGGGAGGCGGAGCGGCGGGCCGTGGAGGCGGATCTGCTGTTGAATCCGAAGTACACCTTCGAGACGTTCGTGGTGGGGAGCAGCAACCATTTCGCGCATGCGGCGGCGGTGGCGGTGGCGCAGTCGCCGGGCAAGGCCTACAACCCGCTGTTCGTGTATGGGGGGACGGGGCTGGGCAAGACGCATCTCTTGAACGCGATCGGGCAATACGTGGCGCATCACAAGAAGGGGGCGCGGATCGCCTATGTCTCGTCGGAGAAGTTCACCAACGAGTACATCGACGCCCTGCAGAACAACCAGGTGATGCGGTTCCGGAGGAAGTATCGCCAGACGGACGTCCTGCTGATCGACGACGTGCAGTTCCTGGCGGGGAAGGAGCGGATCCAGGAGGAGTTTTTCCACACGTTCAACGCCCTGCACGAATCGCACAAGCAGATCGTGCTGAGCTGCGACCGGCCGGTGAGCGAGATTCAGAACCTGGAGCAGCGGCTGGTGTCGCGTTTCGAGTGGGGGCTGACGACCGATCTGCAGCCGCCGGACGTGGAGACGCGGGTGGCGATCCTGCGGAAGAAGGCGGGGTTGCTGGGGGTGCCGCTTCCGGAGGATGTGGTGCAGTTCCTGGCGGGGCGGATTCGGACGAATGTGCGGCGGCTGGAGGGTGCGTTGATCCGGGTGGCGTCGTATGTGAGTCTGACGGGCAAGCCGGCGGACATGGACCTGGTGGAGAACCTGCTGCGGGAGGTGCTGCACGAGGAGGGGCGGCAGACGATCAACATCGAGACGATCCAGAAGCGGGTGGCGGAGCATTTTGACATTCGGCTGGCGGACATGACGAGCAAGCGCCGTCCGGAGAACATCGCCTTTCCGCGCCAGATCGCGATGTATCTGGCGCGGCAGATGACGGAGAGCTCGCTGAGCGTGATCGGGGAGGCGTTTGGCGGGCGGGATCACGGGACGGTGCTGCATGCGTGCCGGCTGGTCAAGGACCGGATGGAGGTGGACGCCAACGTGCGCCAGGTGGTGCAGTATCTGGAGAAGCAGCTTCTGCGATAGGGGAGGCGAGCGAACCCAAGCGGGCATGGCGGCGATCGAAGTCGAGCGACTGGGGAGGGTGTTTCGGACCTACAAGAAGCAGCCGGGCTTTTGGGGGGCGGTGCGGGGGCTGGGGCGGCGCCGTTATGAGTCGGTGTGGGCGGTTCGGGAGGCGAGCTTCACGCTGGAGGAGGGCGAGCTGGTGGGATTTCTGGGGCCGAACGGCGCCGGCAAGACGACGACCCTGAAGATGCTGGCGGGGCTTCTGCATCCGAGCACGGGGCAGGCGCGGGTGCTGGGGCACGTGCCCTGGGAGCGCCGGGAGGCCTATCGGCGGCAATTCGCGCTGGTCCTGGGCCAGAAGAACCAGATGTGGTGGGATCTGCCGGCCCGGGAGTCGCTCGAGCTGAACCGGACCATTTACGAGATCCCGCGGGACCGTTTTCGGAGGACGGTGGAGGAGCTGACGGCGCTGCTGGAGGTGGAGGATCAGCTGGACGTGATGGTGCGCGAGCTCTCGCTGGGGGAGCGGATGAAATTCGAGCTGATCGCGGCGCTGCTGCACCAGCCGCGCGTGCTGTTTCTGGACGAGCCGACGATCGGTTTGGACGTGGTATCGCAGCACAAGATCCGGTCGTTTCTTGGCCGGCACAACCGGGAGCACGGGACGACCGTCTTGCTGACGAGCCACTACATGGCGGACATCGAGGAGCTGTGCCGGCGGGTGATCATCATCAACCACGGCGCGGTGACGTTCGACGGGCTGCTGAGCGAGGTGATCGACCGGTTTGCGGATGACAAGCTGGTGACGATCCATCTGGGGACGGATGGCGGGGGTGGGTTGGCGGGGCTGGACGGATACGGGGAGGTGATCGAGGCGGGGCCGGCGCGGGTGCGTCTGCGGGTGAGGCGGGACCGGGTGATTGAGGTGTGCAAGGCATTGCTCGATGGCCTGCCGGTGCGGGACATCGACATCGAGGAGATACCGATCGAGGAGGCGATCCGGCGGGTGTTTGGGGCGTAGAGGGGCCGGTTTTGCTTGCGCGGTGTTTTAGGGAGGGACTACGGTGGCGGGGACGAAGATGGGCCGGCCACCCAGGCGCGCATCGGAGGGGGTGGGCTGGCGGATCGGCGTCCATTGATCCAACGGGTGAAGATCCTATTTATTGGCGACGTGGTGGGGGAGCCGGGCCGGCGGGCGGTGGCGGGGCTCGCGGCGAAGCTGCGGGCGAGGATGGGGGCGGATGTGGTGGTGGCGAACGGGGAGAATGCGGCGGGGGGGGCGGGCATCACGCGGAACACGGCGCGGGAGCTGTTTGCGGCTGGGGTGGACATCATCACGACGGGCGACCACATCTGGGATCAGAAGGAGGCGGCGCAGCTGCTGCCGGAGGAGCCGCGGCTGTTGCGGCCGGCCAACTATCCGGCGGGGACGCCGGGCCAGGGCTCGGTGGTCTGGCCATCGGAGGGATCGGCCATTCTGGCGGTGATCAACCTGCAGGGCCGGGTCTTCATGCCGGCGATGGACGATCCGTTTCGAGCGGCGCGGGATGAAGTGGCCCGGGCGCGGTCCTACACGTCGACGATCCTGGTGGATTTCCATGCGGAGGCGACCTCGGAAAAGATCGCGCTGGCGCGCTGGCTGGATGGGCAGGTGAGCGCGGTGATCGGGACGCACACGCATGTGCAGACGGCGGACGAGCAGGTCATGCCCGGCGGGACGGCCTTCTTGTGCGACGCGGGGTTTACGGGGCCGCACGATGGGGTGATCGGGCGGGAGGCGGCTCCGGTGATCGAGCGGTTCCTGACGGGGATGCCGCGGCGGTTCGAGGTGGCGCGCGGGCGCGTGCATCTGCAGGGTGCGCTGATCGATGTGGACGAGGCGACCGGGCGCGCGCGGGCGATCGAGCGGGTGTCGGAGCCGCTGGGCGGGTGAGGTCATGGGCCGCTCGAGCACATCGCCGTGGGATTTCGGCGAGCTGTTCCCGGCGTCGGCGGGCCGCCGGGTCTATACGGTGTCGGAGCTGACGGGGGACGTCCGGCGGTTGCTCGAGCGGCATGTGGGTCGGGTGTGGGTGAGCGGGGAGGTTTCGAACGTGCGCGCACAGAGCTCGGGCCACATCTACTTCACCCTGAAGGATGCGGGCGCGCAACTGGCGTGCGTGCTGTTTCGGGGGGAGACATCGGTTCGGCGGGAGTGTTTGCAGGACGGGCGCAAAGTGGTGGCGCACGGGGAGGTGACGGTGTATGAGCCGCGGGGCCAGTATCAGCTGCGGGTTCTGGCAGTCGAGGAGCAGGGGTGGGGGGCTTTGCAGGCGGCGTACGAGCGGCTGAAACGGAAGCTGCAGGCGGAGGGGTTGTTCGACGGGGCGCGGAAGCGGCCCTTGCCCCGTTTCTGCAGGCGGATCGGGGTGGTGACGTCGCCGACGGGGGCGGCGCTGCGGGATGTGGTGCATGTGATCGGGCGGCGCCAGCCGTTTCTGGAGATTGTCCTGGCGGCGTGCCGGGTGCAGGGCGAAGGGGCGGCGGCGGAGGTGGCCTCGGCGATCGCGGCTTTGAACCAGTGGGCGTCGGGCACGGAGGGGGTGGCGCGGGGCGGGCTGGATCTGATCCTGGTGACTCGGGGCGGGGGGAGCCTGGAGGATTTGTGGGCATTCAACGAAGAGTCGGTGGCGCGGGCGATCGTTGCTTCCAGCATCCCGGTGGTGTCGGCGGTGGGGCACGAGATTGATTTCACGATCAGCGACGGGGTGGCGGACATGCGGGCGGCGACGCCGAGCGCGGCGGCAGAGCTGATCACCGAGGGAGTGCACTCGAGCCGCTCCTGGGTGGAGGGGGCAGGTCGGCGGATGGCCGTGCTGGCGAGCCAGCGGGTGGGGCGGGAGCGGAGCCAGTGGTCCGAGTGGCAGGCGCGACTGGTGCGGCGGCATCCGCGCCGGGTATTGGGCGATCGGTATCAGCGCTGGGACGACGTGGTGGGGCGATTGGCGCAAGGGATGCGGTATGGGATTCGAGAGCGGCGGTCGCAGGTGCAGGAGTGGGGATATCGGCTGCGGGCCTGCCGGCCGAGCCAGATTCTGGCGGATCGGCGCCAGCAGTGGCGGGAGCTGGTCCGGCGCCTGGTCGGAGAAGCGAAGGAGAAGGCTCGCCGGGCTCGGACCGGCTGGGATCAGGCGCGAATCCGGCTGGGCTTGCTTTCGCCCGAATGCGTGCTGGCGCGAGGGTATTCGATCACGCGGGATGCGCTGACGAACGCGATCATCCGGCGAGCAGATCAGGTCAAGCCAGGGCAGCGGCTGGCGACCCGTTTAAGCAAGGGGGAGATCCGGAGTGTGGCGGAGGAGCAGGGGTGACGGGCCTGGCATGGGCGCCGGGCAGGTGAGCTGCATCTCGGTGAAGAGATCCGGCTGGGGTGAGCCGGGCTGGCCTCGGCGGGATTTCGAAATGCGCCTCTGAACACGAGCCTGTCGATCGCGGCCATCAGCGGGCGCCGTCGACCACCTGGCAGACGATCGGCTCGAGGCGATGGCCGGATTGGCGCTCGTATTCCCGGGCGATGGTGTGGCAGAAGGCGGGGGTGTGGGCGCGCTGGACGAGGTTGAGCGTGGCGCCGCCGAAGCCGCCGCCGGACAGGCGGGCGCCGAGGCAGCCGGGCAGGGGGCGGGCCAGGGCGACGAGCAGGTCGAGCTCGGGGCAGCTGTTCTGGAAATGGAGGCGCGAGCTTTCGTGGCTGTCGAACATGAGCTGGCCGAAGCGATCGACGTTGCCGGACTGGAGGAAGCTCGAGCCGAGCTCGACCCGCCGGTTTTCGCCGACGATGTGCATGGCGCAGGCGAGCTCGCGCGGGGCCAGGCGGGGGCGGGCGGCGGCGACGGATTCGGGGGTGGCGTCGCGGAGGGCTGGGACGCCCAGGATGCGGGCGGCGGCCTCGCACTGGCGGCGGCGCTCGTTGTATTCGCCGGCGACGAGGGCATGTTTGACGCCGGAGGGGCAGACGACGGCATCGAGCCCATCGGCCAGGGGCAGATGATCGATGGCGAGCGAGCGGCAGTCGATCCGGATGGCGTGGCCGGCCCTGCCGAAGAGGGAGGAGATCTGATCGAGCAAGCCGCACTGGACTCCGACGAAGCGGTTCTCGGCGGCCTGGCAGAGGCGGGCCAGCTCGAGCCGTTCGGTGCCGTCGCCGGTGTCGGGGCTCGAGGGGGCTGGGGTCAGGCGATAGGGGAAGAGCTTGCGAAGGACCAGGGCGGTGGAGACCTCGAGGGCGGCGGAGCTGCTGAGGCCCGCGCCGATCGGGAGGGTGCCATGGATGGCCGCCTGAAATCCGCCGAGGGAGATGTGACGTTCCAGCAACTGCTCGAGCACGCCTTGGACGTAGCTGGTCCAGGGGCTTTCCGGCTGGGGGCGGAGGGCGTCGAGGGAGAATCGGGCCATTTCGGGGAACGCGGAGCTGACCAGCTCGACCGTGGGATCCTGGCGGGGGGCAGCGGCGATCGAGATGTGGCGGTTGATGGCCAGGGCCAGCACCAACCCATCATTGTAATCGGTGTGATTGCCCAGCAGCTCGAGCCGGCCGGGGGCGGTGGATTCGGCGATGGGATCGCGGCCGAAGCGGCGGCGAAACAAATCGGAGGCGGATGTGATCTGCATGGGTATTGGACAGGGGAGAGGAGCGGTCAGGGCGCCAGCCAGCGGAAGGGAGCGACGGGCAGATTGCGGAGGACGCCGAAACCCATCACGATGGCCGTGAGCCACCAGAGGGCGGCATTGGGATGGCGGCGGAATTTCGAGGCCAACCACGAATCGGATCTGAAGATCGTCCGGGATTGGAGTGAGGAGCCGCGGGCTCGGCTCGGAGATCCGCGCTCACACGATCCGAGGCCGTCTGCTGGATGCATCAGGGATCGCCCGAAAACGGGATGAGCGCGCCATGCGAGCCAGGAGGCGATCAGGGGCATGGCCGCGAGCGAGCTCAGGAGGAGCGCATTGGCCTGGAAGGCGGCCTGGAGCTGGCCATGGAGCAGCAGGTGAATGGCTCTCAACGAGCCGCATCCTGGGCAGAGGCAGCCGGAGATCTGATGGAACATGCAGCGGGGGTAGAACGGCCATTCGACGGGGGGGAAGCGATAGAGCGTCCAGGCTGCGGCGGCGCTGGCGGCTGCGAAGATCAACGCCAAGCCGATCCAGCCGAGGCGTTTCATCGGAGGAACTCCTCGAGGACGCGCCGGGTGACGCCGGAGGCGGTGAGCAGGGCGGAGAAGATGAACCCGGTGACGGCAATGATGATGCCGGCGACAGCGAAGGCTTTGCCGCCTTCGGTGGCGGGGTTGTTATTGATCTGGACCAGAGCGACGACGGAGAAGATGAGGCCGAGGCTGCAAATGAGCGGCGGGCAGCATCCGAGCCCGAGGGCGCTGAGGACCAGGCCAGTGATCGCGAGGCTGTTGGTGCGCGGCGGAGCGGGCGGGGAGTGGAGGGGCGGAGCGGTGCGGAAGGATCCTGCGGGGGGCGGCGAGGGCGTGGGCGGCTGGAAGAGGTCGGCGAACTCAGGGATGGAGCCGAGGGGTTTCCATCCGCCTTGGCCGCCGATCTGGACGAGAGTCTGTGCGTTGGCGCGATTCTGCTCGATCCATTGGCGGAGCATCTCCGCCGGCACAGGTCCGTACTCCTTATGGTCGGCCCCGATGATTCGATACATGATCGGAACCTGACGGAAATCCGCGGGAGCGTCAAGACTCGGGGACAGGGGATCAGGTTGCGGTTTCGAACACGACGATCTGATGGCCGCGGACCTCGGGCACGGCGACGCAGGCGTAGCCGTCGCGGTAGCTGAGGGGGAGGGGCTGGCGCTGGGGGGCGAGGTAGGCTCGGGCGGGGGCGCGATCCAGGCGAAGAGCCAGATCGATGTTCACCAGAGGGATAACATCTTCGACGATATCCAGGTCAGGAGCGCGCCGTTCGGCGGGGTAGTGGAGGAGATGGACCATCTGGCGGCCGGGCTGTTGGGTGACGGTGACGTGGGCGGTGGAAGGAGCCGAGCAGCGGACGAGGGGGTGAGGGAGCAGGCGCCGCAGGCAGGCGGCGGCCAGGAGCTTGTCGAACTGGCGGCTGTGGCGCGCGTAGGCGCGAAACACGGGCATCGAGAGGTAGATGACGGGTCCGCGCTCGGTGATGGCGGCGAACTCGGTGGGGCGGGAGACGGGGGTTTGCCGGTGCGAGCTGAAGTGGAGGTAATTGCGATCGAAGTAGGATTGCCAGAGGCGCGCGAGGATGCGCGTGCCGGTTTGGGGGGAGACATGGACGGCGGGCTCGTAACTGACCTGAATCATGCCGGACAGATCGGGGTCGAGATCGGGCAAGGCCTCGACATATTCGGTCTGGTCGGCGGCGGGGCCGTGGTAATCGAGCCCGAGCTGGGGCAGGGCGAAACCGAGGCCGTCGGGATCGAGACCGGACTGATGGCTGAGGAGCAATTTGCCGCCCTGGCGGAGGTAATCCTGGAGGCGGCCGCGCTGGGCGGCGTCGAGCCGGTGAGAATCGGGGAGGATGAGGACGGGATAGGGCTGGAGGTCGGCGGACGGGTCGAGGGCATCGAACTGCTGGTGCAGCTGGATGAGCATGCGGGCGGCGCCCTGGTCGGATTCGGCCAGGGCGATGGGGAGGCGGTCGGGGGTGGCGAGCCAGAGGCCGATTTCGGTTCGAGGGCGGGCATTTTGGCACCAGGGCTCTTTGTCGGCGACGCTGCGGTAGGTGCGGCCGATGCGCTGGTAGACGGCGGGATCGAGCCGGCCGCGGGGGTGGAGCTGGTCGCCGATCGAGCAAAGGGCGCCCTGGGCGAGCATGGAGAAGCACTCGTAATCGAGGGCGGCCTGGTTGCGGATGGTGCCGAAGTCGCCCCAGCTTCGATGGAACCGGCCCGTCATGCCGACGATGGGACGGCCGAGGGTGCGGGCGTGGCGGGACATGATCTGGAAGTGCAGGTAGCCCCAAGCGCCGCCGGGGAGGGATTCGAGCTCGAGATGCGTGAAATGTTCAAGCTCGGAGCGGATGCCGGGGCGCGTGCGCGAGTTGAAGAAGATGCCGGCTCGAGGGCGGTGTTGGCGCACGATCGACGCGAGCCGTTTCATGCCGGTCTGGATGGCCTCGAGGGCATGCTGGCGGCGGTGATCGGGCTGGGCGGGATCGCGTCCCTGGCGGAGGAGATCCTGCCGGCAATGGGGGCAGAGGCAGCCAGAGTCCGAGCATCGCATGATGTCAAAGAAGAGGCCGTCGGCATCGTAGCCGCGGACGAGCTCCTCGGTCTGGGCGGCGAGGTAATCCATGTACGGGGTGTGGAGGCAGAGGCGGCGCCAGCCGGCCTGGAGCGGGCCGGGCCCGTCGGGCCTGCCCGATTCGTCGCGCACGAGCCAGTCCGGGTGGAGATCGGCCATGGCTTCATCCCAGGCGGCGCTCATGTAGACGGGGGTTTGGATGCCGGCGCGGCGGCATGCCTCGATCGTTTCGCCGAGCAGGTCGAAGGAGAGATGGGGGTGGCGGACGCCGACTTTGGTGGGGTAGTAGGACATGCCGTGGTGGCATTTGGCGAAGACGGTCACCGAGTTGACAGAGGCCTCCTTCAGGATCTGGACGAACTCCTCGGGATCGAAATCGGCGCCGATCTCGGGGATGAGCGGCGAGGTATGGAAATCGAGATGGACCTGGCGGAAAGGGAGGAGGAACGGGGCGGAGGGAGCGGGCGCAGAGTTCGGCGCGGGCAGGTTCGGGGCGGCCTGGGCAGCCTTGGCGACTGAGCGGGAGCCGGACAGGGCGAGAGCGCCGCCGCCGAGCGAGGCCAAAAAACCGCGGCGATTCAAGGGTTGCATGGGCGAGCGGGATGGATTGGCGTTGGTCGAGGGTGGGGCGGGGGGCATGCACCGGGCATGCAGCGGGCTGATTTGAATGCCGGCGCACCACGCGCTGCGACGGGGGTCGTCGCCTCCGTCACCCGTCGGGCGCTTTGAACCGGCCCCGGAAAACGGGGAAAGCGACGCAGGCCGCCCGGAGGGAAGGGGTGGCCGTTCACGGGATCTGGAGGAGCGTGTGGGCGACGGCGGCGGGGACGGTTTGGGCGGCAAGGAACGCCGTGATCGGCAGAAAGAAACTGCAGGTCCAGTGCATGGCAAAGGAGTGTGCCTGCGGGTCGCTGGGCGCGCGAGCTGAAAAAGCGGGGAGACTATGATTGCCGGGCGCGGACAGCGACCTGGAGGGCGCCGGGGACGGGTTCGGCGGATGCGACGATGAGGTAGCCGCCGCCGCAGCCGGAGAACATGGCGCCCGGGTAGCGTCGCTGGTAGGCCTGGAGAAGCGCCATGAGATCGATCCGGATGAGGGGGTGCCGGACGACGCGGGGTAGTAGGATCTCCCAGCATTTCATGTTGAGGTTGAGGGAGGCGCCGAGGGCATGGACATCGCGGCGGCGGATGGCGTCGAAGCAGTCGCGGCCTGACTGTCCGAGCCGGGCGATCCAGTGCGGGTCGAGGTTTTTGCGGCCGAGGGGCGAATAGCCGGCCGGCCGAGGCTCGACAGGCAGGAGATGGAGGACGCGCTCGAGCCAGCGGGCGGTGCGGGGATCGTTGAGGGATTCGATGCGGGCGGGGAACACGCCGCCTTCGACATCGAAGTCGTAATCGAGCCGGCTGATGCCGGGGTAGATGAGTCCGATCATGTCCTGGGAACCGCTGGGGCTGTTTTTGCCTTGGTTTTCAGCGGCATAGAGCTCGCGGACGAGCTGGGGCAGCGGGCGGCGGGGGATCCTGTTCTTCCACAGGCGGGCGGCGACGGCGCGGGTGCCGGTGGCGAGCCCGGAGCGGTCCATGGGGCGGAAATCGGGTTCGATCTGGACGACGACCATGGCGCCCGGGGGATGGGGATTGCGCCGGGAAACGAACGGCTGGTCAATCCAGCCGCCAGCCAGCTGGAGGCGATAAGGAATGGGGCCGAGGGCGTGCCGGACGGGATTGCTCTTCATGGCGCGGCCTAGCCGATGCCGACGCGGCGGCCCTGTTTGCGGATTGCGTATTGCTGTTTGATCCAGCGGTAGGTGATGGCAAGGCCCTTGTCGAGGGGCGTGCGGGGCTCCCAGCGGAGGACCTGTCGAATAAAGGTGTTATCGGAATTGCGGCCGGCGACGCCCTGGGGGGCGTGGAGATCGTAGGTGCGCTGGAGCTTGACTCCTGCGATCCTCTCGACCTTGGAGACGAGCGTGTTGATCGAGACCATCTCGGAGGAGCCGAGGTTGACGGGGGTGGCGATGAGGCGGTCGCAGTGGGTGATTTTGTCGATGCCCTGGACGCAGTCATCGATGAACATGAAGCTGCGGGTTTGCTCGCCGTTGCCCCAGATATCGATGCGGAGGTCGTTGTGATCGATGGCCTCGACGATCTTGCGGCAGATGGCGGCGGGGGCCTTTTCGCGGCCGCCGTCCCAGGTGCCGTGCGGGCCGTAGACGTTGTGGAACCGGGCGATGAAGGTCTTGAGGCCGCGCTCGTGCCAGTATTCCTGGCAGAACTGCTCGGAGATGAGCTTCTCCCAGCCGTAACCGCGCTCGGCCATGGCGGGGTAGGCGTCGGATTCCTTGAGGGCGCGGACGTTGGGATCCTGCTGGAGGGAGGTGTTGTAGGCGCACGCGGAGCTGGAATAGAAGTAGCGGCGGGCACCGGCGCGGCAGGCGGCTTCGACCATGTGCGTGTTGATGAGGATGGACCGGAGGCACTCGACGCGGAAGCGCTCGATGAACCCCATGCCGCCCATGTCGGCGGCCAGGTTGTAGACCTCGACAGCGCCTTCGCAGGCGCGCCGGCAGTTGTCCTCGAGGGAGAGATCGAGGCAGAGGCACTGGACGCCCGGGACGCGGAGGTACCATTCGTAGAGCGGTTTCTTGTCGATGGCGCGAATCCGGGTGAATCCTTTCCGGGAGAAGTAGAGGGCCAGGTTGCCGGCGATGAACCCGCCGGCGCCGGTGATGATGATCCAGTCATCCTTCCGGAGCGGAGGGTCCTTTTCCACGGTCCGTTGGGCTGCGTGCATCGATGGCATACGGTAATGGTTTGGGCGACGGTCTTGCCGGCGACCGGGGCGGCGTGCCGCCGCGAGAGACACTACCGTGGGCTGGCGGACAATGGAATCGCGAAATTCAATCGTCGCGCTTGCCGGCGGGCCTGAGACGGTTCGGAGTCGCGCGCTGGGGCAGTTTGAGCTGCCAGCCGGGAATTTTTGATCTTTGCAGGGGGGGGCGGGGTGGCGTAAAAGAGCCGTTCCCGCGGCAGCGGGAGGCTATGAAACCGGAAGTGTTCGTTTACGACACCACCCTGCGCGACGGGAGCCAAGGGGAGGGGATCAGCTTTTCGGTGAACGACAAGCTGCGGCTGGCGGATCAGCTGGACGCGTTCGGGATTCATTATATCGAGGGGGGCTGGCCGGGGTCGAACCCGAAGGACATCGAGTTTTTCAGCCAGGCGCGAAGGCGGCGGTTTCGGCGGGCGCGTCTGGCGGCGTTCGGGGCGACGCGGCGGAAGCACCAGCCGGTGGAGAGGGACGACCAGGTGCGGCTTCTTCTGGAGGCGGAGACGCCGGTGGTGACGGTTTTCGGGAAGACGTGGCTGCTGCACGTGAAGGAGGTGCTGGGAACGACGCCGGACGAGAACCTGGGGATGGTCGCGGACACGATTCGATACTTGAAGGATCATGGGCGGGAGGTGGTGTATGACGGGGAGCACGCCTTTGATGGATACAAGGATGACGCCGAATACGCCATGGCGACGTGGCAGGCGGCGGAGAAGGCGGGGGCGGACACGATCGTGCTGTGCGACACGAACGGGGGCTGTCTGCCGAGCGAGGTGCGGCGGATTGTGGAGGCGGTGCGGGGGCGGCTGGCGGCGCCGCTGGGGATTCACACCCATAACGACGCGGGGCTGGCGGTGGCGAACGCGCTGGCGGCGGTCGAGGCGGGGGCGGCCCAGGTGCAGGGAACGATCAATGGCTATGGGGAGCGGACCGGCAACTGCAATCTCACGACCGTGATTCCCAACCTGGCGTTCAAGATGGGCAAGCGGATCCTGTCGGAGGCGCAGCTGCGCCGGCTGCGGGATCTGTCGCAGTTCGTGGATGAGATCGCGAACATGCGGCACGATCCGCGGCAGCCCTGGGTGGGAGCGACCGCGTTTGCGCACAAGGGGGGAATGCACGTCAACGCGGTGCAGAAGCTGGCGCGGACGTTCGAGCACATCGATCCGGCGGTGGTGGGGAATCGACGGCGCGTGCTGGTGAGCGATCTGGCAGGGCGGAGCAACATCGTGATGAAGGCGCGCGAGCTGGGATTTCCCATCACACACGAGACGCCCGAGCTGAAGACGGTTTTGAACCGGGTCAAGGAGCTGGAGTATCAGGGCTACGAATTCGAGGCGGCGGAAGGCTCGCTGATCCTGCTGATCCGGAAATGTCTGGCGCAGGTGGAGCCGCGGTTTCGGGTGGAGACCTATCATGTGTCGATGCGCGGCGGGGGGGAGTCCTCGGTGTGCGAGGCGACGATCAAGGTGCGGGTGGGCGATCGCCAGGCGCACACCGTGGCCGACGGGGACGGCCCGGTGAACGCGCTGGACCAGGCGCTGCGGTCGGCTCTGGCGAGCTTCTATCCTGTCCTGAAGAAGGTCCGGCTGACCGATTACAAGGTGCGGATCCTGGACAGCACGAGCGGGACGGCGGCGCTGACGCGGGTTTTGATCGAGTCGAGCGACGGCCGGCGGCAGTGGGGGACGGTGGGGGTGAGCGGCAACATCATCGAGGCGAGCCTGCAGGCGCTGACAGACAGCCTGGAGTATTGCCTGATGAAGGGGCGGTGAGCGGGGCGCGAGGCGGGTGGGAGATCCGCTGGGGAAGTAACACGAAACCAGGGGCTGGCGGGCGGCGGGCGCCGGCCCATGACATGGACTGTTGAGCTGACAATGGCTGACATACCGAAGGCATACGAGCCGGGAGCGGTCGAGGCGCGGTGGTATCAATACTGGGTGGACCAGGGCTGTTTCACGGCCGATCCGCAGAGGGTATCCGAGCGCCGACCGGCCTATTCGATCGTGATCCCGCCCCCGAACGTGACGGGCGTGCTGCACATGGGGCATGTCCTCAACAACACGATCCAGGACATCCTGGCGCGGAAGGCGCGGATGGACGGACGGGAGGTCCTGTGGCTGCCGGGGACGGACCATGCGGGGATTGCGACGCAGGCGGTGGTGGAGCGGACGCTGCGGCAGCAGGGGGTGATGAAGCATCGGGATGATCTGGGGCGGGAGCGGCTCCTGGAGCATGTCTGGCAATGGAAGGAGAAGCACGGCGGGATCATCATCCAGCAGCTCAAGAAGCTGGGCTGCTCGTGCGATTGGACGCGGGAGCGGTTCACGATGGACGCCGCCTACTCGAGGTGCGTGCAGAAGGTGTTTGTGGAGCTGTATCGGAAGGGGCTGATCTACCGGGGGCTGAGGATGGTGAACTGGGACCCGGCGGCGCGGACGGCGCTGTCGGACGAGGAGGTCGAGATGGTCGAGGAATCGAGCCATCTGTGGCATATCCGGTATCCCCTGCTCGACGAGCACGGGCGGCCGCGGCCGGGCGAGCATCTGGTGGTGGCGACGACGCGGCCGGAGACGATGCTCGGGGACGAGGCGGTCGCGGTCAACCCGCGGGACGCGCGCTACCAGTCGGTCGTGGGCGGGCGCTGCCTGCTGCCGTTGCGGAACAAGCCGATCCCGATCATCGCCGACGACCTGGTCGATCCGGAGTTTGGCACGGGGTGCGTGAAAGTGACGCCGGCGCACGATCCGGCAGACTACGACATGGCGATGCGGCACGCGCTGCCGGTGACGATTGTGATCGGGCCGGACGGGACGATGACGCGGGAGGCGGGGGAGGCGTATGCGGGCCTGGACGCGAAGGAGGCGCGGCGGCGGGTGGTGGAGGCGCTGCAGGCGGAGGGTCTGCAGGTGAAGGTCGAGCCTTACGTGCATCACGTCGGCTACAGCCAGCGCAGCCACGTGGCCATCGAGCCGTATCTGAGCGAGCAGTGGTTCCTGCGGTACCCGTCCGTGGCGGCGTCGGCGTCGGCGGTCGAGCAGGGGCGGATCCGGTTTCATCCGGACCGATGGGCCAAGACCTACACGCACTGGATGCAGAACCTGCGGGACTGGTGCATCAGCCGGCAGCTATGGTGGGGGCATCGGATCCCGGTCTGGTATCGGCGGGAGGCGCTGGCGGCGCGGGGCCGGACGGGGGTGTCGGGGGCGGACTGGGATCCGGCCGACATTCATTGCGATGTGAATCCGCCGGCCGATCCGGAGAACTGGGAGCAGGATCCGGATGTTCTGGACACGTGGTTCAGCTCCTGGCTGTGGCCATTTGCGACCATGGGCTGGCCGGAGAAGACCGGGCTGTTGCAGGCGTTTTATCCGACGAGCGATCTGGTCACCGGGCCGGACATCATCTTTTTCTGGGTGGCCCGGATGATCATGGCGGGGGAGGAGTTCATGGGGGAGGCGCCGTTCCGGAACGTGTATTTCACGGGGATCATTCGGGACAAGCTGGGCCGGAAGATGAGCAAGAGCCTGGGGAACTCGCCGGATCCGCTCGGGCTGATCGACCGGTATGGGGCGGACGCGCTGCGGTTCGGGGCCATGCGCAGCGCGCCCCTGGGCCAGGATGTGCTCTTTGACGAGAAGGACGTCGAGCTGGGCCGGAACTTTTGCAACAAGCTGTGGAACGTCTGCCGGTTCCGCCAGATGCAAGGGGGCGAGCTCGAAGGCGAGATCGATCCCGCGCTGCTCACGGGCGATGACCGGTGGGTCTTGCGGCGGCTGGACGCGGCGGTTCGGGAAGTGGATGCGGCCTTTGCGGCGTATCGGTTCAACGAGGCGACGCAGACGCTGTATCGGTTCTTCTGGAGCGAGTTTTGCGACTGGCACATCGAGTCGAGCAAGGCCGCGCTCTATGGGGCGGATGCGGCGCTGAAGGCCAACAGCCTGGCGGTGATCGATTTCGTGCTGAGCCACGTGCTGCGCCTGTTTCACCCGTTCCTGCCGCACATCACGGAGGAGCTGTGGCAGGGGATGGGATTCAGCCGCGACCTGCCGGAAGGGCAGGGGGGGCGGACGATCATGACGGCGCGCTGGCCGAAGCCATGGGACGGCGAGTTCCAGGCGCACTACCGGCTGGATGATGCCATCGAGCAGCGGGTGCAGGCCCGGAATGACCTGGTGGTCCAAGGGCGGAACCTCCGTCGCGAGGGCAACCTCGCGGCCAACCGGAAGGTGCGCTTTGTTTTCAAACCGGTCGAGGCGTGGTCGGAGCACGAGCTGGCTGCGCTCCGGCTGCTGCTGAATGCGGATCCGCTCGAGGTGGACGGCGCCTATGTGCCTCCCAAAGGCACACCGGCCGCCCGGAGCGCGCTCGGGGAGCTGTATCTCCCCCTGGAAGGGTTGATCAATATCGATGCCGAGCGCGGGCGGCTTCAGAAGGCGCTCGAGAAGATCGACTCGGAGATCGCGCGGATCGAGGCGAAGCTCCAGAACGCGGCTTTCGCGGCCAAGGCGCCGCCGGCGGTGCTCGAGGAGCAGCGCAAGCGTCTGGCCGAATGGCAGGGCAAACGGCAGCAGAGCCTGGCCGCACTCGAGCATTTGGGGTCGTGAGGCTTTGGCCGCGCGTGTTTTTAAGAGCCAAGTCTTGGATGGCCGCAAGGAACGCAAAAATACGCAAAGAGGATTTTCCTGATGAAAGATCGTGTGCTCTGCCTCTGTGACATGGTCCGGGAGACGGGGTTCGAGATTCCGCCGAGTTTTTGCGTGTTTTTGCGTTTCTTGGGGCAGAAGGTTCGAGAGCCGAGTCTTGGACTTGGATAGCCGCAAGAAACGCAATAATACGCAAAAAGGAATTTCCTGATGAAAGACCGTGTGTTCTGCCTCTGTGACATGGTCCGAGAGACGGGGTTCGAGATTCATCGCTACCATGGACCAGGCCACATGGAAAAAGTTTACGAGAACGCGCTGGTCCATCGGCTTCGAAAACGTGGATTGAAAGTCGAACAGCAATGTCCGCTCAGAGTCTACGACGAAGATGGCACGGTGCTGGGCGAATATTTTGCGGACTTGATGGTCGAGGAGATGCTCATCGTCGAAGCGAAAGCGGCCAAAGCTGTGGCGGTCGAACACGTGGCGCAACTCCTGGGCTACCTGCGGGCCAGCCGGGTCGAGCACGGACTTCTTGTGAACTTTGGGGCTCCCGTGTTCTTCATCAAGAAATATGTGGTGTCCGATACAATGGCCACGATCGACGGGATTTGATCCCGGCACGATTACTTTCCGCCCAGTTTTTGCGAGTTTTTGCATTTCTTGGGGCAAAGGATTCGAGAGCCGAGTCTTGGATAGCCGCAAGGAACGCAAAAATACGCAAAGAGGATACCCGTGAAAATGGAGGATGGCGTGTTTCAGTCTGCGGGATGGGCGGCTTCAGCCTGGAGGCGGAGCTGGCCGCAGGCGGCGTCGATGTTGTCTCCTTTTTCGATGCGGAGGGTGGCGGTGACGCCGGCCTTTTTGAGGGCATGGAGGAAGGCGGTCTGGGCGGGGGGGGCGGGGCGGCGCCAGGGGAGGCCATGGACCGGGTTGCAGGGGATGAGGTTGATCTTGGCGCGAAGGCGACGGGCCAGGGCTGCCAGGGGATGCGCCTGATCGAGGCCATCGTTGACCCCGTCGATGAGGATGTATTCGAGCGAGATCATCCGGCCTTTGCGGGCGAGGTAATGCTCACAGGCCGAGATCAGCTCGGAGAGGGGGTATTTGCGGTTGACGGGCATGAGGCGATTGCGGATGGCGTCGGTGGCGCCATGGAGGGAGATGGCGAGTCGGAACTGGGGGGATTCCTCGGCGAACCGGCGGATCTGAGGGGCGAGGCCGCAGGTGGAGACGGTGATGTGGCGGGCGCCGATGGCGCCGCCCCAGGGGGCGTTGAGGATGGCGAGCGCTTTCGAGAGGGCATCGTAATTGGCCAGAGGCTCGCCCATGCCCATGACGACGAGGTTATCGATTCGGCGCCGGGGCGGAGAGGGGCGGAGCGAGGGTGTCTGCGAGGACGCGTTGGCAGCGAGCCAGCGTTCGGCGGCGAGCACCTGCTCGACGATTTCGTCGGGACCGAGGTTACGTTTCCAGCCGTGGAGGCCGCTGGCGCAGAATTTGCAGCCGAAGGCGCATCCGACCTGGGTAGAGACGCAGAGCGTGAGGCGGTCGCTCGGTTCGGCGTAGAGGGCGGGATTGGCGGGGATGAGGACGGATTCGATATGGGCGCCATCGGCGAGGCGCCAGAGGAACTTCCGGGTTTGGCCGGGGGCGCCTTGGCAGCGTTCGAGGGTGAGGGGATGGAGCTGGAAATGGGAGGCGAGGCGGTGGCGGAGCGGGCGGGGGAGATTGGTCATGGCATCCCAGGATGCAACGCGCCAGGCATAGAGCCAGGAGAGGACCTGGGGGGCGCGGAACGGCGGCTCTCCCCAGGCGGCGAGGAGGGCGGACAGTTCATCCCGGGTTTGAGAGCGGATGTCGGGGCGGAGGGTGGGCGGCTTCACGAGGCGTCGGGCTGGTAGTATTTCCGGGCATAATCGCGGACCATGCGCCAGGTGTTGAACTGAGGGATGAGAGTGGCCATGGCGCGGCGGATGCGGGCGATCCACTGGCGGGGGATCCCTTGTTCATCGCGCTGGTAGAAGAGGGGGATGACCTGTTCGGAGAGGACGCGGTAGAGGTTTTCGCTGTCGCGGCGGTCCTGTTCCTCGACGGAATCGGGGTGGGAATCGTCCCCGATGGCGAATCCGTTGGCGCCGTCATATCCTTCGCGCCACCAGCCGTCGAGGATGCTGAGGTTGAGGGCGCCATGGATGGCGGTTTTCTGGCCGCTGGTGCCGGAGGCTTCGAGGGGGCGGCGGGGGTTGTTGAGCCAGACATCGCAACCGGACACCATCTGGCGGGCGACGTGGATATCGTAATCCTCGAGGAACACGAGCGATCCCTGGAGGGAGGAATACTTGCTGAGATGGATGATATGCTGGATGAACCGTTTGCCGTCCTGGTCCTGGGGGTGGGCTTTGCCGGCGTAGATGAACTGGACGGGCCGGGCGGGGTTGGAGGCCAGGCGGACGACGTCGTCGAAACGCTGAAAGATGAGGGGGGCGCGCTTGTAGGTGGCGAACCGGCGGGCGAATCCGATCGTGAGCGCATCGGGATTGAGGAGGCGGTCGAAGCTGATAAAGTCGCGTTTCTCGAGGCGCCGGTCCTGGAGGAGGAGGCGGCGCCGGGCGAACTCGATCAGCTCGCGGCGCATCTGGAAACGGAGCGCCCAGATCTCCTCGTCGGTGACGAACTGAGGATCGGCCATGCATTTCCAGAAATCGGGGTCCTGGAATCGGGACTGCCAGTCGGGGCCGACCTTGCCCTGCCAGAACCGCTGGGTGGCTGCTTTCATCCATCCGGTGAGATGGATGCCGTTGGTGATGTGGCCGATGGGGATTTGGTCTTCGGTTTTGCCGGGGTACAGGTCGAGCCACATGCGGCGGCTGATGCGGCCATGGAGTTCGCTGACGCCGTTGGCGGCGCGGCTGGCTTTGAGGGCGAGGACGGTCATGCAGAACGGTTCGCCGGCCTGGTCGGGGCGGACCCGGCCCAGGGCCATCAGCTCCGAGATCGAGAGACCGAGCTTCTTGATGAAGTCGCCGAACACGTAATGGACCAGATCGAAATGGAACCGGTCATGGCCGGCTTCGACGGGCGTGTGGGTGGTGAAGACGCAGCGTTCCTTGACCCAGGCGAGGGCGGATGGAAAGGAATGACCGGCCTGGATTCGCTCGCGCAGCAGTTCGAGGATGAGGAAGGCCGAATGCCCCTCGTTCATGTGGTAGAGGGATGGCTCGATGCCGAGCTTGCGCAAGACGCGGATCCCCCCGATGCCGAGGACGATCTCCTGCATGATGCGCATCGTCTTATCGCCGCCGTAGAGGTGGAGGGTCAGATCGCGGTGGGAGGGCTCGTTCTCGGGCCGGTTCGTGTCGAGCAGATAGACGTGGCAACGTCCGACGTTGACCCGCCAGAGCTGGAACTGGATCCTGCTGGTGGCGATTTCGATCGAATCCAGGATCGGTTCGCCTCGGCTATCGAGGACGGGCTCCATGGGCAGGCTGGCCGGATTGAGCTGCGTGTAGTGCTCGACTTGCCAGTTCTCGTGGTTGAAGGATTGCTGGAAGAATCCCTCGCGGTAGAAGAGGCTGACGCCGACCAGACCGAGGCCCAGGTCGCTGGCGGCCTTGGTGTGGTCGCCGGCCAGGACGCCCAGGCCGCCCGCGGCAATCGGCAGCGTCTCGTGGAAACCGAACTCGGCCGAAAAATATGCGACAGGATTCTTCGTCAAGGACGGGACATGGCAGCTGGCCCAGGTCTTTTCCCCGGCCATGTAATCCTCGAACCTGGCCAGGACATCTCGGACGCGGGCGGCGAAGGAGGGATCGAGCAGGCGGACACGGAGCTCGTAATCGGACAGCTCATGGAGGACGGCGACGGCGTTGTGGTACAGGTTCTGCCAGGCGCGAGGCGACAGCTCGTGGAAAAGCTCCTGGGCATCATGGTTCCAGGTCCACCACAGGTTGTGAGACAGGCGATTCAGGCCCTGGGCCAGTGCTTCGACATCCATCATGGTCAACGGTTTACTATTCATGCAAACGGCCAGACGATACCACGTCGGTCGTTGATGGCAATATCGTAGTATCAGAGAACGACGTTATTATCGCGATTCATGTTATATGCAACCTGTTTTCGATCAACGTAGTTAACGTTGTAGTTTTCCGGGGACTAACGAGGAATATCAGTTGTAAACATCTCAATGTGAAATTTTTGTGATTAATCTATTCTTGCCAGGGCAAAATCGGGATCTGGTGAAAATGATCGGTTCCATTTTTTTGTTTTGTTTGCTTGACATTTTGGTTTATGTGGAGGAGGATACGCTTACTCGAGAATGAATGACCAATGCCGCACGGGATGGCGATAGGCATTGTTTGGACGTTTTTGATGAAATTGGGTCATATCAGCAGCGAAAGCCTATGAAAAGTGCAATCCGTTGGATCGGAGTTGTGGTGGTGTTGATGTGCCTGACGCCTGCGTTGCTCGCGCAACCATCAACGCCGTTGCCCGGTATCACCAAATGGAGCCAGTTGCCGGATCTTGAGACTGGATGGGATGTCCTGTCTCAATACCCATATCAGCCAGGAGTTCAATTTGGCAAGCTGCTAGCGGACGATTTTCTATGCACTCAAACAGGGCCGATCACCGGAGTCCGTGTTTGGGGATCGTGGTGGAATGATTTCGATAACCCTCTCCAATCATTCCAGCTCACTTTTTGGTCAGATGTGCCGAAGGGGGCTGATCCTAACACGCTTTATAGTCATCCGGGGATTCCGCTATGGACGACTGCAGCTCTCGGCCTTGGCATACCATATGCGCACGTTCTCCAGGAAGGATTTTGGGATCCCAATTTACCTGGACAAATCGGAGTTGATAATGTCGTTTGGCAATACGATTTTCTCTTCCCAGCCGGCATGGCTTTTCAACAGACTGCGGGCAACATCTATTGGCTTTCGGTGCAGCGGATCAACAATCCCATGCAACCGGACCCATTCACCTGGGGTTGGAAAACCTCATTCGAGCAATGGAACGATGACGCAGCTTGGACCGACAACTTTATTGATCCCTCGAGTGGCTATCCGGTGCCGACACGTTGGAGTGAGTTATTTATACCGGATCCAACAGGTCTTCAAGTGTCTCGCGACATGGCGTTTCAATTGGCCACCGTGCCTGAGCCGGTGACAGCCTCGTTGATAGCGGGGTTGGGGCTGTTGGGGTTTGCAGCCGTGCGGAGGTTCCGCGGATAAGTTGGCTCAATCGAAATTTGCGAGGGCGCGGCGGAGGTCGCGCCCTTTTTCTGTACGGCCTTGGCTCGGCCCGTGAAGAAGACCGGGGGGAATGCGCCTTGGGTCCGAGGGCGCGGTTCGAGCGAAGAACGGACGAATCCTTGAAAAGCCAAATTCGTTGTGATCAGGTCAAATTCTGTTAATCGCATATTCTGTTCTTTTCGGGCTTTTCAAGGATTCTAGAGGAGTCCCTGGTAAGCGAGCCAGAGGGCGCGGTAGTATTTCATCACGCGGATGGGATCGGCGCTTTCGGGGATTTCGGCCAGGCAATACCCTTGGAAGCCGGATTCATTGAGCCGGGTCAGGAGGCGGCGCCACGGATAATTTTCGATGAAGAGGTCGCGCATATGGACCTGGAAAATCCGCTCTTTGACCATGTCGAAATTGGCGTCGAACCCGGCGCCGGCGAGGTCGGAATCGTTCGAGTTCCAGCAGGCGCCGACATTGGTGTGGCTGGCGGTGTCGAGAATGGATTTGATATTGGGGAGGAGGGAGGTTTCGGCGCCATGGACTTCGAGGCGGATCTGGACGCCGTGGTCCTGGCCGAAGGCGCCGAGTTCGCGCAGTGCGCGTCCGATTTGCTCGAGCGTTTTCTCCTTGGGGACCTCGCGGGGGAGCGCGTTGGGGCGGACCTTGACGCCGCCGGCGCCGACGTCTTGGGCGAGGACGATGTAATCCTTGGTGGCGTCGATGTCACGGCGGAGCTTGGCGGGATCGGGCGTGTGGTAATCGAAGGCGCTGCCCAGGCTCGTGAGTTCGACGGGCGAGTTCTGGAAGGCCTTTTTGACTTCCTGGCGTTCGGTTTTTCCGAGGGCGACCTCGACGCCGTGCCGGTGCGTGGTGCGGAGCTCGACGCCAGTGAATCCGGAAGCGGAACAATTCTTGATGATGGTGGGGACATCCCAGTCCTTGGCGAGGTTATAGGTGACCAGGCCGAGTCGCATGCGGGGTTTGCCGGCGCCGGTTCGGGGGGGTGCGGCCGCGGCGAGCGATTGGCCTGGGGCCAGGGCGCCGAGGGTGCCAAAGGCGACGGTGGCGGTCTGGATAAAGAGGCGTCGGCTTGTTTTCATGGAATCGGTGATGGGGTTGAAAGTGGTTATTGTGTCAAGGGCAGTAGGATGGATGCAATCGGCTGGAATCGGCAAGACGTTTTTTAGCGGGGAACCTCGATGAGATGCCCCTCTCCCTAACCCTCCGCTCGATCCTCGCGGGGGGAAGGAATGAGGCAAGAGTAGGCAAGAGATCGAGTGGCGTGCGAGGGGACGGCCGCACTCCAGGGCGCTTCGCGTGAGCGGGGGTGCATCCAAAACGGCGTCAGCCTCGTGGAGTGCGCAAGCCCTCTTGCGCTTTCCAGTTCCCAAACGGGCCGGTCAATCGAATGAGCGAGGCAATGCAGCGGGTCACCAATCGCAGAGGGACTCGACGCAGGCGGCGGAGCCGTCGCGGAGCCAGCCATCGAGCTGGGCGGGGTCTTTGAGCTGCTGGCCGCGCTCGCGGGGGACGAGGAGGAACCGGCAATCGACCTCGGGGAGGGCGGTCATATCGCTCCAGAGCTTCTCGAACTGGGCGACGGGGAAGACGTCTTCCTGGCCATGGCCCCATCGTTTTTTGACCTCCTTGAGCGTGATGTAAGTGGGGATGCGCTGGCCGATCTGGCGGATGGCGGCGGTGATTTTGTCGGTGTGGTCGAGGTCATCCCGGGTTAGGCCGAAGGCGGCGAGCAAGCGGTCGAGGTCGATCCAGGTGGTCATGGTGTTGTAATAGCTGAGGCGGAACTCATCCTCTTCGCGGGGGAGGGCGAGTCCCTCGACGAGGCGGGGCCGGCCATTGACGCGGGCGAGGCCGCCCCCGCGGTCTTCGAGGCGGCGATGGATGACCTCGAACGTGAGGCAGGCATGGGAGTGGATATGGAGGCCGAGGAGGGCGGGATCGAGCGAGGCGCCGACGGTATCGATGTTGTGGAGGAGGAGGTATTGGAGCCGGGGCTGGCGGGCGAGCATGTCGCGGAGGGCGCCGTTGCGGAGGAGGTTGGGCACCTCGTAGAAATGGCCGACGGGATGGAGGCACTGGTGGGGGAGGTTGTCGGCATAGTCGTTGCCCTCGCCGGTTTGGCGGGCCCAGTTGACGAGGGCGGCGCGGAGTCCATCCCGGACCTTTTGGGCCTGGGCATCGAGCATTTGCTGGGGCATCTCCTCCCAGGCGAATCGGAGGTCGCGGACCATGGGGATGAGGCGGAGGCCGACGGCGCGGCCGGGCGACAGGCGCAGCGGGCCGGGGTAGCCGAAGGAGGCATTTCGCTCGAGGTATTGCTGTATGGGATCGTGGGAGAGGTAGCTGGTGGTGATGAAATGGGGGGGCGGATTGCCATGGAGGCGGCCGGTGCGGCGGCTTTTGGCGAGATGGACCTCGAGGAAGGAGCGGTGGCGGCCGCCGAGTTTGGCGAACGGATGGAGGGCTTTGACGACGCCGGCCCCCTGGGTCCACCGGCTGCCTGCGCCGGCGGCGAGCGTGACCACGGCGGCGCGGCCTTCCTCGAGCGCCTGGCGGCCGATGGCGACGATGTCCGCCGCAGGCGCACGGCCGCCATCCATGAGATCGTCGGGGGAGGCATCGGCGATGGTGGTGCTGGTGGGGAGCCGGTTTTGGGCGAGACCGATTCGGGCGCTGCGCAGGTCGGCGCGGATCTGCTCGTGGAGGACGGGGTCGAAGCCGTGGCGTTCGAGTTTCTGGGGCAGGCTCTCGGAGGATGAATCCTGGGTGCGGCTCTGGGGGAAGAGGCGGTCGAAGAGAGCCTGGACCATGCCGCCCAGGTCGGGCCGGGTGCGGCAGAGCGCGCCCAATCGATCCAGCTCGATCCTGCGGAGGCGGGGGATTCGATGGGGTTCGGTGCGCAGCAAAGCGGGGACGGTGAGCTCGTAATAACCGGCCGGCAGGAGGGCGTGGTCGTTCTCCATGAGATCGGCGAGGGTGCCGTGGTCGTTGACGGCGAAGTCGTAGACGACGGGATCGATGGCGAAGGGCAGGGCGGTTTCGAGCTGGGATTTAGTTTGGGCCATGATCTCGGCCAGGCGCTGCTGGGCGGCGGCGCGGCTGTCGGGATGGAAGAGGAAGCCCATGCCGCCGCCGGACATGCCGCCCAGCATCCAGAAGCCCCAGAATCGGTCCTGGAATTCGGATTGGACGCGCTGGATGAGGGTTTCGGTGTAGAGGTTGGATGCCCAGGGGATGATGGACTGGATGGGGCCGAAGAAATTGCGGGTGGTGGCGGCGCCGATGGAGTGGAGGTCGGACTGGCGCAGGGCCTCGAGCATATGGTCGAGGAGCGCGATGGCCTCCTGGCGGGCCTGCCATTCGGCGGCGGCGCGGAGGAGGTATTTCTCGGTGACCATCTCGAGGATGGGCCCGACGTTTTGGGCGAGCCCGCCGTGGACGAGGATGAGGCTGTCCTGGAGGCGCTGGCGGGCGAGGGGCGGGGCGGACTGGTCATCGAGGATGCGGTGGCCGGGCAGGAGGCGTCCGCGGCTGATGCCGTATTCGGGGTCGCCTTGGCGGGCGAGCTCGCCCTGGATGAGCTTGAAGGCGGGCCAGACGCCGCCCGAGTCCTGCCAGCCGCCGCCGGAGCCGCCGAGCCATTCGCCCAGGATGGCGCGAGCGGCGACGAGGCGGCGTTCGGATTCGAGCAAGGGGCCGGTGAGCGCGTGGGTCTGGCCGGTGGCGCGCATGCAGACGGCGATGAGAGCGGCGAGGAGCGTGGTGGAGACGGCGAGGCGGGAGCCTTTGGGGATGTTGCGGACGCGGCTGACGATCTCGATTCCGCAGCCTTGGCCGGCGAGGCGGGCGAGGAGCTCGGCGAGGTTTTGGCCGGAGCCTTCGAGCCCGGGGGGGACGAGGCCGGAGGCGATGACGGCGGCTTTGAGGAGGCCGAGGTAATCGCGGGCGAAATCGAACAGCTCGGGCAGGTCGGCGACATCGATCGATGCCCCCAGATCGACGCTGGTGAGGCGGAGGACGGGTTCGGAGATGACGCGCAGATAGGCCTCGACGGGCGGCTGGGGACGCGGATCGCGGCCGTGGATGGCGAGGTCGATCGAGATGTTCAGGACTCGAGCGCCTTCGGGGTAATCCATTCCCAGGAAGAAGATATCGCTCCAGCCGCTGTGGGAGAGGTCCATGCGAACGGGGGTGCGTTCGCGGAGGACGGGGAAGAGGCCGCTTTGGGGGGAGGGAGTGCGGAGCTGGGGGTGGATGCGGAGGGGGTGGTCGTGGGGATGGCCGGTGCGGAACATCCATTGGTTTCCGCGGACGGAGCGGACGGAGCGGCGGACCTGGTTGGCGAGGGTCTGGAATCCGAGGCTATGGTAGGCCATGGCGAGGGCGCTGCTGAGGGCGCCGCTGGGGCCCTGGCGGGCTTGGGCGGCCAGGAAGAGCTCGATGGCCTCTTCGAAGCGCCGGTGGAGGATGTGTTCATAGCCTTCGAAGGGGATGAGGCCCTGGCCGGGGATGCCGGCTTTGGAGGGGAGGTGGAAGCGGTGGATGGCGTAGAGGAAGAAGAGGGCGCGGACCTGTTCGTAGAGGTTGTCGGCGGTTCGGCGGAACTGCTCGAGGCCGGCGCATTCGGACTGGAGGGCGGCGGCGGTGGCGGCCTGGCCGAGGCGATCCAGCGATTGGTTGCGGACGGCGGGATCGGTGCTGGTGATGATGCGGACGAGCTGGCAGGTCATGGTCGGGAATCGGGGGCGTGAGAGGCCGGGGCAGGGAGGGAGGCATGGCGGAGAGCGAGGATCTCGACGAGCTGAGCGAGGATCTCGGATCGGTCGCGGCCTTCGAGGCCGAGCGCCAGCTGGGCGACGAGGAGGCCGTAGGGGAGGCCGATATCGTAGCGGCGGCCGCGGATTTCGTGGGCCAGGTATTGCTCCTGGCGGCTGAGCTCGGCCAGGGCGGGGGCGAGCTGGATGGGGGGTGCGGGTGGCGGGCGGGATTGGATGAGTCGTTCGAGCAGTTCCATGACGGCGGCGGTCAATACATGCATGCCGAAGAAGCAGAGATAATGGCCATGGCGCAGGCCGGGCACGATGAGGCTCTGCTCGGCCTGGGTGGGGGTGGGTTTTTCGAGGACGGTCTCGATGGCGTAGAGGCCGGCGGAGCTGGGGAGCAGGCGGCCGCCGACGGCGCCATAATAGGGGAGCTTGCTTTCGTGGGTGGCCTGGACGGCGGAGACGGCGCACTGGTGCTGGCGGGCGACATCGATCAACTGCTGGGCGCAGTTGCGGCGTTCGTGGCTGACGTAGAGGTGGTCGCCGACGAGGAGCAGGAAGGGGTCATGTCCGACGAAGTGGCGGGCGCAGTGGACGGCGTGGCCGAAGCCGAGGGGGGGGTCCTGGGTGATGAAGCGGAGGCGGCCGGCGTGGGCGCCGGCGGCAGCGGCGAAGGAATCCTCCTGGCGGGGAGGCAGGATGAGCGCGATCTGGTCGATACCGGCTGCGAGGACCTCTTCGATGATGATCCGGAGGGCGGTCTTGGATTCGCCGTCCCTGTCGACCAAAGTCTGGAGGGGGAGGGTTTGCTGGTTGCGGCCGGCGGCGGTCACGATGGCTTTCTTGATTTCCACGGTGTTCCTGGGTTGATCCGGTTGATCGGCCGAAGAATGGGCATGAAATCTGGTTGACACAAGGGCAAAACGCAATAGCCTGAGCTCTGAATCGCCATGAACACAAAAACAGCCCGGCACAAGCCGAGGAAATCCTAATCCGCCCTATGATCAATGAATCCTGCTTCCTGGAGATTGCCCGCAGCAGCCTGACTCTGGCCGATGCGCGCAAGCTGTCTAAGATCGTCTTCGACGAGTATCGCAAGCATCATTTCCTAGACCAGGAAGCACATTTCTCGGTCCAGATCAGCTGTTCGGACCAGACGGAATATCAGGGGGATAGCCTCAGCATGTTGGGGGAGGGCTCGCCGGTGGGAGACCGGCTGGTGGAAGGGCTGACGATCAAAGCGGACGGGATTGCGCCGGGGCCATGGAAGGTGGATCTCGAGATGGTGCCGGGGGATTCGCCGCATCGCAACTACGTGCGAATATCGGGGGCCGACAGCGCGTGGGTGCAGAACGTGCTTATCCGGTTTGAAGAGGCGATCGCCTCGCTGAAGCCGGAGGCGCAGTGCACCTTGACCTGAGGCGGGAGAGGCGCCGCCATCGAGGGAGGGCAGACGGATGCGCAGGATGTGGGTGACATGGGTGGCGGCGGGCGCGCTCGCGTGGGCGGGCTGCGGCCCGGCGCCCCGCCCGGCGGCGGGCGGGGCGGGCACGAACTCAGCTTCGGAGGAGCCGGCGCCGGCGGGGAGCAATCCGTTGACAACACCGGTGGATTACGTCGGCGTTGCCGGGCGGGCGCCGCGCACCGCGAGCAAGGTCGTGGATCTGGCTTCCTTGCGGCAGGCGATCCAGGCATTTCAGGCGGGGGAGGACCGGTGGCCCAAGGATCTGGGCGAGCTGGTGAAGGAGGGATACCTTCCGCGGATGCCGTCTGCGCCGGCGGGGATGCGCTTCATCTACAATCCGCAGAACGGCCAGTTAGGCGTGGGGCCCGCGCCCGCGCCGGCGCCGTGAAGGGTCCCCTGTGTCCAGGGCGGCTGCGAGCGGGCGAGGCACAAACCGCTTGACAGTCGGGGGCGCATCTTTACCTTCGGGCGCGGATGGCTGGGGCAGAGGGGCCGAGCGGCCTCCCTCTTTTCCCGGCCATCGTCAAACAATCGGATCAAATAGCGAAACGTATTATGAGCAAGTCTTATCGATCATCGCCGATGGCGCCCCGGGTGGCGGCCTGGACGGCGGTGTTAGCGGGGGCGGCGTTTGCGGCCGCACAGGCCCAGGATGCGGCGCCGGCGGAGGCCAAGCCCAAATGGGAGAAGTCAGCCACGCTGGGTTTCACGCTGACGCAAGGCAACAGCGACACGATGCTGGCCACAGCGACGCTGTTGGGTGCGACGAAGTGGGGTCAGAACGAGCTTTCGCTGGGGGCGGATGGCGCCTACGGGGAGGTGGACGACACTCGGAACGCGGCGAGCGCGCACGGTTTTGGCCAGTATAACCGGCTGTTCAGCGAGCGGCTCTACGGCTATGGGCGTGCGGATGTGCTGCACGATGCCATCGCGGATGTGGAGTACCGGGTGACGCTGAGCCCGGGTCTGGGGTATTACTTCATCAAGAACGACCGGTGCAAGCTGGCGGGCGAGGTGGGCCCTGGGTTCATTGCGGAGAAACTGGGCCACGATGAGGATCAGTATTTCACCCTGAGGGTGGCCGAGCGGTTCGAGTACAAGCTGAGCGAGACGGCTCGGATCTGGCAATCGCTGGAGTGGATCCCCGAGGTGGGCGATTTCGAGAACTACCTGCTGACGGCGGAAGTGGGTGTCGAGGCGGACATCACTCCGAAGCTGGCGCTGTCCGTGGTGCTGCGTGACAATTACGACAGCGAGCCGGCGCCCGGACGGAAGGAAAACGATCTCCGGCTCATCAGCGGTCTGAAGTACAAGTTCTGAGGCCGGGCGGTGGCGCGGCGGGGGGCTGCGGCCGCGCGGGGAAGACGGATCGATCCAAGCGCGGGGCCATGCCGCGGGGCGCGGCGTGGCCCCTGGTCTTTCGGTGGGGATGGAGCATGGAACAGATTGTGATTTTGGATTTCGGGTCGCAGTACACCCAGGTGATTGCGCGACGGATACGAGAGTGCAATGTGTTCTGCCTGATCCATCCCTGGGACACGCGGGCGGATCGGCTGGCGGCCTTGGGGCCGCGCGGCTTGATCCTGTCCGGCGGCCCGGCGAGCGTCTACGCGCCCGAGGCGCCGCGGCCGGATCCGGGGATCTTCGATCTGGGCGTCCCGATCCTGGGGATCTGCTACGGGCTTCAGCTCATCGCGCAGGAGATGCGGGGCAAGGTGGAGCCGGGGGACAAGCGCGAGTATGGGAAGGGGACGCTGCGGATCGCCCGCCGGGGATGTCCGCTTTTTCGAGGGTTGCCGGGGACCTTGCAGGTATGGAATTCGCATGGGGACCGGCTGACGCGGCTGCCGCGCGGGTTCGAGTCGGTGGCGGTGACGGAGAACTCGGATTACGCGGCGATCGAGCATCGGTCCCGGCGGATCTACGGCTTGCAGTTCCATCCGGAGGTGGTGCACACGCCGCGCGGTGCGGAGATCCTGGCCAATTTCGTCCACGGGATATGCGGCTGCGGCCGGGACTGGACGATGCGGCGGTACGCGGACCAGGCGGTGGAGGAGATCCGCACGCAAGTGGGATCGGAGCGGGTGATCCTGGGCTTGAGCGGGGGTGTGGATTCGAGCGTGGCGGCGGCGCTGCTGCATCGGGCGGTGGGAGATCAACTGACCTGCATATTCGTGAACAACGGCCTGCTTCGGGCGCGCGAGGCGGAGTTGGTACAGGAGGTGTTCGGCCGCCATTTCCGGATCCGGCTGGCGTATGTGGATGCCTCGCGGCGATTTCTGCGGCGGCTGAAGGGGGTGACCGATCCGGAGCGGAAGCGGAAGATCATCGGGAGGACATTTGTCGAGGTGTTTGAGGAATCGGCTTCGAAGGTGGGGCGGGCGCGGTATCTGGCGCAGGGCACGCTGTATCCGGACGTGATCGAGTCGGTGCCGATCGGGGGGAATCCGGCGGCGGTGATCAAGAGCCATCACAATGTGGGCGGGCTGCCGAGGAGGATGCTTCTGCGGCTGGTGGAGCCGCTGAAGTGTCTTTTCAAGGACGAAGTGAGGCGGCTGGGGATGGAGCTGGGCCTGCCTCGGGAGATTGTGTATCGGCAGCCTTTTCCGGGGCCCGGCCTGGCGGTGCGGATTCTGGGAGAGGTGACGCCGGCGCGCCTGGGGATGCTGCGGGAGGCGGACCGGATTGTTGTGGAGGAGATGAAGTCGAGCGGCTGGTACTACCGGATCTGGCAGAGCTTCGCCGTGCTGCTGCCGGTGCGAAGCGTGGGGGTGATGGGGGATGAGCGGACCTATCAATTCACCGTGGTGCTGAGGGTCGTGGATTCCCGGGACGGGATGACGGCGGACTGGGTCAGGCTGCCCTCTGCGCTGCTCGAGCGGCTCTCGAACCGGATCATCAACGAGGTCAAAGGGGTGAACCGCGTCTGCCTGGATCTGTCGAGCAAGCCGCCCGCCACGATCGAATGGGAATGAATGCGCGCGGCCGGGGGAGCGTCCAAACCCACGAGACGGCGCGTTGGGCCGGGAGCCGGGGCGGCTGATCGATCGGGCTTGCCTGATCGCGAGGAGGCCCGGTATAAGAGGGGATAAGAGCAAGAGTGGCGACGGGCGGGATGGAAGACAGCCTGCCCCAGGTGATCCGAGAACAGGAATGGTGAACATCATGAAACACCCGCTGAAGATATCCGCATTGGTGCTGGCCCTGGCCGGCGTGGTCGCGGCAGGCGCCGACGCCAAAGCCAACTGGGAAAAATACTGCAAGGGCTGCCACGGGGTCGAGGGGAAGGGCGACACCAAGCTTGGTCAGAAGTTCGAATGCCGGGATTACAGCGACGCCAAAGTCCAGGCGACGCTGACCGACGAGAAGATGTTCAAGTCGATCAAGGACGGCCTGACGAAAGGCGGCGAGGTCCAGATGAAGCCCTACAGCGACAAGCTGACGGATCAGGAGATCAAGGATCTGGTGGCGTTCATTCGGAAGCTGAAGAAATAGGCGGGCGGGCGTTGGGGGCGGGCAGAAGCGGCGGCAGCCAAGGGGGGTGCGCCGCCTTTTTCTTTTCACGCGCTTGGGCGGCAGGCAGAAGGAGGAGTGGAGGGGGTAGGGCGGATGAATTTCCGTATTGTCGCGATTGATTTCTGGCCATAGGATGGGTTCATTCTGTATGAATAACGATCAGACGCGAGGGGAACCGTCGGGGGCGGCCGGTTTTCACAACTGGATCAGCCTGGCGGGCGTGGTGTTGGCGGCAGGTGCGTTTTTCAGCTTCCTGCTGCTCTTTGCCATGGACATGAGGGGGGGCTCGAGCAGCCCATATCTGGGGATACTGACATTTGTGGTGGCCCCGGCGTTTTTGATCTGCGGTTTGGCGCTGATGGGGTTGGGCTGGCTGTGGAGGCGGCGGCTGGAGCGGCGGGGGCAGCCGGGAGGCAGCCGATCTCTGGCGATCGACCTGAGCCGTCCGAGGGACCGGCGCAACCTGGTTCTCTTCGCGGTGGGGGCGGCGGTGTTTCTGCTCTTTTCGGCAGTGGGAAGCTATCGGGCCTTTCATTTTTCGGAGTCGGTGGCTTTTTGCGGGCAGACATGCCACACGGTGATGGAGCCGGAGCACGTGACCTACACGGCATCGTCCCACGCGGAAGTCGCGTGCACGAAGTGCCATGTGGGTCCGGGGCCGTCAGGATACATTCGAGCCAAACTTAACGGGGTGCACCAGCTGGTGGCGACCTTGCGGGGCAACTACGAGCGCCCGGTGAAGGTCCCGCCTCATCCGTTGCCGTCGGAGGTGACCTGCCAGAAATGCCACCGGTCGGACAGGCAGGCGGGGGACCTGGTTCGAACCTACACGCATTATCTATCGGATGAGACCAACACGGTGAACACGGTCCGGATGCTGTTGAACGTGGGGGGCGGGGATCCGGCGGAGGGCCCGGTGCGGGGCATTCACTGGCACACGAGCTCGGGACACCGGATCGAGTATGTGGCGACGGACGCCCGGCAGCTGGTGATTCCGTGGGTCCGGCTGACGGCGGCCGACGGGAAGGTGACCGAATTTCGGACCGCCAAGTACACGAACGATCCGGCGCCGGAGGCGATACGGACCATGGACTGCAACGATTGCCACAATCGGTCGGCGCACTCGTTCCCGGCGCCGAACGACGCGGTGGACCGGGCGATGGCGGCGGGTCGGATCGACCCGGCGCTGCCCTTTGTGCGGAGCCATGCGATCGCGGCGCTGACGCAAACCAACGAGACGGTGGCGGAGGGGCTGGAGAAGATCGCGGGATCGCTGCGGGCGCAGTACACGAACGAGGCGCGGGTGGCGTCGGTGATCGCGGAAGTTCAGCGGATCTACACCAACAGCTTTTTCCCGCGGATGCAGGCGGATTGGCGGGCGTATCCGGACCATATCGGGCACAAGAACTGGGCGGGATGTTTTCGGTGCCATGACGGGCGGCACCAGACGGCGGACAAGACGCGGAAGCTGGGGGCGAGCGGCTGCAATGACTGTCACAAGATCATCGCGCAGGGCTCGGGGGAGAGCCTGGCCAAGGTCGAATGGGGCGGGATGGCGTTTGTGCATCCGGAGCCTTCGAGCGAGGGGAGCGATCCGGATTGCTTCACCTGCCACACGGGGGGTCCGTAGCGGCTGCGGCCTGATTAGGGTCTGTGTAAATATTACTTCCGAATTTGGCGGGAGCGACGCCGCGCCCGATGCGAGGCGCCTGTCTGCCCCGGCGGCGCAGGCAGGCAAGGGCGGGAGTGTATCTCCCTGCGATTCGAGATGAATTCGCCCTGCGCCTGCGCGCGTCAGGGCGCATCTCAGTTTCTTGCAGGGTTGAAGGCGGTGTGAGGGAACAGGAGGTGCCAGCGGCCGTTGCGCCAGAAGGTTTCGAGACACAGCAGGGCTTCGTCACCGCGCTGACTCCAGAACTGG
>JAKLFB010000014.1 GCA_022711435.1 Verrucomicrobiota bacterium
TGCCCCGACGCCACACCCGCCCTCGGAACTCGCCCTCCGTCAGGTAATCGGTCGCAGTGACCTCGTTAGAGGCATCGGCCCAGCCGGCCCCGGGGTTCGGGCATTCCTTGTCGATCCGCCCCTCCAGGTGACCATCCTGGCTCACCGTCAGCGCGGTCATGCGCCGGCGCACTTCTTCACCGAGGACTTTAACCTTCGTCAAACGCGGCAGTTCGGGCTGAAACGAACCATCATCCCCGGCTTCGGTCAACGCATACGCATATTCGGTTACCAGGCAGCTATTGGCATTGGTGGTGGGCGCCGAGTTCGTCCAGGGCTCGAACTGATGCGTCACGCGACCCTGGGCGTCATAGTGGAAGATCTGCCAGCGGCCATCGGGTTCATCGATCTGCCGGACCCGGCTCGAGGCCGGGTAATAGGTATAGGTGTGGGTCAAGGCGTTGGGGCTCTCGCCCTGGATGAGCTGTCCCAACAGCACGTCGGTCCCGTTGGTGAAATAGACCCCAGCGGTCCGAGCCACCCGGCTGGAGCCGTTCCAGGTCTCGGCATAATCGGTCCGGTTGGTCCCCGCCGAAACCGACCAGCTGACGAACCGGGCCAGGGTGTTGTTGACCGTTAGGGTCCATTTCCCGGTGGGGCCGTCGTGGGTGAACTCATACGTCCGGGTCGGGCGATCCGTGCCACTCTCGGTAATCCACAGTCGGTTCGAACTGGCGGCCCCGCCCGGGTTTTCCAGGGTCCAGGTGGCGAAAGGCGTGTTGGTGAGGACATAGAGTCCGTTGGACTTGGCCAACAAGTCCGCCGCATAATAGAGCTTTAAATCCAGGCGGTTGGTCGTGACCACCACGGCATCGACCAATCCTTCCAGGGAGCGGACTTGGCGGATGACTCCGGCCTGATCCCGGATGACCTCGTTGTTGGTCCGGCTCAACGGCATGACCAGCGAACTCGGATGCGCCAGCAGAAAGGAGGGCGCCCAGGCCTGCAATGCCAAATAGCCGCTGTCCCGCTCGTCATCATTGTGGCCCAGCATCAACCGAAAATCCGGACCACCCCGGTTTTGGACCGAGCCGCTTCCGAAGGAATCGCAGCCCGCGCAGCCGCCGCACTCGACCAGCTCGATGTCGATTTCGCTTTCGCAGGCCCCCTCGGCCGCCCGCAGCGTCGCCACTCCGGCCTTGTCCCCGGCGGTAAGGATGGCGGCGGCGCCGCCCGGTTGAGGCTCCAGGCGGCAGCCCGGCGCATTGGTCACCCATGACCAGGTCACATTGGTCGAGCTGGCCCCCGAAAGCCGGGCCGTGATCCGCGAGACCCCATCGGCGGCCAGCCGCGGAATCTCCCCTTTAGGAACGCCGTCGATGGTAATAAATAATGCGCCTGAATCACCGCATACGTGAAAATAGTTTGTCGAACTGCCGGTGTCGAAACCCAGGAAATACCCTCCGAGATACTCGGGATAGATTGCATAGCACGAAGGAGGCTCGATATAAATGCGAGAAGTTCTCCACGTGCCCTGATAAGTGGCCAGGATGGGCACATCATTTGTTTCATCGGATGACGACAGCGGGACTCGGACCGTGGTCCAATCGTTGGTAAAGCCGCTGGTCCCTCCCTGATTGGTCAGAGTGATTCCAATGATCGCCGAGACATCATTGATTTGGGCTGACAGATAGCCGTAATCTCCCGGGTCCCCAGAAAAGGCTGCCTCCAACCGGAACTTGACCTTTACATAACCGCGCGAATCACCCGCCGCCTCATTCCAACCGCCCAATCCCACGATGAACACCAGCAGCCCCAGCCATCGCCGGCAGTCCCACCCAGCCAACCATCGTTCCGTCGTACGCCCGTGGCCCAGTCGATGTCCGGACCGCATCGATTGCTTGCCCCCCTCACGCGGCTTGTTGATCTCCTTCATGATCCCATCCGCCTCTTGCCCCGCTCACTTTGCGAGCACATCCTCCGGACAGCCCGGGACCGCCGGGCTTCCGGCCGACAGAAACCAGCCTGCCACGCCACTCGAGCGGACGATCCTGCCGAAAATGACGACATGCTCAGCCTCGCATCCGATCCGGGGCTGTCAAGGGAGAACCCAACCTGATATCGAATGATATCCAGTGGTAAGGCCGTGGGGTTAAACATGGATGATCGACTCGGCCGGGATCCGGCGGTAATCCTCGAAATCAAAGCCGTCCCGGACCCAGTAGGCCGCCGGCCGACCCCGCTTGTCCACCTCGACACCGTCCACCAGCAGCCGGCCTTCCTGGTCCCATTGGCGCGGCGGCGTTCCCACCCGGTGGGATTCGATGAGCTGGATCCGAGGGAAACTGGTGGCCCCCTTGGTCTTGAGGATGAAAACCTCCCCATCGACGAACCAGGTCCGGGCGATCAGGGACTGGATGCTGCTCAAGGGCTGCAGGCTGGTCAGGTCCGGGAACTGGCACCACTCCGACCACCATTCGGCTGCCCGCAGGTTCCATTCCTCGTCCGTGCTGGCCGGGGTCAACTGCAGACCGTTGGACCCAACCGTGAACTGCTCGAACCGGTCGCAAAACGCGTTCATCAGAGCGCTGTTCCGCTCGAAATAGCGGGATTTGCGGACCAGCTCGGATCGGGTGGCCCCGTCGGCGTCAAACCGCGCGTCCTGCAGAAAGGCGGGGATGTAGCTGCGCCGGCCGCCGCCGGGCTGGGCGCCCTCGTAGCGGGCCTGGAGCCTCCGGCGGAAGGTCCGGATCGCGGCGGCCGTTGCCTTGGCAAGACGCGTTAGCATCGGAGCAGGGTGTGGTCGGACCCGACGGACTTGACGGGGCGAAGCTCCGCCATCATGGCGGCGTAGATCTCCGCGTCGGTTGGGGATTCGCCGAGGTCGGCCTTGACGCGGTCGTGGAGGTCGATCAGCTCGCGCCAGAGCTCGAGCATCTCCAGCGGCGTGGGACCGGCGCTTCCCGGCTCGGCAAACACAACCTGCCGGCCGTTGCCGGAGGTCGATTGGATGGTGTCGAGGGTGGCGGCCAGGGCGGTTTCCTGGGCGCGCAGCCAGGCTCGAAGGGCGGTAGGCGGCTCCGTCGCCTGGGCTGCCTCCCAGGCGGCCTCAAGCCGAGATCGTTTCAGCCACGCGCTTGCCACGCCCTACCGATACGGGAGGACCCGCGGGAAGCGTTAGCCCAAGTTGGTCCGAGTTGGGACAGTTAGGACAAGTTCGGACCATTGCTGGGAAAGGCAGCGGCAATCGGGGTTTGATCTGAGGGGGTGAAGCGACCGCAGGCCGAGAAACGGATTAGCCTGCAAACATGCGAGGGCTACCGCAAATAGGGCTTGCTTGCAGGCTTAGTTCTTGCCTAGCATAACACTAGTGAGCCCGCTAGAATCTTGCCAGAAATCACCATGAAATCCACGCTAGCAATAGCCGTTCTCCTCGCTTTGGGGCTAAGCCGATCAGTTCACGCAATTGAAGATTTCCAACTTCAGGTGCAAGGCACCAATGTCGTCTTGTCCTGGCCGAGCACCGAATCGGAAACCTTCATTGTCCGTTATCGTGCTCGCCTCGATGCAGTCCATCCCTGGACAATCCTCACCAACGACTTACCAGCCGCTCAGGGGACCAATCGCACGGCCCTTACGCATTTCGGCGTGGTCGAGTTCCCCAGCGGTGGCGGAGGAGGGGGTGGGGGCGGTAATCCTCCACCGCTCGAAGGAGCCTTGGATGACAGCGATGGCATTGGCGCAACCAACAACGAAATGACAAGCTGGCCGCCGTTGCCGCCCATGCCTTGGGATCCACGTTTCGTCTGGGATTCAAGTGCCGGAATCGATGCGGCGCTGACTGAAGGCGGGGGCGAGGAAGTGCCGTTGGGATCCACTGGCTTCTACCAAGTGGTGCGTGTCGGGATTTATTTGTCTGCCATTTACGAAGGCACTGTCCTGACCGACGAAATTCCGCTTTTGATCGAGCTAGGGAATCCTTATGCTGAGGCAGTGCTGGCCGAGGTGTTTTTGACGGAAGACGGTAGTGATGAGAACCTTCCAGGATCGAAGTTTCCACCGCTCCCTGTAGAACCAGGCGCGACGGTGACCGGTTCATGGGATACAACTCGTGTGCCCAATGGCGACTACGTGCTTCAAGTGGGTGCTCGGCTCGACAACGACGTGGTCTATCTTGGGCAGGCGGTGACAGTGACGGTGTCGAACGTTGTTTTCTACCCAGATCCGTGGGAAGTCGGCGGCGAGGCAATCTACGTGGGCGCCCAGACGATCTACACGAGTGGCTCGTGGGCATTGGACGTTTACGATGATCAAGCCGCCCATGTCGGCCATTTAGAGGGCGATATCGCCTCCGATGGGTTCTGCAATTATTCGGGCATCCCCGGCCCGGGATTCAGCTTGGACAACACCGACGGCGCTGGCAACCAGAACCCAAGCAAGTTTTATACGCTGGCCATGACCGTGCAGTCCGCCGGAGGAGGTGCTCCTTCAACCAGCACGCGGAAGGTTTTCATCGAGCCGCCGTGGTTTATCTGCACAAGGTCGGTGGTTTGTTACAAGCAGCCCTTCCAATCCTGGCAACCCGGTTGGGACGACGTGCTCCTTTTGATGCAGGCCATCTGGAGCGTTGAAGAGCCATTTCATCAGAATCTGCTCGGCACTTTCCTCTGGCCATTTCAGATTCAAACGCCGGCTAATTGGAGCACGGTCACGAACCAGATGGCGCGGGTGGATGCCCGCGATTTCTTCTATTTCGGCCATGGCAGCGGGAGCACGATGGGTGACGCTGTGGCCCGACTGACCCTTGGGCAAGTGCAAACCCTGCTGGGCAACAATTTTAACAATCCGCTGACGGCCACGAACATGCATCCCTATCGCTTTGTCTTTATCGATGGGTGCAACACGGCCGACGGAGACTGGCCTCAGGCGTTCGGTATCCCGAAGAAGACCGGAATGGTTGCGACTGATTTCGGTGGAAAGCGCGGGATCCGTCCGCGGGCCTTCATGGGGTGGAACCGGAAGAAAGTGTTCACCGCAGTCCTGGGTGGCAGTCAACTGCATCCGCCTCACCAAACGTACATCATCACCTTCTGGGACAAGTGGGCCGAGCAAGATCAGAACGGAAGGCCCGTGAGGGACATAACCCAAGCGAAAGACGCCGCTGCGAATGCTGCCCCCAACGCCGCGCTAGGAATGGTCATTTATGGAGCTAAAGATTTGGTCATTACCAACTGAGTATGAATAGAACCATCAGCGTCGCGATGTGCTGGGCGCTTCTTGTTTCCGTGCTGTCGGTTCACGCCCAGGATGCGGCTGGCCCTCGCCTCCTCGCACCCACGAATAACATTGCCGCGGCTCGGTCCAAGTATCCACTTAGTGACCTTGGCCGGATCGCTACAAACACACCCGCGTTCGAGGAATGGGGCGTCACGTTAATGCTGACGAAAGCTAACGAGGTCCGGGTGAAATGGGCACTTGATATCGAGAAGCCCCTCACCGTCAATGACGTGCTATTTCAACTTAAGGCGACCGTCCACGGGCTCGCAGGCGGAATCGGGACGAGAGATGAGCGGTTCTCTTGGCGGTTCAGTCGTAACACCTTGGAGCATTTCTATGACAGCAAGTACCGGCCTCGCTCGTTCCGACACAAAGACGAAAAATCGGCGCGTCTAGCTAAAATCTCAAGCAAGGTCTCTGCGTCCGACGCGGAAGCGATCGCGCGCGATGCCCTGCATCGACTCGGACTTGACGAGCGGCAGCTTCGTTTAAGTGAGCCTCCTTCGGTGAATCAGTACACGTTTGAAGAGAACGATGGAATCGTCTATCCCCTGCCCACATTCAATATCGCTTGGAGGCTCGAAGGGTATCCTGAACCTGAGGGAGATGAGGCAGAGTTTCAGCCAGTGGTCTTCCGCATTTCTGGCATCACAAAGGGAGTGGTCGAGTATTTCAACGTTTGTCCCTACACCCCGACTGCGCCGTTGCCGGCGAACTATTTTGAGATGCTTGGCTTGCCGGACAACTACCTGGAAACACTTCCTGAAACAACGCGCCTCCGATTGGGACTGGCGCCCAAGCCTGAATCGGGAGTGCCGCAGGGAAAACCCGACTGACTGCTATGAAGGCCCTTGTCGGGCAACGGTCGATGAGGCTGAGCGTCGCAAGGAGCGACCTTGCACCAAAACCCGATTAGCGTGCCATGGAATGGTCCAACCGGGTCGCCGGGAGGATTGACCTCCCGGCCCCCACATCACCTAGTCAAGGGTATGATTGACGGATTTTGGCGTTGAGATGAGCACACCGCTTTGTGGAAGTGCTCGGCGAGCTGGCGGACGCAGGCGAGGTAGGACTTCTGGGTGCGAAGCAGCAGGGGGAGCAAGCGCAGGTCGTCGGTGAAGCGGATTAGACTGGCGTGAGCGGTCGAGTTTTTTTATGCATACGAACGGTAGTTGATGTTTTGGTTTGGCGCCCGGTTTGTCAGGTGGCGGCCGGGCGTCAGAACCATGCCGCGGGAAGGGTGGCGGACACAATGCCGAACAATCATCAGAAGGCCGCGGGCCAGATGAAAATGCCGCTCCGGGGCGGCGTTCCTCGCCGCCCCGGAGCGGCTTCGTTCAACAAGGCGCTGCAGCGAACGGCTCGGTCGCGCTACTGTTCCAATGCGAACGCGCTTGCCTCGCCGTCGCTGAGCTTGGGTCGTTCACACATCGAATCCCTTTGCCCTCAAGATTCCCAGGGCTTGCTTGGTGCGATAAAGAACAACGCGTCGATTCAACCGGATCCGGGCCTGGTCGAGACCGAGGCGGCGTTCATTACGACTGATTTGCTTTGGCGTCATTCGTGGATCGATCAGGGCGGCAATGTCTTTCCGGCTCAGATGACGGGTCATGCGGTTTCCTCCTCCTTCTCCGGCTGCGCAATCGTTGCCCAGGGCAATCGGCGGTGGATCATCGCCATCGCCAACTGCTCCAGTTCGCAGTCCAGCAGATGATCGGGCCAGCGGCCGCTGCGCAGCCGCCAGATCACCTGGACCTTCCCGGAACGCCCGATGACTTCGGGTTTCTTGACCTTGGCGTCCAGGTGCCGGAAATACTCCTCATCGTCCTGGTCGGTCAGCTCCCACCGAAATCCACCAGCGCCCTCCGGCCCCTTCCGGAGCTTTGTGAGGATGTCCAAGAGGAAATCCCCGTTGAACTCGAGCAGGGGGAGCCGGAACTTCCGATGCGGAAGGGCCGCGCTGCCCAGGCAATAAGGCCGCGGCTGCTTGGTCTTGGGATCCTTCCAGGAAGCGTCCCGCTCCCGGCCTTTCATGGGGGTCCAGCCGACGTGGATCGGCAGCAGACCGGGCTGGCGGGAAGAAACGATCCTGCCCCACCGCAGGCAGTGGGCATAAACGTCTGCCGCCGCGTGTCCGGAATCGATTCCGACGTGGTTGTCGGTCACCCCGTGGGCGATCTGGGCCTCGCGGATCTCTTCCCTGGAGAGGTGATAGCTGCGGACCCCGGGGATGGCGTTGGGATTCTCGGGACGCCAGAGCCCCTTGCGCACCGCGACCACCTTTTGGGCATCCGAGATATGGCCGGCGCATTCCTGGCACTGGTAATGGGCGCTGGCGCGCACGCGGCCCAGGTGCCAGGCGCCACTCTCGTCCTTGGCCTGGGGATCCCATTTGACCTGGGGCCAGAGCAGTTTGATCGGGTGCTCGCAGTGTGGACACGGAATGAAGAACCGGCGCTGCTGGCCTCCTTCCGGGTTTGCCAAACTGCACCCCGGCCCGTATCGTGATTCCAGCGGTATGAACGACCGAATAGTGATTGATCCGAAGGTGTGCCACGGCAAGCCCGTGGTGCGTGGTACGCGAATGCCTGTGTCCCTGATCGTCGGTAGCTTGGCCGGAGGCATGAGCTTCGAGGACGTTCAACGGGAATACGCGCTGACGTTGGAGGACATCCGTGCGGCGCTGAAGTTCGCCGGGGAGTTGGTCGAACAGGAGCAGTACCACCCATTGCCCGGCTGAGCCGCCCCAATGCGCTTCCTGCTGGACGCAAACATGCCCCGGTCGGCGGCGGGAGCCGTTCAGCGGCTTGGGCACGATGCTGTCGATGTCCGTGACGTTGGTCTGGGTGGAGCCGATGACGCGCAGATCGCGGCTTACGCCAAGGAGCACAAGTTCGCCCTCGTCACCCGCGATTTCGATTTCTCGTAAGCGCCATTCGGGTCAGTCCTCACAATCGATAATTCTTTCTCTTTGCGGTTAAGTGCGACACGTAACTGGCTTGAGCCGGCCGGCGATCTGCTTGATGTCAGGGTTGTTTCGCGACGCAGCCGCGCTGCCAGCGCCAATTTGAGAGGATCGATCTTGGCCTTGGTGGTCAAGTCTTCACGGGTCCAGTTGAGCCGCATCAGTTCCTGGGCAATCAGCCGCTCCGCTTTGGCCACCGCGGTTTCCAACCTTTCACGGCCCGGATGGTTGTCGATCAACTCGTCTTCCATTTTTTCCAGGCACTCCTTCCGGAACGCCTCGCTGCCAAGACACCAGCCGTTGCGAAAGCGTTCCAGCGCTTCCGGGTCCATTTCCGCCTTTCCATGTGGCGCTCCAACTCCTACCGCGACAGTGGTGTGTGTCCTGCCGGATGCCATGCTCCCCCAGAAGCCGATCGACCCGCAGCCACACGGAAAGGGCAATGGGGTCATTATGGAATTGACCCGAATGGCAGTTAGTTAAGCGCTAAGGTTTTCTTGGAGAGCTGTTTGCGTCGATTCATGCCGGGCAGGTTCTTCCACATCCAGGCGACGGTCTGCTGCTGCATTTTCGCCAGGACGTCCCAGACCCGGCGCTGATTGGCGATCGCCTCTTTGAGCCAGGCAAACTGCTCGGCACTCAGGGCCACCGTCACCGTTTTGCGACCCACCCGCCGCGACCACTGGTAACGCGGGCCGCCCTGGCATCCGACCTGGCCCCTATCATTTCAGCTGAGAACGAAAGGCCTTTCCCGACAAACCCGCCGGCGTATGATGTACTGCATGCATATACGAGCGACGGCTGGGGTAGCGGCTCTGCGCGGGCTGACGATGGTCGTTCTGTTCCTTGGCGGCCTGGGCCTGGATCGGGGAACCCCCGCCAGTGCGGCTCAAGAGCCAACCGAGCTTTGGACCAGCGAGCGGATTGACGCGGCCCTCCAGGCGCTGGACCGAATGAAAGCCGACGGCTTGATCACGGAATGCCAGCTCCAGCGCAAACGCACCATGCTCGACGAACGGCGTGCGGGCTGGTTCAAATCGACGGCGCTGTCCGAGACCGATCCCGCTGAGTTCAACTTTTTGCAGAACGCGGGCTTCGAGGAAGTGAACAAGAACAGCGCGCGGAACCGATCGCGCTGGCTGTGGTGGGGTGGCTGGAGTTGGGGCGGCGACTACGAGAACTTCTGGGAGACCCGCAAGGAATACGTCCATTCCGGCGGCTACAGCGCCGGCACCCGCTGCACCGGCAAGCCGGGCCGCATCGGCCTCAACACCCCCAAGCTGCCTCTCGTGCCGGGCGTGAAGGAATACGAATTCACGGTGTGGGCCAAGGGCGAGGGCGAGAACCAGCTGTTCTTGAACTTCGAGGCCGGCGCCATCGGCACGCTGCGGAAGAAGATCGGTCCGGAGTGGGAGCAGGTAAAGCTCAAGGGCGTAGCGGAGGCGGGCGCGAAGGAATTCAGCTTCTACATCTACATAACCGGCGAGGGGACCATCTGGCTTGACGACGCGCGACTGGTTCCCCTCGGCGAACTGAAGGACGAGTAGGAGGCCGACATGAATACTCGATGTCCGAAATCCAAAGCCTTCCTTCCGATGCGGCTCCTCGCAGCCATCGCGTTGGCCACGGCTCGACTGCACGGGGCGGTTGAAATCTGCGTCACCGATTATCTCGCCTCGCAGGACAAGTCCGTCAAACCGCTCGGCGGCATCCGAACGAACGTAGCCTGCCTCTTTGCGACGCCGGGCGAATACGAACCGGTGAGCTTCGCCGTCCGCCCGGACGAGCGCGTCGAGCAACTCTCGCTCGCGGCCTCGGATCTGTCCGGTCCCGGGGGCGTCATTCCGAGATCCCAAGTCCGCGTGCAATCCGTCGAGAGTTTTCACGGCGGAGACAAGGACATCCTCATGGACCTGGGGCAGGCGTGGGACATGCCGGCATTCCAACGCGAGTTGTTCTGGGCCACCGTCCACGTCCCCGCCGAGGCCAGACCGGGAGAGTACACCGGCGAAGTCACCGTCACCGGCGGCGGCAAACCGATCGCGCGGCTCATGCTCCAGCTTGAAGTCCTGCCCTTCCGGTTAGAGCAGCCGCCGTTTGCGCTCGGCTACAACTATTCCAGTCCCAAGGACCCGCGCGCGCTGGCCGCGCATCTGGAGGACATGCGGGCGCACGGTCTGACCACCGTGGCACCGCTCTACGATTTTCACCTGCCGGTGCACGATGAAGACACCACCGAATTCGGTGAGTTCCTTGAGGCGTTCCGCCGTGCGGGCTTCCGACAGCCCCTGTATTTCGGCGCCTCAATGAACCTCCTCATGAGCGAGCTGGCCGGGTACGGGCCGGTGGACAGCCGGCGTTTCCAGCGGAAGTTCGTCCAAGTGATGCGCCGCTTGCACGCGGAGGCGCAACGGCATGGCGTGCCGGTGGTGTTCAGCATCGCGGACGAGTTGACCAACCAGGCCCTCCCGGGCGTGCGCAAAGGCGAGCTCCTGGCGCGCCTGTGCTGGGAGGAACTCCCGGAAATGGCCGTGACGGCCGACATGAATGGCTGGCTCGAAGTGACGACGATGGCGCCGTTCCTGAATGCGGCGACGTTCAACAATGGCTGGGATGGCATCGACCATCACAACCAAGGCCGCCGCCTCATCAACCGCGATTTCATCCTTGAGCTGCAACAGAGGACCGACGCCATCCCCTGGTTCGTCAACGCCGGCAGCGACCGCTTCCCGTTCGGCTGCTTCTTCTGGAAAATGGCGCGATACGGCGTGCGCGGCAAAGTCGAGTGGTACTACAACCTCGGCCCGAACGAGCGCGGATCGATCGTGCGCACCGAAGGCGCACGCATCTGGCCAACGCTGGCCTACGAACGTTCCCGCGAGGGCATTGACGACTTGAAGTACCTGGTCACCTTGGAGCGGCGGATCGCCGCCGCGAAGTCAAGCGGACGCGAGGCGGCGGCCGTGTCGCGCGCTGAAGCGCTGCTCATGCAAATCGCCGACGGCATTGTGGACAACTGGACTGCCTACACCGACGGGGGGGAGACGTTCCCCGGAGACGGCTTCGAACTGATGTCGGCCGACAAGTCCGCTAGCCTGACGCACTACCAACGCGTCCGACGCGCCCTGGCCGACGCGATCATGGAACTGCCGCAGGGCGGCTCGAACGTTGGGTGGAGCCGATGAGCGCAGATCGCGGCTTACGCCAAGGAGCACAAGCTCGCCTCCGGTTTTTCAATGATAATTGGATTGGTCGTCTATTGACAAAAGTCCAGTCTCGCAACCATTTGGAGACAAGTCAGTTGGAAGTGCAGCGAGAAATATCGGAATGATAGTCCGGTATTTCAATGATAGACTCAATGTGTGATTGAGCGAAAGAAGTATCTCGAACTGCTGGCGACGCGGATCGAGCACTATCCGGTCGTGGCGTTGCTTGGGCCGCGCCAGATCGGCAAGACGACCCTGGCGCAGCAGTTCATGGCAGGCCGGGCAGCGAGGTATTTGGATCTGGAGAGCGCGGCAGCGCTGGACTTGATGCGGCAGCCGTCGTCTGCGCTCGAACCGCTGACGGGATTGGTGGTGATTGATGAAATCCAGCGGATGCCGGAGCTGTTTCCCCTGCTCCGGGTGCTGGCGGATCGGCGTCCGTTGCCGGCGCGGTTTCTCATCCTCGGAAGCGTGTCCCCATGGCTGATGAAGGGAGTGACGGAATCGCTGGCGGGCCGGGTGTCGTTCGTAGACGTGGCGGGATTGGGGCTGGGTGAAGTGGGCGCGGAGCAGCATCGGCGGCTGTGGTGGCGGGGCGGTTTCCCCGTGCCGTATCTGGCCGAGACGGATGAGCGGGCGCGACAGTGGCAGGAGGACATGGAACGTACGGTCATCGAACGGGACTTGGCGCAGTTCGGCGTGAGCGAATCGCCCGCGGTGATGCGCCGGTTCTGGGCGATGGTGGCACATTATCACGGGCAGACGTGGAACAGCTCGGAGATCGGGCGCTCGCTGGGATTTACGGAGAAAACGGCGCGGCGGTATCTGGACGCGCTGGCGGCGACGTTTATGGTGCGCCAGTTGCCCCCGTGGTTCGAGAATCTGGGGAAGCGCCAGGTAAAAGCGCCGAAGGTATACATCCGCGATTCAGGGATGCTGCACGGGCTGCTGCACCTGGCCAGCCCGCAGCGGCTCGAAGAACACCCCAAGCTGGGCGCGTCATGGGAGGGCTTCGCGCTCGAGCAGGCGCTGCAAATCACCGGCGACCGCGACGCCTATTTCTGGGCGACGCACGGCGGGGCGGAGCTGGATTTGATGGTGTTGTGGCAGGGCCGGCGGATCGGGTTTGAATTCAAGTTCGCCGACGCGCCGGGCGTCACCAAATCCATGCGCGTGGCGATGGCGGACTTGAAACTCGACCGGTTGCTGGTGGTCGTGCCGGGCAAGGAATCCTACAACCTTGGGCCGAAAGTGGAGATGGTTTCTATTCTTCATCTGGTGGATCGGCTGAGCCGGCTGGCACAAGCCGAGATCGGATGCGAGGCTGAGGACTAAAGAACGAAGGACGATTCGTGGATTTCGTGGATCGTTTGTAATATGACGACTGAAATCGCCATGCTGGCTATCGGCCTTGCTGCCGGCGGAGTTGGCGCCTGGCTCATCATCAAAGGGAGGACTCAGGCTGCGGTTGACAAGGCAAGAGCTGAAGCCGAGGTCGATCGTGCGGGATTGACAGCCACGCTGCAAGCCCGAGATGCGCAGGTTCAAGGCTTGAACACTTTGTTGGAGAAAGCCAATGCCGAAACCGCACGGCTCCAAGCCAACCTCACCTCAGAAGCGACCCGGCGCGCTGCCGCCGAGGAAAAGAACAGCCGCATCCCGGTTCTGGAAGCGGAGGTCAACACGAAGGAGGAAAAACTCGACGCGCTCGATGCGGAAATTGCCAAGCTCAGGGAATCCCAGGCTGAGCTCAACACCCTCCTCCAAAAGGAACGCCAGGCTGCCGATGAAAAGCTCATCCTGCTCAACGAGGCCCAGTTGAAACTCGGTGACGCTTTCAAAGCTCTTTCCTCGGATGCGCTCAAGAGCAACAACCAGACATTTCTGGATCTCGCCAAGACCGCGCTGGAAGCATTCCAACAGAACGCACGAACCGATCTGACAGCCCGACAGCAGGCGATTGACGATCTGGTCAAGCCGTTGAAGGAATCCCTCGACAAAGTGGATGGCAAAATCGCTGCCATCGAGAAGGAACGCACGTCCGCTTATTCCACGCTGACCGAACAGGTGAAGTCATTGGCCAAGACCCAAGTACAGCTCCAGACCGAAACGGCCAACCTTGTCAAAGCCCTCCGTGCGCCGCACGTGCGCGGCCGCTGGGGTGAAATCCAACTCAAGCGCGTCGTCGAGTTGGCTGGCATGGTGGACCATTGTGATTTCCTCCAGCAGGAATCCGTGACGACCGAGGAAGGCCGGCTGCGTCCCGATCTCGTGGTGCGACTTCCCGGAGACAAAAACGTGGTGGTGGATGCCAAATGCCCTTTGCAGGCCTACCTCGATGCTCTCTCGGCTGCCGACGAATCCTCCCGTCTGACGCACCTCAAGCAGCACGCCAAGCAGGTCTCAGATCACATCGCCAAGCTGGGAGAGAAACGCTATTGGGACCAATTCAAACCTGCGCCTGAATTCGTTGTGTTGTTTCTCCCGGGTGAAACGTTTTTCAGCGCCGCCCTGGAACAGAGCCCCGGCCTGATCGAGTCCGGGGTGGACAGGAAAGTCATTTTGGCCACCCCGACCACGTTGATTGCCCTGTTGCGGGCTGTCTCGTATGGCTGGCGGCAGGAGCGCATCGCCGAGAACGCTCAGACGATCAGCGACCTCGGCCGCGAGCTGTATGAACGGATGCGGGTGCTGGCCGAGCATTTCGCCACCGTCGGCAGCAGACTGGATGGCGCAGTGGAAGCCTACAACAAAGCCGCTGGCTCGTTGGAGAGCCGTGTGCTGGTCGCCGCCCGCAAGTTCAAAGAACTGGGCGCCGCTTCAGACAAGGAGATTGAGACCATCCAGGTCATCGAGAAAACCACTCGCGCTATTCAAGCCGCTGAATTGACGGCGTTGCCACCCCCAGCGGCCAGCGCGACGCAGGACGAGGGCTGCAAGCCCCTCAGGGTTTCGCAAAGCGCAGCCGGATGAACCGGACGTCGTAAGGCTTCAGATCGATATATTCGATGTCCTCCTCGATCGGATCGCCGATTGCGTTGACTTCGGCTGCGGCCTCGATATTGGCCCACGTCTTCACATTGGCCAGATCGAGCATGGTCCGCTCCCCTGCAACCTCGCGCACATGGAACAACACATCGCCGTCCGCGCCAGGCTGGGCGCCCACCGCCAGCACCCCCGGCACGTCGATGCTCACCAGCGAGAGCGCAGGCCGGTCCATCGATTTCTCCGCTTTCATCGGCGGCTGGACCCGCGCCGCGAGGGGAACCCGCGAGCCCCAACCGAACCGCGCAGCACCCGCATTCCCCCGGTCGCGGATCGAGGTCAGGTCGTAGCTCCAATGGAAGTCGCCCTCCTGAGCGGGCCTAAAATTGGTGAACCAATAGTTGTTCATGACCCAGGAGTAAACATGCGGCTGCTCGACGCGCGCCACAGGCTGCCACTTGCCCAAGTTGATCTCTCCCAATTGCACCAGAGGCGCCCCCGCGCTCCCCCACACGATCTGCCCCTCCGAATGCCGGACCGCCACATAGTTCTGGACGGTCTGCCAGTCCGATGACGAGCCGGGGATCTGATCCGCACCCGGCCGCAGGATCCCGCCTTGCGCCTCGTAAACGATCTGCCCGTCGCGCGGCGCAAAGGGAAAGGCCACATACACAGCCTCGGCTTGGGGCGCCGCCAGCTTTCGGATCGACCAGTGGAACTCGATCCGCTTCTCGGTCCGATACAGCCGGATCTCGAGCCGGGCGCCGTTCTTTTCGGCGCATCCCTCGAGGCTGCCGGCGAGCACCGCGCTGTCCCACACAGGCCCTTGAGCTCCTGGCTGCACGGTGATATTCGTCCATCCGGCGCGGCGAAACCGATCGCGGACAAACTCGCGCTGCTCGGTCAGCGTTTCCCGAAACAGCTGGCCAAAGCCCCAGGGCGCGGCCGCATCGACCAGGTCCAGTCCTGTCTCCTTGTCCACAAGCCGCGCGACGGCTCCCCTCCGGGCATCGAGCTCGATCTCGTAGAATGCGTTTTCGAGGCGGGTCGCCGCCGCAGCGGTCTCGGCGGGCCGGGGCTGGTCGGCCCTCTCGATCCGGAACAGACGGTAGCCGAGGGCGGGGACGTACGGCGCCCAGATCGCCCAATAGGCGCCTTCCGAACGGCGGTTCAGCGCTTGCGCGGGAACCGCAGCGCCCGTCTCGGCGTCGACGATCCTGAACTGGCGATCGGGCGGCAGGATCTCGTTGTCGATGAACACCGCAGCCACGCCGGATCGCGGCCAGTTCAGCGTGTTGACCACCGCAACCGTCGGGACCTCGGCGCGCGGCAGGAATTCCTGGAGCAGCCCGAAGGCGTCCTCGCGCAGCAGGTGGGCGCCTTTCACCGCGGCCCAGACATAGGCGGATTTCTCGCTCCACTGCACTTGGCTGTTCTCGGCCAGGGGATCGCTGATGCTTTCCGCGGCGCCGAACGTGTGCTCGTCAAAGAACATGAGGTTCTCCCGCACATCGGCCGCGCGGCGCAGAGCCGACTGCGGGATGCGGAGCCCGCTCATGGCGGACATGGCGAGCAAGGCGTCGGTCACCTGCATGGCGGCATGCGTCTCTCGCGAGGCGGCCGTCTCCCGGGCCGCCGATCCGAACCCGTCCGTCCACCAGTCCGGCCAGGCCTGGCGATGCACCGGCAGCTCCTTGCCGTGCGAGCGCTCGACATGCTCGAGAAACTCGCGCGCCAGCGAGATGCGCAGCCTGGGCCAGACATGTTGCTCGTTCCAGCGCAGGACCAGGTCGCTGGCGATCGTCGAGGGGGGCGAGTTGTCGGTGTGATACCCGGAAAACTGGACGCTGGCGCGGTCGTACGGATACTTCCGCCGCTCGAGCGACCGCAGGTATTTCGTCAGCTCGGCGCCGAACCGGGCCGCATCGCCCGTGTGGATCCCCCACATGTTGCCCAGGTGATAATGATCGGCCCGATACGCCAGCAGGCGCCTTCCGGAGGGCGCCTCCCACCAGAAGGCCGTCGGCTGATCGAAGGGCAGGATCGACCGGGTCTGGTTGATGCCCATCGTCAGGTATCGGATGCCGATCCCCGGCAGGTAATCCGCCAGGCACCACGCCGCGCCATTCACGTCGTTCTGCATCGCGGTAACCACCGACGCGCGGAGGTCGTCGTCGAGCGCCCGCAGGCTTTCCAGCGACGCGCGAATGGAGCCTTCGGTCGCGATCTCCGACAGGTTCAGCAGCAGCCCGGCGATCTCGATCCGGCCCTCCCGCACCCGGCGTTTAAGCCGCTCGATCTGAGCCGGCGGGCGCGACTCGAGATACTCGCGCACGGCCCAGAACGTCTCGCAGGTCCAGCGAAACCGGGCGTCGTCGGGGTAGCCATCGGTCAGGTCGCAGTAATCCAAAGCGTAATCGATGAACCGCAAGCTCTCGGGCAGGATCTCCGTCTGCGGCCGCGTGTAACCGATGTCCGTGTGCGTGTGCTGGGTGAGGTAGAAGGTCCAATGCTTCGGCGCCTCGAGCGCGTTCGCCTCGAACTCCTGCGCGCCGGCATCGGACCGGATCTGGATCCGGACTGGCTCGCCGGCCTGGAATGGCGGGATCTCGAACTCGAACTCGGCCTTGCCGGGGGCAAAGCTGCCCTTGGGCTGGGGCTTGGTCCGGCCCCAGGAGGCGGCGGAGGCGCTGACCGCCACATTGGTCAGCCCGGCGCTGTCCAACCGGGCGGCCACAATCCATCGTTGGCCATCCGCCGTCCGAAGCACCCGGGGAGCGCACTCGAACGCGGCGGATCGGATCGCCTCCCCCGCCCTGGCGGGAGCCGCATCCCACTCGAGCGCGGCGGCAGCCAGCCACAACATCCATGCACGCGAAATGAATCTCGCAACCACCGGCTTCAGCTTCATCACGGAGTTCATCGCCGGCGATTCTCAGCCCATTTCGTCGGGATGTCGATGCCTGAAGCAGCCGAGGTTCTTGGGGTGTCGCTACGCAGTGCGGAGCGCCTCTGGACGTTTGCCCGCGCCTGGCTGCGGCACGAGATCGGGAGCTGAACCAACGCCGGCGGCGTGATGGATTTTGGTTGATGGTGCGTCGGCGATCGCCGCTGGGGTAGTATTGGTGGGGAATCGCGTGAGGTTCGAGAAGCCCGGCTATGAACCCGTCGAAGCGGTGTGTGGTTTGGGCGGGGGTGAGCTATATGGCCAGTTGGGATAGCAAGACGCCGCTGCCCCTGATCTTGTTCCTCCACCCGCTGAGCGGAAACGCTGCTGGGATGCGCAGTTGGTTCCCCCTGGAGCCTCTGGCGGAGTCAAAAGGATTCCTCGTCAGTTACCCGAACGGGACCGTGGACGCCAATGGGTGGCGTTATTGGAACGGACCCGACTTCCTGAGTTTCTCCAATCCGGACATGGACGACTCGGGTTAGCTGCGCGGGGAGTGGCGGGAATCGACACTACCGTGATGCGCTATACCCATTGTCCGTCTGGCGGCGCGGTCGAACTCTGGACGGTCAATGGTGGTGGTCATGCTCCGACGGACTCGTCCGAATCCCGTCGCCGGCTGGTCGATTGGCTGCTGGCACATCCCAAACCATGACGAGAAGGGCAGGGAATTCATTCCGCTTGAATGCCGGGCCCTCGATCTTCTCCGGGCCGCAGGTGCTCCCACTCGAGCCCGTGCGGAGCAAACACCGCAAAGTCGTCATCTCGCGTGACCCACCGGCACCCGTGCTCGATGGCAAGGGCCGCATGCTGGGCGTCGGCGACCTGCTTCCCGGCGGCGCCCGTTTTCCGACACAGCATTGCGGTGATCTCCCAATGCCGTTCGCCCGGCAGCAGCCACCGACATCCGGGCGACTGACGCAAACAATCCACGGTCGCTAGCGCCACCGGCAAAGGCGTGGGATCGTTGTGAAAACTCGGGTGGGTGACGATCCGGACAAAGGCTACGCCGACCAGCGCCGACAAGCCGAATGGCACCTCCGTGTTCACCTGCCTTTCAAGCCAGTCCCGATAGAACTCATGGGCCGCTTCATCCTTGCGATGAGCGTAGACAAGGATGTTGACATCCAACATTTTCATCGCCCTTGGTCCCGGAAATTGGCGATCTCCCGGACGGGGGAATCCTGCTTGGGACCTGATCCAAAGGTCAGGAGAGAAAACCGGCCGGGATGCGGAGGCTGAACCCGCTTTCGCAATGCCTCGCGCAGGGCCAGTGTTGTCAGTTCGCTCACGGTGATACCCGCCTCGATGGCACGGCGCTTGGCCTCCATAAAAACATGATCATCAATAATCAATGTCGTCCGCATATGGATGACCATACAGGTGTCAGCTCTATTGTCAACTGGAGTGCAGTCGCGTGATGTCGCTGGCCGCCGCCAACCGGGAGGTCTCTGCGCTGCTCAAGAACGGCGAGAATGTCCTGCGTGCCCGGACGGCCAGCAGCAGCGAAAGCTGGAATGCGTGCTGGGCAAGCAGTACCATCTGATAAAGCGACCGTGATTCCGATGAAGCGCCGGACGTTCAAATCGCTCCGCTCGCCGCGGCAGCCGGAGCAGCACCACAGTGTCTACGTGGTGCTGCTCGATCCCGCCGCCGGCAGACTCAGGAATGTGCGCGCCCAGAACGCGGAGCGCGATCCCGATCAACCGTGCGTTTACGTTGGCATGACCGGCCTGACGCCGGAGGAGCGCTTCGAGAATCACAAGGCCGGGATCAAGGACGCGCCGCTGGTGAAGCGGTACGGCATCCGCCTCCTGCCCGAGCTGTACGCCCACTTGAACCCCATGCCGTTCGAGGCGGCGGCTCAAATGGAGAAGGACTTGGCGGAAGACCTGCGCCAGGCCGGGTACACGGTCGCTGGAGGACATTGACCGCCGACTTAGCCGATGGGCGGCCGATGGTGGAACCATTGGTGACAGGCAACGTTCGCCATTTCCCAAAGTCGGTTGCCGGCGGCACAGTTGTGCTGACACCTGCCCACTTCGTCTCCATGTGTCGCACTTGGCGCCCATAAGATTACGGCCGCTGGCCTCGGGCCGGACGCGATAGCGTCGCGCCCCTGCCTGTCCGCTTCCAAGGGACGCGGCGCCGACTCGCCCGTTTGTCCCCCTCGGGTCAGGGGCAATCCCCCTTACCCTTAATTCGGCGTCTGAACAAACACGCGGTAAAAGAGGTGATTCCCGTTGTCCACCCCGGCTGGATTGGGATCCTCAAACGCGCCGGAGGAGGAATCGGGCACGACTTCCCCGATGTTTTCCCACGCCTCGGGGTTGCCGAGCAGCTCTGCGCGCTGGATGACGTAGCGCACGCCGGGCGATGCTCCCCACTCGATGCGCGGATTGGCCCCGGGCCTGTGCCGGATGCGCGCCTCGAGGAGCGAGCCCGGATCGAGCGGATTCGTGTGCAGGATCCATTCGAAGAGGTTCCGATGGCCGTCCTGATCGTCGTCGGCCTGCGGATCCGTGATGCCCGCCAGCCGCGCCCACGGATCCGGCAAGCCGTCCAGGTTCGCATCGAGGCCCACCGGATCGGTGATGACCGGATCGTGGATGAGCGACATGATCGCCACATGCGCGGCCGATGCCATCGCGGCGTGGATGTTCGACCGCAGGGCGTCATGCTCCCGAGAGTCCGCCGCGTCGTGCTGGAGCGAGCTGAAGGGATCGTGCCCCAGTGACTGGAGAGGCTCGTGCTGGCTCGAGGCCGCCGCCAGGTGAACGCTCGAGACCGCCGGATCGTGCTGACGCGACAGGTCGGTGCTGTGCAGCCTCGACCGCTCGGTGCTGTGCAGGGCGGACGCGATCCCGTCATGCAGGACCGAGAGCCCCACGTCGTGCGCCGCGGACCGCTCGGGATCGTGCTGGGCGGACGTCCGCACCGCATGAACCGCCGATATCACGTCCGCGTGCGCCACGGACCGGGCCGGCTCGTGGATCGAGGAGACCACCACCGAATGCACCTCCGACTGGGCCGCCTCATGCAGCTGGCTCGGCACCGTCGCGTGGATCAGGGACGGGAACGCCAGGTGCGCCGCCGACGCATCGGCCGCATGCACCACGGATAGCGCTGCTGCATGCAGTCGGGACGCAGCCGTCTCGTGCTGCCGGCTGAGCACGACGCTGTGGATTTCGGAGATCAAAGCCTGGTGCTCCTGAGACCGCGCCACCGAGTGGACCTGGCTGACGGCCGGATCGTGCTGGATCGACAGGCTGACCGCGTGCAGCCCCGAGGCCTGAACACTGTGCACCATCGAGCGCGGCACCGAATGCAGCAGGCTGGCGCCCTGCAGATGGGCCATCGAAAGCGACGGCTGATGCAGCCCGGACCCGGCCTGGTCGTGAGAGGACGAGTAGATTGGATGATGCTCGAGAGATAGCGGCACGCTGTGCAGCACCGACGGGAACGGGGCGTGGATCAATCCATGGAGCGCGTCCTGATCGATCGCCGGCCAGTTGGCCAGGCCGGGCTGGATGATCCCTGCGCCGGCTGCCATCGCCCGGTGCGGCTCCTGAATCGCCGCCTCCAGCGTGAGCATCACATGATGGATCACATCCATCGCCGGATCGATCCCCAGCGCCGAGCTCGCCGCCATGTGCTGCCCCGACATCCACGGGGAGTGAACCACCGAGCTGACGACGTCATGCAGGATCGATCCCGCCGGCATGTGGATCGCCGACGTCGTCACATCGTGGAGCGTCGAATGCTTCGCCTCGTGCAAGCTCGAGCCCCTGATGTCGTGGATCAGCGAATACGCCGCCGCGTGCGTCTTCGAAAGCGTGGGATCGTGCAGGACCGACAGCGCGGCCGAGTGAAGCTGCGACACGCCGCTGCTGTGCTGCTGCGACACGGTCGTGGCATGCACCTCGGACTCGATCGCCAGATGGTACTCGAGGTCCGGCAGGGTCTTGTCGACCACCGCGACCAGGCCCGACTCGGCCGGCTGGTGGATCGCCGATCGCGCCGCGCTGTGGAGCCACGAATCGCGCACCCCATGCACCAGCGAGGCCGTCACCGCGTGCAGCGGCGGGATCACCTCCCGGACGATGGCCGAGTTGAACACCCCGTGCGGCCACGTTTCCGAATTCATGGGGGCATGCTGAGCCGATCCCGGCGGCAGGTGCGCCTGCGGGACCAGGCCCTCGATCACCGACGATTCCATGGCGCCGTGCCACCACGGCTCCGAAAGCGCCGGATCGTGGGCCCACGTCATGAGCGGCCCGTGCACCAGCGACCCGAACGCCTCGTGCGCCTGCGAGGCGCCCGTCTCGTGGACGGCAGACAGCGCCGCCTGATGGAGCACGGACGCATCGGCGCGGTGCAGCCGGCTGTCCATGAACGTGTGGATCCGCGACAGCAGCTCGCGGTGCTCGGCGGATTGGGCGTCCAGGTGGGCGATCGACAAGGCCGCATCGTGGAGCTGCGACGGGGCCGCCAGGTGCGCCGACGATCCTTTCACATCATGAAGCACCGACCGGATCACCACGTGCTCCGCGGAAAGGCGGGCTTCGTGCTGAAGCGAAGCCGCCGCCTCGTGCACGCGGGACAGATACGGCTGATGGACCGCCGAGTAGCTCGGGTTGTGGAGCCCCGACACCTCGGGGGAGTGGAGGCCCGATGCCCACGGGGCGTGCACCGCCGAGCCCAGCGCCTCATGCGCCGCCGACCGGCCGGCCTGGTGGACCAGCGAGACCGCCGGATCGTGCGCCAGCGATTCCGTTGCGCTGTGCAGGCCGCTCCGAACCACCGAGTGGATCCGCGATTCGAGGTCGCGATGCACCTGCGACGCGTCCGCGCCATGCACGGTCGAGATCCCGACCGCGTGCGTCTCCGACACAGCCGGATCGTGCGCGACCGACACCGCCTCGCCATGCACCAGCGAGTACATCGGCTCGTGGAACTGCGACAGGGCAATGCTGTGCAGCCGCGACCGGACCGGATCGTGCTCGCGCGACGCAAGCACGCTGTGGACCTGAGAGGCCGCGACGGCATGCACCACCGAGCGCAGGCTGTCGTGGACGGCCCCTGACAAGGCCGGATCATGCGCCGCGGACGCATCGGCCGCATGCACCTGGGAGCGATATACATCGTGCACCGCGGACGCGTCGGCCAAATGCGCGCTGCTCAACACCGGGGCGTGGATGTCCGAGTGGAAGCTTGCGTGCTGGCTGGACGCCGCGGCCTGGTGGATCTCGGACAGGCCGGCCTGGTGAGCCGCCGAGAGGCGCGGCTCGTGCTGATCCGAGCTCACGACGCTGTGGATCGCCGAGACAAAGCCCAAGTGCTGTTTCGACACGTCGACGCCGTGCAGGGCCGAGATCCGGACGTCGTGGCTGCTCGACAGAGCGGTGCCGTGGGTCGACGACGCCAGCACTGCATGAAGATCCGAATCCAGCGTCTTGTGGAGCTGCGACAGATCGGTCTTGTGGGCGGCCGACAGGGCCGGCTGGTGCAGGGTTGAGACGAGCGGCTGGTGCAGCGAGGAGCTGCGGGTGTCGTGCAGCAGCGACACCAGCACCCCGTGCTCCTGGGAGCTGGCTGTCAGGTGCTTCTGCGACAGCGCCGCCCCGTGCCGCTCCGATGTCCCCGGCACATGCGCGTTCGACAGCGCCGGATCGTGCAGCTTGGATGCGTCCGCCAGATGCTGATCCGACGTCAGGGGCGCATGATACACCGACCGCAGCGGATCGTGCTGCGCGGATACGCCCGCCAGGTGAACCACGGAGAGCGTCGCGTCGTGCTGCTTGGACACCGCTGGATCGTGGTGGCTCGAGCTGACCGGATCGTGAATGGTCGAGTTCAGAGCCTGGTGCGCCTTCGACCGCTCGGCCGAGTGCACCACCGATTGGGCGGCGTCGTGCGATTGCGACAGGGCGGTGTCGTGCGACTGCGACCGCAATGCATCATGGGCAGCCGACCGCTGCGGATCATGGCTGGCCGACGTCGCCGCCTGGTGCACCTCGGACCGGGCCGGATCGTGCTGCTGCGAAAGCGCGGCGCCATGCTGCTGGGAGACGGACGGCTGGTGCACCGCCGACCGCGCCGGGTCGTGCACGACCGATACCGCGGCGTCATGCAGCTTCGACCGCTCCGGGCTGTGCTGGCTCGAATCCACCGGAGCGTGGATCGCCGACCTCACAGCCTCATGCTCCTTGGAGCGGACCGCGTCGTGCACCACCGACAGCGCCGCGTCATGGAGGCGCGACCTGTCGGTGGCATGCACGGCGCTGCGCACCGGGCTGTGGATCACCGAGCCGAAGGCGTCGTGGGCCTTGGACCGATCCGCCAGGTGAATGCGGGACACCTCGACCGCATGCAGCGCGGAGGCCCCCGCCAGATGCTGCCGGCTGGCCACCGGATTGTGAATGTACGACTGGAGCGTCTCGTGCAGAGCCGAACGCTGGGTGTCGTGCAGCTTCGAGGCCGCCGGGTCGTGCGCCTTCGATGCCTCCGCCTCGTGGAGCCCGGATTGGGCCGGCGCATGAACGCTCGACCGCAACACCGAGTGCAGGCTCGAGTTGGCGGCGCTGTGCAAGGCCGACACCGACGGCTGGTGCCCGCTCGAGTTGGCCGCCACATGCAGCGCGGAATAGACCGGCACATGCTGGAGCGACCGATCCGACACGTGCTGCACGGACTCGACCGGCGTATGCACCAGCAACTGCAGGCTGTCCGCCGATGGCATCCGCCCCAGCCAGGTGCTCGATTGAGCGGCGGCGGTCCGATCGCCCGCCGCGCCCCCGGCGCCGGCAATGCCCAGCGGGCCCATCTGACCCAGAATCACTTCCTGAATCACCTCGACTCCGGGATCGAACACGCTCGACTGTGCCGCGTTGTGCAACCCCGAGTTCCATGGAGCGTGCACCGTCGACAGCAGCACGTTGTGGTGTCCGGACTGGACCACGCTGTGGATCACCGACGGCCCCGCGGAGTGGACCTCGGACAGCTGGGTCAGATGCCAGCCGGACAGGAGCATCGAGTGGACCGCCGAAAGCGGGTCCTTGTGAATCTGGAGGGAGTTGGCTGGCAGGTGCTGCAGCACCGCCGACAAATCCGCCACGTGGGTCGACGAGGCACTGTCATGCACCACCGACTCCGTGGTGGCATGAATCACCGACGGCAGGGTGTCGTGCACAGTCGAAACCACCACCTCGTGGATGCGCGACTCGGAAGCCAGATGCGCCTGGGTCCAGGCCGGGGCATGCACCACGGAAGCCAGCGGCTCGTGCACCTCGAGATCCGCCCCGCCGGTCAGCTGGCTCAAGGGGACACCGTGCGGGCTCAGGCTCGATGCCTCCGGCAGATGCAGCCCCGAGGCCACCACCGAGTGCGCTGCCGAGTCGAACGACAGGTGCTGGCGGGATTCGACCGCCGAGTGGACCACCGACAGGGCCGCCTCGTGGATCTGCGAGTGATCCGCCTGGTGCAGATCGCTCGCGCCCGGCGCATGCACCACCGACATCAGCACCTCGTGCAGCCTGGAATCCTCGAGATTGTGGGCCACCGACACCGCCGCCGCGTGCAGCTGGGACCGCGTCGAAATATGGATCACCGACCTCGCGGCGGCGTGATACACCGATTCGAGCACCGCGTGCTCCTGCGACGAAGCCGGCAGGTGCTGCAGCGACAGCTTCGGGTCGTGCTGGGCGGAGGTCAACGGATTGTGGGCCGAGGACCACACCGGCTCATGCGACTGCGACGTCTCCGCCAGGTGCTGCCGGGATTCGACCGGCGAATGCACCCAGGAACCCAGGGTGTCGTGCAGGTCCGATGCCGTCACCGCATGCAGCACCGAGGGCGCCGGCTCGTGGATTCCCGAGCGGGCCGACAGGTGCTGGCGGCTGGCCAGCGCGCCGTGGACCACCGACGCCATCGTCTCGTGCACCCGCGACAACGCCACCGCATGGATCCGCGACAGCGGCAACGAGTGCGCCGTGGAGGCCGCCGCATCGTGCAGTTGGGACGCCGCCGGGCTGTGCACCAGCGACAGCTGCGCGTCGTGAACCACCGACCGGTCGACCGCGTGCACACGGGAGGCCGCCGGATCATGCTCCCGCGAGGCCAGAATCGCGTGCACCTTCGATGCCTCCACCGCATGCAGCAGGGAGCGCGCATCGGTGTGAACAGCCAGCGACCGCCGCGGCTCGTGCACGGCCGACAGCGGCGCGCTGTGCACCTCCGATCCCAACGGCTGGTGCTGCAGCGACAACGCCGTGTCGTGCGTCTGTGGCGAGAGGGCCGGATGGTGCAGCGAAGACCGCGGCGGCTGGTGCAGATCCGACGCCCGGGGCGCGTGGATCGCCGAATACATGTTGTCGTGCTGCGCCGAGGCCCCCACAGCGTGCAGATTCGACTCCTCCGGCCGATGCTCTGTCGACAGGATCGGATCGTGCTGGCGGGAGCTCAGGACGTCGTGAATATCCGATCGGACCGGATCATGCTGGGCGGATTGATCCGTCGCATGGATCACGGACTCCGCCGGATCATGGATCGCGGACTGGTTGGCCTCGTGGATTTCCGAGCGCACCGGCGAGTGGACCAGGGATCGGTAGGCGTCGTGGATCTGGGCGAGACCGCCGGCGGCAGCCTGGGCGGTCCGATCGCCGCCTCCCGCCCCCTGCGCCATCGCTCCAGCCCGGCCCAATGGCACGATGATTCCTGCCAGCAATATCCATCGCAGAATCGTGTTGGCACAAAAAGCGATCCCCTGGTTCATGATGTCCTCCTTTCAGGACTTTCGATGCCTCGGAACTGACCGACGCGGCTTCATCTGGTTTGCCAAAGCCAGGCTACAGGCTGATCAGGTTTACAACTCTTCCTAATGAATCACATAACTGGCCGGAAGTCAAAAGGAAGGAAGCAAAAAAAGCGTCACCCGGGAAACCGGGTTTTGTCCTCGGCGGGTTCGAGGGAGGCGATGGCCTCCATGATTCGGTTGGCGATCTCCTGGTAAATGGCCTTGAGACGGGCGGGTGAAGCGGCGGCTGCCTCGGTCCTCAGGCGGCTCAAATCGAGCGGATGCCCGTATTTAACGATCACGCGCCGCGGCCGCGGCAGCCGGCAGCCGCGGCCGAATGCCTCGAAAGTGCCGAAGATCCGGACGGGGATGACCGGGGCATCGGTCTTGATGACGAGGAGACCGATGCCGGATCGAGCCGGCTGGAGCTGGCCGTCGGGACTTCGGGTGCCCTCCGGGAAGAGCACGACCGCCTGGCCGGCGCGCAATCGGTCCAGAATGGCTTTCAGGCCCGCTCCGCCGGCCCCGCTGCGGTCCACAGGCACCGCTTGCCATGATCGAAGAAGCCAGCCCACTCCAGGAAGCCGGAACAGGGTGTCCCGGGCCATGTAGCTGACCGCCCGATGGATCGGGGCCCCGACCAGGGGTGGATCCAGGAAGCTGGCGTGATTGGCCGCCAGAATCGCCGGCCCCCGATCCGGCACGCGCTCGGGATTGCACTTGCGCCACCGGAAATAGAGGCGAAACACGGCTCGGAACAGGCTCCATCCGATCCAGTAGCTGAGGTTGCCCTGAAAACCAGGGCGCGCGTTCCTGAGCGCGCCGACGGTGTTCAGGGGGCTGGCGGCTTTGTCTGCGGCCTCCGCTTTCATGCGATGCGGTCTCCCGGCCTGGGATGGGGGATTCATGGGGCGGCCGTATCCGCCCCTGGCCGGGCGGGCAGCCGGGCCCGGATCTCGGCGATGATGCGGCCGCTGGTCTCCTCGGGAGTGAGATTCGAGTTGTTGATGACTCGAGCGCCCAGCGGGATCATCAGCGGCGCCGCAGCCCGCAGGCTGTCGCGCCGGTCCCGCGCCGCCAGATCCTCCTGGACGCCCTCGGCGGTGCGGCGCCGGGTCCGCTCCTGCAGCGAGGCGTCGAGATAGAACTTGTAATCGGTTTCGGGGAACACGTTGGATCCGATATCGCGCCCTTCCATGACCAGGTTGCCGAACTGGAGGCACTCGCGCTGTTTCGTTTTCATCCAGGCCCGAACCTGGGGGATGGCGGCGACCTTGGGAGTGGCGGCGCTCGTCTCGGCCGTGCGGATTTCCCGGGCGGGATGGTAGCGGTCCACCAGAAGCCGGACCTGGCGGTCAACGCATTCGAGGGAGGTTTTCCATTTTCGGCAGCAGCCGATCACCGCCTTGCGATCGTCCAGGTCCACACCCCGCCGCAGGCAGTACCACGCCAGCGTCCGGTACATCGCCCCGGTATCCACGTAGACGAATCCCAGGGCGGCAGCCACCAGCCGGGCATTCGTGCTTTTGCCGCTGGCGCTGGTGCCGTCGATGGCCACCACGATCGGGGTCTCGCCGCGCCTCGGAACCGGATGACTCATAGGCCGCGCTCCTCACCCTTGCATCCCGGCGGGGCCGGCCAGGGCGATCCGGAGCCGCCTTCGAGAAAACCGGCGCCCAACCCTGCTGGCGGCAGGGCGGCCAGCTTGGCGAAGAAATTCGGAAATGTCTTTTGCACGCACGCGGGATTCTTGATTTTGATGCCGGCGATTTTCAATCCCAGAATCGTGAAGGCCATGGCCATGCGGTGGTCCTGGTAAGTCTCGATCTCCGCCCCATGGAGCAACCCGGGCTCGACCGTCAAGGTGTCGCCGACCTCGGTGACCCGTGCGCCGCACCGCCCCAGCTCGGCCCGCAAGGCGATGACCCGCTCGCATTCCTGAACCCGGAGCCGGCCCAGATCCGTAAATCGCACCGGATGCCCCGCCCACGGCGCCAGCACGATCGCCGTCATAATGCTGTCCCCCAGATCCCGGGCGCGCGACACCTCGGCCGGCAGCGGCCAGAACCGGGGAAAGCGGGCATCCACCTGCCACCCCGAATCCGGCCAGTGCCGCACCTGAATGCGCTCCCACCCGTGGGCTTGAGGCTCGAGCACCGCGTTGGCGGCCCAGAAATAGCTGCCACTCGATGCGTCGGGCTCGATGCGGAAACGGCCCCCGCACCGGGGAAACCGTGCCGCCATCTGCCGGGTCATCTCGATATAGGATTGCTCCTCGGAATGGTCCCCTTCGATGCGAACGCTCCAGCCGCCCGCCTCGGCGCAGAGCAGCAGGGCGCTGGCGAACTGGGAGCTTTGCGCGACGCTGACCCGGCATGCGCCGGGCCGGGGGCCGCCGCCGTGAACCGCCAGAGGCAGCCGGTCCCCGGCGGCATCGATGCGGTAGCCGAGATGCCGCAGCGCCGCCAGGAGCCCTGCCTGAGGCCGCTCGTGCATCCGGGGCACGCCCCGCAGCCGGTAAACGCCCTGCCCCAGACAGACCAACGCCGTCAGGAACCGGGCCGCGGTCCCCGCGTTTCCAACGAACAGATCCCGCGGGTTCTCGGGCGTCCCTCCGGCCGGCACGCGTCCTCCTTGCCCCACCACGGTGATGGTTCGGTTGGCCGGTTCCGCGGGATCGGATTCGACGGCGACGCGGAACCCGATGGCCTGCAGCGCCTGGGCCATGACGCGGGTGTCCTCGCTCCACAACGCGCCCTCGAGGATGGTCTCGCCCTCGGCGAGCGCGGCCAGGACCAGCGCCCGGTTGGTGATGCTTTTGGATCCCGGCACGGTGACTTGCGCCGACACCGGCCCCGCCAAGGGGATAATCTCGATCCAGTCAGGCCAGCCCATATAAAATGATCCGGAGGATCCGGTCGTTCGCCTATTCCGGCGATCGCCCCTGCTCGCACCATTGGTCCCGACGCTGTTTGGCCTCCTCGAAGAAATCGGCGATGGCGCGCGCATCGCCGCTCTCGAGGGCATGGCGGAACTCATCGAGATCCTCGATGAACACCCCCAGGACGCGCATGAGGTTCTTGCGGTTGGCCAGGGCGATGTCGCGCCACATCTCCGGCGATCCGGATGCGATGCGCGTGGTGTCGCGAAACCCGCTGGCGCAAAGCAGCGCCTGCTCGGGTGGGTGCAGCGGGCTGAGAACATAGTTGGCCAGCTCCGCCGCGACGATATGCGGCAGGTGGCTCGAGCGGCCGACCAGCTCGTCATGGTCCTCCGGCGTCAGATGCAGCGTGCGCCCCCCCAAGGCCCGCCAAAATCCGTCCACGCGCTCCAGCGCGTCGGCCGATGTCCGCGGCGTCGGGGTCAGCACGCACCAGGCCTGATCAAACAAGTCCGGACGCGCGGCCAGAACGCCGCTTTTCTCCGTGCCCGCCAGCGGGTGGGATCCCACAAAATGAGCGCCTGCGCTCGAGACGAGCGGCTCGAGATCGTGAACGACGGCCCCTTTGACGCTTCCGACGTCGGTCACGACGGTCCCGGGATCGAGCCCGGGCCGCATCAGCTCGACCATCTCCCGCATGCGGGCAATGGGCGTGCAGAGGATGACGAGATCGGCGCCCTCGACGGACCGGGCCGGGTGCCGGGTGGCATGGTCCACGACGCCCAGCCGGGTGCATTCCGACACGCTGGCCATCCGGCGCACCAAGCCATCCACACGGTCGGCCAGCCGCCGCTGCTTGATCGCCAGACCGAGCGACCCGCCCAGTAAACCCACCCCCGCCAAGGTGATCTTCCGCCAGTGCATGCGCGCGATTTAACCCGGGAAACTCCGCCGATGCAAGCCGGCCGGCGCGCCTGGCCGGCCTTTGGCGTTGCGCTTTTCGGGGCCGACCTCATAGTGGGTCCATGGACAAGGACCAAGTGGCCGAGGTGCTCGAGCACATCGGAGTCCTCCTCGAGCTCAAAGGGGAGAATCCGTTCAAGTCACGCGCCTATGCCCAGGCGGCCCGGACCCTCAGCGGGCTGACCGAACCGCTGGAGAAAATCATTGCCGAAAACCGTCTCGGGACGCTCCCCGGCATCGGCCAGGGGCTCCAGGAGAAGATCACCGAACTGGCCGCCTCGGGGCGGCTGGCCTACTACGAGGAGCTCCAGGCCTCCATCCCGCCCGGTTTGATCACCCTGCTCGAAATCTCCGGGCTCGGCCCGAAAAAGATCCGGGCCCTGCATGCCCGCCTGGGGATTGCCGGCGTGGACGAGCTCGAAGCGGCCTGTCGATCCGGCCGCGTGGCGGCCCTCGATGGCTTTGGCGAGAAATCCCAGGGCAAGATCCTCGAAGGCATCGAGTTCCGACGCCAGTATGCCAGCCGCCATCTGCTCGTCGATGCCCTCGCCGCGGCGGATCCCATCCTCGCCGCCCTGCGATCGCATCCGGACGTCATCCGATGCAGCCCGGCCGGCAGCGTCCGGCGCGGCAAGGAGATCATCGGCGACCTCGATTTTCTGGCCTCGTCGAAGAGCCCGGCGGCGGTGATCGACTCGTTCGCGAGGCTACCGGGAATCGAGCGCGTCATCGCCCGGGGCGAGACCAAGGCCAGCATCATCCTGTATGGCGGCATGCAGGCCGACCTCCGCGTGGTCAGCGACCTCGAATACCCCTTTGCCCTCGCCTATTTCACCGGCAGCAAGGAGCACAATATCGTCATGCGCCAGCGCGCCATATCCCGCGGGCTGCGCCTCAACGAATACGGCCTGTTCCGCTCGGTCGAGGAGACCCGGGATCCCGCGCTCCGGGTCGCGTGCCGGACCGAGGAGGACATCTTTGCCCAGCTGGGGCTGGCGTATGTCCCGCCCGAGCTGCGCGAAGACCAGGGCGAGTTCGCCGCCGCGGAGCAGGGCAAGATCCCGCGGCTGATCGAGTGGACGGACCTGAAAGGCTCGCTGCACAACCACTCGAACTGGAGCGATGGGCAAGGGAGCATCGAGGAGATCGCCGCTTACATGCAGGAGCTGGGCTGCGCCTACTGGGCCATCACCGACCATTCGCGCTCCTCCTTTCAAGCCAGCGGCCTGGATTCCTCGCGCCTGCGCAAGCAGCTCCGCGAGATCGGCCAGGTCAACCAGCGGCTCGCCGACTCGGGCGCGGACTTCCGGCTGCTCACCGGCGCCGAGGTGGACATTCTGGGGGACGGCCGCCTCGATTTCCCGGACGATGTGCTGGCCGAACTGGATGTCGTGGTCGCTAGCCTCCACGCGGGCTTCTCGCAAAACGGGGCCGAGATGACCCGCCGCCTGATCCGGGCCGCCGAGAACCCGTTTGTCCATATCCTCGGCCACCCGACCGGCCGCCTTCTGCTCGAACGCGAGCCCTACCCCCTCGATGAGACGGCCGTCATCGACGCATGCGCCGCCACCGGCACCTGGATCGAGCTCAACGCGCACCCGTGCCGGTTCGACCTCGATTGGCGGCTCTGGCCTTATGCGAAAAAACAGGGTGTGCGCTGCGCGATCAACTGCGATGCCCACCGGCTGGAACATGCCGGGTTCCTTCGGCTCGGCGCCGGGATCGCCCGGAAAGGCTGGCTGACCAGGAATGACGTTGTGAACAGCCTGCCGTGGCCGAAGCTCTCTGCCCTCCTGGCGGCCAAGCGGGCGCGCTAGCTAGCGGGACGGTCACTTGACCGTGTTGACCAGCGGGGCCAGCCCCTGGATCCGGACCTCGATCCGGTCGCTCGATTCGATGGGCCCCACCCCGCTCGGCGTGCCCGTCAGAATCACGTCTCCAGGCAGCAGGGTCATGTTCGTCGAGATGAAGCTCACCAGCTCGAAGCAGTTGAATATCAGCTGGCTGGTGTTCGAGTTCTGCCGGAGCTGGCCGTTCTGGAAAAGCTGGATGGTCAGATCGTGCGGATCGATCTTGGTCTCGACGTACGGCCCCAGGGGCGTGAAGGTGTCGAACGATTTGCATCGCGCCCACTGGCTCTCGGAGTTCTGGATGGTCCGGTCGCTGATGTCCTGGGCGGCCGTGTATCCGAAAATGTAGCGGGCTGCCGCCGCCGGAGTCACGTTGCGCACACGCCGGCCGATCACGATCGCCATCTCCGCCTCGTAATCGACGCGGTGATGAGGAAACGGGATCTCGATCTTGGCCCCGTCCGGGATCAGCGACGTCGGCGCCTTCAGCCAGAACAGGGGTTCTTTGGGCAGAGGCATGCCGGACTCGCGCGCGTGATCGGCATAGTTGAGCCCCACGGCGATCACCTTCGAGGGCGTCAAAGGCACCAGCGTCTTCACTCCCTTCAGCGGCAACGGCTTCTTTTCGAACGAGGGCGAGCCAAACACGTCCCCCTGCAGACGGAACAGCTCGCCATCCACCACCTTCGCGAAAAAGATGCTGTCACCCTTTTGGAATCGTCCAATTGCAGCCATACGGATGCAGCATGCTACCCCAAAAACAACCCCCGAGGCAAGCGATTTATCCGCCTTCGCCCAAACGGATCACCTGCCGCCGGATCCAGGCCCCCGGGCCCGCCACCAAGCCAAAGCTCGCCAGCGCCATGAGCGCCAGCGTCGGCCACAGGGCGATCGGCTCAACGGCATAGCCCGCCCGCTCGAGGTTTTCCGCCGCCAGCCGCGCCAGCCAATGCAGAGGCAGCAGGGCGCTCAGGTTGACGGCCAGCAGCAGGGCGCCCAGCAGCCCCACATAATGCCACGCCAGCCACGACGGATGATAGCCCAGGAGAATCAGCCGCCGGAGCCGGTCGGTGTTTCGGATCACCAGCAGCTCGATGCTCAGCCCAAGTATCCAGAGCGCCAGCCCCAGCACGACAAGCCCGAATCCGCCCACCACGGTCAGCAGCAGCCGCATCATCCAGGCCCGCCGGCCTGCCCGAAGCTGCTCGGCGTTGCATTGGTAGCTCCGGGCGGCCAGAAATGCGGCCAGGGCCGGATCCGAAGGCCGGTCTGTCTGCAGGATCACTCTCGATGGCCGGCTGGCTCCCGGCCCGAACTTGCCGTTCGCCCACTCGAGGAACGACCACGGGACCAGGATGGTCGGAAGCCGCTGCGAGAAGCCCGCGATCCGCCCGGTCATCTGGGCCTCCTGTCCCTGGCCCTCGAGCCGGAGCTCGAAGCGGACCAGCCGGATGAGCGACTCGCTGATGGTCGGCAGGTTCCGGCTCGCCGCGTAGCCGAAGTTGTACAGCGCCAGATAATCCCGCGGCACGACGATCGGCACCTCGGTCATCCCCGGCGCCCACCGCCACTGCGCCGGCTCGAAATCGAGGTACTCGTCCGGCACAGCCTCGAGAAACAGATCCGACTCCAGCCCCGGCACCAGGCTCTCATCGCCCGTGGATGCCCGCACGGCGAACCGGCCGGCCTGGAACGGCGCCAGCGACCGCACGAACGGCTGCCTCCGCAGCTCGTCCAGCTCGGCCTCGGTGAATCCGGCCGTGTCCGCCTTCAGCAACCCCGCCAGGCCGACCGGCTTGTTCACGATGAGGTACTCGGGCGCCAGAAGATCGCGCTGCTCCCGCAGTGTCTGGCGGGCGATCCGGGCCAGGTGCACCCCGCCGAAGAGCAGCCACCAGCCGAGCATTACGCCCCCCGCCATCCCCCCAAGCCGGACCCACCCCAATCCCTGGTACATCAGTCGCAAGCGCCACATATTATAGGTCCATGACCCGCTCGCCCGCCAATCCCCGGTCGCCCGCCAGGCTCGTCAATACCCACCCCGCCCCGCCGGCAGCGCACTCGGCCTCGACCAGGTCGATCGCGCGCCGCGTGTTGTCCTCGTCCAGATGGCTGAAGGGCTCGTCCAGGAGCAGCATCTCGAACGGCTGGCAGAGGGCCCGGATCAGCGCCACCCTCTGCCTTTGGCCCAGCGACAGTGTGCCCGCAGGCCGGCGCTGCAGTCCGCCCACGCCCAGCCGCTCGAACCATCCCTCCACGGCCTGCCGAGCCCGATGCCGCGTGAGCCGATTCTTGAGCTCGACATTCTCCCAGGCCGTCAGGTCGTCGAACAGCTGGAGATCTTGCGGCACCAGGCCCAGCCGCCGGCGGCGCAGTAGCGCCCACTCCGTGATCCCCAGCTCCCGCAGGTCGCGCCCATCGAGACGGATCCGGCCCGCGTAATCCGACCGCAGCCCGTAGAGGATCGAGATGAGGGTGGTCTTGCCGGCCCCGCTGGGCGCCCGGACCACGGTGCGCGAGCCGGCCGGAAAGACGATGGCGTGCCCCCACACCTGGGAATGGGCCGTCTGGCCGCGCAGCGGCGCCGGCTCGACCCGGTCGAATGCAAGCTCCATACCCGCTATTTGTATCCGCTGCCGCCGGGCCCGGCAATGCCCGGTCTCATTCCCCCGGCCGCGGACAGGCTCGACGCCCGCGAATCCAACTTGCGGATTGACGGCGATCTGGTTGGATACGCTCATGACCAGCGCGGAAGCGACACGCATTTTCGAGGAGACAGGCGCCCTTCTCCAGGGGCATTTCATCTTGCGGAGCGGACGCCACAGCCGCCTTTATTTTCAGTGCGCCTTGGCGCTGCAGGACATGCCGACGGTCGAGCGGCTGGGGAAGGCCCTGGCCGACCAGGTCCGGCACCTGGGCGCCGCCACCGTGGTGTCGCCCGCGATGGGCGGGCTGGTGATCGGGCAGGAGGTGGCGCGCCAGCTGGGCAAGCGCTTCATTTTCGTCGAGAAAGAAGAGGGCCGGCTGGCCTTGCGCCGCGGTTTCCGGATCGCTCCCGGCGAGCGGATCCTGGTCGTCGAAGATGTGGTCACCCAGGGGGGGCGGGTTCGCGAGACGATCGACATCGTCCGCCAGCATCAGGGCGATCTGGCAGGCATTGCCATGCTGGTCAATCGATCCCAAAGCCCGATCGATTTCGGCGCGCCGGCGTTCCAGTTGATCGCGCTCCCCGTCGAGACCTTCGATCCCGACTCTCTCCCGGCCGATCTTGCGGCCGTGCCGGCCGTCAAGCCCGGCAGCAAGTGACGCCTGGCCGGGATTGGCGGCGAGCCACGATCCCGGGATCGATCGCTGGGGTCGTGTGCGTCAACGAGCAGGCTGCCGCCCGGGGCTGCCGAGCCATGGCTCCAGACGCCCCCACACCTCCTCGAAGCTCACGCCCAGCAGACAGTGCGGCTCCGGGTATCGGCACAGGTCGAAACAGGGCTTGGCCGGACAGGGCTTGCCCTCGATATATTCCGCCTCCGGGTGGAGGGGGGTGAACCCCGCCGGGACTTGGGGCCCGAAGATCGTGAACGTCCGGACGCCCGCCAGCGCCGCCACATGTCCTGCCCCCGAGTCGTTCCCGACAAACCATGCGGCTCGATCGATCCACTCGAGCAGATCGCTCACCGATCCCGGCGCAACCGCCGAGGGCTCTCCCTGTTCCCGCCATCCATCCACCTGCCCCGGGTCGCAGAGGACCTGGATCGCCCAGCCGCGCTGCCGGAGCCGGCCGACCAGCGCCCGATATCTCTCCAGCGGCCATACCCGCACCGGCTGCGCCGCCCCTGTATGGACCACTCCCAAGGCGCGCCCCGCGCGAGGCGGGGCTCGGCGCTGAGATCGTTCCGGCAGATCGATCTCGAGCGGCCGGCCCACCGCACGCCACAGGTCATACCGATGGGCCCGCGCATCGGGCGGCTCGAGCGCCCGCGTCAGCCAGAGCTGGCTTCCCGCCCGCCGGAATCCGATCCGATGGCGCACGCCGGCCAGAAACAGCAGGAAATGATCCCGCGGATCCCAGCGGCCGGACACGCCGAAGTCGAACCGCTCCCGCCGCAGGCGCATCCCGACACGGACGATCTCTCGCCAAGGCCAGCGATGGAGCCGATATTTCCCGCGCAGGACCGTCCAAGGCGCCGTCCACGGAATGATCTCGACCTGGGGCCAGAACCGGGGGCGGAGGTCGGCGGCGTAGGGCTTGCCCAGCAGCCAGACCCGATACCGCCGGGCGGCCTCCTGAAGGAATGGCGTGGCCATGGCCTGGTCGCCCACACCCCACAGCTCGACCACCAACAGCTTCGGGGCCGATGACATCGCCGGGTCCACCCCTTAGGCCGGAAACCGGGATCCGGGCTCGAACCGCCAACCCGCCAGAAACTCGCTGGCCTTCATCGGCCGGCGCCCCTCGCGCTGCACCTCGAGCAGCCGTATCCCCTCTTCTCCGCACGCGACGAGCAGGTCCCGATGGCCCGCCCCGACCTGGATCTCGCCCGGAGCGCCGCGGCATTCGACCGCCACCTCCGCTCTCGATACCTTGAGCCGGATGGGCGGGGTTGTCTCCGGTAGTTCCGTGAAAGCGCCCGGCCAAGGCGTGAGCGCTCGGACCTGGTTCCAGATTCGGCGGGCGGGCTGGGTCCAGTCGATCCTGCCGTCGGCCGCCACGATCTTCCGGGCATGGGTGGCCTGGGCCGGATCCTGGGGCTGCAGGGGGATCCGGCCGGCCACATACTCCGGGATCGTTCGAGCCAGGAGATCGGCCCCCTGCCGCGCCAGACGGTCGTGGAGGCTCCGCGCGTTGTCGTCCGAACCGATCGCCAGCCGCTCCTGGCTCACGATCGGCCCGGTGTCCAGACCCGCCTCCATCCGCATCACCGTCACGCCGGTCTCCGGATCCCCGTTCCAGAGCGCCCATTGGATGGGGGCGGCGCCCCGGTATTTGGGGAGGAGCGAGGCGTGCACGTTGAGGCAGCCGTGCCTGGGCAATGCCAGGACCGCCGGCGGCAGCAGCTGGCCATAGGCCACCACCACCACCAAGTCAGGCCGCAGATCGGCCACCTGTTGGATCCCCTCCGGAGCGCGCAACCGCTCCGGCTGGAGCACCGCCAGCCCGAGATGCAGGGCCGCCTCCTTCAACGGCGGCGGCTGCATCCGCAGATCCCGGCCGCGCGGCTTGTCCGGCTGCGTGATCACCCCGGCCACCTCGGCCGCTGCGGACCGCGCCAGCGCCTCGAGGCTGGCGCAGGCCAGCTCCGCTGTTCCCATGAATACGATCCGCAATCCCGGCATGCGCCCCTCTTGGAATTCAGAAGATGATCCGGCCGCCCGCCCTGGAGGGCCGCGCCCGGGATCCCGGCCGGCTTGGCGCCTTCCGGACCGGAGGCTCCGTGACCGTGCGCTGCCCGAGGGAGCTGGCGCACTCGGCGCAGCGGTACTCGTAGAGCTCGCCTGTCGGCAGGACCAGCAGCAGCCGCTCCCGCACCGGCCGCGCCTGCCGGCAGCGCGGGCAATAGAGCTCGCTGGCCACCAGATCGCTGAACTGCCGGGTCATTGCCTTATCCGCGCGCGTCCTTCGGCCGAAGCTGGACCTGGGTGATCTCCCCGAAGGGCACCCCGACCTCGCCCGCCCCCCCTTGGAGCTGGAGGTGGACCTCGAGCGAGGAGATCCGCGCGATTCGCGTGGCGATGAACTCCCGCCGCGGCGTCGACACCACGATCACCATGCTCTTCTCCGCCTCGCTCAACACCACGCGGAAATACGGGGAGAACTTCAACTCGAAGAACCGGCGGTTGAATTCGACCTCGCCCCGCTTGTAGATCGCCGGCTCGAGGCCGCTGCCCGTCGTTCGTTCCGACTTCGCCATCGAGAGCGAGCTCGATACGCCTGCCGGAGTCGGGATCCGGCCGGTCTGCCGGGCCGAGGCGTCGGCCTCGGTCGGCGGGGCTTCGAACTCCTCGATCGTCTCCTCGGCGCCCGGCAGCGACAAAAACAGCAGGGGGCCGATCACGGGCAACAGGGCCGACACCCCGCACACCAGCGCCGCCGGCCGGCGCCGGTAGATCGCCACCTCGTAAGCCGCGAACAGGTTCGCCGCGAAAAGAAGCCCCAGGAACGCCAGATTCAGCGGGGCAGTCACCGTCGCCATGAAGCTCCCCGGCCGGGGCGGCAGATCCACTCGAGGCACCGGCTGAATCGTGATCGGCCGCTTCTTGGGTATGGCCCGCGCCTTGACCTCGAGCGGGATGTCCACGAACGGCTCCACCCACTCGAACATCTTCGGATCGCGCATCAGCCGCTTCAGGGTGTCCTGCGTGAGATGCTGCCAGCTGACCCGCTCGGAGAAGCCGCCCACATCGAGCTTGATCACCAATCCGTCTTCATTGGCCGAGGCGATCTCCCCCTTCAGGACGTCCCCGTTGGTCATCTCGTACCGGTTCGCTTGTTCCACAGGCCCCCGATCCGTCAACCCCCCCCCCGCCTGGCTCATCAGCCAAATGAAAAATATCAGTGCCTTGTAAGTCAGCATATCGCCTTTGCTTACCAAACGGCCGAGATCGACGGAAGGAAATTCGCACCCCGGCTTCCCCCCCGCCCGGGGCGCGCCCCGGGCTGGATCCTCGGGAACGCGAAGGAGCCGGCGCTGCGAGAGCCACCTCGCGCGCCGACAGCATCAGACCCTAATGATCGTCGCCCGCCGGCAGGGCGCGGTCGGCGGGGAAAGGCGGCAGGGATTGGATCCGGCGCTCCGCAGCCCCGGGAGGCGGGCACAGGACCATGGCAATCCCCCCTTTCGTCCGCATCCAGACCGTCTCGAAATCGCTCTGGAGCCACTGGCAGAGATAGCCGGCGCCGCTCTTGCCCAGCGCGCTGTCGGTCACCACCGCCCGGCCGTCATCGGTCACGCCGCAGAGCACCACGATGTGGTTTCCCATCGAGGCGTAGGGCGGCGCCTGGCAATCCCCCTCCTTCATCCGGATCGAGCACAGGATCATCTGGTTTTCGGCCAGGGCGCGGCGGACTGCGGCCCAGTCCCGAAATCGCTCGATGGACCCCTCGAATCCGAACTCGCGCGCGGCCCCGATCACTCGAGGCCAGATCCCGGGGTAATCGTATTCGGGATCGTGCGTGAGCCGGACGATTTCCTCCAGCAGAACGGATTGGCCGTAATACTCCATGGCCGAGGCGAGCGCGGCCGACTGGCAGCGGTCTTTCATCCACTGGCCCCGCGCATCGAGCTGCCGGCGCAGGGGCACATCGAGAACCCGTGCGGCCACTCGAGCCGGCTCCGCCCGCCCCTGGGATGGCGCGGCGTGATTGTCCGTCGCGATCACCGTCAGGGCGGGCGGGTTCGCCAGGGCCGCCGCTCCCGCCCCCGTCACCTGGAAGCGGAACTCGGCCGCTCTGGCCTTGAGCCTCAGCCAGTCCATGTCCAGCACACCTCGGTCGAAGGCCGGAGGCCTTCGGCTGGCGGCGAGGTTCGTCACAGCGCCCCAGGATCCGGCGTAGAGCCAGCCCGTCTCGTCGGACGGACCGAACCGGACCTGCAGGTGGAGCCGGAACGCGTCGCCCGGACGATCGGTGCGCCACGAATAAATCAGCTCGTCGAAGGCGAAGTCCGGCCGCACCCAGGGCGAAGCCCACTGCCCGGGCGACACCTGTTGAAAATCGCCCGGCTGCACCTTGCCGCGCCAATCGCGCGGCACGCCGGCCAATGGATCGGCGCACATCTGGATCACGCAGGCGACATGGCATAAACCGATCCATGCGATGGCCGCGACCCGCCCGGCCCGGGCGCTTCGGACGGCGCCGAGCCAGTCGAGAAGGCCCGGTCGATCCCCCCGGAGCGCGGGATGCCACCCTGCCGATTTCGACCGCATCCGAACGAGGGCCGCCCGCGGATCGGCAAGGTGAGCCGGGCTATGGATCTCGCCTGTCATCAATCGATTCTGTCATCCAGAAGCGCGATGTCACGATCAAATCCGGCGCGGCTCGGCGCGCCGGGGCCAGCGAGCTGGCAGGAACGCCGACGCTGTCGCCGATGCCCCGGCGTCTGGCCCGCTGCGGCCGCAGCCGCCGATCCGCCCGGCGCTCGCATCGCAGGACCGTGCCTGGAGGCTTTCCCATCGTCCAAGACCTTGACAGCAGTCTGTTCTTGTGCTACAAGGATGTTAAGAATTCCAGCCACCCTTGAGATCCATTGCGCAACCTTTCGGCTGCGCGGCTTGAAAAGGAGGGGCCACGTTCACGTAGAGTCCAATGCGTGCGGAGGATGAACCAATGAAGACACTCGCTCTTAAGCTCTCAACATGCTGGCCGGGCTGGCGCGCCGCCCGTCTCCTGTCCGTCGGATTGCTGCTCGGGCTGATGCCGGAGGCGATCCGGGCCGCGACGCTCACCTGGGACGGCAGCTCCGACGGCTACTGGTTCACGGCCGCGAACTGGAGCACCGGCACGCGGCCGCAGGATGGCGATGACCTGGTGTTCCCTGCCGGGGCGGCCCACCTGCTCAACACGAACAACATCGGGACGCCTCGCCATTATCATTCGATCACGATCTCCGGCGCCAACTACTCGCTGCGGGGCAACTCGCTGACGCTGTCCAACGGCATCACGGCCACGTACGGCGCGGGCGCCTCCGCCGAGGTGGTGATGGACATCGCGCTGGGCAGATCGCAGGAGATCGAGTGCGCCACCGACGGCGCGTTTCTGTATGTGTCGGGGGACATCGCGCTCGAGGGTTACTCGCTGACAGCGACCGGTTCGGGCGCGGTGCGGCTGAGCGGCGCGATCGGCGGGACCGGCGGCATCACGAAAAATGGCGCTGGCAGCCTGCGGCTCTACGGCTCGGCGGCCAACACTTACACCGGAATCACTCGCGTGAACGTCGGCACGCTCGAGCTGAGCAAAACCAGCGGCCTCAATGCCATGGCCGGAGACCTCATCGTGGGCAACAACGTCGGCACCGACACCGTGCTCTGGCTCAACAGCCACCAGCTGCCCGTGGCGACGGCGGTGACCGTCAATCGCGGCGCCATCCTCGACCTCGACGGCTTGAATGAAACGATCGGCGACCTGGCCTTGTCGAGCGGGGACATCGAGACGGGCGCCGGGCTGCTGACCCTGGCCGGCGGCGTGTCCGCCACAACGAGCACCACCCACGCCTCGACGATCAGCGGCCGGCTCTCGGTGGGCTCCGGCACCCGGATCTTCACGCTCGTGAACGGCACATGGAATCCCGAACTCCGCGTGACGGCGCAGGTCAGCGGTTCGGCCAACATCTTTGTCACCTCGAGCGATGTCGCTGAAATCACGCTCGCCGCGTCCAACACCTTCACGGGCACGCTCACGCTCCAGCACGGGGCGCTTCTCTTTGTGGGCCACGCGTGGGCGCTGGGCAGCGCGAGCGCTGGCACGGTGGCGAACGATAGCTCCTACATCGGTTTCGAAGGCGGGATTCATGTTCCGGCCGAGCCTCTGACCATGAACACCAGCTATGATCACGGCGCCTTCTGGGTCACCGATGGCGGCAACTCGTGGGCAGGACCCATCGAGCTCCTGCGGGAAACGTCCGTGAATTTCTCCTCTGCCGGGTCGGGCCTCTCTCTCAACCTGGCCGGTCCGATCTCGGGCGCCGGCGGCCTGACCAAGCGAGGCACCGGCACGCTCATCCTCTCAGGCGCGGTCGGCAACACCTGCGGGGGCGACACCCGAGTCGACGAAGGCACGCTGATCCTGGACAAAACCGGGGGCGTGGCCATCCGATACGGCACGTTGACGATCGGCGACGGCGAGGGAGGCGCCAATGCGGATGTGGTGCGCTACGCCGGCAACGACCAGCTCTGGTCGACTGTCGCGATCCGGATCGATCGATCCGGCTGGCTGGACTTGAACGGCTATGCGGACACCCTGGGCCCGCTGACCTTCACGGGCGGACGAGCCAGCAGCGGCGCGGGAGGGACGCTGTACCTCTCCGGCACCGTGACCGTCAATTCCAGCACGGCCATTCCCGCTCTCGAAGGCAGGATCGAGCTGCCCAGCGTCGAGATCTTCCAGATCGCCAACTCGCCCACCAGCCCGGACCTGAACATCGATGCGGCCATCCGCGGGGCGGGCGGCCTCACCAAGACCGGCCCCGGCGCTTTAGCCCTCCATTCGGCCAGCAGCTTCAGCGGCGCCCTCACGGTCAACGACGGCCTGGTCTATCTCTACGACGACGCGGCCCTGGGCTCGACCGCCGGCGGCACGGTGGTCAACGCCGGCGGCGTGCTGGTCCTGGCCAACGGCCGCCACATCGGCGCCGAGCCGCTCACCCTGAACGGCGCCGGAGACGGCTTCGCCGGCGCGCTAACCTCCATCGGCGGCTACAACACGTGGGCCGGCACGGTCACCCTGGCCACGGATTCGGTGATCACCGTGCAGACCAATCGGTATCTCAACCTCGAGGGCACGATCGTCGGCCCGGCCGGGTTCATCAAGAGCCAGCCCGGCGGATTGGTCCTGTCAGGCTCGGCCGCCAACACGTACGCCGGGAACACGGTGGTCAACGAAGGCATTCTGATCCTGGACAAGAGCGTCGCCCCCGCGATCGCGCACAGCGAGCTGATCATCGGCGATGGCCTCGGCGGTCCCGATGCCGACGTTGTGCGGGAAATGGACCATTCGCAGATCGCCTCCAGCTCCATCACCATCAACTCGTCTGGCTGGCTGGACCTGAACGGACACAACGACTTGGTGGGGCGGCTGACCTTTACCGCGGGGCGGGCCAGCAGCGGCCCGGGCGGCCAGCTGGTCTTGGGCGGCAATGTCACTGCCAACTACGTCAGTGCCGGGCGGCCCTCCCTCGAGGGGAGTGTGGTGCTTCCAGCCCCTCGCACGTTCGAGATTGCCAACTCGAGCGGCAGCCCGGACTTCGACCTGCTGGCAGCCGTCAGCGGCGCGGGCGGCCTCACGAAGACCGGCCCCGGCGCGCTGGCCGTGCATTCGGCCAACAGCTTCAGCGGCGCGGTCATGGTCAGCGACGGCCTGGTCTATCTCTACGACGATGCGGCCCTGGGCTCGACGGCGGGCGGCACGGTGGTCAACACCGGCGGCGTGCTGGTCCTGGCCAACGGCCGCCACATCGGCGCCGAGCCGCTCACCCTGAACGGCGCCGGGGACAGCATCTCCGGCGCGCTGGCCTCCATCGGCGGCTCGAACTCGTGGGCCGGCACGGTCACCCTGGCGACGGATTCGGTGATCACCGTGCAGACCAATCGGCATCTCAACCTCGAGGGCACAATCGCCGGCCCGGCCGGTTTCATCAAGGGCCAGCCCGGCACGCTGATCCTCTCGGGCTCGACCGCCAACACGTTCGCCGGCAACGCGGTGGTCGCCGAAGGCGTGCTCTGGCTCGACAAGAACGTCGTCGATGGCGCGCTGCCCGGTCCGGGCGGCCTGGTCATTGGCCGCGCTGGCGATGCGCCGCCGCGGGCATCGGTTTTCGAGCTGCGGAACTACCAGATTGACGCCTCGGCGGACATCACGGTGAACGTTGGCTGCCGGCTGGACTTGAACGATTGCTCCGACGCGGTGGGTGACATGACGCTGAACACCGGCGCCGTTCTCACCGGGGACGGCACATTGACCTTGGGGGGCGGCATCCGCGCCAGCTCGGTGGACATGTTCCCGGCAAGCATCCGAGGGCATCTGGCCCTGGGATCAGCCGTCCGCACGGTGACGGTGGATCCAAGCTCCTACCTGGCCATCCATGCCAGCGTGAGCGGCATGGGGGGCCTGGCCAAGAACGGCCCGGGTGCGTTGTGGCTGGAATCGTCCAACTCGTTCCGCGGGCCGGTCACTATTGCCGAGGGCGGCGTGACCGCCTACGACGAACACAGCCTGGGCTCCCCCGCCGGCGGCACCATCCTCAGCGGCGGCATGCTGGGGCTTTCGAGCGTGACCATCACCAATGAAGTGCTCACGGTGAATGACGTCTCATCGGAGCTGAAATGCGGCGACGAGAGCCGCTGGACCGGCGACATTGTCCTCGATGCCGATCTCCATGTCAGCCTCTATACCCACACTGTCACCACCGCCCGATTGGACCTGGCGGGCGCCATCAGCGGCGCCGGCGGCATCACCAAGCTCGCGTCGGGCAACGAGGGCGTGCTCGCCTTGACCGGGGCCGCCGCCAACACCTATCTGGGGCCGACCAGGGTGAACGCCGGCGTGCTGGTCCTGGACAAAACCGCCTCCGACGGCGCTGTTCCGGGCGATCTGATCATCGGCGACGGCTACGGCAATGCGGGCGCCGATGCCGTGCGCCTCGAGCGCTCCAGCCAAATCGCAAATGGCGCCGCCGTCACCATCGCCAGCTCCGGCCAGCTCGATCTCGACGGCCATTACGACCGCATCGATGCCGTGACCGGCAGCGGCTCCATCACGCTGGGTTCCGGCCACCTCATCGCCGGCCACAGCGGCAGCAGCTTCACCTTCGACGGCCTGGTTTCGGGCGCCGGGTATCTTTGGAAGGTGGGAGCCGGCGCCTGGACCCTGACCGCGGACAACCCGTACCTCGGGCAGACCCGGATCGAAGGCGGCACGCTGCGGATCAACGGCTCGCAGCCTTCGAGCGACGTGCTGGTCTGGAACGGGGGCGTTCTCGGCGGCACGGGCGCCGTCGGCCGCGTGACCTCGACCGGCGGCGCGCTCTCGCCCGGCCTCAGCCCCGGAACTCTGACCAGCGGAGATGTCCTGCTGGACAGCTCGACGGAGTGCATTCTGGAGCTGGCCAATGCCGGCTCCGACCAGATGAATGTCCAGGGAAGCGTCGGCTTGGGCAGCGCCCGGCTGACTCTCTCCGCCGCCGGCCTCCTGCCCGAGGAAGGCCAGCCGTTCGTCCTCGTCAGCAACGACGGCGCGGACGCCGTGGCGGGGACGTTCGCGGGCCTGCCCGAAGGCGCGGTTGTCTCGGCGGGGCCGCGCCAGTTCCTCATCACCTACGCGGGCGGCAGCGGCAACGACGTGGTCCTCCTGGCCACCAACACCGCCGCGCTCCGCCCGGTTCTGTCCATCTCGCGCGCCGGCGCCGGCGTGACGCTCGCCTGGCCGCAATCCGATATTGGCTGGCGGCTCCACGCGGCGACCGACCTTGGCGCGGCGCCCATCCTGTGGACGGAGATCCCGCCGCCCTATGCCTCGAACCTGACCGACTGCATATTCACCGAGGCCGCTTCGGCGGGCTGCCGGTTCTACCGGCTGCACAGCCCGTGAGCCGCACGGCGGGACAGTAATCCATTTGACGCCACCCGGTCCGCCGGTTAAGGGTGAATCCATGAATAACAATCTCTGTTCCCGACGCGAGTTCCTGACGCAAACGGCCGGCGCGGCCGCGCTCCTGGCCTTGGCAGCCCCGGAGGGCTTCGCGGCTGCGGAGTCTCGCCGCGGCAGCCGGCGCATCCCGGTAGGCCTCCAGCTCTATTCGGTCCGGAACGATTGCGCCCGCGACCTCAAGGCCACGATCCAGGCCGTCGCGAAGATCGGCTACAAGGGGGTCGAGTTTGCCGGCTACTACGACCGGGACGCCAAGACGCTGCGCCAGTTGCTCGACGACAACGGCCTCCGATGCTGCGGCACGCACACGGGCATCGACACGCTGCTGGGCGACAGCCTTGCGAAAACCATGGAGTTCAATCGGACGCTGGGCAATCGATACCTCATCGTGCCCGGCCTGCCGGCATCCTACACGAAATCGAAGGCCGCCTGGCAGAAGACCGCCGCACTGTTCAATGAGCTGGCCGAGAAGGTCCGGCCCGAGGGTTTCCGTGTCGGCTACCACAATCACACGACGGAGTTCGTCGCCCTCGATGGCGAGCTGCCCTGGGACACCTTCTTCGGCGGGACTCGGCGGGAGGTGATCATGCAGTTCGACACCGGCAACGCCATGCACGGGGGCGGGGACGCCACGGTCTACCTCAAGCGCTATCCCGGCCGGGCCGCCACCGTCCATCTCAAGCCCTTCTCGAAAGCCAAGCCCAATGCCCTGATCGGCGATGACGAGCTGCCGTGGCCCGAGATCTTCCGCCTCTGCGAAACGACCGGCCGCACCGAGTGGTATATTGTCGAATACGAGAGCGACGCCTACCCGCCCTTGGTCAGCGTGGAGAAGACCTTCGAAGTCCTCCGCCGCTGGGGGAAAGCATAGCGGGCTGCCTTTCCAGGCGCTGCAAACCGCCGGCTCCGGATCCGTCCGGGCCGGCACCGAGGTGGATGGGTGTCGACAATCGCCGAACAACTGGCCCACCTGCCGCAGTTCAACCGGATGATCCTGCCGGATCTCTGGCAGCAGCAGGCAGTGGCCGCTTTGCGCCGCGGCGAGGATGTCGTCGTCCAGGCGCCCACCAGCGCCGGCAAGACGCTCATCTTCGAGCTCTGGTCCCACCAGGGCAAAGCCCGCGGCCCCGCCGTCTACACCGTCCCCACCCGCGCCCTGGCCAACGACAAGCTCGCCGAGTGGCGCGCGCGCGGCTGGAATGTCGGCATCGCCACGGGCGATCTCTCGGACAACCTCGACGCCCCCATCCTCGTCGCCACGCTCGAGACCCAGAAGCAGCGGCTCATCCGGGGCCTGGGCCCGGCCTTGCTGGTCGTCGACGAATACCAGATGATCGGCGACCCCGACCGCGGGCTCAACTACGAGCTGGCCCTGGCCCTGGCGCCCCCGCAGACGCAGCTGCTCCTGTTGAGCGGCAGCGTCGCCAATCCCCAGGACATCGTCCGCTGGCTGACCCGGCTCGGCCGCCGCGCCGTCCTGGTCCGCCAGGATGTCCGGCCCGTTCCGCTGGATGAGGTCCTGGTCGAGCAGCTCAGCTACTCGATTCCGCTGGCCATCCGCGGCTACTGGCCGCGCGTGGTGGCCAAGGCGCTCGCCGAAGGCCTCGGCCCGATCCTGCTCTTTGCCCCGCGCCGCCAGGCCGCCGAAGGTCTCGCCATCGAGCTGGCCCGATACCTCCCCAACCCCCACCCGCTGGCCCTCAGCCCCATCCAGAAGCAGCTCGTCGGCGATTCCCTGGCCCGCCTTCTCAAGTGCCGGATCGCATACCACCACAGCGGGCTGAGCTACGCCGCCCGCGCCGGCGTCATCGAGCCCCTCGCCAAATGCGGCCAGCTCCGCGTGGTCGTCGCCACCATGGGCCTGGCCGCCGGCATCAATTTCTCACTCCGCAGCGTCGCCCTCGCCGGCGAGTCCTACCGCCGCGATCTGCTCGAGCAGCCGCTGCGCCCCGACGAAATCCTCCAGATGTTCGGCCGCGCCGGGCGCCGCGGCATCGACGAGACCGGCTTCGTCCTCGTGACCGCCAACCAGATCCGCATGCGCGACGCCCATCCCATCCACCTGAGCCGATGCGGGATGGTCGATTGGAACACCCTCCTCAGCCTCATGGACGCCGCCGCCGCCCAGGGGCTCGAGCCCTACGCCGAGGCCGTCCGGATCCAGACCCGCCTCTTCTCGGCCAAACCGATCTTCCTCGGCGTCGAGCATTCCCTCGAAAGCCCGGACACCCCGTGCGGCCTCAAGACCGATGCCGAGCGAGCTCGCCATGTCCGCCATCGCATCCGCCAGCTCCGCAACAGCCGCGGCCAGTGGCAGCCGTATCCGCCCTGTACCGAGCATCCCCTGGCCGACATCCGCGTCCTCGAGAACGCGCCGCCCCCCGATCCCGGATCTCATGGCACGGACGACCGGGCGGCTCCTGTTCGTCTCCGGCCCGCCCTGAGCGTGCCGGCCGCTCTCGAGCGGGCGGGCACCGGCGCCCTGGTCGTCCTCGATGAGCGCGGCGGCCTTCCCACCTACGGCCGGGCGGTCACCGTGGCCGAGCGCTTGGACCCGGATCGCCTCGTCCTGCCCAAATGGATCCGGCGCCTGATCCAGTGGCCTCGCCGACAGGTGGCGGCGGCCCTTTGGCCGGACGCCCTCGCTCCCCGGATCCGGGACGCCCTTGCCGGCCAGCGGACCCCCCTGGTCCGATTCGACGAGCAGCCGCACAAAATCCTCGCCTGCGTCAGCCTGGCCCAGATGACGTTGCGCGTTCCGGCTGATGCCCACGGCGTCCCTCTGTGGCGGCCGCCTGAGCGCCAGGTCATGTCGCCCGATTGCGCCGGATGCTCGCATGCCGATGACTGCCGCCAATGGTCCACCGCAACCGGCGTCGCCATGCTGTGGCGCCGGCTCGGCCTCGTCGATACCGGCGGCGTCCCCACCCGGCGCGGGCGCATCGTCAGCTTCTTCAGCCAGGGCGACGGGCTGGCCATCGCCGCCGCTCTCGAGGATCTGTCCTATCCGGTCGAGGAGCTCGTATACGACCTCGCCAACCTCGATGCCGGCTTCCGGTTCTGCGGCGAGGACAACCGCTGGGGCGGCCGCCTCGCCAACGCCTGCCACCGGCTGTTCGGCCTTCACACCGTCCCCGGCTATCTCGAGAATGGGCTCCCCCCGAAATACGGCGATGGCGCCGGACAAATCGTCGCCTCAATCCACCAGAATCCCCTCGCCAAACACGAGTGCGTCACGGATCAGCTCGGCCCCGGCGACATCGATCGGATCGTCATCGAGTGGCGGAGCCTGCTGCGCCGGATCGCCCACGCCCCCGCGCTTGACGATCCCCGCTGGCAGAAGCTCCAATCGCTGGCCCGCACCATCCTCCACGAGACACACTCCCCCACCCTCGTCGACCTTCCGCCGCTCGAATACGACCAGACCCGCCGGATCGATCACTGCCTGATCCTCCGCCGATCATGACGGCGATCGAACAGCTCAAGACGCTCCTGCCCCAATGCGTCCTGGCCGATCAGGTCCGGCTGGGATCGCGCCTGGCCCGGATCCTCTCGGCTCCCCGCCTGCCGGCCGCGGCTCCGGCCATCGTCCAGCGCCTGCTCGACCAGGCCCGGCACTCCATCCGCCTCCGCCACGAGCGGGCGCGGCTCGCCGGCCGGATCCGCTACTCCGCCGACCTCCCGATCACCGCCCGTCGCGAGGAGATCGTCACCGCCATCCGCGCCCATCCCGTGGTCATCCTCGCCGGGGAAACCGGCTCCGGCAAGAGCACGCAGCTTCCCAAGATGTGCCTGGAGGCGGGCTTCGGCGCGCGCGCCATGATCGGCTGCACCCAGCCCCGGCGGGTCGCCGCCGTCTCGCTCTCGCGCCGCATCGCCGAGGAGCTCGACGTCGAGTGGGGCGGCCCCGTCGGCTGCCAGATCCGCTTCGCCAGCCATACCCGGCCCGAGACGTCGATCAAGCTCATGACCGACGGCATCCTGCTCGCCGAGATCCAGAGCGATCCCGCGCTCGCTCAGTACGAGGTCATCCTGCTCGACGAGGCCCACGAGCGCTCGCTTAACATCGATTTTCTCCTCGGCTATCTCAAGGGCCTCCTCGAACGCCGCAACGATCTCAAGCTCCTCATCACCTCCGCCACGATCGATACCCGGCCCTTCTCCGCCGCTTTCGGCCGCGCCCCTGTCATCGAGGTCTCCGGCCGCATGTTCCCCATCGAGACCATCTATCGACCCATCGACGAGCAGGCCGAGGAAACCGGGGACCAGACCTACATCGACGCCGCCGTGGCTGTGGTCCAGGAGATCGTTGGCGGCCGTGGCGCCGGAGACATCCTCGTGTTCATGCCCGCCGAGCGCGACATCCGCGAGACGCGCGACCGCCTCGAGGCCTCCCTGCCCGCCGAGGCCGATCTCATCCCCCTGTTCGGCCGGCTCAGCGCCGCCGAGCAGCAGCGCGTGTTCGCCCCCTCGACCCGCCGGAAGATCGTCATCGCCACGAACATCGCCGAGACGTCGCTGACGATCCCGGGCATCCGTTACGTGGTCGACACCGGGCTGGCGCGGATCAGCCGCTACAATCCCCGAACCCGGACCCGGCGTCTCCCTGTCGAGCCGATCTCCCAGAGCAGCGCCGACCAGCGCCAGGGCCGCTGCGGGCGGATCTCGAGCGGCGTCTGCTACCGCCTGTTCTCGGCCGCCGATTTCTCCGAGCGCCCCCTCTACACCATGCCCGAGATCCAGCGCGCCAACCTGGCCGAGGTCATCCTGCGCCTGGAGGCGTTCCGCCTCGGCGCCATCGAGTCGTTCCCGTTCCTGGATCCGCCCGCTCCCGCTGCCATCCAGGCCGGCTACCAGCTTCTCCAGGAGCTGGGCGCGCTCGACGAGCACCGCCAGCTGACCCCGCTGGGCCTCGAGCTGGCCCGGCTCCCCATCGATCCCACCATCGGCCGCATGATTCTCGAGGCCCGGCACGAAAACGCGCTCCCGGAAGTCCTGGTCATCGCCGCCGGCCTCAGCATTCAGGATCCCCGCGAGCGCCCCCTCGACCAGCAGGCCAGCGCCGACGCCGCCCAGCGCCGGTTCCAGGATCCCAGCTCCGATTTCCTCGCCCTCCTCAATATCTGGAACGCCTATCACGACACCTGGGACACCCTCAAGACCCAGAACCAGCTCCGCAAGTTCTGCCGATCCCACTTCCTCTCCTACCGGCGCATGCGCGAATGGCGCGACCTCCACGCCCAGCTCGAGGAATCCCTCGCCGAGCTCGGCGGATTCCAGACCCCGCCCGCTCCTGCCAGCCCGGCTGCCATCCATCGATCGATCCTCACCGGCCTCTGGAGCAACGTTGCGCGCCGCGCGGAGAGGAACCTCTACCAGATCGCCGGCAGCCGCACCGCCATGATCTTCCCCGGCTCCGGCCTGTTCCATAAAACCGCGTCCTGTCCAAAGACCCCCGGCGGCGCGGCCCCGCGCGGCAGGGTTGCAAACGCCGGGTCAGGGGACCCGGCCTACACGGCGGCCGACGCGCGCAATGTAGGCCGCGTGCCCTCACGCGGCGGGGCTGCAAACGCCGCTTCAGGGGACCCGGCCTACACGGCGGCCAACGCGCGCAATGTAGGCCGCGTGCCCTCACGCGGCGAAGCCTCTAACCCTGCATCTCACCAGCCCGACTGGCTCGTTGCCGGCGAGCTGGTCGAAACCTCGAGGCTCTTCCTCCGCACCGCTGCCGCCATCGATTCCGCGTGGATTCTCGAGCTTGCCCCCCACCTCTGCCGGCGCAAACACCGGGATCCGCGCTTCGATCCGTCTTCCGGCCGCGTCCTTGTCAATGAGACGGTGACCCTGAACGGCCTCACCGTCCAGGATCATTCCATCCCGTTCGAGCGCGTGGATCCGGAAGGGGCCGCGGCTTTGTTCATCCGCGCGGCCCTGATCGAAGAACAGATCCGCGACCACTGGGCGGCCTCCCATCCTCCTCCCGCAGCCGCCGAGGTCGCGAGGCCCGCCGCAGCCGCCGACGCCAGGAGGCGGCTCGATCTTGATGACCCGGCTCGGTCTTCCACCGAGCTGGTTGGCCCGCCCTCAGCTGTCGCTCCCCTCTATCGGTTCCTCGAACATAACCACCAGCTCCGGCAGAAGATCGAGATCTGGCAAACCCGGCTTCGGCACCGGGTGATCCCCGATCTCGATGCCGTTTTCGAGGCCTTTTACCGGCAGCAGATGCCGCCGGTTTCATCCGTCGTCGCCCTGAACCGTCTCCTCCGCGAACAAGTCCACCGGGCGCCATCGTTCCTCCACGCCCAGCCCGCCGATCTCCTCGGCGATCACGCCGCCGAATTCGATTTAGAGCGATTCCCGGACACGGTCCCCGTGGGCGATCAATCGCTGCCAGTGACCTATTCGTATGCGCCGGGCCAGGACCACGATGGCGTCACGCTCCACCTCCCCGTCACCCTTGCCGAAGTGATCGAGCCCGGCCTCCTCGAGTGGCTCGTGCCATGCCTTCGCGAGGAGCGGCTCGTCCACATGCTCCACCACCTGCCCAAATCCATCCGCCGCCAGCTCCTGCCCCTCGCCCCCAAAGCCCGCGAAATGGCTCGAGCACTCGCACCCCGCGATTCCCATTATCTGAAAGCCGTCAGCCGCTTCGTTCTCGACCATTACGGCGTCGCCGTTCCCGTGGCGGATTGGCCCGCAGCCGATCTCCCATCCCACCTCCAGCCGCGGCTCGAGGCGGTCGGCCCTCAGAGCCAGCCGCTGGCCGCCGACCGCGGCCTCGAGGCCCTCCGCGACCGACTCTCCCGCCACGATTCCACCGCCGAATCCGATGCCTGGCAGCGCGCCGTCCGCCAGTGGGAGCGCTACCGCCTCACCCACTGGACCCTGGGCGATCTTCCCGAATCGATCCTCGTCGCCGAAATCGCTGGCTTCCCGCTGCGTGCCTTTCCCGGGCTTGACCTCGATCAGGGCGACGTCCACCTCCGCCTGTTCCGTGCGGCCGCCGATGCCGCCCGGGCCACTCGATCGGGTCTGCCACGGCTGGCCGAGCTCGTCCTCGCCCGCGATCTCGCCTGGCTGATGAAAGACCTCCGCCAGGCCTGCCGGCGCCAGGTCCTCTGCGCAACGCTCGGCCCCATCGAACCGTTCATCCACGATGCCGAGTGCCACTTCCGCGCTCATCTGCTGGTCGATCCGCCCCTGCCGCCCCTCACCGCTGCCGGGTTCGCCTCTTTCATCGACCGCGCCCACCTCGAGATCCGAGACCTCGTGCCCCGGTTCTCCGATCGGCTGGGCCAGATCCTCGAGCTCCGGCAGCAAATCCTCCTTCATCGCCGTCCATACTCCACCCTGCGCGCCGACCTCGAGCGCCTTGTCCACCCGGGTTTCCTTCGCTCGACCCCGTTCGCGCGTCTGGCTCACATCATCCGATACCTTCGCGCGCTGGTCATCCGTTCCGACCGCGCCGCCTTGAGCCCCGCCAAGGACGCCGAGAAAGCCGCTCGAGTTGCGCCCTATCTCGATTGCCTCCGCCTGACTCGAGCGGCCGCGGAATCCAGCGATTCCATCCGCACCCTCTGGATCGAGCTCCGCTGGCTCATCGAGGAGTTCAAGGTCTCGACCTTCGCCCAGGAGCTCGGCACCGCGACGACTGTCTCTGCCAAGATCCTCGATGCCCGCGCCGCCGCCCTGCGGGAAGCTGCCCGATGACAAGCTGCCCGCCGACACCACCCGCTCTCCTGCAAACCTGCTCTGATTTCCCTCGCCCCGCACAGCAGGGGGAGGGACAGGGAGAGCGTTGCTGACAAACGACCTGTCACGCATCGGGGCCATGAACCGTGTTGATAGGGCTTTAGCCCGCTGCCGCGTGTTCAGCCTGTCGCGTGTTGCAGCGGCCTGAAGGCCGCGCCCCGGCAGGGCAGGTTCATGGGGAGGGACAGGGAGGGGGCCATATTGCCTCGATTTCATTCCCTTTCCTGGGTTCCTGATTTCCCAATGAATTTCTTCTTCGCGGTGAAATCTCTTCTCCGCGGTGGCCAACAGCACTTTCCGCCTTCTGATCCGATCAATGAACATTCGTAATGGATATTGACTTTGACGACGCTTCCGTTTCAATCAACCGCACACAACTCGATTCACCCCAACACCTATGAAACGAACCATCGCCTGGATGGCCGTCGTAATCTTTTCCTTGTGCGCCGCCTCGGCCATGGCGGAAATCAAAGTCGATGTCGGCGGCTCGCCCTCCGGCGGCCCCCCGGCCCCCGCTCAGGAGGGCTGGATCGGCTGGATCACGCCCGACCGGGTTGGCAACACGGCTCTCTCTCACGAGTTCTCCGCCGATTTCGATGCGTCGTTCACGGTGGCGTTCGACAGCGTCGACACCCGCCAGCGCAGCACGGTCAACGCCGGCATCCCGCTCGCCCAGATGCTCACCACCGCGTTCAAACGTTCGACCCCAATCGTCATGCGATTCCAGGGGCTCGCTGCGGGCTCCTACGAGCTCAAGATGTGGCATCACGACGGCAACAACGACGCCAAGCCCACCATCGACATTGTGGTCACCGATGCCGATAGCGCCGATCGCCTCGCTGTCGACGATCTCAAACAGAGCTGGGGGACCGGCCCCGTGCTCAGCCAGTTCGGCGGCTCGCAGGTCGGGCCTCCCGATCCTGTCATCTCCACCGTCGCTTTCCGCTCCGACGGCGTCAACGAGGCCGTCGTCACCGTTCGCGACAACGATGACGTCGGCTCTCTCTACCCTGGCGCCGGATCGAACTTGAACGAGAGTTTCATCGCCGGGTTCCAGCTCTCGCAAGGATCCGCTCCCGTCGACATCCTCCCCACGGTCAACCGCCTCACGAGCCAGCCCTTCGGCTTCACGATCGACCTCACACAGACCCCTCCCCGCCTCGTCAACACCAATACCGTCCAGGTCGCGCTCGATGGCGCCGCCGTCCCCGTCGAGATTCTGGTCTCGAACGAGCTGGTCCGGATCCTTTACTCTCGCACCAACATCTTTCCCTCAGGCTCGACCCATCCCGTCGAGCTCGCCTTCGATGTCACCGGCACTCCCGCCACCAACCTGACCGCCAGCCTGAGCTTTGTTGTGCCTGTCTATCGGACGCTCGGCGCCCAGCTCGCGCGCCCGGCCGGCACGGTCGATCTCGACACCTCGGGCTTCCGGATCCGCGCCCACCAAACCCGCTTCGACGCCTCCCTCACGCACAACATCACCCGCGCCGAGAACCAGATTCGCGGCCAGTTGATCGATCCCCTGACGGGTCAGCCCTATGCGAACCACATCACAGGCGGGCCCGAGTTCATCGACGAGGATTATCTGAATTGGGACCTGCAGCAGGCGGGCTCGGGCAATTTCTCCTGGCTGAACAACTATTTCGACGAACCCATCCCGGGCCTTCCTGGCGACGAGTTTTCCGGCGACAACGCCGCGTTCGAGATGCTGACCCATCTCGAGCTCAAGGCCGGCCTGCACACGCTCGGCGTCAACAGCGACGACGGCTTCCGCATCAGCCTCGGCCAGGCGCCCCAGGACCTCTTCGCCCCTCAGCTCATGGCCGTCAATGGCACCCGCACCGCCGCCAACACCACCACCCTCGTCTATGTCCCCACCGATGGCCTTTACCCCATCCGCTTGCTCTACTTCCAGGCTTGGGACGGCGTCGCAAGCCTCGAATTCTTCTCCGTCGACGCCCAGGGAAACAAATGGCTCATCAACGACCGCGCCCAAACGAATGCGATCAGGGCCTATCGAAACTACACCGGCCCCGCCCTGCCCTATGTCCAAAGCGTCAGCCCCGCCGCCAATGCCGCCACGCTCCCCGTCGATACCGCCATCGAAGCCCGCCTGGTCGACCTCGGCAGCAACCCCGTCAAAATGTATCTCAACGGCGCCGAGGTCGCGCCCACCTCTCAAACCGTCAGCAATGTGACCACCCTCCGCTATCAGCCGCCTGAACCGCTGGCCCAAGGCCTCCTTTGCACCGTCGGAATCGCCTATGGATCGAGCTCGAACTCGTGGTCCTTCCGCACCATCCGCGGCCCCAAGATCGCCCTCGTGGTCGCGAACCCGGACAGCCTCAACCCCAGCGACGCCGGCGTCAAAGCGCGTCTCGAGACGTTCGGGTTCGAGGTCGTCCCCCTGGATGATAACACGGCCCAGGTCGAGGATCTTCAGGACATGATCCTTCTGATCACATCCGCGACGCTCAGCTCGGGGAATGTCGGCGGGCGGTTCACTCTGGTCCCGATCCCGATCCTGAACTGGGAAGTCGGCCTCCAGAACGACTACCTCATGACCCTCGACGGCAGCGCCGATCATGACGAGCCCAGCGGTCAAACCACGATCGACATTGTCAATCCGGCGCATCCCATCGCCGCCGGATTCACCGCCGGCCCGCTGGTTGTCGTCAGCAGCGCGCAGACCTTCACCTGGGGCCTGCCCAATACCAACACCGCCGATGTGATCGCCACCATCGCGAACAATCCGAGCCAGCCTTGCATCTATGCATACGAGACCGGCGATCTCATGATCGACGGCGCCACGCCGGCGCCCGGGCGGCGCGTCCACATCTTCCTGCAGGAAAATGCCTTCGCCAGCTTGAACCCGGCTGGCCTCAAGCTCTTCGACGCCGCCGCCAGCTGGGCCCTTGGCCAGCCCCTGGTGATGCCCGAAGCCAAATTCGATCCTCCGGCATGGCAGGGCGGCCAGGTCCGGATCTCATGGACCGGCCCCGGCGTTCTCGAGTTCGCCGACTCGATTGGCGGGGCCTGGACGCCTCTGCCCAACGCGCCGAACCCGCTCCTGGCCGATCCGGCCCTGCCCGCACGGTTCTATCGGATCCGGCAGTAGAGCCGGGGGGCGCGATCGCTCCGCCGCCCAGGATCAGACCTCGAGAACCTTCTCGAACTTGGTGAGGTTGCGGGGATTCGAGTGGGTGATGAGGGCGACGTCTTCGAGGCGGACGCTGCCGACGTCGGGGTAGTAGAGCCCGGGCTCGACGGTGACGACATGGCCGGGAAGCAGGGTGTCGGCGGAGCCGGGGCCGATGCGGGGGCTTTCGTGGATTTCGAGGCCCAGGCCATGGCCCAGGCCGTGAAAGAAACCCTGCAACCGGCCGTTGTGGCGTCTGGTCTTGTAGCCTTCGCTTGAAAAGAACTCCTGGACGGAGCGATGGACCATCTCGCAGGGGGTATGGGAGCGGAGGAGGGAGAGGGCCAGGCTCTGGGCGCGGCTGACTGCATGGTAGAGCCGGCGGACGGCTTCGCTGGCCCGGCCGCGGACGATGGTCCGGGTGATGTCGCCGCAGTAGCCGGTCTTTTGGGAGCGGGGGAACACGTCGATGATGATGGGCTGGTGGGCGCGGAGGGCGCCATGGCCATGCTCGTGGGGCTCGCTGGCCTGAGCCCCGCCCGCTACGATGGTGTGCGCCGCGAACCCGCCGGCTTGGAGGATGGCAACCTCGATGACGGTCCGAAGCCGCTCCGAGGTGAGGGGCAGATTCCGGTATTGGAGCCGGCCGTTCCGGGCGATCTTCGAGGACCGGAGCACCTGGATGGCCTCGGCAAGCCCCACCTCCGCCATGGTCAGGGCAGCGCTGATCTTCTTGATTTCGTCGGCGCGCTTGATTTCGCGCTGGGGCAGAAACGGGCCTTTCTTGACTTTGACCTTGATGTGGAGGCGGCGCAGGCGTTGGGCGATGCCGTGGGGGAACGCCGGGGAGACGAGCACCTTGCGCCGGCGGTGGGCTTGAAGGACCTGCTGGATGACTTCGGCGATGTCAGGCTGATGCCGGCCGGACCGCTCGAGACGGCGGACGCACCGGCTCAGGCTCAGGATCCGGCAGTGGCGCGCCAGGCGCCGGGCCCGGTCCACCTCCAGGTCGGGCAGCACGATCACGGGCCGCCGGCCCAGCGCCAGAAAGATGAACGGGTCCGGCACGAACATGCCCACCGCGTAAAGCATGTCGGCATTGTGCTCGCTGTCGGCGACCATCAGCAGATTGTCGCGGCTCATCGGCGTGATCATAGATCGGGGGCGCGGGCGGGCAAGGGCTAGCGCGGCAGGGCGGGCGAGAGAAAGTAGAGCCGGCCGGATTCGGGCGGAGGCCATCCCATGCCCAGATCGATCTTCACCTTGTTGTGGCGGGATTCGGCCAGCCAGCTGAAGATGTCGAACAGCGGCGCAGGTGGATCGTAGCGGACGAGGTTGGCATTCGGGATGCCGGCCAGCTTCAAGGCGCGCTGCACGGCGGCCTTGAAATCGCCGAGCTCGTCGATGAATCCCAGGTCGCAGGCCTCGCGCCCCGACAGGATCCGTCCGTCGGCGAACTGTTCCCAGTTCCGGCTGAGTGCCTTGGCCTCCTCGGGATTCCGTCTTCGGGCCGGATCGCGGCCGTCCCGGACGACCTGCTTGAAATGGTCGAAGGTCCGGTCGATGAGCGTCTGGACCATGGCGCGCTCCTCGGGCGCGATCTCCTCCTCGCGCTTGCTGCCGCTGAGCATGTCCTTGAAACGGCCGCTCTTGTAGACCTCGGGCCGGACGCCGACCTTGTCGAGAAGGCCCCGGTAATTGAAGCCGTGCATGATGACGCCGATGCTGCCGGTAAGCGTGAGCTCGTGGGCGAGAATCCAGCGGCAGGGCGCGCTGATGTAATAGCCGCCGGAGGCAGCCAGACCGCCCATGCTGGCCACGACCGGCTTGTCCGTTTCGTTCTGGAACTCGATCAGCGCGCGATACATTTCATCGGCGGCCATGACTTCTCCGCCCGGCGAGTCGACCCGGAGGATGACGGCCTTGACGGCGGTGTCGGCGGCGGCGCGCTTCAACTGCTGGACCAGGAGGTTGACCGAGTTGTAGGTGTCGCTTTGGAGATAGCCGCCGGTGATGAGGCCCGAGACCTCGAGGACGGCGATCTTGCTCGAGCTGCGGTTGTTCTCGATCAAGGTCTCGTCCAGAGCCACCAGAGCCGGCCCCATCCCGAGCGACCGGGGCAGGAGGTGAATGCCCGTCTCCACCACGACACCCAGGAGGAGAAAGACGAGAACCACCGCCGTCACAATGCCCAGGATGAGCCATCCGCGCCCCGCGGGGCGCCGGGAATGGGATGGCGCCGGCGCCATGGGAGGCGGCGCGGGGTACACCGGCGGAGGTTGGTCGTCCATACCGGGCGAACCCTATCCGATGGCGCAGCCGATCGCAAGCTTTCGCCGGGGAGGGGCGGGTCAGGGCCGCCGCCGGTACTGCTCGAGGCGCTCCTGGATCTCGCGGGCGAACTCCTCGTTCCGGGCCGCCACAGCCAGAGCCATGGCCCGCTCGGCGCACCGGGCTGCGTCGGACCACTGGCCAGCCCGGGCGTAGGGTCTGTGCAAAAATTACTTCCGATTTTGGCGGGAGCGCCGCCGGGCCAGATGCGAGGCGCAAGGGAGGGAGTGTATCCCCTGCGATACTCGACCGACCGAGCAACGAAGCAGATGGCCCGGCGCCGCCCCGCCCCGCAGGGCTGGGGGCCTTGGGCGCGCTAGCTGTGTTGCTCCTCGCTCACAGACCGCGCGGGTATGCTCGCTCGTCGCGCCTTGCCAGCCCGCCCAATCCCCTCCAGCAAAATCGGTATTAATTTTTGCACAGACCCGTAGTGAATGCCCAGCAGGTCGTGGAGCATGGGCGAGATATCCACCATCGGCTCGCCCCCGATTGCGAATCGCTCCAGAAGACAGTCGGCGGCACGATCTCGGGCGGGAACATCGTTTCATCCCAAGGATACTCGATGGCCAGGGGGGCGCACGCTGGGGGTGATGCAAGGGCGGCCTCGAGCTGGCGGACGAGGCCGGATTCGGATGGCCGGCAGCCTGCGGCCAGGAGGCTGAGCAGGAGCGGGGCGGCAAGCAGGATCGAGCCGCCGGACGCTGGATCGCGCGGCCTCATTCGTCGAGCTCGATGGGCGCCGGCCCAAGAGGCTTGTCCCGCCCTGTCAGGGGACCGTAGACATGGACCGCCCAGGGCGCGAACTCGTCTGTGAGCCAGTGGCTCGCCACGGGGCATGCCCGATCCTCCCCGAGCACAGGCACGAGCGACTCGCGAGGATACGGCAGGGAGATCCGATACGAGTGGGCCTGATCGGTGGTATTCACGGCCAGGAGATAGTCGCCGGCGGGGACGCATTGGCTGCCCCGGCGAACCCGCAGGAAAGCGGGCTGGATGGCGGCTTCCAGGGCCGCGTTGAATCGGCGGAGCGGATCTCCGAACCGGACGGTGTAAGGCCACCAGAGCTGGCGGGACTGGAAGAGCGGTTGCCGTTCCCGGATCTCGGTGACAAGGCCGCAGAGCGCCTCCCACATCCGGGGCTCCCGGCGCATGTCCCAGCAGCCATCGTTGAAGGGATAAAAGAACAGACCCGTCGCCCGGCAGACCAGGGCGGCGTAGGCCATGCACCGCAGCTCCTCCGGCGTCGGCGCCCGCAGATCCTTCTCCGGGAAATGGAATGCGGGATATCGGCTCCAATCGAAGGCCTGGATGACAGCCACCATCGGCCGGCTCCGGCCCAGGGCCAGCCGGGCCTGGCGGACTTGCTTCGGAAACGCCGCCAAAGGAAGCCACGAGATCGGATAATAATCGATCATGGTGATGTCGGCGATCGGGGCATAGTGAAGAGCCTCATACCCCTTGCTCAAGACCAGGGCCGTCGGCTTGCCGGCGCCCGCTCGCTTCAGGGCCCGATGCGCCCGCTCGACCTGAGGCGGGGACACACCGTTGAGATCCGGCTCGTCAGCCAGATACCACGCCCACAGCGCCGGATGACGATCGAACCGGGCCACGGCCTCCCGCGCCTTGGCCTCGTCGAACTTCCCGCCCGCCCGGGTGCCAAAGCTGGCCAGGACGCGCAGCCCCGCAGTCCGGGCGGCGCCGAGATAGCCCGGCTCGGCCGGGCCGGACACGACCGTGAAGCCCGCGGCGCTGATGGCGGCGAAATCGTTGGTCGACCGGACGCTGTAGATGCCCAGCGGGTAGAAGGGGGGAGATGCGTGCCGGCAGCCCGCCGCCAGCAGGAGGGCGCCCAGGACCAAAACATGGATCCTTTGGCCGCGGCATGAAGCCGGCGGCGGAAGCAACCGGTGCAGTCGAATCGGCGGCATGTCCCCCGTATTCAAGAGGCAGACCCGGGCGCGCGGCAAGGGGAATCTGACGGGGCCTGAATAACCGGTGAATGGCGGTGAAGAAAAAGCCGTTGCCAACCGGCCGGATTTCTTCTCTGCTGGTGGGCGTGTCGAACAATCCTACCACGGATTCACCCGCGGCGGTGGACTTGCATCGGGGCGGAGCCGGGCACCTGGTCATCGACGACGAGGGCCGGGTCAACCGATCGCCGCCCCACTCGGTCGAGGCCGAACAAGGCGTGATGGGGTGCATCCTCCTTGCGCCGAACGATAACTTGGGGCTCTGCCTGGAGAAGCTCAAGGCCGGAGCCGATTGCTTCTATGACGTGCGGCACCAGGTGCTGTTCCGGCTGCTGGTCCAGATGCATGACCGGAACGACGCGATCGACCTCGTCACCGTTCACCAGCGCCTCCAGGACAATCGCCTCCTCGAAGAGGCGGGCGGAGCCGCCTACCTGAGCTCTCTGCCCGAGATGGTGCCGTCGGCGGCCAACCTCGGCTATTACCTCGAGATCCTCCGCGAGAAATACCTGCTGCGGAAGGTGATCCAGACCTGCACCCGCTTGGCCGGCAACGTGTTCGAGTGCGAAGGCGAGGTCGAGCGCTTCCTGGACGAAGTCGAGCGCCAGGTGCTGCAGATCAGCCAGGAACGCGAGGAGCACGTCAACCGATCCATCAAGGACCTCGTCAATCACGCTATCAACACCGTCGAGGAATTCCAGGAGCGCAAGGGGCTGCTGACAGGGCTGGCGACGGGATTCACGGATCTGGACCGGATGTCCGCCGGGCTGCACGAGGGGGAGATGATCGTGATTGCGGCCCGGCCGAGCATGGGCAAGACATCGTTCGCCCTGAACATTGCGGAGTACGTGTCGGTGGAGCAGCGGCTGCCGGTGGGGGTGTTCAGCCTCGAGATGACCGCCGAATCGCTGGTCCTGCGCATGCTCTGCTCGCGGGCGGAAGTCAACCTGCGGAGCATGCGCGAAGGATTCCTGGTCGAGCGGGATTTTCCCAAGCTGACCGGTGCGGCGAGCCGGCTGGCCGGGGCGCCGCTGTTCATCGACGACACGCCGGCCCTGTCGATTCTCCAGCTGCGGGCCCGGGCCCGGCGGATGGCGAAACAGCATGGGATCAAGTTATTTGTGGTTGACTACCTCCAATTGCTTCATTCTACTTCGAGGCGGGCTGAGAATCGCCAGCAGGAAATTGCGGACATATCCAGCGGTCTCAAAGCGTTGGCCAAGGAACTCAAGATTCCGGTGGTCGTGCTCAGCCAGCTGAACCGCGAGATCGAGAAGGAAAAGAACCGAAAGCCTCGGCTGTCGGATCTGCGCGAGTCCGGTTCCATCGAGCAGGATGCCGACTTGGTGGGCCTGCTTTATAAGCCGGAATCGTCCGAAGGACGAAAGCCCGGCGAGGAAGATGAGAGCCAGGATGCGGATGTGGTGCCGGTGAACCTCCTGGTGGCTAAACAGCGCAACGGGCCCACGGGAGACGTTCGGCTGACGTTCTTCCGCGGAATCACCCGGTTCCGGAACGCGCCGAAGATTGGCGCCGGGGACGTGCCGATGGATGCCTGATCGGATATGAAAGTGTTGCTACGCCGGTATGCGATGTTGGCCGCGCTGCTGCTGGCCGCGGCCCCGCTGGCCCTGGCCCAGGTGGCGGAGGCCCCCCCCGTCCAGAGGATCCAGATCGAGCAGGTCGGCCCTCCCGCCGCCAGCGAGGACTTGATCCGCGCCAATATCCGCACCCGGGTCGGCGCCCCCTACAGCCGAGCCGCCATCGATTCGGATGTCCGCAGCCTTTACGCCACCGGCTATTTCAGCAATGTCCGCGTCGGCGAGGACCGCTCTTCCCAGGGCGTGAGCCTGACCTACGTCCTGGTGGGGAAGCCAGTCCTGATGGAGATCGAGTTCTCCGGCAACTCGAAATACAGCCGCAAACGCCTGCTGCGCAAGATCACGTCCAAGACCGGCGAGCCGATCGACGAGCGAAAGCTCTTCGCCGACAAGCAGGAGATCCTCAAGCTTTACCAGAAAAAGGGCTACCAGAAGACCCAGGTCGATTACAAGCTCAAGGACATCGACGAGCAGGCCGGCCGGGGCAAGGTCCTCTTCGAGATCAAGGAAAGCCCGCGCGTCCGCATTAAAGAGGTGAACTTCATCGGCGCCCAGGCCATCTCGGAAAATAAGCTCCGCCGGGTCGTCAAGACCCGCCGCCGCTGGATGCTCTCCTGGATCACCGGCAGCGGGGTGCTCAAGGATGAGCAGCTCGAGGACGACCGGGAAAAGCTCGCCCAGCATTACCGCAGCGAGGGTTACATCGATTTCTCCCTCGATGACGTCCAGTTCCGCACGGTCGAACCCGGCTGGATCGCCCTGGATTTCCACATCTCCGAAGGGCGGCAGTACAAGGTGGGCGCCGTCGAGTTCAAGGGCAACTCGACCTTTGGCACGGACCAGATCCAGCAGGGGGTTGTGGTCGAGGGGAAAACCATCCAGCCCTTGATGGGCGTGGGCGAAACATTCACGCCCCGGGGCCTGATCCAGGACGTCGAGGCGATCCAGGACTTCTACGGATCCAAAGGCTACATCGGCCAGGACAACGCCGACCGCATACCCGTTCGCGCCGTCCGCAACCCCAACGTCGAAACCGGCACGATGGATATCGTCTACCAGGTCGCCGAAGGGGAGCCTTCCTACATCGAGAAGATCGATATCCGGGGAAACACCAAGACCAAGGACCGCGTGATCCGCCGCGAGCTGTCGGTGATCCCGGGCGAGGTCTTCGACATGACCCGGGCCAAGCGGAGCCGAACCCGGCTCGAGGGGCTGGGCTATTTCGAGAAGGTCGAGACCCAGGTCGAGCCCACCGACGTGCCCAACCGCAAAAACCTGGTCGTGGGCGTCGAGGAGAAAAACACCGGCCGCCTCTATTTCGGCGCCGGCTTCAGCACCATCGACGAAATCGTCGGTTTCGTCGAGCTGTATCAGGGGAATTTCGACCTGTTCCAGCCGCCCGCCTTCCAGGGCGGCGGGCAGAAGCTGCGTCTGCGCGTCGCGGTCGGCAGCGTGCGGCAGGATTACACGCTGAACTTCGTCGAGCCCTGGTTCCTGGGGCGCAAGCTGGCGCTTTCGGTGGATGGATTCCATCGCCAGCTGGACTTTCTCAGCCCCAACGACTACTACGAAGAGCGGCAGACGGGCGGCCGGGTCGGGCTCAAGCGCGCCCTGGGCACCGAGAACCTCATTGGCGGCGTCAGCTACACCTTGCAGAACATCGGCATCGTCGATGTCATCGACGGCGCCCCCCCCTCGATCCAGGCGGAGGAGGGATATAGCCTCCTGTCCGAAGCCGGAGTCTCGATCGCCTATGACACGCGCAACCACGCCTTGCAGCCCGACCGCGGGCAGCGCACGGAGCTGACGGCAGACATCGCCGGCGGGCCCCTGGGCGCCGAGAAGGACTTCTACCGATTCGAGCTGCGCAGCACATGGTATTTCCGCGGTTTGGCCGATAAGCACATCATCGAGTTGACCGGCGCCGCCGGCGTGGTCGATTCGTACGGCGACAGCGAGACTGTGCCGTTCTACGAGCGCTGGTTCCTGGGCGGCATGTACACCCTGCGCGGCTTCGATTACCGCATGGCCGGCTCCGATGACACCTTCGAGGACGGATCCCAGGGCGCCGAGCCCGTGGGCGGCGGCTCCTACTGGTTCGCATCGGCCGAATACAGCGTGCCGCTGATTTTTGAACGATTGCGCCTGGCTCTTTTCTATGATATCGGCAATGTCTACCGCAAAGCCTATGAGTTCGATCCGGGCGAGTACCTCGACAACTGGGGCGTTGGGATCCGCTTCAACTCCCCCTTCGGCCCGCTGCGCTTCGACTACGGCATCCCCATCACCACCGGCCGCCATACGGGCGACAGCGGCCAATTCCATTTCGGCGTGGGTTACACTCGTGAATTTTAGTCTGTGAATCTATGAAAAAACTACCGATCCTCACCCTTCTGGCCGCGGTTCTTTGCTGGGGCATGGCCCCTGCCGCCCACGCCCAGCTCAAAATCGGCACGGTCAATCTCGGAAAAATCTTCGACAGCTACTGGAAGCGCAACCAGGCCGACACCCAGCTCAAGGACCGCCGGACCGAGTTCGAAAAACAGCAGAAAGAGCTCTTCGACGGCTACCAAAAAGCCAACGAGGAGTACCAGAAGCTGCTCGATAGCGCCAACGACCAGGCCATCTCGACCGAGGAGCGCGACAAGCGCAAGAAGAACGCCGAGGTCAAGCTGCGCGAGATCAAGGAGATGGAGAACCAGATCCAGCAGTTCAACCGCACCGCTCAGACCACCCTCGGCGAACAGACCCGCCGCATGCGCGACGCCATCCTCCGCGAAATCCTCGAGGTCGTCGACACCAAGTCCAAAGCCGGCGGCTACACCCTCGTGCTGGACAGCTCCGCGCGCACGGTCGTCAACACGCCCTTTGTCGCCTACACCAACGGCCAGAACGACCTGAGCGACGAAGTCATCGCCCAGCTCAACGCCAACGCGCCCGCCGAGTTCTTGAAGCCGGTCGAGGGCGGCACCAGCCTCACGGACACCAACAGCCCCGCAACCCCAACCCCCGGGACCCGCTGATCGGCGCGCAGCGCCGGCCTTTTCCCGCCAGCCCCGCCCCTCGAAGGGCGGGGCTTTCTTCGTTACCGCCTCGCCCCTCCATCCGCATCCCTACCCGGAAGCGCGGCTTCGGATCTCGTCGGGCAGCCGGCAGGCGGCCTGGAGACCGAAATAGAGGTCGATCGCAATTCCGATCCCGGCCCAGACCCAGGCGGCCTGGTGCGGTTGTTCGAGGTTCGGCAGGTTGCGGGACAAGGCCGTCGTGCCCCAAATGGCCATGGCGGCGCCGAAGGCCGCCCACGGCATGACCAGGATCAGAAAGATGGTCCAGCGGGCTGCCTGCACCCCCGACTTGCGGATCAGGCTCTGCCATAACCCCACCCGGACCAGCACCAGATAATCGATAGGCAGCAGGACGATGGCAACCAGGAACGGAGCGAAGCTGTCCCACCAATCCCCTTGATTCCACGTCACACCCGCATCTTCCAAGGCGATAACCATGAATACGATATCGAGCGCGAACACCAGCGCCGCCACACGATCGAACTGGCGCCGCAAGGCGCGCCGATGACCTCCGACAATCTCGCTTACCGACAGCGGCGTTCCCAGAACCAGCGCCAGAAGGCCCGAGTGGCGCGCGTCGGTGAAGCCATGCCCGGCCGCATTCGCGACCTGGATCTTCAAGGTCGCGTGCAAGGCCAGAACGGCCAGAACGCATACCGGGTAGCTGAGCCAATCCTCTCCCCACTGGGCAAAGCCCGCCAGATAGCCGAGGGCGAGCAATCCCAGCACCAGCCACGGGATGACGCACGGCCAGCGGTGCCGCTCCTGGAGCCATAGGATGGGGTGGATGTCCAACCAACGCCGGCGCTGGCGGACCCGGCCCTCGGCGGGGCCGAGCGACCACCGCCGCAAGACGGCACGCCATCTCTGAACGATCCCCCCCTCAGGCCTTTCCTGGAACGAGCGCGGAATCCGGTGCGACGCCAGCGCCAGGAAAAGCGTCCCGCTGCCAAGGATGGCCGCCACCGACATGAAGAACTGGACCGGCACGGCTGCGCTTTGCATCCCGCTCCGGAAGGCGTAGGCAAAGGCGAACCCAGGACTCGGAAGCATCAGCGGCCAGAAGTCATCGAAAGCAACCCCCGGCATGGATTCCGCCGCCCACATGAGCAGTATAGGCCATCCCCCTCCGATGAACAGAACGCCCGCCAAGGCGCCCGAAGCCGCCCGCCGCTCGACGCGACACCAGGCCGAGACCAGCATCCCGAACGACAGCGAGAAAAAGAGCGTTGCCAGGAGCAGCAGGGCGACCTGCCCGAAGGTCGCCCCCGAAACGCCGCCCATCAGCAGCGGGACTGCCAGGATCGGAAGCATCGCCACCATCCCGTACGCCGCCGACAGCGAGCTGGCCGCCAGCTTGCCTAGGACAATATCGTATCCTCGAAGCGGGGTCAGAAACAGCAGCCCCAAGGTCCCCTCGCGTACTTCTTGGCTCAAGCTGTCGGAGGTGAGATGAACGCCCGCGGTCAGCGCGTAGAGGAATGCCGCCAGGCTGACCGTATAAAAGAACCGCTGGCTCAAAGCCGATGGGGCCACGCTTTCCCGCTGCCCAATGATGTAGAAGAACCCGAACAAGATCGTGGCGGTGATCGCCGCGATGAATCGCTGGCGATACAGGCCCGTGCGGCGGGCCGCCACCCGCATCTCTCGTCCGGCGATCGGCAGCAGCGTCATAAAGAAGCCGATTTCCAGGAGATCCTATGAAATCCGCCGCCAGCAGGCAAGCACACCGCCGGCCATCCCCTGCCCCCCCCAAGCGCAAGAACGTCTTTCGCTCCATTCGCGAAGCGGTTGGGTGTGAGACAATCTTGAATTTTGTCTTTCGCCCGAAGCCGTCGCCGCCAAAAAATCCGCGTGACATCGGCCGATCGAGCCGTATATTCACCCCTCGCGGACGACCCTATCGTCTAGAGGCCTAGGACACCACCCTTTCACGGTGGCGGCACGGGTTCGAATCCCGTTAGGGTCGCCAACTTCTTGATTCCCAATAAATTGCAGAAGGCCGTATCACCGGACGCTCCTGGATCCCCGGCCACAGCACCCGCCATTCGCTCGATCCGCCCGCCCGAGGCTCGAGCCCGATCAACGCCCCAAGCCGACAAAATTCCGGAGAAGCTGAAGACCGATCCGCTGGCTTTTCTCCGGATGGAACTGCGTGCCGAAGACATTCTCGCGCCAGATCGAGGATGCGAACACGTCTCCGTAATCGGTGCGGGTGGCGACCAGGGCAGGATCGGCGGGCTGCGGGTAGTAGCTGTGGACGAAATAGACGTAGCTGCCATCGGGCACCCCGCGGTAGAGAGGGCAGCCGGGGCGAACGATCTCGAGCCGGTTCCAGCCGATCTGAGGGATCTTCAGGGGCGAGGCGGGATGGAAGCGGACGACGCGCCCCTTGAAAATGCCGAGGCCCGAGGCCTGGCTGCCGAACTCGTCGCTGCCTTCGAACAGCGCCTGGTAGCCGACGCAGATCCCCAGGAATGGGCGTCCGGATCGGATGAACTCGGCGATGGCCGGCAGCAGTTCCTGCCGCGCCAGGGCCTGGATGCAATCGTCGAACGCGCCGACACCGGGCAGGACCAAAGCCCGGGCCCGGCCGAGGGCCTCGGGGCGCCGCACACGCCCAACATCCGCTCCCACGTGCTGGAGCGCTTTCTCGACGCTCCGCAGGTTGCCGGATCCATAGTCGATCAGCGCGATCACGCCGGAAACAATAGAAAGAGACCGGCGCCAATTCAATCGGAATGGGGCGAGAATTTCCGCGTGACGTCGCGCTTGTGGCGTGGCAGAATTTTGGCGCTGTGGGCCGCAGAGAGCACCGAGTCTCGGTCTTCCATGCGGAGGCGATCTACCGCCCGACTCTCTCGAGCGATGGCCTCCCGGCCCAGCAAACGATCTGTCGAAGCGAACATGTTATGAAAACCATCGGAAACTGCACATCGCGATCGCGCCAGGTGGCTTGGTTTGCCGCGTGGCTCCTCATCCTGTCCTGCGGAGGTCTTGCCTGCTTCCAGGCGGCAGCGGCAACGACGTTTTACTCGAACGACTTCGAGGCCTACACCGGCGCGGCCGCCAGCTTGGACGACGCCGCCGATGCCGACCCGGCGGGCAACGAGTGGAACGTGTCGGACGATACCGCCGTCTCGCCCAACACGGCGGGCGCGGGAATTCAGCTGATCAATTGGCAAGCCCACGGAGGGAGCCAGGCGCTCCTCTGCCGCAACGGCACGCTGGCCGAAATCTACCTGTTCGACGCGCGGAGCGGGTCCCGCTACCAGCTCGACTTTTGGATGTATGTCCACAAAGCGCCCGGCAACCGCGGCTTCCGCATCACGCTGCGCGGCGAAGGATCGGACCACAACGGCGAGGACTACCTCGCCTACGGCTCGGTCCAATCGACCGCCGCCACCATCCGCTACTACGATGGCGTGGCTGGCACCGGCGCCTGGAAAACCACCACCGCCACCCATACCGACGACACCTGGCAGCACCACCGGATCGTCATCGATCCCGCCACGCTGCAGATGACGGTGTTCATCGACAACATGGACACCCCGGTGATCGAGAACGCCGATCTGGCCCGATGCGAAATCGCCGTTCCCACGGTTCTCCGCCTCCAGCACGAGGGCGATTCCGCGGATGACGGCTATTTTATCATCGACGATATTCAGCTCGCAGTCGATGGAGCGATCGATCTGACCACGACGTTCACTGAAGGGTTCGAGGGCTATGCGGCGCGGGCGGACGAAGCCGATGACGCGGATCCCGCGGGCCCCTGGATCACCACCGAGACCGATGGCACGGGAACCGGCCGGATGCTGGCGCCCAACAAGGTGCAGGTCGTGGGCCGCGACGTGGTCGCGCCGCACAGCGGCAATCAATGCCTCAAGCTGCAATATGGCCAGCGCGCCGGCGCCACGATCGCCTGGGGCGTGCCTCCCCAATCGGATGTCGAGATCACCTGGTGGGCCCAGGTGCCCTCCTCCGTCGACGGGCAGACCGCCAATTATCTCCGGATGTCGCTCTATGGCGCGGAGAACAACAACACCCTGGGGGGCGATAACGCGTTGCTCGGTTACGGCTCGCGCGACGGCACGATCGGCGACGAGACCTCGCTGACCTACTACATCACCGCCTGGCTTGATTCGCAGGTCGATTATCTGCCGAGCACGTGGGAGCAGTACCGGCTGACCACCCATACCAGCGCCGGACGCTACTCGATCGTCAAGAACCCCAGCAGCGCGACTCCCGAGATCATTGTCGATCGCGGGCCTTTCATCGGCACGGCCACCAACTGGGCGCCGGTGATCATGGCGGCCTGGAGCTCATCCAATGGCACCAATCATCCGCCCGTCTACATTGACGACATCGAGATCAAGTCCCTGGTGTCCACGGCGGAGCCGCTGAGCAAGCCGTACGACGTCAGCTTCGCAAGCTCCCATTTCACGAACGTCACCGTCCTCGAGTTGCCCGGCGTGCCCGTCGGCAAGCCGACGGTGGACCCGCGGGACAACACGACGATCCTCTTTGCGGTCGACGCAACCGCCGGGGGGATTTACCGGGCGGACAAGGTGGCCAGCGGGACCTGGCAGGTGGACACAAAGCCGATTGTCACCGGCCTGGATCGCCCCTCGGGCTTGGCCATCCAGACCAACGGCACCCTCTGGTGGTGCCATGATTTCAACAACGACTACACGCGGTCCGTGGGCCGCCTCCAGGCCCCCTGGGAAAGCAATGCCATCGAGACCGTGATCGCCGAGCTCAACGATCCCGTGTTGACCGACCGGGATGACGACAGCATTGACCTGATTATTGCGCCGATGAATTTCACCGGCACCATCGGGCAGCCGGGCATGATCGTGGTGGCCGACCGCGGATTGGACGGCGATGCCAACAACGCCATCTATGTCATCGATCCATCCACGACCGAGCTCGGGCATACCAACTACAGCAACTTCCTGGCTGGCCCCACTCCCACGGCCCTCGGCAGCGGCAACCTCAACAGCATCGCCGCCCTGCCGCAATCCGGCGAGGTGGTCACCTTGAGTGAGGAAGGCACGATCGTCGCGACCGATGCCAACGGTTTCTCTCGCTTCATCTACCCGAGCACCCTCTGGCCGCTCGGCGCGACGGCATCGGGCGCCGCGGTGACCGCGGATCCCACCACGGGCCGGCTCTGGCTCGCCGACGATCTCCTCGATGAGATCTGGTCGGTCGATCCCAGCGGCCTCACGCCGGATGTGAAGGAGCTGGCGTTCCCACCCAGGAACCCGAAACGCCCGGAGCGGGTCATGGATTTCCATGAATCCAGCCTCGCCTTCTCGCCGGACGGCAAGTTCCTGGTGGTCACCGACACCAGCACCGTCAACGATGGCGGGCGGATCCTGATCTTCCACAACGAAGCGTCAGCGCTGCCTCCGTTCAAGCTCTCGAGCGTCGTCAAGACGGAGCAGTCCCTCGATCTGGCGTGGGAGGCCGCCGGCACCGCCAAGTATCGCGTATTCCGATCCGTGGACCTCGGCGCGCCCGGCTCGTTCGTCGATATTTCGGGCGAGCTGACGACCCCATCGTTCACGGACACTAACGCGCCCGCCGGGATGGCCTATTACCGAGTCCAGGCGTATCACTAGGTATAGTTTGGCCGGGCGGCGGGGCCGGTTGCAGGCGCCCCGCCGCCCCGGTTGACCGGCCCGCTGCGAGCTCCAATCGCAGCGGCCAGCCTGCATGACTGATGCCATGAAAATCCGTCGTTCCAACTATTCAGGATTCACTCTGATCGAGCTTCTGGTGGTGATCGCCATCATCGCGATTCTGGCCGGGATGCTGCTGCCCGCGCTCTCGAAGGCCAAAGCCAAAGCCCAGGCGATCACCTGCATGAACAACCATCGCCAGCTTCTGCTCGCCTGGCGCATGTACGTCGAGGACAGCAACGAGGTGCTGCCCTTTGTCAAACACGGCCCCTGGGAATGGGTGGGGGGCTGGCTCGATTACAGCGGCAACAACAACGAGAACTGGGATGTCAATGCGAACATCACCAAGAGCATCATCTGGAAATACTGCGGAAAAAACGCCTCGATCTTCAAGTGCCCCTCCGACCGCAGCGTCGTCAGCGTCCGGGGCCGGGTCCTGCCGCGGGTGCGGACCATGTCGATGCTCAACTGGGTGGGCGGCCGGGGTGAAGACCGCCCCATGAACTGGTCCAATAACGAGTATTTCATCTACCGGAAATCGACCGATTTCCGCGTTCCCGGCCCATCGCGCACGTTCGTCTTCCTGGACGAGCGCGAGGACAGCATCAACGACGGGATGTTCGTCGTCGACATGATGGTGTATCCGAACACAACGGAAACGATCGTCGACTTCCCGGCGAGCTACCACGGCGGCTCCGGCGGGTTTTCGTTCGCTGATGGCCATTCGGAGCTGAAGCGCTTCACCAGCCCCAAGATCCTCGAGAAGCCCCTCATTGGTGTCGTGCGGCCTTACCCGACGCCGCTCAACGGCGTGCTGGACAAGGATGCGCAGTGGATGCAAGAGCGCGCCACGCGCCACCTGTAAGCCGCCATCGGGACTGCCGCACTCCAAGAACGCTTGGCGCAGCCATGGCTCGATTGAGTGAATGCGCGCCAGCGTCATGGAGTGCGCAAGCCCCCTTGCGCTTTCCATAACGGAATGAAAGCGCTCGCCTCTCGGTGCGGCGGCCCATCTCCCTGCATCCCCCAGCCCTCTGCCCCGCGGTGTGCGGGGATCGGGCGGGTCTCCTGCCCCGCAGCGGAAGGCAAAGGCTACTTCGCGTCGCCCATCCGATCCTTGACCCAATCGATATCGTTCTTGTCGAGGGCGTCGGCGCACTGAAACACGCCGGCATGCCGGTCCTGGAACGTGACGCGCTGCCATTCCGGGGCGCGGAGCCGGCCCATCCAGCGCTTGATCTGGGAATGGCCGTCGGCGAAGGCGAATCCACACGCGCCATTGTGGTAGGCGGCCGGGATGTCGCACCAGGCATACTGGCCGCCATACCCGCTCAGGATGGCGATGAAATAGCCGTCGTTGATCGAATCCGGGTGCTCATCGAGGAGGACGAAGATGTTGACCGGACTGCGCTTGCGGATGTCCGTGATTTTTGCGAAGCCGCTCCACAGTCCATATTTGGAGGAATCGGTGCCGGGGGATTCGCCGGAAAAGGCGTTCATGGCGACGCTCCGGGTGCGGCTGGTCCAGCCTCGCTGGCGCTGGATGGCGCTGAGGAAGACATCGGCGGGGCATTTGTAGATGTTTTTCGACTGGCTGATGTACTGGGCGAGGACGGCCTGAACAGGGTCGAGGATCAGATTCAAATTTGTATTCACCGAGCTTGTGGTCCAGTCCAGCCAGCCGGAGCCAATCCAACTGGCAGCGTCCGGCACACGGTCGGCATAATCATGGGAATAGGTCAGGTAGGCCAGCATGAGCTGGCGGGTGTTGTTGACACATTGGATGCCTTGAGCCTTGGCTTTGGCCTTGCCGAGGGCGGGCAGGAGCATCCCGGCCAGGATCGCGATGATCGCAATGACCACCAGCAGCTCGATCAATGTGAAACCGCAAGAACGGGCATGATTCTCCCGGCTCCAAACCCAGAGGGGCGCTTTCATAGAAGGACAATGGCTGTCAGCCACTCAACCGTAAAAGCGCGCGGCATGCAAGCTTTGCTGGGAACCGGCTCTCGCTCTTGTCGCTACGCCGCCTGACCCGGAAACAGGGATTGGATGGCTTGCGCGGCGCGCTGGCATGCCCCGGGAGGGCCCAGGGCCTCGATGACACCCGCCAGACGCTGTCGAATCGCCTGCCGCCGGCTCGTATCGTCCAGCAGGGCTCCCGCCTCGCGGGCGATGGCTTCGGGGGTGGCCGCACGCTGAATGAGCTCTGGATAGACGCGCTCGCCCGCGAGAAGGTTGGGCATGGCCAGATACGGTACCCGGATAAAACGCTTGCCCAGCCAATAGGTGCTGGCGGACGTGCGATAGATCACCACCGCTGGCACCCCAAAGAAGGCGCATTCCATGGTCACGGTGCCCGACGAGGCGATCGCGATATCGGCCCGGGCCAGGGCCGATTCCAGCCCGCCAGTCAGGATCCGGATTCGAAGCCCGGGAGGCGTGCGGGCGCGGGCCATTTCGGCGAGGCGTTCGTTGGGCAGGACCATTTCCAGCTCGATGGATGCCCGGGCTGAAAGGCGGGCGGCTGCCGGCAGAAGGACCGGCAAGTGCCTGTCGATCTCCCGCTCGCGGCTCCCCGGCAACATCAGGACGCGCTCGACGGCATGGCCCGCCGATGGATCGGGGCGCGTTCGAGCGCCGGCCCCGGCAGGGGCGGGCCGAGCGCCGGATGCGCCGGGCGCCTTCGAGGCCGATCCGTAGCGATCCACCAGGGGATGGCCGACAAATTGAACCGCCAAGTCGGGCGCGCGCGCGGCATACCAGGCCGGCTCGAACGGAAAAATGCAGAGCATCAGGTCGACGTCCCGCGCGATCTGCCGAACCCGCGAGCCGTGCCATGCCCAGAGCTGGGGCGAGACGAAATACGCGATGCGCGGGCGCCAGTTGAGAAAGGGACCGCTGCGCGACCGGACCGCCTGTTTTAAAGCCGCGGCGAAGCGGAGGTTGAATCCGGGGTAATCGACGAGGATGACCAGATCCGGCTGGCGATCGCGGGCCAGGCGGAGGAGCCTCTGGAACCGAGCCCGGAGCTCCGGGTAATGTTTGACCACCTCCCAGAGGCCGACCACGGCATGGGCAGTCAGGTCGAAAGCCAGCTCGACCCCCGCGGCCGCCAGGCACGCCCCCCCCGCGCCCCAAAACCGCCAGTCGCCAGCGCCGCTCAGGGCGCAGACCAGCTCGGCGCCAAGCCGGTCGCCGCTGGCCTCCCCCGCAATGATCAGGGCATGCCTCGGGTTCATCGCGTGGTGCCGGCCGGATCCGGGCCGCGCAGCGGCGGCGATTCCCGGTTGCCGGCCTGGATCTGACGGGTGATCTCGAAGGCGAGATCCAGGGCGCGCTGAGCGGCTTCGCCCGTGACCAGGGGCGCCTGATGGCGGGCGACGCAATCGACGAAGCTCTGGAGCTCGAGCTTGAGCGGCTCGTCCTGCTCGATGGGGACGGGCTCGCGAACGATCTTGCGTCCGGCGAACTCGCTGACGATCGCGGACGATCCGGCCTGGAGCAGCTTTTTCCAGCGGGAGGACTCGGGGGTCTCGTCCGATGCCAGCCGGTAGATAAAGCCCGACTGCGCCCGGTAATCGAGGGAGATGTAGCTGGGGCGCGGGCCGCCGCTGAAGACGCGGATCTTGCGGAGGCGCTCGGGGCTGACGCGGCTGGCCGTGAGGTTGGCCACGCAGCCGTTGGCGAACCGCAGGCGCGCGTTGGCGATGTCTTCCGAGGCGCTCAGCACCGGGATGCCCACCGCCTCGACCGATGTCACCGGCGCCCGGACAAACGCAATCACCACATCCAGGTCGTGGATCATCAGATCCAAAACCACCCCGATGTCCGTGCTCCGATTCGGGAACGAGGAGAGCCGGTGGACCTCGATGAATCGCGGATGCGTGGCGGCCTGCTGCAGATAGCGGAAGACCGGGTTGAACCGCTCGACATGCCCGACCTGGAGGACGCATTGGCGCTGGCGCGCCAGCTGCACGAGCGCGGCCGCCTGCGCAGCCTGGTCGGTCATCGGCTTCTCCACCAGCACGTGGCGCCCCCGTTCGAGCAGCGCCCGAGCCAGCTCGAAGTGTGTCACGGTCGGCGTCACCACGCTGAACGCGTCGGCTGCGCCGGCCGCCTCCTCCCACGACGCAAACGATTGGACGCCGTGTTTCTCGGCGATCCGCTGGGCGACATCGCGCGCCACGTCGTAAACACCCGCGAATTCGATCCGGCCCGCGGCCGCCAGCCCGGCATAAATCCGGGCATGCTCTTTGCCCAGGGATCCGACGCCCATCACCGCGACTCTCACCCGTGTCGACATGCCCGCCATTGTAGCCTCCCACGGGCGGCGGGGCGAACAGTTTCCCGATCGCCCGCGCGAGGCGGGCAGAGAACAAATATTGTTGAATCCCCTCTCCCTCTGCCCCCCGCTCGATCCTCGCGGGGGGAGGGAAAGCGCAGTCGGCTTGCGAGAGACCAGGCGGCGCGGTATCGAATTTGTTCACCCAGTCATTGATTGTCTTCTCCCTCCCCTCCGCGCCAGTGGAGGGTCGGGGAGAGGAGCGCGAGCATTGTTGAATCGCCCTCCGGGAGGTGGTAAACACGGCGCTCATGATCTGGCAACAGCATTACAATCCGCTGGGCAGCCCCATCCTCTCCACTCTGGTTGCCGCGATCCCAGTGGTGATCTTGCTGGCCGGCATCGCTTTCTTGCGGATCCGGATCCATCGGGCGGCGGCCTTGGGGCTGGCGGCGGCGCTGCTGGTGGCGTTCGGGATCTATGGGATGCCCTGGCGGATGGGCCTGGCCACGGCGGCATACGGGGCTGCCTACGGATTGTTCCCGATCGGATGGATCATCCTGAACGTCATTTTTCTCTACCAGCTCACCGTCGATAAAAAGCTGTTCGAGGTCTTGCGCAACAGCCTGTCGATGCTGACGCCGGACCCGCGGATCCAGGTGATCCTGATCGCGTTTGCGTTCGGGGCGTTCATCGAGGGCCTGGCGGGGTTCGGAACGCCTGTGGCGATCACGGCGGCGATCCTGATCCAGCTCGGATTCGCTCCGCTGCAGGCATCCGGATTGGCGCTCATCGCAAACACCGCGCCGGTCGCGTTCGGGTCGCTGGGCATTCCGATCACGACGTTGAGCCAGGTGACGGGCATGGACGCGCTGGCCTTGTCGAAGATGGTGGGCCGGCAGCTGCCGTTGTTTTCGCTGATCGTGCCGTTCTGGGTGGTGGCGGCCTTTGCGGGCTGGCGGGGGATCCGCGCGGTCTGGCCCGCCGCGCTGACCGCCGGGGTCGCCTTCGCGGTCCCGCAGTTCTTGGTGTCCAATTTCCATGGCCCGTGGCTGGTGGACATGGTGTCGGGCGCCTGCGCGATTGTGGCGCTGGTGGTCCTGTTGCGGCGCTGGCATCCGGCCCTGTGCAGCGAGTTGCCGGCCGGCCGATTGCAGGCGGGCGCGGTGGATCGGGAGGGTCCTGCGCCGCCGCGCCGCCGCGAGGTAGCTCGGGCCTGGATGCCCTGGATCATCTTGACCCTGTTCCTGTTCGTATGGGGCTTGCCGGCGAGCAAGAGCTGGCTCGAGGGGCGGACGGGCCCTCTGGCCGGATCGCAGGCGCTCGTCAGCCCCGAGGTCCCGATGCCCGGCCTTCACCTCCAAGTCCAGCGAACCCCGCCCGTGGTCCCGCCCTCCGCGGCGCCGGAAAAGGCCATCTACCGGTTCAATTGGGTTTCCGCCACAGGGACCGGCATTCTCGGCGCCGCCATTCTGGCCGGATGGCTGATGGGATACGGCGCAGGAGAGATGGCGCGCGTTTACGGCCGGGTGCTGTGGCGCGTCCGTTTCTCCCTGATCACCATCGCGGGCATGCTGGCCCTGGGCAACGTGACAAAGTATTCAGGCGCCGACGCCACGATGGGCCTGGCCTTGGCTCATACCGGATCCTTGTATCCATTCTTCGGCACGCTGCTCGGCTGGCTCGGAGTCGCGCTGACCGGATCCGACACGGCGTCGAACGTCCTGTTCGGCAGCCTCCAGAAGATCACAGCCGAACAGGCCGGGATCAGCCCAATCCTGATGGGCGCCGCCAACAGCTCCGGCGGGGTGATGGGTAAGATGATCGATGCCCAGAGCATCGTGGTGGCCAGCACCGCTACCGGGTTCCACGGCCAGGAAGGCTCGATCCTCCGCTTTGTATTCTGGCACAGCATCGCCCTGGCATGCCTGGTGGGGATCTGGGTCTATCTCCAGGCCACCGTCGCCCCCTTCACCCACCTGGTCGTCCGGTGAGCCGATGGATGAGACACGGCAGCGATCGGGTTGCCCCGCGAGCGGAAGCCGCTCCGCCGAATGATGGGTTGCCCGCGCCCCGGGCCGTCAGCTATGCTCCCCGCCATGAGCAGCAACGCCAAAAAACGGTCCGACGAGTTCCTCAAGATCGCCGATCAGTTCAAGCTGGGCGCCCTGGTGACGGAATCCTCGCATCCGGTCACTGCCAACTTGAGCGACACGGCCCGAGGCGACATCGCGGCCGGGCTGCGGCAGCTGTTCGACGTGGACGACGATGTGGTCCGCAAATATCGCGAGTTCGCGCTCTCGGGCCGAGCTTCGAGCATGGCGCAGGCCGTCCTGCGAGCCTTGGAGCGAGGGGGCAAGATGTTCTTCACCGGCTGCGGGTCGACGGGCCGGCTGAGCATCCAGCTGGTGTCGATCTGGCGCGACTTCTGGCAGCGGCAGCGGGCGCGCGGGCTGGCCTGCCAGCCCGCGCCGGCGGAGTGGGAGGGCCGGGCTTTCAGCGTCATGGCCGGCGGCGACTTCGCCTTGATCAAGTCGGTGGAAGGCTTCGAGGATTACACGGCTTTCGGCAAGAAACAGATCGCCGACCTCGGAATCGCCGCCGGCGATGTGGTCTTCGCCATCACCGAAGGGGGCGAGACCTCGTTTGTCATCGGCACGGCCTGGCAAGGCGTCGAGGCCGGGGCTCAAGTGTTTTTCGTCTACAACAACCCGGACGACATCCTCTGCCAGCATGTGCAGCGCAGCCGCGAGGTCATCCTCGATCCCCGCATCGAGAAGATCAACCTGACAACCGGCCCGATGGCCATCACGGGATCAACCCGGATGCAGGCGACCAGCATTCAGCTGGCAGTGATGCTGACGGTGCTCGAGATGGTGCTGCGCGAGCTGATGTCGCGCCTCGAACCGGACGGCCCGGGCGCGCTCGATCCGGCCGCGGTCCCGTCCGAGTTCCTCGATCAGCTGGGCCGGATGCACGCGGCGCTCAAGACGCCCGAGGTGCTCGGCCCCCTCGCCCGCCTGGTGGCGATGGAGGAAACCGTTTACCGCGCCGGCGGGCGCAACAACTATTTCGCCGACCGGTTCGGGATCGATGTTCTCACCGACACGACCGAGCGGTCGCCGACCTATTGCACGCCTCCGTTTCGCAAGTGGGATGACACTGCGGCTGCGGAGTCATGGGCGTATCTCTACGTGCCGTGCGACGAGACGCCACGGGCCTGGGAACACATTCTCAAGCGGCCGCCCCGATGCGTGGAATGGACCGAAGCCGAGGTCGCCGCCCTGGTGGGCAGGGAGAAGCTCTCCCCGACGATGGAGGTGATCCGCAGAATCAGCGTCCCGGAGCTGATGAGGTTCAAGATCGGCCGGGACGGCCTGGGGCTGCGTCCGCCCAAGCCGGGCGCGAGCGCGGTGGCGATTTGGGGGGAGGACGATTGGGCGGCGGCGCTGGGCGAGGGCGGGTTCTGCCGCGAGCAGCTCGCGGCGGCCCGCCGCGGCGGGAGCAGGACCGGCTTGATCTGCCTGGCCCGGCCGGCAGCGCTGGAGCCTGCGCTGGCTCGAGCGAGGACGTGGGATGCAGACTGCATCACGGTTGGCGTGCCGGTCCCGGAGAGCCGGCTGCTCCTCGCGGGCGTCGCACGGGTCGGACTCAAGCTCTTGCTCAACGCCCTTTCGACATGCACCATGGTCCGCCTGGGCCGGGTGATGGGCAACTACATGATCTGGGTCGTGGCCAGCAACCTGAAGCTGATCGACCGGGCCACCCGATACATCCAGCGGCTGACCGGGATCGAGTACGCCGCCGCCAACCAGCTGCTGTTCGAGTCGGTCGAATATGTCGAGCCCCGCTGGAAATCGGACAAAGCGTATCCGCCCGTGGTCGGCCTGTCCGTCATGCGCCAGCGCCACGGGCTATCCAGCGAGGAAGCCGAACAGCGGCTGATGGCCGAGTTGGGAACAGGAAACGGATAGCGCGGCAGGCGAACTGCGGGCCTGCCCTTGGGCTGGCGATGATGCTTTTGGCTCGTTCGACAGCCCGCGGCTCATGCCCGGCTGCCTCCCAGCGCCATCTCCGCGCGGAGCAAATCGTGCAACGTCACCACCCCCAGGGGTGCGCCGGTGTTGCGCTCGCACACGACCACCAGCCCGCTGGGCGATTCCAGGAGCAACCGCTGCACCTCGCGCACGCCGGATTCGGGCGCGCAGGTGACTGCAGGCACGAGCTGCATCGAGCGCTGTTCTGCCAGGGCGGCCTGCGCCTCCGCGCGGGTTAAAATCCCTTGAAGCCCGCCATCGGTCCAGACCGGGAATCGCTCGTAGGGATGGCTGCGAAGCAGCATTTGCACGGCTGCCGGTTCCAGGCTGGTTGCCAAGGCCGGCGAGCGAGTGGCCAGTGCCGACACGGGTTGCTGCTGCCAGCCCGCCAGGTCGCGAGGCGGGATCAGATGCTCGATGCGGTGTCCGTCCTGGGCAAGGATGGCATCGTAGAAGTTGTGCCGCAGAAACCGCCGGCTCAACGCCTGGCTGACCAGCGCGCCCAGCATCAGCGCGGGCACGAGCGCAAACTCGTGCGTCATCTCGAAAACGATCAGGATGCCCGTCACCGGCGCGCGCACCACCGCGCCCAGACACGCGCTCATGCCCACCACCGCCAGCACCACCTGATCCGCCGCGCTCAGGTGCCCGAGCATCCCGGCCAGCCCGCCCAGAAACAACCCGCACATGCCGCCGAAGAACAGCGTCGGCGAAAAAATCCCGCCGCAGCCGCCGAAGCCGTAGCAGGCGATGGTCGCCACGAGTTTTGCCGCCAGCAACACGCCAGCGATTTGCCAGGTCAGTTGGTTCGCCAGCCCGGCGGACAAATCGTCATAGCCCAAACTGAACACCCCCAGATGGCCGGTTTGAAGAAAGACGGTGACGCCCAGCGACCACGTCGCCAGTCCGCCCAGCGCCGGTCGCAACCACAGCGGCACGCCGACGAGCGCGCGGTGCTGCCGCTGATCGCGCAAGGCCAGCGTCGTTTTCTGAAACAACACGCCGACCAGCGCCGCCGACGCGGCCACCACGGGCACAAGCAAATACACTGTCCAGCCCGACGGCTCGACCGCCCCCAAGGTGAACGAGGGCTGCTTGCCAATGACCCCATGCACAACGAACGCTCCCAGCAGCGAGGCCAGCAACACGCTGCCGAGAATGCGGCTGTTGAGGTCCTGCACGATTTCCTCCAGGACAAACGTCACCGCCGCCAGCGGCGTGTTGAAGGCCGCAGCCAATCCCGCCGCGGCGCCCGCCGCCGCCGCCAGCCGGCGATTCTGCTTGGGCTCGCCCAGCACGCCGGCCAGATTCGAGCCCACCGCGCCGGCCAGTTGCACGCTTGGCCCTTCGCGGCCCAGACTCGAACCGCCACCGATGCTCAGGATACCGGCGATGAATTTCACCCACGCTACACGCCACGGCACGCAGCCCAAATCCTTCCAGAACGCCGCCTTGAGCTGGGGAATACCGCTGCCGCGCGCCTCGCGGCAAAACGAGTTCAGCAGCCAGCCGACCACGAGCGCGCTGCCCAAAACAACGCCGAGGCTGCCAAGCAGGAAGACGGCTCGTGGCTGCCCCGACAGCGGCACGAACGTGGCCCGATAGAGCCAGGTAATGCCGAGCTGGAAGGCGACGGTCGCGGCGCCCGCGCCCAAGCCGTAAACGCACGTTTGAACCACCGCCCGCCCGCGTGGCGGCAGCCGGCGCAACAAGGATGGCAGCCAGGGCACACTCACAATCCGACATGAACCGCTTTGGCCTGGCCGGTAAAGACGGGGCAGCGCTCGTTCGCATGGCTGCACACCGTCACCCCGCAGTCGAACAGCGCCGGCCCGCTCATTTAGCCTTTCCGGAAATGACCGGCCCGAAACATAACCGGGCCGCGCCTGCTACGGCCGCGCTTTCCTCCGAACCGACGAGACGCACCGGAAGAAATCCATCACACAGGGCGTCACCAGCCGGTAGAACACCTGGGCTCCCCGCTTGTCGTCGTCCACGATCCCGGCGTTCCGCAGCACGGACAGGTGCCGGGAGACCGTGGGCATCTCGGATCCGACCAGCGCCGCCAGATCGCAGACGCAGCGCTCGCCTCGAGACAGCTCGTCCAGCATGAGCAGACGCCCCGGATGCGCCAGGGCTTTGAACACCTGCGCCTGGGCCTTGAACCGCGCGACCGAGAGTTGGTTTGCCATGCCAAGGAAGTCTTAGCTATATGGCGAAATATTTCAAATATAATCTGAAAGCCAGAGGGCGCTCGGTCCGCTGGCCCCGCGCACTCGGCTCGTGTTTGCTTGAATCCGCATGCCAATCTCGGACAAAATGTCCACCGGACAGCGGCTGCTTTTTAATCATGACTATGAAAGCCATTTGGGGTGCGGTCTGCGTGGCGGCGTTTTCCGCGGGCGCGCTTTTGGGGCAGACGGCGGCAGCGGAGGAGGAGGGCATGTTTCCCTTCGTCATCCCCGGGCTGGCCGCTCCACCGGCGGGCTCGGCAGTGGACGTCTCCTGGCTGAACGACCGGCCGGCCGGCGGGCACGGCTTCGTGCGGGCGCGCGACGGGCATTTCATCGATGGGCGCGGGAAGCGGATTCGATTCCTGGCCAGCAATGTCACGTTCGGAACCTGCTTTCCCGACCATGCTGCCGCGGACAAGCTGGCGGCGCGCATGGCCAGCCTGGGCATCAATTGCATTCGGTTCCACCATGCTGATAACCAGGCCGCCCCCCGCGGCATCTGGAAGGCCGGCACGCCCAAGAAGAACGAGTTCGATCCCGGCCAGCTCGACCGTCTGGACTATTTCATCGCCGCCCTGAAGCGCGAGGGCGTCTACGCCAACATCAATCTTCATGTCTCGCGCAACTACTGGGAAGGCGAGGACTTTCCCGACGGGCTGGCCGGCAACCGGGAACGCCAGGAGCAGCTCCCCCACTACGGCAAGGGCATCGATAAGATCAACGACCAGATGATCCGCATGCAGCGCGATTATGCCCGCGCGCTGCTCACCCATGTGAACCCCTACACGAAAACCAGCTACGCCAAGGAGCCGTGCGTGGCCATCGTCGAGCTCAACAACGAAAACTCGCTGCTGCAGCTCAAGGTGGCGTCGCTGCCGGAGTATTACCGGGCGGGGGTGATGAGGAAATGGAACCTCTGGCTGCGGGCCCGATACGGATCGACGGAGAAGCTGGCCGCCGCCTGGGGTGGGAGCGAGCCCCTGGGGATGAATCTTCTGCCAGAGCGGCCCGCCATCCAGGGCAGCCAGTATCTGGCGGCGGCCGCCGGCGAGGCCGGCGAAGCGGTCGTCTCCCTGCTCCAGGCGCCTGAGGTGAGCTGGCACGCCCAGCTGCATTGGGGCGGGCTGACCCTCGAGGAGGGCCAGCTCTACACGCTCGAGTTCAGCGCGCGCTCCGATCTCCCGCGGCGGCTGCCGGTGAGCACCCGCCTGAACAAGCCGGACTGGCACAACTGCGGGCTGGCGGAGGATGCCGAGCTGGGGCCCCAGTGGAAGACTTACCGGTACGCCTTCCGGGCGGCGCGCGTCGAGCCGGGGGCGGTGCGCTTGGACATGGTCGCCGGCGGGGGGCCGTCGGGCCGTTTCGCGATCCGCGATCTCGCCCTGCGCCGCGGCGGATCGATCGGGCTCCAGCCTGGCGAGTCGATCGAGGCCGGCAACATCGATGCCCCTGCGCGCACACAAGGCTCCCCCCGGGGGCTGGACTGGACGCGCTTTTTGGCCGAGACCGAGCGGGCTTACACGGACGGGATGCGGGCGTTCCTGAAGCAGGAGCTGGGCGTCGAGGCCGCCATCCTTGATACTCAGGCCAGCTACGGCGGCGTGGCCGGGACCTACCGGGAATCCTTCAACGACTTGGTCGACATGCATGCCTACTGGCAGCACCCCCAATTCCCCGGCCGCCCGTGGGACAGCGCTAATTGGAGCATCCGCAACACCCCGATGGCATCCGACAGAAGCGGTGGCAACCTGGCGCGCCTGGCCGTCTACCGAATGGCGGATAAGCCTTTCACGATCAGCGAATACGACCATCCCGCCCCCAGCCACTACGCGGCGGAGATGTTCCCCACGATCGCCAGCTTCGGCGCGTTTCAGGATTGGGACGGCCTGTTCCAGTTCGACTGGGGGGGCACGGACTCGGATGCGCGCCGGATCACGGGCTACTTCGCGCTCCAGCAGCATCCCGGAAAGCTGGCCTTCCTCCCCGCCGCGGCGCTGATGTTTCGCCGGGGAGACGTCGAGGCCGCGCGAAGCACGGCGCGGCTGAGCATCCCCGCCGACCAGGTCGGGAAGCTCGCCGCAGACAACATCTCGATGTCGGAGGCGTGGCGCAAAGCCGGCCTGGCCGACGGCGACATGCTCAGCCGCCGTCTGGAGCTGAGGTTCACGGCAGGCGGCAAGCTGGAGCTCGAGAGGACGATGGGAGCCGTCTCGCCGATCGCCTGGGACACCGAGACAGGGCTGTACACCGTGGATGCGCCGGCCGCCAAAGTCGTGGCCGGACGCTGCACCGCCAAGATCACACGGCTCGACGGCGCCGAGTTCGACGTGAAATCCAATCCGCGCGGCTTCGCCGCCCTCGCGCTCAATGCGGTCGACGGCCAGCCACTGGCCCGGTCGCGCCGGCTGCTCCTCACGGCGGTCGGGAACGTCGAGAACACCGGCATGGGCTGGAATGCCGATCACACCAGCGTGGGCACAAGGTGGGGCAGCGCGCCGACGATCTGCGAGGGCATCGCGGCACGGATCACGCTGGCCACGGAAGCCCGCGGCGCCAGGGTGCACGCGCTGGACGCGGCCGGGGCGCGCATGGCAGAGGTGCCCGCCACCGCGAGGGGGGGCAAGCTCACTTTTGACATCGGTCCCCGGTTCCGGACACTCTGGTATGAAGTGGCGGCGAACTGATCCTGCATGCAGGCTGCGCTTGGATATGACAACGATGAGATCCTCGATTCTGATGGCCGCGCTGCTTCTGGGGCCGGCCCTGCCCGGCCCGGCTCAGGTCCTGCGCCACTCGGATGTGGTCTTCATGTATTCGGCTTCGGCCAAGACCTATGAGGAGTATGGCGCGACCGTGCTGGCGTGGGGCGGGACGCCCACGCCCCAGTCGCTGGCCAATGCGCGCGGCGTGAGGTGGTTCGGCAGCGTGGGCATGGTGACCGAGTTCCGGGCCTATCACAGCCGGTTCCCCGATCGCTACGAGGAAGGGCTCTGCCGCGATGCGGATGGCCGGCCGGTGAAAGTCCCGTGGCTCACCGACCATCAATCGAAGGGGGTCCCCTACTGGTGGTGCTGCACGCGGCAGCCGCTGTTCCGTCAGTTTCTGCGGGACCGAGTCGTCGAGACGATCCAGGCCGGAGCGCAAGGATTGCACATCGACGATCATCTGGGGACCGCGGGCGGGCTGTGGCTGGGGATATGTTTTTGCGACCGATGCCTCGATGGATTCCGCGGCTACCTGGCCGCGCTGCCGGCGGCCGAGCTCGAGCATCTGGGCATCCGCGATCCCGCCGGCTACAACTTTCGGGACCAGGTCCGGACCTGGATTGCGGCGGGCGGCAGCGGGGCCAGCCGCAAGGCAACGGGGCATCCTCTGTGGCGCCACTGGTCGATCTACCAGGGCCGCGGCGCGGCGGCGTTCATGCTGGAGCTGCGGGAGCTGGCTGCGCGAACGGCAGGGCGCCCCGTGCCGGTGGGTGCGAATGCCGGCCTGCTCTGGCCGGGCCATCTGGTCGATTACCAGGCGCTGGATCTGTTCACGGCGGAGACCGACCATCGCGCCGCGGGCCGGCAGCCGAGCGACCTCCCGCTGGTCGCCTATCGGATGGCTGAATCGATGGGCCGCCCCTATGCCGCCACAGCCAGCGGCGGCGATTGGGCGTTCATCAAGGAGCATGACCTTCCCGGACTGGTTCGCTGCTGGATCGCGCTCTCCTACGCAGCCGGCCAGCGGCTCATGGCGCCGCATCGCCAATGGTGCCACACCCCCGAGAAGGGCACGCATTGGTACGACGGGCCATCGGCGAGGTTCGCCCCCCTCTACCGCTTCGTCCGGGCTCACCCGGAATGGTTCGACGGCTATGCCACGCATGCGGACGTCGGCGTGGTGATCCCCCACCGCGCCTATGCCCGGAACCCGCGGCGCTGGTTCGACCTCTGCAATTCGCTGGCGTCGGCAAACCTCGGCTACCGACTGCACCTCGCGGGCGATGAGGCGGTGGATCATCCGCTGGACGAGCCCGGCCTTGCCGCCTGCCCTGCCTTGATCCTGGTCGATACCAATGACCTGACGCAGGCCGATCGAGACCGGTTGCGGCGCACCATTCCCGGCCAGCGCCGGTTCGAATCCGCCGAGGACGCGCTCGCCGCGATCGTGCCCGCCGTGAAGGCCGAAGCCGCAGGGCCGGTCCGGGTGCTGCCCCGGGTCCGATCCGGGGCGGCTGTGATCCACCTGCTCAACTACCGGTATGATGCGGGTCGGGACGATGTGACGCCACTGGAGAACGTGCGGCTGACGGTGAATCGATCCGCCCTGGGTCTGACGCGGGCAAGCCGGGCCACCCTCCTCACACCCGAAGGCGGTGAAGCGCCGCTGGAATACCGCGACGGACAGGTCACAGTTCCCCGGATCGATCTCTGGACGCTGCTTCGCATCGAGCCCTAAATCACTGTACAACAATTACTTGCACTTTTTGAGGGCGGATGACGGCGCAGGCCCTTCGCGTGAGATCGATCGTGCAGCTGTCTGTCAATACGCCATCAGCCGGCGGGTGGCGGTGGCGATGTCCTTGACGCGCTGGGTTCCCGCTTCGCGCTCGATCACGACGGCGCCGTCGTAGCCGCACTCGGCGAGCACGTTGAGGAAGGCGAAGGAATTCACCTGCCCCTCTCCCCAGACGACCTCGGCGCCCCACGTGCCGGGCTTCTTCGTGCGGATGGCGTCCTTGATGTGGATATGGCGCACCCAGGGCGAGAGCCGACGGAACGCGGTCAGGGGCTCGTCCTTGTTGTAGAGGATGAGATTGGCGGGGTCGAAGTTGAGGAGGACGCTGGGATGGTTGAGGGTCTCGACGAAGCGCTGCAGCTCCTCGGCGGTCTCCTGGCCGGTCTCCATGAGGAGCGTCACGCCGGCTTCGCCTGCGCTGTCGCCCAGGAACCGGACGCGGTCGTAGAACTTCTTGGCGTAGGCATGGTTGGAATGGTCGAGGAACCCGACGTGCATGAGGATGTATTTGGATCCCAACTGGGCGGTGAGTTTGGCGGCCTTGGCGAAGGCCTTGCCGCTCTCGGGCCAGTGCGCGTCGGGCGCAATGCCGCCGGTGGCCTTGATCGTGTCCAGCGTCGAGTAATCCTCGTAGTCGTAGTTCATCATGCCGGCAGTGATCGTCCATCCCTGGCGTTTGACTGCCTCGAGGTAGGCATCGCCGTCCCGGCCCAGGGCGGGGGCGATGGCCAGATTGATGTGCTCGAGGCCCATCGCCGCCATGGCCGTGCCGATCTCGTCAACGCCCTTCTGAAAGGACCAGCTGCAAACCCCGATAGGCCATTTGTTGCCGCATTTTTGCATAACAGTATCCTTTGAATTTCGAGTGGTTATTTTCCGATCTTGACCGTCTTGCCGGTTTTCGCGGATTTCCGTTCGGCGTCCACGATCTTGACGGAATCGCGGGACTGCTCGGGTGTGATGATGGAGGGGACCTTTTTGCCGTTGAGGACATCGAGGAACCACTGGATCTCGTATTCGTAGCCCTCGCCGGGCGCCAGCTCGGGCACGAAGGCCTCGCCTTTGGCCGGATAGACGCAGAGGGGTTTCTCGCGCTTGCCGTCGAGGAGGACGACAGCCTTCTCGAAGGTCACGACATAGCTGGCCTCGAAGCCCATCGTCTGGGTCATGGCCCAGCTGCCCTCCGCGGTCACCGCCGGGCCGCCCACGTCGTAGAGGGTCGAGATGTAGAGCATCTCGCCGCCCTTGCCGAAGGCCGCCGTGCTGGTGACTGCCCGGGGCATGCCGAACAGGAAATTGACCATGTCGGTGTCGTGGATGTGGAGGTCGAGCGCCACGCCGCCGCTCTTGGCCTCGTCGGCGAACCAGTTCGTGCCCTTCTGCCAGCCGGGAGGTGCGCTGAAGCGGCGGAAGGAGGCGGCGAGGACGCGGCCGTATTTCTGGCTGTCGACCAGCTTCTTGAGAAACACGTAGCTCGGCCAGAACCGGAGGCAGTGGGCGACCATGAGCTGAGCGCCTCGGGGGGCCTTTCGGGCCGCCTGGATCATCTTGTTGCAGTCGGCGGCGTGCAGGGCCATGGGCTTTTCGCACAGGACGCTAACGCCCGCCTCGATGGCCTTGACCGTCAAAGGCACGTGGAGAGGCGTGGGCAGCGTCAGGGAGATCACGTCCAGATCGGCCTCGGCCAGCATCCGGTCGAAATCGTCGTAGATCCGGGCCTCGCCGAAATCGGTCGTCGCGTCCGCTCCGGCGATATTGCCGCCGGTGGTGGGCGCGGTGAACTGGGAAAGATCCTTGTCGCAGAGGGCCACGACCTGGGCGCCCTTCATCTTTTTCCAATTGCCGTAATGCATGCGCCCCATGAAACCGAAGCCGACGATCCCGACTCGTTTCACAGCCTTTTTCGTTGTCGCCATAGTTCGTCTTCCTTTGCTGGGTTTGGTTCGTCCCGACGCTGCGGCCAGGGTCCTACATCCGGCGAGGATCGTCAATCCTGCATCCGCATTCGGGGCGCTCTTTGCGCGCGAGCCTGGGCATTTCGGCCGATGAAAACGCGATCCCAGGAAATCGCTGGCCAAGCGGTCCGATTCGGGTCATTGTATCCGGGCCATGCGCTTCTCGGTGGACACAAAAGATCCGCATGCGGTGGCCGGACATGTTCTGGCGATCTACCGGGCCGGATTTCCGGAGGGTGATCCGGCGTTTGTGCCGCGGGTATTCGAGTGGGCAGTGGATTGCTTTGCGGGCCGCTACGCGAACTACCAGGCCATCGACGCGCCCTACCACGATCTCGAGCACACGATGCAGGGGACGGTCTGCCTGGCGGACCTGATGCGCGGCTGGCTCGAGGCGGGCGAGGCGCCCGTTCTGACGCAGCCGGTGTTCGAGAAGGCGCTGGTGGCCATGCTGCTGCACGACACTGGCTACCTGAAAACCCGCGAGGACGCCCAAGGCACCGGCGCCAAATACACGCCCATCCATGAGGATCGCAGCGCCGGATTCGCCGCCCGGCTTCTGACGGAGAAGCAATACCCGCTCCTGTTCGTCCGGTCGGTCCAGCAGATGATCCATTGCACCAGCATGCACACGGATCCGCGGCAGCTTCCGTTTTCGAGCGCCGTCGAGCGCCGGGCCGGCTGCGCGCTGGGGACTGCCGACCTGCTGGGCCAGATGGCGGCGGACGATTACGTCGACAAATTGCCCGTCCTGTTCGAGGAATACGAGGAATCGGCGCGCTACAACCCGACTCGCGGGGCCGGCAGCACCCACTTTGCCAGCCCGGAGGATCTGCTGCGCCAGACGCCCGCGTTCTGGGAACGGTATGTCTGGCCCCGGCTCAACCGGCAGCTTCAGGGCGTCCACCGGTTCCTGAACCGCCCCTGCCCCAACGGCCCGAATCCCTACCTGGACGGTGTCGAGGCGAACTTGAACCGCGTCCGCCGCCGGCTGGCTGAAAGCGGCTAGCGTCTCTCGCCTCTCCACCGCGTGCGATCCCATGTCGCGGGATTACATCCTTCAGCCCTTTCGCGCGCTGCCCGAATTGCGGATCGATTACGAGCGCGAGCTGAACGAGCAGCAGCGGGCGGCCGTGACGGCTCCGCCGGGACCGGCGCTGGTCATCGCCGGGGCCGGCTCGGGCAAGACGCGGACGCTGACCTACCGGACGGCGTTCCTGCTCGAACAAGGCATCCCGGCAGACCGGATCCTGCTGCTCACGTTCACCAACAAGGCCGCGCACGAGATGATGCGGCGGGTGGCGGACCTGCTGGGCCAGGAGGCGCTGCGTCTCTGGGGAGGGACGTTCCACTCGATCGGGTACCGCATCCTGCGGCGGAACGCCGAGCTTCTCGGCTATCGGCCGGACTTCACGATTCTGGACCGCGAGGACGCGCGGCAGATGCTGCAATCCTGCCTGCCGGAGCGGCCCAAGAAGGCCCCGGCGGGCGTGTGGCCGAAATCGGACGTGATGGCGGAGGTGTTCTCCCTCGCGGTGAACACCTGCCGGTCGATCGCAAAGGTGATCGAGGATCAGTTCGAGCATCTGGGCGAGATTGCCGGCCGGCTGGCCGAGGTCCACCGGGATTACCAGGAGCGCAAGCGCGCCGCCCAGGTGATGGATTTTGACGATCTCCTCTCCGAGTGGCTCCGGCTGCTTCGGGATCATCCCGGCGTTTGCGAGCGCTACCAGCGCCAGTTCCAGTTCCTCCTCGTGGATGAATACCAGGATACGAACCGGGTCCAGAGCGATCTGATCGACCTGGTGGCCGCGCGTCATCGGCAGGTCATGGCCGTGGGCGACGATGCCCAGAGCATCTATTCGTGGCGCGGGGCCGATTACCGCAACCTGTGGGAATTTCCCCGGCGCTATCCCGAGGCGACGGTATACAAGATCGAGACCAACTACCGGAGCACGCCCGAGATCCTGGCGGTGGCCAATGCCGCCATCGCCGCCAACGCACGCCAGTTCCCCAAAACGCTCGCGCCCAGCCGCCCGTCGGGCGCACGGCCCGTGCGCGTGGACTGCTTCGATACGGGCCAGCAGGCCGCCTTTGTCGCCCAGCGCATCTTCGAGCTGCACGAGGGCGGCACGTCCCTCAACCAGATGGCCGTGCTGTATCGATCCCATTTCCATTCGCTGGAGCTGCAGATGGAGCTGACGCGCCGCCGGGTGCCGTTTGCGATCATGAGCGGCATCCGCTTTTTCGAGCAGGCGCATCTCAAGGATGTGATTGCGTTCTTGAAGCTGGGGGCGAATCCGGAAGACGACCTGTCCTTCCGGCGCATCGTGCGGCTGCTGTCGGGCATCGGGGAGCGGGGGGCGGACCGGCTCTGGGAACGCTATCGGAGTGCGCCCGCCGCCGCCGGCAGCGGGGCCAATGTCGCCACCCGGCTCGAAGCCTGCCTCGAGGCGGTCCCCAAAAAGGCGCATTCTGACTGGCCGAAACTGGCCGACACGTTCCGCCAACTGGCATCGCTTTCGAGCGGCAGGGATCCGTCACCGATGATCCGGCTCGTGATCGAGGCGTTCTATGACGAGCACCTCAAGGAGGCCTATGCCAATTACCGCTCCCGGCGCGAGGATCTCGATCAGCTCTGCTATTTCGCCCGCCAGTTCCAGGATCTGAACGATTTTCTCGCCCAACTGGCGCTGCTAACCGACCTCGAGGCCGAGGAGGATCGGGCATGGGAGAAGGAAGACCAGCGAGTTCGGCTCTCGACGATCCACCAGGCTAAAGGCCTCGAGTTCGACATCGTGTTCCTCATCATGCTCAACGACGGGCTGTTTCCCGTGGGACGCTCCCTCGGCGATCCCGACCGCGAGGAAGAGGAGCGGCGCCTCTTCCACGTCGCCATCACCCGCGCCCGCCTCGAGCTGTATCTGATTGCCCCCTTGATGCGATTCGGCCGCGGCCCGGCGAATGATCCGGGCCTGCGCCCGTCGCGCTTTCTCATCGAGATCCCCGAATCGCTCTGCGATGCCTGGAACCTGCATCCGCACGGGCTGGATCCGGGCTTTTGACGCCAGCCGCCTTCGACGTCGCGCGGGATAGGCTCTGGGCATTTCCCGCCGCCAAGAGCACCGAGAATCATCCGCAATTCAGATCGAGCAGCGCTCTTGGATCCTGCCCGCCAAGTCCCTATACCCGCGCGCCTTGAGGTCGTTGACCATGGCCTGGTCGGTCGCCTCGCGGTTGATCCGCGCGGCGATGCGCCTGGCCTCGAGGGGCGGCGGCGCCACCAACACCCACTCCCCGCTGGCTGTGTCGATCACCACCGCCTTCAATCGAATCCGCATCCATTCGGACTGATCGGGCACGAGCCGGCCCACAATCGGCACCCAGGAGATGGTCTTCGTGAGCTGATCCTCGACCCCGGATTCGAGAACGCCCCAATAGACGACCGTGGCGGGCGCGCCCGCCTTGGCCGCCGCCCAGCGAAAGGCCCGGTGCAGCGAGACCTCGCCGGACGCGGACGGAGCGGGGCGGCTGGCGGCTGCTCGAACGCCGGCGGAGGGCACGCCGCTGAGGGGAATCACCGGATGCTGAGCCTGGAGGGCGGCGACCATGGGATCATCCGGGAACATGGCGCCGGACTGGACCACCGCCAGAGGCGCCGCCGGGGGAACCTGGACTTGGCTCGATCGAGCCATTGCCTGCCGGATCTCAGCCTCCCCGACCGACACCTGATCCGACAGGCCAAGGACCTCCATCTCGTTGAGCTCGCCCCCATAGTTGATCCGGTCCCTGTAACCGGAGCTCGAGATCGAGCGGGTGGCGCAACCGGCGCCGAGGATCGCCAGCAGCAGGAGGCCGGCCGCACATTGGACAATGGATGGCTTGTTCATAGGGACCAACGGATTGGAGCGCTGTCAACCCGGATGCGTTCAATAGTTCCTTCGATTGCAGCGCTCGCTCTGGCGGGCTTCCAGCAGTATGTTGGCGCAAGGCTGTGAACACGAATGACCTGATTCGGCTGGGTGTGCCGCCGGGCGAAGCGACCCGGCGGGGGATCGATTTCATTGCGCGTTATGTCCTGAAAGGCCTCGACAAATCCAAGCTGGCCGAAGAGGTCGAGGCGGTGGCGCGGCATCCGGATTCGTATGTGGAGGACCCGCTGCGGGGCGAGTTTGCCAAGGCGGTGCTGCGGGCCGGGGGCCCGTTGCGCGCCGCTCCGGCCGCCTGGCGCCAGTGGGGCCAGGGGCTCGAGCCGGAAGCAGTGAACCAGATGGCCCGCGCATGCCAGTTGCCCATCGCCGTGGCAGGCGCGCTCATGCCGGATGCCCACGTCGGATACGGTCTGCCCATCGGCGGCGTGCTGGCCACCGAAGGCGCCGTAGCGCCCTATGCCGTCGGCGTCGACATCGCCTGCCGGATGAAAATGACCGCGCTCGATCTGCCGGTGCGCGACCTCGAGCGGCGGCGGGATCGGCTGACGGCGGCCATCGAGAAGGAAACCCGCTTTGGCATCGGCGCCGCGTTCGACCACCGGCGCGAACACGAGGTGATGGACGAGGATTGGACCGTGAGCCCGGTCACGCGAGCGCATCGCGACCGCGCCTGGGGGCAGCTGGGGACCAGCGGCAGCGGCAACCACTTCGTCGAGTTCGGGATCTTCACGCTGCAGGAGCGGATCCGAGGCGTGGATCCGGGCGAGTATGTGGCGCTGCTCAGCCACAGCGGCAGCCGCGGCACGGGCGCCGAGGTCTGCCGCCATTACAGCCAGCGCGCCATGGCCCGGCACCCGGAGCTTTCCAAGGAGCACCGGCACCTGGCCTGGCTTGAGATCGATTCCCCGGAAGGCATCGAGTATTGGGCTGCCATGGAACTGATGGGACGCTATGCGGCGGCGAACCATGCGCTCATCCACCGGCACATCGCCCGGCGCCTCGGGCTCGAAATCCTCCTCGACATCGAAAACCACCACAACTTCGCCTGGCGCGAACGACATGTGATCGACGGCGCCGAACGCGATGTGATCGTGCACCGGAAGGGCGCCACGCCGGCCGGCCGCGACATGCTCGGCATCATTCCCGGATCGATGGCGACCCCGGGATTCCTGGTCCGCGGCAAGGGGAATCCGGCCTCGCTCGAATCAGCCTCGCACGGCGCGGGGCGCGTCATGAGCCGCTCCAAGGCGCTCGAGACATTCGAGTGGGAGAAGGTCGCCCGCGTGCTTCGCGAGCGCGGGGTCCACCTGATCTCCGCCGGGCTCGACGAGGCCCCCATGGTCTACAAGGACATCCATCAGGTGATGGCTGCGCAAGGCGACCTGGTCGAAATCGTCGGGCAATTCGAGCCGAAGCTCGTGAAAATGGCGCCTCATGGTGAGGCTCCCGAAGGATGACCCCGATCGAGGATCCGGACATAATCTTCCTGGACATCGACCGCCGGTTTCGAGGCCGGATCCGCTGATGCATCCGGGGCATCCGCCGTCGCTGGTGCTGGTAAACGCAAGCTGAAGTCGGCCCATTCGAGGATGGTGATCCCGGCCTTCTGGGCGGCAGCGTGCAGTTGTGTCAAGGTTTGTTGCGGTCGAGCTTGTCCAGGGCGGCAGAGAACAGGCCGGAGTTGAATCCTCCCGCGCCCTTCGCCGGGGGGCCGGCCGGCACGCGCGGGGCAGGCCGCTCGCTCGACCGAGCCGATTTAGACGGAAGATCCGGACGCGTCTTGAGGGACAGGGCAATGCGCTTGCGCTCGAGATCCACGTCGAGGACGGTCACATGGACGCGCTGGCCGGCTTTCACCACTGCGCTCGGGTCCTTGACGAACGTGTCCGCCATCTGGCTGATATGGACCAGCCCATCCTGGTGGACCCCGATATCCACAAAAGCGCCGAAAGCGGTCACGTTGGTCACGATCCCGGGCAATTTCATGCCGGGCTTGATGTCCTCGGGCTTCTCGATGCCGTCGGCGAACTTGAAAACCTCGAACTGCTGGCGCGGGTCGCGGCCGGGCTTGGCGAGCTCGGCCATGATGTCCTTCAAGGTCGGAAGGCCGATCGAGTCGCTGACGTAGCGCTCCAGCTCGATCCGGTCGCGCAGGGACGGGTCCTTCACCAGGTCGGCGACCTGGCAGCCGGCATCGCGCGCCATCCGCTCGACCGCCGAGTAGCTCTCCGGGTGGACTGCGCTGGCATCGAGCGGGTTGGCCGCGCCGCGGATCCGGAGGAAGCCGGCCGCCTGCTCGAACGTCTTGTCGCCGAGCCGGGGCACCTGCTTGAGGCCGGCGCGCGCCGTGAACGGTCCGTGTTCCTGGCGGTGCTTTACGATGTTTTCGGCCACGGTGTCGTTGAGGCCCGAGACGTAGCGGAGCAGCTGCTTGCTCGCGGTGTTCACCTCGACGCCGACGCGGTTGACGCAGGAAACCACGGTGTCATCCAGCGCCCGCTGGAGGGCGACCTGGTCGACATCATGCTGGTACTGGCCCACCCCGATGCTCTGGGGATCGATCTTCACCAGCTCGGCCAGCGGATCCATGAGCCGCCGGCCGATCGACACGGCTCCCCGGACCGTGATGTCCTTGTCCGGAAACTCCTCTCGCGCGACCTGGCTGGCCGAGTAGACGGACGCGCCGCTCTCGTTGACCATGACCACCACCACGGACGGGGGCAGGCCGCAGGAGGCAATGAACGCCTCGGTCTCGCGGCTGGCCGTGCCGTTGCCGATCGCAACAGCCTCGATGCCGAAATGGGCCGCCACCTTCCGCACGCGCTCCCGAGCCTGGCGGACCTGCAGGTCCGATCCGCCCGTGGGATAGATCACGTCGTCGAAGAGCAGGCTCCCCTGGGCATCGAGGACGGCGAGCTTGCAGCCCGTGCGGAATCCGGGATCGATGGCCAGCACCTTGCGCTGGCCCAAGGGCGGCGCCATGAGCAGCTCGCGCAGGTTCTCCCGGAAAACGCGGATCGCCTCGGCATCCGCCGCCTTCTTCGAGGCAAGCCTGACCTCGGTCTCCATCTGCGCCGACAGCAGGCGCTGGTAGCCGTCCTGGCAGGCAAGCCGAACCTGCTGCGCGCAGCCGCCATTGCCGGTGATGAAGCGCCCCTCGAGAAGCCCGATCGCGCGCCCTTCGTCCACCGTGATGCGCAGGAGCAGATGCCCCTCGGCCTCGCCCCGCCGCATCGCCAGCAAGCGGTGCGAGGGAGCGTGCGCCAGAGGTTCGGACCACGCAAAGTAATCGCGGAACTTCTGCGCCTCCGGCTTCGCCTCGGCATCCTTGAGGGCCTTGGAGGCGAGCACCGCCTCCTTCTCGAACAGCCCGCGGACCAGCCGCCGTGCTTCGGGATCATCGCTGAACCGTTCGGCCAGGATATCGCGCGCGCCGGCGAGAGCGTCCTCGGCGCTCGGCACGGTCTTGTCCGGATCGCCGCCCGCCAGGACAAACCGTGCTGCTTCGGCGTGCGGGTCGGCGGGGCTGGACTGGTTGGCCAGCAGCCAGTCCGCGAGCGGCTCGAGCCCTTTCTCCCGGGCGATGATGGCCCGCGTGCGGCGCTTGGGCCGGAACGGCGCGAACAGATCCTCGAGGGCGACCATTGTGCCCGCGGCGGCGATCTTCTGCGCCAGCTCCGGCGTCAGGAGCTTCCGTTCCTCGAGCGATTTGAGAATGGCGGCTCGCCGAGCCTCCAGCTCCGCGTATTGGACCAGGCGATCCCGGATGGATGCGATCGCCACTTCATCGAGCGATCCGGTGGCCTCCTTTCGGTAGCGAGCGATAAACGGGACCGTCGCGCCCCCCGCAAGCAAGCGGGCTGTCGAGGCGACGCTCGCCGCCGGCAGATTGAGCTCGGCGGCAACTCGCGCCTGCAAGTGCGCCCCGCCAACGCAAGTCTCAGGATGAACAGTCATGGCATTCCCTTCAGCAATAATTCTTCCCGCAGCCGCCTTGTAAGCCGCCGCCTTCGCTCTGCCAATCCAGAAAAGCGGCGTCGAGCTGACTTAATCGCTTGACGCACGCGATGATGGCTGTCCTGCCGTGTCGACAACAATCAAGCCGACACTCCACGAGGCTGACGCCCATTCGGATGTACCCTCGCTACGCGCGAAACGTCTTGGAGTGCTGCCTGCCAGAGCCGCCCCGGCGCAGTCTGGTCCACGCGCGCGGCTGAGTGCGCCCTGCCTCATACTTTGAATTTCCAAAACGGGTATGACCGAAAATGTCACAGGTGACTTTGGTATCGTGGAGAATGACGATGAGAACTCGGAATGAATGTTCATCCTCTGGGGGCAGCAGAGCCCGGAGCAGCATTGACAGGGACGCGGTCCGGATGGCACAACACAACCTGCCACCTGAGAAATATTTATGGCCCGAAAACAGCAGCCCGGCCGGCCGCCCCTCGAACGCATCTTGACGTTCCACAGGCTCATCCAGGAAGGCAGATCTGTAACCCCATGAGCTTGGTCCTCTGCAAAAGCAACCGGATGGAAAAGCTCGTCGAGCGCCTGGTCTCGCGCATCCTCGAGGCGCCTCTGAGCTCGCCGTTCGTCCCGGAGGTGATCGTGGTGGAGACCCAGGGCATGGCGCAGTGGCTGAAGCTCGAGCTGGCCAAAGCCATCGGGATCGCTGCGAACATCGAATTCCCGTTCCCCCGGGCATTCATCTCCGGCCTGGTCGAGAGCCTGGTGACGGCGGGGGTGCAGGCCGGCCCCATCGAGCCTGACGCGCTGGCATGGCGGGTGATGGGCCAGCTTGACGGGCTGCGCGGCCAGGCCGGGTTCGAGGAGATTCGGAGCTATCTGGCCGCCTCAGGCGATCCGCGGCGCAAGTTCCAGCTGGCCGAGCGGATCGCGTCCCTGCTCGATCAATACAGCGTCTATCGTCCCGAATGGATTGCGGCATGGCAGGAGGGCAGGGAATCGTCATGGCAGGCGATCCTGTGGCGGGCGGTGATGACGGGCGGCCTGGCATGCCAGGGATTGTTCCTGTATGAGCTGATCCATGCGCTCTCGGATCCGGCCTGTGATCGGGCCCGGATCCCGGAGCGGGCGTCTCTTTTCGTGACGGGCAGCCTTCCGCCGAGCTATCTCGACGTATTCGAGGCCCTGGCCCAGCGGATCTCTGTGCACATGTTCTGGCTCTGCCCGTGCAGCGAGTATTGGGGCGACATCGTGACGCCGCGCGAGGCGGCTCGGATCCAGGCGAGAACCGGGGCCGGCAACATCGATCCGCAGGACCTGCACCTGGAGACGATCAACCCGCTCCTGGCCGCATGCGGAAAGACCGGGCGCGCATTTCAAGATCGGGTCGCCGATCTCCAGGCGATCGAGGGGGACGATTCGCTGTTCGCACCCTCCGCCAACAACCATCTGCTGGCGCGGATCCAGAACAGCATCCTGGCGCTCGAGGATGCTCCGCCGCCCGCCAAACGGCCGGTGATCTCGAAGGACGATCGGTCCGTCCAGGTCCACAACTGCCACAGCCCGCTCCGCGAGCTCCAGGTCCTGCGCGACCATCTGCTTGAATGGTTCTCCGCCGATCCGACGCTCTCCCCGCAGGATGTGGTGGTGATGATGGCGGATGGGAAGGCCTACGCGCCGTTTGTCAAAGGTGTGTTCGGCAGCGCCGAGCCGGACGTGCCTGCGATCCCGTACGCGATCGCCGATCGGGGCGCGCGCGATGAGAGCGCGCTGGTCGGCGGGTGGACGGCGCTTCTGCAGCTCTCCTCGAGCCGGCTCACGGCCACCGAGGTGACCGATCTCCTGCAGACGCCTGCCGTCCGCCGCCGGTTCGGCATTGCCGAGGACGAGATCGGGCAGATCCAGCAATGGATCCAGACGGCCTCGATCCGATGGGGGCGGGACAAGCAGCACCGGGAGCAGCTCGGGCTGCCTCCGTTCGAGGAGCACACATGGGAGCACGGTTGCGGCCGTCTCCTGCTCGGCTACGCGATGGCCGATGGCGGGCATGAGGCCGTCTCGGGCCTGATGCCGTGCGAAGGAATCGAGGGAACAGCCACGGATCTCCTCGGGCGGTGGCTGGACTTTCTCCAAACGCTGTTGGCCGCGATGGACGATCTGGCCAGGGACCGATCCATCGAAGGTTGGGCGGCGGTGCTGAGCCAATGGCTCGATGCGATCTTCCTGCCTGCGCCGGAGGAGGAGCGCGCGGCCAGCCGAATCCGCCAGGTCCTCGACGCCCTCCGCCAAGAGCAGCGGATCTCCGGCTTCGACGAATCCGTTTCCCTCAAAGTCATCCTCGAGCGGGTTCTGCCCAGGCTCGAGGAGGAGCCGCCCGGCAGGGCGCACCTGAAAGGCGCAGTCACATTCTGCGGCCTCAATCCGGTCCGCGGCATTCCGTTTCGGGTGGTCTGTCTGCTCGGGATGCAGGACGGAAGATTCCCGCGCACCCCGACCCCGCCGAGCTTCGATCTCATGGCCCAGCGGCCCCAGCCGGGCGATCCGTCCCAGCGCGACGAAGACCGCTACTTGTTCCTGCAGTCGATCCTCTCGGCCAGGGACCGCTTGCACATCAGCTATGTCGGGCAATCGGTCCAGGACAACAGCCCGAGGCCGCCGTCGGTCGTCGTCAGCGAGCTCCTCGATTACATCCGCTCCCGCTTCGATTTCGAGCCGCCCACGAACGATCCTGCGCCTCCAGAGCCCTCTCCATTGGTGGTTGTCCACCGGCTCCACGCATTCAGCCCCGCCTATTACCGCCAGGGCGAAGACGCCGACCCGCGCCTGTTTGGGTACTCGCCGGCCTTTGCGCGAATCAGCCGGGCGCTCGCCAACCCCGCCGACCGGCCCAAGATAGAGCGGTTCCTGGCCAAGCCCCTGAGCGCCAGCCTGCCGCAATCCAACGAGGTGACCCTGATCGATCTCCAGCGGTTCTTCCGCAACCCGGCCCGCTCGTTTGTGGAGATCCAGCTTCAGTTCAGGCTGCCGGAAGAGAGCGAGCTGGCATCGGACGAAGAGCCGTTCTCGCTCGATGCTTTGGCGTCCTACCAGTGCATGCAGGAGATGCTCGAAGCCGGCCTGGCCGGAAAGCCCGCGTCGAGCGTGCTCGATTCCTGGAGCGGGGCCGGCAAGCTCCCTCCCGGCACGCCCGGCCGCATCCTCGGGAACGCGCTCCTGTCGGAGGCGAACTCCATGACGAGCCGGGTTCGGACCCTGATCGGCGAGGCGAAGATCGAGAGGATACCGTTCTCGCGCCGGATTGGCGGGTTCACGCTCGAAGGCGAGCTGGCGTGCTACCCGTCCGGCTTGGTCCAGTGCCGCGCAGCCGATGTCAACCGCGAGAGGAAGGGGGATGCGCATCTCAGGCTCTGGATCGAGCACCTGGTGCTGCAACTTGTCCGGCCAAAGGGCGAGCGGAAAAGCTGGCTGTTCGGCAAGGACCAGACATGGGTGTTCAAAGAGGCGCCTGATGCGGAGTCGATCCTGGGCGATCTGCTCGAGCTGTATGCGGAGGGCATGGGCAGACCGTTGCCGTTCTTCCCCCGAACGGCGTTCGCCTATGCACTGGCCCGCGCGCGCGATCCAGAGAAACCGCCCGAAGAATCGGCGCTGCATGCGTGGGAAGGCAGCGAGTTCGCGCAAGGGGAAAGAGAGGATCCCTATTTCGACCTCTGTTTCCGGAACGATTCCATTCCGCTGGGCGAGGATTTCCAAAAAATCGCATGGCAAATCGTTGCGCCTATTCTCGATCACCAGGCCATGGAGGCAAAGAAGGAAGCAACAAAACCAAAGGGGAAAACGAAGCCTGATGGCATCGGGGCGCCGAGCCGAGCGAAAAAGCGGAAGGGCGACATGCCATTATGAACTTCAATCTCGTAGAAAGCGAGCTGAAGAAGGGTGTGCAGTGCCTGGAGGCGAGCGCCGGGACGGGCAAGACCTACACCCTGGCGGGGCTCTTCCTCCGGCTGATGCTCGAGGAGAATGTCCCCGCGCAGAAAATCCTGGTCGTGACGTTCACGAACGCCGCGACCGCCGAGCTGCGCGACCGGGTCCGCGGCCGGCTCCGCCAGGCGCTGTCGGCCCTCGAGGGCCAGGAAACCGAGGACGATCTCCTGCGCAAGCTTACAAACCGGATCGGACCGCAGCGGGGCAAGGCGATCGCATCGTTGCGGAGCGCCCTCGAGGTGTTCGACCTGGTCTCCATTTTCACGATCCACGGCTTCTGCCAGCGCACGCTCCGGGAGAACGCCTTCGAGAGCGGCATCCTCTTCGACACGGAGCTCATTGCTGACCAGAGAGACCTGATCCGCCAGGCCGCCGCCGACTTCTGTCGGAACCATCTGTATCGGAGCGATGAATGGATGGCCAGCCTCAGCCTGCATCTCCATTTCAACCCCGACGCCTTTTCGCGAATTCTCCAGCAGTATCTAACGCATCCGGACCTCGATCTGGCGATGCCCGCGTCCACACGGCCGGCGGATGTGGCTGGCCAGGCCATTGGCGATGAGATCAAGAAGCTCGAGGATGCATGGAAGGCGCCCGACGGCCGGCGAGCCGGCCTGAACAACTTCTTCCGCCGCGAGCCCAAATGGGCAGTTGGCGACCACGGCAAACCGGAAATCGTGGATCTGCATGCGGGCTGCCTGGAGGCCGGCCTCGAACGCAAATCCCTCTCACCCGGTTTCTGGGAGGCAGTCCGCTTCTTCTCGAGGCCGGCGATCGAGAAAGACCAGTCCAAGGTCAACCCGATGCCTCATCCATGTCCGGGCATATTGGATTCGTGCGATTGCCTCACGGGTCTTGTTGCGGAATACGCCACCGCGCAGCGCGCGGCCTTTTTGCGAGGGGCAGTCCAGGCGCTGGCGCGGGCCAAGCAGGACGCCAAGCAGCAATCGTATGACGACCTGATCCGCCGCCTGGCCGACGCCCTCGATGGCGATTCCGGCCAGGCGCTCGCCGGCTCGATTCGAGCCAGATATCGCGCGGCCCTCATCGACGAGTCTCAGGATACCGATCCCCTCCAGTGGAAGATCTTCCGCGCGGTGTTCGGATCGGGCACGCATCATTGGCTCTACTTGATTGGCGATCCCAAGCAGGCGATCTATGCCTTCCGCGGGGCGGACGTGGACGCCTATCTGGAGGCGGCGCATGAAGCTCGAGATCGATACACGCTGGGCACCAACTGGCGGTCGGAACCGGGCCTGGTGCGGGGTGTGAACGCCCTGTTCTCGAGCGCAAGCGTGCCGTTCATCAATGACAAGATAATCTTTCAGCCTGTCGATCCGAAGCGGAACAAGGACAGCGCGACCATGCAGTTCCCTGACGGCCCCCGGCCGCCATTCCAGGTCTGGTGCTGGGAAGGCACCAATGGCACGGTCGCGCTCAAGGAGGCCCAGCAGAAGGTGCCTGCCAGCGTCGCCGCCGAGATCGAGCGGCTCTTGAGCGGCCCGGACCGCCTGGGCGGCCGCGCGCTCCGGCCCCATGACATCGCCGTCCTGGTGGAGTCGCACCGGCAGGCTGGATGGATCCAGTCCGCCCTGCGCAACCTCGGCATCCCCAGCGTCGAGCAGGCCGTGGCAAGCGTGTTCGATTCCGACCAGGCCCGAGAGATCCTCTGGATCCTCTCCGCCATTCTCGCCCCCGGCCGGGAATCGGCCGTCAAAGCCGCGATGACGACCGACATCCTCGGCCTCAACGGGACCGAGCTCCATTCGCTGGTCTCGGACGAATCCGAATGGCAAAGGCGCCTGCACATCTTCGCGCGATACCGCGAGGCGTGGGAGCAAGACGGTTTCTTCTCGATGTTCATGGACCTGCTGCGGGAGGAGCACGCGATCGACAAACTGCTGCGGCATCCGGACGCCGAGCGGCGGATCACGAACCTGCTTCACATCGCCGAACTGCTCCAGAGCGCCTGCCAGACGGATCATCTGGGCCCGGCCCGGCTCGTCCAGTGGCTCCAGGAAAGGCGCAGCGACAATGCGTCCGCCGCGGAGGAGTACCAGCTGCGGCTCGAAAGCGACGAGGATGCCGTCCAGATCGTCACCATCCACCGCGCCAAAGGTCTCGAATACCCCGTTGTGTTTTGCCCCTTCGTCGCCGAAGACGCGAAGCCGAAGCCGCTCAAGGCCGGGGGGCGCAACGTCATGGACGCCGTCCTCTACCACGATCCCGGGAGCGGCAGGTTGAGCTGGGACATCGGCACGCCGGCCGGCCCCGATCGCAGCCGGCTGGCCGCCCGGGAGCGGCTCGCCGAACGAGTGCGGCTCCTCTACGTCGCCTTGACCCGCGCGCGCAACCGCTGCTACCTCGTCAGCGCCCGCTACCAGAACGCGCCTTCCACCGCCCTCGCCTGGCTGCTGCGCCGGTTTGTGGGTGTGCCGGGCGACCTGATCGACGCCTTGAAGAACGATGGGCAGCCCGGCGCCTGGACCGCCCGATGGCGCGAGATCGCCGCCAAGTCCGAATGCAAAGGGAATTCAGGGATCGCCGTCGATGGCCTCCCAACCGATCCGGGAAAGCGATGGAGCCCGCCGGGAATCGGCTGCGGTGTGATGAAGGCCAGGTCTTGCGCGAGAGAGATGATCGGACTTTCCTGGAGCCTGTCGAGCTTCTCCCAGCTCGCCCGCCAAACCGCCGACCGGCTCGGCATCGAAAGCGATGAAGGCCTGCCCGATCACGACGAGGCGGCTGCGGCGGATCCGCTCGAGGCGGCCGCTATCGAGCCCGAGGAGACGGCGACAGGCATTTTCGCCCTGCCCCCCGGCGCCCGGACAGGCGACTGCCTGCACCGGATCCTGGAGCGGTTCGATTTCCAGAAACCGGTGGACGACGACGCCCGGATCGAGGTGCGCCGCCAGCTCGAAGCATCGCATCTCTGGGATCCATCGCATGCCGATGCGATTGCCGACCTGCTCGAGCGCGTGCGCGCCGCTCCCCTGGACCCCGGCGATCCGAACCTGACCTTGAGATGCGTGCCGCCGCGCCAGCGGCAGACGGAGATGGAGTTTCAATTCCCCTCGGCCCGGCTGGATGCCCGGCAGATCCTCCGCCTGATCCGCGGCCAGGATCGCGCGGCCGCACCGGCCGGCCGGCCGGCAGCGGCGTCGCCCGACGCCAGCCTGGGCTCGTTCCTGAAGGGCTACATCGATCTCATCTTCATGTTCAACGGCCGATACCATATCGTGGACTGGAAATCCAACCTGCTGGGCTATCGCACCTCGGACTACGCGCGGGCAGCCATGAAGGCCGAGGTCGAGAAGAGCTTTTACGATCTCCAATACCACATCTACACCGTCGCCCTTGACAAGTTCCTCCGCCGGCGATTGCCCGGCTACGACTATGAACGGCACTTCGGCGGGGTCCATTACATCTTCGTGCGAGGGCTGGAGCCGGCCCGGGCCGACCTGGGCCTGTTCCACGACCGGCCGCCCCGCGAGCGGATCAAGCGCCTGTCAGCCCTGCTCAGCCCTGCCGAGGAGGAACGGCCATGAGCGCAACCCTCGCCTCACGGGACGATCTGCTCGGCAGCGACTGGCTCCATCCGATCGACCGGCATTTCTCGGGCCTGATGCGGCGGCTCGCCGGTCGGGACGCGCCGGGGCTGGCGCTGGCGGCGGCGCTGGCGAGCCGGCAGCTTGCCGACGGGCACTCGTGCGTCTGTCTGGCCGATTTTGCCGGCCGCCCATTGCCAGGCGGCAAGGCCTCGGGCCCGGCCATCGTCTGCCCGCCGCTCGAGCAATGGGAGGAATCGCTTCGAGCCAACGCGCTGGTCGGAGGCCCGGGCGAATTCAAACCCCTGATCCTCGACGGCTCGGGCCGGCTCTACCTGCACCGCTACTGGCAATATGAGCAGGCGATCGCCCAGGATCTGCGCCAGCGATGCCAGCAGCCGCCTTTCGACCTGGACCGCGAGGCGATCCGGTACAGCCTCAAGCAGCTCTTCCCCGCCGCCAACCCAGAGCCGAACTGGCAGAAGATCGCCGCTTTCACCGCGGTTCGCCAGCCCTTCTCGATCATCACCGGCGGCCCCGGAACGGGCAAGACATGGGCCATTGCCGCCGTACTGGCGGTCCTGCTCGATCAGCCCGGCTCCGAGACGCTCAGCATCCGGCTGGCCGCCCCCACCGGAAAAGCCGCCGCCCGCCTGCAGGAATCGCTGGCGCGCTCGCTCGATCAGCTTGCATGCGCTCCGGAGGTGAAAGGGCGGCTGCAGGCGATGGGCCTGGGCACCACCATCCATCGGCTGCTGGAGGCCAACCCCCGATCGGCCGGCTTCCGGTATCATCGGGACCATCCGTTGCCGGCCCAGGTGCTCGTGATCGACGAGGCCAGCATGGTCAGCCTGTCGCTCATGGCCCGCCTGCTGGCCGCGTTCGGGAAGTGCGGCACCCGGCTGGTACTGGTCGGCGACAAGGACCAGCTGCCGTCGGTCGATCCCGGAGCCGTCCTGGGCGACCTTGGCCGAGCAGCATCCGTCAACCGGTTCAGCAGCCCGTTCGTCGAAGAGTACCGGCGATGCACTGGCGAGACCCTCGATGCGGCCGGCGACGCAGGAGGGCCGGCTGGCAATCCCCTGCGCGATGCCGTGGTCCAGCTCCAGGTCAATTACCGGTCCGGCGACGCCGCCGTCCTCAACTCCGTCAGCGCGCGGGTCAATGCCGGCGACCATGTCAAAGTCTGCCGGCTGCTCCAGGAAGCGGGCCCCGGCGGATCCCCCATCGCCTGGCAATCCCCCCATGAGCCTCCCCACCGCCCGCTGCGCGACGGAGCGCAGGGAGAGGCCCGATCCCTCGATTCAGGAGGCCAGCGCGCAAGTCCGCGCCCCGAAGGCGCCCCCCCCGATCCGCTCGCGATCCGAAAAGCAATCCGAGACCTCGTGGCCGAGCATTACGCCCCGGCCCTCGAGGCTGCCTCGCCAGAAAAGGCCATCGAGAGCCTCTCCCGCTTTCGGATCCTTTGCGCCGTGCGCGAAGGGCCGTTTGGTTGGATCGCTTTGAATCGTGCGGTCGAGGCCGTCCTGGCCGAAGCTTTGCCCCATCTGGCACCCCGGATCCGGCTGGGCGCCTACCCGGGAAAACCGGTCATGGTCACCGCCAACAACTACGCCCTCTTGCTCTACAACGGCGACACCGGCGTCTGCTGGACCGCGGATAACGGGGCGTCGCTCTTCCATTTCCCCGACGAGAAAGGCAGGCTCCGGGCGATCGCCCGGGAGCGGTTGCCCGAGTGCGAGACCGCCTACGCCATGACGATCCATAAGAGCCAGGGATCCGAGTTCGACCACGTCCTGATCGTGCTGCCCGAGACCGACAGCCCCCTGCTGACGCGCGAGCTGGTGTATACCGGGCTGACCCGCGCGAAGAAATCGGCGCGCCTGCTGTGCGGCCAGGCGCTGCTGTCCGAAGCGATTCAGAGGACGGCCCAGCGCAGGTCGGGCCTGGCGGAGGCGCTCGGAGCTCTGCCAGGCTGCAAGCCGTTAGCTGAGCCGTAGGGCGGCCACTCCGTGGGCGCCGCATCGATGGCTGCAAGCTCACAACTCGGCGCGCAGCGGAGTGCGCGCCCTACCTGTCCGAGGGCAAGGGCATCACAATTTCCGCGTCGTTTCGCGTGGTCCGCGGAAAGCGGCAGAGGACTGCCGCACTCCACGAGGCTGGCGCCCATTCGGACACGCCCTCGCTGCGCGCGAAGCGTCTTGGAGTGCGGCCTGCCTGCGCCGCCGCGGCAGGCAGGCAGCCCCCTGCCGCCTTGGATCACCCGGGCCAGCCTGCGCATCCCCGCATCCAGGGTCAGATCCGCGGCTTACAGCTGGATGCCTCTTCTTCAGGCAGCAGATCGGCCGGATCAGGATTGGCCTTTTTCCGGGGGTGAATCCAGGGGGGGACCTTTTCGTTCCACCCAGCGCTGCAGAACCACGTAGAAGGAAGGAACGAACAGGACGGCCAGGCAGGTGGATGCGAGCATGCCGGAGGAGACGGCGATGCCGAGGGACTTGCGGGCGCTGGCTCCCGCCCCGCTGGCCAGGACCAGCGGCATCACCCCCAGGATGAAGACGAAAGAGGTCATCAGAATCGGGCGGAACCTGACCTGGGCGGCGTCCACGGTCGCCTCGAGGATGCCCTTGCCGGCCGCCCGCCCCTCGCGCGCCATCTCGACAATCAGGATGGCGTTCTTGGCGGAAAGCGCGATCAGGAGGACGAGCCCGATCTGGACATAGATGTTGTTGGCCAATCCGACGGCCAGCAGCGCGCCCACGGTCCCCAGAAGGGCGAGCGGAACGGCCAGGATCACGGCAGCGGGTATGATCCAGCTCTCGTATTGGGCCGCCAGGACGAAATAGACCAGCACGATCGCGAGCCCGAAGATGAAATAGGTCGAGTTGCCCACCAGCTTCTCCTGGTAGGACATCGCGGTCCACTCGTAATCCAGGCCGGGGCCCAGCGTCTGCTCGGCGACGGCCTGCATCGCCTCCAGCCCCTGGCCGGAGCTGAAGGAGGCCGCAGCGGACCCGTTGATGGTGGCGGTGGGGAAGAGGTTGTAGAGGGAGATCAGGGCGGGGCCGTGCGCGGGCCGGATGTCGGCCAGCGTGCCCAGGGGGATCATGTTCCCGCCCTGGCTTCGCACATGGAATCGCCGGATGTCCTCGGCCGCCATCCGGCGCTTCGCATCCGCCTGCGCAAACACCATGAAGTTGTGTCCGAACTTGGTGAAGAGGTTGACGTAGGTGGATCCGAGATAGCTCTGGAGGGTGTCGAACACCTCGCCGACGGCGACGTCGAGCGTCTCGGCCTGGGAGCGGTCCACGGTGACGGTGATCTGGGGCACCTGGGCGCGGAACGGGGTGAAGGCGGCCTGGATCTCGGGGCGGTCCCTGGCGGCAGCCACCAGCGCGTCGGCCGATTCCTGGAGCCGGGCGAAATCGTAGCTGCCATCGGTCAGCTCGAGCTGCATCTGGAATCCGCCCGAGAGCCCCAGCCCTTGAATCGGCGGCGGGATCAGGACCAGGGCGCTCGCCTCCCCGATCTCGCCCAGCCGCTTCGTCAGCCCCGCGTGGATGCTCCGGAGGTCCTTGCCCGGGCCGCGCTTGCCCCATTCCTCGAGGAGGACATAGACCATGCCGGCATTGGCGAGCGAGGCGCTGTTATCCAGCGCCGAGATGCCCCCGATGGTGATGGCGTTCTCGACCCCGGGCGTCTCGATAACGATCTGGGTGATCCGATCCATGACCCGCTCCGTGCGCTCGAGAGACGCGCCGTCGGGCAGCTGCACAGCCACGAGCACGTAGCCCTGGTCCTCCGTCGGAATGAACCCCGTCGGTATTTTCGTCAGGCCCCAGCCGGCGAGCGCGACCAGCCCGAGCGCGACTGCCACCATGACGCCGCTGTGCTTGACCATCAGCCGCACGACCCGGACATAGGCTCGCTCGGTCGGCTCATACACCGAGTTGAACCACCGAAAGAAGAAGTTCTTTCGGCGGGCGGGATCGTGAGGCCGCAGCCAGAGGGCGCACTGGGTCGGCTTGAGCGTGGCTGCATTGACGGCGCTGATGACCGCCGTGACGGCGATGACCAGCGCGAACTGACGGTACATCTGGCCCGTGATGCCCGGCATGAACGCCGGCGGCAGAAAGACCGACATCAGGACCAGCGTGATCCCGATGATCGGGCCGAACAGCTCGCTCATCGCGTCGATGCTCGCTTGCTTGGGCGTCCGGCCATGCTCGATGTGCTTGGCCGCACCCTCCACCACCACGATGGCGTCGTCCACCACAATGCCGATCGCCAGCACAATCGCAAACAGGGTCAGCAGATTCACCGTGAACCCCAGCGCCGCCATCCCCGCAAACGCGCCCACGATGGTCACCGGCACGGTCGTCGCCGGCACCAGCGTGGCCCGCCAGTCCTGCAGAAACACCATGATGACCAGCAGCACCAGAACGCCCGCCTCGAACAGCGTGTGGTAGACCTCATTCACGGATTCCCTCACGAAGATCGTCGTGTCCAGCGGGATCGAGTAGGTCAGCCCCGCCGGGAACCGCTCCGAGTATCGCTCCATGGCGGCCTCGACCACATCGGCGGTCTCGAGCGCGTTGGCCTCCGGGAGCTGGTAGATGGCGATGCCGCCGGCGGGCTTGCCGTTGAGCTCGAAGAACTGGCTGTAGGTCCTGGCGCCCATCTCGACCCGCCCGATGTCCTGGATGCGCGTGAGCTGGCCGCCCCCTTCGGACGACGATTGAACGATGATCCGCTCGAACTCGGCCGGATCGCTCAAGGCGCCCTGGACCTCGACGGCGAGCTGGAAATCCTGCCCAGCCGGCGCGGGCGGCATGCCGATCTGGCCCGCGGTCACCTTCGCGTTCTGTCTCTGGATGGCGCCGATGATGTCTTTCGGCGTCAGCGAGCGCTGGCTCATCTGCTCCGGATCGAGCCAGATGCGCATGCTGTATTCGCCGATGCCGAACACGAGCACATCCCCCACGCCCGGCAGGCGCGCCAGCTTGTCGCGAAGCTCGAGCGTCCCGAAGTTGCTGAGAAAGAGGGCGTCATGGACCGGATTGGTCGAGGTCAGGGTGATGATCTGGAGGATGGCGGTCGATTTCTTCTTCGTGACCACCCCCTGCTGCTGGACCGGAGCCGGCAGCTGCGACATCGCCGCCGCAACGCGGTTCTGGACCAGCACCTGGGCGAAATCCAGATCCGTCCCGACCTCGAACGTGACGGTCAGCGTGTATCGGCCATCGGGCGTGCAGGTGGACTGCATGTAGATCATCCGCTCGACCCCGTTGACCTGCTGCTCGATGGGCAGGGCCACGGTCTCGACCAGCGTCTTGGCGCTCGCCCCGGGATAGGTTGCCGTCACCTGCACCGTGGGCGGCGTGATGGGCGGGTACTGGGCGACCGGAAGCGTGAACACCGCCACGCCGCCCAGCAGCATGATGACGATGGCAATGACGTTCGCCAGGACGGGCCGCTCGATGAAAAACTTGGCAAACATGGGATGCCCCCGCTCAGAGAGCCGGCTTGTGGGCAGCCGGACCGCCCGGGGCAGCCGGCGCCGGCGCCACCTTCGATCCCGGCCTGGCGCGCATGAGACCCGCCACGATGACCCGATCTTCCGCAGCCAATCCCGACCGGATCGCGCAGCCGTTGCTCGTCAGCGGCCCCTTGACCACCGGCCGCCGCTGGACCGTGTCCGCCGCATCGGCCACCAGCACGTAATCGCCCTCCTGATCGCTTCCGATGGCGCTGGCGGGCACCACCAGCATCGGCTGCGGCTGCCCAAAGGGGATCCGCACCCGGGCGAACAGGCCGGGAAACAGGATCTTGTCCTCGTTCTCGAAGACCGCCCGCATGGCGACCGCCCCGGAGGAGGAGCTGACGGCGGTATCGACGAAATCGAGCGTTCCGCGGTGGGGATAGCCCGGCTCGTTTTGGACGCCGACCTCGATGGGGGTTTGGACGCGGGCGGCCCGGCGATCGGTCCCGCTCTTGCGGACGATCTCCCACACCCGGAGCGCCTCGCGCTCGTTCAGGGTGAAATAGACATGGATCGGCGCAATCTGATCGAGCCTCGCCAGCGTGGTGTTCACCGCCGGCCCGACCAGGTTGCCCGGATCGACCAGGCGCCGCCCGATCCGCCCGCTGAAGGGCGCGGTGACGCGCGTGTAGCCGAGATTGAGCTTTGCCACCTCGACCTGGGCCTTGGCCTGGTCCCGCTCGCTGAGCCATCGCTCGACGCTCGCGGCCGAGGTCGCATTCTCCTGGAGCAAGCCGGCCTGCCGGTCGTATTCCGACTGGGCCCGGCGCAAGGACGCCTCGGCCAGCGCCAGCTGCTGCGCATAGCTCTCCGGCTCGATCTGGAAAAGCAGCTGGCCGGCCTCCACCATGCTCCCATCCTCGAAGTGGACGGATTGCAGGTAGCCCGTCACGCGGGCGACCAGGTCCACCGTCCGCGACGAGGCGGTCGTGCCGGTCAGCTCGATGTGCTCCACCACCTGCTCCGAGACGGGCCGCGCGAATGTCACCGCCGGCGGAGCCTGTTCCGGAAGCTCCCCGCGCTTTCCGCAGCTCGCCGCCACCGCCAGCAGAGCGAGGGCGGCGCCCGCCGGGAATCGTCGTTTCCGTTTCATGGGTCTGGGTTCGAGCCGTTTCGCTCGTTCAGGAATTGCGGGCCAGGCTCCTCCAAGCCGGGCGGCGCCGGGCCGGCGGCTGCCGGGCCGGCCGGCAGATGCCCGGAGGGCTCGAGCAGCCGGCCCCAGTTCGTCCGGCGCGACATTTGGGCCTTGACCTCGTCCGAGACGACATCGCGCCCCTGGCGGAGCTCCCAGCCTCCTCCCAGGGCGCGATAGACAGAGATCATGGCGACCACGACGCTGCCTTGGGATTCGGCCAGGGCATCCTCGACAGCGAGCTGGCCCTGCTGCGCGGTCAGCACCGTCGTGTAATCGGTCTGGCCGCCCTTGTATTGGATCATCGCCAGATCGGTGGACCGCCTCGCGGCGGCCGCCGCCTGCTCGAGCAGCGCGATCGCGCGCTGCTGCTCCGCCAAGGCTGCCAGGCCGTTCTCGACCTCGTACTGCGCCACCAGGACCGCATTCTGGTACTGCAGGATCGCCTGCTGAAACTGCGCGTCCTGGACGCGGACATGGTTGACCAGGCGCCCGTAATGGAAGATCGGGAAGAAGAGGCTGGCCCCCGCGTTCGCGACCCGGTTCTCCCACGAGAACATGTCCGCCAGCGACTGATCGCCCTGCCGGCTTCCCGCAAACCCAAACTCACCGCTCAGGGAGAAGGCGGGATACATTTGCGCCCGGGCGACGCCGATGAGCGCCGATTTCGATGCCGCGGCCAGCCCCGCCGCCCGAATATCGGGCCGGCGCCGCAGCAGATCCCGCGGGATGCCCGCGGCAACGGCGGCAGGCACAGCCGGTATGCGGCCCGGCCCGGCCAGCCGCGCGCCCACCGCATCCGGCGTGTCGCCCAGCAGCACCGCCAGCCCATTCCGGGCCTGAGCCAGCGCCTGCTCCAGCAGCGGGATCTGCGACTCCGTCAGGGCCAGCTGCGCCCTGGCCTGCTGGACATCGCGCTCGCTGGTTGCGCCGGCTCGGAACTGGGCGGACGCGATCCGGAGGCTCTCCTGCTGGAGGGCCAGGTTCTGGCGCGCCACGCGAAGCCGCTCCTCGATCGTGCGCAGGTTCACATAGACGCTCGCGACGTCCGCGATCAGCGTCACCAGCGCGTCGTCGTAGGCCGCAATCGATCCCAGATACGTTGCCCGATCCGATTCGATCCCCCGCCGATACTTGCCCCAGAAATCCATCTCCCAGCTCGCACCGAACAAGATCTGGGCCGACACATGGTCGGGATCCATTCCGGGAACGGCGGACGCCAGGCTATCGTTGAGCCGGGAATAGCCCAGCTGGCCGGACACGGCCTGCTGCTGGGGAAACAAGCTGCCGATCGTCTGGTTCAACCGGGCGCGGGTCTCGAGGATCCGGACGCCGGCGATCTGGAGCGTCGGGCTGTTCGAGCAGGCGGTCTCGATCAGCTCGTTGAGGGTGGGATCTTCAAGGGCATGCCACCAGAGGGCCTCGGCTGCGTGCGCAGGCCGGTTCGTCATCGCCGGGCTCGGCGTCCATTGGGCGGCGATCCGGGCCCCGGGGGCTGCATAGTCGGGCCCCACCGTGCACGAGATCCCGAAACCGGCCACAGCCGCCACGCCCAGCGCCAGCCCGCACCGGCTCCTGAGGAGATCGATCATGGTTTAGGCTTAGGGTCTGTGCAAAACACCCCCGGCCTCGATCCGGCAGAGGTCTTCGGCAATCTGCTTTCCCAGCCTCCGGACGTCCTTGTCGGTGGCATTGTGGGACAGCACATACTTCGCCGCCATCACGTAGGGGTTCCACGTCACAAGCGCTCCCGGCATCGGCCTCGATCCCTTGCCTGTCCCGTAGACCAGGATCGGCTGATCCCGGCTCTGGGCAAGATCGAACACCGACACCTGCGCGAGCACCTCGGACGCGCCCGCCCCAAACCCAACCATCGCGCGCCGGAGCCGGTTCCCCTCGTCGACCTGCAGGAACTCCCCGTCCACAACCAGCCCGTCGTCGGGCAATGGCATCCCCCGCGGCTGGCGCGCGGTGGGGATCTTCCGGGCCGTCAGCTCCTCGGCAATGGTCTCCGACAGCAGGCGCGCCAGGCGGGCCGCCTTCTCCATCGGCGGCTCCTCGGATCGCAGGGGCCGCAGGATCGTCTGCGCCGGCCCCTGCAATCCAGGCAGCAGGCCTGCATCGCTCTTCACCTGGGCCGCATCAAACGCGAAATCATGCACGACCACGGGCCGAGCCTTCGGCGCCAGGCCGGCCGGGCTGCCTGCGGCCTTCGCTCCGCTGACGCCCCCGGAGGATGCAGACGCCGGCTGTCGAGTCGAGCTCGACTGGCAGCCGGTCCAGGCCAGCAGCGAGGCCAGCGCAATCGCCGCCATCCAAAGCCACCGCCGCTCCATCACGGTCTTCATAAAGCTTAAGGTAATCCTGTTGGAATCATGAGCCTGCAAGCTCACCCCATCGGCATATCGCGCTGCAAACAGGGAGGTGATATAGTATGACATCATGCTCCCGCTCGCCAAGAATGCGCATTTCCCGCATTATGAGCTTACGCTGTTATGCGGATGAGATTGATTGTGGTTTCTGCACCAAAGGATGGCCGATGTCAAGCCAGCATCCGGGATCCCGGGGCCGGCGTTGCTCAAGGAAAAGGTGACCAAGGGAAAGAGGGCCGTTGACTCGTGATGGTGGTGGCCGGCAGGAATACGCAAATTATGACCGCGTTGCGGCGTCGAATTCCCGCTTGATTCCCGAAATCGATGCTCTATATTTGCCGTCTTTTAGAGAACGGGAATCTATTATGCGACGACCGAGATCGATCAAGACCCGCAAGGCCGTGACCAAGCGGTTCAAGCTGACGGCCAGGGGCAAAGTGTTGCGTCCGCGAGCGGGCAAGCGCCACCTGCTGGCATCCAAAACCCCGAAGCAGCGGCGCGCGCTGGGGACCGCCCAAGTGGTGCACGAAACCGACGCGTATCGGATCACCCAGAACCTCCCGTTTGGCCAGTGACGGGCCAGCCCTGACGAATTGAACGAGTTATGCGTGCTACCAATGCTCCTGCCTCGAGGAAGCGCCGCAAGCGGATGCTGCAAGCCGCCAAGGGCTTCCGCATGCGCCGCTCCAAGCTTTACCGATATGCCTCCGACGCAGTCGATCACGGCCGGCAATACGCCTTCCGGGATCGCCGGAACCGCAAGCGCACGTTCCGCGCCCTTTGGCAGGTGCGGATCAATGCCGCCGCCCGCGCGGCGGGCATGACCTACAGCCGGTTCATCGAGGGTCTCAAGTCGGCCCAGGTCGCCCTGGACCGGAAGATCTTGGCGGACCTGGCGGCGACGGATTCAGCCACGTTCGGCGAGCTGGTCAAGGTCGCCCGGGCGGCTCTGGATGCCAAGAAGGCAGCTCGCGCCTGATCGCTGTTGCCTTGCATGAACCGTGCCGGGGTGGCCGCCGAGGCAACGAGGCGGGTATTCCTCATGCCAGCGGCTCGGCTCATGGTTTTCGTGAATCGCCCGGGAACCGCGGGAGCGTTCCGCCGCCGATCCCATCGGGGGTGTCCGCCGCGTCTGGAACCGGGCGGATCGATGAGAGCCCCTGCCGGTGGCGGCCCCTTTCCGCGACGTTAGCCTGATGAATTTATGCCAGCCCTGATCGACCAAATCGAACCGTTGAAACAAGCGGCTCTGGCCCAGTTCCAAGCGGCGGAAGACATGGCCGCGCTGGACCAGGCCCGAAGCCAGTTCCTGGGCGCCCACGGGCAGTTTACGGCGCTGATGAAACAGCTGGGGGCACTGCCGAAGGAGGAGAAGCCCGCGGCGGGCAAGCAGATCAACCAGGCCAAGGGCGAGCTCGAGGCGGCGCTGGCCGCGCGGCGGAGCGAGCTGGAGCTGGCGGCGGTTCTCCCGAAGGATCCCACTGATTTCACGCTGCCGGGGCGGCGGCGCGGTCTGGGCTGCAGCCATCCCCTGACGCAGGTGATCGAGGATATCGTGCGCAGCTTCCGCAAGCTGGGGTTCGTGGTGGCCGACGGCCCCGAGATCGAGGACGACTACCACTGTTTCGACGCCCTCAACACGCCGGCCGATCATCCGGCCCGCGACACCCAGGACACGTTCTACCTCGATCATCCAACCCCCCGGCTACTCCTGCGCACGCACACCTCCTCGGTCCAGATCCGCGTCATGGAGAAGCAGGCGCCCCCGATTCGGATCATCGTCCCCGGCCGGGTGTACCGGCGGGACAACGCCGACGCGACGCACAACCCGACGTTCCAGCAGATCGAGGGCTTGTATGTCGACCGGGGCGTCACCGTCGGGGATCTCAAGGGCACGGTCGAGTTCGTGTTTCGCGAGCTGCTGGGCGCCGACACACGGATCCGGTTCCGGCCCCATTACTTCTCCTACACGGAGCCCAGCTTCGAGATCGACTTCGCCAACGCCACCGTCCGGAAGATGGGCAAGGCGTGGCTCGAGATCGCGGGCTGCGGGATGGTGCATCCCCAGGTGTTCGTCAATGTGGGCTACGACCCTGAACAATGGACGGGGTGGGCGTTCGGATTCGGCATCGAGCGGATCGCGATGCTGCGCTACGGAGTCAACGACATCCGCCTCTTTTACGAGAATGACCAGCGGTTTCTCCGCCAGTTCTGATTTCCATGAAGATCACCCTCCAATGGCTGCGGCGGTATGTCGATTTCAACGGGACGCCCGAGGACCTGGCCGAGCGCCTCACGATGCTGGGGCTCGAGGTCGAGGGCGTTCAGCGGACCGGCGCCGAGTTCGACGGCGTGGTGGTGGCCCAGGTCATCACCCGCGATCCGCACCCCAACGCCGATAAGCTCTCGGTCTGCCGCGTCAACGATGGCCAGGGCGAACGCATCATCGTCTGCGGCGCCCACAACTTCCAGGCCGGCGACAAGGTCCCGCTGATCCTGCCCGGACACGCCCTGCCCGCGCGCCGCGGCGAGCCCCCTTACACAATCAAGGTCGGCAAGATCCGCGGGATCGAGTCCCACGGCATGATGTGCTCCCCGAGCGAGCTGGGCTTGTCCGGGGACGCGGAGGGCCTGCTGATCCTGCCGCCCACGGCCCCCGTCGGCCAGCCGTTCGCGGAGTTCCTGGGCCGGAGCGGCCAGGACGTCGTGTTCGACCTCGAAGTCACCCCGAACCGGCCCGATCTCAACAGCGTGATCGGCATCGCCCGCGAGATCAGCGCCGCCACCGGCCAGCCTCTGCGCCTGCCCGAGACGACCCTGGCCGAGGATCCGGACTCGCGAGCCGCCGATGGCGTGGCCGTGCGGATCGAAGACCCGGACCTGTGCCCGCGCTACACGGCCCGCCTGATCCGCGGCGTGAAGATCGGCCCGAGCCCCGACTGGCTCCGGCGCCTGCTCGAGCTGGTCGGGCTGCGCAGCATCAGCAACGTGGTCGACGTGACCAATTTCGTGATGCTCGAAACCGGCCAGCCGCTGCACGCGTTCGATTATCGCCTGATCAGCCGGGCTGCCGGGGAGGCCGGACAGGAGGGCCTGCCAACGATTGTCGTGCGCCGAGCGCGCCCCGGCGAGAAGATCGCCACGCTCGACGGGCAGGAGCGGAGCCTGACGACCGACATGCTGCTGATCGCCGATGAGCAGCGCGCCATCGCCCTGGCCGGCGTCATGGGCGGCCTCAACAGCGAGATCAACGATCGCACCGCCGATGTGCTCCTGGAGAGCGCCTATTTCAAGCCCACATCGATCCGCCGCACGTCCAAGCTGCTCGACCTCCGATCCGATGCATCCTATCGGTACGAGCGCGGGGCGGATATCGGCATTGCGGATTGGGCCAGCCGCCGGGCTGCGCAGCTCATACTCGAAACCGCGGGGGGCCGGCTCGCCTCGGGCGTGGTGGATGCTTATCCCCGCCCGGCCGCGCCGCGCCATGTCTCCGTGCGGTTCGCCCGGACCGATGCGCTGCTGGGGATCCCGATCCCCGCAGCCGAGCAGGTCGGCCACTTGCGCCGGCTCGGCCTGGAGCCGATGGCCGCCGGCGGATCGGAGACGACGCCCGAGGCCGCGGGAATTGCCACCGTGCAGATCCCGAGCTTCCGGGTCGACCTCAAGGAGGAGGTCGATCTGATCGAGGAGATCGGCCGGCTTCACGGGGTGGATCGGATCCCGGCCACGCCTCCGCGAGGAGCGCTGGGCGCCCACCCGCACGACGCTGTCCACGACGATCTGGCTGCGGCGCGGCGGCTGCTGTGCGGCTTGGGGCTGAGCGAGACCCAAGGCCAAACCTTGATCTCGGATGCCCTCGCCGCCCGGGTGCTGCCTCCCGAGGAGGCCGGCTCGATCGTGCGGCTCGGCAACCCGCTCAGCAGCGACATGAATGTCCTGCGCCCCAGCCTCACGGCCGGATTGCTGGACGCGCTGCGGCGCAACATCAACCGCCAGGAGAGCGATCTAGCCCTGTTCGAGATCGGCCGCGTCTTCCGGCTCCGCGAGGCCGCTCCCGCCGACGAGCGCCACCTGGGGCTGGCCCTGACCGGACGCCGCCACCAGCCGTTCTGGAGCGGGGCGGATCGGAGCCAGACGCTCGATCTCTACGACCTGAAAGGGATCCTCGAGGAGTTTCTCGACCTGTTCGGGGTGCGCGGGTATTCGTATGCGCGCCGCGCGGGGGCGCATCCGCTCTTCCTCGAGTCGGCCCAGATCGTCCAGGGCAAACAGGTCCTCGGCGAGATCGGGCAGCTGCTGCCGGCAGCCGCGCGCCAGCTGGATCTGCGGGATGCCGTCCTGGTGGCCGAGCTGAGCATGGATCTTCTCCTGGCGCGGCGCAACGCATCGAAGCAGTTCCGCCCGCTGCCGGCCTTCCCGTCGGTGCGGCGCGACGTGGCGATGGTGGCGCCGGAGTCCCTCACCCACGAAGCGGCGCTCGGAGCCATCCGGAAGGCGCGCCCGACCCATCTCGAGGCGGTCGAACTGTTCGATGTCTTCCGCGGGGGACAGGTCCCCGCCGGGCACAAGAGCATGGCCTACGCCCTGACGTATCGGCACCCGGAACGGACCCTGACGGATGCCGAGGTGAACGCCATCCACGAGAAGCTCGTCGCCAGCCTCAAGCAGGACCTGCCCGTCCAGGTGCGCGAGGGGTGATCGGGCCGCCCGCTAGAGCCATTTCCGGTACCGAGGCATCCCGGCCAGCCGGGCCACCAGCTCCTTGACCTTCTGGGCCTGGCTCTTGTGAGCCGCCAGAAGGGCGTCATCGGTCTGCACGATGATCGCATCCCGCAGCCCGACCACAGCGATCGGCGTCCGGTTTCGCGTGCGGGCATCGAAGATCAGATTGCGCTCGGCATCCACGTGCACGAGGTCGCCGACGGCGCAATTGCCGGCCTCGTCGGCCTTCAGATGGCGGGCGAGGGCGGTCCACGAGCCGAGATCGTCCCATCCGAACGCGCCTTCAGCCACGACCACATTGTGCGCCTTCTCCATGAGGGCGAAATCGACCGAGATCCTCGGCAGGCCCGGATAATCGCGAGCCAGGCAGCGCTTGAGCCGGCTGGGGCTGGCGGCGGCAGCCATCCAGGTCTGGGCGGCCTGGGCGAGCTGGGGCTGGTGCTGGAGCAGGCTCTCGGCAATGGTCACGAACGACCAGACGAACATCCCGGCGTTCCAGCGGTAGGCGCCGCTCTGCACAAACTCGACCGCCTTCTCGTGATGGGGTTTCTCGACGAACTGCCGCGCCTTGTAGAAGGCCGTGCGATAGGCGGATGCGCCCCGAGGCGGAGGCAGCGGATCGCCGATGTGGATATAGCCATAGCCGGTGTGCGGCTCGGTCGGCGCGATGCCGATGGTGACCATGACCTGGCCCCGCCCCGCCAGGTCCAAGGCGTCCGCCAGCACCTGGCGGAACTTCCCTTCGTCCGGGATCACATGGTCGGCAGGCAGCACGGCCATGGCCGCCGTGGTCGAGCGGGCTCCGACAATGGCGGCGCCCAGGGCGACCGCGGCACACGTGTCGCGTCCGCAGGGCTCGATCACCAGGTTGGCAGCAGGCAGCCGGGGCAGCTGCTTGCGCACCAGCGGAGCCTGGACGGCGTTGGTGATCACCAGGAGGTTCCGCCATGGGACCAGGGGCAAGATCCGATCGACGGCCTGCTGGAGCAGGGATCGCTTCCCCACCAGCGAGAGCAGCTGCTTGGGCATGCGCTCCCGGCTGACCGGCCAGAATCGCTCGCCGCGCCCGCCGGCCATGATGATCGCGTATCGGTCCTTGTGAGTTTGCTTTGGCGCCATGGCATGATCCTGTGTTTGAAGAAAATCTGGAATCGGTCCGGCCACCGATCAAGAAAAATCTCAGCGGGAAGGGCGGACGGGCGCGCCGCGGCCGGATCAGACGGCGCGCAGCAGCATGTAAAAGGCTCCCATGATCAGGGTGGCCGGGAGTGCGCCGAGGAACAGCTTGGCGGGTGAAATGTCATTTTCGAAATGATCCCTCAGGATCGATTGCCCCGCTGGATTGGGCGCGTTGGCGATGACGGTCAGGCCGCCTCCCGTCACAGCGCCGGCAACCACGGCGTATTTGAGCTCGGGGGAGAAATCCGGCACGAGGGAGGATAGATACGTGATGGCGGCGTTGTCGTTGAACGAGGTCAGGATCGTCGCACCAATCATCAGCGGCCACTCGCTCAGGCCGCTCAGGACCGGGGCGATCCACCAGGCCTGGCAGCCGCCATGAATCACCAGCCCGGCCAGAAAGAAGCCCACCATCAGCGGGCTGCGGATGAGCGTTTGCTCCTGGTAATGCGAGGTGGCCTCGGTGAGCGCCAGGTAGAACAGAAACCCGCCCACGAACATAACCGGATGATGCGAGTTCACCACCGTCCAAAGCAGGAACACGAGGTGAATCCCGATGAGCCAGGGAGGCATCGGGGTTTCGTCGGCGATGCGGCCGTTCATGCGCAGGAGCGCGCCGCCTACGCCGCCCTGGAGGGAGTCGAGGCGCCCCAGCTCCTGGCGAAACCAGAAGTAGTAGAGGACCGTGCTGGTGAGGATGCCCAGGACGGTCTTCGATCCGAAATGGGCCAGCATGAAGGCGGTATCCCATTGCCAGCGGGTGGCCACCATCAGAACCGGCGGGGCCGCGAAATGGGTCAGGGTGCCTCCGACGGAGATGTTGACGAACAGCAATCCGAGCGTGCCGTATTTGAGGGCGGGGCTGGGATTGAGCCTGTAGAACTGGCGCGTCAGCAGCATGGCGGAGATGGTCATGGCCCCGGGCTCGGTGATCAGCGAGCCGAGGATCGGCCCGAGGGTCAGGATCGAGAACCACCAGGCGGACGGGCGGGATCCGCCGACGGCCGCCAGCCGGGCCAGGCCCTTCTCGGCCAGCTGCAGGATCGGCCTTGAGGAGGCAATCGTCATGATGATCACCACGAACATCGGCTCCGTGTAGCGCACCGTGTGCGCCACGTAATGAACCATGGTGTCGTACCCCCTCGAGTAGATGATCGCCGCCATCAGGGGCAATGCCCAGATCCCGAAGACCGCCTCGACCTCGCCCAAGAAATTGAACAGCGTCGCCTTGAATCGGAGCCTGTCCCGCTCGCGCCCGTAGGGATCGTGCCCTTGCTCGAGCAGCTCCTTCTCCCGGGCGGCCAGGCGCCGGGCATGCCGATGGAATCGGGGCGCCACGAACGTGTGCACCACCGCACAGAGAAAGATCAGGGTCGCCGCCAGGTTAAACGGGTCCCGGTGGATTCGATGGCGAATGATCTGCCCGATGGATTCGAGGGCCTGGTCCTGATAGGACTCGAGGGCGATCGGGAATGCGGCGCTGGCCGCAGCGGCGCTCGCGCCGGCGTCTTCCGCCCCCCAGAGGGCCCCGCCAAACCCGATCCCCAAGCATAGCCATAATCCCAATCCCAATCTCCTCACGGGGTCCCTTTATTCCGCATCGGGCGTCCGGGTGAAAGGCTTTTTTCGGGGCCACGCGCAGGGCTAGGGCGTTCCGGGCTCCGCGAGAGCGGGCCGAGCCAGACCGCGCAGATCGAGGCGCCCGCTGCTCGAGACCGACCAGCGGCGATCCCGGCTGCCAACGATCCCGTAGAGCCGGCTGTGGATCTGGTAATCGAACTGGGCGGATTCGAGCATCGGGCGCAGCCGGCCGACCAGCGCCAGATTCCGGAAATGGACCGCGATCGCCTGCGACGCGGTCCCCAGCCCGGGGATCTCCAACGCCTCGTGCGTCAGCCCCTGCCCCACATACTCGCCATTCAAGTAGATTCGATGGGCCCCCCCGGCCAGACGGATCGGGTCGGGCTCGGCATTCTCGATCCGGACCATCATCTCCCCGGTTGTCTCCCAGAGCGTGGCGTTGCGAAGACGCAGGTCGGCCAGCTCGACCGTCAGGGCAGGCTGCTCTCGAATCGTGGCGCATGAGGTGAGAACGAGGGCCAAGCCCGCTACAAACCGGAGCAGATCATGCATGGCACGAGTATGACCTTTTCCGGCTCCTGACGCCACGGCTTTTTGCCCGCGCTTTCCGAAATGACGCGGAAATATTGATGCCCTTGCCCTCGGCAATCGTCTTCTCCGGCCCGCTCGCACCTCGCGGAGGGAATGGCGCACGGTGGGCGGCGGGCCGATCGCACCGCGGCGAAGGGCGGCGGCTTGACGGCGGAGCAGGGATGCCAAACAGTGGGGCATGGAAGGCGGCCAAGCATGACGACGATGCGCGAGCGGTTATGGATCGGGCTTCTGGCGTTGGCAGGAACGGCATGTCCAGGCGATGACCGGCCGGCGGCCGATGCGGCGCGCGCCCCGGCCCCGGCGCCGGCCTTGCTGCCGTATGTCGAGGTGAGCCGCCGGGACCCGCGCTACTTCGATCTCTCCGATGGCCAGCCGTATGTGCCGATCGGGCTGAACATGATCGCTCCGCCGGGCGAGGATCGCTGGGAGGTCATGGAGGAGTGGATGCGGCAGCTTGCGGCTCAAGGGGGCAATTTCATCCGGATCTGGCTGGGGCATTCGTGGTTCGATATCGAGCACAGGCGGAGCGGCGAGTATGACGCCGAGAAGGCGCGCCACATCGACCGGCTGCTCGAGACGGCGCGCCGGCACGGAATCTACGTCAAGCTGTGCATCGAGAGCTTCCGGCATTTCGGAACGCGGGACCAATTGTGGAGCGCGAAGCCGCTGCATCTGCAGAGCCGGGGCGGCCCGGCGGCGGACATCGCGGATTTCTTCGACGGCGAGGCCAGCCGGGCGCAGTTCAAGCGGAAGCTCGGGTGGTATGCGGATCGGTATGGATCGGATCCGGTCATCTTTGGCTGGGAACTCTGGAACGAGATCAACGCGGTGGCGGGGGGCGATTACATGAGCTGGAGCGAGGCGATGCTGGCGGAGTTGCACCGGCTGTTTCCCAGGAACCTGGCGATGCAAAGCCTGGGGAGCTTCGACACCGAGCGGGTGGACGCCCTCTATCGGCGGCTGGCGACGATGCCCGGCAACGACGTGGCGCAAGTGCATCGGTATCTCGACCTGGGAGCCCCGCTCGAGGCCTGCCACGGGCCCGTCGACCTCCTCGCTGCCGAGGCGGTCGAGCGGATGCGATCGTATCGGCCGGGCCGGCCGATCCTGCTGGCGGAGAGCGGCGCGGTCGAACCCCGGCACACCGGTCCGTTCCGGCTCTATGCCCGCGACCGGGAGGGCATCATTCTCCACGACGTGTTGTTTGCCCCATTTTTTTGCGGGGCGGCGGGTCCGGGGCACATCTGGCATTGGGACCACTACGTGAGCCGGAACAATCTCTGGTGGGCGTTCGGCCGATTTGCCGAGGCGATCCGGGGAGTGGATCCGGCCGCGGAGCGTTTCTCGCCGTGTCGTTTCTCGCAGGGATCGCTTCGATTGTATTTGCTGGCAGGGAGACGGACGATGCTGGCGTGGTGCCGGGATGCGGACAACGCGTGGCAGAGCGAACTCGAGCGAGGGCAGGCGCCGGAACGGCTGGCCGGCCGGAAGATCGAATGGCCCGCCGACCTGGGATTGCCGTTGCAGGGCAACGCCCGGATTTACGATCCGTGGGAAAACCGGTGGACGGAAACCCGATGGAACGGAGGATGCCTCGCGTTGCCGGCATTCCGACGATCCCTGGTGGTGTCGATCCCGCTGAGCTCGCTCCTTAACGAAGGCCCAGGATCAAGGCCAACCGGGCCAAATTCCGGGAGGCTTCAATCCAAAAAATCGGTAATTCGGAACCGCCGCCGGCCGGCGTGAACGCGAGAGAACGCAATGGGGTTTGTGCCCCGGCATCCGGCCTCGGAGCCTTTAGGGTCTGTGTAAAAATTAATTCCGATTTTGCTGGAGGGGATTGGGCGGGCTGGCAAGGCGCGACGACGCGTGCCTGCTTCCCGGTGCGCCGGTACCGACAGGGAAATATGCCGTGGTATCGCCGGTGGGCAAGCAGACCGTGCAGATGATCAAACCGGCTCCCCGCCCAGCCCGCTTCCTCACTCGCCAACGAGCAAGACTTTCAACTCGTGCGGCGAGAAGGTGACGGTGGGAGGGGGGGTGGTTTCGCCGAGCGCGCCGGTCCACGGATCCAGCCACTGCCGGGAACCGTTCACGGAGAGCCGGATCTTCACGGATACCGATTCGGATTCCTCGTTGAACAGGAGATAGGCGTGTTGGTTCGACTTGATCACGTGGCGGCAGCGGAGGCCAGTGGATGTCGGTTCGAGGACAAGGTCCGGCGGCGCCAAGCGGTCGATTGCGGCTGCCAGTTCCGCCGGCGTACGGGTTGCGTGCGCTCCCGGCCAGCGGCCGGCGTGGGGCGAGCCGGGCGCCAGGACAAGCCGGCCCTGGGCAGCGAGCTTCTGGAGCGCGGGCTGGACCTTCTCGGGCAGGCGGGGCAATCCATCGAGGATGATTGCCCGATAGACCATGCCCCCCAGATGGACGCCATCGGGCTCGAGACGGGCGTCTTCGTAGAGATGGCGCAATTCGAGGTAATTGAAATCGCGCTGGCGCTGGAAGCAGACCTTGGCGGAGCGGTCGGGCAGCCAGTCGGCGTCTCCGAGGATGGCCACATCGCAGACGTGTTGCGAGTCGGTGTTGAGCCAGCTCAACCGGCGGCAGAAATCGGCGTACGGGCGGTATTTGTCCCACCAGATCGCGTTCGGCCCCACGTCGGGGGGGCGCTCGTCCCGGCGCGGCCCGCGGACCGAGTAATAGAAGGCGTGGGGATAGAGGAGGTTGTGCCCGCGGACGAAGCACCAGCTCGCAAGCCAATGCGTTTCGTCGAAGGTGAGATTGTGTCCATAGGCGCCGTAGAGCTCATTGGAATTGCGGCGGCGGCCCAGGTGGATCATGGCGCTCGAGGCGCACTTGGCCATGGTCGAGTGAGCTCCTTCGAGGGCGGTGGGGCCGGGCACCACGTATCGCCAGACCAGGTCCTGGCCGGGGATCTGGAAGCAGCGCTCGGCGCCCAGATCCATCGATCCGGCGGGATGTCCCGTGAGCGCGATGCCATGCTGCTGGCACCATCGGCTCAACCGGGCGTAATAGATCTCCTCGAGGCAGAGGCTGATGGCGCGATGGTATTCGGCCCGGCGGCCAGCGGACTCGGGGTGGTCGGCGTACCAGAGATCGGCCAGGTGTGGCCGGAAATCGTAGCCGAGGATGCGCTGGATCCGGTCCAGGAGGGCGGCGTTGCCGGGCACGACGCCTCGGGCGCTGCCGCGCCCCAGCGGCGACGGCTCGTCGGTGAACACGCCGAGGATGGTCTTCCCGAAGTGGGCGCCGAACTCGGCGGCAAACCGGTCATAGACCAGCTCGACAAAGCTGTCGACGGCATCGGGGTTGAGGATGTCGCCGGCAGGCGGGGTTTCTTCCCGCACGCGGCCGGTCTCCTCGCCGAGGTAATGGAGGCCGCGGATGATGCCGCCGGAGGGGCGCTCGACCACGGCCAGCCGCTGGCCGTTCGGGCGGTCGAGCATGGCGACCAGGCTCCATCCATCGGGCAGGTCCGGCTTCTGGCCCGGGGCGAGGTCGATCTTGGCCAGCCCGCGGGCGGCATGCCTTGGGTTTCGGGCCACCACCTGGCCGGCGGAGGATCCGGAGGGGTACATGCCCTCGTCATACAGCACCACATACATCCGCCGCCGTGCGGCCTCCTCGATCGCAACCCGCATGCAGTGGATCATCCGGGGCGAGAGCCATCCGGTGTCGGCGGGCAGGCCGATCCGCGGGTGGATCAGGAAACCATACACGCCATGGGCCTCGAAGTCGGCGATCTGCCGGACCAGCTCCTCGTCCGTAAGCCGGTCGTTCCAGAACCAGAACGGCATCACCGAGAACTCGCGGGGGGGATCGCGGAACTCAGCCAGGAAAGGATCCGGATCCTCCGCGGCGGCGGAGGCATGGGCCGCAGACGCAAGAACCAACACGCAGGCGGAGAGCAGAGAGGCTGCGGCTCGACGGATCCTGGCGATCGAGCTGACGCGGTCTTTTCCGTGCGGCTTCATAATCCCAGCCTCAAGGCAGCGGGGTCACGGCCACCCGCCGGAAGTGGATCTCGCCGCCTTCGGACTGGAGGCCGATGGGGCCGGGAGCCTCGGCGACACCGGTCACGTCATTGACCTGCTGGCCGTTGATCCAGACCGTGTAGCGGGAATCCTGGGCGAGGATTTCGACCCGGTTCCACTCCCCGGCGGGGGCCTCGGCATCGGCGAGCTTGCCGACGCCGTGGATCTCGCCGGCCACGGGGTGAGCGGCCACGTGGAAATAGCGCGGCTGGCTGGCGGCCACGGGGACGCCCTGGAGGCCGAGCACGTCGCCGGCGCTCCCGCGCTTGAGCTGGACCTCGACACAGCGCGGCAAGGGGCGGTTGTACTCCTGGATCCGGGAGAACAACCCGCTGTTGCCGGGCTGGGCTCCGGGCGCCCAGCGGTATTCGACCTGAAGGCGGAAATTCTCGAAGAGCCGATCGGTGTAGAGGAAGCCGAGCGGGTCCCCCTGGCAGACGAGGATGCCGTCGCGGACGGACCAGACCTGGCCGCGCGGGACGGCGGCATCGGCCAGCACGTGGCCCCAGCCGTCCAGGTTCCGCCCGTTGAAGAGCTCGACGGCGGCGGACGGGCCGTGTTGGTCGAGGCTGCTGCAGCCGGTGAGCGCCGCAAGGGCCGCCAGGCAGATCCACCGAGAGATCGATTCCATTTTCATGGCCGCTAATCAACCACAGCCCCGGGCCGGTTTCCAGCCCGAAAGGCCGCCCGCATCGCAGCAATGCGGGCGGCCCGCGGATCGGAGCGCCGGCCGTGGTTGGCGGTCGCGACAGCGAGAAGAGCAAGGGCCATGCCACGCGCCGGCGAGAAAGCGGTCCTGAGCCGAGGCGCAGCGGCCGGGCACGCAAGATGCGGCCTCCCGCACGCACCGGCTCGGACATCCCCCTTTTCTCTGGATTCAGGGGTGGCTTTTTTCTACAAACGGTGCCTGTGAGACCGCGCTGGTTTGTCCCCGGGGACATCGACGGATTTTTCGGATTGTTTGTCGACAATCTGCTTCAGCTGATGGTGATTGCGGTGCTGGGGCAGGCGGTGTGCGGATTCCCACCCGAGCTGATCACAGGCCGGATCCTGCCGGGAGCGGCGATATCGATCCTGGTGGGGAACCTCTACTACGCCTGGCAGGCGCGCCAGCTGGCGCGGCGGACCGGGCGGGACGATGTGACGGCGCTGCCGTATGGGATCAACACCCCGAGCGTGATCGCGTTTCTGCTGCTGATCATGGGGCCGGTGTATCAGGAGACCCAGGATCCGGCTTTAGCGTGGCGTGCCGGCATGTTCGCCTGCTGTCTGAGCGGGATCATGGAGACTGTGGGGGCGTTTGCGGGGGACTGGCTGCGCCGGCACACGCCGCGGGCGGCCTTGCTCTCCTCCCTGGCCGGCGTGGCGATCACCTTCATCGCGATGGGGTTCGTGTTTCAACTGTTCGCGTCGCCGGTGGTCGCCCTGTTGCCGATGATGCTGATCCTGACCTCTTATGCATCGGGGGTGAAGCTGCCGCTGCGTCTGCCGGCGGGCTTGGTGGCCGTGGCGGTGGGCACGGCTCTGGCGTGGGGCCTGCGAGCGGCGGGCGCTCCAGTGTTTGTTCCACCCTCGCAGCCGTATGAGTTCGCCTGCCACTGGCCGATCCCGGCGGTGGCCGAGCTGGCGGCCTTTTTTCAGTCGCCGATCGGGTGGAAGTTCATAGCGGTGATCGTTCCGATGGCGCTGTTCAACGTGATTGGAGCGCTGCAGAACCTGGAGAGCGCCGAGGCGGCGGGCGACCGGTTCGAGACGCGCCCATCGCTGCTGGCCAATGGATTGGGCAGCCTGTGCGCTGCGGCGCTGGGAAGCGCGTTTCCGACGACGATCTACATCGGCCACCCGGGCTGGAAGGCGATGGGGGCCCGGGCGGGCTACTCGATTCTCAACGGCGCGGTGATCACGGTGCTGTGCCTGGCCGGAGGGGTGACGCTGGTGCTGCGGGTGGTCCCGCTCGAAGCGATGCTGGGCATCCTGCTCTGGATCGGGCTGATCATCACCGCCCAGGCGTATCAGGAGAGCCCGCGCCGGCATGCGCTGGCGGTGGCCATCGGGCTGGTGCCGGCGCTGGCGTCCTGGGGGCTGTTCCTGGTCGAGACGGCGGTTCGGGCCGCCGGGTCGAGCCTGGCGGCGGCGGCGGACCGATTCGGCACGGATCTGTACATTCACGGGATGGCGGCGCTGAGCCAGGGATTTCTGCTGACGTCGATGATCCTGGCGGCGGTGCTGGCGCTGGTGATCGACCGCCGGTTCCATCACGCGGCGGCCTGGGCGCTGGCGGGCGCGGTGCTGTCCGCTCTGGGTCTCATCCACGCCTACGAGCTGACCGCGAGCGGGGTGCAGAACAAGTTCGGGCTCCTGGCGGCGCCGGGATTTGCGGCAGCGTATGCGCTGACGGCGATTTGCCTTTGGGTCTGGCATTGGATGCAGCCGGCGGCCGCGGCTCCGGCTCGAGGGCCGGAGGCGTGACATGAAGACGCCGACACCTGATTCCCAGGAGGCGAAAGCCGAGGCCGGGGCGCCGGAGCCGGCGGATCGCGAGGCGCGCCGGCTGAGCGAGATCACGCCGCAGCAGTGGAGATCCGGGATTGCGGCATGGCTGGGCTGGCTGTTCGACGGTCTGGACATGCACCTTTACACGCTGGTGGCGGCTCCGTATGTGGCGCAACTGCTGGGGGCAGCGACAACAGCGGACACGGACGTCAAGCGATCGAGCTCGTACATCCAGGCGGCGTTTCTGATCGGCTGGGCGCTGGGCGGCGGCCTGTTTGGCCGGCTGGGGGACCGGCTGGGCCGGAGCCGCGTCCTGGCCTTGACCATCCTGACCTACGCGCTGTTCACGGGGCTGTCGTCGGTGGCGCAGACCTGGTGGCAGCTGCTGGTTTTCCGGTTCATGGCGGCCCTCGGGATTGGGGGGGAATGGGCGGTGGGATCCTCGCTCCTGGCGGAGACGTGGCCGCGGCGCTGGCGGCCGTGGATCGCGGCGGTGCTGCAGACGGGCGTCAACATCGGCGTGCTGCTGGCATGTCTGACCGTGTTTCTCATGGCCGATCGGAATCCGCGCTACGTGTTTCTGGTGGGCATTTTGCCGGCGCTGATCGTGTTCTGGATCCGGCGGGCGGTGCCGGAGCCGGAGGAGTGGGAGCAGGCCCGGCGGCAGGCGCGGGAGCGGGCGCCCGGGATCCGGGAGCTGTTCCGGGGGCCGACGCGGGGGCTGACCCTGAAGACCATCGCGGTCTGCGCGCTCAGCCTGACGGGCTGGTGGGCCTTCATGTTCTGGAACCCGCAGCATCTGCGCAACCTGCCCGAGCTGGCTTCGTGGCCGGCGGCCGACCGCGAGCGGCTGGTGAGCGCGGCATTCTTCCTGGTCATTGCGGTGTCGATGGCCGGCAACTTCTTCGGGGGCGCGCTGGCGAAATGGCTGGGGTACCGGCGGGCGATTGCGATCATGTTCCTGATGTTTTTCGGCTCGATCTTCGGGTCGTATGGGGTCGCGCGCAGCCACGTCGGCCTCCTGTTCTGGCTGCCGTGGGTGGGGTTCTCGTCCGGGGTGTTCGGGCTGTTCACCATGTACCTGCCGCCGCTCTTCCCGACGCTGCTCCGGACGACGGGGGCGGGCTTCTGCTTCAACATCGGGCGGGTCGCGGCCGCGTTCGGCACCGTGTTCTTCGGCTTGTTCTCGCAGGTCGGCGATTTCCGGCGCGCGCTGTGGTACGCGAGCTTTCTCTTTCCCGCGGCGATGCTGGTCGCCCTCCGGATGCCGGAGGCGGGACGCGAGGCCGCGGGCCGGCGGCCTGCGCCGCGAAAGCCCGATGCCGGGTGAGGCCTCGGGCCGCGCCCCCCGCCCAACCCCGGGCTTGCGCCCGGATCCGGTCGGACAGTAAATTGGATTCATGGCGCGCGCTGAGTTCGTTCACCTGCACGTCCACACCGAGTACTCGCTGCTGGACGGGGCATGCCGTCTGGACCGGTTGGTCGAGAGAGCCCGGGCGCTCGAGTTCCCGGCGCTGGCGATCACGGATCACGGCGTGCTGTTTGGGGCGGTGGATTTCTACCGGGCAGCCCGCGAGCAGGGGCTCAAGCCGATCATCGGGTGCGAGATGTACGTGGCGCCGGGGAGCCGGCGCGAGAAGAAGACGTCGAGCCACGGTCGGGACGTGTATCACCACCTGGTGCTGCTGGCGCGGAACGCGGCGGGCTACCGCAATTTGATCCGGCTATCGACGGCGGCTCATCTGGAGGGCTATTACTACAAGCCGCGGATCGACAAGGAGCTGCTGGCCGAGCACCGCGAGGGATTGATCGCCCTGTCGGGCTGTCTGGCGGGCGAGATCCCGGAGCTGATCCTGAAGGACGATCTCGAACGGGCGCGGACGGCGATCGATTTCTACAAGCAGACGATGGGGGCCGAGAATTTCTATCTCGAGCTGCAGAACCATCGCCTGCCCGAGCAGCACAAGGTCAACCGGCAGCTGATCGCGTGGGCGCGCGAGTTCGGGCTGCGCCTGGTGGCGACCAACGACGTTCACTACCTGGAGAAGAGCCACGCCCGCGCGCACGACTGCCTGGTGTGCATCGGCACGCAGACCCAGCTGCGGGATCCGAAGCGGCTCCGGTACGAGCCGGAGCAGTTCCATCTGCGCTCCGCGGAGGAGATGCACGCGCTGTTTGCGGAGACGCCCGAGGCAGTGCGGAACACCCTGGCGGTTGCGGAGCAATGCCAGGTCGAGATCGAGTTCGGCAAGCTGCATTATCCGGTGTTCGATCCGCCGGCGGGGATGACGCGGGAGGGCTATCTGCGGCAGCTGGTGGCCGAGGGGCTGGAGCAGCGCTACGGCCTGCGGGTCGAGGCGGAGGCGGGCGGGTTCGCCGTGCGGTCGATCGGAGATCCGGCCCTGCTGCCGGTGGCGGCGGATCCAGCTGCGCCCGGGAGCGAGGGGGGCGCGCCGGCAGCCCCCGCGCTCGATGCCGTCGAGGCCGCCGCCCGGGCCGTGCTGGATCGGGTCCACCTCGAGCTGGCCGTCATCGAGAAGACCGGGTTCGTAAGCTATTTTCTGATCGTGGGGGATTTCATCCGACACGGCCGCAGCCAGGGGATTGCGTGCGTGGCGCGCGGGTCGGCGGCGGGATCGATCGTGACCTACCTGCTGGGGATATCGAACGTCGATCCCCTGCGCTACGGGCTCCTGTTCGAGCGGTTCCTGAATCCGGAGCGGGTGAATCCGCCCGACATCGACATCGACTTCGCCGACGACCGGCGGGCGGATGTCATCCGGTATGTGCGGGACAAGTACGGGCGGGACTCGGTGGCACAGATCATCACGTTTGGCACAATGGGGGCGAAGTCCGTCGTGCGCGATGTGGGGCGGGTGCTGGGGATGGATTATGGGGATGTGGACCGGCTGGCGAAGATGATCCCGAACGAGCTGAAGATGACGCTGGCCAAGGCGCTCGAGAAATCGGCGGAGCTGAGGTCGGCGTATGAGGGGGACGACGCGGTGCGGGAGCTGATCGACATCGCGTTCGTGCTCGAGGATCTGACCCGGAACGCATCGGTGCACGCGGCGGGCGTGGTGATCGGCGACCAACCGCTGGTGAACCTCCTGCCGCTCAAGCAGGACGAGGACGGCTCGATCGTGACCCAGTATGCCATGGGGCCGGTGGGCGATCTGGGGCTGCTGAAGATGGACTTCCTGGGGCTGAAGACCCTGACCGTGATTCGCAACACGTGCGACCTGGTGAAGCGGGCGCGCGGCATCGAGGTGCCGATCGATCATCTGCCGCTGGATGACGCGCCCACCTATGCGCTGCTCAATCGCGGGGAGACGGTGGGCGTGTTCCAGCTGGAATCGAGCGGGATGCGGGACCTGTGCCGCAAGTTCCACATCAGCTCGCTGGAGCACATCACGGCCCTGATCGCCCTGTACCGGCCAGGCCCCATGAAGCTGATACCGGAGTTCATCCGGCGGCGCCACGGGGAGGTGAAGATCGAGTATGAGCATCCGCTGCTCGAGCCCATCTGCCGGGAGACCTACGGGATCATGGTGTACCAGGAGCAGGTGATGCAGGCCGCCCAGGTCCTGGCCGGCTACACGCTCGGCGGCGCCGATCTGCTCCGCCGCGCCATGGGCAAGAAAAAGGTCGAGGAGATGCAGAAGCAGCGGGCCACGTTCGTCGAGGGCTGCGCGCGCCTGCACCAGATCCCGGCGGATCGCGCCAACGAGATCTTCGATCTGCTCGAGGATTTCGCCGATTACGGCTTCAATAAGTCGCACGCGGCCGCCTACGCGGTCGTGGCTTACCAGACGGCGTATCTGAAGGCGAACTACCCGGTCGAGTTCCTCAGCGCCATGATGACCAACGACATGGCGGATACCGACAAGCTGGCGATCCTGATCCAGGAGGCTCGGACGTTCCAGATCGAGGTCCGGCCGCCGGATGTGAACGAAAGCCACGTCCATTTCACGCCTGCGCAGCCCGGGCCGGGCATCCGGTTCGGCCTGGCGGCCATCAAAGGAGTTGGCGAGATCGCGGTGCAGAGCCTCCTGGACGCCCGCCAGAGCGGCGGCCGATTCAAGTCCCTGGCCGACCTGTGCGAGCGCGTCGACACCCGCACCGTCAACCGCAAGGTCCTCGAAGCGCTCATCCGGTGCGGGGCCTGCGACGGCTTGGGCGAGACCCGGGCAGCGATGTTTGCCGGGATCGATCGAACCCTCGCCAGCGCAGCCCGACGCGGGCTGGACCGGATCCGCGGCCAGGGCCAGCTGTTCGACTTTCTCGCCGACCAGGGCCTGGCGCCGGCTTCGGGCGACTCCGGGCTCGAGGAATGGCCGGCAGCGGAGCGCCTTGCCGCCGAGAAGGAGCTGCTCGGCTTCTATGTGACAGGCCACCCGCTGACGCCGTATCGGACGCTCCTGGACCGATACGCCCTGACCGACACGGCGGGGCTGGCGGGGCTGGCCCATCGCACCGTCACGCGGCTGGGCGGGCTGGTAACGGCGGTGCAGGAGGGCATCTCGAAAAAGAGCGGCAAACCCTACGCCCTAGTCACGATCGAGGATCTGGCAGGATCGGTTCCCGTGCTCTGCATCAACGAGAACTACGATTCGTTCCGGCCGCTCCTCCAGTCGGGCCGGTTCGTCCTGGTCACCGGCGAGGTGAACCTGTCGGAAGACAAGCCGAAGGTCTTTCCCATTTCGATCATCCCTCTCGAGGAGGCACCCCGCCAGCTGACGCTGCAGGTTCACATCCGCCTGGACGCCGCCCAGGCGACCGGGGACCGCCTCCGCCGCCTCCGGGACATCGCCGATGCCCACCGCGGCTCCTGCCCGCTCTTCCTGGGCCTGCGCCGCTCCGGCGGCGGCTGGACCTACATCGAGACCCACTCGCAGTTCTCGGTCGTTCCATCCCTGGAATTGCAGCAGGCCATCGAAACCGAGCTCGGCCCGGGCAGCTATTACGCCAAGGCTGATCTCGCCATGCCGGCCCGCACCCCTCGGGCCTGGGAACGCAAAGGCAACGGGGGCTAGAGGGCGGCGGCCCGGTGACGCCATCCACTCCACGCAGCCAATTGCCTCGCAGGCATGTGCCCCCCAAGCGCCACTATGAACCAATCATCCGCGTTCATCGCAAAGCGCGCCCTTGCGCGCGTCTCCGCGACGCTCCTTTTCGCAGCCCTTGCTCTCCGGGAATCGCCCGCCGCGAATTTCGCCGACGGCGCCGCCGCCCCCCATCGTGGCGTGTGGCAGAAGGAGCTGGCCATCGACGATCCGCGCGGCAATCCGTTCTTCGATGTCGAGCTTCGCTTCATCTTCACCTTGCCGGACGGGAAGGAGGTCCAGGCGGAAGGATTCTGCCGGGGCGGCAGCCGCTGGGCAGGGCGCGCCTATTGCGGGCAGCTTGGCCCGTGGAAATGGCGGACCGTGTCGAATCGATCCGCGCTCGATGGCCAGAGCGGCCAGTTCGATGTCGTGCCCTCCGCGCTGCCGGGCAAGCTCCGCCAACACCCGCGCGATCCGCGCCAGTTTGCATACGACAGCGGCGTGTGGTTCCTGCACCTGGGCGACACAGGCTACCGCTACGTGACCGACACCGAACCCCTCTGGCAGCAGTATATCGACGAGGCCGCCGCAGCGGGCTTCAGCAAGATCCGCACGTGGTTCTGCCGCGGCCGCAGCGATGTCGCCGCCCTGTTCGCCGACAACCGGGAAGGGCTGGATCTGGCCTACTGGGATGAGATCGAGCGGCGTCTGCTCTATGCGCTCGAGCGCCATCCGCACATCCAGTTCCAACTGATCCCCTACGGCGAAGACACAGCGGAATTGCGCCGCTATGGCGAAGGCGAGCGTGCGTCGCGCCTTGTGGCCCGCTACGCCCAGGCCCGCTTCTCCGCTTTCCCGAACGTGCAGTGGTGCATCTCGAACGATACCATCATCACGCCTGAGCCCGGCCGCCGAAACGCCGATCCGGCCACCATCGACCGGATTGGGCGCGACATGCGGGCGCGCGAGCCCTGGGGCACGCTCATCTCCAACCACCAGGCGCGTTTCCGCGGCTACTCGTTCGTCGACGCCCCATGGTCGGACATTATCACCCTCGAAGACCGCGACCAGGTGGCCGGGGCGATCCTTCTCCAATACCGCGCGCTCGGGAGCGATCCTGTGGTTCTCGACGAAGACCGCTACGGCAACTACATCTCGCCCAGGCACGACCGGTTCTTCTTTCGGCGCCTGATGTGGGCCAGCCTCCTGAGCGGCGGGCACGCGACCTACGGCGGCATGAACACCTACGAACCGTTCGCCGGCCCGGATAAGCTGCAAGGCGTCCAGGGCTATTGGACCGCCGTGCGCGACGGCCGCCTCGACGATGGCGCAGCCGATTTCCGGCACATCCGGCGCTTCTTTGCCGAGGCGGATCTGACCCTCGCCGGCCTGGAGCCCAACGACCCCATGGCTGGCAACGACGGCCACAGCGTCAAGGTCATCGCCGGCACCCAAACCATCGTTGCGTATCTCCAGAATCCGGATTCGGACGCACCCGAAACCGCCAACGTGGCGGAGACGCCCGCCGCCTGCCGCCTGCACCTGCCATCGGGCGCCTGGCGCATTCGCTGGTTCGATCCGCGGACCGGCCAATGGCATCCGAATCCCGAGCGCATCGAGGTTTCCGGCGGCTCCACCCGCGATTTCCGATCGCCGTTCCCGGGCGATGCGGTGCTGCTATTGAGGCTGCCTGGCCAGTTCTTGCCGGACTGCGCCGACAACTCCTGCGGCGGTGTTGGGAGATGCGGAATTGGAAGTGCGCGACGGCGGCGCAAGGGATTCGTCGTTTCTGGCGCCAGGCGGGAGAGCGGCCGGTTCGGCGCGGTTTGCCGGCCGCCTCCGCGCCACGCTGTCAATCGCCGATGTCGGATCCCATGGCCGTGTTCTCACTTCGGGGGAAGGAGCGGCTGATAGTGGATCGATGGATACCCGCCGCCCATGTTTCGGGCGAGCCAAAGGCGGTAATCCAGGGTTTGGGTGGCGGCCAGGTACTTGCGAGCGATCGGATGGGTTGCGGTGACGACGGCGATGGTTTTGGAGCCGTCTTGCGCGGTGACCGTGAGAACCAATTCGTCGCGAAAGTCGCCGCAGAGATCGGCCGTCATGGAAACGGTGGCGCCGGGAGGCAGGGCCGGCTGTGCCTGGCTGCCAAAGTCGACCTCCTTGCCGTTGAAGTCGCCGATCTTGCCGTCCGGACCGCCCAGCAATTCGCGGGTGGGATCGCCATCCCACTCGAGCGGTGTGTAGCGATAGGGGAACGGTTCCAGCAGCAGCCGGCCGTCGGCGGAGAACAGAACAATGTGGGAATCGTTGTGCCCGGCGCGATTGGAGATGCACTCGATCCCCGCGGCCCCGTCCCAGATATCCGACGTCCAGCCGTAGTGGCCGTGGCTCCAGCGGGGATCGTCTTCCCGGTTCACTTTCCAGAGGGTCTGGCCCGAGCTGGCATCGACCATGTAGACGCCCGCGTGGACGGACGACTCGACGATGTAAAACACTTCCAGTCCAGGGCGATCGGGGAGGTAGTCGGCGATCGAGACGATGTCAGGGTGCTGCCGGTAGATCGACCAGCGAAGGCGGCCATCCGGACGGATGCAGGTGGTGCCGTCGAAGACCTCCTGGCGTCCGTCCCCGTCGACGTCGGCCATCTCGATCTTGTGCCCGCCGCTTCCGCTGGTTTCGGCGAAGCTGTCGAACCTCCACAGCGGCTTGAGCTGGGCGTCGAAGGCCGCGAAGACTTCGTTTTCGTACAGGCCGGTTTGCGTGACGACGGCCGGATGTTTGCCGTCCAGGCAGCCAACCGAGAGGTGGATCCGGATCGACGATTTGGCGAAGTCCGACACCATGTCGGGCCAAGGCGCCTTGTGCCTGAGTTCGCCGGACATGCCGTCGATGATCGCGACCCAGACGGTGTCGCCGATTTGCAGCCGCGTCACCACCTCGGCCTTGCCGTCGCCGTCCATGTCCCAGACGTTGAAGGGCACGTTGTTGGCACTGCCGTAGCAGCGGTCGTGCCGGCAGATGTCTTTGCGCCAGAGCGAGCGCCCATAGGAGGTGAAGGCTTCGAGTTGGACCGGCAAGCCCGGATCCTGCGACATTTCACGGTTGCCGTTGTCCATGCGGATGACGCAATCGAGGGTGCCGTCGCCGTCGAGGTCGCCGAAGATCGGCACGAGGGATCCTTGCTGACAGAGCGGTTGAAAGGCGGCCACGACGTTGCTCGGTTCTGACTCGGCCGTGATGCCGAACCACTCGGATTTGCGTCCTTCCTTGCGGGAGGCATCGACCGGTCTGACATAATATTGGTAGCGCCGGCCCGCCTCGGCGCCGGAGTCAACAAAGGTGGTCGATTCGGCAACGGGGGTTTCGGAAACGCGAAATCCCTCGTGGTCCCGCGTGGCAGCCCGGTAGACGTGGAACCGGGTATCCGCCGTGTCACCGCTCAACAGCGCCCAGCTCAGCAGGATCTTTCCGCCGCCGAGGGACGCCCCGGTCAGCCGGCGCGGCTCGATGGTCCAATCGGCCGATTTGGGCTCGCGCACAGGTCGAAAACCGAGATCGGGATGGCGAATGCCGGCCGAGATGCCCAGGCGGTTCCCGCACTGGAGATAGTCGCCCGCCCGGGCCCAGGAGCCACCCATCACACTGTTTTCGATAACGAGCGGATCGTCGATGCGATATTTGAATCGCGTGGTCGCCGGGTCGTGATGCTCCACCACCATCTGCCAGACGTTGCCGCTCATCCCATAGAGACCGAAGCCGTTCGGCGATCCGGAGCGGGCCGGTTCGAGGTGCTGTTGCCAGGCATGGAAGGCCCGGCCGCCCGCCGCGTCGTAGTTGGCTCGGCCTTCCGGGGCCTCGTCGCCCCAGGGATACGCCTTCCCCGTCAGGCCGCCGCGGCAGGCGTATTCGAACTCGGCCGACGTAGGCAGCCGGCAGATGCGTCCTTCCCGCTCGGAAAGCCAGCCCAGGTAGGCCAGCACGTCCTCGCGATTGACGAAGATCACCGGATGATCGCCTTGGCCGGGCGGGATGGCGCCGCTGGCCCAGTGCAGGGGGCAGCGGTAGCCCGTCGCATCGACGAATGACTTGTATTCCTGGTTTGTGACAGGATGGTCGAGGATCTCAAAGTCCTCGACCCGTGTCGGCGATCCGTTCTGGTTTGCTCCCCGGCCGCGACGAAAGGTGTCGCCTTTGATTTCCACGAAGCTGCTGAGAGTTTCGCCGGCAAGGCTCACCGGTTCCACTGCAACACCGGCCAGCGCCAGAGTGATCAGCGCGAATGTTCGGATCGACCATCGATTCATAGAGCCCTGTTTCTGTTTGGATAAGAAATCGCTTTTCAGGCGGCACGGGCACGACGCCTCTGTGACCGGCCGTAAAGAAGCGTTTTCATGGGGAGAATGCTGAGCAGGGGCAGATGCGTCAAGATCGATGGCAGCAGGCCATCGACCATGGCGATGGCATCGAGACCCCGCGGAGAACAACAAAGGAAACGATCGCTTGGTATCCTGACTTGCAGGACCTGCCACTCAAAATACGCTCATTTGTCAACTATTTAGATGCGACCCCTTTGTCTTACCCCGGTGCGAGAGGGTCGCCTGGAGAGTCCGTGGGGCGGGTTGGTGGGCGGGGTGGTGCTGGGTGACCCGGAGTATGCGCAGACGTTGCTGAAACGGCGGAAGGCTCCGAGACCGGATGCCGGGGCAC
>JAKLFB010000015.1 GCA_022711435.1 Verrucomicrobiota bacterium
TCCGCGGGCGCTGCGGCAACCGGTGAGTAGCTGGCCGCGCCTGCGGAAGAACACCTACCGCCACGGCCCCATCGAATACTCCGTCGGCGAAATCTATGCCTGAATTCCTAAACGGCATTGGGTTTAACCACACTCCGCCAGCGACTTACAAACCATCGGTGGAATCGACGACTGATGGATTGTAAGAGAGATTCCCGATAAAAATGGAGCCGTGGGCGGACGACGCCAGGATACACGCCAGCCCTGCAACCTCAACAACGCGGCAAATTCTTACCATAAATCCTTCCAGAGTTAGCAATCCACCCAGACGAATGCGCAGCTTCTCGCCAGCCGCATCCGATATCATCAGTAATGATTATCTCAATTATCACACCAATGTCAAGGACCTTGCCTGGCCCACGGCGGTTCCCCCCCGCGAAGGCCAATGCGAAGCCGTCCGTGCCGGGCTCGATGGCGCCCCCTGAGATTTGGTTGGCAGGTGCACGATGCGGACGCACTTTGCGGGAAGGCTGCCGCTGGCGCCTCTCTCGAACACGCACGGTTCTGAGCCAACGAGCTGCGAACGAGTCGGCGATGGCGGTTGCCGGGCACGTCTGGAGCGGCCTTGACTGTCAGCGCTTTGGTGCGAGAATTTCCTGCGAAAACAGACCATGCACCGCCCGATCCCAACCCATTTCATGCTGATGCAACTCCTCCTCCGCGCCATCGCGCTTTGCGGCCTCGCGGCTTCTGGGATGGCTGCCGCGCCCATCCCATGGACCGAGCGCGAGCCCAAGCCGAACGAGGTGGGCTATCGTCCCGCCGACGGCGCGACGGCGCGGCTGAACCCGCCTTCTTTCATCTGGCTGCATGAGCCTCGGGCTATTTCCTACACCTTCCAGTGGTCCCGCAGCCCGGATTTCACGGGAGCTGTGACGGTGGAGAGCCTGCCGTTCAACACGTATACGGACCATCGGACATGGGCGCCGGGCCTCTACCACTGGCGATACCGGTTTGCCGACGCACAGAACAGGAGCTCGAACTGGAGCCAGGCGCGCTCGGTCCAGGTCCCGGCCGAGGCAAACGCATTCTCCATGCCCGATCGCGTGCAGCAGCGCGCGCGCGTGCCCGCGGGGCATCCGCGGCTGTTCCTGCGGCCGGAGGATCTGCCGCGTCTGCGCGCAGTCGCGCGGGGGGAGTGCGCCTCGAGCTTCGGCCCCCTGCGGGCGGAGGCCGACCGCCTGCTCCGGCGGGAGCCCACGCCGGAGCCGACGCGCCGGGGATCGGCGCGGGATCCTCTGCTGCGAGCCTACTGGTGGCCCAACCGCGAACAGACCTTGCGGGCATGCCAGGAAGCGGAGGTGCTGGCGTTCGTTTATCTTTTGACGGGCGAGGAGCGCTACGGCGCGGCCGCCCGGCGCTGGATCCTGCACCTGGCGGCTTGGGACCCGGACGGCCCCACCAATTTCCGGCTCAACTGCGAGGCTGCCAAGCCGCTGATCCACCGCCTGCCCCGGGCCTATGACTGGGCTTGGGATGCCTTGTCCGATACCGACCGGCAGACTGTCCAGAAGGCCATGCTCCGGCGCGTCCAGGACGCCTGGGTCAGCGGCGAGGTCCAGCGCGGCGTTGGGCATTTGAACAGCCCGTTCAACAGCCACGGCAACCGGATCTGGCACAAGCTGGGCGAATGCGGCATCGCTTTTCTGGGCGAAATCCCCGAGGCGGAGACATGGCTCGATTACGCCGTGAACAAGTTCCATGCCTGCTATCCGGTCTGGTCCGACGATGACGGCGGATGGCACGAAGGGGTGAGCTACTGGGCGGGCTACATGAGCAAGGCGGTCTGGTGGCTTCAGGTCGCCGATTCCGCCCTCGGGATCGATGGGTTTAAGAAGCCGTTCTTCGCGCAGGTGGGGGATTTTCCGATGTATGTGGCGCCTCCGCACTCGCCCAACATCGGGTTCGGCGATCTATCCTACCGGCCGGCTTCGTCCGGGTGGGGCGGGTTTCTCGAGTACTTCATCCGGGAGGCAAGCCAGCGGCCGGACGGAGGGCACGCCGGCTACTGGCGCTGGTGGGCTCAGCAGTGGGGCATGGGCCAGCAGGATGGGATTGCCGGCTTCCTCTACCAGGCCAATCTGCCCCCGCTGCCGAGCCCAAAGGCGCCCACCGACCTCCCCTTGTCCAAGGTCTTTCACGGGATCGGCATCGCCAGCCTGCACACCACTCTGCTCGACAGCCGCGATGACGTCCATTTTCTGTTCAAGTCCAGCCCCTATGGCACCCAAAGCCACGGGCATAACCCCCACAACAGCTTTCAATTGAACGCCTATGGCGAGGCCCTGCTGACCACCTGCGTCTATCGCGACTGGCACGGCAGCCCGTTCCATTACCGATACGCCCACAGCACCCGGGCCCACAACGCCGTCCTCGTCAATGGCGAGGGACAGATTCAACACACGGCTGCTCCCCATGGCCGGATCGTGGATTTCCGGGCGGCCCCGGGCTGGGATTATGTGGCGGGCGACGCGACGGGGGCTTACAGCAACCGGCTCGAGCGCTACCAGCGCCACGCCGTGCTGGTGCGTCCGGACCTGATCGTGATTTACGACGATCTCGAGGCTCGAGCCCCCGCGACGTTCCAATTCATGCTGCACGCCCTTGGCCCCTTCGATCTCGAGGCCGCCGGCCACCGTTTGCGCGTGGATCAGCCTCAGGCCGGAGTCATTGTCCAATACTGTCCGCCGGCCCCTCTTCGGTTCCGGCAGTCGGATGGGTTCGAGCCGCCGCCGGAACGACCGTTCCCCAACCAATGGCATCTCGAGGCGGCCACCACCGAGCCGCGGATCGCTATAGGGATGATCACCGTTCTGGCCCCTTATCGGGCCGGGAAAGCGCCGGCCTTGAGCGCCGCTCGCCTGGAATCCTCGACCGCCCTGGGCGTTCGCATCGAGCGCGATGGCCAGGCGAGAACCGTCGGATTCCGCAAGCTCGGCGCCGCCGGCCCGGCGCGATTGAGTGATCTCGAGTTTGAAGGCCCGGTCGGCGTCCGGTAGCCGATCCAGGCGGCGTCGGGCGAATCGGCGTGGCCGCGGCCTCCTACATCGCCCCGCGGGCCAGGCTCAGGAGGAAGGCCCGGGTCAGGACATGGCCGATCCCGCTGAGCGCCACGCAGACGAAGACAACCATCAGATAGAGCCCGAATCCCTTGGTGGGCGGGGGGCGGAGCATGTGCCCGGTCCCGCCGTAAAGCATGAGGGCCGATCCGATGGCCCCCGCCCCCCAGCAGAGCCAGGTCGGCAGCGCGGGATGGCAGTCCAGCAACCGGGCGCCGAAGACGGGGCCCAAGCCATACGCGACCAGCACGAAGCTGGCCGTGAAGGGCACCTCATAATGGAATCCGTTGCCCAGCCACCACGTGGCGAGCGTCGCGACAACCACCACGCCCAAACCGATCCCGCATTCGGCCAGCCCAAACCGAATCGCGGCATCGACCGGGTAGCGGACCAGATGCCCGAATTGGCCGACAGGATCGCCCCAACGCACCAAGGCCCAGCTCTCGGCCGCGGCAGTCAGCGCCAGCCACGGGACCAAATACAGGATCAGCACCTGCAGAGGGTGACGTTTGGACTCCCCGATCTTTTCCCACGTGGTGGCCGGCGTGACCGCCAACTTCAACGCCCATAACATGATCGTGCCAGTGTAGTCGGCTTTAGGCGTCTGACAATCAAAATGGCGACAGGTACGGAACCTGCTCCTCGCGGGCAAGAGAACGGTCTTTGAAAAGGGCTGCAGGTGCGAGGCCTCCAAGGGCTGGGCAGGGCGCCCCTCTTCGGCATGGGGCTCGGGCCCCGCCGGCATTTTTGCCGGCTCGTGTTGGCCGGCGCTTCCAATCGCGCCCGGCATGAACTGGAGCATTGCACGGGGCGAGGCAGGTCCATCATAGTGGCACGGTGTTTCCGGGGTGCCGGCCGGCCCGGCGCGGGCGCCCCGGAGGGCTCAATCATGTCACCTGCCAACTCCCAGATGGCTGCCCTGCCGGCTGCGCGATCCGGATGGATCCGCTGGCTGCCGGCCATCGTCTGGATGGCCCTGATTTTTTGGGGATCGACCGACGCATTGTCCGCGCGCCACACCTCGCGTTTTCTGGCGCCGCTGCTGCGGTGGCTGGCGCCGGGCATCGAGGAGAGCACGATCGCCCAGGTCCAATGGGTGATTCGCAAGGGCGGCCACGCGTTCGAGTATGCGGTGCTGGCGGGTCTGTACCTTCGGGCTTTGAGGAGGCCTGCGGGCAGCGGCGCAGGCCGGGGGCGGGCCGGGCGAATGGCGGCCGCCGCCTGGCTGCTGGCGGTCGCCTACGCCTTGTCCGATGAGTGGCATCAGTCATGGGTGGCCAGCCGATACGGATCGGCGCTGGATGTGGGCGTGGATGCCCTGGGGGCACTCGCGGGCGTCTGGATCGTCTCGATATGGAGCGCCCGCCGGGAGCGGCGGTGACGGGTCATGAAACGGCCGCTGCTGATTGCGGCGGCCGGGTATGCCGCGGGGGTGCTGGCCGCGGCGGCCGCGACGCATCCGTGGGCGTGGCAATGTCTGGCGGGGGCGGTCCTGGCGGCGGGGGTTGGCTTTCTGCAGCCGGGGGGCTCGGCGCGCTGGATCGTGCCGCTGGCGCTCTGCGGCGCGCTCCATTTCTGGCTGCGAACCGAACCGATCTCGCCCCATGACCTGCGGCGATGGGCGGGCGACCCGCCCCGGATCGCATCGGTCCGCGGCCGGATGCTGCACACGCCGGTCGAAACCGCCGGCCGGATCGGGAACCGGGATTATCGGCAGTCGCGGGTGGCGATCGAAGCGGATGAGGTCCGGGGAACCGGCGGCTGGCAGCCGGCCCGAGGACGCGTGCTGGCCACGGTCCGCGACACGCTGGGGCCCGAGTATCACGGCGGGTGCCCCGTCGAGGTGACCGGCGTTTTGGAGCGTCCGCCCGGAGCCGCTGCCCGCGGCCTGTTCGATTACCGCCGGCATCTCGAGTGGCAGGGGATCCATTACCTCTTGCGAACCGATGGGCCCGGCGACTGGAGCCTGCAGGCCGGCGGCCAACCGCCGCAGCCGTGGCCGGACCGATGGCGCGCATGGGCCCAGGCCGCCCTGACCCGCGGCCTGCCGGACGAAGATGAACCGGTCCGCCTGATGTGGGCCATGGTGCTGGGCTGGAAGCCGGCCCTGACCGATGAGGTCAGCGAGCCGTTCATGCGGACCGGCACCATGCACATCTTCGCCATCAGCGGCCTGCACATCGTGCTGATCGCTGAGATCCTGGTGGCGGCCCTCCTGGTGGCGCGCTGTCCCCGGCGATGGTGCGGGCTGGCGGTGGTGCCGGCCATCTGGGCTTACACGGCGGCCACCGGCTGGCAGCCCTCGGCCGTGCGCGCCACGCTGATGATGAGCCTGGTGATCGGAGGCTGGAGTCTCCAGCGGCCGGGCGATCCGATCAATTCGCTGGCGGGCGCGGCGTTCATCCTGATGGCATGGGATCCGCGCCAGTTGTTCCAGGTGGGATTCCAGCTGTCATTTGCGGTGGTGCTGGCCCTGGCGGTGGGGCTGCCCGCCTTGCGGGAAGGATGGTGGGGATCGGCCCCGCCCTCGGCCTGGGTGCCGCCTTCGGCGCCGTCCCGCCTCCAAAGCGCCATCGCCAGGACGATCCGATGGATCCGATCGAGCTCCGCAGTCTCGCTGGCGGCCTGGATGGGATCCCTGCCTCTCATCGCTCATTATTTCCATCTGGTGACGCCGATCTGCATGGCGGCCAATCTGATCGTGGTGCCGCTCAGCGCGCTGGCGCTGATCTCCGCCCTGGGCAGCCTGGCCTGCAGCGCCGTGTGCCCCGTCCTGGGCGAGCTGTTCAATCATAGCGGCTGGCTCTGGATGAAGCTCATGGCCGACATCTGCGACAGGCTCTCGGCTGTCCCGGGCGCGTTTTTCTATTTCCGATCCCCCGGGCCGATCGGCATCCTGGCCGCCTACGCCGCGATGGGATCCTGGATCCTCCTGGCCCGGACCCCGACCGTTGGATGGCGGTGGGCGGCCGGTTCGGCCACCGCCGCCGCCCTGGCTGTCTGGCTGCTGCCCGGGCGCGCGGGCAGCGCGGTCGAGATCGTCGTGCCGGCCTTGCGAAGCGGCGGGGCGATATGGATCGATCGCGCCGGGTGGCGCCGCGATCTTCTGGTGGATGCCGCCGACGCCAGCGGCGCGCAGGCCGTGCTGGCTCCGTTGCTGCAATCCAGGGGTGTGAACCGGATCGGGCCCATGGCCTTGACGCACGGGGATGCCCGCCACGCGGGCGGGGCCATCGCCGTTTGGGAAACCTGGCGTCCCGAGGTGGTGTGGCGAAGCGAGATCCGATTCCGATCCCCGGTCTATCGCGAGGCAATCGCATGGCTCGAGCGGGAGAAGATCCCGACCTGCCACGAGATTGTTCCCGGGCGCGGGGTCGATTGGCAGCGGTGGCATCCCCGGTCGGGCGACGCCTTCTCGAGAGCGGACGACGGGGTGTTGGTGCTGGTCGGTATCCTGCACGGAACTCGAGTGGCCTTGCTGTCGGATCTGGGCCCCAAGGGCCAGCAGGCCCTGCTCGAGCGGCCCGGGCTCGGGCCTGTGGACATCGTGATCGCCGGCATCCCATCGCCTGGCGAGCCCCTCACCGACGACCTGCTGGCGGCGCTCGATCCGCAACTGATCATCGTGCAGTCCGGGGATTACCCGGCCAGCGAGCGGCTCGGGCCGGCCATACGCAACCGGTTGGCCGCCCTCGGCCGGCCCGTGGTCTGCACGGAGGAAATGGGCGCCACAACCGTCCGAATCCGCTCCGGCGGACGATGGGAAATCGAAACGATGGTCGGCAAGCGATGGAGCGGCCGGGGCCGGGCAGACGATGGGGTCGGGGCAAAATAAAACCAGCGCGATTCAAAGTGCCGCCCGTCGGCGAGCCGGCAGGCGCGCCCTCGCCCGCAGCAGCTTCCATCCAGTGAGCTTGCAGCGCTGCGGGCGAGGAGGGCCGCGCTCGAAATGAAACCGCCGGCGGTTGAACGCCGGCGGTTCGCCCGACAATAGGAGCCGAACTGGCTGCGAACCCCCTCGGCAGGCCGGAGGTCGCGCGCCCGGTTTCCTAGGCCGCGGTCCCCTCGGGGATGCGCATGCCGTAGAAAGACCGATAGACGAACACCAGGGCGACCAGGAGGAAGAACAGGCCGATGCCGGTCTTCCATCCCCGGCTGGTCATGGTGACGGCGATTTCCGTGGCGAGCAGGCCGAACAAGGTGGTGAACTTGATGACGGGGTTCAGGGCCACGGAGGAGGTGTCCTTGAACGGATCGCCCACCGTGTCGCCCACGACCGTGGCCGCGTGCAGGTCCGTGCCTTTCTGGCGGAGATCGACCTCGACGATCTTCTTGGCATTGTCCCATGCGCCGCCGGCGTTGGCCATGAAGATCGCCTGGAACAGGCCGAAGAACGCGATGGCGATCAGGTACCCGATGAAGAAGTAGGGGTTGAAGAACGCCAGCGCCAGCGCCATGCAGAAGATCACGATGAAGATGTTCCACATGCCTTTCTGGGCGTAGACAGTGCAGATCCGCACCACTTCCTTGCTGTCGTGCTCCGAAGCCGTGGCGGCATCGAGCTTCATGTGCTCCTTGATGTAAACGACCGCCCGGTAGGCCCCGGTCACCACCGCCTGCGTCGATGCTCCCGTGAACCAGTAGATCACCGCGCCCCCGAACAGCAGGCCGAGGATGATCTCGGGCTGCACAAGGCTCAGCTTGCCAATGACCCCCCCGAACATGTTCTCGAGGAGGATGATGATGCCGAAGACCATCGTGGTCGCGCCGACGACCGCCGTGCCGATCAAGACCGGCTTGGCAGTGGCTTTGAACGTGTTTCCAGCGCCGTCGCCCTTCTCGAGCTGGTACTTGGCATTCTCGAAGTCAGGCTCGAATCCGAACGTCTTGCGGATTTCCTCCTTGATGCCCTTGCACCCCTCGATCTGGCTCAGCTCATAGACCGATTGGGCATTGTCGGTGACCGGCCCGTAGCTGTCCACGGCGATGGTGACGGGGCCCATGCCCAGGAACCCGAAGGCCACCAGCCCGAACGCGAAGATCGGGGCGGCGAACAGGTACTTTTCGGGCATGATCGACAGCAGGGCTGGATACTGCGAGAAGTGGTAGGAAACGAACATGAGGAGGATGATCACCAAGCCCATCCAAAAGGCCGACATGTTGCCGGCGACGAATCCCGAGAGGATGTTCAGGGACGCGCCGCCGTGTTTGGAGCAGTTGGTGACCTCCTTGACATGGCGCGAATGGGTGCTGGTGAAAATCTTGGTGAACTCGGGGATGAGGGCGCCGGCGATGGTGCCGCAACTGATGATGACGGACAGGATCCACCAGAGTGAAGGATCGAGCCCGGCCTGCTTGCCGAGCAGGAAATAGCTCGCCCCGAACGTGACGAGAATCGACACCGCCGAGGTGATCCAGACCAGATGCGTCAGCGGCGCCTCGAAATCGAAATCCTTCAGCCCGCCGAACTTCGCGCGGCTGATCGTCTCGTTCAGGAAATAGGAGGCGAGCGAGGTGACGATCATCAGGGCGCGCATCGCGAAGATCCAGATGATGAGGGTCGCGCAGACCATCGGGCTGGCGGCCAGCGCCAGGGCCAGGAACGCCACCAGCGCGACGCCGGTCACCCCATAGGTCTCGAACCCGTCGGCCGTCGGCCCCACGGAGTCGCCCGCATTGTCCCCCGTGCAGTCCGCGATCACCCCCGGATTCTTCGGGTCGTCCTCCGGCAGCTTGAACACGATCTTCATCAGGTCGGATCCGATGTCGGCGATCTTGGTGAAGATGCCGCCGCAGATGCGGAGCACCGATGCGCCCAGGGACTCCCCGATGGCGAAGCCGATGAAGCAGGGGCCCACCAGGTCCATCGGCAGGAACACCAGGATGCTGATCATGAAGAACAGCTCGACGCACACCAGCAGCAGGCCCACGCTCATCCCCGAGCGCAGCGGGATCCCCAGCGTGGCGAGCGGATCGCCTCGCAGCGCCGAAAAGGACGTGCGCGAGTTGGACACCGTGTTGATCCGGATCCCGAACCACGCCACGCCGTAGGACCCCAGAATGCCCAGGATCGAGGCGCACAGGATGACGATCACGTGCCCGGCCGTCATGTGCGATAGCGCCCCGAAGTAATAGACCATGCACGCCGCGATCAGGGCCCAGAGAATGGCCAGAAACTTGCCTTGCTGGAACAGGTAGGTCTTGCAGGTCTCCCAGATCATGTGGGACACCCGCCCCATGGTCTCGTGCACCGGCAGCGACTTGGTCTGCTTATACTGCACCAAGCCAAACAATGCCCCGATGAAGCAGATCACGATCCCCAGATACATCAGGGTCAATCCGCTCACCCCGTTCAACCCGTCAAACTTCACCTGGGTCAGATCCGGAATCTTGATATCCGCTTCGCTGCCCATGGCGATGAGGCCGCTCGCTGCCAGGAGCGCCAGCATCAGCCATGCCCATGAACTCGACTTGCCACGTAACATAATTTTTTTTGGTGTCATCAATTGCTGCCCGACGGCGCCTTTCCCCGGTCTCGCCGGGAAAAAACGAGCCTTTGGCCTATTGAAAGTCGCGAAAGCTGTCAAGAGCATTAGCGGCTGCTGCCAGCCTCTCCGCTTGCAGCCGATGGCCGAATAGAATGGATCCAACCGACGTATCCAACTCCATCGCAATCGGTTATCAGCCGGATCGCCCCTCGAAACAGGCCCGAGCCCGCCAAATCACCGAGAAGGGATTTCGCGGATCCGGATGTTGCGGAACCACACTTCGCCTCCATGGTCTTGGAGGAGGATGGGGCCCTTGACCTTGTCGCCAAAGCCGGCAACATCCTTGAACTTGCTTTGGGCGATCGCCTGCTTGAGCTGCGGGCTGGCGAGCGTGTAGGAGACAACCTTCTCTCCGTTGAGCCAATGCTCGACCTCCAGGCCGCGCACGACGATGCGGGACTGGTTGAACTGACCGGCCGGCCGCAGGGGCGGGCGCGTCGGCGGGATCAAATCGTAAAGCGAAGCTGTGCTGCCTTTGCCGGGCGGACGCTTCGCCAGGGCGGCAGCGTCGTCCAGCATCTGATACTCGTGGCCGATAGCCCTTCCGCGCTTCTCGCTGATCATGTACTTGACGCCGCCATTGGCTCCAGGCCCCAGCCGCCACTCCCATTCGAACTCGAAGTCGGTGAATTGGGCCGTGGTGACGATATCGCCGCCGCCGCCGCTCCGGAGGTGCTTGAGGCAGCCGTCTTCGACGGTCCAGCCCTTCTGCGGAAAATCGGTCCGGTTGAACCCGCGCCATCCCTGGGTCGTGCGGCCATCGAAGAGAGGGATCCAGCCCTCCGCATCCGGATCGGGTTGCCCCGCCCAAACCCACGGCGCCACCCAGACCATCGCACACCCTGCCAAGACGGCCTGACCTGCCAACATCGATAGCTTCCTCGAGATCCGATTCATCATGGTTGTCCTTCGATGGATCCCTGGTACCTTGTTTGTCCGAAGAGGGTCAAGCCAATTGCAGCAGGGCTGCGGCCGGCATCGGCTCCGGCCAAAGAGGGACCATCACGAAGTCACTCGTCATCAGCACGATGCACGCTAATATCCATCGAGGTTTCACGGGGCTGCCTGGCGAGGGGATTGGCATCCGCCACCGGACGGGATTGTTCAGGGGTGGCCAAGAATCATAATACATTCATTCAAAGCGACTTATGCTGCTTTGTTGATTATTTGTATCCGCCGTTTCCCCGAAAAGACCGGATCGAAAAAAAGTGTTTTATCCTCTTGACTTGGAATTGGAGAGGCCTTAAATGTTTCCCCAGAAATCTGATATTGGCTTTTTGGATTGCAGAGAGGACTGAGAGGCGTGCGAATTTGAAAGTTGATAATATGAAGAAATTAGCCTTTTTCTCGGCCCGGGGGTTGGCTCTGTGCCTTATGGCGTTGGCCGTGAATATCCCCGCCCAAGTAACGGTTTACGACAACCTGGCCCCGACCAGTTACACGGGCCAGTATCTGTACCGGACGGGCGAGTTCGGCGATGAGGTGAACCTCGAGACGAACGCGTTGCAGCTGACCCAGATCAAGGTCCGCGATTTCACGTTCCAGTATTTCCTGGAACTGGGGACCGGAGGCAGTGCGGGCAACGAGCAGATCACGGTCCGGTTGTATGCCAACGATGGCCCGTTGTTTCCAGGCGCGCCAGTCGGAGCCCAGATCTTCACGCCCGGCACGCTCCTGAAGTCCTCCTCGTTCTTCCCGGGCAGCGACTCGGGGATCTGGCAGGTCGAGGTCCTGGATTTCCGCAATTTGATCGTGCCGGATTCGTTCACGTGGACCGTGGAATTCGCGGGAATCGATTTCGAGGAGCAGGCTGGGTTGCTGTTCTACGATCCTCCTGTTGTGGGATCGAGCTATCAGGATTTCTGGGTCAAGGTGGGCCAGAACTGGGAGCTCCAGAACTACACGGGCGGCAAGAACAACTTTGGCGCCTTGATCACCGCGGTGCCTGAACCGGCCACCATCCAACTGGCTCTCCTGGGTGGCATGGCGTGGTTGGGGCTTGCGTATTCTCGGCGCAACCGCGGCATTCGTGGTTGAAAAACACCGCTTCTCAAAATTTTAAGAGTGCGACATTCGAGTCGCACTCTTTTTTTTTGAACTGAACTCCATCGGGCTCCAGTAACAACGCGTGAAACCATTTCCCTCATCTTTTCGTCGCAGCGCGGCTCCATCCGTGCGAGTCAACGGCCGCATTCGCGCCCGCGAGGTGCGCGTGATCGGGCCCGAGGGCAACCAGATGGGAGTGATGCCCATACAGGAGGCGATGACCCTGGCTCGCAACCACGGTGTGGACCTGGTCGAGGTTGCATCCAGTGCCACCCCGCCGGTATGCCGGCTGGTGGACTTCGGCAAGTACCGATACGAGCAGTCCAAGAAGACCAAGGAATCCAACAAGCACCATCATGCCAACAAGGTCAAGGAGGTCCAGCTCAGCCCCCGGATCGATGCGCATGATTTCGGAGTCAAGCTCAGCCATGCGATCGATTTCCTTTGCGACGAGATGAAGGTCAAGATCACGCTCAAATTCCGCGGGCGTGAGATGGCGCACCAGGAGTTCGGCTTTAAGACGGTCCAGAGGTTCCTCACCGAGCTCACCCCTTATGGGCATCCGGACTTCGCGCCGAAGCTGATCGGGCGCGGGCTCAACGTGATGGTCAGCCCGCTGCCGCGCGCCAAGCGCGCGAAGAATCCGCGCCAGGTCGAGGAAAGCGGCTCCGGACCGGTGCCGGCTCCGGATCTCGCCTCCTCCTCGCCACAGCCATCCCGCGACTCATCGAGCACCCCCGCCGCGGCTGCAACGCCTTCATCGGGTGAGGACGCCAGCGGCGAGTTCAGCCACACACCGTTCGCCAACCTGGATCTCGCATCCGGGGGATAGGATTGAGGCCGCCGCCGCGGTCGGGTCATCGGCCCGCGCCAAGCATCCGGGCGATCTCCTGGATGTCGGGGCGTTCGGGGCTGATCTCCAAGGCCCGCAAGGCGGCGGATCGGGCTTCGGCCACACGGCCGATCCGGGCCAGGATCGTCGCGCGGGCATAGGGATAATCGGCCTGTCGAGGATCGATCGATTCGGCTCGAGCGATGGCGTCTAGCGCCGCCTGAGGCTCTCCAGCCTGCGATCGGGCCAGGCCCAGATTGTAGTGGGCTCGAGCCAGATTCGGATCCGATTCGATGCTTTTCTCGAATGCCGCGATGGCGCGGGAGATCTGGGCCGTTTCCGCCAGCGCCAGACCAAGGCTGAACTGCAGATACGCGTTCCGAGGCTCCAGCTGGCACGCGGTTTCGAGCTCCTGGACCGCATCCGCATGGCGTCCCATCTCGCTGAGCACGACCGCCAGAGAATGCCGGACGGCGGCCGAAGTGGCATCCCAGGCCGCAGCCCGCCGAAATCGCTCCAGCGCCGGTTCCGATTGCCCGCGCGCGGCCAGGAACGCGCCGTATTGCATCTGGCCATTGGGCTGGTCGGCATTGCTCTCGAGATGCTCGACCAGATCGCGCGCCGCGGCAGACTGGGGATCGAGTGTGGCTCGCAGGGCCCATGCGGCCTCCACTCGAACCATGCGGGTTGCGTCACGGAGCAATCGCTGAAGCGTCGAGGCGATCCGCGAATCTCCCAGGCCCAGCGCCGGCTCGAGGGCGCGCGCCGCGTTTCCCCGGACCAGGGGGGCGGGATCCCGCGCCGCCTCGAGCAGGACGGGATAGACATCGGTTTCGGCCGCCCAGAGGCGCAGCAGGGCGAGGGCGATGGCCCGCCACATCGGGATCCGCTCCTCGCGGGCCATCCGGAGCAGATCGCCTTTGACGTTCGGATCGCTCTGGCGCGCCCGCGCGATCCATCGGGCTCGAGCCTGCGTGTGCCGGTCCATTCGCTGGCCGTACCACAGGTCCACATTTTCGATCGACCAGGCGACGGTCTTGTCCGTATGGCAGCGGTTGCACGCGTTCGGGACGGCGAAATCGCGGGTGAGCATCGGATCGGGGATTGTGAATCCGTGGTCATGGCGGGGGTGGCGGGCCATGTAGACGGTGATGGGCATATGGCAGTCCTGGCAGGTGCTGCCGCTCTTGTCGAGGTGGTGATGCCCGTGGGCCCACGGATCGATGGTGGCCTGATGGCAGCGGAGGCAGAGGTCGTTGCCTTGCGCCACCGTCTTCCCGCGATGGACATCGTGGCAATCCTGACAGCGCACCCCCAGCGAATACATCCGGCTCCCCAGGAACGACACATACTCGAAATCCTCATCCCGCACCTGGCCGTCCGGATAGTAGGTGTCGGTCTCGGACGGGATCACTGGGAAGTAATGGTCGTAGTAGTTGTCCCCGGGAGCGAAATTCCATGTGAAATCGGTCCGGCGCGAATGGCAGGCCCCGCAGACCGAAAGCACCTGTTCCTTGCTGAAGCGCAGGGGCTGGCTCTCGGCCCGCTTTTCGGCGGGGGTGGCGTTGGTGTGCGCCTGCTGCCACTCGGTGTGCGCCCGGCCAGGACCGTGGCAGGCCTCGCATCCCACACCCATCTCCGCCCGCGCGGTCAGGTAGCTGTCCGTCGCGGGCTCGTAATTCTTCCGCAGCCGCGTGTTGTGGCAGATGGCGCACATGTTGTTCCAGTTCATGCCCCGGCCGGTCCAGTGCCCCCATTCCCCGGGCTGGCGGTCCTCCTCGGCGTAGACGTTGAACCAGTCCTTCCGGTTGGGATCGAAGGCGATCTCGGTCATCTGGAACCGCCCGCCAGGGGCCTCGACCAGGAACTGGCGCAGCGGATCCACCCCCAGCACCCGCCGCGCCGGATAAGGCCCTGTCTGCCCTCCCCAGCCGGGTGTGAGCAGCTCATACCGTTCTCCCCGAGCCCGGACGGTCGAGGTCTGACTCCCGTGAGTGAATGTGCGAGGCGGATCGAATGCCGCTCGATCCAAGGCGGCATCCAGATCCCTTTCGGCCAGGGCATGATGAGAACCTCGCCACGCCTCGTATGCCTCGAGATGGCATTCCCTGCAGCTGGCCGATCCCGAGTAATTGGTGAACACCGCCGCGTCGCGGGCGTGATACGCCTTAACCGCTTCGGCCGAAGGCGCCGGGTGGCTGCCCGCCGGCTGCCGGCCAGCGTCCTTTTTCCATAGAATCCCGATCCCCACCAGCAGCAGCACCGCCAGGCCGACGGCAACCGCGGGTGCCGCCCGGCGGCGTCCTCCCTTCGAAGGCGCCCGGGACCGAGGATGAGGTGAAGCCCGGCTCATAGGGACCGGCGGCATCGGCTAAGTGGTCATGACAACTTAGGGAGCGGCTCCTGTGGGAAGACCCGCGCGATGGGGCGCCGAAGGTGTCCATTGGTGGCCCAGATCCGGTAGCTGCTGGCCGCGTCCAACGGGTGGCAGAGAAACTCGCCCCCGGCGCACTCGAGGATCAGGCCGCCCGCCGCAATATCCCAGAGCCGCAGCCCCGTCTCGAGGTAGGCGTCGAGCCGGCCCGCCGCCACATAGACCAGATCCAGCGCAGCCGAACCCATGATCCGAATCTTGCGCACGCGGGGGGATAGCAGCCGGAGCCGCTCGATCATGGCCTCGAGGCTGGCTTGGTCCCGGGCCGATCCCAGGGCGACGATCGCCTGGCGGAGCTGCGCACGGTCGCTCACGCGGATGGGGCGGCCGTTGAGGCGGGCAGCCTGGCCGCGCACGGCGGTCCACAGCTCGTTCCGAAACGGATCGTGCACCACGCCAACCCTGGTCGACCATGGATCGCCGGGGCAAAAGGCTGGCTCGCCCCGTTCCTGCAGGGCAATCGAGACGCAGGCATGTGGCAGGCCATGCGCGTAATTCACCGTCCCATCGATCGGGTCCACCACCCAGCGGAAGCGATCCGGTTCGGGATCGCCCGAGACATCTTCCTCGCCGAGCAGGCTGGCGCCAGGCAGCGCGGGCCCAAGGATCCGCTCGATCCGCCGCTGGCATCGGACGTCGAGCTCGAGCTTGATGTCGTGCGCAGCGGTGGCATGAACCTTTTTCGGCGAAAGGAGATTCCGGCGCATCAGATCCCCCGCCTGGCGGGCGGCTTCCATCGCCGCCTCCAGGCACCGTGAATACCTGGTGGACTTCATCGTGGGTTTTACCGCACCATAACCGGCGACCGGGAAGCAAGCAGAATTGGGCATGACAGGCATCGTTCACGCAGCGGTCACGCTGGGGGGGGCCCTGGCGGCATGGGTGTTTGGACGCCGTCTCGGAAGCCGATCGGGCTGCGCGTGGTTATGGGTGTATGCCGCCGGGCTTCTCCTGGCGCTGTCCATCGGGTTGGGACGGCGTTTTCCGTGGCTCGAGTTCCACCCGCCTGTGTCCTGGATGATGGCGGGGCGGACCGAGTATGCTCTGATCGGACCGATCACGGCTTTGCTTCTGGGGGTTACCGTGCCGCGATTGCCGCGCGTGCGGGATCGACGAGCGGTGACGGGGCTCGCGATCGCGGTGATTCTGGCCGAATCAGCGCTGCCATTCGCATTGCCGGCCATCGCCGCCCCGCGGCTGGCCCGATTGACCACCACGCGCGACAGCCACGGGACCTGCCGGCAAAGCACCGATTACACGTGCGGTCCGGCTGCGGCCGTGACCGCATTGACCAAGCTGGGTTTCCATGCCGAGGAGGGCGAGTTGGCGCGCGCGGCAGGGACGGACCCGTTGACGGGCACCCAGCCGGATCTCATGGCCCGGGCATTGCGGGAGAAATTTGGCCCCATGGGACTCCAGGTCGATTATCGAGCCTTTGTCTCTCTGGAGGAAATCCCCCGAAACAACCCCGCGATTCTATTGATCAAGCTGAGCTGGTGGATCGACCACTATGTCACTGTCCTCGAAGCCGGGAATGGAGAATTCCTGGTCGCCGATCCTCTCGAAGGATTGAGCCTCTGGACGCGCGCGGACCTCGAGCGCCGGTGGCGAGCCGTTGGCATTGCCCTGGCCCGCTCGCCGCTTCCGCCCCGGGCGCATGAATCGAATCCCCTCCCGTGAAAGCAGCTCTCTCCGAGCTGGCTTTTCCGGCTTGCATGCGGCCGCGGGCTATCGGAGGCAACCTCTGCTGGTGCGCGCGCCCCGAATCCTCTCGATGCAAACGCCGGCTATGCGGAGGCAGGCTCGGGATGGATCCAGGGGGCGCGGTAGGGCCGGCGCAGGCGCCGGTTGGCTTCTTCATCCCCCGCCACGCGTCCCGCCTGAGCGTCCCACACAAGCGTGCGCCCCAAGTCCATCGACAGGTTGGCCAGGATGCAGCTCGCGGTCGAGATATGGCCCTGCTCGATGTCGGCAACGGGCCGGCTGCGCCGCTCCATGGCTTGTAGCAGATCGAGCATGTGCCGCCGGATGGCGGGGGCGACGTGCCGCTCGAGGTCTCTCTCCGTCTTGTCCACGGGATATTCCTCGAGCTCGTAGGTGACATCCTTGTGGATCGCCTCACCCTGCCCCTGGGGGATGAAATCGTAGCTCATGACGCTGGTTTTCAGGGTTCCTTTGTCGCCGTAGAACGTCATGCCCCACGGGTATTTGGGATCCGGCGAGCTGCCCCACGTCCGATGCTGCCAGACCACGGTCAGATCCCCGAAATCGAAGGTTGCGGTCTGGGTGTCCGAGATGTTCGACTTGCTCGATTTGTCCATCAAAATGCCGCCGGAAGAGGACACGCTCCGCGGCCAGCCCAGGTCCATCATCCAGCGCACCGCATCGAGCATGTGGATGCACATGTCCCCGATAATCCCGTTGCCGTACTCCATGAACGCCCGCCATCGGCGCGGGTGGGTCAGCGGATTGTACGGGCGCATCGGCGCCGGGCCGGTCCACATCTCCCAGTCCAGGTTTTCCGGAGGAGCCGTGTCCGGCGGGTTCTCGCGGGCGCGCATGTGATAGTAGCAGTAGATCTCGACCAGGCCAATCTTGCCGAGCTTGCCGTCGCGGATGAAGCGGTCGCGGGCCTCGATGAAATGCGGGGTGCTGCGGCGCTGGGTGCCGACCTGGACGACCCGGCGGTGCTGGCGCGCGGCGGCGAGGATGGCCTGGCCCTCGACCACGTCCACGCTGATCGGCTTTTGAAGATACAGGTCCGCCCCCGATTCCATGGCGGCGATGGCCGGCAACGCATGCCAGTGATCCGGCGTCGCGATCAGGACCAGGTCCAGGTCTCGCTCCGCGAGCATCTTGCGGTAATCGGTGTAGGTGCGGGGTCTCTTGCCCGATTTCTGGCGTTGGGCGGCGATGTCGGCGGCCTCGGCCAGCAGCTTCTTGTCGACATCGCAGAGCGAGACGATCTCAACCGGCGCCACCTGCACCAGGCGCCACAAGTCGCACTTGCCGTACCAGCCGGTGCCGATGAGGCCCACCCGCTTGGGCTGGGGATGCCAGAGATCGGCGGCCCGAGCGCCCACGGCCGACCATGCAAGGCCGGCGGCGCCCAACTGGAGAAAACTGCGTCGGTTGATGGTTGTGCTCATGGGCGACAGTTCTACCGGAACAGCCCCGGCCGGGCAAGGAGAAGCCTCGCGCCGCAGCCGTTTATGTTTTGACGCCCCGGCGCGATTCCCTTAGCGTTTCCTGACCGTTATTCGGTTGATCATGCTTGACTTCATCATTAAGAAAGTAATTGGCACTAAGAACGACCGGGAAGTCCGCCGGCTGCGTCCCATCGTCGGGCGCATCAACGAGATCGAGCAGTCGCTGCAATCGTTGTCCGAGGAGGATCTTCGCCAAAAGACCGCCCAGTACAAGGCTCGGCTGTCGGAGATCACCGACCTGGCCGAGGTGGCCCGGACGCTCAGCGAGATCATGCCCGAGGCATTCGCGCTGGTGAAGACCGCCTGCCGCCGTCTCGTCGGCCGGGAGATCACTGTTCGCGGGCTTCCCGTGGTCTGGGACATGGTGCCTTTCGATGTGCAGCTCATCGGCGGCTATGCCCTCCACACAGGCCGGATCGCCGAAATGGCCACCGGCGAGGGCAAAACGCTGGTCGCCACGCTCCCTGTCTATCTCAACGCCCTCACCGGCCGCGGCGTCCACGTCGTGACGGTGAACGATTATCTCGCCGCGCGCGACAGCGAATGGATGGGCGCGGTCTACCGCCTCCTGGGCCTGACCGTCGGCTGCATCATCCACGACCAGCCCCCGCATGTCCGCCGCGCCCAATATGCCTGCGACATCACCTACGGCACCAATGCCGAGTTCGGATTCGACTACCTCCGGGACAACGGCATGGCGATCCGCGCCGAGGACCAGGTCCAGCGCGGACATTACTACGCCATCGTCGACGAGGTGGACTCGATCCTGATCGACGAGGCCCGAACCCCCCTCATCATCAGCGGCCCCGCGGTCGTCAACGTCGATAACACCTACTACGAGCAGTTCAAGCCGCTCATCGATTCGCTGGTTGCCGCCCAGCAGAGGCTCTGCGGCCGGTTTCTCGACGAGGCCCGGCGCCTGCTCGATCAGATCCAATCCGCCAAGGGCAAGAACGATGCTTCGCTGGCCGATCTCCAGCGCGAAGCCGGCCTGCTCCTGTACCGGGTGAAGCTAGGCCAGCCCAAGTCCACCGCGCTGCTAAAGCTCCTCGAGGATCCGGACCATGTCCGGCTGATGAACTCGGCCGAGCTCGAGCTCCACGCCGACCAGAGCAAGAAGACGCTCTATGCCGAGAAAGAGGAGCTGCTGTTCGCGATCGAGGAGAAGTCCCACGACGCCGACCTGACCGAGAAAGGCCGCAACTTCCTCAGCCCGAAGGATCCCGAGGCGTTTGTCCTGCCCGATCTCACCACCATCTTTCACGAGATCGACACCGGCGCGGAAGCCGATCCGCGCAAGCGCATCGAGGCCAAGGCGAAAATCCAGGCCGATTACGAGACGCGCGCGCAGAAGATCCATGTCATCTCGCAGCTTCTCAAGGCCTACTGCCTATACGAGAAGGACGTCGAGTACGTCATCCAGAACAACAAGGTCATCATCGTCGACGAGCACACCGGCCGCCTCATGACCGGCCGGCGCTGGAGCGACGGCCTCCACCAGGCCGTCGAAGCCAAGGAAGGCGTCGAGATCGAACGCGAGACGCAGACCCTGGCCACCATCACGATCCAGAATTATTTCCGGCTGTATCACAAGCTGGCCGGCATGACCGGCACGGCTGAGACCGAGGCATCCGAGTTTTTTGACATTTACAAGCTCGGCGTCCTGGTCATCCCGACGAACAAGCCTGTTCGCCGCCAGGACCAAAACGACTCGGTCTACAAGACCCGCCGCGAGAAGTTCGACGCCGTGGTCAACGAGATCGTCCAGCTCCATCAGCAGGGCCGCCCCCTCCTGGTCGGCACGATCTCCGTCGAGGCCAGTGAGCACCTCTCCCGGCTGCTCCAGCGCACCGGCATCATCCACAATGTCCTCAACGCCAAATACCATCAGAAAGAGGCCGAGATCGTCGCCCGGGCGGGCCAGCGGGGCAGCGTCACCATCGCCACCAACATGGCCGGGCGCGGCACCGACATTAAGCTCGGCTCCGGCGTCGCCGATGTGGGCGGTCTCCATGTGATCGGCACCGAGCGCCACGAAGCCCGGCGCATCGACCGCCAGCTCCGGGGCCGCTGCGCCCGCCAGGGCGATCCCGGCTCCTCCCACTTCTTCATCTCGCTCGAAGACGATCTCATGCGGCTGTTCGGCTCGGATCGCATCGTGAAAGTCATGGAGCGAGTCGGCCTCGAAGAAGGCCAGGAGCTGACCCACCCGCTCCTGAACCGGTCCATCCAGACCGCCCAGAAACGGGTCGAGCAGCACAACTTCCAGATCCGGAAGCGGACGCTCGAATACGACGACGTCATGAACAAGCAGCGCGAGGTCGTCTACGGCTTCCGCAACGAGATCATCCACTCCCAGGATGTCCGCGATCGGCTCATGGATATCATGGAGGAGGCTGTGGTCCAGAAGATGGATGCCTACACCTCCTCGACTGCCGATCCCACCGCCTGGAATTTCCGCGGGCTGGCGGACTGGGTGAATCTGAATTTCCCTTTGGGCGTGCGGGATCGCGATCTGCTCCGCATTGCCCAGACCTCGAGCGAGGCGCCCGTGCCCGGCTCCCTCTTCGAGAATTTCAGCCCCTCCCAGCTCGGCGTGGCCCAGCACATCATCCAGCAGGTCCGCGACGCTTACGAGCTCAAGGCCAGCTTCGAGGATCCCCAGGCCATCCAAGCCATCGAGCGATACACCATCCTCACCGCCATCGACCGGCTCTGGCAGGAGCACCTCTATTTCATGGACAGCCTCCGCAACTCCATCGGCCTTCGCGCCTATGGCCAGCGGGACCCTCTCATCGAATACAAGGCCGAGGCATACAAGACGTTCGAGATCCTCATGGTCAATATCAAGACCGAGATCTGCCACAACATCTTCCGCAGCGCTTCGAGCATGATGGCCTTCGAGCAGTTCCTCCATAATTTGCCCCAAAGCACTGTCCACCAGGAAACCAGCGCCTTCGGCCAGAAAGCCCCTCCCGCCGATCCCAAGGCGGCCGCAATGGTCAGCGAAGCCGCCGATGCCGTCGGCCGCGCCCGCCCCACCCGATCCGGGCCCAAGGTCGGCCGCAACGATCCTTGCCCCTGCGGCAGCGGCAAGAAATACAAGCAATGCTGCGGCCGATAGATTGGATCCGCTTCCGGGCTGCCGGCCGGCGCCGCCGGGCTCCGAACGGCTCGGGCGGAGCCGGCAGCCTGATGGGGTCGGATAGCCGAAACGCAATCGATTCCCATTGAAGGCGCGATGGCTCTACCTGGCGTTGTTTCTGCTGCTGCTGCTCGACGCCGCCCTCATCCGGTGGTGGTACGGCGGATGGCGCGAGCGCCGCGTTGACCCCGCCATCGAAGCCGCCGCCAGGCGCTACGGCATGGATCCTGCCCTGATCAAAGCCGTGGTCTGGAAGGAGAGCCGGTTCGATCCCCGCGCCCGAGGCCAGGCCGGCGAGATCGGCCTCATGCAGATCCGCGAGCCCGCCGCCCGCGAATGGGCTCAGGCCGAAAACATCCGCGGCTTCCACATGAACCTCCTGGTCGATCCCATGATCAATACGCGGGCGGGAACGTGGTACTTGCGCAAGCTGATGCGCCGCTACACCGCCACCGACAACCCCATCGCGTACGCCCTGGCCGATTACAATGCCGGCCGCACCCATGTCCTCCGCTGGAATGGCGGCGCTGCCCTCACCAATAGCGCGCGGTTCCTCGAGCAAATGGATTTCCCCGGCACCCGCCAATACGTGCTCGATGTCCAGGCGCGGCTCGAACACTACCGCGCTCTCCAGCCGCCCTCGATCCGATCCGCGCCATGAATCCCGCAATCCGTCCGATCCCTCTGGCAGCGACCGCCATGCCCTTGCTCCTCACCCAAGGATGGATGAACCAATGGGGTCGCATCTAAATAATTGACATTCGTGCCCACATCTCAGTCCTGAACCCCCGCCGCTAACCGCGCTGTTCCATGGCCGGCCCCGGCCGTTTCATCCCTGTCGCCGCCGCGCCATTCGATTGGCCGGATCCGCTCGACGCAGGCGCGCGCGTCCGTTTCTACCGGGTGCGCATGGGGCCCTGAACCGGGAGTCGAGCCTGTGAGAATGGCGGGCGAGGCCAGCTTTGCCGGCATGCCGGCAGCCAGGCAGCGATGCTCGCCGCCTTCCTTCCTGCGCTGGCAGACATGGGCTACGGCAGCGTCACGGTCACCTCGGCGCTGAATGCCAGGTTCGTATCACCCCGCGCGGCCAAGGTCCGCTCCAGCGTGGCCACGGTGCGCGCCGCGCGGCCATGGAACAGCGTCCGGCCGCCCGCCCGAATCGTGACCGGCTGATCGAGATCGAGCATGAGATCGTTCAGCAGGACCGTGACCTTCCGGGCGTTCGGTCCCTCAAGCTGCACCGTTTGGCCACTGCGGTGGGCCACGATTTCCTCTCCCGCCTTCGCATCCTCGATCGGGACTTCGAGCCAGTAAAGCTGCGGGTGGGTCACGTCATCCTGGAGCCACACGATCTTGTCCGGAAGCGGCGTTCGGGTGTATCCGTCCATCCACGGAATCGCCTTGCGGTCCTGGAGATCCATCCAGTGGCCCTTGCCCGCGTGGAGCTCCACCCAGTGGATATACCCCTGGGGATCCTGGCGCCGAAGCTCGTCCAGCCGCCTCCCCCAATCGGCTGCGGCCTGATTGCGCTTGTACCCGCCATCGTCGGCGCCAACATGAATGGCGAACGGCACATTACGCAGGCCCCGCGGCGAGGCCTCGTTCGGATGCCCCGCCATCATCGCCGCGGCCGCCCAGCGGTCCGCCGTTCGAGGTGCGATCTGATACACGCCGTCCCCGCCTGCCGAGTAGCCGAACACATACACCCTGTTCGGATTCACATTCGAAAGCACGACGAGGCTCTCGATGAGCCGGGCGAACAGGGCGTCGATGTGCGCCTGGTGCCAGAGGTTCCACGTGTCGGTCGGCGCGCGCGGAGCGAGGTAAATCCCTTCGGGGGGGCGATAGCCTCGAGCCAGGCGGATCTGGTTCTGCCACTGGCTGTCGTTCACCGCGGGGGGCGCGCCGCCGCCCCCGTGGAGGGCCAGAAACAGGCTGCGCCCCTCCGGCGCCGGCCGGTTGGTGAAAGAGAGCATCTCGAACCTCATCCGCCAGCCATCCGCTTCGACGACTCTCGCCGCCATCTCCGCACAGCGTGTCTGCCGGATGTGCTCGACGCGCTCGCTCCACAGGGCCGCCATCGCGGCCGCGGCCTCCGCGCGGGTCAGCGCCGCCGAGCCCCATCCGGTCTTGGCCATGGCGGGCCGCTCGTCTCGAGGCGCGGCCAGCATCTCGAATCGCTGCGCGGGATGGCCCGCGAACTGCTCGCCGAAGATGGCGAGCCGATTGGCGCTCTCCGCCTTTGCGCCAGCAACGATGGCGGTCATCCACGCCACCAGGAATATAATGGGACGTCCTGCGATCATAGAGCCTGTCTTGAAGGCGGAAAGGTCCCACATTGTTCAGCAAGACACAAGATGTTGCGGCGCCAGAACGAGCCATTCTGGGCGAATCGAGTCAAATCGTGCTCCTATGATGGTCGGGGCGATCTATTTGCGGCCCGTGGATTGAGTCGGGGTAGGCGTCGGATGCTAAGTGGTCTGTTTCACAATTGCGGCCACGTATGTCACGAGCGCCGGGGTCGGCCGGCGAGGCGCGCCGAGGGAGCATAGCTGCCCGAGCTCTGTGACCGAGGCGCAACAACGCCAGCCGACCCCGCCGCCGTGACCCGGAGGGCTGGGGCGCGTTACCCGGCGGGCGTCGTTGCTCGCTCCTTACAGACCGCTGCGGGTATGCTCGTCGCTCGCGCCTCGCCCGCCGGGCAAATCGCCTCCAGCATACGTTGCCGCAATTGTGAAACAGACCACTAAGGGTTTGTGCAAAAATTACTTCCGATTTTGGCGGGAGCGCCGCCGGGCTGGATGCTCAAGCGCAAGTAGGGATGCGCATAGTCGTACGGGAACGCCATCGCCGGCAGTCGGCCGCCGCCGAAATCCGCGCTCGAATGGGTCGCGCCCACGGCGGACAGTCCGCCATAGGCGATATTGCCTCGATCGAGCCGCCGGGCATCGTACGCGCTGAAATACCAGGGCCCCGATTTCCGATCCAGCGCCGGCATGCCGACCGCAGCCGGTGCAAACCAAAAACCCGGCGAATGCGCACCCGTAGCGGGGTCGATGGAATAGGCGGACGTGGTGATAGCTGCCGCTCCCTGCGTAGAACACGTCGAAACCGATCCATTCGACTTCATCCGTGAAAGCAATGCTGTCCATATCGTTGTTGACGGTGCAGACCACAGCTGCCAGCCGCGTTGGTAATGGGGCCAATGATCGCAGCGACGCGCGTGGCCAGGTCGATCTTGGCTCGTCTGTTTCATAGCCTTGGCAGCAGCGAGTCAAGGGACTTCACGAGCGGGTATTCCGGCCCAAGAACAGCCGTCCAATCGTCGCGACACCGAGCCCACAGCTCCTTGGCCTCCGCTGGGTTGCCTTGCTTGAAGAAGTTCTTGCCCAAGTTGAAGCGCGTGAGCGTCGTGTGCGGGTGAGTGGGGCCAAGAACCGCTTCATGAATCGCCAGCGCCCGGGCCCAGAGCTTGCGGGCCTCTTTCCAGTGGCCGCTGGATTCAAGAATCGAAGCACGGTTGGCAAACGAATTGGCCGAATCATGATGGCTCTCGCCTCGGACCCTCACGAAGAGCGAGGAAGCCTCCTCCATTTTGGCCAGCGCATCGTCGGTTCTCCCGTTGCGGAGCAACGCCTTCGCCTCCTCGTTGAGTCGTGAGGCACGCTGCAAGGTATCACGGTCCGCGTCGGGCACTTCGCGAAGCGGCTCGCCCTGCAGGGTCATTTGCCGGCATAGCACGGTGCCTCCTTTTTGAATCCATGAAACCCCCGCAACGGGGACGCCCAGGAGTTCGAGGTCGGCGTTGCCCAGCAGATTGGTGCCCTGAATCAGCGTGAGCAGGCCGTGCCGATAGCGCAGCAGCCACGAACCGTCAGGAGGCGCGCCAGGCATCCGGATCTCTCTCAGCACCTTGGGCTGCGCCGGGCCGGGCTTTTCGTGGATGAACCGCAGGATGGTCGGCGCGTCCTTGTTGGTGGAGCGCTGCAGTTGAACGCCGGCCATCGTGCGGTCAAACAGCACCAGCATCAAGTCGGTCTCCAAGCGCGGCGGCGTGTCCCGTCCCGGCGGCTCAAAACGCAACGTCAGACTCAGCTCGACATGCGCCCCCGCCCGAACCGGCCGCACGAGTGACAGGTGGCCGCCCAGCGAATAGGCCCGCAGCTTCTCGTCGTACCGCCCCGAGCCTTCCGAATGCGTGGTTCCGGGCTCAGGCGCGGGCAGCATCTTGAATCGCTGCGCGGGATGGTCCGCGAACTGTTCGTCGAAGATGGTGAGCCAATTTGCGCTCTCCGCCTTTGCGCCAGCAACGATGGCAGTCATCCACGCCACCAGGAACACCATGGGACGTCCTGCTATCATACTCATCGGGCGCCGCCGGCGCTGGTCGAGATAAGCCGCCATAATGGCACCCAGCGGAAAGCCCATCAATACAACCGCGGACGCGATCATAAACACCATGGCAGTTTCGATTTCTACGTAATCGCCGCCCAGGGTCCGGCGGAACACCAGGAATACTGTCCCGGCAGCCAGCGCCAGATTCAATGCCAAGCACTCCAGGTACGGGTGTCGCAGGCGGGTTCCCTTGGCCACCCGTCGGTGTAAGTGGAGTAATAGCGTCGCTGGCAGGATCGAGACCGCCGCGATGGCCAGGACAGCTCCCAGCAAGCCAGCCGCGGTGAGCGCCATGTTCCTTGCCACTCCCCATCGGTGCTCGGCTATTTTGGCCGGTTCGCCGCCTCCGCCCAGTCGCACTGGACTCGCGGGATCACTGACATCCACCACATCCAATCCGGCACTATTCGCTTCCCGGTCCACCCAAGACACATACACGCGGTGATCAAGCACTTGCACTCCCGAAGCTCCAGGGATAGCGAGATGGCCTTGGACGCTGGGGCGGTGAGGTTGGCTGACATCCACAACCAGCAGCCCTTGCTGAGCACCGACCAAGTAGGCGTGCGTGCCTGCGACATCCAGACGTTGGCCGGCCGGCATCGCGTCGGCGCTTAAGTTACCCATGCGCCGTGGCTGCGCGGGATTACTCACATCGACGATGAGGAAACTCGAGATCTCACCCGCCTCCGGGCGGGGCAGAATACCGGTCAGATAGGCGCACCCATTTACCACTAGCATGTCATCGACCATCCCGTTCAGCTCGAGCTCGCCTATCGTCCGAGGCGCCGCCGGATTGGCCATATCCAGGATGCTCAGCTTCTCTTCGCCCGCGACGTATAGCATTGAACCGGCCCGCTGGCACCATCGAGCGGCCGCAACCTCGATCCGCTGGATTTCCCGGGGCTGGAGCGGGTCGCGCACGTCGAACAACACTACATGGCCGGAAGATTCATCCGCCACATACGCGCAATCCTGCATTACATGCAATCCCCGGGTGCCGAAGAATCCTCCGTCAGTCGGTCGGGCGGCAACTGGGCGAAGTCGATCCGGTTGGCTGATGTCATAGACCGCCAAACCCTGCTGTGATGCGCTCACGTACGCGTATGCACCGCTCACCTGGACAGCCCATGGATGAAGCCCGCCCACATCGATAGCGACCAACCTCGGCTTCGCCGAGCTGCTGATGTCGAATACCTTCAGCCCCGCCGGGCCGGCAGCAAGATACGCGCGCTCGCCGACAACCTCCACCGCACCACCTCGCGGGCTGGTTTCCTCCGCGCACAGTACGGCCGCCCCAATAATGAACCCAACACAGACACGAAACCAGAACAGGCCGGCGCTTTCGAACCTCAGGCCCGAAATGCGACTCGTTTTCCGCTCTCGACGGTCCATGGGCTGATTCGATTTGGATACCTGGCCTTCTGCCAGGTCAAGCCCGGGATGAGGCCCAAATGAGTCGAGCGTGCTGGTTGCGGAAGAAAAGGAAAGGATCGGTCCCAGTACGGTGTTCGATGACTTCAGACTCTGCGTCTCATCCTCGCTGCGGCCCACACCCCGGCGGCTGCGCCACATAGGTGCCCCTCCCATGAAATCGGGCCGGCCCGAGGAAGGACGCCGTAGAAGATTCCGCCGAACACCACCGCCACGAAAACCGCCGTAGCTGCCGACCGCCAACTCTTCATCACGAGCCCGGCCACGATGAGAAAGGCCGCCAATCCAAACACAATGCAGCTGGCGCCAATGTGAACCGAATGTCCCCTGCCCACCAGCCAGGTGCCGAGACCGCTGGCTGTCCAAATCAATGCCAGTGTCCGATATGGATGATAGCGAGGATTCATCAGAAGGATGGTCAGGAGGACGAATAACGGCACGGCATTGGCCATCACATGCTTGAGACTGGCATGCAGCAGCGGGCTGAAGATGATGCCGAGCAATCCGGAACCGGTCCGCGGCACGATGCCAAAACGAGGCAGCGAGAGGTGGAACAGTCCTCCCACGACGACCACCGCAAACAGGCCGGCAATGACCATGCCGCTGGTTGCTGCCGCATCGGCAAAACCAGGCTGGCGTTCAGATGGCATCCGGTCAGGAATCTGCGCTTCCATTTTGTTCATAAAACCAATTGTCGAGTTCGGCCACTCGCCTTGAAAAGCCAAATTTTTGAGGTGCACGTCTACCGATTTGACAATCCGAAGGCTTAGGATTATGGCCTTGTTCAAAATCACCACTCAATCATGAAAGCTCCGCTGTTCGGCCACGGATTCGCGCTGGTTGTCGGCTGCTTGTGCTGCGCCTCAAGCCTGGCTCAAGAGGCATCTCCGAAGCCAACTGTCGCCGCCGCGGAGCCCACCCTGTTTCAGGAGGTCACGCGCAAGCTCGATCCGGGCGGCTGTTTGTATGCCTACCTGTCCACCGGCCAGTGGCTCGCCGGATTGTCGGCCAAGGTCGCCGGCATCCGCGAGCTTGTGCTCGCGCTGCCGAACCTGAAAGGCGAGGAGCGCGCCAACGTTCAGGCCGGACTGAAATTGGCGGAAAACCTGATCGCGCACAGCGGAATCGAGTCCGTCGCCGGCGCCGGCTTGAGCGGCATCGCCGTCGAGAAGGGATTGTATCGGACTCGATTCGTCCTGCAGCGGACAGCGGGCGCGCCCGCGGGCTATTGGGGGCAGTGGTTTGGGACGAAGCCCCATGTCTTCGAGGGTTTGGATTGGCTGCCTGCGAACACCGTCTGGGCGATGTTCGGTGATTTGGATCTGGGGGCCATCTGGGCCGCGGTCGAAATCGAGGCGCGCGCCGCCGGATTCGAGGCGCTGATGACAGGCATGGCACAAGTCTCCACTGTCGTCGAGCAGGCTACGGGCCGGTCGCTCGCCAGCCAGCTGGGCTCCATGGGAGGAGAGGTCGGCCTCGCGCTCATCCTGGATCCGAACGCGAAGTTCAAGCTGCCGATACCGGGGAACGAACAGGAGTTCCCTGAGCCAGCGTTGTTGATCGGGTTCAAGGTGAAGGACGATCAGCTCTTCGATTGGATCGACAAGAGCCTGGCGGAGAATTCCCAATCCACGCGCGGGGAAGCGCAGGGGGCGCGATGGCAAACCCTCACGGTGCCCGTTCCCCTGCCATTCCCTGTGCGGCCGACCATCGGGCGATCTGGCAACTATCTCTGGCTTGCCTCCAGCGACAGGTTGTTCGAACAAATCCGCAGGACCAGGGCTGGTGACGAGCCAAGCCTCAGATCCACGCCGGAATTCCAGCGGCTCTCGAGGGGCCTGCCGACCGAAGGCAACAGCTTCGCCTTCATGAGCCAGCAGCTCACGGATACTCTGGTGGAAATCCAGAAGACGGCGATCAGCCAGGCCGCCCAGGGAAATCCCGGCGCGGAGATCCCGTTCCAGACATTCCAATGCCTCATGGGTTCCGCGAAGGAATCCGCCGCCTTCGCGGTGGGCTGGGCCGAGGCTCAAGGGATGCAAACGGTGAGCCAAGGCACGCAGGAACCAAGCGTTGCGCTTGTCTCCTCGGCGGTGGTCGCTCCCACCGCAGCGATTGCCGGGATGCTATTGCCCGCACTGACCCAGGCGAAATCCAAGGCGGCTGAAAACAGCTGCATGAGCAACCTCCGGCAGGTCGCGTTAGGTCTGCTGATGTTTTCGGACGACAACAACGACGTGTTGCCGAAGGACCTCCTGGCCATCAAAGATTACATCGGCACCCCCCGAGTCCTGTATTGTCCGAAAGACCCCCGGCAGCCGGACTTGACCACGTTGACCTGGGAGGGGTTCGATCTGTCCCAGTGCAGCTATGAGTACCTGACGCCGGGGAAGAAGCGGCGCGATATCTCATCCGAAACGGTCACCGTTCGCTGCAAGTTCCACGGGATCGAGGCGCGCGCCGACGGCAGCGTGCGGCGCGGATCCTTTCAGCGCGTACCCATCGACTGACGGCGCAAACCGTCCGGCTATCGTCCGGAGACAACGGAAAAACGGGCCCTGGCAACCGGCGGCGGCGGATTGCGCCAAGCCATGGGTTGCAGAGACTGGATTTCATGCTGAATCCACGGTGCCAGTTTCAAATAATTCCTGTTCCTGGACATGACCGGCATCATTTGGCCCAATCGGAGAAAAGGTGAAAGAAAAGTGCGGCGATATTCGATTTAATTCCATCCGCTGATAAGGAATATAAGTGATTCATATTGACTTTGGGACTGCGGCGGCATCAGATTGATGCGCCTCCGAAGAGACGTATTGGCGTTTTTCCAAACAACAACAACATCATGATTGAAGGAGAATCCAATGAATAAGCATCTGTTCGTATTGGCTTCCTGCCTCGTGCTTGCTGGGACAAGCGCCCTAGGCCAGGGAGGCATTGTGGTCAGCACGGTCGAACCAGGCGGGTACTCGGATGTGGACTATTTGATATATTCACCGTGCGGGATGGCGAGAGAAGACGGGACTTTCATCAGCTGGGATGACCCCAGTGTTTTTGGCCAACCCGTGCATGCCGAGGCCGATTTCTTGTGGTTCGGCTCGGGATACCTCACATGGCAACATCCAGCTCCGATGCCTAGCGATGCTCAGATTGACTCGCTGAGCTACATCGCAGAAGTGAGTTCTGAAATCGGCGGGGCAAACTTCATTTGGCCATCCGATCTCACCGTCAGTGTGAACGGTGTTCCGATTGGCACATGGACCATTCCTGGCGATCCCAACGCATGGTACGGATCGGCTAAACAGATCAACAAGCTCGAGCCCTGGAACAGCCAGTATGGTTGGCTGACCCAATGGACAGTGGACTCGACCGGCACGTATTTCGAAGCGGATTTCCGCCACATCCCAGAGTTAGGGCTTGGCCCGGTTGCGCGTTTCCAGATCTCGAATGTCAACATAGAAGATTTGAGCCTTGTTCCTGGCCAGCCGGTCTCGATCACCCTGTCGGTGCCAGGGATCATGGGCATGAACCTGTATGGGGACACGTGGGGAGATTATCCGGTCGATCCGACATTGACCGTTCAGTTTCATCGAGTTGCGGTAATCGACATCAAGCCGGGAAGTGATCCGAACTCGGTCAACTTGGGTTCCGGCGGCACAGTCCCGGTGGCGATCCTGTCGAGCGCCGAGTTCGATGCGACAACCGTCGATCCGCAGACGGTGACACTGGCAGGCGCCGGGGTGGCCGCGCGGGGTAAAGGCAGCAGACCCATGGCGGCCGTTGAAGACGTTAACGGCGATGGCCTGGCCGATCTGGTCGTGCACATTCTCACCGAGAACATCGATCCCGAATTGTTCGATAACGGTTATGCCGTGCTGGCGGCAACCACATTCGACGGAACGTCGATCGAAGGCCGGGACGAGATCCGACTTGTGCCGCGCAAATAGCGGCCACGACTGAATGCATTCCGGCGAGCGCCTTCACGGGCACCTGGCACAGCCCCAGCGCCAGCACGTTGCCGATGCTGGTCCAATATCCTTGGGTGGGACCGCGCCGGCCGCCGGGATCGCTCAAGGCGCTGAACTCCGAGCCGAGGCGAACGTTCAATCAACGGCGCGGAACAACCGCCCGTCGCCCGGCCCAAGCCGGATCTTCACCGCCCGGCCTGTGCCCGGCGTTTCAATTCCGGACCACCCGCCACTATTCCGATCCAGCTCCTGGAGCCGGCTGCCGGGCAGCGCAACGTCGACGATTGCCTCCGCCTCGCGATGGTAGTCGCGGTTGACGATCATAAACGCCGTTGTCCGTCCGCTTTGGCCGAACAGGCCCAGCACGAACTCGCCCGGGCTGGCGATCTGCACCGGCGCCCGGCCCGGGATCGCCTCTGCGCCATAGGGAAGCGGAGCGGTGTGATAAACAGCGACGGAGTCCATTTGCATCAGCGCCGGACCGAATCCGCGGATTTCCTTGTTCAGGGCGGCCACGGTTTCGAGCAGAGGCGCGGGTTGGCCGTCCTGATAAAGCCCGTTGTACGCCAGCGGTCCCCAGTAGGTGAAGTAGCTGATCCCGCGACCCCCATAGGCCATGGTGGTGAAGACGAGAAAACGCAATTCCTGCGGATTGGGCAGACGCCAGCTCTTTTCGATCGTGTTTGCCTGAATAATGTTCAGGAAAGGCTTGTTGGCCTCGAGCGCCGCCAAACGGATCAGCGCGAGGTTGAGGAAGTACTCTTTTCCATCCACGGCCTTGCCGTTCGCGTCCGGCTTGAAGAAGTGATAATGGTCGTAGCTGATCAAGTCGGGCTGGATGGTCTCGATGAACCGTTTCAGGTGCTCGCGATATCGGAGGACGGTTGGATCGCCCGCACCGACGCCGGCGAGGTTCTGCGGATGATCCGCGCGGGCTCGTGCCGCCGCATCGGCGCTCACGCCAAGCTGCTGCTCGTTCGCATACGTTGGAAACAAGTTGATGTAAGCGAAATGCGCCGGATCGCGCTCGCGCAGGTAGGCAACGAGTTTGCCCAGGCCAGGAAACGCGCCGGCTCCCGGCTCGTCGGTGATGTAGTAGGCTTCCAGCGCGGGATGGTCTTTCACCCGGACGACGAGGGCGTCGAGTTCGGCGCGTTTCGCCGGATCATCGAGCGCCTCCGGCCGGAGCAGGTTGCTGGTGAGCATTGCCCGCAGACGATGCCGTGCGGCCGCATCCAGCCCTTCGGCCGGTGTCCAGGTCAGGTTGAATCCTTCCGCTGCCACACGCGCCAGCGCTTCGTCCGATGCGGGCGGCGGGCACCAGAACGTGATGAGGAATTGTTTCTGCGTCCAGCATCCGGCGCTGGCCGACTGCGCGCCATGACTGGACCCGCAAAAACCCGCCAGCAGGAGAGATACAATGATCCAGGGTCGGTTCATAATGGGATCTTCTTCTCAGGGTTCGAGTTGAATTCGATAGTACCGTTCGGGCGCATTCGAGCTCTGGGGATCGATGAACAGGAACGGCAGGCTGGCGGGATTGGTGCTCGCGATCCAAGACCACGCTGGCTCAAACAAGTTGGTGCAGGCATAGATGGCGTAATCAGGGCCGGCGCTGCCCGACACGCGCATTTCGAACTGGCCGTCCCTCCACAGCGCATCGCTGGCCACAGGCGCCGCCGGGCGCAGGACGGCTACATCGAAAGCCTGCGTCGCACTCAGGGAAGGTCTCCCGTTGTCTGTTACCACCCATTGGATCGGATACGTCGCGGGAGACTGCGCGATGGTTGGACGCCACGTGAACACGCCGGTGTTCGGGTCGATGGCGGCGCCGGAGGGCGGATGGACCAGGCTGAAACTCAAAGTCTGCGAAGGCACGTCGGCATCCGTGGCTGTGTTGGTCACTGCGAGGGTCTGCCCGGCCAGGATGGCGCGGTCGCCCGCCGCAGAAGGCGCCGGGGCGGTGTTCGGGAAGAGGACGCCCGAAGGCACAATCTCGCGCAGCTGGCTGGCGCTGGTCCATTCCAGCTTTGCCGAGGCGGCATCCAGGCGGTCGTAATACTCGATTTGAAGGTCATAGCGGCGTCCGCCCGTGAGCAGAATGCTGCCGGCCTTGCCGGCGCCAGCGTCATCGAACCACTTATCGATCAGGAGCTGGCCGCCGAGCCAAAGGCGGCAGCCGTCGTTTGCGGTGAGATGGAACGTATACACCTCGCTGTAGCGCGGCTGAATTCGGGCGCTCCAGCGGACCGAAAAATGGTCGCTGGGAAGCCCGCCGCCCGCCGCCCCCCCGCCCCAATCGAAGTCCACGTTGGGATCCATCCGGTGGAAGACCCGGTTCGATAGGCTCGCATCCGCATAATACTCGCCCACCAAGCCCGTGCCGTTCTCAGGCCAATCGGGGGCCGGAAGGGCCGGCGGTGCGACCAGGACAGTGCGCAAGTCGATGCCGACGTCGATGTATTGTCCGCCGGCGGTCTGATGGCAATGAACGGCCAGCACGTTGTTCGGGCCGGCCCGAATGGCTGGCTGAGCCTCGGCGCGGATCGGCACCTGGATGTAGCGGGTCGTGTAGCCCGTGGCCGACGCCGCCAGCACGCCGTTGATGTAGATCTCAACACCTTCGTCATGGTGCAGGTTGAAAACCAGATGGGCCAGATCCTGCCCGGTCCAGCCGGTTCCATCGAAGGTGCGCCGCAGCCAGATGTTCGCCGTGTTCCATGTCGTGCCGATCGCGGCGCCCGGAGTGCCGGCCGTGCCGAAGCCTCCAATGCCGCTCATCCAGGCGGAATCGTCGAAGTCCGTTGCGGCCCACTCGGCGGCGGGAGATTCGAAGGTGAACCTCCAGGTTTGGGGGACTCGCTGTGAGGAAGGGACCACCGCGCGGTTCGAGTAGGTGCCCATCGTCGAAACGACCGCACTCTGGATGCGGCGCAGGTCGGGTTTCAGCACTTTCCGGTCGTAGGTGTACAGCCCGTTGAGCTCCGTCTCGACATCGGTGATTTGAGTGTAAACGGCGGCGCTCAGGCCCCGGTTCTGTACATAGTCCGAGAGCTGGAAACAGAAGCCTTCGAACTGGGCGGTCAGGTCTGCGCCATCCGCGGCGCCTGCATAGCCCCAGCCGGCGGCCCAGGTGTGGTTCGTGATGCCCAGGCCAATCCCGCCGAACTCGCCGTTGGCAACGGCCCGGGTATCGTTCTGCGGGCAGCTTGGATCCGGATAGGAGTGGACGTCCTCGATGTGGCCGACCTCCTCAAACGTCCAACCGCTGGCGCAATTCACCAGCCGGGTGGGATCCAGGACCATGAGATTCGAGGAGATCCGGACGGTATCGAACTGGCCCCAGCCTTCGTTAAACGGAGTCCATACGACAATCGAAGGGTGGTTCCAGCGAGTCTGAACCATGCGAGCCAGCTCGGCTTCGAATTGGATCTTGCTGGCATCGTTCAGCGCCGCCCCGGCGGCCATGGCGGGCATGTCCTGCCAGACCAGCAGACCAAGCTTGTCGGCATAATAGTACCAACGGGGCGATTCCACCTTCATATGCTTCCGGATCAGGTTGAACCCCAACGCGCGCGTCTGCTCGATGTCCTCCCGCATCGCGAGATCGGTCGGCGGCGTGTAAATGCCATCGGGCCAATAGCCTTGATCCAACGGGCCGAACTCGAACATGAACTGGTTGTTCAACATCATTTTGGCAAAACCGTTGTGCGTGCCGAGGCTGATTTTTCGCATGCCGAAATAGCTGGCAACGGCATCCAGGGTGTTCGAGGACGTCCTCAGCGACAAGCGGAGATCGTAGAGGAATGGATTGGCGGGCGACCATAGCTTGGGCGCCGGGATGTCCAGGCTGAAGTCCGTCCCCGGAACACCGGTGGCCGATGCGACCCGGTTCGTGCCGTCGAAGGCATCCGCGGCAACCGTCACGCCGCCAGCGGGCCCGGCAACCGTGACGCTCAGCTCGAGCGATTGCGCGTCAATATCCGGCGCCATGCGGATATTGGAAATGCTCGTGGCCGGTACCGGCTCGAGCCAAACGGTTTGCCAGATGCCCGAGCAGGCAGTGTACCAGATCCCGCCGGGATCCAGCCGCTGCTTGCCCAGCGGCACGACGATCGGGCTGCCGCCGGCATCCGTCGGATCATAGACGCGGACGGCGAGGATTTGCGGCCCCAAGCCGGCCAGATAAGGCGTGATGTCGAATGTAAACGGATCATACCCGCCGCGGTGAATCCCGAGGCTGACGCCATTGAGGAACGGCTCGCACTCCCAGTCCACGGCATCGAAGTGCAGGAGCACGCGCTGGCCGGCCCAGGCGGAGGGAACCGTGAAGGCGCGCTGGTACCACGCGCGATCGTGCCGTTCCATGACGCCCGAGATCGCCGACTCCATGCAGAACGGGACCAGGATGCTTCCCGAAAGGACATGAGTCGGGACCGGATCTCCAGCCGAGCCGGGCTGCCATTGCCAGACGCCGTTGAGGTTGAGCCAGCTCGCGCGCTGCATCTGCGGACGCGGGTATTCCGGCCAAGGATGCTCCGGGTCCACCTGCTGCGCCCAATCGGTCATGATCGGAGCTTGTTGGAGCTGCCAGGGAAGAGCGGATGGGGCGACAGTCACCAGCAAGTCAACGGACTTGTTGCCTGCATTCTCGATCAGGCGAGCCTCCATGCCGCGGGGCAGCGATCCCAGCCGGAAATCGCCCACACCCGCGCGCGCGCCCCACTCGAGCAGCCGGACCTGTCCGGCCGGGAAGTTCGCCCCGGCAATGTCAATGACAACGGGGCCGTGTATGTTCAGCGCGGCAACCGAGAGCGGAGCGCCCCTCTGACTGCCGAACCCCCCGAAATCCAAGCGCAGCGAGGACCCGCCCGCGGGGAAGGTGAGGCTCGGGATCCCAAGCTGCGAATCAGCCGCGGTGATCCGCACTCCCAAAGCCGCTCCCGCTGCGACGACGCAGCCGGAACTGGCAAAGGAGGCCGGCGCCGTCACAATCAGCGCGCCCTGGCTGACAGCGGTCGGGCCCGTGTAATCGAGGTCGCCCGCCAAAATCAGCGAGCCGGAGCCGAGTTTTTGCAGGCCCCCACCGCCCCCGCCATCGAGCAGGTCCTGGTCAATTGTGATGACGTTCGTGCCGCTGTCGATGATGCACCCGCCGCTCTGGACCACCGCGGCGGAGAGCCCGCCCAGGAAAGGGCCGGCCGCTCCGGCCGCTGCCTTCAATGTCCCGCCGTTGAAATGGAATGTGCTCGATGCGGCCGAGTTCGGGCTCGCGACCCGTTTGGCTAAAAGAGTTCCCCCATTCAAGTTCACGGTCCCCGAAGCCCCGGGCTCCTGCCCGATGCGCAAGACATTGGCGACATCGACAACCCCCTTGCCGCTGACGGTCAGCGTGCCCGTCCCAGCCTCTCCCACGATGAGGGCGTTGGCGGCGCCGCTGGCATGGAACGTGCCGCCCGAAACATTCAGATGGCCTACCCCCCCCGCAAAACGGCCAATCGACGGCCACGCACTTACGGCAGCCGTCCCGCCGCTCTGGTTGAAATATCCCGTGCCATACGCGCCCACCTGGAGATTGGCCCCGGACGTGTTGAAAACGCCGTTGGAGAGATCATAGATTCCGACTTGATTCGCCCCGCCGCGCGCGTTGCCGCCGATCCGCCAGTCGCCCCCGGCATTGCGCAGGACGGTGCCGCCCGACTGGAAGACGGTTCCGGTCGAGTGAGGGGCTTTGCCCACATACAGCGTATCGATATGGAGAAAGGCTGAGTCCAGGATCTCGAGTGTGCCCTGGCTCCCCTCGGTATCCGCCACATTGAAGTCCCCGAGCGACTGCCAAACGGCGCTATCCTTGAGCGTGGCATGCCCTACACCAGCCGCGCCAACCGACGCGTAGCCGCCGTTGGTCATCGCGCCCGAGCCGGCGATGACCAGCGCCCCAGTCGCGCCCGGTTGCATGCCCAGCAAAACGCGGCTGGCCGAGTAGATCCAGGAGGCATCGCGAATCGCAACCGTCGAAGAGGAGCCGCTGCTTTCACTCAAGTTGAAGCCGATGCCGCCGGTGTTGACCAGCCTCGAAGCGCCCTCCAGCGTCAGGGTGGGGCTCTGTAAATTGCCGGCGATGTTCGCCCAGTATCCCAAGGCGGCGTTGTTGCAGAGCAGTGTCGAATCGTGGAGCGCGGCCCGAGACGCATGGCCCGCTGTTCCGTTCCCGCGCCCCACCGCCACCCAGGAGGATACGCGCACGATTGCGTTGGTCAGGATCAGAGCCGCAGGGCTCTCGGGCCTGTGCCCTATCCATAGCTCGCCCCCAACAAAATTCGTTCGGAGGAGGCTGCCCTCGATGATGGTCAGGCCCCCTCCGAGGCCGAAGTTGCTGCTCGTCGCGAACATTGTTCCCGGCGCCACTGCCAGATGGCCCGGCCCCAGCTTGGTCCACGTCGCGCTGCCGCGGACATACCCCGGGCCGTCCAAACGGTAGGCCTTCACCCGGTTGCTCACAGTCACGGACGCCGGCTCGAGCGCGTCGGCCAGCCGGATCGATCCGGATCCTGCCGCACCGTCGCTGAAAAGGACGGACGCGCCGTTCGTAAAGGCGGCAGGCACGGTTCCCGCCCGCCAGTTCAGCGAGCCCCCCAGATCCCAGCTGCTGCTGGCATTGCCGGTCCACTCGAGAATCGCCTCGGCATGAATGCCTCCCGCGCCGCACAGGGCCAACATGGCAAGCCCAATGCCCGGCCTCCAACCCGGCCAGGCCCGCATCACACCCCTTGCATCCCACATCTTCATCAACAACTCCCATCGCATTCTGTCGTGCCGCCACCTCCATCCAATCCCTGAAAAGCCCCGCGACCACGCAGCCAATCATGGCCAGAATTGGATCGGACGACAACACCTTTGGCTCTTCCAGCATTCCAGCAATGTTGGCGTGTCGTGCGGCGCATCTCCCTCATCCCCTGCCTCAATTGTCAAATATTTAGATGCGACCCCATTGTAATCCGATAGGTATTCCAGTTGACTTTCCCGAACCGATTCTTCATGTCATGATCTTGTCGGCAACAATTCATATCATGAAAATTCGTTGTATCATCTTTGGGCTCGTGATGGTGCTGGATGCGGGGGCGGCTCAAGCCGCCAATCGCGGCGCCCTGAGCAATGTCGCCGAGGCGGCCAGCTACTCGTTGGTCTATTCGCTCGATATCCCCAACACGCCCAGCTACCCCTCGGCTGTCCTGTACGACATCGACCTGCACGCGTACTACCCGAATTTCACGCGCGTCGCGTATTACCTTGAGCTCCAATCCCCGGGCAGCCCCCTGAGCTATATCTGGGTTTCGTTCGACGCGCCCACGGCTGACCTGAACCGGATTGGCGTGCCCACGGCCTTCAGCGGCGCCGTCTTTCAGCAGCCGGTCGCCAACATGAATGTGTTCTCGAGCGTGGACAGCATCGTCGAAGGCGTCCAGCTGCAGGGAGGCAATATCGAGTTCTGGCCGAACAATTACTCCGCGCCCAACGCGGTGAGCGTGCCCAATGCCAGCGACGCCAACAATGACTGGGGCGACACGCGGTCGACCAGCGGGACGTACGGCAGCATGCAGATCCACAACAGCGAGGCGAGCCAGGTGCTGCTGGCCTTCAACCGCTGGGGCGGCACCGGCGGCACGGCGGACGTCGGCATTGGCAATCGCCCCGGCAGTCCGAATGCAGATTGGACCTCCGCCCAGAATGCCGCCGGCTACACCGTCAAGACCCTCCAGGTCTTCGTCCTGTCGACGGACAACAATCCCCCGGCCCTGGCCGGCGCCGCCCATGCGGATGGCTGGACCAACATCATCCTCACCTTCAGCAAGGCCCTGGACGACAGCGCGGCCGACGCGGCCCATTACTCTCTGGATGGGGGCGTCGATGTCCTGAGCGCGACGCTGGATCCCGTTTCCAAGCTCGTGGTCACATTGACGACCTCGCCCCAACAACCCTCGACGGCGTATACCGTGACCGTTAACGACCTGCGCGACCGGACGCCCGCCCATCTGCCGCTCCCGGCCAACTCGACTGCGACTTTCATCTCCACGCCCGCCGGGCGCGGCACGTTCGCCAACGTGCCGGAGGCAAGCGACTACGCGCTGGTATACTCTCTGGACATCCCTGATTCGGCGAATTACGCGGCGGGCGTCAGCTACGGTCTGGACCTGCGGGCCTACCACCCGAGTTTCAGCCGGGTGGGCTATTACCTCGAGCTTCAGAAACCGGGCGGGCCGTTGAGCTTCATCTGGGTTTCGATGGATCCAGTCACCAGCGATGTCAACCAGATCGGCGTGCCCACCGTCTCCAGCGGCGCCGTGTTCCAGCAGCCAGTCGCCAACATGAACGTCCTGTCGAGCGTCGCCGGCATCGTCCAAGGCACGAATCTGCAAGGGGGCAACATCGAGTTCTGGCCTTACAACTACAGCGCGCCCAATGCTCTCGGCGTGCCCAATGCCAGCGCCTCGCTCTTGGACTGGGGCGATACCATGTCCACCTCGGGCAACCACGGCTCCATGCAGCTTCACAATGCGGAGGCCGGCCAGGTGCTGTTCGCCTTCAGCCGCTGGGGCGGCTCGAGCGGCGTTGTGGGCCTGGGGATCGGCAGCCAGCCCGCCGGCCACCCGGACTGGACCTTCGCGGCCAATGCCGCCAGCTACGCGGTCAAGACGCTCCAGGTATTCGCGCTGCCGGCCGGCCCCGCCCAGCCGCCCGAACTGGCCAGCGCGGTCGGCCAGGGCGGCTGGACCAATGTGGTCCTGACCTTCAGCAAAGCCTTGGAAGACGATGCCACCAATACCGTCCATTATGAATTGGGCGGGGGCCTGAGCGTGCTCGGGGCCGCCCTGGATCCTGTGACCAAACTCGTGGTGACCCTGACCACGACGCCCCAGCAGCCCGGCGCCACCTATGCAGTGACCGTGAACGGCCTGCGCGACCGCACCAGCGCCCACACCCCCATCGCGCCCAACACCACGGCGACGTTCCAATCCTCGCCGGGGCCGGGCGCGCTCAACAATGTGGCGGAAGCGAACAATTACGCCCTGGTGTATTCGCTCACGATTCCGAACAATCCGAACTACTCCTCGAGCATCACCTATGACCTGGACCGGCGCGGCGACTTCCCGGCTTTCTCCCGGGTGGCGTATTACATGGAGCTGCAGAAACCGGGCGGGCCGCTGCAGTACGTCTGGGTCTCGATGGATCCGTTCGTGTACGACGTCAACCTGATTGGCGTGCCGACGGCGCCCAGCGGCGCCATCTTTCAGCAGCCGGTGGCCAACATGAATGTGTTCTCGAGCGTGCCCGGCATCGTCCAGGGGACCAACCTGCAAGGGGGGAACATGGAGTTCTGGGGGAGCAATTACAGCGCCCCGAACGCTGCCGGCGTGCCCAATGCCAGCGATTCCCTGTACGACTGGGGCGACAGCATCACGTCCTCGGGCAACTACGGCTCGATGCAGATCCACAACGCCGAGGCACGCCAGGTCGTGTTCGCCTTCAACCGGTGGGGCGGCAATGGCAGCCCCGTGGATGTCGGCATCGGCAACCAGCCCTCCGGCAATCCCGACTGGACCTTCTCCTACAACGCGGCGAACTACACCGTGAAAAACCTCCAGGTCTGGGTCATGCCCGATGGCGATCCGCCCCCGGTGCTGACGGACGTGGCCAGCCAGGCCGGATGGACCAACGTGGTCCTGACGTTCAACCAGCCCGTCGACGACAGCGCCACCAACGTCGACTTCTACTCGTTCTCCGGCGGCCTCACGGTCCTCAGCGCCGCGCCCGATCCCGTCACCAAGCTCAGCGTCACCCTCACCACCGCCCCGCAGCAGCCCGCCACGCTCTACACCCTGACGATCAACGGCGTGCGCAACCGCACAGCCCGTCATACGCCCTTGGCCGCGACCACAATCACGTTCATGTCCGCCGTGGCGGAGCGAGGCGCATACCACAATGTGCCGGAAGCCGCCGACTACGCCCTGGTGTACGCCCTCGACATTCCCGCCGCGGCCAACTATGCCGCCGGCGTCGGCTACGGGGTCGATCTGCGGGCGCACTACCCGAACTTCAGCCGCGTGGCCTATTACCTCGAGCTGCGGAAGCCGGGCGGGCCGCTGCACTTCATGTGGGTCTCGATGGATCCGCTGACGGCGGATGTGAACCAGATCGGCGTGCCGACGCTTCCCAGCGGCGCCGTTTTCCAGCAGCCGGTCGCCAACATGAACGTGCTCTCCAGCGCGTCCGGCATCGTCAATGGCGCCCATCTGCAGGGGGGCAACATCGAGTTCTGGCCTTACGACTACAGCGCCCCCAACACGCTCGCTGTGCCCGGCGCCAGTGATTCTCTGTACGACTGGGGCGACACGATGTCGGGCACGGGCACCCATGGCTCGATGCAGATCCACAACGCCGAGGCGGGCCAGGTGCTGTTCGCCTTCAACAACTGGGGCGGCTCCGGCGGCACGGTGGCGTTGGGCATCGGCAACCAGCCCGCAGGCAATCCCGACTGGACCTTCGCCGCCAATGCCGGCAGCTACGACGTGAGGGCCCTGGAGGTTTATGTGCTGCCTGCAGGCGGCGCCAACAATCCGCCGGTCCTGGCCGGTGCGACAGGCGTCATCGGCGGCACGAACCTGGTTCTTACGTTCAGCAAAGCGCTGGACGATAGCGCCGCCGACCCGGCTCACTTCGCCCTCAGCGGGGGCGTGAGCGTGCTCGACGCGGTGCTGGATCCCATCAACAAGCTGGCAGTCACGCTGACGACTTCCCCGCAGCAGCCCGCCACGAGCTATACCGTGACGGTGAACGATGTGCGCGACCGCACCGCCAGTCACCTGCCGATCGCCCCCAATTCCAGCATCGAGTTTGTTTCCGCGCGCGGCCGCGGCGCGATCCTCAACGTGGCCGAAGCGTCGGACTATGCGCTGGTGTACTCGATCGAGATTCCGACGGCGGCGAACTACGCGGCCGGCATCGCGTACGGCGTGGATCTGCGGAGCTACTTCACCAACTTCAACCGGATCGCCTACTACATCGAGCTCGCGACGGCGGGCGGGCCCTTGGAGTACCTCTGGGCTTCGCTCGATCCGTTCACCAGCAACATCAACCAGATCGGCGTGCCGACGCTGGGCAGCTACGCCTTCTTCCAGCAGCCGGTCGCCAACCTGAATGTGTTCTCGAGTGCGGCCAGCGTCACCCCGGGCACCAGCCTGCAGGGCGGCAACATCGAGTTCTGGCCCGGCAATTACAGCGCCCCCAACGCGGTGAGCGTTCCCAATGCCAGCGAAACGCTCTACGACTGGGGCGACACGGCCACCACGGGCTATCACGGTTCGATGCAGCTCCATAATGCCGAGGCCAGCCAGGTGCTGTTTGCCTTCAACAACTGGGGCGGCGCCGGCGGCACGGTGGCGCTGGGCATCGGCAATCAGCCCTCCGGCAATCCCGACTGGACCTTCGCGGCCAATGCCGCGAGTTACACCATCAAGACCCTCCAGGTCTATGTGCGGCCCGTGGAAACCACTCAGCTGCCCTTCCATATCGTCCCAGGCAGGTATGCCGGCGCCGGCCCGTTCTCGTTCAGTTGGGACGCCAAGCCCGGATTCACTTATCTCGTGCTCCGGAAAGAGAGCCTGGATGCCTCGCCGTGGATCCAGGTGGGCCAGGTGACCGCCACCGGCCTCACGGCCACGTTCACCGACACACAGGCCTTGAGCGGAACCGGTTTCTACTGCGTCCGCCTGCCCTAATCTGGATGAGCAGATCACCACGGGACTTTCGAGGCGGCTCGAGGGGATTCTTCGGGCTTCTCTTGTGGGCGGCCGGCTGGATGCTCGCCAGCGTCCAGCCGGCAATGGCCGCCCCGCCCATCCGCATCCTGCCGCTGGGCGATTCCATCACATACGGCAGTTCGTCGCCGGGCGGCTACCGTCTGCCGCTCTACTATTTGCTCACCCGCGCCGGCTTTCATGTCGATTTCGTAGGCACCATGAAAGACAACAGCGCTCCCACCCTGCTGGATCCGGATCATGAGGGCCACTCGGGCTGGCGCATTGACCAGATCGACGCGGTCATCGAGAGCGTATTTGCCCAGATCGCGGATCCGGATGTCATTCTGCTGCTGATCGGCACCAACGATTACGGCCAGAACAACGATACCGCCCACGCCACGAACCGCCTGGACGCCCTGGTGACCCGCATGGCCACCCACCGTCCCTACGCCAAAATCATCGTCGCCAACCTGCTCGAGCGCGGCGAGCCCCACAACACTCGGATTCAAACCACGTTTAATCCCTTCCTGCCCGGCCTGGTGGATCGTCAGCGGGCGCTCGGACGCGAGGTGTATTTCGATGATCTGCGAAGCGCGGTGCCCCTGGCGGACATGCCGGACCAGCTGCATCCGAACCAGCTCGGCTACCAGAAGATGGCGACGAACTGGTTCCAGATGATTACCCGGCACTTCACCCCCGAGGGCAGCACCAACCCGCCGGCCATCGCGCGCATCCATCCCTCCGCCAGCCTGACGAACGTCGCGGTGGTATTCAGCAAACCGGTGGCCGATGACGCGGCTGCTGCTGACCATTTCACGCTCGACGGCGGAGTGGCGGTCCTGGGCGCTTCCCTCGATGCGGCCACCCAGCGCATCGTGACGCTTCACACCACCCCCCAGCAACCGTTCACCCTTCATACCCTGACGGTCAACGGCGTGTGCGATCGCACGGCCAATCGGCTGGCGATCGCTCCCGACTCGAGAGCCACGTTTCAATCCATGGCCGGACGGGGCGCTCCCAACAATGTGCCCGAGGCGGTCGATTACGCGCTGCTGTATTCGCTCGATATTCCCACTCAACCCAGCTACGCCACCAACGTCGCCTATGACGCCGACCGGCGCGCCGACATCGCCGGCTTTTCCCGGGTGGCCTACTACCTCGAACTCCAGAAGCCAGGAGCGCCGATGCATTTCATCTGGATATCCTGCGATCCCTTCACGACCAACGTGGACTGGCTGGGCGTGCCCACCGCCTCCAGCGGCGCGTTCTTCCAGATGCCCATCACCAACATGAACGTCCTTTCCAGCCTCCCGAGCATCGTGGGCGGCACCAACCTGACGGGCGGCAACCTCGAGTTCTGGCCCGGCAACTCGAGCCCGGCCAACCTCGCCGCGGTGCCCAACGCCAGCAGCACCGCGTATGATTGGGGGGATGGCGCCATCTCGGGCAATTATGGCTGCATGCAGGTCCACAACCATGACGCTCGGCAAGTCCTGTTTGCCTTCAATGGCTGGGGCGGCGCGGGCGGGCCGGCCGACCTCGGGATCGGGAACAACGCGGGAGCCTATGCGGATTGGACCACCTCGCGCAATGCCGCCAGCTTTGTCATCAAAACCCTCCAGGTCTATGTGCTGCCCTCCTCGCCGCCAGCGCTGCCGCCGCAATTGACCGTCAACCCCGTCGTTGCCAATGGCCTGTTGACCATCCGCTGGGAGACGCAATCCGAGACCACCTACTCCGTCCTGGCCAAATCGGCCCTGGATGACACGCCCTGGACCAAACTGTTCGGGGTAACCGTTCCGACGAATACCGCCGTCTCGATCGATCTCCCCGCCACCCATCCCGCCGGGTTCTATCGTATCAGCACTCCGTAGATCCTGCCCATCTCCTCCGGTGTCCAACCGGGCCCGGCCTATTTCGCTCGCGCTCCGGAGCGGGTCGTGATACAAAGCCCCTCATTCGCCATCCGGGATCCGGGCGGGAGCCGGGCTTTTTCCTGGAACGGCGGTTGCGATGAATGCCGCGGAACTGCGGGGAGTGACGAAGGCGTTTGGCGCCCAGGTGGCGGTCGACGATCTGACCCTGGACGTGCCCCGCGGGTCGATCTACGGGTTTATCGGGCCCAACGGCTCGGGCAAAACCACCACGCTGCGGATGATCATGAACATCCTCCTGCCCGATGCCGGTTCGATCCGCCTGCTGGACGGCTCCGCTCCCGGGGGTTGCACGGAGCGGATGGGGTATCTGCCGGAGGAGCGAGGGCTGTATCGGCGAATGAAAGTCCGCGATCAGCTCCAGTTCATTGCGCAATTGAAACGCGGGCGGCGAATGGCGCGGGAGATTGACGCCTGGCTGGATCGGTTGGGTCTGGCCGCCTGGGCGGACCGCAAAATCGAGGCGCTCAGCAAGGGCATGAGCCAGAAAGTCCAGTTTATCGCGGCGGTCGCCTCCGAACCGGAGCTGCTCATCCTCGACGAACCGTTCAGCGGGCTGGATCCGGTCAATGTCGATCTGCTGCGGGCGGCCGTGATCGACTTGCGCCGGGCGGGGGTGACAGTCATCTTCAGCACCCACGACATGAGCGTCGCCGAAACCCTGTGCGATTTCATCTTGATGATTTTTCGAGGGCGCAAGGTTCTGGACGGGACGCTGCATGCGATCCAGGACCGATACGGCGCCGACGTCCTCAAGGTCCAGATCGAGGGCGACGGATCCCTGCTGGCCGATTTGCCGGGCGTCGAGCGCGTGGTGGATCGCGGGCAGTGTCAGGAGCTGCGATTGGCGCCGTCGGCGGACTCCCAGGCGGTGCTGGCCGCCCTGGCCGGTCGAGGGCGCGTCCGGCATTTCGAGGTGACCCGGCCGTCGCTGCATGACATTTTCGTGCGGATCGCTGGACCGGAGGCGGCCTCCAAGCCGCCGCGGGACGAGCCCGTGCCGGGCCTGGCTCCTCCAGCGGCGCCCGGTCCGGAAAACCGCTCTTCGCTTTCATGAACCGGATTCTTTGCATCGCGCGCCGCGAGTACCTGGCCACGGTCCGGACCAAGGGATTCGTGATTGGGCTCCTGATCATGCCGCTGCTGATGTTCGGGACGGTGCTGGTGATCCACCTGTTCAAAGGCCACCGGGATGTGCGGGACCGTCGGATTGCCGTGGTCGATCGCACGGGCAGACTGGCGCCGGCGCTGGCGGAAGCGGCGGCCCGGCGCAACGCCGAGGAGATTTTCGACCGGCGGACCGGGCGAAAATTGGCGCCCGCCTATTGGATCGAGGTGGCGGCGCCGGCCGGGACGAACCTGGCGGCTCAACGGCTGGCCCTGTCCGACCGGGTGCGACGCAAGGAGCTCCATGCCTACCTCGAGATCGGCTCGCAGGTTGTGCATCCGCGGCCCGGCAATCCGGAGTCTCGGATCAGCTACCATTCTCCGGGCGCCGCGTTGGATGAGGCTCGAGGGTGGCTGAGCGGGCCGATCAACCAGGAACTCCGCCGCGCGCGCTTGACGGAAGCCGGGATCACCGAGGCCCAGGTGCCCCACCTCTTCAGCCGGCTGGAAATCGAGCTGATGAGCCTGGTGTCCGCCGACGCCCGCACCGGCGAGATCAAGGAGGCCGAACGGCGGGACGAACGGCACGCGGTGATCGCGCCCATGGTGCTGGCCATGCTGGTGTACGTGATGGTCCTGATGGCCGCCCTGCCGATGCTCCATGCGGTGATGGAAGAAAAGACGCAACGCATTGCCGAGATCCTGCTGGGCGCCGCCCGGCCGTTTGAGCTGATGTTCGGCAAAATGCTCAGCGCGCTCGCGGTGGCTCTGACCGGTTCCGCGGTGTATCTAACGCTTGGCATCCTGCTGGGATATCGGCTGGACTTCTTCCGGTGGATCCCGTGGTCGGTCCTGCCCTGGCTGCTGCTGTTCCTCCCGCCTGCCATTCTGATGTATGCCGCCTTGAGCGCGGCCATGGGCAGCGCCTGCAACGATCCCAAGGACGCCCAGAACCTCACGTTCCCGGTGATCATCCCGGCCGTTCTGCCCCTGATGTTCTTGATGCCCGTCATTCAGGAACCTCAAAGCATGCTGTCCGTGACGTTGTCCCTGATCCCGCCATTCACGCCGATCCTGATGATGGTGCGTCTGGGATTGCCCAACGGCGCCCCATGGTGGCAAGGGGTTGTGGGGTGGGTCGGCTTGGTGCTTTTCGCGCTGCTGATGATCTGGATGGCGGGGCGGATCTTCCGCGCCGCGCTGTTGATCCAGGGCAACTCGCCCCGGGGGCGCGACCTGGCCCGCTGGCTGCTTGGCAGCGCCCGGTAACCAAGCCCTCGAACAATGGGGTCTACTACGGCTGCCGCACGGAGCGCTCGGCCTCCGCAATCCGCCGCAGGCTCTGGTAGACCTGGCGCGCCAGGGCGACGCGCTGGAGGAGCAGATCGCCTTGGAGCGCCAGTTGCTGGCGATAGCGGTCGTTTGCGAGCTTGCCTTCGGCGTTGTCGCGGCGCGCATCGGCCACCATCCGTTCGACTTCGGCGAGGCTCGATTCCCGCGCCTGGAACAGCGCCTCGAGGCCGTCGTATTTCCAGAATCGCAATCCTTCGCGCACGATGTAGACGGGCGTGGTGTGGGCGCTGGTGCCATCGCCGGCGTGCGCGCGCGCGGCGATCCAGCAGCCGTCGCCTGCATCCACGGCAAAGTCGACCTCGGCTTCGGCGCTGCGCGGACTGGCGGACTCCGCGGACCGGATGACTTCGCCATGCCGGACGATTTCGAGACGCATCGGCGCCATGCGCGCCGGGTCGCCCCAGGCGCGCGCCCGGACGCGCAGCGTGCGGCTGGACGCGAGGCGGATTTCATCGCCGGGCAGGGCGTTCTCGACGCGGAGGTCGATCATCGGCCCGCTGGTGGTGAAGGTGCGCCCCTTGCGGAAGGCCTCGAACCAGGCATCGGCCGAGAACGCTTCGTCCCCCAGGAACGCGTAAGCGCGGACTTCGCCCACGGTGCCGCCCCAAGGCACGTCCGAGCCAGCGGACGCAGTCAGCTTGCAGCCGATATTGAGGAACTCATAGTAGAGGCCGGTGCCGAGGCTGTTGAACTGGAGGATCTCGACGAAGTCCGCCTTCTGTCGCGGCACATTGATGCTCATGTCGCGATGGACGTGGAAGAGGCCCGAATTCACGTGCGCATAGCCCGCCAGACCGCCCTGCGCATGGACAGCATCGAACACCTCGTCGTAGAGAAAGTAACGATCCGTGTTGCGAATCATGCTGGCGATGTTCATGGCCAGCGTGTGGCCGATCTGGTCGTGGGTGCGCGGGCACTCCTGGCCGGGGGCCAGAACGAACTCGCCGTCCACAACGCGGTAGGCCGGGCCAAACCCGCGCTGCTCGAAGTAGGTCCGGTAGATGTCGCCCATCTTGACGATGTTGGCCAGATGGACATCCTCGGCCTGGATCCAAGCCATCAAGCGGCGCGCATCCTCGTCCGAGCGAATTCGGCAGTGGACATGATCGTCGCCGGACCACCACCCTCGCTTGCGCATGTCGACCCAGCGGCTCGGGCGGAGCGTCTGTCCGACCGTCTGGCCCGACTGGACCGTCACGTCGCGAAAGACAACCTCGTGCTCGACGCCGCGGCGCACGCCGATCTGCCACGTTCCCGGCGCCACCGCCATGTCGAACGGACCCGGCACGCACCAGAATGTCCCGCGCTGCGCCCCGGGCAGGTTCGCGTTGCGGGCGCCGCTGGCCCTGCCCTGCTTGTCGAACTGCGGCGCAAACTCGATTCCATTCGCGGGCTGCCGCACCTGACCGTCCGTGCGCCACATCAATTGCACCATGGCAGGGGCGGGCTTGCCGGTATCGTCCGAAAGCACGGTGAGTTTCAACCGCCCCGGGCTGGGCGTGGCCACTTCCGCCGGCAGTCGCACGCCGGGCTGCCCGGATCGTCGCAGGTTGAGGCAGAGCATCGTGCGGCCGAAGGGAAGGCATTCGAGCCCCACCACGGCGTAGGTCGTGCCTTGGGAGCCGACATCCAGGTTGACCTGGCTCGATTCGCCGGCTGGCTGCGACAGGTCGGCAACGGTCGTGCCATAGCTCAATCCTTCAGCGCCCGCCTCGATCTCCAAAAGCAACGCCCCCGTGTCGCCGGCCAGCTCGAAAGGCCCCGCCGGCCTGAGCTGCGGATCCGCCAAAGTCAGGTCCACGCGGATGCGATGCGGGCATTTCTTCACGATCTCGAGAAGCTGGCCGGCAGCGGCGGCGCCCCGGTTCGCCGCCGCCCGGAGGGCATCGCCGCTTCGGGTTCTCTCCATCTGCTGCTGGATCTGGCGCAGCTCGCGATTGATTGCCTCCAGCTCGGCGTGCTTCTCGGGCTCGAACAGATCCAGATGGCTCCGGGCAATCCGGCCCGCAAAATCGACAATGCCGGGCGGCAAGACCGCTGCAGGATCGCCGGCCTGTGGCGATGGCATCCAGTGGAACACCGCCAAGGCCGCGGTGAGCAGGCGCAGGAGCGAGAGAGGATTCGTGCCAGTATTCATGGACGAGAGGGTGGATGCATTTCAGCGGCGGATGCCATCGGACGGGTCGGATGAGCGGACGATGCCTCGGGTGCGGGCGGCTGCAGACATCGGACCTTGAACAGCCGCGCCTCGCCGGCGCGCAGCGGAGCGAATCCAGGATCGTCTCGCTTCTCCGCCTCGAGGGCGCAGCCATCGCGGCCGTCGGCTTGCAGGAACCCGAGTGCTTTCGCCGCCGGCCAGAGTCGATCTTCGATCAGGATCTCGTCGCCTGCGCGCAGCGGCGCCGGATCGGCGGCGAAGAAGAAAAGCCGGAGCCGGTGATGGGCCGGGCCAGCCTGCCGGCTGCCGAGCAGATCGACTTCCGGCGCATAGAGGGGCGCCAGCGCCAGCTCGCGGCTGCCGACGCACAGCCGGATCTGCCGAGCCAGATCGGGCGCGAGCTTTTTCACATACAACTCGACCTCGGGACGCGTGATCGTTCCATCAGCGTCCGAATCCATGGCGGCGCGCTCGCGGCCGGACCATTCTTCGAAGAAGGTCAGATCCACCTCGATGTCGAAGTGCCGAGCGCCGACGGTGACCAGAATGCCATGGCGGATGTAGGCGGTGAACAGGGCGTGCGCCTCCGCCCGGCACGGCAGGCCGATCGCGATGCATGCGCTTAGCAGCCAGAACCGCCGCGCCCGCAGCCGCCTGGTGCATACGCCAAGGAGCGCGCTCGGAATGAGAGCGGCGAAGGCAGCCCAGCATCTCAGCAGACCGCTCCAGGCGCTTCCGATGCCGCTGGGTTGCATAGGGCGCATTATTCTCACTATGCCCGTTCCCTGTCCATCTTTCGTTCTTTTTCACGGATCGAGGTCCGCGGCGCAGCGGAAGCCGACCGTTGCGCAGCGGTCCAGCCCGGGCCAGGCCAGGAGGCACTTGCAGCCGAACGAGACTTCCTGCGGGCCGCCGTCCATGTACCAGGACCCGTTTCCTTTCCTGGCCTGGTAGAATGAGCCGCCCCGCAGGATGGCAAAACGGGTCACGCCGTCGGCCCGCTCGCTTTCGGTCCATTCCCAGGTGTTGCCGCAGAGATCGTAGATGCCGAAGGGGGATCGTCCGGCGGGGAATCGGGCGACCGGCGTGGTGGTGGCGCCTAAGCCGTTGCATCGGTCATCATTGGGTTGCGGCTCCGAGCCGCCGGCGAAACTCGGGCCAGAGCGCAGGATCGCCCGGAGCCCGAATGATGTCCGCGGACGGATCGAACCAGCCGTCGACCGAATCCGCCGCATCGCGGCCCGCTCGGATCGCCGCCGACGAAGCCGCAGCAAGGCTCGCAGCGAGAAATCTGCGGCGGTTCATGCGCGTTGGTTTCGGGCGCTCGGGGCCCTGATCGAGATGAGGCATGACGCGGATTCTACACAAGGCGCCATCGGCCCACAACTCAATGCCGGGGGGCGCGCCGCCCATCCAGCCGATTTCCCGCGCATTTGAGTGCCGGGGCGGCTGGAACGGGATCTGCTATTGGCAAAAGTGCGAAGCGGCTGAGGACGATCGGGTTTGCTCCTCGATGCTCTCTGGCCCCTCGGCGGTCGAGGGACCGGTGCGTGTCGGCACTGTGGAAGACAAGGGTGGGCTTAAGGGTCTGTGCAAAAATTACTTCCGATTTTGGCGGGAGCGCCGCCGGGCCAGATGCGAGGCGCGAGTGGAGGGAGTGTATCCCCTGCGATACTCGACCGACCGAGCCACGAAGCAGATGGCCCGGCGCCGCCCCGCCCCTGCGCGCTGGGGGCCTTGGGCGCGCTGGCTGTTGTTGCTCCTCGCTCACAGACCGCGCGGGTATGCTCGCTCGTCGCGCCTTGCCAGCCCGCCCAATCTCCTCCAGCAAAATCGGAATTAATTTTTGCACAGACCACTAAGGAAAGAAAGGGCGTATGAAGGGAAACAAGAGGCGGGGAGGGTTGGCCGCGGCACTCATCGCCGGGCTGTCGCTGGGATCGAGTTCGCACGAGCTGGCCAGGGGGGCGCAAACCCACGGGAAGCTGGATCCCTGTTTTACGTGCCGGCTCGAGTTTCAAACGGTGGCGGTCGAGCGCGCCAAGGCGGGCTGGCTGCCGTTCGAGGCGGCCGATCCGGCCCGGCCCCGGGTGTTCCGAACACGCACCACGACCCAGGAGGACAAGTATCAGCGGTCGTACCGCGCTTTGGCGCCCCGGGAAGGAAGCCTCTGCGGGCTCGAACGACAGAGTCAGCGGCTCATCCAGCGCGTCGAGCACTGGGGGCCGGACCAATACCGGATCGCGCTCGATGAGATCGAATACGACGGGGACCCGAAGGTGTGGCCTCAAGGTGATTTCGAGACGATCGAGCACGGGCAGGGAGCGCGGCAGTGGAAGACGGAGGTCTGGCAGGGAGGCCAGGCGGTCGTGACCGATGCCGGGAGCTGCGCGGCGACAATGGCCGGCGGGCAATGGGCTCCCGAAGAGTGCGGGGTTGTTCGCTGGGAAGCCGATCGGAGCGACAGCGCGGTGGCGGAGACAGCGGTGACATGGGTGGACCTGCTCCAGCGAAAGACCGCCGAGGACGAGGTGCTGGGCGCCCGAACGCACAGCGAGGTTCTAACCCAGGAATACACGACCGACGAGCTGATCGAGCGGCTGGGGGAGGACGCCAGTGCATCCAGTTGGGGAACGGCCTGGGAGGGGGAAGGGATGGCGGCGCTGTGGCTCAGCCCGGCGCAGCGCTGGGCAGTGGGCCAGTCGATGCGGTATCGGTTCGCGCTGCGGACGGAGCGGGGCGGCATTTACCGGGTGTTCTGGGAAGAGGTCAGCCGGTTTGACGATGGAACCGTCGAATCCGTCCCGCGCATGGTCCAGGTCGATGGGGATGGAAAGGATCAGGTCACGAAAGTGTTTTCGGTGCCCGTGCCGGCTCGAGCCGGCTGCGTGACGGTCGAAGGGGTTCGAGTGGCAGTGGTGGCGGGTGGATTTCACGGGGTGCTCGATTACGGCGGGCGGGCGCCGGGCAGCGGAGGGCCATCCCCGTGGGAGCCGGAGGGGTGCGCCGGATGCCAGGGCTCGCCCACGAGCGCGCCTGCGATCGGAGCGATTCCCGACTTCGGGATCTCCCTTGGCCGGTTCAATCAGGGGCGCTCGGACGGCTGCCTGTGGCTGGGGTGTCAGCAGCCAGAGCGGAATTGGGGTGCGCCGGAGATGTTCCAGGTGGTCGGATCGCCCGGCATCGAGGTCGTCGAGGACCAGGATCGGATCCAACAGGTCCGAACCCCCGAGGTGCTGGTCGATCTCGAGCACGAGGGGCCCGGGCGCTTCCAGTGGCGGTTCTTCCCCAAAGCTCAGGCCGGCCCCAAGACCGATGGACGCTATGTCGGAATCGGAGAGCCGGCGGTGATCTGGCAGGTGCGCACAGACCGCGACGGGCAAAACGCATCCCTGGAGATCACCGAGATCCGGGGCGCAAAACGATGGACCTACAAATACGATTATCAGGCAGAGTCGCGCACATGGACCCTGTTGTGGCCGGAGGCTGTCCGCCAGGACTCGAGCCGACTGGAATACGGCCCGGCAGAACGAGTGATCTGGACTGAGGTGCGCGGGCGGGACGGGCAGGTCGAGTATCGCGAGTGCCGGATCTATCGGCGGCATGAATGGGGGGAAGGGCTGGCCGAGTTGCGTCAGGGCCAGGGAGAATGCCAGCGAACAACGCGGCTCTGGTACATCGACGGCCCGTTCGCACAGGGCAGCCCCCAGCCCCTCCGGAACATCGAGTATCCCGACGGCGGCTGGGAGCGGTTCGAGTATGACGACCAGGGCCGGCTCAGCCGCGTGATCCAGCCCTGGGCAGATGCGGACGCCGACAGCAGCCCGCAGGAATGCCATGTGTGGGAACTGGATTACGCCAGCCCATCCGGATCGGGCGATGATCCTCAATGGGCCTCGTCGGAGCCGCGGCGGGTGATCGAGCGTGTGCAGGGGATCGAGGTGGGCAGAACCTACACGATCCACCGCTTGGGGCCCCAGGACCGATCGATCGAGGAGATCCGATGCCCCGAGCCGGGCCTCGAGTGGAACGATCCACGGTGCCTGCGCAGGTTGTTGAGATCGCCCATGGACGGCCCGGGCGGGTCGATCCGGCATGAGGATGGCACGCTGACTCAGTGGAGCGAGCGCACCGAAGGCGATCACCGGATCGTCGAGAGCGCCACCGGCCGCGCGGGGGGGATCGACGGCGCGGTCGATCAAGGGATTCGGATCACCTATACGATCGATTCGGGAGGGGCGGTCGTGCAGCGATCGGTCGAGCGAGTCCGGCCTCAGGAGTCCATCTGTCTGCACCAGGAGATTGCAGTCCAGCGAGACGAATGGGGGCGGCCCACCCGAGTCGAGTCCTTGGGCGGCCGACTCCTGGAACGAGGCTATCATTGCTGCGGGATCGAATGGGAGAAGGATCTTGCCGGAGCGCAGACAATCTATCTTCACGATCCTGCTCACCGACTGGTCGGCGAGGTTGCCGGCAGCGGGGTGGTGCGGCGCGTCGAGCTGAATGCCATTGGGCAGGCCGTGGCCGAGCAGGTGGTGGGGACCAATGGCGTGGCGCTCCATTCCGGAGGATGGGCCTATGACATGGCCGGAGAATGGATCCGATACACCAATGCCTGGGGCGAGGCGGTCCATCGCTCCCTGTCCGCGCAGGAGCAAATCATCCGATACCCCGATGGATCCCAGCAGCGCGAGGTCCGATATGCCGACGGGCGGCTGGCTCGGATCGATGGGACCGCGGCTTTCCCCGTCCGATTCGAGTATGGCGTCGAGCGGTTCGATGGGATCGACCGTGTGTGCGAACGCGAGATCCGCCTGGCTGCGGATGGAGCTGACACGGCCGAAGTGCGCGTTCGGTACCGCGACGGTCTGGGGCGTCTGGTCGGGATGGCCAGCGGCGGCGAGGTCCAGCGATGGATCTATAACGAGCTGGGCCAACGGATTCGAAGCGAAGCCCCTTCCACCCCGGCCCAATTGCTCGCCTACGATCCCGAGGGGCGGCTCGAATCCGAAGCGCTGGATCTGAACCGAAATGGCAAGATCGATTGGGAAGGGCCGGACCGGATCCGGCGATGGATCAGCGAGGCCGTCCTGGATGGCGGCCGCCCTGCCTGGCGCACGGAGGTCAGCGAGTGGCATGAAAACGGGAGCCGAGCTCCGACGCTCGTGTCCAGGGAAATTGCAGCCGCGGATGGGACCGGCTGGCGCATCGAGGAGAGGGAGTCGATCTCGATTGCCAGGATCGAATGGGGCGCGCCCGGCCAGTGGATGCTGTGGATCGATGGATCCACCGGGATCGAGGAGAATCGATTCGATCAAGGCCGGTGGGTCGAAAGGATCCGCCGAGACGGAACCGGAGCGGCGTTCGAGCAGGAGTCCGGACGGTATGATCCCTGGGATCGGCTCGAGCAAGTTGTCGATGGCAGTGGCGGGATCCGGAGCTGGATTCGCAACAGCGCCGGCCAGGCCTTCCAGGAAGCCGTGCAGGGGCCCGGCCGCGTCCCGCTGCTCAGTTGGCAGTGGGATTATGATGGGATGGGACGTGCGACGAGGGCGACAGGGCCGGACGGTGCCAGCCAGTTCTTGGCCTACCAGGGCCAAGGTCTGGTGAGCCGGCAGTGGGGCCGCGAGCGAGTCGACTTCGAGTATGACGCCCAGGGGCGAATGCGCGGTTGGACAACCTGGCAATCCGCCGACGCCGGCCAGGCCCGGTCGGCTTTGACATGGGATCCCATCAGCGGGCTGCCCGCCGGCCGATGGGATCCGGATCCTGCAAGCGGAGAGCCGGCCGGGCCGGGCTTTGCCTATTCCTACGATGCATCAGGACGGTTGACGCGGGTCATCGGGCCTCGAGGAGGAAAGATCGATTACGCATACGGCCCAGGAGGCGAGCTGTCTTCGGTCCGATACGGAGGGATCCAAGGGCCCGATGCCGAGTATCGCTACGACCGCGCCGGCTGGCTGATGGCGGTCGAGCAGGCTGGCTCGCGAATCCAATACGCCTGGGACAGCCAGGGGCGGTTGGCGCGCGAATCCCACCAGGGCGGCCCCCTGGACCAATGCCGAATCGAGTGGGACTGGCAGGGAGATGATGTGGTTCGCAGACGGCTCTTCCTGGGGGATCAGCTCTGCCAGGCCATCGCGTATGAATACGATACTGCCGGCCGGCTCGCGGAAATCCGAAGCGGCGACGGCTTGGCGGTGCGCTACACGTATGACCCGGCATCAGGCCGAGTGAGCCAGGCCGCGGGATCGCAGGCCGGGAATCAGGTCTGGAACAGCCAAAAAGAGTATGACGGGCTGGGGCGGACGGTCCAGATCCAGGCCGGGCCGTGGAAGTGGCAATACGCTTATGACCGGGCAGGCCGTCGATCGATGGCGACGGCCGCCGACGGCAGCCGGTGGGAGTATGGATATGATGCCCGGGGCCAGTTGATCCGAGCGGAGCGTTTCTGGGCCGATGGAACGGCCGTCGCCGGCCAGCGGTTCCAGCATCTTTTCGACGATCTCGGCAATCGGATCGACGGGTATCGAGTCAACCGGCGCAACCAAGTCGAGGGCCGGCAAACAGCGGCGCTGGTGTCCGTGAGAGGACTGGCGGCGCTGGGATTGCCGGTCTGGGTCAATGGCCAGATGGCCGATCGCCAGGGCGAGTATTTCCACAGCGCCATCGCCCTTCCCCATGGAGCGTATCCCGAGGTGAAAGTCACCACAGGGACCACGGGACCGGTCTCGATCGGGCGAGTGTATCGGCCGGCCGCTTGGGAGACGTTCGAGCACGACGCCGAAGGGAACCGGACCCGGGATGGACGGTGGGAGTACGCATGGGATGGCGCAGGCCGTCTGGCAGCGATGCGCGCAAGGGCGGAGGTTCCCGCCGGCGTGCGCCTGCGGCTCGAGTTCGAGTATGACGCCTTTGGCCGGCGGATTGCCAAGCGTGTCTATCCGTGGGATCCCGCCCAAAACGATTATGCCCGAGAGCCCCGCCTCGAACGCCGTTGGATCTACGATGGCTGGACCGTGGCGGCCGAGCTGGACGGGACGGGCTCGGTCCTTGCGACTTACGGATGGGGACTGGACCGCGATGGGACGATGGGCGGCGGAGCGAGAGGTGCGGGCGGTTTATTGTGGTCCCGGCGCGCGGGGCAGACGTTATGGGCGGCGATGGACGCCGGCGGCAACGTGGCCGGCTGGGTCCGCGGCGCCGACGCAACCGCGGTGGGGCATCGGGAATACGGGCCATTCGGAGAGCCGATCCGGATCGGCGGCGGCGCGAACGAATGCTGGGGGTTCAGCACGCAGATCGAGGATGCGGAGACTGGATTCTACTACTACGGGCATCGCTACTACGATCCGGATGCGGGCCGGTGGCTCAGCGCCGATCCCGCCGGGGAATCGGCCGGGTGAAACCGATACCAAATGGCGGGGAACGACCCGGTCAACCGTGTGGATGTGCGGGGGTTCGGGGCCGACGACGAGGATCTGTGGCCAGCCGCAGGCGTCGATGGCGAATACCGGGTGGCGGACCCCTATCGTTATGACGAGGAACTCCAGCGCGAGCACGCATTGATCCTGTGCGAGGGCCATCGCGTCCTCTGGCAAACCAGCGAGCAAATCGGGCGGGAAACACTCGACTCCGTCAACCTTGCGAGATTCCCGTGTTCCCCTGCAGATTTCGAAATCCCGCCCGCTTCCGTCCCTTCGCGGGGGGCGGGTGGGTTCCGAGTGACCGGCGGTGTCGGCCGTGCTACACTGGGAGCATTGATATGTTGCTGGTCATCGACAACTACGATTCGTTCACCTACAACCTGGTGCAGTATCTGGGCGAGATGGGGGTGGAGCTGGCGGTGCATCGGAACGATCGGATCACGCTGGACGGGGTGGAGGCGATGTCTCCGGATCGGATCCTGATCTCACCGGGGCCGTGCGCGCCGCGGCAGGCGGGCCTCTCGAACGAGATCATCCGGGTGTTCGGGCCGCGAATCCCGCTGCTGGGCGTATGCCTGGGCCACCAGTGCATCGGCCATGTTTACGGGGGCGAGGTGATCCAGAACTACCGCATGATGCATGGGAAGACATCCCCCATCCGGCATCAAGGTCGGGAGTTGTTTGCGGGCATGCCGAACCCGTTTCTGGCCACGCGGTATCACTCGCTGGTGGTGCGTCGGGAGACCATGCCCGATTGCCTGGAGATCACGGCCGACACCGAGGAAGGCGAGGTGATGGGCTTGCGGCATCGGACGCATCCGGTCTGGGGGGTCCAGTTTCATCCCGAGAGCATCCTGACCGAGAAAGGCCGGATGATCCTGGAGAATTTTCTGCGGCTGCCTGAGAAGGGCGGCGAATGAGCCGATGGGGATAGGGATCCGCCTTGGGATGTCGGCGGCAGCGCGGGCCCTCACCTCGGGGGCGCCGGTGCGATGGGGGGTGCCGCAGGGTTGTTGGTGGCGGCGGGGGCCGCGGAAGGCGCGGGGAGGTTGAGCCGGGTGCGAAGGCGCGCCTGCATTTCGGCCTCGAGGACGCTGTTGGTTCCGAGGAGCTGGGAGCGGACGTCGCGGCTGATTTCCTCGAGCGAGACCATGCCGACGCGTTGTTCCTGGCTGGCGGTCTGTTGCTGGTAGCGGCTGAAGACCTTGCGGGCCAGGAGCTGGGAGTTTTGGGCGCGGTCGTCGAAGCCGGCGGCGAAATCGAGGTAGCTGCTCAGGACGAGGCCTTCGAGGAGGGATCGGATTCGGTCGCGGGAGGTTTCGCCGGCGTCCTCGGCGAGGCGGTCGAGGGCGTAATCCTCGAGAGTGATCTGGCCGGGGAGAGAGTTGGTGCGATCGAGCAGCTGGCGGTTGGGGTATTTCTGGCCGACGTACTGGAACCACCGGGCGGCTTCCGAGATGCGGTTGTGGGCGTAGAGGAAATAGACGGCGTCGCGGAGGAAGTTGCGGTGGGCGTTTTGGATGTTGTCGCGGAACTCGGGATCCTGTTCGAGCATGTCTTCGTAGGCGCGGTTGGCATTATCGACCATCTCGATATTGGGGCCGAAGTCGAGCCGGCCGGTGGCGGACTCGAGGAGGCGTCCGCGGTGGAAGGCGAGCTGGAGAGACTGGTAGATGACGCGGCGGAGGGTGATGAGCTCCTCGGGTTTGGCGCGGGCCAGGCCGAGCCATGCCCAGTAGATGGCGTGAGCTTCGGGCAGCCGCCAGTCGAGGGGGCCGTATTTGCGGTCGACCTCCTGCATCACGGCGGGATCGAGGCGGTAGGCCTCGCGCATCTGGCGGCTGGTCTCGATGGCTTCGGGCGTGGCGGGGTTGATGAGGGCGGCAAAATCGGGGGCGGGCCCGCCGAGGAGCCGGTTCATCTCGGTGGCCCAGGCCTGCTTGAAGTAGAGGTGGGCGTCGTCGAGGTTCTGGCCCATCTTGTGCTGGAAGAACCAGGCCAGCTCGCGATAGATGAGCGTCTCCTTGGGGTTGTAGCGGAGGCCCTCGTCGCGCAGGAGGCGGATGCCTTCGCTGACCCAGAACCAGCGGTCGCGGGGGCTGGGGAACTTGATGGAGATATTGTAGGCCATGTTCCACGCCTGGACGATCCAGATGGCGGGGATGTGGGGCTCGAGCTTGGTGATCCACTCGGCGAGCTGGGCCATCTCGAAATACTTGCCGGCGTCCTGCATGTCCATGGCGCGGATCCAGAGGGCGTTGGCGATGAGGCCGCGAAAGCCGCCGAGGGCGACGGTGGTGAACGCGAGGACAGGGGGGGCGTTTTCGAGGGGCTCGATCCGGGTGAGGCCCAGGTCGGAGCGCGCGCGGTTGAGGCGCTGCTGCGAGAACGCAGCGCAGCCGATGAGGGCCAGGGCGAGCAGCCAGCGCAGGAGTCGATGGAAGCGGCGCGGGTTCATCCCTGGTTTCCTTGCGCGGCCGCCAGCTCGCGGCGGGTGAACAAGGCGATCCCGCAGGCGGCGAAGAGCCCGCCCATGAGCAGAACGATTTGCGCGACGGCTCGGGCGAGCTGGCCCCAGCTGATGCTCCGTCCGGAGCTCAGGAGATCGATGGGCGAGAACCCGCGGACGAGGTTGACCACCTTGAGCAATCCTCCAAAGGCGGCCAATGCGACGCGGTCGACGATCTGGGGGGTGTCGATGCGGCCGGTATTGGGGTTGACGCCGGTGATGCCGCCCTCCTCGATGACCTGGGCCAGCGTGCCGCTGGACATGCCCACGATGAGGAGAGCCACCGATGCGAAGGCGGCGACGGGGAACGAGAGGAAGCTGGCGCAGGCCAGGCCGATGGCCGCCAGAAGCGAGATCCAGCAGAAGATGATGCCCAGCCCGCGCAGGAAATTGAGCGTGAACCCGCCCTCGCGGTAGAGCAGCTCGAGGCCGTCCTCCATGAGGAACAGCAGGTCGACGGCGTTGGGGTTGAGGCATTCGACGGTGATCTGGCCGTCGTCGTCGAAGAGGTTGGGCGGCAGCGCGAACTCATGGAAGCTGTCGGCGGCGAGGCTGAGCTGCTGGCGCCAGACCTTGGAGGTCTCAGGGACGCCGGCCTGCCAGATCGTCGGATAGGACTTGGGCTCCTCGATGGTCGACTTGTTGGGGTCGGCGGTGGTGAACTTGACGCGCAGGTAGAGCGGGCGATCAGCCAGGCGATGGCGGGCGAGCCCGAGGTTGAGCGTCCAGCGCTGGACGAACCCGCTGCGGACGATCTGGAACTCGGCCTTGACCTGCTCGCGGATCTGGTTGCGGACGAAGGTGCGGTCGACATCGCGCGTGCCGAGCTGGCGCATGCGCTCCTGGAAGACCTGCTCGACCACCGGCTCGATATCGGGCAGGGCGGGCCGGATGGAGCTGCGGGCCACGAGCACCTCGTTGCGGAGGACGGCCTGCTGCTCGGAGCCGAGGTGGCGGGCTCGCCACGTGAGGAGGCCGTAGACGGCTCCGCCGGAGAGCGCCAGCAGGAGGATGTTCAGCCCCATGATGCCGAGCCATTTGCCGATCCAGATCTGCCAACGGCCGATGGGTTTGACCACGACCATCTGCAGCTGGCATTCCTCGACCTCGCGGGCCAGGGTGCCGCAGGCAAGCCACAGGCTCGTGAAACCCAGCACCGCGGTGATGACCGCGAGCGTGTAGGTCATCAGGATCTGCGTGAACCCGCGGGCGGTGCCGTCGTGGCGGATCAGCAGGGGCAAGGCGATGACCGTGGCCAGCAGAAGGACCCCCAGGACCAGCACCAGCCGGTAGCGGACCGCTGCCTTGAATGTCAACCGCGCGATGGCCAGGATGCGGATCATACGGGACTCAACGCGGGCGGGGCTCGGGCGGGCTGTCCGGCCGGGGCTGGGATTTTCCCAGCATCGAAGCCAGCTTCTCGTTGGCCTGAGCAAGGTCAGGCGCCGGCGCGGGCGCGGCGGCCGGGGCAGCCGGAGCCGGGGAGACCGGCGGCTCGGACCGGGCCAGAGCGGCCAGGCGGGATTCGTCGACAGAGACAGCGGCGGGTTCGGCGGAAGAGGAGGCGGGCTCGGGGGCGGCGGGCTGGGCGAGCCGCTCGAGGATTTTATGCGCGGGCGGTGTGGCGCCTTCGCCGGCCAGGTAGGCAGCCACGTGGCTGCCGAAGACGGCGCCGGAGGTTTCCGTTTGGGATTGGCGCGCCTTTTGGACCACGCTCAAGAAATAGCTCTCGAGGTTCTGGGTGGGGACATCGATGCGGACGCGGTCAGCGGCGGCGTCGCGGCGGATGATATCGAGGACCTGCTGGAGGGTTTCGCGGGGGAGGGCGGGCGTGGTGATCTGGAGGGAATCGGGGCTGGCGAGGAGCTCGCGGAGCGAGCCCATGGCCTGGATGCGGCCGCCGTAGTAGATGACCACGCGGTCGCAGACGTCCTCGACATCGGCGAGCAGGTGGCTGCTGAGAATGACGGTCTTGCCGCGGCGCGCGAGGGCGAGGATGAGGTCTTTGACCTCGCGGCAGCCGATCGGATCGAGGCCGGAAGTGGGCTCGTCGAGGATGACGAGGTCGGGGTCGTTGATGAGGGCCTGGGCGAGGCCGATCCGGCGCTGCATGCCTTTGGAGAACTCGCCGACGGTGCGGTGGCGAACCTGGCTGAGGCCGACCATATCGAGGAGCTGCTCGGCGCGGCGGCGGCGCTCCGCGGGGGCCAGGTGGAAGAGGCGGCCGAAGAAATCGATCGTCTCGCGCGAGTCGAGGTAGCGGTAGAGGTAGGATTCCTCGGGGAGATATCCGATGCGGGACTTGGTGGCGACGTGCCGGGGCGAATGGCCGAAGACCTCGAGATGGCCGCGGGTGGGGTGCAAGAGGCCCAGCAGCAGCTTGACGGTCGTGGATTTCCCCGAGCCGTTGGGCCCGAGCAGGCCGAACACCTCCCCGGAGCGGATCTCGAAGCTGACATTGTCGACAGCGCGCGCCTTGGGCCGGCCCCAGAAATCCTTGAAGACCTTGGTCAGCCCGCTCACCACGACCACGGCTTCGCGATCGGCAGGCGGGGAGGAGGCGGGGGCGGGCTGGGTGAGGAGTGCATTCATGGCTGGGGCGGGCCGGGTGGCGGATCAGGCGGGCTGCGGCTGCGGCTCGGCGACGGGGGCGGATCCGGAGGGCGCGGCCGGGGGCGCAGCCGCCGCCGAGCCCCGGAACGGATCGAGGTCTTCGCCCTGGCGGACCAGGCGGGCGCTGTTGAACACCACGATCAGCGAGCCGACGTTGTGGAGCATGGCGGCGACAATCGGGTGGAGCTTGCCGAACGAGGCGAGCGTGAGGCCGCCGATGATGAAGAAGACTCCGAAAAGGAAGTTCTGGTTGATGACGGACCGGGTGCTGCGCGAGAGGCGCACCAGGAAGGGGAGGCGGCGGAGGTCGTTGTTCATGAGCGCGATGGTGGCGCTGTGGATGGCCACCTCGCTGCCGGCGGCGCCCATGGCAATCCCGAGGTCGCCCGCCGCCAGGGCGGGGGCGTCATTGACGCCGTCGCCGACGACGGCAACGCGGTAGCCGCGGGTCTTCATCTCGCGGACGAACTGGACCTTGTTCTGGGGGAGGCATTCGGCGACGACCTCCTCGCAGCCGATCTCGCGGGCGACTCGAGTGGCGACCGGCTGGCGGTCGCCGGTGACCATGGCGATGCGGCGGACGCCGCATTCGAGGAGGCTGGCGAGGGCGGGCTTGGCCTCGGGGCGGATGGCGTCCTGCAGGCCGATCCATCCAATGGGCTTCTGGTTCCGGGCGACGAAGATCAAGCTGAAGCCTTCGGTCTCGTTCAGATCGACATCCCGCAGCAGGTCTTCGCGCAGGCCGCTGTCGCGCAGCCACTGGGCGCGTCCGACCAGGAGGGTGTCGCCGTTGACCTCGGCGCGGATGCCGCGTCCGGCGGCCTCGGTGAAGTTGAGGGGGTCGGCGAGCGGCACGCCCGCTTCCTGGGCGAGGCGCTGGAGGGCTTTCGCGGCGGGGTGATTGCTGAATTTCTCGGCGGAGGCGGCCAGTCGGAGGAGCTCGGCCGGCGTGGTGCCCTCGCGTGGCGCGAGGCGGCTGACGGCCAGGTCGCCCACGGTGAGCGTGCCCGTCTTGTCGAAGATGATGGCGTTGATCCGCGCCGCCAGCTCGAGGTCGCCGACATTCTTGATGAGGATCCCGAGCCGGGCGGCGGCCGAGAGGGCGGCCACCATCGCGGTCGGGCTGGCCAGGATGAACGCGCAGGGGCACGAGACCACCAGGACCGCAATCACGCTGTTGAGGTTCTTGGTGAACGCCCAGACCAGGGCCGCGATCACCAGGACCAGCGGCGTGTAGAAATGCATGTACTGGTCAATGATCCGCATCAGGGGGAGCCGGGTCTTCTCCGCGGCCAGGATCAGGTCCCGGACTCGGCCCAGGGTGGTGTCGTGCCCGGCGCGGGTCACCTTGATCTCGAGCGCGCCGGTGAGATTCTGGGTGCCGGCGAAGACCTCATCGCCGGGCTTCTTGTCGGCGGGGAGCGACTCGCCGGTGATGGTGGCCTGGTTGATGGAGCCCTGGCCCTGGAGGATGACGCCATCGGCCGCCACGTTGTCGCCCGGGCGAACCCGGATGACGTCGCCGACGCCCAGCTCGCTGGCCGGGACATCCTCCTCCTGCCCGTTCCGGACGCGGCGCGCCTTGGTGGGGGTGAGCTTGATGAGCGATTCGATCGACGCCCGGGCGCCGGCGGCGGTGCGGGTCTCGATGATCTCGCCCAGGAGCATGAAGAAAGCCACCACGCCCGCGGTCTGATAATCGCCTCCGGCGAAGGCGGCCAGGACGGCGATGCTGACCAGCTCGTTGATGCTGAGGATGCCGCGGCGGAGGTCCCTCCACGAGGTCCAGATGATGGGGGCGCCGAGGATGACGGCGCCGATCATGGCGCTGAGGCCCGCGACCATCGCGCCCTTCTCGAACACCCATTGCACCACGAACGAGTTGACGATGAAGATCACTCCGATCAGCGTCTGCGTCAGGTGGACCTGGATGTGCTCATGCCCGTGGTCATGCCCATGGTCGTGGTCGTGCTGGTGATCGTGATCCTGATCGCATCGGGCCGGGCCGGGGTGGGCGCCGGAGGGATCGGATGCGGCCGCGCGGCTGAGGAGGGAGGTGACTTGCATGGCGGTCGGTGGTTATCGTGTCGGAACGGGTTTTTGGGGCTCGCGATTGAGCTGGAGTCGCAACTCGCGAGGCTGGCCATCGGCGCGCTGCGGTAGGAAATATTTCTCCTGGGCGTTGGTGAGGACGCGGCCCATGGTTTCCAGGAGGAGACGCTGGCGGAAGAGCTGTGGATTGGCCTGGTGATGAGGGAGCTGATCCTGGAAAGAGCGGGCTTCGGCGGCCATGGTTTTCACGATCTCGTTGCTCCGGGTGAGGCTGTCGATATGGATGGCGTTGGCCTGGGCGATGGCGGTGTTGGTGGCGCTGCGGGCGTAGCTCTCGGCCTCGCTGAGCCTGGTGCGGGCGACCTGCTGGGCGTTGAGGACCTCGTCGAAAGCGGGCCGGACATCCAGGGGCGCGCTGGTCTCGACGTCGAGGGCGTCGACGGAGATGCCGAGGCGGTGGTGGTCGAGCAGCTCGAGGAGGCGTTCCCGGACGCGCTCGGTGAAGGCGAGCTTGTCGCGATAGATGGCTTCGTCGGCGCGGTAGCGCGTCGAGGCGTAGATGAGGGAGTTGTCGAGCAGGTTCTGGAGGAGGTTGGTGGGGCTGGCGAACCCGAAGACGTATTGGCCGGCCTGCTCGGGCAGGATCCGGTATTTCAAGGTTGCGCGGGCATGGATGATGTTGCCGTCGGCGGCGAGCGTGTAGCCGTCGATGCCGGGCTGGAGGTAGGGGTAGGCCGGGGGGAGCTGGCCGGTGGCCTCCCACTCGGGCCGGGTGGGGTACCAACCGGCAGTCGAGACGATGGTGAGGCTTTGGCCGACCGGGATTCGGACGATCTCATCGATGGGATAGGGCAGGCCCCAGTGGAGGCCGGGAGCCAGGTATTGCTGGCTGCCAACCCCGACCGGGCGGCCGAACCGGAGGATGACGGCGGTCTCGTCCGGGTGGACCGTGAACACGCGAGACCCGACAAAGAGGATGACCAGGCCGGCCATCAGGAACTTGACGATCGCGAAGCTGCTGCGGAGCGCTTCGGACAGCGCCTGGCTCGAAGCATCCTCGGCGCTCGCCCGAGGCTGGGCGGCAGCGGCAGGCGGCTCCGGGGGGGCGGGCGGGTTCGGGCTGGGTGGCAGGGAAGGGTCGATCATGGCAGTTCAACGGCGGGCGGGTGGGTTGGTCGAGGTGGCGGGCGTGCCCTGCATCATGCTGAACGGGGGCGTCTGCTGGTCGAGGATCAGGGTGGCGCGATCCTTGAGGGCCTGCTCGAGGGCGTTGCGCTGGAAAAGGAAATTCGCCAGGTCCGGGTTCTGCTGAAGGACGCGGTAGTACTCGGATGCCTTGGCCTCGGCGCTGCCAGTGATTTCGATGGCGGTGGCGCGGGCGTCGGCGAGGGTTTTGCGGGTGAGGTTGTCGGCCTGGGCGCGGATGATCTGGGCGTCGCGCTCCCCCTCGGTCTGGAACTGGCGCACGCGGGTCTGGCGTTCGGCCTTCATGCGGTCGAAGACCTTGGTGGTGATGCTTTGGGGCAGGCCGAGCTGCTTGAGGCCAAGAAAGAGGACATCGATGCCGTAGGTCTCGCGGGCCTGGGACTGGACGCTGGCCAGCATCTGGCTTTCGATCGCGTTGAACTTGAGCTCGGCCTGGTTGGTGGAGATAAGCTCGCTGAAGAGCGTTTGGCCGAGCACGCCGTTCTTGGCGGTGCGGATGAGCGGCTCGAGGTTCTGCTCGGCCTTGAGGGGGTCGCCGTTGAGGCTCTGGAGGAAGCGCTCCGGATCGGCCACCTTCCAGCCGGCGAACACGGTCACGAGGAGGTTGATCGCATCCCGGGTCGTGGTCTCTTCGAACTTGCGCTCGAAGTTCTGGACGCGGTTATCGAACTTGTAGACGCTCTGGATCGGCCATGGCCAGCGGAAATAGAGATGCGGCTCGGTCAGGCTCCGCGATATCCGGCCGAATGTCGTAACCACGGCGACCTCGGTCGTTCGCACCTGGAAGGCGAACAGCATGAGGATGAAGATCACCAGCAGGAGTCCGGCGGTGACGAAAGTGACGGGGTTGCGGGGATGGTTTTCCATGGGGGGATTACTTTTTGTCCGGGGCCAGGGGGAGATCCACCAGATCGGCCCGGATCTTGTCTTCGAGGTTGAGCCAGATGATGTCCTGAGTGTTGGTCGCCAGGAGCACGTATTTGCGGGCGGACGCAGCCGCTCGGACGAATGTCTCGAGATAGGTGCGCTGGGTGTAGACCGCGGGGGATGCCTGGTAGGCGGCGAGCTGGTCGCGGAACTGCTTGGCCTCGGCCGCGGCGCGCTTGATCTTCTCGAAGCTGGCGCCATCGGCCTGGGACAGGAGGTTGGTGGCTTCGGCAATCGCCAGCGGGATCTTCTCGGCCCAGTAAGCCTGCGCAGCCAGGATGTTGGTCTGCTTCTCCTGCATGGCGCCGACGACTTCCTGGTAGGCGGCGGCGACGCCGACGGGCGGGTGGATGCCCTGCAGCCCGACGAACAGGATCTCGATCCCGAGCCGGTTGGTCTGGGCAAGATCCTGGATTTGGCGGCGCAGCCAATCGGCCGCCTCGAGGCGGCCCGTGGTCATGAGCTGGTCGATATCCACATTGACCAGGTAGCTGACGACCACGCGGTTGGCGATGTCCTGGAGAAGACGCTCGGGCTGGGCGTGGCCGTAGGCCCAGGCGCGGACATCCTGGATGCGATACTGGACGGGGATGTTGACGGAGAGGAGGTTGACCGGGACCGACTGGGCATCGGCGGCGGGATCGGCGCCGATGGCCGGGGCGCTGCGGCTGGCGACCAGCAGGTTGTACTCCTCCTTCGTGTGCGGCAGCGTCCACAGAACCGTCCGCTCCTTGTCTTTCTCCGGATCGGGCACGAAACCAACATGGAACGTGTGCACCTCCCGGGTGCGGAACCGGTAGACGCGGTCGATCGGCCAGGGCCATTTGAAATGAAGGCCCGGCTGGAGAACGGGCCGGCTGGGGACGGGACGGCCGAATCGCTCGAGCAGGCCTTCCTCGGCCGGGTCCACGATGACCACGCTGGTGAACAGGAACAGGACCAGGAACTGCAGGAGAATCAGCCACGCCAGCGCCCGCTCGAGGAAGCGGAAGAGCCACGTCTCCGAGACCTTGAATCCAAACTGGTAATCGAGGGCCTGCGTGGCCGTGGAGATCAGGCCGCCCGGCTGGCCCAGGAGCCCGATCAGGCGGCTTTCATAAAGGACCCGGGCCACGGTGTCCCGGGTGCGCGGCCGGTAGATCTCCAGGACGAGGCTGATGCCGTTCTCGATGGCGACGAGGCCGAGAACAACGGTGAGGGCGCGGGCCAGGTAGTAATCGATGCGCGGGAACCCGAACCATGCGGCGGACTCGCCGATGGCGACCAGCAGGCCGATCAGGGCGCCCAGGAGCAGGTAGCTGCTGCCGGGCTGCAGCAGGCGATGCCTCTCGATCCGCGCCAGCCTCGAGCCGTACTGGCCGAGCAGGAACAGGACCAGGGCGCAGAGGGCCCAGAGGGCGGTGGCGATCGCGGCGCGGCCGGCAAGCGGGGCGGGCGCGCTGCCCAGCCAGCGCCACAGGAGCCAGGCCGCCGTTCCCTGGAGGGCCAGCAGCAGCAGGGTGAAGGCGGGCACCAGGTAGCGGTCGAACTGCTCGCGCGCGCGGCGGGCCGGGAATGCCTCCGCCTCCTGCGTGAACAAGGCGGCGGTCGAGGCCGACTTGCGAAGCTCGGCGAACTCGAAGGACTCGGTCCTCTCGCGGTCTTCGAGCCGGATCTGGAACCAGCTCACCACGGCGACCAGGAAGCCCATGCCGAGAAACACGACCCCCACCTGGCCGGTGGCCGATTGGGCGTAGCGCGAGACCAGAGCCGCCACCACGCCGGCCGCCAGCAGGACGACCAGGTTGACCCCGCCGATTTTTTGGAAGTTCCGTTCCATGCGTCTATCCCGTCAATTCGCGATCTTCAAACAGCTCCATGGCGACCATGAGGGTTGCGCCGAGGTAGCCGGCCACATAGCCGAGCGATTGGGCCAGGTAGCCCCAGGGCACGCCCGGCTTGCCAGGCTCGAGCGTGTTGGCCAGCCAGAACAGCTGCCAGTTGGGAACGATGGCATACAGGATCTTGGCCCACCAGGCGCCGGCGTCCGCCGGGCGGCCCAGCAGGTAGTCCGACATCAGACCCAGCAGGAAAAAGCCCGAGCAGATGGCCAGGGTCGGAATCAGATCCCATCGCGTGGCGCAGGCGATGGCCAGGCCCGCCAGAATCCAGAGCGCAAAGAGGATCAGCGCCGCCGCGGGGGCCAGCCGCCAGTCGATCGCTGCGGCCTCCTGCATGCTGACATTATGGGTCGTGAACCGCGTGGCCAGGAACAGCGCCGCCGTCGCGGCGGCCACCAGGGCCGCCACCGTGTCCGCCACGAACTGCCGGCGGAGAAAATAGTTGGAGAACCCGCCGATGGCATACGCCAGGACGACCGCCCCGGCAAAGATCGCCAGCGCGCCCTTGGCGGTCCCGCTGTAGGCGTCGAACGCCATCCAGCTCGCCAGCAGGGCGGCAACCAGGTTCACGTAGGTGAGCAGCGTCAGGGCGGCGGCGATCCCGGCGAACTTGGCCGCGAGGAAGCGTCCGCGGCCGACCGGCTTGGCCAGGACGGCCAGCGCTGTCCCGGAGCGGATTTCGTGCGCCACCGAGGCCGCCGCGCCAATCACCGCCCCAAACAGCCCCGTCAGCAGCATCACCGCCAGGACGCTGGTCTTCACCAGCGTGGGATCGTCCCCGAAACCAAAATAGGGCACGCTGGCGAGAAAGACCATGAACAGGGCAGAGGCGGTCATCAGCAGCAGGTATACCGGCTGCCGGACCAGCTCCATAAATGCGTTCGCCGCGATGGTCCCAAATTGCTGCATGACCGTCAAAAAGTGCAGCCTAGCGCACTCCAGAAGGTTTGCCAATGGCTCTTTGCCAGCGGCAGCAATGTAGCGATGCGGCGCGGGACGTTCCAATGGGCGTTTGCCTGCACAGCGCCCGGCCCGGGCAGGCCGCCAAGGCGGCCCCCCGGGCTCTCCAGCGCGATGGGCGCGCGCCGCCAGGAGCGGCTTGTGATTCGGTCGAGGGCTGGAAGCGCCCGGCCGCGTTCAGCGCCGGGCTGCGTCGAGCCATCGAGGTCTGGGGCCTGGCCTCAGCCGGCCGCAGCGGCCGGCGGCTCTCTTCCCGGCCCCTCCTCGCGCCGGTACCAGTCGAGGTTGCGGGTCACGGCGATCACGATCCCCAGCGCGACGAAGAGGCCGGCGGTGCCAAACAGCAGCGAGTAATCCTGCAGCTGCAGCGCGACGTAGAGGAAACCGTAAATCGCCGCCAGCAGCCCCACCAGGATCCAGCTCCGCCGCCCGCTTCCCAGCGCCTTCGCGCAGTAGAACCAGATCAGCAGCGTCGTCACCGCCGCGACCGCCAGGTAGGACAGCCCGAACCCGACGAACTCGGATAGCGACAGCAGCCCCAGATAGAACAGGCTCATGGCCGCCCCCACCACCGCATACTGGAACAGGTGGATCCGGAGCGAGGACAGGATCTCGAACAGGAAGAATGCCGTGAAGACCATCACCAGGAACAGCGCGCCATACTTGGTGGCCCGCTCGACGTTCCGGTAGGCGTCGACGGCCGAGTAGAACGTCACGCCGAATTCCGAGCTGGCTGAGGAGGACGGATTGATCCCGGCCGCGGCCTGCTGGTCGCTCCATTGCTGGGCATACCCGCGCCCGTAATGGGATACCTCCCACGCCGCCTCGAAACCGTTCGCCGATATCTTCCGGTCATCCGGCAGAAACGCGCCGCGAAAGCTCGGGTCGGGCCATGGAGAGGCCAGCTTCACGCTGGTCTGAGCCCCCACGGGCGAGAACCTCAGCTCCCCGCTCCCGCTCAATCCCAGCTCCATCTTCACCGGGATCGCGCCCTCGCCCACCTTCAGGCCGCCCGCCTTGGCATGCAGGCCCGAGGCGAATCCCGGCAGGCGGCTTCCGGGCATGAGCGGGACCCGATCCCCCCCCCATTCCAGCTCGAGCATCCCTTTCACCCCCCGCAGATCCGGGATGGCAAACGTGACCACGGCGTCATCCCAGAGCACATCCGCCTCGTCGATCCGCAGAGCGCGGAAATCGGGCCGGTCGAACTGGCCGGCCAGCTCGAGATTCCCCGAATAGACCACGGCTTCGTAAATCCCCCGATGCAGCTTGCGAGGTGTGACGGCTCCTTGGATCTTCAGCGTGGCCGGCAGGAAATAGGCGCTGGCCACGACGGTCTCGGTGACCTCGACCCTTTCGATCTTGCCTCCGCCGATGGGCTCCTCCTTCCACGACTTGACCGCATACTGGTAAGGCACGATCAGCACCGGCCCGATGATCGTCTGCTCCCGCCCCCAGCTGGACATGATTTCCGACACGGCTGCGTCGCGCCGGGAGAGCCGCTCCCTCAGCACGGAGCGGATCATCTGCAGCGGGATCAGCAGCAGGAGGATCAGAAGGGTGACACCCGCCAGCTTGAGGGGGGTGACACAGCGCTGGAGAAAGAGCGCCATGGCGGGGCCGGGCACCGGATTGGATTCGTTCATAGCAGGACTATCTTTTTACTTTGTGACGCAAAGTAAATGACCGTTTTGAGGCTGCCGCGTTCAAAAACCGGTGCGGCGCGCCCTGGTCCGTCGGTTTCAACTCTCAGCGCTGCAACGATATGCGTCCATCCAATGCGCCATCGAGCCCGGGCCCGACGTTCCGCGTTTCCGTGCTCGATTGTCGAGTGAGCGGCGCCGGCCGTCAGCGATGCGCCGAGAAGCCATGTCCGGACACGGCCCGACGCGCTATGGATTCCAGCCTAGCCAAACCGCGAGATCCTGTTTAGGATGGGCGCACCATGAGGCATCGAGCGCAGAGGTTTTTCCTGGCGCACCTGGCCATTGCGATCTGCGTGGCCGGCTCCGCGGCGTTGCTGGGCGCGGGAGAATCCCCGTCGGCCCGAACCAATCGGACTGCGCGGCTCGAATGGTTTCGCGATCAGGGTTTTGGCCTGTTCATTCACTGGAGCCACGACAGCCAGCTCGGATCGGTCATCAGCCATTCGATGGTCGGTGCGGATGAGGATTATCTGCGTCGATTCGTGGAAGATCTGCCCCGGACATTCAATCCGCGTAAGTTCAATCCGCATGATTGGGCGGCGCTGGCGAAGCTGGCGGGGATTCGCTACGTTGTTTTCACCGCCAAACATCATTCCGGCTTCTGCATGTGGCCGACGGCGACCACCGATTTCGGGATCCGGAACACGCCGTTCCGGCGGGACATCGTGGGGGAGGTCATCGAGGCCTTTCGAGCGCAGGGCATCGTGCCCGGGCTCTATTTTTCGCCGGACGATTTCTGGTGGCTTTGGAGGCATGGCGTCCCGATCCAGCGGGGGCAGGCCGAGGTTCAGCCCCGGCATCACCCGGGTCTGATGGCGCACGACCAGGCTCAGGTGCGCGAGCTGCTGACCCGGTACGGGGAGATCGGCGTCCTGTTTTTCGACGGGGAAGCCGAGGGGCTGCGGGATCTGGCCTGGGAGCTGCAGCCGGACGTGGTGGTGACGCGGGGCGCGATCGAGACGCCCGAGCAGTTCATTCCCGGCCAGCCGCTCGAGGGCGCCTGGGAAGCCTGTCTGACCATGGGGACCCAATGGCAGTACAAGCCCGCGAATGAATCCTACAAATCGGGCTGGGAATGCCTGTCGCTGCTGATCGAGACGCGCGCCAAAGGGGGCAACCTGCTACTCAATGTCGGCCCCAAGCCCGACGGCGATCTGCCCATCGAGCAGGAGGAGCGCCTCCGCGAGATCGCGCTCTGGATGTTCGTCAACGGCGAGTGCATCCATGGCGTGCGGCCCTGGATCGTCACCAACGAAAAGGAGATCTGGTTCACCCGAAAGAGGGACGCCGACATCCTCTACGCCATCGTCAAGCTGCCGCCTTCCGCGCGCTGGAAATACGGCGAGTGGAAGGAGCTCGTCCTGCAATCCGTCCAGGCGACCGATCAGACCCGCGTCCGCGTGCTGGGCCAGAGCGGCCGGGTGCTCGAATACAAGCCGGCCGTGGTGCCGCAGACCACGTGGCGCCAGGAGGCTGACGGCCTGCACATCCGCGCCATGCGCGCCCAGCGCCTCTACAACGACCATGCATGGCCCAATCCGGTCGTGCTCGAGCTGAGCTGCGTCCGGCCTGCCGAACGCTTTCTCCCGGTGCCGAGCGGACCGGCCCGGAAAGATGCCGGGAAGGGGGCGCCAGCCCCATGACCCGGGCCTCGCCAAGGTGTGTTCGCTCCGCTCCGCATTGTTAACAACATGATCCAACGACAATCCCCATCAGCTATGAGACACGCATTGTTCGCGACGGTGTGGTTATGGGCCGGCCTGGGCGCTGCCGAGGCGGCTGCGCCCGTCACGGGCGCGCCGCTGCCGGGCGAGGATTCCTATGCCCGCAAGATCATTGCCCGGACCTACAATTCCGGGTTCGAGCTGGCGCATGACACCTACAACGGGATGGCCACGGCCAGCGACGGCCGGATCTTCTACGTGCTCTGCTCCGAGTCGATGGAGATCGGCGGCCAGATGTATTGCCTGGATCCGAGGACGCGCCAGGTCCGGCATGTGGGCGACCTGACGGAGGCCTGCGGCGAGAAAGGCCGCAAGACGGTTGTCCAGGGCAAAAGCCACGTCAATTTCATCGAGTCGAACGGCAAGCTCTACCTGACAACGCACCTCGGCTATTACAGCCTCGTGAACGGGCAGGAGGTCTCGGGCGTGCCCCCGGAGGGCTCGGGCTGGCAGCCCTATCCGGGCGGCCACATCCTGGCTTACGACCTGAAGACCGGCCGGTTCGACGACCTCGGCCTCGCCCCCAACCGCGAGGGCATCATCACCTGGAACATGGATGTCCGCCGGGGACGGATGTTCGCGCTCACGTGGCCGTCGGGCCATTTCCTCCGGTTCGACCTCGCGAGCAAGGAGTGGCGCGACTTCGGGCTTGTCTCCGGCCAGGGCGAGGCCGGCCAGGGCGAAACCTACCGGACGATCTGCCGGTCCATCGCGGTCAATCCCGAGGATGGCGCCGCCTACTTCACCGCATCGACGGGTGAGATCTTCCGATACAATCCCGCCGCCGACTCGATGGAGCGGGTCCAGGGCGAGGACATGAAGAAAGATTACTTCGGCCTTTACGATCCCACCTCGGCGGGGCACATGGGCTACAACTGGCGGCAGACAGCCTGGCGCCCCATGGATCGGTCGATCTACGGCGTGCACGGCAACTCGGGCTACCTGTTTCGATTCGATCCCGCCACCGTCCGCATGGAGGTCCTCGAGCGCATCACCTCGCTCCCTTCCCGCGCCAGCGGCATGTTCGATCAATTCAGCTACGGGTATCTTGGGTTCGCTCTCGGGCCGGACGGCAACACGCTCTATTACCTGACCGGCGGCCCGATCTACGTGAGCGGCCGGCGTGTGGCGGGCAAGGACAGCACCGCCATGGGCGAGGCCAAGGGGCTCGAGAACCTCCACGTGATCACTTACAACATCCGCCGCCGCCAATCCACGGATCACGGGCCCGTCTTTTACCAAAACGGGGATCGCCCGCTCTACTGCAACTCGCTGGCCATCGGCCGGGACGGAACGATCTACACCCTGGCGCGGATCACCGAGAACGGCCGAACCCGCGCCGATCTGGTCGAGATCCCCAACCCGCTCCGGTCAAGCCGGTGACGTGCGGGCCAAACCGGCCCAGCCGCCAAGGCGGATCGTGCGCGGCAATCCATTCCCTCCCCCCGCGAGGCGCGAGCGGGGGGAGGGCAGCAAAAGAGGGGCGCCAAACCGCCAAAATCTCTCCATGAAACGTATTCCTGGCACTTCGATTCGGACCCTGGCCTTGCTGGCAGCGGCGTCGGTCGCCTGCGGACTGGGCCAACCTCAGGCTGCCGAGCCCGTCCCACTCGAGCCCGTGGGCGACGGCTGCGGCATTCACCCCGGCCGCGTCGTCTGGGCGCATGATCCGGATGCGACCGATTGGCGGGGGCCCGGCGACGGCCACTGGTGGGAGCATGCCCATACCCGGCAGGATCGAGTCGACGCGATGATGGCCCAGGCGGTCCAGGCCCTGAGCGGCGAAGCCACCACGGCCGCCAGCTGGGATCGGCTCTTCCGATATCAAAACCGCCGGAGCGGCGAGGGCGACGCCGGCTACCGGGCCGGGGAGAAGATCGCGATCAAGGTCAATTTTGTCGGGTTCATCGTCGGGGGTGGCGGCGTGGACCCGTCGACGTACTCGATCACGAAGAATCCCGATTACATGAACACCGCCCCCCAGATGATCGTGGCGCTGCTGCGGCAGCTCGTGCGCGAGGCGGGCGTGGCCGAGGCCGACATTTCGGTGGGCGACACGCTGGCCCTGTTCCCCAACGAGTACTACGACATCATCCATCGCGAGTTCCCCGGCGTCCGCTGCGTCGATCAGGCGGGCCGGTTCGGACGCCACCGCGCCGCGCCTTCGAGCGTGCCGGTTTACTGGAGCGCGCGCCCGGCCGGCTGCGCCACGGACACTGTGCCCGACTGGTTCGCCGAGGCCAAATACATCGTGAACCTCGCCAACCTCAAGGCGCATCAGGGCACCGGGATCACGCTCTGCGCCAAGAACCATTTCGGCTCCCTGATCCGCACGCCGGTCCAGAAGGGATATTACGAGCTGCACAAGGCATCGTTCTCCGCCGGCGAAGGGATCTACCGGCCGCTGGTGGATCTCATGGGCCACCGGCACATCGGCGGAAAGACCGTGCTCTACCTCGTGGACGGGCTTTTTACCGCCATCCACCCGAAAGACCTCGAGCCGCGCAGGTGGTTGGCCCCGCCCTTCAACGGGGATTGGGCCTCGAGCCTGCTGGCGTCGCAGGACCCGGTCGCGATCGATTCGGTCGGGCTCGACTTTCTGCGGATCGAGTATGCCGAGGCGCGCAAGGCGGGCGTCGACGATTTCCTCCACGAGGCGGCCCGGGCGGACCGGCCGCCGTCGGGCACCTTCTACGATCCCGATCATGCAACGCCTCAACGGCGGCTCCCGAGCCTGGGCGTCCACGAGCACTGGAACAATCCCGTGGACCGCCAATACTCGCGCAACCTGGGCCGCAAACAAGGCATCGAGCTGGTGGCCGTCCGACCCGCGGCGCCTCCGCGGTAGCCGCGCCCCATCGCCGCAGCCGCCAGATGGATCCGGCGCGTTCGTCGCGGCGCCGGGATCCGCCGGATCGAGCCTGCCCCGCAGGCCCGGCGGCGACAGCGATGCCGGCCTCGAGGCTTCGCAAAAACAGGGAAAAACATCTTTGGCCCCAGCCCGGACATGGCTTAGGATGACGCGCGATATCCTGGCAAAGCATGCCGGCCACAAGGTTCAATCCATTGCCCGGGTTCGGGCTGACGATGGGCTACACGCTGGTGTATGTCGGCGTGATCGTGGTGCTGCCGCTGGCCGCGCTGCTGGTGCGCACGCTCGATCTGACTCCGGCCGATTTCTGGAGGCTGGCCACGGATCCGCGGGCGATGGCGTCGTATCGCCTGACGTTCGGCGCGTCCCTGGCGGCGGCCGGGGTGAACGCGCTGTTCGGGACGCTGCTCGCTTGGGTTCTGGCGCGGTATCGCTTTCCGGGGCGCGGGCTGGTGGATGCGCTGGTGGATTTCCCCTTCGCGCTGCCGACGGCGGTGGCGGGCTTGACCCTGGCGGACCTGTTTGCGGCCGAGGGATGGCTGGGGCGCGGGCTGGCGATGGCGGGGATCCAGGTGGCGTTCACCCCGCTGGGGGTGATGGTGGCCCTGACGTTCGTGGGGCTGCCGTTCGTGGTGCGCACGCTGCAGCCGGTGATCGAGGGTTTCGACCGCGAGCTCGAGGAGGCGGCGGCCACGCTCGGGGCCGGCCGCTGGCGGACGTTTCGGAGCGTCGTGGCGCCCACCCTGCTGCCGGCGGTGCTGACCGGCTTCGCGCTGGCGCTGGCCCGGGCCATCGGCGAATACGGCTCCGTGATCTTCATCGCGGGCAACAAGCCGTTCGTGTCGGAAATCGCCCCGCTGCTGATCGTGATCCGGCTCGAGGAATACGATTATGCCGGAGCGATGGCGCTGGCGGTGGTTCTGCTGGCGATTTCCTTTCTCCTGCTGATCACGATCAACCTGCTCGAACGCTGGTCGAGCCGGTTTCGGCGCTGAATCATGAGCCGGACCATCCCCATTCATCTGGATTCGGCCGGACGCGGGCCGGGGCCGGCGGCTGCGGGATCCCCGGCGGTCCGGCGGATGCTCATCGGTCTGGCCTTGGGATTTGCGGCGGTGTTCCTGGTGCTGCCGCTGGCCAACGTGCTGGTGAAGGCCCTGGGCAAGGGCGTGAGCTATTATCAGACAACCCTGAGCGATCCGGACATGCGGGCCGCGATCCGGCTGACCCTGGCGGTGGCGGTCATCACCGTGCCGCTGAACCTGGTGTTCGGGCTGGCGGCGGCCTGGGCGATCGGCAAGCATTCCTTTCGCGGAAAATCCCTCCTGATCACCCTGATCGACCTGCCCTTCTCGGTCTCGCCCGTGGTGGCGGGGCTGGTGCTGGTGGTGCTGTTTGGCGCCCAGGGATACCTGGGGCCATGGCTCGACCGGCATGACATCCGGATCATCTTCAACCTGCCGGGCATCGTCATGGCCACGGTGTTCGTGACCGTCCCGTTCATCGCCCGGGAGCTGATTCCCCTGATGCAGGCGTCCGGCAACGAGCAGGAAGAAGCCGCGCTGACGCTCGGCGCGAGCGGCTGGCGGACGTTCTGGCACGTCACCCTGCCCTCGGTCCGATGGGGGCTGCTCTACGGCGTCATCCTCTGCAACGCCCGCGCCATGGGCGAGTTCGGCGCCGTGTCGGTTGTGTCCGGCCACATTGCGGGGCTGACCGACACCCTGCCGCTTCAGGTGGAGAAGCTCTACCACGAATACAACCAGACCGGCGCCTTTGCCGCAGCCAGCCTGCTGGCGATGCTGGCCCTGGTCACCCTGGGATTCAAGGCGCTGCTCGAATGGCGCATCCGGCGCCGATACGAGCGCGGGCAGCGGGCCGCGCCATCCGGCCGCATGGAGGCGGGCGCATGAGCATCGAGCTTCACCAGGTGAGCAAGGAGTTTGGCGGCGTGGCTGCCGTCCGCGGCGTCTCGTTCCGGGTGAACGACGGCGAGCTGGTGGCGCTGCTCGGCCCGAGCGGCGGCGGCAAGACGACCGTGCTGCGGATGATCGCGGGCCTCGAGGCGCCGACTGCGGGCGACATCTACATCCGCGGACAGCGCGTCAACGATCTCTCGGTCCAGAAACGCAACATCGGCTTCGTGTTCCAGAACTACGCGCTGTTCGGGAGCATGACGGTTCTGAAGAACATCGCCTTCGGCCTGAAGATCAAGCGATGGGGCCGGCGGCGGCGCGCCGAGCGGGTGGCCGAGCTGCTCGAGCTGCTCGATCTCTGCGGGCTCGAGAACCGCTATCCGCACCAGCTCTCCGGCGGCCAACGCCAGCGGGTCGCCATCGCGCGGGCCCTGGCGCCCCAGCCCTCCGTGCTCCTGCTCGACGAGCCCTTCGGCGCCGTGGACGCCAAGATCCGCCAGGAGCTCCGCGAATGGCTCGTCCGGCTCCATTCCCAGCTCAATGTCACCACCTTGTTCGTGACCCATGACCAGGAGGAGGCCATGGAGGTCGCCCACCGGATCATCATCTTTTCGACCGGGCGCCTCGAGCAGATGGGGCCCCCGCGCGAGGTCTACGACCAGCCCGCCAACGAGTTCGTCGCCCGGTTCATCGGGGTCATGAACGTGTTCGAATCCGAGGTCCGCGGCGGCGTGGCTCGGGCCGGCGAGCTCGAGTTCCCGGCGCCGGGCCGGCCGGACGGCGACCGCTTGCGGCTGGGCTTCCGCCCTTACGCGGTCCAGATCTCGGCCGATCCGGCCGCGTATCGATATCCGGCGATCCTGCGCCACGCCTTCTTTCTGGGGGTCGTGATGCGGCTCGAGCTCGAGATGCCGTCGGGCCTCGCCGTCCGGGCCCGGATCACGAAGGAGGAATACACGCAGCTCGGCCTGGCGGAAGACGCGCCGGTGTCGTTCCAGATTCGCCAGTTCAGGGTGTTCAGCCGGGACGATGCCGCGCCGGCCGCCGAGACCGCCGTTTCGTGAAAATCAATGGGGTCGCATCTAAATATTTGACATATCGGACGCGCAGCGATTGCGCCGCGCCTCCGTTTCATGCCCTCCGCCTCCTGTGTCACATATGTCAATAGTTGATTCTGCTGAAGAACCGTTCTGGCTATTATTTCGGTTTTCGAGTGGGGGGCAGGGCTTCAAGGCGCAACAAGCGCAAGTCCGACCGGCCGATCAGTTGCCAAATTTTCACCCCTCCGATAGGCCCCAGTGCCGTTGACCGTCACCGCGCCGTCGCCGTGCCGATCCCCAAAACATCCACATAACCGGGCACTGCTCGGTTTGTGTACTTGTCGAATGACAGCGGCCATTGGTCCGCCCCAGCCGGGATCGAGCTGATCCCCGTCAGCCGGTTGAACCGGTCATATGAGCGTGCTGTCGTCATCCGGATCGCTGTGTTTTGCCTGACCGCATTCTGCATAATCAGCAACCAATCCGCAAGATCCTTGTGCGTAGTCCCGCTCGTACCATCGCTCAAAGACGCCACGTCCAAGAAAGTGTCGAATGCAAGATCTACAATAAACACCTGTTCATTTGTCAATGGATAGGACGGCGGTTGTGCGCGCTGAAACAGGCAAAACTGGCCTGGTGGGCGGACTTGCGGAATTGGGGGGGGGTGGTCGCGACCACTGCCTGCCGATAGGACACGTCCATATGTCAACTATTTAGATGCGACCCCATCGTTTTCCATCTCGACCGACCGAGCCGCGAAGCAGATGGCCCGGCGCCGCCCCGCCCCTGCGGGCTGGGGGCCTTGGGCGGCCTGGCTGTGTTGCTCCTCGCTCACAGACCGCGCGGGTATGCTCGCTCGTTGCGCCTTGCCAGGCCGCCCAATCTCCTCCAGCAAAATCGGAATTCATTTTTGCACAGACCCTTAAGGCCGCCGGGGTTCGCGGGCCGATGGGACGCCAGGGATTGGGCCAGCCGGGGGGGGCAGGGGTGCAGCGCCCGGGGCGTCCAGGCCCTGAATTCCTGCCTCGGCAGGCCCGATGGAATCCCATTGTCATCCTGGGGCCGTCGCGCATTATGGTGGGCATGAAAACCGCACGATGGATGAGGTTGTGCATCGGGGCGCTGTGCTGCCTGGACCTGTCGGCGCTCGGCGCGGGCGACACCGAGGGCTGGATCCCCTTGTTTGATGGCCAGACGCTCGATGGCTGGAAAGCGAGCGAAAACCCGGGCGGGTTCCAGGTCGCCAACGGCACGATTACGTTCGACGGGGCGCGGTCGCATCTGTTCTACGTCGGCAAGGTCCAAGGCGCGGATTTTAAGAACTTCGAGCTGAAGGCCGACGTGCGCACGGGACCGGGGGCCAACTCGGGGATCTTCTTCCACACCGCCTATCAGGAGGCGGGGTTCCCGGTGAAGGGCTTCGAGGCGCAGGTGGCCAACACGCACGTGGGGGCGGGCGGCTACATCGAGAGAAAAAAGACGGGCAGCCTCTACGGGATCCGCAACCTCTACAAGGCAATCGTCCAGGACAACGAGTGGTTCACGATGCACATCTGCGTACGCAATCGGCACGTCCAGATCCGGGTCAACGATTTCCTGGCAGTGGATTACATCGAGCCCGAGAACCCGCTCCTCGATGTCCGGCGACCCGGGCGCCGGATCTCGCGCGGGACGTTCGCCCTGCAGGGGCACGATCCGGACAGCAAGGTGTCCTTCAGGAACATCCGCGTGAAGCCGCTCCCGGACGAGCTGCCGTTCGATTCGATCGCGCCTGCGCCGTTTGACAAGGTCGATCAGCAGATCGTCAAGCTGGGAACCGCGAACTATCCGCTGGTCGATTTCCACACGCACCTCAAAGGCGGATTGACGCTCGAAGGCGTATTCGAGCATATGCGCCGGACGGGGATCAATCACGGGATTGCTGTCAATTGCGGTCTGGGCTTCGCGATCACCAACGATGCCGGGATCGAGAGCTTTCTGGGATCCATGGCGGGAAAGCCGGTGTTTGTGGGGATGCAGGCCGAGGGCCGCGAATGGCCTCAGCTGTTCTCGAAAGCCGCCATCCACCGATTCGACTATGTGTTCACTGACAGCATGACCATCTTCGATCCCCGGGGCAAGCGCATGCGGCTCTGGATCCGGGAAGAGGTCGAGGTGCAGGACAAGCAGGCGTTCATGGATCACCTGGCCGATACCACCGCGAAGATTCTCGAGGAGGAACCGATCGACATCTACGTGAATCCGACCTTTTTGCCGGACGCGATCGCATCGGAATACGACGTCCTCTGGACGCCGGCTCGGATGCAGCGGGTGATCGGGGCCGCCCAGAGAGGCGGAGTGGCGATCGAGATCAACAGCCGATACCGGCTGCCCAGCGCCGAGTTCATCCGGCGGGCGAAGGCGGCCGGGCTCAAGTTTACCCTGGGCGTCAACAACGTCGATGCCGATCTGGGCCGGTCGGAATACGGCCTCGAAATGATCGCCGCCTGCGGCCTGCAATCCAAGGATTTCTGGATGCCAAAGGCCCGAAGTTCGCCTTGACGATCGATTTCCATAGGATTAGCCTCAGCGAAAGTAAACCGTGAGGTGGCTGCTACAGAGAGCGTCATATTTCGACAACACCGGGTTGGGGGACCCAACCGGGAGAATCGTGTTGGCCGCGTGCTCTTGCGCGGCGAGGTTTGCGATGTTGCATAGGGTCACCGAACAGCTATAGGAGATCTGTTATGAAATTAGCTGGTGTGGGATTCGCCATATCTCTTGGTGCGCTCCTGAGCGCTCAGGCGGGCACCGTCACGTTCAGCGGCCGCGATTGGTCGACCTTCGAGACGACGCATCGCGACAATTCAGCCATCCCCGCGCTGTATACCGGGGAAGGGAACACGGGGACCATCCGCGGCGTGTTTGGAAGAGATCCTTCCATCATCACCCCGGTCTCGCTGAGCGTGGGCGACGTAGTCTCCTTTGACCTGTATTGCACCAAGGACGCGATCGACCTGGTTGGCGACGGCAATTCCGACTGGGTGGGCGATTTCAACGCTGAATTCGTTCAGCAGAGCGTCAATCCGGCGGATGGCTCGTATAGCCGGCTGACGGGCCGGATGATCTGGTACAATGACAGCGCGACCCTCAACCAGAACGGCGGGGACGGCGGCAGCGTGGCCGCCAGCCATGTCGACGGCGTCCATTTCGATTGGACCATCGATGCCCCCAATCACTACACGGTGCAGGCTTCGACCATCGCCGGTGCGCCGCTTCAGGCGTTCACGGGCAGCATCGCGGACCTCTCGAGCATCGGCGGCTTCAGGGTTGGCCTGTGGGATTCCGAGCAGACCGCAATGATCAAGAACTTCACCATCGTTCCCGAGCCGTCGAGCCTGATCCTCCTCGTCAGCGGCCTGGCGTTGGCAGGTTTCTTGCGGCGGCGCTAGAATCCTCGGCATTCGGTTCCGTTTACGCCGGTCTTTGCCACCCGCGGGCTGGCCGGCTTCGTTCAGGATGAAATTCATGCTTGTCATCGCGGCACTGCTGCTCGCGGCCGGCTGCACGACCGTGCATCGGCTGGACAGCACGAAATGCCAAGTCATTCCCGTTCCCCAGGGATTGCAGAATCCCTCCGTGTGCGAAAGCATGCGGGAGCAGATTGCGCGCGGAGAATCGGTCATCCTCAAGGTGGCCGAAGGAGAGCGGATGCCGCTCAAGCTGGCGGTCGATCTGCCGATGAGCACGCTCGAGGAAGCCGAAAACACCTTTGCGTTCAAGCACGACACGTATTTCCTTCTTGCCAAGAACAAATTTTGTCTTAGCCCCGATGGCCAGCGCTGGGCGAACGTTTCGAGCCCGAAATCTGTGGCGAAGCTGTTCGGCGCCAAGCACGGCGAGGTTTCGTTTGGGTTCACTTCGAAGACCAACGAGCCGCCGTACATGAGCATCGAGGTCAAAACGAGATGAATGGCCCGCCTCGCGCGGCGCGCATTGGCACCATGCTCTCGATCATGCGCTTCCGATCCGATCGCTGGTAGCACCAGCGCCCGCTGTGGACGCCGCCAGCCTGCCCTCGCCTCTCCACAACATTTTCCGTCGTCCCGCAGCCTTGCCGAAGCAATCCCCCCCCTATTTTGTGCCCTATTGCCACAACAGCATCCGGCCTGTATTATTGAAGTTGCCCGTGACCACCCGCCGATCGAGCCTGACCAGGAAACAACTCCTCGAGGAGAACGCCGAGTTGCGCGCCCGCCTTGCGGAAGCCGAGGAAAGGCTCCGCGCGCGGCACCCAGAGGGGGTCGAGGCCGCGCCCGGCGACGGCGGTGGGGGCGAGCGCGTTTTCGATCCGAACGAGCGCGAGCGGACCCATCAAGCGCTGGCCAGCGCCGCGCTGGCCGTTCAGGACGTCACCGACCTGCGCAGGACGGAGGAGGCGACTCTGCGGGGCATTCTGGACGCCACCCAGGAATCGATCTGGCTGTTCAGCCCCGAAGGCCGCATGCTGATGGGGAACACCATCGCGTTCCAACGATTTGGAAAGCCGCCGGCGGATATTATCGGCAAGCATTTCAACGAGATTCTGCCGCCCGAGCTGGCCCGGACCCGGCTGGCCCGCCTCCGGGAGGTGGTCGAGTTCGCGCGGCCGGTGGATTTCGAGGACGAACGCTGCGGCATTTTTTTTCACCACAGGTTCTATCCCGTGCTCGATGCGGCAGGGCAGGTGACATCGGTGGCGTGCTTCAGCCGTGACGTCACCGAGCGGAAGCGCTCCGACGGGGAGCGAGTGCAGTTGCTGACCCGCCTGCAAGAACAGCACGCGGAGCTGGACGCGGTCCTCGCCGCCATTCAGGACGTGGTGCTCATTTACGACAAGGACGGGACCGTCCGCCTGGTGAACCGCGCGTGCGTTCCGGCCTACGGCTTCGATCCTACCAACCACAGTCTCCCAGATATCGTCCGGCGCAACTCTTACCACGACATCGACGGGCGGCCGCTCGATGCCGAGTCCGTGCCGACGGCGCGGGCGCTGCGGGGCGAAAGCGTGCGCAACGCGCAGTGCGTCGTCCAGCGGATGGACGGAGCGGAAGCGGCGTGGGAGATTTCATCGACGCCGCTGCGGATCGGCGGCGAAGTCGTGGGAGCCGTCACCGTCTGGCACGACATCACCGAGCGACAGAAAGTCGCAGAGAGATTGCGCCAGAGCGAGGCCCTCTATCGCGCCATCGGCGAGTCGATCGATTACGGGGTGTGGACGTGCGCCCCCGACGGGCGCAATACTTACGCCAGCGAGAGCTTTCTCAAGTTGGTGGGCCTGACGCAAGAACAGTGCTCGAACTTCGGCTGGGGCGCCGTGCTGCATCCCGACGACGCCCATCACACCATCGAAGCCTGGAAGGAATGTGTCCGACAGCGGGGCATGTGGGATATTGAACATCGGGTTCGAGGCGTGGACGGGCAGTACCATGCCGTGCTCGCCCGGGGAGTGCCGGTGCTGAACGACCGCGGCGAGATCGTCTGCTGGGCCGGCATCAACCTCGACATCAGCCGGCTCAAACGCGCCGAAGAGGAACTTCGCCATCTCAATGCAAAGCTCGAACAGCGCGTGAACGAGCGCACGGCCGAACTCACCCTCGCGGCCCAATACGCTCGCAGCCTCATCGAAGCCAGTCTGGACCCTCTGGTCACGATTAGCGCCGATGGCCGGATCACCGATGCGAACCGGGCGACGGAGCTGGCGACCGGGGTCGCGCGCGACGAGTTGGTGGGCAGCGATTTCTCGAGCTACTTCACTGACGCGGATCGGGCGCGGGCCGGCTACCAGCGGGTCATCGCGGAGGGGTTGGTGCGCGACTACGCCCTCACGCTCCGCCATACCTCCGGTCACACCATGGACGTGCTTTACAACGCGACGGTGTATCGCAATGGTGCGGGCGAAGTGCAGGGCATCTTCGCTGCCGCCCGTGATATCACCCATCGCAACCGCGCCGAGGAGCAACTCAAGGCGGCCAACCGGGACCTGGAAGCCTTCTGTTACTCGGTGTCGCACGATCTGCGCGCGCCCTTGCGCGGTATTGACGGCTTCAGCCAGGCGTTGTTGGAGGACTACCTGGACCGGCTCGACGCCGAAGGCCAGGGGCACCTGCGCTGGATCCGCTCCGAATGCCAGCGCATGGGCTGCTTGATCGACGACCTGCTGAACTTGTCCCGGGTCGGCCGCGTCGCCATCGAACGTAAATCCGTTGACCTCACCGCGCTCGCGCAGGAGATCGTGGCGGGCCTGCGGCGGACCGCCGGGAACCGGTCGGTGCGATTCCAGATCGCCAACGGATTGCGGGCGGAGGGCGATTCGCACCTGCTCCGGGCTGCGCTCTCGAACCTGCTCGACAACGCATGGAAGTACACGGCGAAGCGCCCCGACGCCGAGATCGAGTTCGGATCGCTGCCGCTCCGAGCGCTTGCCAATCCCCCCGAAGGGCTCGGGTGCCCGCCCGCCACCCCGGTGTTCTTCGTCCGCGACAACGGGGTCGGGTTCGACATGGCCTACGCCCACAAACTGTTCGCGCCGTTTCAGCGGCTGCATTCGGTGAAAGAATTTCCAGGCACGGGGATCGGCCTCGCGATCGCGCATCGCGTCGTGCACCGGCACGGCGGGCACATCTGGACCCAAGCCGCAGTTGACCGGGGCGCCACCTTTTATTTCGTGCTCACTCCGAAAGGACATTGAAATGCCGAACCGCGTCATTCTCCTGGTGGAAGACAATCCGAGCGACGAGGCGCTGACGCTGCGCGCTCTCAAGAAACACCAGGTCATTAACGAGGTCGTGGTGGCCCGCGACGGCGTCGAGGCGCTCGATTATATCTTCGCCACCGGCGCCCACGCTGGCCGGGGCGCGATCCCTTTGCCTGAGGTCGTGCTCCTGGACCTGAAGCTGCCGAAGGTGGATGGATTGGAGGTCTTGCGTCGCATCCGGGCGGATGCCAGGACCCGGTTGCTGCCGGTGATCATGCTCACCTCCTCCCTCGAGGAGAGAGACGTGGTGGCCAGCTACGCCTGCGGCGCGAACAGCTACGTGCGCAAGCCGGTGGATTTCATCGAGTTCGTCGAGGCGATCCGGCAGTTGGGGTTGTACTGGCTGGTGCTGAATACCCCCGCACCCCTGGGAGCGGAACCATGAAGGCGCCGCTGGAAGTGCTGATCATCGAAGACTCCGAAGCGGACGCTCTGTTGTTGTCGCGCCAGTTGCGGTCGGGCGGGTACGCCCCAGTCATTACCCGGGTCGAGAGCGCGGCGGAATTGGCCGAAGCCCTGCCGAAGAACGCATTCGACGTGGTGATCTGCGATTACCGGCTGCCCCAGTTCAGCGGGCTCGAGGCTCTGCGCATGGTGCTGGCCCACGGCCGGGATGTGCCCATCCTCTTGGTGTCCGGCGTCGTTGGCGAAGACCAAGCCGTCGCCGCCATGAAAGCCGGCGCGCACGATTTTATCCTGAAAGACCAGTTGGCGCGCCTGGTCCCGGCCGTGCAGCGCGAGCTGCGCGATGCCGACGTGCGCCGGAAGCGCCGGGAGGCCGAAGCCGCCTTGCAGCGCGCCCATGCCGAGCTGGAATCGAGAGTGCGGCAGCGGACCGCGGAACTGCTCGGGGCCAATGAAGCCCTGCAGCGCGCCAATCGCGCCCTCGAGCGCTGGTCCCAGCTGTTCGAACACGCCCAGTGGGGTGTGGCCGTGGGGAGTGCCAGCGGCCAGACCCTCGAGATGATGAATCCCGCGTATGCCCGGATGCACGGCTACACCGTCGCCGAGTTGACCGGCGCGCCCGTGCTGAGCATCGCAACCCCCGATAGCCGGACCCAACTTGCCGATCAAATTCGCCTGGTGAACACGCAGAACCGCGCCATCTTCGAGTCGCGGCACCTGCGCAAAGACGGGACGAGCTTCCCCGCCCTAGTGGAGATGGCGGCGGTGCGCGACGAACGGGGGCGCCCCCTGTACCGAGTCATCTACACCCAGGACATCTCCGAACTGAAATCTCTCGAAGCCCGCATCTTGGACATCAGCGAGCGCGAACAGCAGCGCATCGGCCAGGATCTGCACGACAGCCTCTGCCAGCAGTTGAGCGGCATCGCTTACCTTTGCCATACCGCCCACGAACGCATCGCCCAGGTTGCCCCGGCGGAAACGGGGCTGCTGACCCGTATCTCGCAACTTTTGCAGGAGGCCATGGATCAGGCGCGCAGCGTGGCGTACGGCCTGCACCCGGTGGAAGGGGAGGCCAACGGCCTGGCTGCGGCTCTCGAGGGCTTGGTTGGACATTTTCGCAGTGTGTACGGCATTTCGACCCTCTTTCTCTGCCCCAAGCCCGTGCCGATCTCGGACAACACCGCCGCGACCCACTTGTACCGCATCGCCCAGGAGGCCATGCGGAACGCCGTCGAGCACGGGCGTGCAAGGCAAATCGTCGTCCGCCTCGCGGAAACCAACAGCGCCCTCACGCTCTCCATCCAGGACGACGGCTGCGGGTTCCCGCTCGAAATCCCCGTGTCCCGCGGCTTGGGGCTCGAAACCATGCGGTTTCGCGCCCGGGCAATCGGCGCCGACCTGAACGTCGGCCGAGGTGGGAAGGGCGGCACTGTGGTCACGTGCATCTGGCGAAATCGAACCCATGCCGCAACGAAAGGCCCCCCCAATGAGTGACCGTTCTTCCCAGCGCAGCAGTCGGATGCCCCCCGCAATGCCTACGCCTCCCACCCGGACGGGCTGCATGCGCATCCTTGTGGTCGATGACCATCCCATCCTGGTGGAAGGCCTGACCGCTTCGATCAACAGCCAGCATGACTTGGAGGTATGCGGCTCCGCCGCCAGCGCAAGGGAGGCCCTCCAGGCCGTCGCGGAGCTGAAGCCCGACCTCGTCGTGGCGGACATCTCCCTCCACGATTCCCACGGGATCGATCTCACGAAAGACCTGGTGGCACAGCATCCCGGATTGCCGGTGCTCGTGCTTTCGACTCACGACGAGACACTCTACGCGGAGCGCGTTCTGCGCGCCGGCGCCAAAGGCTATGTGATGAAGCGGGAGCCAATGCCGAAGCTCCTCGAGGCCATCCGCAAAGTCGCCCACGGGGGACTCTACTTCAGCGAGGCCACCACGGCGCGAATGCTTAACCGCCTCTGCATCTCCCGTAACGGTCAGCAGAAGCTGCCGGTCGACTGCTTGAGCGACCGCGAACTCGTCATTCTGGAATTCATCGGCCGGGGCCGAAGAACCCGGGAGATCGCGCAAGACCTGCACATCAGCATCAAGACCGTCCAGGCGCACCGCGAACACATCAAGGAGAAACTCCAGCTCCACGACGCTCTCAGTCTCACTCGCTTTGCCGTGAACTGGGTCGAATCCGGTGGCGGGCCTGCCGGCTCGGCAGAAGAGCAAGACTGAGGCGCTCCCGCGGCGACTCCCAGCAGCCGCATTTCTCGCCATCATTGGGTGTCATGCGCCCGGAGGAATCGGACTTTTCCCAAGGCCCGATTCAGCGTTCGCCCTATTGGTGAAGACCTGGGGGGTCCTGTAGAATGCTTCAATCTGCAGGTGCGTTGCAGGCGGATCAAGTTCGCAACCGCGAATCGACGGACAGGGACGCGATCTCCGCAAGGTCGGCGTCGATTCGCGGTTGCATCCGGCCTGAGCCGTCACTGCGGTGGATATACGGCTGTGCGATCGCGCTGAAGTGAAACGATATCCGATGAACCATCAAACCGAGCCCGGTATGCGCCCAGGCTTCGTATTGGCCGTGGCAGGGACGCTCGTGCTGTTCCTGGCTGTCATCGTGTTCTTCCGATCCCGCCCCGGTGCTCCTGCGCCGGCCACCCCATCGCCCCAGACCGCCGCTGCCCGTACGCCGGTGGCGGCTGCGGCGCCGGCGGGGCAGACGTTGCCGGCGGTGCCACCACCCAGTCCCAAACCCAAAGCTGCGATCCCGGCAGCCAGTTTGGTTGACCGATTGGGCATCGAGGTGGTCAGCGTGCGGCTCACTGCCGCCGACCGGGCCTTGGACGTGCGATATCGGGTGGTGGATGCGGCCAAAGCCGCCGCGCTCGATACCAGCGAGAACATGGCTTATCTCGTCGACGAGGCCAACGGCCTCAAGATCGGAACCGCGCAGCCGCCGCCGCCACTCGAGGTGCATCAGCCTGCAAAGGGTCGGGTTTACGGAGTGATGTTCGCAAATGCCGGAGGCGCACTTCAGGCCGGCAGCAAAGTCACGCTCGTCGTCGGCCAGGCCCGCGCCAACAACCTGACCGTAGAATGAACAGGGCAACTCGACCCACCCCAGCCGCCCATCACCGGAGTTCCGCAATGCCATTCCCCGCAAAGCATTGGATCATCGTCCTGTTCCTCGTCTTCGTTGGCCTGTCCAGTCGCGCCCAGTGGCCGGTCCAGGTGGGCGACATCTTCGTGGCGAACTACGGGGGCAATTCGGTGCTCAAGATCGATCCCAGCACCATGGTCCAGACGAGACTGGCGACGTTCGCCACGCCCACCGACCTCACGCTCAGCCCGATAGGCGAGCTGTTCGTGGCCGAGTGGGGCGGCAAGATCAAACGCCTCGACCTCAAGACCGGCGCCCTGACGGTGGTCAATCCCACGCGGTCCATTCCGCAGGCTTGGGGAATCGCCCTGAGCGCTGCCGGCGATCTCTACGCCACCAGCCGGTCGAGCAACGCCGTGTACCGCGTCTCGATCGCCACCGGCGAACCGACGCTTGTCAGTCGCAGCAACCTGATCCAGGGCCCGATCGGGCTCGATATCCTCGACGAAGGTCACTTGGTGGTTGCGTCCCACATGAACGACGAGCTGGTTTCAGTGGATGTGACCAACGGCACGCAGACCTCGATCGATGGCGGCCAGGGAGTCAATGAACCCTGGGCGGTCGCGACCCGAGGCGCCGAAGTCTTTGTCACCGGCTACGACAGCAAGCTCATCCAGCGCTTGACGCAAGGGAACCTGGTCGAGTTGGCCCGCGCGCCGGGCTTCCCCTACGGTCTGGACGTCGCGCCCGACGGGAGTCTGGTTTGCGCGAGCACCGGTTTGGCGGACAGCATCGACCGCTACGACGCCCAGGGCAATCACTTGGCGACGTTCTCCGGAGGGATGCTCAAGCAGGTCGCCGGCATTGCGGTGTCCCGCTTCGCACTCTGCGGCCTGTCCATCGCATGCCCGACGGATATCACGGCCCGCACTTGTGACCCGGCAGGCCTGGTTGTCGAGTACCCCGCGCCCACCGTCACCGGAGGCTGCCCGCCGTTCACCGTGGATTCCACGCCGTCCTCAGGTTCCACCTTCCCGCCCGGAACGAACTGGGTCGAGTGCGCCGCCACAGATTCAGCCGGCAACCGAGCCACCTGCAGTTTCAGGGTCGCCGTCACGCTCGATGCGACACCGCCAAGCCTGACCTGCCCCGCGGACGTCACCATCGAGTGCGGAGCCGCGACCACTCCCGACATCACCGGCACGGCTACGGCCACCGATGCCCACGACCCCAATCCCACGGTGACCTACACCGATACGACTACGCCCGGGACGTGTGCCGGGGCGAAGGCGATTGTGCGGGTCTGGCGGGCCGTCGACGCGTGCGGCAACTCGACCACCTGCACTCAGACCATCGGATTTCGCGAACCCACACCCGCGCCCGTCATCCTCGGCATCCAACTGGCGCCGGACGGCGAACTGGTCGTTGCGTTCAGTGGGGATCCCCAGGGAATCGCTGAATTCGTTTTCGAGGAGGCCGACTCGCTCAGCTCGGTTGCCATCTGGCAGCCCATGACGCCACAGCCCACGATCGCCGAGGTTGAGATCGGCCTCTTCGAGGCGAGGCTGGCCGTCAATCCCCAGCAGCCCGCCGGCTTCTATCGGATTCTCAGCCCCGGGCAGCCCTGACCGCGCCGGCACCCCACCCGAGCTTCCGGTGAGATTTTCACGTCGCTGAGACCCGAGCCCACCGGAACAATTCGGTTTCTCGGTCCCTCAGCCGGAGACGCTCGCCCAGTCGGATCGCCTCCGCATGGCGATGTGAAAACGGCAAGGCGCAGGCAAGCGCCTGCGCCTTGAATCGAAGAAAACAACCAGGAATCGCCGGGCTACCTGACACCGCGACGCCGCAGCCAACCGAAGCCGAGCAGGCCCAAAGCCGTGATCACCCCAACCATCTGCGGCTCCGGAACAAGGACCAACTCGAAGGCGAGGTCATCGACACCTTGGCTTCCGCCAGGTAGTAACCAGTAATCAGGATCACTCCAATTGCTCTCGATTGCGCCGTAATTGTACCCGAAGCGACCCGCGACACTCTTCTGCGGCTCGTCCTGGGCTCCCGCCTGAAGATAACCCCAGTTTACGCCATCGCCAGAATTGCTAAGATCATAGCCCACAGTGGACAGGAAGACCATGTACTCCACACCCAAATCTAAGACAACATTGCCAGTGGAGACCTCCACGGTTTGGAAGCCGTTATCAGGCTGGATCCCCATGGGGCTCGAGAAGTCTAAACGGGGGCCAACCACATTGCCGCTAAGGCCGCCAGGGCTCCACTCATATACGTAAGCCTCAAAAGTCAGAGGAACGCCTGACGTGTAATCCAGCTTGAACCTCACTTTGGCGAGAGTGGTAGCCGAAGGATCGTTGACGGTGAACGTCTGCCCATAGGTCGGAGTGTGAGAGGACGCCGGGCCCCAAGTTCCAATAACCTCCGAACCGTCCCATTCCCCGAAGGTCCCGATTATCAATGCCGCCTGCCCGATTGGCGCCACAATCCCCCCGGCCAAGAGGACGGCGAGTGCGGCTCTGGATAACAGACTGGTCGTTTTCATTGCGACAATTCTGTTCCTTGCAGCGGCTGGCGTCAACGCAAGGTTTGCCCGATTCCGCCATAGGGAGAAGTCCTATACCAACCCGTCGGACGCAGGCGCAGGAATAGGGTCTCGCCTGATGACCGAATTAGGCGGGCGCGCATGGACAGGAGCGGCAGTGGATAGCACCTTGACTGCCATGATGACAACTGACTCGCCGATTGCTGGGGGTCGCCGGACCAAAGTGCTGACCTCGCTGGTGATGTTCCTTGTGGGCTTGCTGCTCTCGATTCCGACGCTTGCAATGGATCTGATGGTCGTGGACGGGAATGGGGCCGCGGTCAGCACGCCGCTGCGCTGGATGCTCGAAGAGGATAACACGGCCTTGACCGATCCGGCCAATCCCTCGAATGACACCGCATCGCTCGTGATCCACAAGAGCCACGCGCCGGTTGTCGGCAGCGGGAGCGGCACTCTTCCGGGCGGAGGCGGCACCCTCACCGTGCCCATCCCCGACGCGACCAAGCGATACATGCTCTCCGTGATGGCCGACGGGTATGCGCTGGGTGGGGCGAACATCGCCGCGGGCCAAACCTCGGCGACGGTCGTTCTCAACCAACACCCGATCCCGACCTCGCAGATTTCGGTCCTGGTGTTCCACGACAACAATCCCATCAACAATGCGCCAGATGCCCTCGAGGCGGGTCTGCCGGGCTTTCGGGTGATTCTGGCCGATATCGGCGGGGGGCCGATTCTCCAGGATGCCTTCGGGAATCCGCTCGGCACCACCTACCAGTTTGATCCGAACAACAACGGTGAACCGATCATGGTGGGAGGATCGCCGGTGGTTGATCAGCTCGGGGATGGGAATATCTACACCGATGCCAACGGCAAGGCGCTGATCAAGTACCTGGCCATGGGCAAGTATGGCGTGCAAGTGATTCCGCCGACGGGCACGGACTGGAACGGGGGGCACGGCAAGGTCAATGTCAACGGCTCGTGGCACCAGACGGCCACCATCGAGGGCACCCTGACAGTGGATGCGTGGGTGAAAGCGAACGAGCCGACGATCTTCCTCGAGGGATTCGGTCCTGGGTTCTACCATGTGTTCTTCGGGTTCGTGGACCCGGCCAAGTTACCGTGGGCGGACCCGATCCAGGCGCCGCCGCCCAGCCCGGCCAGCCAGACCGTTACCGGTGTCGTGCGCTATAACCATTTCGGACGGCCGCCCAACAACCAGTTGTTCGCCATCGGCCCCGCGGTTCCCGATGGGTGGGTGGGCCTGAATGAGTTGAACGCCTTGGGCCTGCCCGGACGCGGTCTCTTTGCCGCACCCTGCGATCCCGGCACCGGCGAATTCAGCATCCCGAACGTCCCGCCGGGCACGTACCAGTTGGTGACATGGGACAAACCGCTCGATGCGCTTTTCGGGTTCCGGACCATCACGGTCGTCAATAATCCAAACGACATCAACAACCTGGGTGACGTGCTGGTCTATCGGTGGTTTGGCACGCTCGAAGGGTCGATCTTCTACGACGACGGCGCGGGAGACCCGACGAAGGCCGAAAACGGGTTCAAGGATACCAACGAGCAGGGCCTCCTGAATATGGTCGTGAATATCCGCTTCCGCGACGGCACCGTCTATCAGAGCACCGTCAGCGATGGCGAAGGCGATTACGCGTTTAATGAGGTCTTCCCGTTCTTCAAGTGGCTGGTCACGGAAGTCGACTACAGCCGATTCAAGCCCACGGGCATGACCACGGTGATCGACGAAGGCGGCGTCATTCAACCGGACAACGGTTGGATCATGCCGTCCGAGGGCGTGCGCAATCCGCAACCGCAGTACGAAACGGATCCGATTACCGGTGAGGTCCTGCTCCCCCTCGTGCCGATCCCCAACCCGAACACGGGCAACAACCTTTCGCGGACGGAAACCGGCCCGGTCCTCACCGAGGCCATGCATTTATTCCTGAACCAGAACAACCGCATCGATTGGGGCAAGATCAACTACGCCCCCGGCGAAAACGGCGGCATCTCGGGCGTGGTCGGGTATCAAACCACCCGCGCCGAGAACGATCCTCGCGATGCCGTCATCGACGCGTGGGAGCCCGGCATCCCGCGCGTGCAGTTGGCGCTCTATCTCGATGTGGATCACGACAAGATCATCGACGACATCAACGGCGTCTCCGGACTCCAGATTGCCGACGTCGATAACTATCCGTTCGGCTTCAGCCAAGGCGAGCTTCCGGGGCCCGAAGACATCGACCGCGACTCCGACAACGTGTTCGACGCCGGCGACGCAGTTCAGATCGCCTGGTCGGACAGTTGGGACGACAACATGCCGGCCGGCTCGATCCAGGTGGACCCGCCTGTAATCGATGGTAAAGCCATCATCGGCAGCGACAATTACGCCACATGGAACCAGGTCCGCCCCGGCCTGTTCGACGGCGGCTACTTCTTTGGCGACTATTTCCCGGCCGGCATCCCGGCACAGATGTTCGACGGCAACCCGGGCAACGATCCAGTCCCGTCGGTTTTGCCCCCCGGCGATTACATCGTTCAGGCCTTCCCACCGCCGAACTACCTGATCCAAACCGAGGAGAGCAAGAACGTGGACTTTGGCGATGCCTACAAGCCCAGCAAGCTCCTGTTGATGCCGGAGTTGGTCGGCACGCCCGCGAACGGCGCGCCGGCGCACATCGTGCCCGCCTATCTCACCCTCTTCCCCGGCCAACAAATCGAGGCGCCTTTCGCCGGCCAACAGCGTCCGCTCGCCGACCGCAAGCTGGTCACGCTGGCCGCAGGCAAGAATGCCGCCTGCGACTTCCATATGTACACCGAGGTTCCCAAAGCCACGCGCGTGGTCGGGTTTGTGCTGAACGATTTGAGTGCGGAGTTCAACGCGTTCAGCCCGATCTTCGGCGAGAAGGCCTCGCCGGGTTACCTGCCGATTTCGTTCCGAGACTGGGCGGGCAACGAAGTCGCCCGCGTTTATTCCGACGCTTACGGCACGTACAACGCGCTGGTGCCCTCGACCTACACGGTCAACGTGCCCTCGCCGAGCGGCGTTGCCCCGAACATGTTGACGCTGATCCTCAACGATCCCACCATGCCCGACCCCGGCGACCGGACGCGCCGGATCGCCGATCCGTACTACAACCCAAGCTTCGCCACCTCGCCCTGGACGCTCCACTATTACCCCGGGTCGCTCTCCTACCTCGATACACCCATCGTGCCCATCGCCGGCTTTGTCGGCTACCCGAACAAGCAGGTCGAGGCCGAACCGCCGGCGGGGACGCCCGTGATCAAGGAGGTCTCGACCACGGCGGGTGTCGGTCCTTATCTCGAATTCCAAACGGACGTCATCACGATCAAGTCGATGGGCCTGACCGCCGTATCGAATCCAGATTACGATCCAGTCGTGGGTGGCCAGCCCACCGTCCTTCGGGATTACGGGTTCGGAACCCAGGGGCTGGGAAGCCAGGCGACCATCGACGGCGTGCCGCTCATCATCTCGACTTGGGCGGACGACCAGATCACGGCGACCCTGCCCCCAGTCGGTACCCGCCCACCAGGAAACGAGTGGCAGCTCATGATCACCCGTGACAACGGGGGCGGTGGCACCGCAACATCACTCATCGGTCTGACCCTGACCTTCGACGGTCCGGGCACGGTCTGGCGGGTGGCGCCTCGGGCGGCGACCACAGCGGACCCGCTCCCCGACCCGATTCAGGAAGCGATCGATGCCGCGGCGCCGGGCGACCTGATCATCGTCGGTCCGGGCAACTATTACGAAAACCCGATCATGTACAAGGCGCTCCGCCTGCAGGGAGTTGGCGCCGCGACCGTGATCCGGGCCAATCCCGTCCCGTTCGAGCGGGTTGCGGCCTGGCACACTAAGGTGCAGTCGATTCTCGCTGGAGGCGATCCGTTCGTGGCCAACGAGAACCCGGGCGTGTTGGTGCTTGGGCAGAACGCAACGGATTTCCTGGACCATGCGGCGCGGGTAGACGGTTTCGAGATGACCGGTTCGATCTCCGGCGGCGGTGTCCTCGTATACAACTTCGCCCACAGCCTCAAGATCAGTAATAACCGGCTCACAGGCAACCAAGGTCTGACTGGAGGCGGCATTTCACTCGGGTTGCAAGGGGCCGTGCCCGGCGCGGTGGGAGTGCTCTACGACAACCAGAACGTTCTGATCACCTACAACCAGATTATCAAGAACGGGTCCGTCGACGGCTCCGGCGGCATTGCCCTGGTCAACGGCGCCGAGGGCTACCGGATCGTCAAGAACCACATTGTCGGCAACTTCAGCCGGCTGTCGGGCGGCGGGATCGGCCATTACGGCCGCAACCGCGGCGGCCTGATCGCCGACAACACCATCGCTTTCAACGAGGTCTTCCTGGCACTGGCCAACGGTGGCGATGGCGGCGGGATTTACATTGCCGGCGAGATTGCCCCAGGCGGTCTGAGTGGCGGGGCGGGCTCGGTGACGATCATCAACAACCTCATCCAGGGCAACCTGGCAGGCTCGGGCATGGGAGGCGGCATCCGGGTGAACGGGTTCAACGGGAGCGACGTGACCGCCAGCCCTGGGGATCCGACCGTCTGGTACGCGCTGGACATCTTCAACAACATGATTGTGAACAATGGCGCGGGTCTCTCAGGCGGGGGAATCTCGCTCCAGGATGCCACGCGCGTCCGGATCGTCCACAACACCATCGCCCGCAACGACTGCTCGGCCACGGCCCAGTCGGCCTTCGGCGGCGGGATGGACTCGACGCCACGCCCCGCCGGGATCGTGGCGTACACCCACAGCCAGGCCTTGGCGACTGCGGCCGGCGAGATTCACAGCAATCCCGAGTTGCTGAACAACATCATCTCCGGGAACCGCTCCTTCTGGTTCAACGGCACGACCCAACAGCTCGTTCCGGATCCGGCAGGCGCAGGCCCGTGGACCTACTGGGACCTAGCCGTCAGTGACGAACCGCTGCCGCAGGTCTACAACCTGAACCCAACCTACTGCATCCTGACCGATAACACCGGCTATGATCCGTCGAACTTCGCCGCCGATCCGGCGTTCATCGATCCCTACTTCAACGCGGTATATGCCGCCGCCGTCATCGATGAGGCGGGCAACAACATCTCGGTGCGGTTGGCCCCCGCCCGGCCGACCGGCGACTATCACCTCCAGCCAACCTCGCCGGCGCGGAACAACTCCGCTCTTTTCCCGGAAATCGCCTACGATTTCGACGCCCAAGGCCGGCCCGAGGGTGCGTTTGGCGACATCGGCGCCGACGAGATCGCTGCGACCCCAGTTGCGTTCGTGTGGCCGACGGTGGCTTTGGTCGGGCCTCCAGCGGCAGGCGCGGCCCCGGGCGGTCCGGTCGTTCCACCGGTAGGCCCTGGCGTGCCCCCGCCCGTGATCAACCCGACTCCGATCGAGCCTGCGGACGGTGTCTACCTGACTGACCCTGAGCCGCTGATCGACACCGACGGCGATTCCATCCCCGACAACGACATCGCCTACTACCGGCTGACCGCCGGCGACGGCTTTGCGACGATGGCGGACGGGACCGTCCTGTACACGTTCGGGTTTGCTGACGCTTCGACGACCCTCGAAGCGGAGATCATGACCGCCGGGGCGCTCAAGGCTGAATTCGCAGCGCCGACGCTGGTGTTCAAGGAGGGGCAGCACGTGCATCTGGACCTCTCGAATGTAGGCATGCTGATGCGGCCGGACCTGTTCGATCCGCACACGGTTCACTTCCATGGGTTCCCGCAGGCGGCAACCATTTTCGATGGCGAGCCGATGGCGTCGCTCTCGGTGAACATGGGCCGAACCTTCCGCTACTACTACTACATCGCCGAACCGGGCACGTTCCTCTACCACTGCCACGTCGAGGCCACCGAGCACATGGAAATGGGGATGATCGGCAACCTCTATGTGCTCCCGAAGCAGAACAACCTCCCCAACGGCACGCCGCTGGGCCCGAGCTTCACCCATGTGACCGGCAACAAGTACCTTTACAACGACGGCGACGGCTCGACGCTCTACCACGTCGAGGTCCCGCTCCAGTTGCTCGGGTTCGACCGGAGATTCCATCAGGAACACATCGCCGTCCAGCCGCTGCCGTTTTCCACCCTGCACGAGGATTATCCGACGATCAATGGCCGGGGATACCCGGACACGATCAACCCGAACCCGATTACCACTACCATCCTCGACGACAACAACCAGGTCAGCTTCCAGAATGACTCGCAGAAGGTCAGCTCGGTCATCACCGCTGTGAAAGGCCAGCGGATCGCCCTGCGCATCTCGAATGTGTCGCTCTCGGACTTCCACACGCTCAGCGTGCCGGGCATTCCGATGACGGTGGTGGGCAAGGACGCCCGGCTGTTGCGCGGGCCGACCGGCAAGAGCCTGTTCTACCAGACCACCTCGGTCACCCTCGGCGGCGGCGAGACGGCCGACGTGATCCTGGACACGGCCAGCGTGCCAGCTGGAACGTACTTCGTCTATGACGCCCGCCTGACCAACCTGAGCAACGATCTCGAGGACTATGGTGGCATGATGACGGAGATCTCCCTCACGAACCCGTAATTGGCCCCACTGCATGCGAAACCTCAAACCGACCGTGATAATAGAAAGAACAACCGTGAAGACAACTCCTCGGATCAACCAGGTGCTGGCGGGCCTGGCCCTGACTCTGGGCCTGGCTATCGCCGGTCCCCAGGCGCAGGCCGCCCACGCCCACCATGTCATCCCTGGCATCGTCGGCCCCACGTTCAACCTCAGGGCCAAAGCCGGCCACCTGAGCACCCCGGATGGGCACAACCTTTACTTCTGGGGTTTCGCCAACGGCGCCGGCCCGGTGCAGTACCCGGGGCCGACCCTGATCGTCAACCAGGGCCAGACGATCACCGTGAACCTGGTCAATGACCTGACCGAGCTCCCGGTCTCGATTGTGTTCCCAGGCCAGCGGGTAACCCCATCCGGGGGCAGCCCGGGCCTCCTGACCCGCGAAGCCGTGCCGGGCGGCGGGACCGCGAGCTACACATTCATCGCGTCACGTCCCGGCACGTTCATGTACCACAGCGGGACCCGGCCGGACCTCGCGGTCGAGATGGGTCTGGTGGGTGCGTTGATCGTGCGCCCGACGACCGGCGGAGTGCCCATCGCCAACCAGGCCTATGCGCATCCCGACAGCGCCTACGATCATGAGTACCTCTATCTCCTCACCGAGATGGACGAGTCAATCCACACCCTCGTCGAGCAAGGCCGGATGTCCGAGGTCAACACCGCGAAGCGCTTCCCGGTTTACTGGTTCATTAACGGCCGCTGCGGCCCCGACACCGTGGCGGCGGATAACGCCGTGTACTTGCCCACCCAGCCCTACAGCGCCCTCACCATCTTCTCCCCGGGCGACAAAGTCCTGATGCGGGTGATCGGCGCCGGCCAGGACTCGCATCCGTTGCATCACCACGGAAACAACGCCCTCATCATCGCCCGCAACGCCAGCCTCTTGCAAAGCACGACGGCGAGTGGAGCGGACTTGGGCTACTCCGTCTTCACCATCCCCGCCCACCCCGGTGAGACCACCGACGCGCTGTTCAGCTGGACCGGTGAGAAACTGGGCTGGGACGTGTATGGGCATGCGCCGGACGATGTTGACAACGCGCCCTTGGGCTGGTCCACCGGCGGCGCCAAGGGCGCCGAAGACATCGACCACGACAACGACGGCGTTTACGACACGATACCGCTCGAGCCGCATGAGTATGCCGCCGACCACGGGAAACCCTTCCCCGTCAAACTTCCGGGCGACCAAGATCTGACGTTCGGCATGTTCTACAGCGGCAGCCCCTTCCTCGGTGGCGTTGGGAGCCTGCCCCCGGGCGAAGGCGGGTTCAACCCGAGCGGCGGCTTCATGTACATGTGGCACTCGCACAATGAACGGGAACTGATTAACAACAACATCTTCCCAGGGGGAATGTTGACCATGGCACTGGTGGAAGCACACCCGCCTGCGCCCTGAACCGTCCAGTCCTTGAACCTCAACCAGACTTACCAAAGCATGAAATCTCCAATCCGCAGATGGCTGGCCCTTGGGCTGATGGGTGGGTTCTGCCTCTCCCTCGCGTCAAAACTTGAAGCACAACTGACCGTGTACCTCCGGGCCGACACGGCCATTCAGACCATGCCGGATGGCCGTCAGGTCCTGATGTGGGGCTACGCCAAGGACTCGAGCTTCGGCGCACATGACGGCACGGTTTCCGTCCCCGGGCCTCTCATTACGGTTCCCCACACCTTCACAAAGCTCACCATCGTTCTCGAGAACAACCTGGCCGAGGCAACCTCGATCGTCATCCCGAACCAACATACGGCCAGTGTGCTCGACAACGGCACCCCAGTCCCCCCGACGACCCACACCCGGTTCACAGATTCCCAGAACCGGTCTAGGGCGACCTCGTTCACGTTCGACACGCCCCCTGGCAACACCACCCCTGTCACGTATGTATGGGACAACCTGACGCCGGGAACGTACCTCTACCACAGCGGCTCGCATGCGGCGCTCCAAACCCAGATGGGGCTCTATGGAGCTATGATCAAACGGTTGCCCTCGGGAACCACTGGCAACGGCGTTTATCCTGGTTTGGTCGTGAAAGCCGGGAACCAAGTCCCCCTCGTCTTCAGCGAGATCGACGCCGAGGTGCACGATGCCGTCCAAGCCGGCCAATACGGCCCGGGCGGCACGATTACCAGCATGCAGCATTCAACGCCGGACTACTTCCTGATCAATGGACAATGTTATACCGGCGCTCAGCCCGCTATCCAGGCCGGCGCCCTAGGCGATACGATCCTGCTCCGCATGATCAACGCTTCGGCCAACCAACATGTGCCCGTGCTGGGCCAGCAGAGTATGACCGTGATCGCCGAAGACGGCCGGCCGTATGCGGACCGCCGGACCGGCCAATACTCGGTGTTCCTTCCCGCCATGAAAACCTGCGATGCCCTGTTCGTCCCGCTCCTCGGCGGCGCATATCCCATCTATGACCGCGCCACTGGATTCACGAGTCATGGAACCACCGGGCCCGTCGGGGGCATGCTGGCCTACCTCGCCATCGGCCAGAACTTCACCGCCACGGCCCCGGCGAACATTCCGGAATCCGGGCAGGCCAGCCGTTACGGCTACAACATCACTGTGCCTGCGACGTTCGACTGGAAGGTGGCCAAGGTGCGCGTGATCCTCTACAAGCTGTCCCATCCTCGGCCGGCGGACCTCGACATCCTCCTTGTCAGCCCCGACGGTACCGCAGTCATGCTGATGTCTGATGCTGGCGGCACGGCACAGCCAGCCAATCTGGTCAGCCTGACCTTTGACGACAGCGTCTCCGTCAGTGTCCCAACGCCGCTGGGGACCGGCGCCTGGAAGCCAACCGACATCAACACTGGACCGGACACGTTCCCCGCCCCAGCGCCTGCCGGTCCGTACGCCGCGACCTTGAGCGCATTCAACGGCTCCCCGGCCGCTGGCACGTGGTCGTTGTACATCGTCGATGACGACCCGACCGGGGGCGGAACCGGCCGGCTCAACGCGGGCTGGCAGTTGTTTCTAACCCCTGCACCCTGACCTGATCCGAGGCAGTCGAGCGCCGGCGGTCCGGTCGGGACGCCGGTATCGGCCGCGGGTCAAAGGCGGCCGCCCTCTGGAGACGACCTTCAAATTCGAACTATGAACTATCACTTGTCACTTACACTCGTGTTGGGAGTCGCTTGGCTCGGAACTCGGCTGTGCGCTGGAGACGCCTGCTGCCCGACAACCAAAGAGACACCGAGTTGCTGCGCAAAGGCCAGCACCGAGGCCGGCGCCGACCTGGCCGAGAAATGGGGAATCCAAGTCGCCAGCTTACGGATGACGGCAGGGGATCGGATGGTGGATTTCCGATACAAAGTGGTCGATCCAACCAAGGCAACGGTGGTCGGCAAACGCGAATCCAAGGCCTATCTGATCGACCAGAACACCGGAACCAAGCTCCAGGTCCCGACGTCGCCCAAGATCGGAGCGCTCCGTGCGCGGGCGGACAAACCGATCGCCGGGACAATATACACCGTGCTGTTCGGCAACGCGGCTCGGGTCGTTCGCCCCGGCAGCGTGGTGACCATCGAGATTGGCGAGTTCCGGGCCGCCGGTCTGAAGGTCGAGTAAGCCATGGCTCATCGGCGGATGCTTCTCGAGTCGAGGCTTGTCGCCGTCACGCGACTCTCGGCATCGATCGCGGTGGCGACGGCTGGAGCGCTTTCGCTGGCTGACGAGCCCGTACTCGAGCCGCTCGGATGCACGGTGTCGTTCGCGCCGCCCACACTCGAAATCGAAAGCGGTCTGACTTGGGTGTCGGTGCCGGATTGCGATACCTACCACCGCCCGGGCCTACCCTTGCTTCCCTTCCGGACCGTGCGCCTGCTTTTATCTGAGGGCATGGACGTCGATTCGGTTTCCGCTCTCCCGGCGGCCGCCCCGGTCGTGATTGGCCTAGGCGCACCCGTTGCGGTTGGCCGTTGGCCAGTGCGTTCTCCCGGCGGGCCGGCGTCTCAGTCAACGCCCTCGGAGCATGCCGAGGCCGGCGAACCGACGGTGCCGGACGCCGGTTTCCCCTCGACCCGAGCCGAGTTGGTCTCCGTTCAGGTGCTGGGTGGGCATCGGGTGGCCATCGTGCGCGTTTTTCCTCTGCTGCCGGGGCCTGGCGCGGATGAGCTCACGTTCGTTGACGAGCTCGGACTCGAGTTGCGCCTGCGTCCCGCCGATCCACGTATAGCCAGCGTGGCTTCGCCTCGGGCAGAGCGCGCGGCGCTCGATCGTCTGCTGCCGATGCTCGATAACCCACCCGGGCCCGAGACCAAACACGCTCCGCGCGGGGCACAACTGGCTGCCGCCTCAGGCAGCCCCGGCTATCTCCTCATTACCAAAGACGCGCTCGTGTCGGCCTTCGGGCCGCTGCTCGAACAGAAGCGGGCATCGGGCCTCACAACCAGCGTCGCAACGATCGAGCAGATTAAATCCTCGGTTTCGGGCCGCGACGATCCCGAGCGGATCAGGAACTACATCCGGTCCGTCTACACCAACGACGGCGTCCAATACGTTTTGCTGGGGGGCGACCTGGCGACTGTTCCCTGCCGCTACGCCTATGTGAACGTGAACGAGCCCGAGGCGAGTTCCCTGATCCCCGTGGACCTCTATTATGCCTGCCTGGACGGGTCGTGGAATTCCGACGGCGACAAGCGCTGGGGCGAACCTACCGACGGCGAAGGGGCGTGGGATGTGGACTTGCTGGCGGAGGTCTACGTGGGCCGGGCGCCCGTGGACACACTCGCCGAGGCGGATCAGTTCGTTCGCAAGAGCCTGACTTACGAGACTGAACCTCACCCGCACCTCGACCGCATTCTCCTGACCGCCGAGTACTTGGGGTACTACACGCCGAGTGTGCACGCCCAGGGCGGCGACATGTTCGACCCGCTCGTGCCGATCCTGGCCGGCTACGGTCTCGAGTGGCTCGATGATCGCCCCAATACCGCCCCCCAATGGACGGGTGCAAATGCCCTGGCGGCCTTGAGTGCGTCCCCGCACTTCGCCCTGTACAATGGGCATGGCGAGGTGGACGCGGTCATGCGGTTCACCTCGACCGACGTGGCGAGCCTGACCAACAACCATCCTTTCTTCCTGTATAGTGTCGGGTGCAACGCGGGGCAGTTCGACAACGATCCATTCTCCCCGGATGCCATTGGCGAGGAGTTCGTCAAACAGGGCCCGCACGGCGCGTTCGCAGCCATCCTCAATTCGCGCCTCGGTTGGTTCGATCCCGAGCAGGAATGGTTGTACAGCGGCGAGTTCCAGATTCAATTCTTCACCGGGCTGGTCCAGCACGATCGATCCCGGCTCGGCCTCGCCAACCAATTAGCCAAGGAGGACCTGCTTGGCAAGATCGAATCGAGCGGGATCATGCCTTATCGCTGGTGCTACTATGAAATCATGCTCTTCGGCGATCCACACTTGGCCCTTCGGGCGCCGCCGGCGACGCATCTCCTGACCGTCCAATCCGCGCAGGGCGCGCCCGCGCCCGGCGTGGGTGTCCATGAATTGGTTGCGGGATCGCTCGTCGAGTGCCGGATGCCCGAGCCGCTCCTCTCGGCAGGGGATGATCTGCGCTACGTGTGCACGGGATGGATCGCCACCGGCAGCCCGCCGGGCTCGGGTGTCGGCACTGCCGCGGCCTTCACTCTTACGGCGGACAGCACACTCATCTGGCTCTGGACAACCCAGGCCTGGTTTGAAGCCGTGGCGAGCGGCACGGGGACCGTCGTGAGTGTCAACGACTGGTACCCCCTCGGCACTCAGGGCATCGCCGCCCAGGCGGTCCCGGGACCCTACCACCATTTCATTCGCTGGAGCGGCGATCCCCCGCCGGGAACAGCCACGAATCCTTCGGTCATGGTGACCCTCGACCAACCGCGCCGATTGATCGCCGAGTTCGCCGAGAACCGGACTTCGATGGGGACGCCGGAATGGTGGCTGGCAGCGCACGGCTGGACCAACGATTTCGAAAGCGCCGATCAGGCGGACACCGACGCCGACGGCGCTGCCGCGGGAGACGAGTATGTGGCAGGAACCGTGCCGACCGATCCGGATTCGGTCCTGATCCTGGCGATCGCGCCAAAGCCGGGTGGGCTTGGTTGGGAACTGCGGTGGCCGAGCGTGGCGGGCCGGAGGTATGCGGTCCTGGCAACGCCGGGACTGGGTGCGCATCCTTTTGCCGCGGTTGCCACCGACCTCGATGCCACCCCCCCGACCAACCGTTTCACCCTCCCCGGACCGCTCGAGACCCCGAGGTTCTACCGCGTTGGCGTCCAAGGCCCGCCATAACAGTGATGTGCAGTTCCCGGCAAAGGTCATTTCAACGCGCCGGCGAGGTGGTTCCGGGGCTGGACAACATTAGGCGTGCGGGCGCATGTTTCCGGTTGAACGCGCCGCATCCGATATCCCGACGAACCCAAGCGATTTTATGAACATGTTGCGCTACAGTGCGGTGGTGGCGGTGCTGGTGGCGGGAGCCTTCCTGCTGGGGGCGTACCGCGGGCAGCAGCGGACCGTCAATCCCGGCGACGGACGCCGGATTCTGCATTACGTGGACCCGATGAACCCGGCCCACACCTCGGACAAGCCGGGGCTGGCGCCCTGCGGCATGAAAATGGAACCGGTGTATGCCGACGAGCTCGACGGCTCCTCCTCGGTCGCCGGCCAGCCGCAGATGCCCGGCACGGTCAAGGTCAGCCCACACAAGCAGCAACTCATCGGTGTCCGCGTAGCCCCGGTCGAGCGCAGGTCGCTCGAGCACACGCTGCGCTTGCTGGGCAGGGTGGCGCTCGACGAGACCCGGTCCTACCGGGTGACGGCAGCGGTGGACGGCTGGATCACAAAGGCGCTGCCGTTCACGGCCGGCAGCCGCGTGAAACAGAACGAACTGCTGGCCACCTGCTACGGGCCGGAGCTGTTCACAACCGCCCAGTCGCTCCTTTACGCCCTCACCTCGAAAGACCGCGGCCGCGCCGCGGATTACGTCACCGTCCTTCCCGGGGCGACGAACCGGATTTTCTCTTACGACCTCGCAGTCCAGTTGTACATCGAAACCCTTCGCGGCCTCGGCATGGGGCAGAAGCAGATCGACGACTTGTTGCGGACCCGGACCGTGTCCCGGAACCTCGATATCACGGCTCCAGCCGACGGGTTCGTGGTCGAGCGGAACATCTCCGAAGGCCAGCGCTTCACCCGCGGCACCGACTTGTTCCGGATTGCCGACCTGAGCCGCGTGTGGATTCTCGCCGACGTGTTCGAGAACGAAGCGCAACTGGTCAAGCCTGGCCTCGACGTGCGGGTCTGCCTCCCTCATCAGAACCGGGTTTTCCCCGGCCGAATCAGCGAGAACCTGCCGCAGTTCGATCCCGTCTCCCGCACCCTCAAGCTCCGGGTCGAACTCGCCAACCCCGATTTCGTGCTCCAGCCGGAGATGTTCGTCGACCTCGAACTCCCGGTGCGTTTGTCGGACGCGATCGTCATCCCCGCCGACGCCATTGTCCAAAGCGGCCTCCAGCGCCAGGTCTTTGTCGAACGCGCCGCAGGCATCTTCGAGCCCCGCCCCTTGGTCACAGGACTCCAGCTCGGGGATCAGGTCGAGGTGCGCGAAGGGCTGACCGCGGGCGACCGGTTGGTGATCTCCGGCAATTTCCTCCTCGATTCCGAGAGCCGGATGAGGCTGGCTGCCGCCGGCATGCAGACCACGCCCGCCATCGACCCGGTCTGCGGGATGACTGTGGACGAGCAAAATGCCCGTGCCGCCGGCCGCGTCTCGGACCATGCGGGCAAGGCCTACTTCTTCTGTGCCGATTCGTGCAGACAAAAGTTCGAGGCTAATCCGGGTAAGTTCATCGAGGCCCGCGCGGCTCCCGTGCTGGCCGGCGCGCCTGCCGCGGCAGGGCCCAAGTCCGCCGCCATCGACCCGGTTTGCGGGATGACTGTCGACGAGCACGAGGCGCGTGCGGCCGGCCGCGTTTTGGTGCACGCGGGCAAAGTCTATTTCTTCTGCGCCGACTCGTGCAAACGGAGGTTCGAGGCTAACCCACGTCCCCGGCTCGGTGGGGCAGTGGAACACCCTGGCGACATGTGATTAACCGCATTGTTGATTTCTCTGTTCGCAACCGGATGATGGTGTTTTCGGTGGTGGCGGCACTGTGCCTGGCCGGCTGGTGGTCGATGCACCACCTGGATCTGGATGCCATCCCGGACCTGAGCGACACGCAGGTCATCATTTACTCGCGCTGGGACCGCAGCCCGGACCTGATCGAAGCCCAGGTGACCTACCCGATCGTGTCCGCGATGCTGGGCGCCCCGGGCGTCCTTTCCGTGCGCGGCTTTTCTGACTTCGGCTATTCCTACGTGCACGTGATCTTCGACGAAGGCACGGACATCTACTGGGCGCGTTCCCGGATCCAGGAATACCTTTCTCCGGTTCTGGCCCAGTTGCCGGAAGGAGTTCGGACCGAGATGGGACCCGACGCCACGGCGCTGGGCTGGGTGTTCCAATACGCCCTGGTGGACGAGTCGGGCACGAACAGCCTGGCGGACCTCCGGTCCTACCAGGACTGGTACTTGCGCTACCATCTCAAGTCGGTTCCCGGGGTGGCCGAGGTGGCTGCAGTCGGCGGGTTCGGCAAGCAGTACCAAGTCAACGTCGATCCCAACCGGGCGCGGGCGTTTGGCATTCCGATCCAGCGCGTGGTCGAGGCCGTGCGCGACGGCAATGCCGAATCGGGCGGGCGCCTGGTCGAGTTCGGGTCCACCGAATACATGGTGCGCGGCCGCGGGTTCGCGCGGTCGGTTGCGGACATCGAACAGATCGCCGTCGACACCCAGAAGGGCACGCCCATCCGCATCCGCGATCTGGGCCAGGTCACCCTCGGCCCCGACCTGCGCCGCGGGGTCTGCGACCTCGATGGCGAGGGCGACGTCGTCTCCGGCATCGTTGTCATGCGCCAGGGCCAGAATGCCCTCGATGTCATTCGCCGCGTGAAAGCACGGTTGGCCGAGATCGAGGTCGGGTTTCCGCCTGGAGTTAAGGTGGTGCCCGTCTACGACCGGTCCGATCTCATCCTTCGCGCCATCGCCAATCTGAAATGGACCCTCATCGAGGTGATTCTGACCGTGATGATTGTGGTGCTGGTCTTCCTGTGGCACCCGCCCAGCGCCATCATTCCGGCCATCACCATCCCGATCGCCGTCCTGATCTCTTTCACCCCGTTCCGGGCGATGGGGGTCACCGCCAACATCATGTCGCTCGGGGGCATCGCTATCGCCATCGGCGCCCTGGTCGATGCCTCCATCGTCGTCGTCGAGCAGGTCCACAAAGCGCTTGAACAATGGGAGCTCACCGGACGTCGCCGCCGGCATCAGGACGTTGTGATCGAGGCGATTCAACAGGTGGCCAGTCCCAGCTTCTTTGCCCTGCTGGTCATCGCCGTGTCGTTCCTGCCCGTCCTCACCCTGAGCGGGCAGGAAGGGCGCCTGTTCCAGCCGCTGGCCTACACCAAGACCCTGGCCATTGCCGTCGCCGCGTTCCTGACGATCACTCTCGATCCGGCGCTGCGAATGACCTTCACCCGCCTCAACCCCATTCGCTGGGGGCCCGCTTGGCTGTCCCGGATGGCCAACGCCGCTTTCGTGGGCCGCATTCGATCCGAGACCCGCCATCCCATCAGCCGCGTCCTGATCCGGCTCTACGACCCGGCGTTGACTTGGGCGCTGCGCCGAAAGTGGCTGGTGATCGGAGCCGCCGGCTTGCTCGTGCTGGGCACGGTCCCGGTCTTCCTGAAACTGGGCTCGGAATTCATGCCGCCGCTCGATGAAGGCTCGGTGCTCTACATGCCGTCGACCATGCCCGGGATCTCGATCGCCGAAGCCCAGCGTCTCCTCCAGGTCACTGATCGCATTATCCGACAGTTCCCCGAAGTGGACCGGGTGCTGGGCAAGGCCGGGCGCGCCGAAACCCCGACCGATCCGGCTCCGCTGTCGATGATCGAAACCGTCATCACTCTGAAACCGAAGACCCAGTGGCGCCGCGTGGACACCTGGTATTCCGGGTGGGCGCCCGAATGGCTCAAGGGCGTGCTGCGCCACTTCACGCCCGACCACCTCTCGCCCGAGGCGCTGATCGATCAGATGAACACGGCCCTTCAAATCCCGGGCCTGGCCAACGGATGGACCATGCCCATCAAAGGCCGCATCGAGATGCTCAGCACCGGCATCCGCACTCCGCTCGGCCTCAAGGTCTCCGGCGCCGACCTTCAAGTCATCGAAGACATCGGCTCGCAGATCGAGCGCGCCCTCGCCGTGCTTCCGGGCACGCGCAGCGTCTTTGCCGAGCGCACCGGCAGCGGCTTCTACCTCGACATCGAGTGGGAACGCGAGAAACTCAACCGCTACGGCCTCACGATCGCCCAGGCCCAATCCGCCGTCGAAAACTCCATGGGCGGCGACAACGTATCGACCCTCATCCTCGGACAGGAACGGTACCCGATCAATGTTCGGTACCTGCGCGATTTCCGTTCCGATCTCGACTCGATTCGTCGGATTCTCGTCTCCACTGCGGACGGCCGGACCCATATCCCGCTCGGCGATCTGGCTCAGGTGCGCCAGACCACCGGTCCGGCGATGATCCGCAACGAGGAGGGGCTGCTCACCGGCTATGTCTATGTCGACGTCGGCACGCGCGATCTCGAAGGGTATGTCCGGGAGGCCAGCCGAGTGTTGCGCGAGGAAGTGACTGTGCCGGCGGGTTACGCGTACCTCTGGAGCGGCCAGTACGAGGCGATGCAGCGGGCCAAGGAACGCCTGCAAATCGTGGTCCCCGTCACCCTCTGCCTCATCGTCCTGCTCCTGTACCTCAATACCCGGTCCGGCGTCAAAACTCTCATCGTGCTTCTCGCCGTCCCGTTCTCCGCCGTCGGCGCGGTCTGGTTCCTCCACTTCCTGGGCTACAACATGAGCGTCGGCGTCTGGGTCGGCCTGATCGCCCTGCTGGGAGTCGACGCCGAGACCGGCGTCTTCATGCTCGTATACCTCGATCTCGCGTATGAACAGGCCAAGAAAGAGGGACGACTGAAGCATCTCGCCGACCTGCAAGCCGCCATCCGCTATGGCGCCGTACAGCGGCTCCGGCCCAAGTTCATGACCGTGGCAACCACCTTCCTCGGCTTGGTCCCCATTATGTGGTCTCTCGGCACAGGCTCGGATGTCATGAAGCGGATTGCCGCCCCCATGATCGGCGGGATCTTCACCTCCTTCTTCCTCGAGCTGCTCGTCTATCCGGGCATCTACCAGATCTGGAAATGGCACTCCGAGGTGCGCCACCTGACTCGACTCCCGCCCCAACCCGCCCGGACGCCCCCGCGGGCTTGAGCCCCTCCAGCCCGCTTCCGGTATCGGCCTGCTCAGACTCATCGGCGCGCCTCCTGCGCCGCGTCCGCGGGTTCCAAACAGATGTTCACGCCCTCGGCAAGGCGCAGCGCAAACCCGGGCGCCGGACAGCCTGCCCATGAGAGTTTTCCCTACACGAGAAACGGCGCTGCGCCGATAGCGCAGCGAACGATGGCTGTGCTAGTTTTCCCACTGAAGACGATCCGATCTGATGACACTCGATCCGAGATGAACCATCGCCTGGTCAACAGCCAGTTCTTTACGACGGCGGGCACAGCCGCCTGTCTGCTGGCGGTTCTCGCCATGCTGGGCGGTCACTGGATGGCGCTTCAGTCCATCGCCTGGGTGCAAATGATCGTCCAATACGCCCGGGAAGATTCGCTGGACAGCGCCCTCGCCAAGACCTTCGATGGCGAACATCCCTGCGAAATGTGCCTCGCCATTCAGCAGGGGCGGCAGCAGGAGCAGCAGCAGAACAAGAAACAGGCCTGGCTCAGAACCTCCGAGATGCCCGATCTGCTCTGCGACCCGCGTCAGACGCTCCTCCCGCCTCGACCTCCGGCGCCCGCCCTGGCCGTTCCGTTCGTGCCCGGCTGGCACGCAGACTTCATCGATAGCCCCCCCAAGCCACCTCCCCGGCAATCGGCAGCTGCGTCGTAGCCAGGACTCGGCGACCATCGAGTGTCCGAATCGGTGCGTCGCGGACGAGCTGCAACGCCACGCTGCTTCCCACGCCTGCCGTCGGCTGGCGACAAACGCGGACGGTTTGCCGCACCTGAAAGCGATTGATCCCTGGATTGGCCGAGTCGTAGCGGTCGGTCACGTTTTGACCGAACGTCGATGGTCGGCCGAGAAGAGTAGTCTAACCCTGATGTCTATGAAAACAGCACGAACAGTTGCGATGAGAGTTTTGCGCCTCAGTACATGCCTCAGACCGGTTTGGATCCTGATCGCCCTGGCGGTCGGGTGCGGAGTCATGACCGGTTCCGCGCAGTCCTACGCGAACCCGCCGACGTGGCATCCGATGACGATGCTCAACGTCAACTTCGACACCACCGCCCTCAAGCTCGATGTCGTGGACCAGGCGGAAAAGATGGGCGCGAACGTCTACCCGGTCCTCACTGCCGCCCGGGACAGCACCTACGATCCCGCGATGCCCTGGGGAGTGCTCAATGGCACGGCATGGAGCCGGCGCCTGGGTTGGGATGACCCCAATCGCAAGGCTGGAAATCCCGCGTTATTCATTCTGACGCTCATCACGAACATCTACGGCTCCGACGCCGGGATTTGGATCGATTGCGTTTCGCGTTCGCCGGGGCTCGAGGCCTACCTGGCGATCGGCAAGTTCGGGGTGAACGCCATCAACAACGCCACCAATGCCGACGGCAGCGTCATCATCGATCCCACGCTCAACGCCTATTCCGGCATTTTCGGGACCGCGGGAAGCTCGACCCGCTGGCGATGGGACGGACAAATGGACCATAATACGTATGCCGTCGCCCTCAGCGATATCACAGTGCCCGATCAGTTGTTTAGCGCGACCTACAAGGTGTACGTCGGGGACCCCCAGGGCAACGAAATCCTGAATCCCGACGGGACCTCGGCCAGCACGACCGCGGTGTGGACTTGGCAGGGGCCGGCAACCGGATTCCAGCCCGAATTGAAAATCCTCCACAAAATCGCGGTCGAGTGGCCGGGTGACTTCTCCAACTATGTGCTCGAGTGGGCGGAGAGCGCCGACTCAACCATCTGGACCCGCGTCGACCACACCCCGGTCGTGATGGCCGGGACGTCGCTGGTTCTCGTGGATGCCAGCGCTTCGCACCGATACTTCCGCCTGCGTTTGGCAGATTGACCTCCGCTCGCGTTCCTGGGCGGCCGGTCGCGCTGGCGAGCCGCCCGGACCCGACTCGAACACTTGTTGCCCGAACCACTGATCGAACAATGAACATCGAACGCAACCATTCGCGCAGCATGCCGGCCGTTGCGGCGAAGCTCCTCGTAGGTGCCGTTGCCGCTTTGGGAGTGGCGGCCTCCCTGGGAGCGCAGTATGCCGAGCCGCCCTCCTGGGACCCCATGCTGATGTTGCGGGTGAGCTTGGACGGCAATCGGAGCCTGCGGGTGGCCACCACCACCACGATCATCCGGCTGCAGCCGGCGCCGGGATGTTATGATCCTGCCACTCGGAGCTACGACCTGCACCAGATCTCGTTCGACCCCGCAAAACCTTGGGCGCTCCTCAACGCAAAGGCCTACAGCAGGGTCTTGGGATGGTACGACGAGGGGACCACCGGCGCCAATGGCGACAACTTCTACGATACCTATGCCCGGGAATTGGCGGGCAACTACGTCTGGATCGAGAAGACCGGAGGCTCCCCGGAACTCGAGACTTATGCGGTTACGGAAGCCGGCGACCCAACAGAACCGTACACACCGATTTTCGGCACGGCGGGAAGTCCCGCCCGTTGGTGTTGGGACGGGTTCATGGCACACAATGTCTATGCCGTTCCCTTGTCCGCCCTGTCCACCTCGAATCGGATCTTCACCGCCACCTACGATCTCTATGTGGGCGACGCCGCGGGCAACCGGGTGCCGGGCTATGGCGGAACCACCACCACCTGGACCTGGCAGGGTTCTGCCGTCCCTTGCACGCCGAGCCTTGGCATTCGGAACGGCGTGGTGATCCAGTGGACCCTGGGACCCGTGAATTACGTGCTCGAGATGGCGGACTCGAACACGCCGCCGAATTGGATGGCTGTCACTAACCTGCCGTTGGTGTGGGAGGGCGCCAATGTCGTCCTGTTGGATCAGTTTGCCGCCGGCCGTCCGTTGCGACTGCGCCGAGTGCCCTGACCCGGAATGGAAGCATGGAGACGAGAACGGGATTCGGTTGGTGAACAGGGGAAGAGATAGAGACTGTATGAAGACTCAGCACAAGCGCATCAAGTGGAACCTCGCGACAACCGCGGCCATCTGCACCGCCGGTTTCCTGGCCGGGTCCGCTTGGGGGCAGGCCGGCGTTTTGACCCGTGTTCCCATGCAGGGAGGCATGCTCATGCCGGAAGTGTCCTACCATGCCGAGGGCGACCGGGTCACCGTGGACCTTTCGAACATCGGCCTGACGGCCCAGCTCACGCCGCTCCTGATCAGCCATCCCAACGACACCTTCGATCCGGACGACCCCTGGTTCGAGTGCCTCGATCCGAGCCGGCAAGGACTGGCCTTCAGCCGGCGTTACGGTTTTGAAATGCACCCCAATACCGATCTGCTGCCCGCGGATCGGGAGCTCTGGATCCGTAAAACCGCCGGCTCGGCGGATTTGGGTATCTACGACTACAACGCCAGCACCTTGCCGAAGCGCTGGATACCGATCTTCGGCACCGCAGGGTCGAGCACCACTGCGTTCTGGAGCGGCTTGATGTGGCATGTCGGTGTCACCGCGCCGCCCGGAACGAACACCTACAGCGCCACGTTCGAGGTCTACGTGGTGAACACGGCGACGGGCCAGGAAGTGCCTGAGTCCAGCTCGGCGCCGTTCCTTCTCGAATGGACCTGCGTGCCGGATGACCGGCCGGGATTGGACATCGCGGTACAGGCTGCCGATGACCTTGTCCTCACTTGGCCAACCAGCGCGACCAACTGGAGCCTGGTCTGTTCGTCCAATCTGCTGGACGGTCCCTGGACACCGGTCGAGGAGACAGAGGCCGCGGCGATCATCGGACCCGCCAAGGTCCGGATCCAGGGCGCAGCCGCACGACAATTCTATCGCTTGCGAAGGAACCCATGAATCACCAGCTTGACCTGCAATTGGGCCCCAACGCCTACCCGGTCTGGCGGTTGCGTTGCGCCGCCCGGCGCGTCGGTGCACACGGCTTACCGCCTGAGCCTGCGGCGGGTATCGGACCGGTGCCGTTGCTGAACGCCACAGGCACCGACCACTCGAGGGGGCGCCGTGTGGTGAGGGTCGGTTCTGGCGCTCCCGCGCCGCCGGGTCTCAGGGCAACACCCGCGCGATCCTCGAATGCCGCCTTCACGTTGATCGAGCTGCTGGTGGTCATTGCGATCATCGCGATTCTGGCCGGTCTGCTGCTGCCGGCGGTCAACCGCGCCGTCGGCGCCGTTCGAACGGTCCAGTGCCAGGGACAGATGCGACAGGTCATGCTGGCTGCGCGCCTCTACGCTGACGACAACGAGGACCAGTTTCCGCGCAGCCAGCACTCGGCGTTCGCGAACCGGCAGCTTCCGTGGGAGCGGGCCCTGGCCCCGTTCCTCGCCGCCCATGACGCCCGTTGGACCAACCTGCTCGAGTCCGTTTACCACTGCTCGGCCGACCGGCAGCCCCGGCATCTGAGCTACGGCATGAACTATTATTTCGAGGTGGGACCAGACGACGACTACCCGGGCAAACCGCAGACCTGGCGGAGGTTTTCCCAGATCGCCCGGCCCAACGACGTCATCTTTTTCACCGAAGTGCTCATCGAAGCCGACCATGTCATGCCTGCCCTGTGCTGGACGACCGTCGCCGATGCCGAGGCCGAGGTGGCCTCGAAACGCCACGGCGAGAAATCCAACTACAGCTTCGTCGACGGTCACACCGAGACGCGAAAGTTGCCCACCGTCTATCACCCAACATTCGGCGTCGACCTCTGGAACCCGAGAGGGGCAAGCTGGTGAAGCACTGGCCGGCGTCTTGCCTCGCTTTATCTGCGCGCTCGGACGATGGCCAGCCAATCCTGGCCAGGATCCGAGGGAGGGCGGCCGATGGAGATCTTGCCGGGGCCGGCCGCGTTTCGGACTGAGCCGGACATCAGGGAACCGCCGGTCCGCGGATTGAACCAGCGGATCTCGAATGCGCCGGTCGAGCTGCCCAGGTCGAGATCGGCCGCGCCGCCCGCCGGCAGGTAAACCAGGTAGAGCTCGCCTGGCTTGGCCAGGCAGTACCTGCTGTTGTCGTTTTGGGCGTTGCCGATCCGAGCGTCGGCGTTCCTCATCTCCCAGAACGGAATGCGGTTGTCGCGGAAGAACTCGAGGGCAATTCGGCAAGAATCCCAGCTCCGGTCCCGGCTGCGGAAGTCTTCGCAGTTGAGATCGTTTTGCGGGAGCTGGTAGCCGAAGTAGTATTCGACGCCGGCGCCGCCGCCGAGGAGATTGCCCCACAGGACGGCTTGGCGGATGTCATCGGGGGTCTGGACGGCCTGGCCATCTTTCTTCTTGCCGTTGTAGCCATCGTAGCCGAGATCGGGCGGCACGCCGGTATCGGCCCCGCCCTGCTCGTCGTTGGCGACGACCCACGGCCGGCCGGCGGCAGCGGATTCGGCGACCCATTTCACCGTGCGGGCATGGGTCTGGCTCCATCCATTTTGGAGCGACAGGCCGGTGAGCAGCGACTGGCTGCCGAGCAAAGGGGTGTAGACCTTGTCCTGCTGGTTCGGGTAGGTGTGGATGACGATGTGGTGGCGGTAAGGATCGGTGTCGTGGATGAACTTGACCATGTCGCGGATCTCCTCGGTGCTCTGAGTGTTCTCCTCGCCGATGTTCCAGTTGAGGGCGAGGGCGTGAGCGAAGCGGGCGATGAGCTCGCGGCAGTAGAGCTTGCGCTCGGGCCCGAGCTTGCCGCCATCGAGGGATTCGGGCACGCGGCCTACGGTGGAGCCGTTGCCGGGGCGGTCATCATCGATCTCGTTCTCCTGGAGCTTGAAGTGGAGGTAGAGGCCTTGGGCGGTGGCGTGATCAAACACAATGCCCCATTGATCGAGCTTCGAGCAGTCCCAGTGGAGCTTGTCGTCGCGCGCCACGAATGGCCAGACATTGTCGCCGTCGCCGCCGGCGTTGTAGGTGAGGAAGGAAAAGGCATTCAGGCCTTTGCCGGCGAGGTAGTTCAGAGCGCCGATGAGCCCTTTGCCCTTGCCGCCCTGCCAGGCCGGGTCGCCCTCCCGCCAGTCCCGGACATGAGGCGCGTAGCGATGGAGCGATTCGGTGGGGGCGGCTTCGCCCGAGCGCGCATTGCGCTTGCGGCCGGACTCGGTGCCGTCGAAGTCCGCGTAGGCGAGGAGCGTTTCGGGGGCGTCGGGGCCGGCCTTGAGGAAGAACGCCTTGGATCCGGCGAACTGGAGGTGGTGCTGGGCGGCGTATTGGAGGCGGCCTTGAGCTCGGAAATCGCGGCCTGCCTTGTCGGTGGGACCGACGACAAACCGGCCGGTCTGGCCATCGAATGGTTTCACAGCCTGTCCTTTGGCATCGCTCACCGCGACATGCTTGCCGCGGACGAAGGAGATGGAATAGGTCCATGCGCCGGGCTTGTCGGGGGAGAGGTGGGCCCGCCATTTCGTGCCCGACTCGGCGCTGGTGTTGGCCGCGTCGCCGTCGGCGGCGAAGTATCCGGGCACGACGTAGCGCGGCGAGCCGCTTTCGTGGGCGAACGTCACGTTCATGGCGTAGTCGGTGAACGGGTTCGGATCGGCGTCGCGTTCGCGGGCGAACGGGCCATCCAAGGTCAGCGTGACCTTGTGCCACTGCTTGAGCTCGCCCGAGACGGCCACGGGGCTGCCGGCATCGGGGCGGCTGCGGCCCTGGGCGCGGATCTGTTCGAGGCGCGCCGACATTTGCTGGACCCGGGCCGGCTCGCGGGCGGCGAGGTTGTTGGTCTGCGCGGGATCGGAGGCGAGGTTGAACAGCTCGAAAGCGGGCGCTTGAGCCCTGGCTCGCGGGGCGGCTGGGGCCTGCCGGCCGCCGCCTTTGCCGATCAGGACCCAATCCCCTTGGCGCAGGGCGAGCGGCATCGGGTTGTTATTCTGCAGTACGAGATGGTCGCGGCCCCGGGCGCCCGGCTGGCCCAGCAGGGCGGGCAGCACATCGAAGCTGTCCGGACCCGCTTCGGCGTCGAGCCTCTGGCCGGTGAGAGCGGCCAGCGTAGCCAGGGTGTCCACATGGGCGATGAGCTGTCCGGAGACGCGGCCGGCCGGGATGCGGCCGGGCCAGCGGGCGATGAACGGCACGCGATGTCCGCCCTCGTAGAGCGAGCCTTTGAACCCGCGGAGCGCGCCATTGGGCGCCTGCCTCGAGTGGAGCGGATTGGTGCCGTCGTCGTAGGTGTTCTTGATGGCGCCGCCGTTGTCGCTGGTGAAGATCACGAGCGTGTTGGCCGCCAGCTGGAGCCGGTCCAGGGCGGCCAGCACCTCGCCGACCTCCCAATCGAGCTGATGGATCACATCGCCCCGCCAGCCGCATCCGCTCGTGCCCCGAAAGCGCGGGTGCGGGACCATGGGCTCGTGGATATCGTGCGGCGTGAAGCAGAGGAAGAACGGGCCAGCGCGGCTGGCCTCGATGAACTTCACGGCTCGGGCAGCCAGGGTGTCGGCGATATCCTCGTCCACCCAGCGGGCGGCCTTTCCGCCCGTCATGAAGCCAATCCGCGGGATGCCGTTAACGACGGTATCCTTGTGGCCGGGGCCTCCCTGGATCTTCAACTGGACGCCCGGATCGGCGCCGGTGGGCTCATCGCCGATCTTGACGCCGTAGCTCACGCGGATCGGGTCCGCCGGATCGAGCCCGACGACCCGGCGATTCTCGACAAAGACGCACGGGACACGGTCGCCCGTGGCGGGGATGATGAATGCGTAATCGAATCCCAGCTCGAGCGGGCCGGGCCGGATCTCGCCGTTGAAATCGGTCGGGCCGGGGCCGCCCAGGCCCAGGTGCCATTTGCCGACCACGCCGGTCCGATAGCCGGCGGACTTCAAGACCGACGCGATCGTAGCCGTGCCCGGCTGGATGAGCGAGGGGGCGTTTCCGGCGGCAATGCCGGTGCCAGCCTGCCGCCAGGCATAGCGTCCGGTCATGAGCGCGTACCGCGTGGGCGTGCACACCGACGCCGTCGAGTGCGCGTCGGTGAAGCGCGTTCCTTCCCGGGCGAGGCGGTCGAGGTGGGGCGTCCGCACATGCGTCGCGCCGCAGCAGCCGATGTCGCCGTAGCCCAGATCATCGGACAGGATGAAGATGATGTTGGGATGCGCCGTGGATGCGGCCGCAGCGCGGGCCGGGGCGGCCGACAGCCCGGCCGCAAGCACTGCGGCAAGGAGCCAAGGTCGGGCAAGGTGATGTTTCATAGCAGGTTTTATGCGGGGATTATCTTCGCGGATCGAGCTCGATGAGGACGCCGGAGATTTTGCCCGCGAACGGGAATGGAGCGGCGTAATCGCCCACGGTTCCGGCGAGGTCGCGTCCGACCTGGAGCCCATCGACGGGGAGCGTCGAGAGCAGGCCGGCCATTTTTTTCCTGAGGATCTCGCGCCCATCCGCAGCGAGCGCCAGCGTGGCGTCCGCGCCGAGCGCGGCGGTGATGGTTTTGGCGGAAGCGAAGGCGGGATCGTCGGAGCGGATTTGTTCGAGACTCCCGGAGCGGTTGAGCGCGAAGTGGAACGTGCCGTTCTGGAAGAACATGGCCCAGCCGTGGGCTTCGCCGCCTTGGGCGACCAGCACGCCTTCGCGGCCGGGAGCGGCGATGCGCACGGTCGCCGTGAAGCCACGGTTGGAGCAATCGGGCGAGTCGGCGCGGGCCAGGTCGGCCTCGGGCCCCAGATCGAAGCGGGCCCGGCGCGAGGCTGGCTTGGTCTTGGCTGCGGCCTTCCACGGCCCCGGAAGCGCATAAGCGCGTTTGGCCCAAGCATCCCACTGGGCAGCCAGGTCCCGGGCGATTTCCGATCGGGTGGCCGCGAGGTTGGCCTGCTCCGTGCGATCGGCTCGAAGGTTGTACAATTCCCAGGGGCCCAACGCGCCACGCCGGACGAGCTTCCAGTCGCCCAATCGAATGCCGCCATTGCCCTCGTGTTCCCAGTAGAGAGGGCGCACCTCCGTGCTGGGCACCGAGGAGAAAAACGGCGCCAGGCTCCGGCCTTCCATCGGCCGGATGGCATGTCCGTTGAATTCCTTGGGATAAGTGGCGCCACCCACATCCACCACCGTGGCCATGATGTCCACCAGATGTCCGGGCTCATGGATCAGCCGCCCGGATCCCGTCCCGGCGGCCGCACCGCCTCTCGGGCTGCGAATGCCCGCTGGCCAATGGGCAATGAGGGGCGTGGCAATGCCGCCCTCGTGGTTGAAATGCTTGTAGAGCCGGAACGGCGTGTTTTGCAGCCAGGCCCACGACTCGCCGCAAAAGACCGTGCTCGATGCGCCGCCCGGATCCGGCCCTTCGAGCCGGCCGTTCGGGCCGGACTCGGCATTGCCGCCGTTGTCGGACATGAAGAGGATGAGGGTATTGTCGAGGGCGCCGCGCTGGCGGAGGCCGTCCACCAGCGTGCCGATCGCGCGGTCCATCCGGTGCACGCACGCGGCGTAGATGGCCATGATTTGATCGAACCGATCCTTCTCGGCATCGCCGAGCTCGTCCCAGGCCTTGACGCCTTCCGGGCGCGGGGCCAGAGGCCACGAGGGATCGACGACGCCCAGTTCCTTTTGGCGGGCGTGGCGGGCCTCGCGGAGCTTGTCCCAGCCCATTGTATACTGGCCCCGGAACCGGGCGATGGTCTCGGGCGGCGCCTGCAAGGGGAAATGGGGCGCGTTGTGGGCCAGGTAGAGGAAGAACGGCTTGCGCGCAGCGCGCGCCTCGTCGATGAACTTCAGCCCATATTCGGTCCACAGATCCGTCGAGTACCACTCGGCGGGGACGCCGCTGGCGCCGCCGCGGCCGACGGGCTGGCCGTTGAGGAACAGCTCGGTGCGCGCGCTGTCATGAAAGTAAAATCCGCCCGCCGCCGCGTTCAGGCTGCGATCGAACCCGCGCTCCCACGGGACGACGCCGAGGTTCTGGCCGACATGCCATTTGCCGCTCATGATCGTGAAGTAGCCGGCGCTGCCCATGACCTCGCCCATGGTGACGCATTGATCGTTGAGCCGGCCGGTATAGCCGGGCAGGACGTTCCCTTGGGCATCCTTGTGCGGCGAGGTCATGTGGCCGACGCCCGCCTGGTGGGGATACAGCCCCGTCAGAAGCGAGGCTCGAGTGGGACAGCAGCGCGCGGTGTTGTAGAACTGGGTGAAGCGCAGTCCGTTGCTGGCCAAGGCATCGAGGTTCGGTGTGGGAATCTCGCTGCCATAGCAGCCGAGATCGCTCCACCCCATGTCGTCGACAAGGATGACAATGATGTTGGGCCTCGAGGGAGGTGAAGCTGCCTGGACGGCAGCAAGATGAGCGAGAGCGCTCAGCAGCCCGCATAGGAGAATCAGGATTGGGTTCATAGGAATTGCAGTCGATGGGTGGGTGTGAGGGGATTCAAGGCATTTTTCAGGGCGTCCTGTGAGGCCTGCCTGCCGCGGCGGCGCAGGCAGGCCTGACCCGGCGTTGTGCACGGGGGACGCTGGGATTGCCTCGGTTTCTCGGTTTGGTTTTAGCTGGCACGCTGACAGGTTGATCGAGCTCGGCCGGGCGCGCGCCCCGGAACTGATCCAGCGCCTCCTGAAGCCGCTGCGCCGCGCGGGCGGCTTCGCCTTCGAGCCCGGCGACTGGCAGGGGACGCCTTTCCTCGACGTCAATCTCGAGATCGAAGAACTCGCCCGAGCGGTAGAGCTTGAAGCGCTGGTCGAAGGCGAACTCGCGGACGCGCAGGTCGGCGCCCTGGCGGGGCGAATACCACGAATAGATCCAGTCGCGGGGCAGTCCCTTCTCGCCGCGGAGCTGGGGCAGGAAGCTGCGCCCGTCGAACTGCATGCGGGCGGGAGGGCGGACGCCGGCCGCCTCGAGGAGGGTGGGCATGAAATCGGTGGTATCGACGAGATCGCGGGAGACCGTGCCGGCGGGGATGTGGCCGGGCCAGCTGGCGATCAGGGGGACGTGCATGCCGGCGCGGGTGGTCGTGCCTTTGCCGCCGAGGATCTCGCGGCCGCCCATCATCGAGGCCGTGCCTCGGCCCGTGCCGTTGTCGCCGAGAAAGAGGATGAGAGTATGGCGGCGCAGACCGAGCGCATCGATTTTGGCGGCGAGCTTGCCGACGAGCTTGTCCATGTAGGCGACCATGTCGCCGAAATGCTGGGGGGCATGGTTCACGGATTCGCCGATGGCCTTGGGGTCCCACGTTTTGCTGTCGGGCGTCGGCTGGTAGGGCGCGTGCGTGAGCATCATGGGGTAGTAGAGCAGGAAGGGCTGGTCCTTGTGGCGCTGGATGAAATCGAGCGCGTAGTCGTTGACGAGATCGGGGCCGTATTCGCCATGGGCAAAGTCCTTCTCGACGCCGTTGATCTCGAGGCCGGGGTTAGCGTATCGGGGCGGGCGCCGCATGTGCTGCCAGAGGCAGCATTCGTCAAAACCGAACTTCTTCGGCAGCTCGAGGTCGCGTCCGAGCTGCCATTTGCCGGCGATGCAGGTGGCGTAGCCGGCGGTCCGGAGCAGGTTGGCGAATGTGGTCGCTTTGGGATCCATGTTGCCGAACGTGAGGTAGTTGCGGGCGTTGGACAGCCCGGTCATCAGCTGGACCCGGGTGGGGGTGCAGAGCGGCTGCGCATAGCAGTGCGTGAACCGGGCGCCCGTGGCGGCCAGCCGGTCGAGGGCGGGTGTCCGGTAGCTCGATCCGCCGTTGGCGCCAATGGTTTCGTAGCCGAGATCGTCGGCGAGGATGAGAATGAGGTTGGGCTTGCGCGAGGGCAACGCATCTGCGGCACGGGTGAGAGGTGGAGACGCCAGCGCTGCGGCAATCGCCAGCAGTAGCAATCGGGGCGGGCGGATCATGGGAGGGAGGATAGGGGCTTGGCGGCGCCGCCGTCAACTGCTTCCGCCTCATGACCTGCAACCACTTGAAATTTGCGGGTGAGCCGAGCCGTCGGTACGCCTTCTGCAGCCTCGCAACGGACTATGGGTCTGTGCAAAAATTAATTCCGATTTTGCTGGAGGGGATTGGGCGGGCTGGCAAGGCGCGACGAGCGAGCATACCCGTGCGGTCTGTGAGCGAGGAGCAACACAGCCAGCGCGCCCAAGGTCCCCAGCCCTGCGGGGCGGGGCGGGGCCGGGCCATCTGCTTCGTGGCTCGGTCGGTCGAGTATCGCAGGGGATACACTCCCTCCCTTGCGCCTCGCATCTGGCCCGGCGGCGCTCCCGCCAAAATCGGAAGTAATTCTTGCACAGACCCTATGTGGGCAATCAGGAGTCCCGCGCGCTGACGGCCGACGCCGTGACAGAGGTCAGCGCCATGCCGCTTCTGGACGTTTCCTGGCTATTGACTCCGGCCACGCCACCGCCGGGCCAGCCTTTCACCTGCACGATCACCGTGACCAATCGCGGCTCGATGCCGGCCCGAAGTGTGCTCTTCACTAACTGCCGGGTCGAGCTGGACGATGGTGCCGGGCACACTGGCACTTTCCGGCTTCCGGAACACGATGATCCTCCCGCTTTCTGCCGAGGGCCAGTTCTACCGGCTGAAGCGCCAGTGGTGCCTCTGCATGGACCCGCGTCATGGTTGCTTCGCCAGTTCGGCAAGCATATCGAGCAGGTGATCGACGAGGATGACGGATGCGTCCTCCTGCACATGGTTCGTACCGAGCCAGGTCTCGTAGCCGCCTAACCGGTGCTGCTCGGGCGTGGGAAGATACCCGTGCGCCCCGTTGGCAAGGCCGACCACCATGGTGAGGGGAAAGGGGCTGCGCTTCTTCAGGTCGAGGCCAATCTCGGCAAACGTCTCGAACGGGATGCCGCATACCCCAAGGTCGCCAATGCGCAAGGCCTGCAACAACACGGTGAGTGTTTCCCCCCGCTGCGCGGCCGCCAGGACCCTCTGCGCATAGTTCTCCGCCAGGCGCGGCAGCTTGGCGCGCTCGGCTTCATTCGTCACCGCCAGCACTTTTTTGGCCTCCGTAATCTGCTCCGCAGTGGGGTGGCGCCAGCGCAGCGTGATCTCGCGCTCGATCATGCCCAGCCGCACATCCGGCCTGTGATCGCCGATCTTGGACCGCGCGTGCCACGCGGCATCGGCGGCTTTCCCGGCAACAATTCGAATCTGCTCGAACGGTTCGCGCGGCGGGCGGCCCACCAGGAACGGGATGTTGTTGATGTCCCCCGAGGTGCCGTTGGACAGCATGGCGACAAAGCCGTCGCCCGCGCCGAGCCGAAAAGGCATCAGCCGGGCAAACTCGCCGTAGTAATCAGCCGAGACCATCGCTTTGGGGACGCCGCCGACATAGTGCAGCGAGTAATTGGCGTAAAGCGCCAGCGGCTTCCGTTTCGCGTCCTGGACCGAGAGAACGGTTAGGCTGGGATCCGCTGGGCCGGCGGGGCGGTCGAGGACGTCGGCGCTGGCGCCCGGATTCATCTTCACCTGGTCCATGCGGCCGAAGGGATTGAGCGGCATCTTGCCCGGCTTCAGGAACCAACGGCGACAGAAAACCTCGTCGGGCAATGGATGCGCGGCGGCCCCCACCGCCGCCGGCCGCAACGCCGCGTGGGCCCGGACGATGGCCTCCGCGATCCCATCGACCAGGATCTTCCGGTAAGCCACAGCCGCGGGCGGCCCCTGGGTGGCATTCGAGGCCGGTGCGGTGTGCGTGTGGGTCGAGGAGACGAGGATCTTCTCCGGAGCGATGCCGCAGCGCCGGAAGGCGATGGCTTTGGCCTCAGCGGCCACCTCCCGCGCCACGGCCAGATTATCCACCAGCACCATCGCAAGCGTGGTTGTCCCGTCATCGAGCACCAGGGCGCGGGCATGGAGAGGGTCGTGCGCGCTTTCGGCCATGTTCGCCGTGAATAGCCCGACCATGTTGACGGGATACTCATGCGGGGTGATGTCCGCCACCCCCGCGCCGGCCCGCAGCGAGGGCTGCTCCCGGACGGCAGCCGCAAAGGAGAAAACCGTCAGACAGGCGCCGAAAGAAACGCAGACCGCCAAGCGGCCAATGTTGGACTTCATACGGAGGCGATGATGCCATTCCCCGAAACAAAGCCAAGAATCCATTCAGCCCGCGGCGCGGGGAGGACGAAATACAATGGGATCGAATTGCCCATCCCCCGCAACGTGACGCTTCCCCGGATCCGGCGGTCCTGGCCTGCGATCGCGTGTGGGCAAGGACGATCCTGGAGGAAGCCTTGCGTCGAACGAAGGAGCATTGTCAGGACGAACCTCGCCTCCCGGTCTGGCGGGTGCTGGAGGGCAGAATCATTTTCCCGCTCACCCGCGGAATTCAACCTGTTCCTTACGAAGAGGTTGTCGGCAAGGTGACCAAGCCGACCAGGAAAAGAATGCCGACGAGGAGCCGTTCCAGGAACGGCCCCGCCGCGATCCGGAGCTGGCCAAACGGCTCGGGCGTGCTACACAGGAGCAGCCACACCAGCAATGCCGCGGCGATGACTACATTGACCGCGGGGCCAGCCCGGGCCGCCGAGCCAAGCTAATCAAGGGGTGAGGATCTCGATGTCGGGGGCGGCGTGGGCGAAGTGCGAGGGATTGCGCGTGATGATGCGCTTGGCGCCCTTGCGCCGGGCAAAGGTCGCGTGGAGCGAATCGTAAATACCGCCACCCATCACGCCTCGGCGCTGGGCTTCGCCAATCGCCTTTTCATAGTCTGCCAGTGGCAGAGGCTCCAAGGTGAGACTTGATTTCAGGCCGAGTGTCAACTCGGCGGCGGCAGCAACCGGCACTTTGTAGAAGCCGGTAAGGGGCCGTCAGGAAATAACCTTTACACTTTGCTGCTGGCCATTGGGCTTGCGGGCGCGGAGCGAGCGACGAGCATACCCGCCAGCGGTCTGTGAGGAGTGAGCGACAAAGCCCCCAAGCCCAATGGCCGCAGCCCCGCGGGTCGCCGCGGCGTGGGGGCATCTGCTTCGTTGCTCCTCAGTCACAGAGGTCAAGGCTATGCTCCTTCGTCGCGCCTCGCATCTGCCCCCACGGCGCTGGCGACAAAGTGCAAAGGTTATTTTCTGACGGCCCCTAAGCGTGGCGAACGTTTCGGCCAGCGCGTGAGCGTCCGTGAAGGGGGACCCGGATTCCTCCAGCGCATCGAGGCAGGCGGCATGTTCCAGATGCTGCTCCAGCACCGCTCCCACCAGAATCCCCGTGTCCAGGAAGGTCATCGCTCGTAATGGCGCGCGGCTTCGACGGCCTCCGCCAGCGGGGTCGGGGGCACCGCACCGGTCCAGAGCTTGAATTTGCCGCGTTTGACGACTTTGCCCTGCGTGGCTGGTTCCATTTCCAACACGATTCTCCCTGGCGTGGCAGAGGCTTTGAGCTTTTGTCCGCGCGGAACCCCCGCCGCCCGCCGCAACTCAAGAGGCAGCACGATTCGATTGGAACCATCGAGTTGCACGATTGTTGTCACGGCAAAAGTATGGCGTGATGGTGGCGTGCTTGCAAGTCCGGCGAAATTCAAGCAAGGCAATCGCCACAGGTGATGGCCGGACTCCGCCGCTACTTCCGTCCCGCGGCGACCGGCGCGAACCCATCTTCATGGATGACATGGATCGCCAGCGTTTCGTCGAGACGCTGAGTGAGGCTTGCGCCAAGACGAACTATGCCGAGCTCCTCTGAAAAGCAATTTCCTGCCAGTTGTTCCCGCCCGTTCCCGTGCATCCCATGCCGGAACGCGGGGTTGGCGCGCGCTTGACCCGCTCATCCCGGGGCCTAATCTCGCTGGCATATGTCATCGCTGACGCAGTCGGACCGCAGCTCCTTTTGCCAAAAGATGAACTCCAGCCGCTGGCTCCTGCTGGCGCTGCCGCTGGCCGCGGCGCCGCACCTTGGCGCGGCGGGTCCCGAGCCCGCCCTCTGGTCCTGGCAGCAAACCCATGCGCAGGTGGATCCCAAGGGCGACTTGACGTGGACGCCGCGGCCCTTCGTCTTCGAGAAGGGGACCTCCGTGCGCTATATTGACTTCGAAGCCGGGGATGACGCCGGCGCAGGCGACACCCCCGCAACACCCTGGAAACACCATCCGTGGGATCCGAATGCGACGGGGAAGGCTGCGGCGGAATCGGGCGTCCGCACCTACATTTTCAAGCGCGGTGTCGTCTATCGCGGGCGGCTGCTGGTCCAGGATGCAGGCAGGCCCGGCGAGCCGATCCGGCTCACGAGCGATCCGGCCTGGGGCAGCGGCGAAGCGATCCTGTGCGGATCGGAGCGCGTGACGAACTGGGTGAAGGGGGCCGATCGCAAGGACATCCCCGATCCGGACAAGGTCTGGCGGGCCGATCTGCCCTTTGCGCCGCGCGCCATCTGGAGCGTCGACGCCGATGGCCGGATCGTGCGCATCCCCCTGGCGCGCACACCCAATTGGCGCGTCTCCAATCCCGACGACGTCAAGCGCGAGTGGTGGGTTTGGGACAACCCCCGGAAACCGTTCGGCAACACCATCACGAATGCGAGCGGCCAAGCCATCCACCTGGGCATCGACACCCTGCATATCAAGGACAAACCGGCGGATTATTTCTTGGGAGCTCTGATCTGGCCGGAGTTCGGCTGGGTCATGAGCGCGCCCTACCCGACCGAGGTCGAGGTGGTGGATCTCGAGAGGCACGGGCTGGGATTCGCCGGCTGGACAGGCGGCGGGACCGGCGGGGTCATCATGCGCAACATGCGCTATTACCTCGAAGACAAACCGCATTACCTCGACGATGATCTGGGCGAATACTGGTTCGACAAGAAAGGCGCGGGCGGCCGGCTTTACCTGCGCCCGCCGGCCGGCACCGATCCCAACCGCGCGGGGATCGAGGCGGCGCGGTGGTCCAACCTCGTCGACGGGCAGAAGGTCGAGCACCTGCACATCGCGGGCCTGGCCTTTCGGTTCACGACGCCAGCGTGGTCGATCACCGCCGCGCCCTGGGATTTCCGGACGCGGCCGTGGGGATTGCGCCCCGAGATGCATCCGGGCTGCGTCCGCGTGTGGGGCGAGGGGCGGGACATCCGGATTGCCCACTGCCGCTTCGAGCACGTCTATTTCCCGATCCGGATCCGCTCGATCGCCGTCGGCCAGCGGGTGGACGATGTGTGGATCGAGGACAACGATTTCCGATTCACCGACGACGGCATCCTGTCGGTGGCGGACGGATCGGCTTGGGGGTATGCGGACCTGCGGGGCCGGCTGGGAGACGTCCGGATCTGCCGCAACCACTCGATCGAGACCGGCCGGCGCCCCGCGCGCTACGGGTCCGGCACGGGCATCGAGGTGGCCGGGGCGCGCACGGTCGAGATCGCCGGCAACGTGATCGAGCGGAGCTACGCGCAAGGGATCGACGTGCATGGCGCCAAGCCCAACGGCGCGTGGGGCGACGTCCCATTCGCACGAATCCTGATCCACCACAACAAGGTTTGGGAATCGATGCTCAACTGCAACGATTTCGGCGGCATCGAGACCTGGCAGGGCGGGCCGGCCTACGTGTTCGACAACCTTTCCTACAACGCCCTTGGCTATCGCAACTGGAACCGCTACACCGGCGCCGACGCGGGATTCGGGCACGCCTACTACCTGGATGGCGCCTTCAAGAACTACCACTTCAACAACATCGCCTGGGGCAAGTCCAAGGACACCGCCAGCCCCACCGTCAATTGCTCCGCGTTTCAGGAAATCATCAGCTACCAGAACACCTTCTTCCACAACACCGTGTTCAACTACCACGCCGGCTCCCGCCGCCAGTCGCCCGAGGCGGGCCGGAACAAGTACCTCGCCAACGTCTGGCACAGCATCGGCCAGCACGTTTTCCGGCACGCCGATCCGGCCCGAACCGCCGCCGAAGCCAACGCCGCCGACACGGCGGCGCTCCAGCCGCGATTCGCCCTCGAATCCAACGCCTATGCGCGGAACGTGTTCCACGATTTCAAGGAGATGGGCGTGCTCGAGCCTTCCGGGCGGTGGCGGGTGACCTTCGACGATTTCCAGTCGGTCCTGCGCGAGAGCGGAAGCCTGGCCAGCGACCTGGGCATCGTCAGCCCGACCTCCCCGCTGCGCGACCCGGCTCGGGGCGATTTCCGCCCGACGCGAGGCTCGGCGGCGATGGGCCATGGCGCCAAAGTGTTCGTCCCCTGGGCGCTGTCCGGAGTCGTCGGCGAGTGGCATTTCTATCCATCGAGCGACGATCCCGCGCGCGTGATGGACGAGCATTGGTACATGACCGATTATCACGTCTCGCGAGATACGTATTTCACGCGCCCGACCTACCCGCTTCGGGCGGCCAACATCGGCGCCGCCGACTACGTCGAGGGACCCTTGGAGGATTGGATCCCCGGCGCGCTGCGCTTCACTGCCGCGAGAGGACAATACGCCTTCCTCGCGCACGCGGAGATGATGAAGCCGTTTTCTTTTCAGGATCTGAAGAAGAGCCGCCACGAGGGGGCCCGGCCGGAGCCGCACACCGTCGAAGGAGAGGCGCTCAAGAACCCGCAAATCCACACGTCGAGCTTCCTCGCCGAGATCTTCTTCCGGACCGCCCCTGGGCACACCGGCGGGCTGCTGGTCGAGAAGATGGACGGCATCGGCTATCGACTGGCTATCAGCCACGACGGCCGCCTGGCCTTCCGCGTCAGCGGTCCGGACGCCTCCGCATCGGTGGAGAGCCAGCGCAGCGTCAATGACGGCCAGTGGCATCATGCGATCGCCGAGGCGGACCGCCGATCCGTCACGCTGACGATCTACCTCGACGGCCGAAAGGACGCAGCGGGGCCGGGTGTCGACGGATCAGTTTCCCTGGCCAACGCTGGCGATCTCCACGTGGGAGGCACCCCCGGCGGCCACGGCCTGGATGGCGCGATCGATTTCCTGCGCTTGGCTCAAGGGACGCTGGCCGATGCGGACACGACAATCGAGGAGCTTTACGCCTGGGAGTTCGACGGCCCTTTCCTGCGGGATTTCGGAGGACGCACGCCGGCCGGCGGGAGGCGGGCTGCGGGCGCGATCGGCCAGCCGGACTGATCCCCCCTCGCGATTCGGGAATCGGGCTCTTCCAGCCTGGCTCTTTGAGCGCGCGCGAGCATTCCCCGGCGCCTCCGGCCCGCTACTCGAGCGCGCCGCTTCCCTCGATGGGCCAGAAGTCGACGAGGATGTCCCGGTGGGCGACCCACATCGTGCGGTGAAGGTTGCAGGTTGTGCAGCCGTGCGAAGGGATGATCCGGATCTTGCGGCCGACAGAGGCTGGGAGGTCGTCGATGGGCAGGTGTTCCTCAGCGATACACCTCGGTTTCGCGCGAGGCGCGCCGGCGATCACGGGCAGGCCGAACTCGTTGCCCATGCCTTTGAGCCCGACATCGGCCACGACGAAATGTTGGTGCGAGGAGATCACGGTGGCCAGGATGAACAGCGCGTTTCGGAACATCGGGGAGACCTTCTTGTAGGAGCAGTCCATGAGCGCGTAGCTGCCGGCCTGGATTTCGGTGAAGGGTTCCAGGTTCCCCGTGATGTCGTAGGTGCCGGTCCCGCCGCCGGACACGATCTCGCAAGAGAATCCGGCATCCTGGAGGAGACGGGCAGTGGTCTGGACGGGCTCCATGGCTTTGGCGACCTTGGCCCGCCGCTCCTGGGGATCGGGATGGGTTACGAGGTGCCCCTCGTAGGCCTGGAGCCCGTCAAGGCGGAGGCCGGGCGTCTCACGGATCCTCGAGGCCAGCGCGAGGACGGGTTCTCCGGGGGGGACACCGCAGCGGTGCATCCCGATATCAATCTCGATCAGCACGCCGATCGTCACGCCGGCGGCGGTGGCCGCTTCGCCCAGCTCGGCGAGGTTGACGAGCGAATCCACAGCCGATCTCACGGCTGCCGAGCGGTTGAGGGCTGCCAGCCGGCGGGCCTTGGCGGGTCCAACCACCTGGTTGGCAATGAGCACGTCGCGGATCCCGCCCGCCACCAGGGCCTCGGCTTCGGCCAGCTTGGCACAGGTGATCCCGACGGCGCTGCCTGCCTCGAGCTGGTGCCTGGCCAGGGTCACGCACTTGTGGGACTTGAAGTGAGGGCGGAGCTTGGCCGGGCGGGAGGCGAAGTAGGTGGCGAGCAGGGCCAGGTTATGTTCCAGCGCCTCCGACTCGACCACCAGGGCGGGGGTGGGCAGAGCGTCGACTGGCTGGCCAATCAGGCTGTCTGCGGTGGGTTCGTGCATAGCTGTTTCCGCTCAATCTTCACAGGCCCCATCCCACAGGCGTCCTGGGGTTGTAACCGATCACTGCGCTCTTGCGCTTGCAGTAGGCGAGGAGTCCTTCCACGCCCAGCTCGACTCCGGTGCCGCTGAGCTTGTGGGGCGGCACGGGAATTTCCGGGTAGCCGGTCAGCATCGTGTTCACCCAGAGGATCCCGGTATCCAAGGCCTTGACCATGCGCAGGGCGCGCTCGCCATCCGATGTCCAGACCGAGCCCGACAAGCCGTAGTCGACGCCGTTGCCGATGGAGACGGCCTCGGCCTCGTCTCGAAAGGGCAGGAGCGCCAGCACGGGGCCGAAGATCTCCTCGTCGTGCGTTCTCATGCCCGGCCTGACGCCTCCGAGAATGGTGGGCTCGATCCAGAATCCGCCGGCCAGCGGGCCGGGGAGCCTGAGCCAGCCGCCGCCGCAAAGAACCCGGCAGCCCTCGCTCCGCGCCCGTGCGATGGCGGAGAGGGCGAGCTCGAACTGCGCGCGGGTGATCATCGGACCCATGAGCGTGCGGGGATCGCGGGGATCGCCAACGGTGATCCGCCGGGCTTTCTTCTGGAGCAGCCGGGTGAATCGAGCCGCCACGGATTGCTGCAACAGGAGACGCGAGCAGGAGACGCAGAGCTGGCCAGCATTGACGAAGGCGCTGAGGAGGGCCGCCTGGGCCGCACGCTCCAGATCGGCATCGGCAAACACGATCATGGCGTTCTTGCCGCCGCATTCGAGATTAACGGGCTTGAGGGAGCCGGCCGCGAGCCTCTGGATTTGCTGCCCCACGGGAGTGGAGCCCGTGAAGGAGATCTTCCTCACCAGCGGATGAGTCACGAGCCGGTGGCCGGCGCCAGATCCCGGACCGGTGGCCACATTGACGATCCCGGGTGGAAAACCGGCCTCGAGGCAGAGCTTGGCGAACGCGACCGTCGCCAGCGGCGTTTCCACCGAAGGCTTGAGCACGATGGCATTGCCCGCGGCGATCGCAGGCGCGGCTTTCATCGCCGCGTTCACGAGCGGGTAGTTCCACGGCAGGATGCCTCCGACGACGCCCCAGGGCTCCCAAGTGGTGAGGGAGACGCATCCTGCGGCGGTGCTTTTGACCGCGCCTTCGATCTGGCTGGCGGCGCCGGCATAGAACCGAACGATCCGCGCGGCCAGAGGGAGCTCGGAGCCGCGCAGCTGGGAGATGGGCTTGCCGACATCGAGCAGCTCGAGGTCGATCAGCCGCTCCGCGCGCGCCTCGATCCGATCGGCGAGTTCGAGCAGGAGGCGGGAGCGGTCTGCGGGAGTTCGACCCTGCCATTCGGCCGAGCGGAACGCATCGTCGCTGGACTGCACGATGCGGCTCAGCGTGGCTTCGTCGCAGCAGGCCTCGCGAGCCACGGTCTCGCCGGTGGCCGGGTTTACCACATCGACAAACCCGGCGCCGCCGTCCTTGAGCTCTTTGCCGCTCAGGATCGGTCCTACAGTCATTGGATCTTTTGTCGTTCGGCTCATGGCTGCCCCGGGTAGTTGAGCGCGAGCGATAGAAACATTCGCATGCCCACGGCCAGCGCCGCATCCGGAAAGTCGAAATCGTCGGTGTGCAGCGAACGCGAAGACTCCTGGCCGGCCCCGCATATCCCCAGCTGGAAGAAGCATCCGGCGGTGCTCGCGAGGTAGTAGGCAAAATCCTCGCCTCCCATGGACGGCCGGTCGGCGGGGATGAACCGATCGGCCCCGAGCGCGGCCCGCGCCGTCGCGGCCACGTAGCCCGCCATCGCAGGATCGTTGATCAAGGGTGGATAGCCTTCGGTCCAATCGAGCTGGAGGCGGCATCCCTGGGCGGCGGCGATGCCGGCACAACGCCGCTGGATCGATTCGCGGAGCATGTGGCGGGCCGGGTGCGTCAGGGTGCGCACGGTGCCGCTGATGCAGGCGGTTTCCGGGATGATGTTCACCGCGACGCCGCCCTGGACCACGCCCACGGTGACCAGACCCGGCTCGGTGGGATCGAGATCGCGGCTGACGCACTGCTGCAGGTTCACGACAGCCTCGCACGCGGCGACGATGGGATCGCGGCCGAGGTGCGGGAAAGCGCCATGGCAGCGGCGGCCGACGAACGTCGCGGCGAAGCGGTCGGTGCTCGCCATCAGAGGGCCGGGCCGGGTGCTGACGGCGCCCAGGGGCAGCGCAGGCCAGCCGTGCAGGCCGAAGATGGCATCCACGGGCGGGCCCAGCCGGCCATCGAGGACGCCGGCTTTCACTAGGCGCAATGCCCCCCCGCCTTCTTCCTCCGCCGGCTGCCAGATCAGCTTCACGCAGACGGGCAGATCATCGGCCCAGCCCTTCAGGATCGATGCGCAGCCGAGCAGAATGGCCGTGTGCCCGTCATGGCCGCAAGCATGCATCCGGCCGAGATGCCGGCTGGCATATTCCAGCCCGGTCTTCTCCTCGATGGGCAGGGCATCGATATCGGCCCGGAACGCGATGCAGGGTCTGGCGGGATCGCCGACGATAGCGATGGTGGCCGTTGGCGCCTCGGGCACGCCTTGGGTAAAGCCAAGGCCCATCTGATCGAGCTCCTCCCGGATCAAGGCAGCCGTCTGGTGTTCCTGGTCGGAGAGCTCGGGGATGGCGTGCAGCCGGTGGCGGAGGCCCGAGGTTTTCGGGAGTGCGGCGCTCAGGGCAGTTTCGAGGTTCATCATTCTCTCCGGATCACCAGGCTGTCCAGCCGCCATCGACGACCCGATTCGCGCAGCCCTGAAGACGCAACCTGAACGAGCTGACCCGGCCGGTGTTCATGGCTCCGATGGACCTGCCTGAAGCATGCGCATATAAAGGGGTCTCGACGCGGTCAAATCAATCCTTTTGTCTCCCTTTTGTCTCCAGCCGTCCGGAAAGGGGTCGGTCATGAATGGCGCTTAGTTAGAGCTTGTCCCAAAAGCCGGGGTTTTCGGCCAACCTGTGTGAGCGGCCTTGGGCCAGTGTAAATTTTCCGATGGATGGATTAGAAATCGAGCCGGGAGCGTCTTTCCTGCGGCCTTTTCTTGAACTGTAGAGACACTGCCTCACTGCTGAGCTACACGGCCGTCCCCTCAAACCTCTACGCCGCCTGCGCGAGCGGCTCGGCCCGCTTCTTCGACTTTCTCATTCGCGCCAGCACCCACAAGTTGTGTGTCAACACCCCCCAAGCCAGCGCCAGCTCCCGATGCGCGAACCCTTTGGCTCTCATCAGCCGCCCCAGAAATCCCTGCTTGAGAATCGCAATCCGGGCCTCCGTCTGAGCCCGGCGACGCTGCAGCCGCGCAAACCGCCGGCCCTTCATCTTGCGGGCCAGTTCGGCGGGCCTTCGCGGACAGACCGCATCGAAGGTGCCCGAATCCATCAGCGCCCGATGGTTGGCGGCACTGGCAAAGCCCCGATCCGCCACCGCCGCTCCCACCGGCCGGCCCGCCAGCCCCAACACCTGCGCCAAACTGGAGAAGAGCAATTGGCTGTCGGCCGGCGCCGACTCCCGAAACAACCGATAGTCCAGGATCAGCCCTTGCCGGTTTTCTCCCAGCAGCACCGTGTTGCCAAACTCCACCTCGGCGCCCGCC